>CAVSAL010000011.1:0-8280 GCA_963725915.1 uncultured Actinomycetota bacterium | reverse complement strand
TCGCAAATCCGGCAAGCACGCCAGCGATCAGCCCCCCGATGTGCGCGCCGATCGATATGTCCGGCACGAGGAAGGTGAAGATCAGGTTGAGCACGATCAGGCCGCCGATGCCGCTCTCTCGCAGGCTCAGCCCGCGCGATCTCACCTCCACCGCGGCGGCTCCCAGCACGCCGAAGATCGCGCCGGAGGCGCCGACGCTGATGCCGTTGCTGAGCAGCAGCACACCAAACGAGGAGGCGAGCAGGCTGGTGAAGTAGATCGCGGCGAACCTGGTCGAGCCGATCGCGTTCTCGAGCATCGTCCCGATCAGGTAGAGCAGGTACATGTTGAAGCCGATGTGCAAGATGTCCCAGTGCAGGAACCCGTTGGTGATCAGGCGCCAGTACTGGTGTTCCACCGAGATCCCCTGCCTGTAGAGCAGTCCCTTTTCGATCACGACGCCGTCGGCGTTGCCCGAGATCGTGAACTGGCCGCTCTCGGCGAGAAACGCAAGCACGTTGATCGCGATCAACGCATAGGTGACGCGCGGCTCGCGTGCCATCTCGCGCATCCGCACGACCTTCGTGCGCTGTTTGGCGCACTCGGGACAGCGCATGCCGACGTTCGTCGGAGTCATGCAGTCCGGGCAGATCGGGCGCCCGCAGGAGGAGCACGAGACGCCGGTCTCGCGATTTGGATGCCTGTAGCAGGTGGCCATCGCAGGGCAGCCTAAAGTAGCGGCACGGCGGGCGCCGAGCCCGGCACCGTGCCGGCAACCGCCGGCACGGTGTTGCCTTTCAAGAAGCCAGCGCCCGATCGGCCAGCAGATCGGCGCGCAGCTTCTCCAGGCCGAGCCTGATCCTGCCCTTGATCGTGCCAACCGGCGCGTCGAATATCGCCGCGATCTCCGCCTGCGTGTAGCCGCCGTAGTAGGCCAGCTCGATCACCGAGCTCTGCTCAGCCGGCAGGCACTCCAGCGCAACGCGCAGCCCGCTCGCCCGTTCGCGGCCGTCAACCTCCTCGTCTGTCCGCTGCAGGGCCTCCAGCCGTTCCTCGAGCAGGTGCTCGATGAGCTCGCTGCGGTCGCCGGCGCCGCGGCGGACCACGTCGATCGCCCTGTTGCGCACGATCGTCAGCACCCAGCCACGAACGTTGCCGCGCCGCCGGTCGAAGCGTCCGCGCGCCCGCCAAAGCGAGAGGAACGCCTCCTGAACGGCGTCTTCGGCCAGCGCCCGGTCGGTGCAGATCCGCAGCGCCGAGGCGAACGCGATGCCGGCGTGGCGGTCGTAGAGCTCATCGAACGCGAGCGGGCTGCGATCCCGCGCGACGAGGTCCATCAGCTGCTCGTCGGAGAGCCGATCGAGCGGGCGAGTGCAGAGGGCCGCCAGACGCCCCTCATGGGCAATCCCAGCCGTCAGTTCAATAAGAGGGCGCATTCGACTGCGACATACCCAACTAGTTTGAATTAAAACACAATCGGCCGCTTCCGGTCAGATCATCCGAACTGCAACCGTTTTCTCACCATCCAAGCGGCCCGCCGGTGAGGCAGCGCGGCATGGACGCCCCAGCGGGGCATCCGCAGGCTTGGCGAGAATCCGCGGCTCAGCGCGAGCGCAACAGGCGGCGCGTCTGCTGCTCGACGTCGTGCAGCGTCTTGCCCACGACGGCGCCCGCGGCGCCGATGCGCCCCGCCTCCACGGTGCGCCGCCGCGCGCGCAGCACCACAAGCGCAGCGCCGGCGCCAGCGCCCAGCACAACCGCCGCGGCCGGCCGCGCCCAGTTGCGTGGATCGCGCATCGCCGAGAGCTCGAGCGCATCGAGCTCCTGCCCGGCCATCTCGGTGATGCTCTGCAGCCCGTGCTCCAGACGTGCGGCAAGGTGCTCGGGCGGATCGACCGGCGCAAGCGCCGCTCGCAGCAGCCCCTCGAAGTCGGCCGTCCCCGTCATCTGCTCCTCCAAGCGTTCACGCCGGCGGCTCCTCGCTCTCGCGCAGCTGCCCCTGCAGCTGCTTGATCGCCCTGTGGATCAGCACCTTGGTCGCCCCGTCGGAGCGGCCGAGCGCGCGCGCGATCTCGCGGTTGTCCATGCCGAGCGCGAACCGCATGATCAGCGCCTCGCGCCGGTCCTCGGGCAGATCGCCGACCGCGGCAAGCACGCGCGTGAGCTCCTCGCGCCCCTCGACGATCTCCTCGGTGCTGCGCAGCGAGCTCAGCGCATCGGGGTCCTCGATCGGCGCGGAGGGCTTGCGCGCACGGTCCCTGTAGAGGTTCGCGGCAAGGTTGTGGGCGATCCTGATCAGCCAGGGACGCAGCGGCCGGCCGTTGGACTCGCGCTGCGCGCGCTCGAAATGCCTGTAGGCCTGCAGGAAGGTCTGCTCGGTCAGATCCTCGGCGTCGTGATGGTCGCCGACCCGGTAGTAGGCGTAGCTGTAGACGTCGCGCAGATGGGTGCGATAGAGCTCGGAGAACTCCGCGTCCAGCTGCGCCTTGCTGCGCGGCGGCACCTGCTCCTCTTGTACGTCGGTCACCCATCGCAGCGTACTCCGGAGAGGTGCTGGCCCCCGCTCGGCACCGGTGTCCCGGCGGCATGGCTGCGATGGCCGCCGATGCTCGGCGCCCGTGGCGGCGCCTGCCCGCCCAGCCACTCCCACTGCAGGCAGACGCAGGCCCAGATTCGACCGGTCGCCGCCGCCGCAAGCGACGGGGAGACCTCCTCGGTGAGCGGCAGGCACGCGATCCGCCCGAAGCGGACCCTCACCCGAGCGGGACGCACCCGCCAGCCGCGGCGGACCTGCTCGGTGCCGATCACGGCGACCGGCACGACGGGCACCCCGGTTTCCAGCGCAAGCCGGCCGACGCCTCTGCGCGGAGCCCCGAGCGGCCCGCCCCGCACCCGCGTCCCCTCGGGGAAGATCAGCACGCACTCGCCCCGTTCGAGGATCTCCTTCGCGGTCGCCATCGCCTGCTCGTCGCTGCGGCCACGGTCGATCGGAAACGCGCCCAGACCGCTCAGCAGCCACGCCTGCCAGCGATGCTCGAAGAGCTCGCGCTTGGCGACGTAGTAGATCGGCCGCTTCATCAGCGCCCCGATCACGAACGGATCGAGGAAGCTGCGGTGGTTGGCCGCCAGCAGCAGCGGCCCTTGCCGGGGCACCTCCTCGGCGCCGATCCCCTGCAGGCGCAGGTAGACGCGGAAGAAGGGCACGAGGATCGCTCTTGCGAACAGGTAGAGCGGCCGGTTGACGCCGCGCGCGAGCGTCCGTTCGCGGATCTCGCGAAGGTCGGGCTGCGCGCCAGACGCCGCGACGGGCTGGTGCTGCCGCCGAACGGCCTGGCCGATGCGCAACGGGAGCCGGTCGATGTCCACGTCCTCGGATACCCCGGAGCCGGCGGGCGCGTTACAGGCCCGAGCGCCGACGCTACGATTCGAGGTCCTGTTCGCCGACGTAGCTCAATTGGCAGAGCACCGGTTTTGTAAACCGGGGGTTGCCGGTTCGATTCCGGCCGTCGGCTCTCGCTCGTTCGCATAGGGTGCGCGCCATGGCCCTGATCAAGCTGAGCGCCCCCCTCGCCCGCGAGATCGAGCGGTGGGCGCCCTCGCGCCCGTTCGCGCTGCGCTTCTGGGACGGAGTGAGCCTGCCGGCAAGTGCGCCTGAGGCGCCCGTCTTCCACGTGCGCGGCCCATCGGCGCTCGGCCAGATCGTGCGCTCGCCCGGTCGCCTGGGACTCGGACGCGCCTACGTCGAGGGCTCGATCGAGACCGACGACATCGACGCCGCCTTCCTGGTCATCGACGACTGGGATCCGCCGGCGATGGACTTCCGGCAGCGCGCACGGCTCGGCCTGGCGCTGCTGCTCGCGGCCCTGCCCGGCGGCCTGCCGGGGCGACCGCCGATCGAGCTGATCCTGCGCGGCGAGCGCCACACGATCGCCCGCGACGCTGCGGCTGTCCGCTACCACTACGACGTGGGCAACGAGTTCTTCGCCCTCTTCCTCGACGAGTCGATGACCTACAGCTGCGCCCTCTTCTCACGGGGCGCCACCACGCTGGAGGACGCGCAGCAGGCCAAGCTCGACCTGATCGCGCGCAAGCTCGATCTGAAGCCCGGTCAGCGCGTGCTCGACGTCGGCTGCGGCTGGGGCAGCTTCGCGATCCACGCCGCCGCGAGCTTTGGCGTGGAGGTCCTCGGCATCACGCTCTCGCCCTCTCAGGCCGAGCTTGCGCGCAGCCGCGTAGCGCAGGCGGGTCTGCAGAGCAAGGTCGAGATCAGGCTCGCCGACTACCGCGAGATCGGGGAGGGCGAGTTCGACGCGATCGTCAGCATCGGCATGGCCGAGCACGTAGGAGACAGTCAAATCGACGACTACGCCGCAACGCTCGCCCGGACGCTGAAGCCGGGCGGCGTTCTGCTCAACCACGCGATCGCGGCCACCCGCGACTACGAGGAGGCCTCAAAAGACGCGTTCACGATGCGCTACGTCTTCCCCGACGGCGAGCCGCTCCCGCTCTCCAGGATCGAGCTTGCCCTCGAACGGGCGGGCCTGCCGACCGACCACGTCGAGGGCTTCGCCGAGGACTACGCGATCACGCTGAGCCACTGGGCCAGCCGCCTCGACGAGCACCTCGAGGCAGCCACGGCGCTTGCCGGCGCGCAGCGCACACGCGTCTGGCGGCTCTACCTGCGCGCCGCCCGGCAGGGCTTTCAAGACGGCTACACCGCCGTCTACCAGGTGCGCGCTCGCAAGCCCACAGTAAGCCAAGCGCGCTAGATTCCAAAGGGATGAAGATCCTCCTGCTGCCCTGCGCCGCCACTCTCGCACTCGCGCCGGCGGCGATCTTCAGCGCCTCCTCGACCGCGAATCCGGGACCCCAGGGCGGCGCCGGCGCCTCCCCCGTCTACGTCGCCGCCGAAGGATGCCGCGGGCATCGCTACAAGCCCCGCAAGGCGATCCTCGCCTGCGCCGATGCCAACCTCTACGTGACCGGCCTGCGCTACAGCTCATATGGCAGCCGCGAAGCGAAGGGCACGGGCGTCTTTCACCTGAACGACTGCACGCCCGACTGCGCCGGCGGCCGCTTCCACAAGCACGGCGGCAGCATCCGCTTCTTTGACGTGGTGGCCTGCGCCGATGGGCGCCGCTACTTCGCGCGGGCGCGCTACTCCTTCCGCGGTCGCGGCGGCAAGGGCACGGCCGACATCGAGCCCTTCATGCGCTGCAAATCGCGGCGGCTCTGATCGCACGCGCCGCGCAAGTGTTTACCTGCGGTTAAGCATTCGCGCAGGAACTGCACCTTTCCCCGCGCCGACGGGTTCAGGAGGTTGGGCCGCATCGATCGGCTGCGGCCCAACCTCTACTCAACCAAGGGCTTCAAGGAGAGAAAAATGCTTGGAGGAAGGCGGTTCCCCACCGCCGCGATTGCGGCTGGGACGATCTCTGTGGCGGTTGCGCTCGCGCTTCTGGTCCCATCGGCGGCCCTGGCGCACAGGCACCGGTTCCATGGCGTTTGCAGGATCGACATGCTCCTCGCGCCGCACCACATAACGGCCGGAGAACCGATCGTGATCTTCGGGCGCCTGCACTGCCCGGGAGGCGGCGAATCGGGCCAGACGGTACAGCTCTTCCAGCACCTCGCCTCCCAGCCGGGCTTCAGCTACGTGGAGAGCGCCACCACCGGCACCGGCGGCTACTACGAGCTTTCACAGGCCGCAGGCGCTGTTGAAACCAACCGCGCCTACTTCGTGCTCGCCGGCAATGCCCGCAGCAGGACCCAGCAAGTGCGCGTCGGCGCACAGGTGACGCTCTCGGGTCCCGCCGAAGGCAGCCAACTGCTGACCGGCAAGCCCAACGAGGTCACGTTCACCGGCACCGTGAAGCCCGCCGACGCCGGCGCGCTGGTGGTGCTCCAGCGCCAGGATGCCGAAAATGGCCAGTCCTGGCACCGGATCGGGGCCGCCACCGTCACTACCGAAGGCACCTACACCCTGCCTCACGTCTTCATCGTGCCCGGCGACGCGAACATCCGTGTGCTCGTGCGCAGCGAGGACAGGAACGTGCCGAGCCCCTCCAACGTGATCGCCTATGAGATCTCGCAGGCCCAGAACGGCGCGCTCACGATCGACGCCTCCGCCGACCCGATCCTGATCGGCCAGTCGGTCACGCTGTCGGGCAAGCTCGCCGGCGCCGCGACCGGCACCCCGGTTCAGCTGCTGGCCCATACGCGGCACGGCGGCCACTTCACCGCGATCGCCGAAGCGAGCACCAACGCCGGTGGCGAATACACGATGCCGACCCAGACGCCGCTGCGCAGCACCTTCTACGAGGTCAAGGGCGGCGGGCAGACATCCGCGGTCCTCTTCGAGGGTGTCCACGATCTGATCACTGCAGAACCGTCGGCCAGCAGCGTGCCGCAGGGACAGCCGCTCGGCGTCACCGGCACGGTCACGCCCGATGTGGCGGGGCACGTCGTGTACCTGCAGGCCAAGAGCCCCTCCGGCCAGTTCCACACGATCGAGATCGGCTACGTCGGCTCGACCTCGACCTACGTACTGGAACACAGGTTCTACTTCGTCGGCACCCATGTGCTGCGCGTGTACATCCCGGGCGGCCCCGAGAACGAGGGCGCAGCGAGCCCGGTCTTCACCGTTCAGGTCACGCCGGCGCCGCTGCCGTCGCTGACGCCCGAACCGAGCGGCAACAGCAGCGAACCCTCAGAAGGCCAGTCCTAGCGGCGGGAGCCTGAAGCTCAGTCCGCGTCGAGCTCCGCGACCAGGAGCTCGACGCGGCCCGCTATCTCATCCCTGGTGGCGCGAACCTCGTCGATCGGACGGCCCTTCGGGTCGGACAGGTCCCAGTCGATGTAGCGCTTGCCGGGGATGTAGGGGCACTGATCGCCGCAGCCCATCGTGACGATCAGGTCGGCCTGCTGCGCGAGCTCCGTGGTGAGCCGCGCGGGACGGCGCTCGGAGAGGTCGATCCCGAGCTCGCCCATCACCTCGACAACCTCGGAGTGGACGCGCTCGGCCGGAGTCGTGCCGGCGGAGAGCGCGTCGTGGCGTCCGCCGCTTGCGCGCTGAAACAGCGCCTGGCTCATCTGCGAGCGGCCGGCGTTGTGCAGGCAGACGAACAGCACGGTTGCCATCGCGAGCGCCCTAGCCTCGCGCCGGCACGGCCTCGTGGGGCATGACCGCTTCGGCCGCCTCGGCGGGCGTGATGTCCGGGTAGAGGACCCTGATCGCGAGCACCGCGCAGAGACCGCCGATCAACTGCGCCACGACGAATCCGGGCACCGACGCCGGCGCGATGCCGGCGAACGTGTTGGAGAACATGCGCCCGACGCTGATCGCCGGGTTGGCGAAGCTCGCCGAGCTGGTGAAGAAGTAGGCGGCGCCGATGTAGGCGCCGACCGCGGCGGGGGCAAGGCTCGAGCGCCTGGTGCGCGCCAGCGAGAAGATCACGAGCACCAAACCCGCGGTCGCGATCGCCTCCGAGAAGAGATGCGCGCCCGAGGCGCGATGGTGCGTGGAGATGCTGATCGCGGCCAGCGAGAACATGCCGTTGGCCACGACCGCGCCGAGCACGCAGCCGGCCACCTGAGCGGGGATGTAGGCAAGCGCCTCGCGCCAGCGCAGCCCGCCGAAGCTCGCGTCGACGAGCGAGACCACCGGGTTGAAGTGCCCGCCGGAGACCGGGCCGAACATCAGGATGATCGCGAACAGCCCAGCCGCGGTCGCCGCCGCGTTCTCAAGCAGCTGCAGCCCGACGTCCCCCGGCGAGAGGGTCTGCGCCGCGATCCCTGAGCCGATCACGAGCGCGGCGAGAAACGCGGAGCCCAGCATCTCCGCCAGCAGGCGCCGTGGCAGGTTCATGCCCGCGATCATATTGCATTGACAAATCTCGCTTCAATAGATATTTATAGATTGATGAGCGTCGATTTGGAGCTGGCCCCGAAGACCAAGCGCCCCGCGGGCGAGCGCTGCTGCGACCCCGTCGTCTACCCGGACGTAGATCGCGACCACGCGCTGCGCATGGCCGCGGTCGCCAAGGCGCTCGGCGACCCGATCCGTCTGCAGCTGGTGGACGTGCTGGCAAAGCAC
The DNA here is from genome assembly GCA_963725915.1 of uncultured Actinomycetota bacterium. Taxonomy (GTDB): domain Bacteria; phylum Actinomycetota; class Thermoleophilia; order Solirubrobacterales; family Solirubrobacteraceae; genus Palsa-744. The sequence continues at coordinate 206 of CAVSAL010000011.1, read as the reverse complement.
GCCGGCAAGGTCTGCGTCTGCGAGCTCGTGCCCCTCTTCGAGATCTCCCAGCCCACGCTCTCCCATCACCTGGGCAAGCTCCGCGACGCCGGCATCGTCGACTCCGAGCGGCGTGGCCTGTGGGCCTACTACTACGTGCTCCCCGACGCGCTGAAGGAGCTCTCGGCCTGGCTCGGCTAGGCCGCTACGGCCCTGGAGCGCAGATG
>CAVSAL010000010.1:0-14590 GCA_963725915.1 uncultured Actinomycetota bacterium | reverse complement strand
GATGCGCTCAGCGAGCTCGAGCACTGAAATGCCCTTAGCTCCTCGATCCAATCCTGTGTGCTGGTTGCCATCGGTCAGTTCTCCTTGGTCGCTTCGGCGGTGTCGGCCGCAGCCGAAGCGTCCGCCTGATTTTCGTCTTCTGCCGTCGGCTCATCGGCCGCCGGCTCAGCTTTCTCTGCCTCAGCCTCATCGGAGGCCGCCTCCGCGGCGGGCTCCTCCGGCTTCGGGACATCTGCCTCGGCCGCCGGCTCAGCCGGGGCCTCGGGCTCTGAGGCCGCCGCCTCGGGCTCCGGGGCCGCCGCGGACGCCTCGCCCGCCGGGATCTCGCCGGACTCCTTCTTCTCGCGCACCTGGCCGAGCGCAACCGCAAGCCCGCCCACGAGCGCGCCCAGGGTCCGCACCAGACCGCTCACCGGCGAGGCCACTACACCGACCAGCTGCCCGTAGAGCACTTCGCGCGAAGGCAGCCGCGAGATCGCGGTGATCTGCGAAGCATCGAGCGCCTCGGTGCCCAGCGTCCCGCCCTTGAACGGCAGCAGCTGAGTGGCGCGGGCGTAGTCGGAGATCGCCTTGGCGGCCAGCGCCGCATCGCCGCGCACGAAGGTCAACGCCGTCGGCCCGACCAGCAACTCCTTCAGCTCGCCGCGGCCGACCTCGTCGGCGGCCCGTTCGGTCAGAGAGTTCTTGACGACCTTGAAGGTCGCATCCGCCTCGCGCAGCTTGCCGCGCAGCTCCGCGGCCTGGGGCACGCTGATGCCCCGGTAGTCGACGGCGAAGATCGCCTCTGCTGATTGGATGTCGGCGGCGATCTCGGCGATCACCGCGCCCTTCTGCTCTCGGTTCATCTGGCTCCTGTCCCGGTCTTACGCAAGCGCTGCCGGAGGTCTCGGGTGCCGTGCTGGCGCGTTGAAGCTTGCCCGCGAAGGATAGCCGGAGGCCGCGCAAGCGGCGTGCCGACCCCTACGCGGCTATGCCGCTCGGCGCCTCCTCGGCGATGTCACGTGTCCTGCTCGGATCGACCTTCACGCCGGGCCCCATCGTGGAGGCGAGCGTGATCGTGCGCAGGTAGCGGCCCTTGGCCGCAGACGGCTTTGCCTTCATCAGCTCTTCGATCACGGCGGCGTAGTTCTCGAGCAGCATCTTCTCCTCGAAGCTGCCCTTGCCGATCACGAGGTGGACGATCGCGTTGCGATCGGTCCGGTACTCGACCTTGCCCGACTTGGAGGCTTCCACGGCGCTCTTGACGTCCATCGTCACCGTGCCCACCTTCGGGTTCGGCATCTTGCCCGAGGGTCCAAGAATCCGGCCCAGGCGCCCGACGATCGCCATCATGTCCGGCGTGGCGATCGCGACGTCGAAGTCGTCGAAGCCCTCCTCGATCTTCTTGGCCAAATCGTCGCTGCCGACGACATCCGCGCCGGCCTCCTGCGCTTCGCGCGCCTTCTCGCCCTGGGCGAAGACGGCGACCTTGATTTCCTTGCCAAGCCCATGCGGCAGCGCGATCGTGCCGCGCAGCTGCTCGTCGGCATGCCGGACGTTCAGTCCCGTGCGCACGTGCACCTCGACCGACTCGTCGAATTTCGCGCTGGAGAGGCTCTTGAGCAGCGAGACCGCCTCGGCGGGCGCGTACTGGCGCTCGCGATCGACCTTGCCCACCGACTCGCGGTGGCGGCGTCCATGATGAGTGCTCATGCCTCCACCTCCACGCCCATCGAGCGCGCGGTGCCGGCGATGATCTTCATCCCCTGCTCCACATCGTGAGCATTCAGATCGGGAAGCTTGCGCTCGGCGATCGCGCGCAGCTGCTCGTGGGTGATCGTGCCGACCTTGTTGCGATTGGGCTCGCCGGAGCCTTTGCCGATCCGCAGCGCCTGCTTGATCAGCACCGCCGCCGGCGGCGTCTTTGTGACGAACGTGAACGAGCGATCCTCATAGACGGTGATCACGACCGGGATCACGGTCCCGGTTTCGCTCTGCGTCTGCGCGTTGAACGCCTTGCAGAACTCCATGATGTTGATGCCGTGCTGACCGAGCGCAGGGCCGACCGGCGGGGCGGGGCTCGCCTGCCCGGCGTTCGCCTGCAGCTTGATCGTTGTCAGAACCTTCTTGGCCATGTAGAAATCCTCAGAGCTTCTTCACTTGGTCGAAGCCCACCTCTACGGGGGTCTCGCGACCGAAGATTGATACCAGGACCTTCAGCTTCGCGGCGTCGTCGTTGATCTCGGCGATCTCGCCGGAGAAGTCCGAGAGCGGGCCGGAGATCACCTTCACCGTCTCTCCGATCGCGAACTGAGCCCGTGTGCGCGGCGCCGTGGCGACCTCCTTGTGCATCAGCCGATCGACCTCGCCCTGGGTCAGCGGCACCGGCTCATTCGAGGACCCGACGAACCCGGTCACGCCGGGCGTGCCCTTCACGACGCCCCACGAATCCTCATTGAGCTCCATGTTCACGAGCACGTAGCCAGGCATCGTCCGCTTCTCCACGGTGATCTTCTGGTTGTCCTTCATCTCCGAGACCGATTCGGTCGGAACCACGACCTGGCGCACGTTGCGCTGCTGACCGAGCGATACGACCCGGTGCTCGAGGTTCTGCTTGACCTTGTTCTCGTGACCGGAGTAGGTGTTGACGACATACCAACGAAACATTCAGCGATTCCTGGCTTCAGTGTGTGGATGGGACGAGACGAGACGGAGGCCCGGCGGCGCGACTTCGGACCCTTCGAGACCAGAGCATAGAACCGCTCTGTCGCAGGGGGTTTGACGTTCGAGGGCCAAGCAGATCAAGGACGCAGTGAGCGAAGTGTGCCGAACCGGGAGACACGAGCGCTTCGCGCTCGAATCCCCGAACCGGCCAGCACACGAGCGAGCGAGGACGCCGATATGCGCCGGCCATCGGGCGTCAAAGGATGAAATTGATGATCTTTTGGGCGACCCAATCGGCCACGCCGAGGTAGACGCCCATGACGGCGACAAAACCAAGTACGACGGCCGTCGCCTGGAAGACCTCCGGGCGGTCGGGCCATTGGACGCGCTGGAGCTCCGCCCAGCTCGCCCGCAGGAAGGCTGCCGCGCGCGCGAAGATCGAGCCGCGGGTGGCAGGTCGTGCCTCTTCGCGAGGCGCCGGCAACTCCGCAGCGTTTCCCACTGCCCCGTTGCCGCCGTTGCGTCGCCCGCCGCCGCCGGCAGTCTCGGTCGCCGGGCCGCCACCGTGCTGCTCCTCGTCGGCCTGCTCGGCACGCTCGGTCTCGCCGGCAGCGGCCGGCACCCCGCCGGCTCCGCGCACGAGCGCGGCGTCGAACTCGTCGACCTCGCCAGAGGCGTGATCGAGCGCGCCCGGCACGTCGGCCCGGACGAGCTCTCCCGCGGCGCCCTCGTCGGCTCTGCGACGCGCCCTTTGCTTTGAACGTTGCCTGCGTTCACGGCTCACAGCAGCGCTCCCGGCGCTAGCGAGTCTCCCGGTGGCTTGTGTGCCGGCGGCACCAGCGGCAGTACTTGCGCATGCTGATGCGGTCCGGGTTGTTGCGCTTGCTCTTATTCGTTTGGTAGTTGCGGCGCTTGCACTCCTCGCAGGCGAGGGTTACAGCAATCCGGACATCTCCACGAGCCATTGCCTTGGTGATCCCTGCGTTGTCGGTGGGCGGCCTGGACGAAAGAAAAACCCCGCCCAGGCGAGGTCAAAAGGCAGTCTAGCGCGCACGCCTGCTCGGCGCACGCGGAGCCTCACTGGTAGGCGGCGACCACTGCGACGATCACGTACGCGGCCGCAAGGGCAAAGCCCTCGAACGCGCTGGCCTGCCCGTCCCCGCTGACTTGCCAGACGGCCAGCGTCATCAGCGCCAGCGCCCCGATGTAGACGGGCGAGAGCGAGAAGGTGAGGTGCGTGGAGAACGCGAGCGAGACAAGCACCATCAGCGGGAACAGGAACGCCGCGATCTGGGCGACGGAGTTCTTGACGACCGAGATCGCAAGCTCGGCGCGCCCGCGGGCGGCCAGCACGACGCTCACCGCATGCTCGACCGCGTTGCCGGCGATCGCGACGATCACGAGCCCCGCAAACGCCGGCGAGACGTGCAGCACCGCGATCGTCGGCTTCAGCGCCGCGATGAACCACTCCGAGGAGAACGCCGCGCCGGCCCCGCCGAGCGCGAGCAGGACCAGCGCCGCCGCCAGACCGACCCGCGCATTGGCCTCGCTCCGCTCCGCGGCCTTGCCCGAGCGCAGGTAGGAGACAAGCCAGGCGCCGTAGACCGCGAGCAGCAGCGCGGCGCTCACGATCGAGATCGTCTGCACGTCGCCCGCGCTGCCCGCGTTCCCGTTCAGCTTCAGCGCCGAGCTGGAGAAGATGACCGCGAAGATCATCACTATCAGCAGCGTCACGGCGTCGTTTGGCAGCCGCCGGGAGAAGCGCATCACGCCGTCTTTGGAACGCCAGGCGCCGACGACGATTACGATCCCGAGCAGCAGCAGCGCGTTGGCGAGCATCGAGCCGACTATCGCCGTCTGCGCGACGATCAGCTCGCCGGCATTCAGCGCAAAGAGGATCACGAACAGCTCGGGCAGGTTGGCGACCGTCGCCTGCAACACGCCCGCCGCGCCGGCGCCGAGATGATCGCCGAGCTGGTCGGTCGCAAAGCTCACCAGCCAGGCCACGCCGACCAGCGCGAGGCTCGCCACCGCAAAGCGCGGGATCGGCGCCCAGACCTGCCGGTCGGCAAGCCCCGCCAGCCCGAGGGCGACCGCAACCGCGAGCATGAGGATGCGCTCGTGCGCCTTGATGCCGGCCATGAATCGACCGCGAGGATAGACGCTCTCTCGCGAGCGGGTACTCTCACGCCCGATGCGGCTGCTCAGCTTTCTCCCGGAGGGCTCCGCCTCCCCGCGCGCCGGCGAGGTTCGCGAGGGCCAGGCAATCGCCTATGCCGACCCGCAGATCACGGTGCTCGATCTGCTCGCAGCCGGCTCTCCCCCGCCCGCCGACGGCCCGGCCTTCGAGCTGACCGACGTGAAGCTGCTCGCGCCGGTGCCTGCCCCGCGCGCGATCTTCGGCATCGGCCTCAACTACGCAGACCACGTCGCCGAGATGGGCGGGGAGCCACCGCCCGCGCCCGTGGTGTTCATGAAGCTGCCCTCCTCGGCGGCGCCGCCGAATGACCCGGTGCGCTGCCCGCCGGTGGTCAGGCGGCTCGACTACGAGGGCGAGCTGGCGGCGGTGATGGGCGCAGGCGGCCGCGTCGCCGGCTACGCCGTCGCAGACGACGTGAGCGCCAGGGACCTGCAGAAGCGAGAGCCGCAGTGGACCCGCGCCAAGGGTGCAGACGGCTTCTGTCCCTATGGCCCATGGATCACGACCGCCGATGAGGTGGATGACCCGCACGAGCTGCGCTTGCGCACGTGGGTCAACGGCGAGCTGCGCCAGGACTCGAGCACCTCCAACCTGATCTTCAAGATCGACGAGCTCGTCGACTTCATCGCGCAGACCTGCACGCTGATGCCGGGGGACCTGATCCTCACCGGCACCCCATCGGGCGTCGGCCAGGGCATGCAGCCGCCGCGCTTTCTGGGCTCGGGCGACGTGGTCCGGATCGAGATCGAGAGCCTGGGCGCGATCGAGCACCCGATCGCCTGAAGCCCGGGAGCCTCAGTGGCTCTGGAGCACGCGGTCGATCAGGCCATACTCCTTGGCCTGCTCGGCGGTGAAGAAGCGGTCGCGCTCCATGTCGGCGTTGACTTCCGCGGAAGTCTTGCCGGTGGCTTGCGCGTAGATGTCGTCGATCCGCTCGCGCTGGGCGAGGATCTCGCGGGCGTGGATCTCGATGTCGGTCGACTGGCCTTCAAAGCCGGCGGAGGGCTGGTGGATCAGGATCCGGCTGTTGGGCAGTGCCGCGCGCTTGCCATTGGCGCCGCCGGCCAGCAGCAGCGAGCCCATCGACATCGCGATCCCGACGCACATCGTCTGGATGTCAGGCTTGACGAAGCGCATCGTGTCGAAGATCGCAAGGCCGGCGTAGATCGAGCCGCCGGGCGAGTTGATGTAGATCGAGATGTCCTTCTCGGGGTCCTCGGCCTCCAGGTGCAGCAGCTGGGCGACGACGAGGTTTGCGACCTGATCGTCGATCGGGCTGCCGAGGAAGATGATCCGCTCGTTCAGCAGGCGCGAGTAGATGTCGAATTCGCGCTCGCCGCGCGCCGTCCGCTCGATCACCATCGGTACCAGTGCCATCGATCCAGCCTACAGGTTCGCGCCGGGCGGACCCCGCTCGCCGCCGCCGCAGGCACATAATGCGCGCAGGAGATGTTCCCGCTCAACCTCCCCAACGTGCTGACCGTGCTCCGCATCCTGCTGGTGCCGGTGCTCGTGGTCGCGCTGCTTGGAAACACTCCCTCGGGGGACGTGCTGGCCGCGGTCGTCTTCGCGCTGGCCTCGCTCACCGACTTCGTGGACGGCTGGCTCGCGCGCGCCAGGGACTCGGTCACGACGTTCGGCAAGCTGATGGACCCGCTCGCGGACAAGCTGCTGGTGGTCGCCGCGCTGATCTCGCTGGTCTCGCTGAACCGGCTTCCCGCCTGGGTGGCGATGGTGATCATCGCGCGCGAGCTCGCGGTCACGGTCCTACGGCTCGGAGCGACCGGCGCCGGCGTGGTGATGGCCGCATCGACGCTCGGCAAGGTCAAGACCAGCCTGCAGATCGCGGCGATCCTGGCCCTGATCGCCGTCCACGGGCGCCCGACCTGGGTGATGGTGCTCGTCTACGTGACCGTACTGGTCACGGTGCTCTCGGGCCTCGATTACTTCTTCGGCATGCGCCGGCGGCTCGGAGAAGTTGACACCGCCGCCAAGAGCCAGACCTGAACTCGTTCAGCCAGCCGGCGGGCTGGAGAGCCAGTGCTCCAGCGAGGTCTGGCGAGGCGCCGGCACGCCGCTTTCCATCTCGCTGCGCAGCTCGCTGAGCAGGCCGTGGCGCTCGGCCACGACGTTGTGCTGGTGGATCGTCTCGAGGTTCTCCTGGCGCGCGGAGACGAAGCTCGCGCCGTCGAGCTCCGGCAGGTTGACGATGACGCCCGCGATCATCTCCCGCACGCAGTCCTCGACAAAGCGCGGTCGCCGATGCGCCTTCTCCACCACCGCGACCTCGTCGCTTCGCTTCATCAGCTCGTAGATCTCCGAGGACATCGACTGCTCGACGATCGCCAGCAGCCGCGGCGCCTCGACCTCCAGATCGCTGTCCTCGCGAAAGCCGATCTGCAGCGTGCCGAGCCCGCGCTGGTTGTGGGTTGCCACCGGCACGTGCTCCAAGATGCGATCCACCTCCTGCTCGCTGAACTGGTCGCCGAGCAGCCGCTGCCGCGCCCGCTCGGCGACCAGCTCCTGGGCGCAGGGGCAGGCGGTCATGCCGGTGGCCGAGACCCCGACCAGGCGGCGCGTGCCGTGCTCGTAGGCCACCGCCCGGCCGTGCAGCGTGTAGATCTCCTGCGTGCTCACGCCGGAGACGGGCGCCGGCTTGTGCTCGGGGTAGCGCGCCTGAATGCTGACCTCCGCCCGCAGCGCGCCCTGGCGCGCGCGGACGAGCTCGGCGATGTCCTTGGCCAGCGTCTCGGCGCGGAAAGGCGCCTCACCGAGCACGACCTCCCCAATCGCCTCGTTGACGACCTCCTCGAAACGCGACATGTGCGCGCCCTTCTGATCGGAAGAGAGATCGACGAAGCACTCAAGGCGCGCGAAGTAGAGCTCGTCCCTGATGCGCACGACCTTCTCCACGCCGGTCACGCCGACCCGCGAGAGGCCGACCCGGATCGCCGGGGCTCGGGCCTGGACGTCGCTCCCCCGCCCCTGCGGCGAGGCACTCTCTGGACACGTCGTGCTCTGCACTGGGGCTCAGCGTACCGGACCGGTGCGCCCGCTCCAGCAGCCGCCTCCAGGCCTCCGAGTGGGCCGCCGCCGATCGCGCCGCGAGAGCAACCGTCCTGCTTCCGCGAAGATTCTGGTATCACTCCGCACATGACCACAAGGCAACTGACACACAGGTCGGTTCGCAGAGGTCAGGAGGATCGGGCGGCGGCAGGAGGCCACCGCATCCGGTAGGGGACAGACAGGAGAGGAGCAAACGCCAGGACTCAGAGCCGGCGCAGCGGGTCGCTTTCGCCGGTGGAAGCTGGATGGAAGGTGGGGGTTCCAAGTGACTGACGGTGTCGTTGTTGAGGGTGCGCTGTCGTTGGAGAGCGCCGTAGTGGAGATTGACGAGATGCGCGCGCTGATCGCCGAGGGCCAGGAGAGGGGCTTTCTCAGCGCGGAGCGAGTCGTGGCCGCAGTGGAGGAGGCCGAGCTCAGCAACGAGCAGGGCCGCGACCTCTACAGCTATCTCGAGGAGCACGACATCGACGTCGTCGATCCGCAGGAGCGCGAGAGCGCCGAGGCCGCCGCTGCCGCCGCGCGCGAGCAGGAACGCCAGGAAGCCGAGGTCATGGATCCGAGCCTCGACTCGCTGCGGCTCTACCTGCGAGCGATCGGCCGTGTGCCGCTGCTGACCGCCGCTGAGGAGGTGCGCCTGGCCAAGCGGATCGAGCGTGGAGACGTCTCGGCCAAGCAGCACATGGTCGAGGCGAACCTGCGGCTGGTGGTCTCGATCGCCAAGGGCTACATCGGCCGCGGTCTGACGCTGCTGGACCTGATCCAGGAGGGCTCGCTCGGCCTGATTCGCGCGGTGGAGAAGTTCGATCACCGCCGTGGCTACAAGTTCTCGACCTACGCGACGTGGTGGATCAGGCAGGCGATCAGCCGTGCGATCGCTGACAAGGGCCGAACGATCCGCATCCCGGTGCACATGGTCGAGCGGATCAACAAGGTGATCTACACCGAGCGAGCGCTGCTGCAGCGCTTCGGCCGCGAGCCCACGGCGATCGAGATCGCCGGCGAGCTGGAATGCAGCGCCCAGGATGTGCGCGAGATCCTGCGCATCGCCCAGCAGCCGGTCTCCCTGGAGCGCCCGACCGGCGAGGACGACGATGGCGAGCTGCAGGACTTCGTCGAGGACGCCTCCGCGGCCTCGCCGTTCGACATCGCCTCCGAGGCGCTGCGCCGCCAGAGCGTCGCGCGCGTGCTGGCCTCCCTGCCAACGCGCGAGCGCGAGGTGCTGGAGATGCGCTACGGCCTGACCGGCGGCCGCGCCAGAACGCTCGACGAGGTCGGCCGCGCCTTCAGCATCACGCGCGAGCGCGTCCGCCAGATCGAGAGCAGAACCCTGAAGAAGCTGCAGACGCTGCCCGAGGCGCAGCCTCTGCGCGAAGCTTGCTGAGAGCGCCTAACAAAATGCAAGCACTTCTAAGGGCGGGAATCGACGCTGGCCGCGACGCCGGGGCGGGCGTCGCGCCATCGTCCCGCAGGCTAGACTCCGCCTCACGGCGGCGGGGTTCCCGAGCGGTCAAAGGGGACGCGCTGTAAACGCGTTGGCTCTGCCTTCGCAGGTTCGAATCCTGCCCCCGCCATCTGTCGTTCGCTGCGGCGCGACTGTCACGGCGTAGCCCGCTCAGCGCTCGATGCCGGCTCGCCACCCCACCCGCTCCAACTCACTTCGATGAGCTCTTGATCGTCAAGCTTCCCGTTTCATAGAGGAACTTAGCTCCAACCGGCGCACACCCGCCGAAGCTCGTGCCCCACCGCCCGCGATCGAAGCGCGGCAGCCCTGCGAGGTACTGCCGCAGGATCAAGCCCGCGAGCACGCGATAGCCGAGATCGGTCGGGTGGATGTCGGGTTTGGCCGTGCACATGTTCGTCAGCAGGCAGATCGTCGGCGCTTCCATGGCGCCGGGCGGGTGAAGATCGGCAGCCGGCGTCGGCGAAGCGCGCCTTCACCGATCCCCCGGCCGCGTCGGCGGCCATCACTCCCTCTCTTTTCTTCTTTCTTCGTTTCGTTCAGGTCCGCCGTGAGCGTGCCCGCCCCTTCGATGCTTCGACCCGAACGGGTTGTCGCTTTGGTTGCCGTCAGTGTGATGTTCGAGCTCTGTGTGAACTGGCTGCTTGCAAATGCGACTCCCACCGCGCCAAGCGCGAGAGTGAGCGCCGCCCCGATCATGAACCAAACCTTGCGCATCGTCTCCTCCTTCGGTTGCCAACTACCAGCACTCTAGGTTAGAGGGTGGCCTCTGCGCATCGAGGAGCGGCGCGCGCGGCGCGTGGCGCTCTGCGGCTTCTCGCTACGTAGTTGAGCGAAGCGGGGCCACCATCCGCGCTGACCGAGCAGCCTCACGGCGACGGGCAGGATCAGCGGTCCGAGAGGCCGAGCACGATGATCTGCGCGTGCCGCGGCGCGGCGGCGCGCAGCTCGGGCCGCAGGGATCAGCCGCCCCGAGTTCTTGCCCCCGACCTCTTCAAAGACGTGCGCCGGAGCGTGTTCGGCGATGCAGGTGGCTTTGAGGTCCGCAGACGGTCTGGCGAGAACGCGGCTCACCCCGATCGCGTCGCGACGATGTCGACCGGTGATCGGGTCGAGGTGCCCGGTCACTAGAGAGGCGAGGAGCCGCCGGAGAGCGGGGTGAGCGGCCCGCTGCTCCAGCGGTGAGCAGCATACGCCAGCACGTAGGCCACGGCCCGGATGAACGATTCCGTCGCCTCGCCGGGACAGCCGTCGTGACGATCTGCAGGCGCGGATCGCCAAACCGCAGCACATCGGCGAAGTCGTTGACGTAGCCGGTTTCAAAGGCGGCCGGATTCTCGTCGGGCAGGTTTTCTTCAAAGCGCTTCTCCGAGTAGCCGAACGCAAGCGAGTCGCCGAGTGCGAGGTAGTGGCCGTAGCGCGAGATCACCGCGATCTCGCCCGCGTTGCCGCCGTGCTGGATGTTGAGCACGAACGCCGCCGCATTGCGCGCGTCCGCCGGCGCGCCTTCGATCGCGGCGAGCACGAAGTACCCGGAGCCGAACAGGCCGGGTGAGCTGCGGCGCAGTTCTTCGAGATCCTTCGGCGAGGGCAGTTTGCCGCTGAACTTCGCCACCCCGGCCTCCAACAGCCCGAGCCCGCCGACGAGTTCCCCGACCGGCCCGATCCCGGCCGTGAGCCCGCTCTGCAGTTCGCCCGTTCCGTTGGTGAGCAATCCCAGGCCGGCCTCAGGTCTCGCGCAGGCGGGGAGCCGTGAGCCCGTGTCGGTGAGGATGCCCTCCCCAGGCGGCCGCGCTTGGCGGCGGCGCAGCATGAGGTAGAGCACCACGAAGATCGCCAAGCTCGACCAGAAGCGGCTGCGCCCCGCCGCGCAATGCCCGGCGCGCGGCCAAGACCGCTTCTGAAGACCATCGTTCCTCCTTCGGCAACGCCGCGCTGCCCTGCGCGTCGCCGAGCCCGCTGGGACGCCCCCGACGGCGCCGGAGGCGGCGTGCAGCGCTTCGAGCGCTTCCTCGTAAGCGAGGATCCGAGCGCCCGCTGGTCATCGCTTCCAGCGCCTGCGTCGAGCGCGCGAGCTCGCTGCCGGCGCTGTCGGCCTGCCCCTTGGCGGCGCCGATCGCGCCGCTGGTCTGGGCCGTGAGGCTCTTGAGCTGTTCGGTCGAGGGAAGGCTCCAGTGCACCGGCTCGGCCACCGAGCTCACGCCGTCAAAGAGTTCGACCGAGCCGGCCAACGCCTGCGTGGCCCCGTTCTGCAGCGCCTTGGCGCCGGTGAGCGCTTCGCCCAGCCCGGCCTGCAGCATCGCCGATCCGCTTCTGGCGGTCGCAAGGCCGTCGTGCAGTTGTTGCGCCCCACTCTGCGCGCTGCCCGACCCGCTGTGTAGCTGCGCAGCGCCGGAGGCTGCAGATCCGAGCCCTTCCCGGAGCTGCTGGGCGCCCGCGCCTGCCAGCCCGAGCCCGGCGAGCAGCTTGCCGAGTTCGCGTTTGCCGCCGGTCAGCAGCTTGCCCGATTCGTTGAGCGCGCCGGGAAGCTTTCCCAGCGGCTTGGTCTGGGTGCTCAGCGACCGGGGCCGTTGCCCGACGCTCAGGCGCTCGCTTTCGAGGCTGCTCGCGCCTCGTGATCCTCGACGGCGTCGGCGAGGCGGAAGAGCTCGCGAGACTGTGCTCGCCAGCCTCCCTCGCCTGCGCGACCCGCTCTGAGCCGCGGACTTATTGCCCGGCGGTAGCTGCCCGATGTCGGGCTGGCCGTTTCGGTCGCTGGAGGCGACAGGATAAACCGCGGTCGCGATCGGTGCGATCGTCAGGGCGTTCTTGGACACAAACCGCGGCACGAACGCCAGACGCGCGCCCGCCGCCGCCAGAAAGCCGGGGACCGGCAGCGTCCAAGCCGCGCGAGGACCGAGCAGCAGAAGCGCTGCGGGCAACGCCACCCCGGCTGCGAGCGCCGCGGCCCCACCGCAGAGGAGCACCCCGACGCCGACAGAGACGATCACCTTCGTCGGCGCGATCGCGCTTGCCACTAGCAGCGCCGCGACCAGGCCGCCGCCGGCCAGCAACACGCCCCTGCCGCCACCGGCCGGCAGTGCGCCCCGGCCGTCGACCAGCATCGATGGGTGCGCCCGGGGCGCCGCGGCGCGGTGGAAGCGGTCGAGCACGATCAGCCCGTGCCCCACCAGCTCGGGCCCGCCATCGCACGGGGGGGCCGGCGACCGGTCGCGGCCGGCCCCCGAGCAGCCTCATCACCCCGAGGCCCGAGGCGCCGCGGCGGTAGGGGCAGTCGGCGGCGCTGCCGCGCGGAGCCCGCAGGAGCAACAGGCCCAGCACCAGCAGCCCGCCCGCGCGCTCAAACCGCGCGCCGGGCGGCGAAGCCCGGCTGCCGCAGCGCCTGGTCGATCGACGGTGGCCGGTCACGCTCGATGCTCGCACTTCACATGGGCGGGATCCTACGTCCGATCGCGCTCTCGGCGATCGCCCTCGTTCGCCGGCTCACCGACACGAGCACCATCGCCGCCGTGGAAGAAGGTCGCAGCCCTTCGGTGCCTGCCGGCGCGTTCCATGGCGAGAGCACCCGCGTTCGGCCGCTGTGTTGGCCGCCGACCGCCCCCGGGCCCTGGGATTCGATGCTGCGCGCGGGTCCCTGCAGCAGCACCGGCACTAGCTGAGTGGGGCCGAACCGCTCTTCGGCAAGCTTCTGGGCGCCGGCGGCGGGGGTGCCCGGCGCGATCACCCACCGACGGGGAGAGCGCGCCGCCAACACCGCCGCCGAGCACCGCGAGCACAACGCTCACCGCGCCCCAGCATGCGAGCACGATCAGCGCCCGGCGCCTGCCCCCCGAAATCCGGGACTCCGCTGCATCCGGCTTGACCCCACCTGCCATCTGCTGCTCCTCCGTGCCGATGCGCTGTCGATGTAACGACGCTAGGCGAGCGGACGCGACACGCCATCGGGGGCAGATGCCGGTTCAGATGCGTAGAAAGTCGCGGGCAGGCACGTTGGATGCACCCAGCGCCCGCTGCCTCCAGATCACCGCCGCCTGGCAGAGCAGCGCGACGCCGATCGCCAGCGCGAAGGCCGCGGCGGTCCCGAGCGGGCGCAGCGTGAGCGCGAGCGCGAAGCAGAACAGCGCGTAGGCGGCGTATCCGAGCAGCAGTCCGCGCAGCAGCCGCAACACCTCCAGATGCCCGCGCTGGCTGTGAGTGAAGACCGCCAGCACGCTCGCGATCACCGGAAACGGCGCCAGCAGGCCGCTGACCTGCGGGCCGAGCCACCCAGCCGCGGCCGTCAGCCCGAGCACGAGCGCCAGCGCCGCGACAGCGCGCAGCGGCAGATCCCAACTCGGCGGCGGGGACGGCGCCTGCTGCTCCGAACCCGCAACCCGCGGCAACAGCGCCGGCATCGCAAGCAGCGCCAGCGCCACTACGACGAGCGCGATCACAGCGGAGACCCTCACGAGGCTGAAGAGGAAGGTGAAGAGAGCGAAGACAGCCCAGCCCGCCGGCAGGCTCAGCCACCACGGGCGCCTGCCTGCAAGCCACGCATACGCGAGCAGGAAGCCCATCAGCGAGATCAGCCCGAGCACGGTCGCGGCAGAGGCATTGGCGGCGAACCGATCGCCGTGCTGCAGCGCGTAGACCAGCAGGATCGGCGCCGCGACGACGGGCAGCCCTCCGAGCATGCCGCCGGTCCGCATCCCAAAGCGCCGGCCGGCCAGCGATGCCAGCACCACGAATCCCGGGGCCAGCAAGACCTTCACGGCGATCAGGGTCACCTGGAGATGATTGCGTATCGATCGCCACACGCGCCAAATCGCAGGACGCGCAGGAGCAAGCCGATCAGGGGTGCCGCTGCACCCAGCGCTCCAGCGCCGGCGAGGGCACCAGATGCTCGGCGAGGTCCGGAGCGGGCTCGGGCGCTCCCGCTGCAAGACGCAGTGGCACCACGCCCGCCCACACATCGAGCCCAAGATCCTCAGGCTCGTCCAGCGGCGGGCCGCTGCGGATCTTGGCCGAGCACTCCTCCAGGTTCATCGCAAGCACGCTGACGCGCTTGAGCTCCTTCTCGGTCGGCAGCCGCACCTCCGCCCAGCGACCCGGCACGAGCCTTTCGGTGAACTGCTCCAGCGCGAGCCGGTGCTCCGCCTCCTGCTCGATCAGCCGCGCGCGGCCGAGAATCATCGCGCTGCGGTAGTTGACCGACTGGTGCACCGCCGAGCGCGCGAGCACAA
>CAVSAL010000009.1:0-609920 GCA_963725915.1 uncultured Actinomycetota bacterium | reverse complement strand
CTCGTCCAACTCCATCCGCTCCAGCAGCAGCTTGCCCTCATCGGCGTGCTTGATCGTGGAGAGCCACTTCATCATCACGCCCTCCTCCAGCGCCTCCTGCACCTCGAAGTCGTGGGCGGGCATCCGCTCGCGTGTGCGGCGGTAGACGACGATCGCGTCGCTCGCCCCGAGGCGCTTGGCGGTGCGCGCGGCGTCCATCGCCGTGTTCCCGCCGCCGTAGACGACCACGCGGCGGCCGAGCAACGGGCGCTCCTGGCCCTCCATGCTTGCCAGCAGCGTCACCGCGTCCAGGATGTGCGCGGCCTCCCCGGCGGGAATGTATGCACGCTTGCCGATGTGCGCACCGACAGCCAGAAACGCCGCGTCGAACCCGCCGTCTCGCATCGCATCGAGGATGCTCGTGACCTTGCTGTCCAGTTCGAGCGTGACCCCGAGGTCAAGGATGCGCGCGATCTCGGCGTCCAGAACATCGCGCGGCAGGCGATATGTGGGGATGCCGAAGCGCATCATGCCGCCGGCGATCGGCCCCGCGTCGCGGATCGTGACCGTGTGCCCGCGCCGCGCGAGCTGGTAGGCCGCCGACAGACCGGAGGGACCGGCGCCGACGACGAGCACACGCTTGCCGGTCGGCTCGGCGTCCACGGTCAGTCGCCAGCCCTGGCGGATCGCCTCGTCGCCGAGGAATCGCTCGACGCCGTGGATGCCTACGGGATCGTCCAGCTGCGCGCGGTTGCAGGCGGTCTCGCATGGGTGGTAGCAGACGCGGCCCATCACAGCGGGCAGCGGGTTGTCCTTGACCAACTCCCGCCACGCGGTCTCGTAGTCGCCGGACTCGGCGTGGTAAAGCCACTGCTGAATGTTCTCGCCGGCCGGGCAGCCGTGATTGCACGGCGGCAGCCTGTGCACATACACGGGCCGCTCCTGCCGCCAGGAGCCCGTCTTGTTGGCAAGACTCGAACCGACATCGAGCGTGATCGCAAACGGCTTATCCACCGTTGCTCACCGCCCCTTGCTCGCCACGGCGCTCACCCAGGCTGGGGCGCTCGCCGAGCAGGCCGAAGCGGCGGATGTTGCGATCCGCGCCGGCCTGGATGCGCGCGATCACCCCGCTGTGCAGCTCGGGCTCGAATAGGTGCGCGAAGCGCTTCTGTGGGCGCAGGTACTCCTCGACGGGCACCTGCCGACGAATCTCAGAGACACCGCACAGCTCGCCGTCGCGCGCCTCGAACACCGGGAAGATGCCCGACTCCTTCGCCAAACGGGCGATCCTGATCGTGTCCTTCGACGCGCTGCCCCAGCCCAACGGGCAGGGCACGAACACGTGCAGGTAGCGCGCGCCGCGTAGCCCCATCGCGGTCTGAACCTTCGCCTCCAGGTCGCGCAGCTCGGCGACGGTCGCAGTCGCCACGTAGGGGATCTCGTGCGCCATCGCAATCAGCGGCGCGCTCTTGCCCTGCCCGAACACATTGCCCGGCTCCGGGCCGACGGCCTGCGTGGTCGCTGTGCGCGCCGCGGGCGGCGTCGCGCCCGAGCGCTGCACGCCCGTGTTCATGTACGCCTCGTTGTCGTAACAGATGTAGAGCACGTCATCGTTTCGCTCGAACATCCCCGACAGGCACGCCATCCCGATATCGACGGTGCCGCCATCACCGCCCTGACCGACGACCCGGATGTCCTCACGGCCCTTGGCGCGCAGCGCGGCGGCGATGCCCGTCGAGACGGCGGGCGCGTTCCCGAACAGCGAGTGAATCCACGGTATCCGCCACGAGCTCTCCGGGTAGGGCGTCGAGAACACCTCCAGGCAGCCGGTCGCATTCGCGGCGATCATCCGCCCGCCCGTGGCTCGCATCGCCGCGTCAAGCGCATAGCGTGCGCCGAGCGCCTCCCCGCAGCCCTGGCAAGCACGGTGCCCGCACGTGATCGAGTTGGTGCGCTCATCACCCGCCTGCACCGAGCGCTGCTCAGGATCGAGCAGCCGGTTGCCAACGGCGAAGCTGCCGGTCTGGTAGAAGCGAATCGCGGGGGCGGTCATGCCTGTCTGCTCCTCACACCGGCCCCGCGGCGACCGTGCCGAGGTCGCGCAGAATGTTCTCGGCGTGCGGACCCGAGGCCCGCGAGGCGTCCATCCGCTCAAGCTCCCGGTTCACGACATCCCAGTCCATGTCCAGGAACGTCAACGCCTCCAGACGGTCGGCTGCCGCGTCGGTGAACAGACTGTGCAGCGAGGACTTGGTGATCGGCCGTCCGCCGAGGCCAGCGATCACCGTGTAGCCGTGCAGTTGGATGCCGGCGAGCGCCATGCGCACGTTCGCGGAGACGATCCCGCCGATGCCGACCGCGAGCGCCTTCTCCAACACCACCACACGCTCGGCATGACCCACCGCCGCTCGCAACGCATCGAGCGGGAAGGGCCGGAAGGAGCAGATCCCGACCGCCCCGATCTTCACGCCCTGCTCGCGCAGCTCGTCGATCGTGTCCTTGACCGTCCCCAACACCGACCCGAGCGCCACCACAATCGTGTCGGCGTCCTCGCTGCGGTAGGTGCGAATCAGGCCACCGGAGTCGCGTCCAAACGCGCGCTGAAACTCGCCGGCGATCTCGGGGATCAGCTGCAGGGCCTGCATCTGCTTGGCGTGCGCGAGGTACTTCACCTCCATGAACGCCTCGGGGCCGACCATCGCGCCGATCGACACCGGCTCATCCGGGTCGAGCACCTGCCGCGGCTCAAACGCCGGCAGGAACCCATCGACCTGCTCCTGCGTGGGAATCTCCAGACGCTCGACGGCGTGCGTGAGAATGAATCCGTCCATGCAGACCATCACCGGAGTGGAAAGCTGCTCGGCCAGGGCGAACGCCTGGATGTGCAGGTCGAGCGCCTCTTGGTTGGTCTCGGCGTAGAGCTGTATCCAGCCCGAATCTCGCTGCGACATCGAATCCGAGTGGTCGTTCCAGATGTTGATCGGGGCGCCGATCGCGCGGTTGGCGACAGTCATCACGATCGGCAGACCGAGCCCCGAAGCGTTGTAGAGCGCCTCTGTCATATACAAGAGCCCCTGGCTCGCCGTCGCCGTGTACGCCCGCGCGCCGGTCGCTGATGCGCCGATCGCCACCGACATCGCGGCGAACTCCGACTCAACGTTCACGAACTCGCACGGCGAAAGCTCGCCCGTCTTCACCAGCTGGGAAAGGTTCTCCACGATGTGCGTCTGCGGCGAGATCGGGTAGGCGCAGATGACCTCCGGCCGGCACAACGCCACCGCCTCCGCTACCGCACGCGATCCCTCAACCTGACGCAGCACCGCTCAACTCCCTACGCTCGTCAGCGACCCAGGCGTAGGCTGCCATCGCCGCCGCCACATTGCCCTCGCCGATATTCCCGGTGAAGCGCTCGCGGATCGCCTTCACTACAGCGTCCAGCGAGACCAGCCCGCTGAGCGCCGCGAAACCGCCGAGCAGCGCTGCGTTGGCGATTGGCCGCCCAGCGTGTTCGCGTGCCAGCTCGCCGGCGGGCACGGTCAAGAGCCGCTCGTGACGGAACCCTGCCACGAACTCGCCCAGGCCGAGCTCGTCAAAGCTCCGTGTGGTGTTAATGAGGATGAACCCCTCCGGGGCAAGGCCGCCGAACACGTCCACCTGGTGCAGCAGCGTCGGGTCGATGACGATCAGCACGTCGGGCGCCATCACAGGCTCCCGCACACGGATCTCACGCTCGTCGATCCGGCAGAACGACACGACGGGCGCACCCATACGCTCTGAGCCGAAGCTCGGGAACGCCTGCGCGTAGCGGCCCTCATCGAACGCCGCGAGCGCCAGCAGCTCCGCGGCGGTGACGACGCCCTGCCCGCCGCGGCCGTGGATACGGACCTGCAACATCACCGGGTCCCGAGATGCGCGCCGGGAACGGTGGCCCGCTCAGCAGCGGTGTCGTGCGCGCGTGCGAAGTCGAGCATCACGCGCTGCTCCGCCGCGGCCACCAGCGCTCGGGTGCGGTCGATCACATCGACGTTGACTGAGATCGCGTCGATGCCCGCGCGCACCAGCAGCTCTGCGTACTCGGGATACACCGATGGCGCCTGCCCACAGATCGAGGTTCGCAACCCCAGCCCGCGGGCACGCGGGATCAGCTCCCGCAGATACGTCGTGACCGCAGGGTCGCGCTCGTCGAACGTTTCAGCCAGCACCTCGTTGTCACGGTCGGCGCCAAGCAGCAGCTGGGTGAGGTCGTTGGAGCCGATCGAGATGCCGCTCACGCCGAGCGCCGCGTACTCGGAGAGGTTAAACAGCACCGAGGGGACCTCCGCCATCACCCACAGCTCGAAACCGGGCCGGTCAAGCAGCCCCGACTCGGCGATCAGGTCACGGCAGCGGCGCATCTCTCGGGCGGTGCGCACGAACGGGAGCATCACGTGCAGGTTGTGCTGGCCGGCATCCCACACCCTGCGCACCGCCTCCAGCTCAAGCGCAAAGACATCCGGCTCGCGGGTGTAGCGCAGCGCGCCGCGGTAGCCGATCATCGGGTTGGCCTCCTTGGGCTCAAAACGCTCTCCGCCGCGCAGACCGGCGAACTCGTTGGTGCGAAAGTCGATCGTGCGGTAGGTCACGGGCCGCGGCGCGAAGCCGACCGCGAACGCGCTCAAACCCTCAGCCATACGGGCGACAAGCTCCTCGCCCCGGCCCTCCTCGAGCAGCGTGCGGGGATGATCGCCCGCCAGCGCCTCCAGCACCATCATCTCCGCCCGCAACAAGCCAACACCGTCGACCGGCAGGTCCTTGACCCGCTGCACCTGCGAGGGCTCAGACAGGTTCACGAGGATCTGCGTCGCCGTCACGGCAGCCGCCGAGGATGCACCCAGGCTGACCCTCGCGGCCTGCTGGCCACCGGAGGGCACCCGCGCGAGCTCGGGCGCACATGCGCCCTCCAATACGAGCCCGCGAGTCGCATCGACAGTCACGATCTCGCCGTCGCGCAGCTTGCTGGTCGCTTCGCCGGTGCCGACTACGCAGGGGATACCAAGCTCGCGTGAGACGATCGCGGCGTGGCAAGTCATGCCGCCCGAGTCGGTGACGACGCCAGCCGCGCGGCGCAGCAGCGGCAGCCAATCAGGGGAGGTCATGTGGGTGACAAGCACATCCCCGTCGCCGAGCGCGGCGGCGTCGGCGAGCGAGGTGAGCACGCGAGCGGCGCCGCTCGCGCTGCCCGGCGCTCCGCCCAGCCCACGCAAGAGCACCGTCTGCGGCTGCTCAGACCGCGCTACGCCAGCGCTGGGTATGGGCTGCTGCTCGTCATGGAGCGTGGTGATCGGACGGCTTTGCAGCATCCACAGCTTCCCGTCGGGGTCAAACGCCCACTCCGTGTCCTGCGGGGAGCCGTAGTGCTCCTCGATGCGCAGGCCAAGCGCGGACACAGCCATGACCTCCCGCTCATCCAACGTGGGACGCAGACCCTCCTCGTGCGAGAGGGGCCGCGTGCGAGTGCCACCCTCAGCGTCATATTCGATCGCCAGCTCCTTGCAGTGAACGTCACGGCGCCACACCGACGGCGGGTCCTTCCGCACCACGTAGCGATCGGGTGAGACCGAGCCGGAGACGACGGCCTCACCGAGACCGAAGGACCCCTCGATCACGAGCTCGTTGCGCTCGCCCGTCGCGGGGTTGACGGTGAACATCACGCCGGCGCGCGTGGAGGCTACCTGGCGCTGCACGACGACCGCGATGTCCATATCCGCCTGTGCGAAGCCGTTGATGCCCCGGTAGTAGATAGTGCGCGTCCCAAACAACGACCGCCAGCAATCGCGCACCGCGTCGATCACCGCGTTTGAGCCGCGGACGTTCAGGAAGGTCTCGTTCATTCCCGCGAACGAGGTCTCGGCGGTGTCCTCCGCCGTCGCTGAGGAGCGCACGGCCACAGGCCCCTCGGCGTCCTCGCCCACAAGCTGCTCGTAGCGCGAGCGTATCTCGCGCTGCAGAACCTCCGGCATCGGGGTAGCGTCGACCATCTCTCGTGCGGCAACGCTCGCCGCCTGCAAAGCCGCTGTGTCCTCGACATCCACGTCGTCAAGCAACTCCGCGAGGCGCTCGCGCAGCCCGCTCTCAGCGCAGAACGCCGCGTAGGCTGGGGCACCGACGACGAAGCCCTCTGGCACGGGAAGACCCGCGCGGGTCAGCTCGCCCAGGTTCGCGCCCTTGCCGCCCGCGAACTGCACATCCTCACGGCCGAGCTGCGCGAACGAGCGGACCAGCTCCAGGCCGGACATGGCAGGTGCTGGGGGCGAGACGCTCATTGTTAGTTCCTCCTGTGTCGTGGCTACTCGATCGCGGTCGCTCTGACCGCTTACAAGTCAACTCGCCGCCAGCGCGGGCGCCTACCGCACTCCTCCCTGAACGAACTCGGTAGTTCCCACCCATGACCATGCTCGCCGCCGGCGCGTAGTGTTGAACGTCGGATGAAGGTGATCTCCCAGCGCGACTTGCACACGGCGCTCGCCGCGCTTAGCGCCGGCGAGCCACGGGTCGTCGCCAGCGGGAACCTCGGGACCCCTCGGGTCCTGCTCGACGCCCTGGAGGGCGCGGTGGAGCGCTACCGCCTGTTCATGCTCGCCGCCCAGGCCCCGTTGCCCGCCCGCGAGGGCGTCATTTTCGAGACGCCGTTCGTGGGGCCGGGGATGCGCGACACCGGCGAGCGACTGGACTACCTGCCGATGCGCCTCTCACTCGTACCCAGGCTGTTCAGCACGCTGCGCCCGCCCGACGTGGTGCTGCTGCACACCTCCACGCCACACAAGGGGAAGGTCTCGCTCGGGATCGAGGTGAACATCCTGCCGGCGGCCGTCGAGCATGTACGCGCCCGCGGCGGGCTCGTCATCGCCCAGCTGAACCCCGACATGCCATACACGCTCGGCGACAGCGAGCTGGCCGAAGACCTCATCGACCTCGCCGTCGAGGTCCAGCAAGACCTCCCGACCCCGGCCATCGGCGCCAACCACGACCATGCGCAGACGATCGCCGAGCGCGTCGCCAATCTCGTGGGAGACGGCGCCACCTTGCAGCTCGGGATCGGCCAGGTCCCCGATGCGACGCTGCGCGCGCTCGCCAGCCGACGCAGCCTGACGATCTGGTCAGAGATGATCTCCGATGGGGTCATGGGCCTTGAGCACGCCGGAGCACTCGACCGCGAACGGCCGATCGTGTGCTCCTTCATGTTCGGCTCCAGGGAGCTGTACGAGTGGGTTCACCACAACCCCAGACTTCGCATGACGCGCACCGAGACCACCAACGATCCCTCACGGATCGCAGCGCAAGCGCAGATGATCTCGGTCAACACGGCGCTGCAGGTGGATCTGCACGACCAGGCCGGCGCCAGCCACATCGGCGGGCGCGTCTACTCCGGCTTCGGTGGCCAGCCCGACTTCGTAGAGGGCGCCCTGCACTCGCCCGGTGGGCACGCCGTGATCGCGCTGCGCTCCTGGCACGAGCGCAGCGACACCTCAACGATCGTGCCCCACCTGGAAGGCTCCGTGACCTCTTTCCAGCACTCGGCAGTCATCACCGAGCAGGGCACCGCGCACATCTTCGGGCGCAGCCAGCGCGCCCAGGCCCGCCTCATCATCGAGCACGCCGCGCACCCCGACGCCCGCGATCAGCTACGCGAGCACGCCGCGCTGCTCGGGCTCGGCACTACGCCCGAGCATCCGATGCGAAGCGTTTGTGAGCCAGTCGCCAGCCCGCGGTGAGGAACTCGACTCTCTGCTCCGACCCATCGTGGCGTACCACACGCCCATCGAAGCCCTCTCGAAAGACATCCAGCATCGCCCGGTTTTCACAGAGAACCTCGGCTACGAAATGCGTGATCCCACGCTGCTCGGCGACGATCGCCAGCTGTTCGATGAGGATCGTCCCGAGGCCGCGGCCGTGGAGATGATCGGCGACCTCGACCGCGACTTCCGCCCGCGTGCCATCCAGCTGGATATACAGGGCGTGAGCGACCATCGCTCCCATCTCGTCATGGGCAACCAGCCCGAAGCGACCCGTGCTGGTGTCCGCCGCCAAATGAGCAGCACAGCCTATGTCCACGGCGCCGCTGAAGAACCGCAGACGCCGCGCCTCCAGGCACAGTCCCGCCAGGAACGAGCGCAGCGCGGGCTCATCGGCGGCCGTGGTGGGACGCAGCGTGACCAGCGAGCCATCGCGCAGCCGGACAAGCTCGGGCTCGTCGATATCTGCGACGGCGCTGGGTGCCTGTGACAGCGAAGGAACGGTCATGGTGTTCGCAGCCTCGCGCCCGGCGCCGCCCGGTGCATCCGTTGCTGCCCCTGGCGGTGGCGGGGACAAACTACGCGGGCGGCGAGACCGACCGACCTCGATGCGTGCGCTGTGCTCATGCCGGGTCGCCCTGTCGGGCTGGGTGGTGCACGATCGCCTCGTGGTCGGCGGGGTAGACGATCGACTCGTGTCCTTCACCCCAGCGAACGCGGAAGTGGGGATGCTCAGAGCTGCCGAGCACCTCCCTGATCTGTCCACGCCGCGAAGGGCGCTCGCCAACGCCCTTGACCTCAAGCCAGTCGCCGGCGCGAGCGCACGATATGTCTCGATCTTCGGACATTGGCCAAGCAGATCAGATCACGCACGCACAAGCCAAGCATCGGTCCTCGCTACCCAGCCGTGACGTGGGGAACTACCCGCCTACCAGTTCCCTCGCACCGGAGGGACGGCGACCACAGGCGTTCCCGCGATATAGGGGCAGCACTCCCTACAGCGGCCAGTAGTGGCCCACGTGAGCGGCGGCGCGCGATGTCAAGAGCGGCTCCGGTGCCGCCGACTGCGCTGGCTCATCGGAGGCGAGCGCGGCAAGCGTCTCCCGCACGCACTCCGCCAGCGCCACAGGCTGGTAGCCACCCTCGAGGACGGCTCCGAGTGGCACGCCGAGTGATGTAGCCAGCCCCCGCACGTGACGGGCCATCTCCGCGAACGAGCCCGCCTCCAGACGACAGCCAGCCAACGGGTCCTCCCGGTGCGCGTCAAAGCCGGCAGAGATCAGCACGAGCTCCGGCGCGAAGCTCTCGGCGACCGGGAGCACGATGTGCTCGATCAGCGATAGCCACAGCTCCTCCTCCGAGCCGGCCGGGACAGGCAGGTTGATCGTGTAGCCCTCGCCCGCACCCGAGCCCACGTCGCTCATCGAGCCCGTGCCCGGATAGATCCCCGCCTGATGGATGCTTACGAACAGAACATCCGATCGGCGCCGGAACGCCTCAGCGGTCCCGTTGCCGTGGTGCACATCCCAATCCAGGATCAGCACCCGCCGAGCGCCCAGCTCTCGGATCGCCAGCTCCGCGGCGATCGCAACGTTGTTGAACAGGCAGAAGCCCATGGCGCGATCCGGTTCGGCATGATGGCCAGAAGGACGCACGCCGCAGAAACCGAGCGTCGCCTCGCCTGCCATCAGCGCCCTTGTCATCTCGCACGCGCCGCCGGCGGCGTGCAGCGCTGCACGATAGGAGGGCTCGCCGACGAAAGTGTCCGAGTCGATCGCGCCGCCACCGGCCAGCGACAGCTCCATGATCCTCTGCACATGCCTGGCACTGTGGATCAATTCCAGCTGCGCTACCTCGGCCGGCGGCGCGGCACGCCGCTCCCAGCCCAACCAGTTGTGCTCGGCCAGCATCCGCTCGATCGCCTCAAGCCGCTCAGGCGTGTCCGGGTGCTCAGGCATGTGCACACGCGGATCGTGTTCGAGGCACGCAGGGTGCTGGAAATAGAGGCCCATGTCGTTTGTGCAGATTCCGACGGTCACATGCACTCATACCAGCGGCGAAACAGCCACGTCGGAGCGCCGATCTGCAAGGGTACTCACGGCCCGGCAGCCTGTACCGACGACCCTGGGCCTACCGTCTCGGCCACGACGAGGGGTAGCGAGTTCGCACCGGACGTTAGATTGAGCCTGTGCAATGCCTTAGTGCGCCATATCTCGATACGGTCGCCTATTCCTCCACTCCTCGAAGCTGTCCAGCGCGGTGAAGATCGTTGGCTACGCCTGCAGGCACCCCGATCCGCCGCTCCGCAAGGCGTACCTGCCGCTGAATGACCTCACGGTGCTGCTCGGCCCAAACGACTCGGGCAAGTCGAGTCTTCTACGGGCCGTCGAGCGCGACCTGTCGGGCGGTCACTTCGACCATGTAGACGATGAGATCAAGACACTGATCGGCGGCGTCTTCTACGCCGAGGTGTCCAAGGACGAGCTGTGGGCCATCGCCGGCACGGCCACAAGGACGCGCGACGAGCAGCGCAGCGAATACGGGGCCAGGAGCCAGGGTCGACGCCCACCTTGGGATGACGGGCTCTGGAAGCCTGCTCGTGACGGATCGAGTCCCGGCGACCCCGACCAGCTGATCGAGGATCTCCAGACACCCAGCCGCAAGCCCGTGCTCGACGTGCTGAAGGACTCCCGCATCGTTGGCATCGAGTGCGCCGGGCGCAACGACATGGGCCAGCGCGTATGGAACGTGTACTGGTGTCTGCCGCCGCTCGCCACACTCGAGCAAAGCCTCCGAGAAGCTGTCGAAGCGAGCGACCTGCCGTTCATGCAGCGGAGACGCTCCGGGCGCAACGGTCTGCGCCTTGGCATGTATGCCGCGTTGCACGGCAACGCCGGACACCTGTGCGTAGAGGCCGCGCCGCTGCCGGTGATCGCGCTCGGCCCCTTCGTTGACCTTCCCATGCCGATCGGCCTCGCCGTGCCCACCACCGACTTCGACGCGATCCACCAAGCCGTAGACCGGGGCATCACGAGACTGGTCGAGGTTGTTCGTCATTGCCGCAGAGATGTCACGCTCGACGGTGATCGCTTGTCGCCCGAGGAGAAACGTGAACGCGAGTCGCCACGCGGCTGGGTAGAAACCAACGGAGAAGACGTTTACATCAGTCGAGCTGCCTACGCCGCAGCAGAGTTTCTATCGGCAACCGCGACTCGGCTCATCCCCGACTTCGTGAGTGACACATACGAAGTTGAAATCCATTTGCGGAAGCTAGACGCCTGGCTCCAGGGAGCACCATTTGAGATCCTGCTGCGAAGGCGGGTGGAGGAGGGCATGGCCTCTCCGTACTTCCCCATCGCGCGAGCGGCAGACGGGCACCGGCTGTGGCTACAGCTCGCCCTCCTCGACGCGATCGAGCACATCGGCCCGATCGAGGCGCTCATCTGGGAGCGGGTGACAGAGGCGTTCGAGGCCGAACGGGACATGAGCAACATCGCGCCTGACGATGCCGACGCTCTACAGGCACAAGGCGACCATCGAGATGCCCTCGATCGGCGCCTGCAAGACGTGCTCGATACCTTCTGCGGCACCGAGTTCTCAGAGTCCGATCCCGGTGGCGAGCTAGGCGCTGTCCTGGCACGCCCCCCAAGCGACGAGTGGTTCCGCGGTGGCAAGAGGGAACGGCGCTTTTTCCTAGTCGACGAGCCTGAGCGCCATCTCCATCCTCGCCTGCAACGCGCGGGCGCCGCCTGGCTCGCCCGCACCGCGGCCGAGCGGCGGGCGCCATGCCTCATAGCCAGCCACAGCGCGCCCTTCCTGGGATTGTCCGGCGAGTCGGCCAGCTACGTGTACGTCGCTCGTGACGGCGAGCAGATCAACCCACGGCCGGTCGAGCCCTCCGACATCGAGCAGCTCGATGAGGTTTCAAGAGAGCTCGGCTTCGATCGCGGCGAGCTGCTGACACTCGTCAACCTCTGGCTCCTGGTCGAGGGCACCACCGACAAGGCGGTCCTCGACACTCTGTTCACCAAGAAGCTGCACAGCGCTGGTATCAAGGTTGTCCCTATTCACGGCGTGGCCAAGTGGAAGGCCGTGCTCGACTCGGAGGCGCTATGGCAATTCACAACAGCTTCCGTCGCAGTCATGTTCGATCGGGTCCCGGCAGAGCGCGTCGCCGAAATGAGCGAAATGACCCCTGACGAGCTGCTTGCGATCTCGAAGTCCCGCGAAAGCGAGGAGGTCAAAACCCTCGCGTTGTTGCTGAGCGGCATCGTGCGCCAGGGCAAAGCCATAGAGCCGCTACCGAACGCACAGCCGGACATCCTGAGCTGCCTAGATGAGAACGCCGTCAAAACCGTCTTCCCCAAGTATCCCGGTCACAAGGAGGCCGAGGCTGCCTGGCAGCGCCATCACAACGGCAAACGCACAGCCTTCCTACGCGAACGCTACGGGGTCGAAAAGGACCCCGTGCCCTTCCGCGAGATCGCGGAGAACATGCTCAGCCGCGGCGTCGAGTCGGTCGAGCTCGCCGAGGTCATCAAGCGCTGCTCCGAGCTCGCCCGGTTGGACGCCGACGCAGGTCAAGGGGCTGTGCTCTAAGGCTCGCTGCATCCTGAGCAGGCCGCCCGTAAAACTCGTTGGCCGCTCGAGCGCTTTGGGGGTCAGTAACCCATATGAACGGCGATGGAACGTCTGGGATCGACCTGCTCAAGCCATCCGAAGTAGCGACGCGCCTGCGAGTCTCGCGGACCTGGCTCTACGACGCCGCCAAGCAAGGCCGCATCCCGTCGATCAGGATCGGTGGGGAGGAGGGGCCGCTGCGCTTCCACCCCGACGACATAGAGCGCTGGGTCAACGACGCCAGGGCCGCATGGAGCCCAGGCCGCTCAGCGCAACCGACCGCTACGGTGCGGCCCGCTCAGCGAGTGCCCGCGCGGGCTTGACGGGCGTAGGCGCTGCGCCGGCGGCCGTTGTGCTCGCGCACCGCGCGGGCGATCGCCGCCTCGGTCGCCTTCGCGCCCTCCTTCTTCACGTGGCGCTCCAGGTGCCCGTAGTAGCGCTCGGTCGTGCGAATGTCACCGTGCCCGAGCTGGTCCTGCACGTACTTCAAGGAGTTGCCGCCCGCCAACCACGCCGCCGCCGCGGTGTGCCGCAGAGCGTGCAGCGGCATATCGCGCAGGTCCGCGTCCTGCAGCGCCGCCTTGTGCCAGTCGCGCGAGACAGTCGTGCGATCGAACGGCTTGCCATCGCCGTCGCCCTCCCAGCGCCCCTGGTCGGTCTTGCGGACGCGCACGGGCATCGTGTAGAGCAGCGCGTCCAGCTTGTCGCCGCCGGCCATCGCCGCGCGCTTTTCGACCTGCTCGCGCACCACAGCCGAGAGGCCAGGCCCGATCTCCACCGCGCGGAAGCGATCTGACTTCGTTGAGCCGACCTTCCCCTTCTTGCGCGAGCGGTAGACCACGATCACGCCGCCCGAGTCTTCGAGTTCCAAGTCGCCGAGCTGCAAAGCTATTGCCTCGGAGATACGCAGGCCGCTGCCGATCAGCAGCTCCGCGAGCGGGCGATAGACCAGCGAGCACGAGTCGAGATACAGCGGGATCTCATGCAGCCGCAGGTACTCGCGCTCCACATGCGCGTCCGGCAGCTTCGGAATCTCAAGCGCCGGGTTCGTCACCATCAGCTTGTCTTTCTTTGCTTCGTTCAAGCAGACGACGAGCGTGGTGAGCGTGTTGTTGACCGTCTTCGGCGCGATCTCCCCGGCTTCCATCCCTTCGGTCATCACGTCCATCAGGTCACGGACGTGCTCGACTTCCATCACCCCGAGCGGCACCGACTCCAGCGCCGGAAGAAGCCGGATGCGACCGTCGCGCTCATAGCAACTCCAGCTGCCCTCCTCGAGATAGGGCTTGCGCCGAGTCAACCAGCGCGGGAAGAACTCGCCGAAGGTCTCCTTCGTGTGGACGACCTCGCGCCGCTCGACCCGCTCAAGCTGACGACGCCGCCAGTTCGCCGCCGCGCTCGGGCTTGTGAACCCACGCTTCTGAGACCACTTCCCATCCGAGCGCTTGACCCTGCACCGCCACCGCGTGCCCTGCGCGGTCTCATAGGGGTAGACGCCGCCGCTCTCCCCGTAGCCCGCTGGCTTGCGTTCCTTGCCCTTCTGGTCGTGGATCGCTTCATCGAACGCCTGTGCGGCCCGCTCGTCATCACCGAAGCGACGCGAGCGCTGTCGCCCATCGCCACCACGCCAGCGCACCTCCCACACACCCCTGGTCAGGCTGTAGCTCATCTCGCGCCTCCGGGCTGCTCGCTTGAAGGGCGGACACCACGCCGGTGAGCGCGCTGCCCGTGGCACATCTGGCACATCTTGTTCGGCTCCAGGTGGTCGGAAGGACCTCTCATCTGCGTAGGTCTTTGACCCTGAAGCCGAACAACCGGCACACGAAATGTTCGGCAAATTGTTCGGCCGTGCCATTGGCACAAAACCGAACAATCGCCCCGCGCCCCCCTCGAGGCCGCCTTAACTACGAAAAGCCCCGATTTGCAGGGCTTTTCGTATGCGCCCGAGTGGACTCGAACCACCACGGAGAACAATCTCCACAAGGCCCTCAACCGGATCGGGGGCGCGTAAATGGGTCCGTGGGCGTCCAGATCGTCCAGTTTGCGAGGTTTTCTGGACGCATCGGACGCATCTGGCGGGGTGGATGTTCTCAAAGTGTTCTCACGGCGAGAGCCGGACCGGGATGCCTGCCAGTCAAACGGTCGGGTGGATGCTCTACCGTCTAGGGCATGACCGAGATGGAGGTCATCACGGAGATTGGGCGGCGCCTGGCGACGTCAGCGCCTGCGGGCTCGCGGGTGGTGTTGTTCGGGTCACGGGCGCGCGGCGCTGCACGCAGTGCTTCTGACTACGACGTGCTCGTGATCGAGCCGTCGGTCACAAACAGCGCGGTCGAGTCCGCGCGGCTCCGGGAGCAGCTTGACGACCTGCGGGCACCGATCGATGTGATCGTGGTGGCTGAGGAGGTTGCGCGGCGGCGCGCTGTAGTGCGCGGCACCGTCGTAGAGCGCGCTCTGCGGGAGGGCCGTGTGCTTGCCCAGACCTGAGCATGTAGAGGTCGCACAGATCCTGCTGGAGAAGGCGACCGGGGATCTTACGGCGCTGCGTACCTTGGCCGCTGACCAGAACCAAGCTGACCACGTAGTCGGCTTCCATGCGCAGCAAA
This sequence comes from uncultured Actinomycetota bacterium, assembly GCA_963725915.1. Lineage (GTDB taxonomy): Bacteria > Actinomycetota > Thermoleophilia > Solirubrobacterales > Solirubrobacteraceae > Palsa-744. The sequence continues at coordinate 594,943 of CAVSAL010000009.1, read as the reverse complement.
CAGTAGAGAAGTCGATCAAGGCGGTGCTCGCCAGCCGTGAGGTTGAGATCCCGATGACGCATGACCTTGGCTACCTCGCCACGCTCGTTGAGACACCGCCTCGTGAGGTAGCGGAATCGCGATGGTTGACGCCGTGGGCGGGCGGGTGGCGATATGACGCCGAAAGCTCCCCGATCGATCGGGGGAAGGCGGTCCAAGCCGCGGAGGATGCAGTCGCGTGGTCCGAAGCGATCGTCAAGCAGGCCACTGTGGCTGAAAACGACTGACTGAAGCCGCAGCGCAAGGAGATCCTACTCAGTGCTGCTGTCGTATCCGCAGAAAAACCCTGCATTTGCAGGGCTTTTCGCATGCATCTTCTAGGACGGCTTACAAACCTTCCGGCACCCCTGGCAGCGGTGTTCAAGGCGCTGCAAGACGAGCCGCTGCCGCCGAGCGAGCATCATGCGCTACCGCCAGAGACAGGTCGGCTCGGTAACGGCGTCGTGCAGCGAGCCGTCGTCAAGGTGCTGACAGCGGTCACCGGCCTATGAATGTGCAGGAGACACAGAGGGCGGTCGCAGCCTTGTTAGGCCATCCAGTATCCGAGGGCTCGATCAACTACTGCTTGTCTACTCGAGCGCGGGGGAGGAGGCGTGCTTCGAGCGGGTCGGCAAGGGGCTATATCGACGCCCGTGCTCCATCAGCGGAGATTTTGCTCTACAGAGGCGGCGTGCTGCGCGCCTTCTCCATACCGCCTACGAGCGTTCGGTAATGCTGCTTGACGTCCTCGTCTGCATCGTCCCAACCGCCCTCCGGCGGCTCCGCTCCGCCCTTAACGGCAGCGTCGGCGGCGGCGACCCACAAAGCAATCGCCTTGATCTCGATGTCCTCGGTCATCTGAGCAGCGTAGCGCGGTCTCGCTTTCGGAGTGGGCGCGCGGCCTGGCAGAACTTTAGTTTTGAGGGCAGTAGCTAGTGTCCTGAGTCGTAAGTTCGTGGGATAAGTGTGGTATTGTGTGGGGATGGCTACTATTCGCGGTCGTCCCAAGGCGGTGTTGGAGCTCACCGATGGTGAGCGTGTGCAGTTGCAGGGGTGGGCTGGTCGGCGTCGGACGGCGCAGGGGCTGGCGTTGCGCTCTGCGATCGTGCTGGAGTGCGCTGCTGGTCGTTCCAACAAGGAGGTTGCCGCGCGGCTGGCGGTGAGCGCGTTGACGGTTGGGAAGTGGCGGCAGCGGTTTGTGGTTGACCGGCTGGATGGGCTGGTGGACGAGCCGCGGCCGGGGCGGCCCAGGACGGTCAGTGACGCTCGTGTCGAAGAGGTGATCGTCAAGACCCTGGAGAGTGCTCCGCCCGACGGTGGTACGCATTGGTCTACGAGGCAGATGGCCGCTAGGACTGGCCTTTCACAGTTGACGATCTCACGGGTGTGGCGGGCTTTTGGGTTGCAGCCGCACCGTGTGGAGCACTGGAAGCTCTCAAAGGATCCTCTGTTTGTTGAAAAGGTGAAGGACATCGTCGGGCTTTACTTGGATCCGCCTGAGCGCGCACTGGTCCTCTGCGTGGACGAGAAGAGCCAGATCCAAGCTCTGGACCGCTCTCAGCCGATCTTGCCTGTCCTGCCTGGTGTCCCTGCGCGGGCCACTCACGACTACAAGCGTCACGGAACGAGCAGCCTGTTCGCGGCGCTGGACACAGCTACGGGCAAGGTCATCCAGTCACTGCACTCTCGCCACCGCGCGATCGAGTTCAAGAAGTTCCTCCAGAAGATCGACGGCAATGTTCCCGATGGGCTGGCCGTTCACCTGATCCTCGACAACTACGCCACGCACAAGACCCCGGCTATCAAGCGCTGGCTGCTTGCGCACCCCCGATTCCATCTGCATTTCACCCCGACCGGCTCTTCGTGGATGAATCTCGTCGAGCGATGGTTCGCAGAGCTTACCTCCCGCAAGCTCAAACGCGGCACCCACCGCTCCGTCGCCGAGCTCAACAAAGACATCCGCGACTGGACCGCCCACTGGAACGAGAACCCCCGCCCCTACATCTGGACCAAGACCGCCGAGCAAATACTCAACACGCTCGCAACATATTGCGAACGAACTACTGACTCAGGACACTAGGATCGCCCGATGCAAACCATCGCCTTCTTCAACCACAAGGGCGGCGTCGGTAAGACGACGATGCTGTTCAACGTCGCGATCGAGCTTGGCAGGCTCGAAAAGCGCGTGCTCATGGTCGATCTCGACGCTCAGGCCAACCTCAGCGCAATCTCATTGTCCGATGAAGCTCTTGCGAGCCTATACGAGCCGAACGTTGATGGGCTGACTGTCGCTCACGCCTTCGCCCCTCTCGTAAGCGGAGCCGGCGACGTTGAACCGCCGCAGGCTGCGGAGATACGTGCCGGTCGCGTTTGGCTCGTGCCGGGCGATATACGGCTCTCGGATTTCGAGGGCATTCTGCCCGCTGCCTGGACGGAGGCGCTCGCCGGTGGCGAGCGTGGCTTTCGTGTCACGAGCGCACCGTTTCGGCTGATCCAGGACGTGGGCGAGGCGGTGTCGGCAGACTACGCTCTGATCGACCTCGGGCCGAACGTCGGCGCGCTGAATCGGGCAGTGATGATGGGGGCCGACTATCTCATCGTGCCGATGGCGTCCGATCTGTTCTCAATCCGAGCGCTGCCGAGTGTTGGGAAGAGCCTGACGGCTTGGGTGGAGCAATGGCACACAGCACAAACGGTCGCCCCGGCACTTGCCTTCGCGATCCCGTTGGGTCGCCCTCGAGCTCATGGGTCACGTCTCGCAACAGTTCAATATCTACCGGGGCGGGGCCACACTTGCCTTCCAAGAGTGGATCGATCGAATCCCCGAGCACATGGAGTCAGGGCTGATCGACCCACTGCGTGGGGTCAAGGCCAAGGACGGTAAGCATACGCTCGCCGACCCAGCGGACTCGTACGGCTCGCTGATTGGAGAGCTCAAGAACTTTCACAGCCTAGTGCCGCACGCCCAGGAGAAGCGAAGAGCAATCTTCGAGCTAGAAGCTGACGACGTCATCCGTGGGGCGCAGTACACGCGCGCGATGGAGAGCGAGAACAGCTTCAACGAACTGGCCGACAACATCATCCAAAGGGCGATCTGACGGCCCTGCACGCATAGCGCATTGCTCTCGGCGAGTTGCTTGCGCATGCGCCGATCGATGATGAGCCGACGACGTCGGAAGCGGAGGAGGGCTTCGTGGAGGCACGTGCGCAGATCGCTCGTGGAGAGGTGCTGTCCGCCTACGAGATCAGGCGCGAAGTCGCTTGAGCGACAGCAGCGGTTGGGTCTTCTCGACCCGTGCAGCGCGAGATTTCAAGCGTCTTGATCCTCCGGTATCGCGTCGGGTCATAACGGCTCTCCCTCGCCTCACTGCTGACCCTCCTATTGGCGACGTCGTCAAGCTCGCGAATGCCCGAGGAGTGGCGCCTGCGGGTCGGAGACTGGCGTGTTCGCTTTCAGCGTGACGCCGAGACAGGCATCGTCAACGTCACATGCGCGTCTTGCCGCGAGGTCGCGCTTATAGGGAGTAGGTCTTCTTGCCGTGGCGCGCTGTCAGCTGATGCCGGCCGTCGTCACGTCTTCTTCTTCTCGCTCTCCAGCCGCGCCAGCGCTTGCCGCGCCGCCGCCATTTCCTGTTTCACCGCGGTCAGCTCACGTTGCACGGTGCCGAGCTGATCAAGCACGATGGTCTCGAAGCTGCGACCGCTGGTCTGGCGGCCCGCCGCGCGCAGCAGCTCGCGCGCATCGGCATCGAGGGCGGCGGCGAGGCGGATGATCGTCTCGTCGGGCGGTGGGCTTTGTGTGTCGCCATTCTCTAGGCGGGCGAGGGAGGACTGCGAGAGGTTGACGATCGGCGCGAGGTCGCGCTGCGTCATCGAGTGCTCTCGTCGCAGCGCTCTGATGCGTTCGCCAAAGGCACGGGCGCGACTGGCCTCGGTTTCGCCGCGTGGAGAAGGCATCTCGCGGCCAACCTACGGCTCAGAGTCACCTTCTCCTTGACTTGGGCCGCATTACGCATCATGATGCGATATATGGGTCAGCGGACAGCAAAGCAACGCGGGAGTGGCGAGCCGTCGGCATGCGAGCGTGAGATGTACCGGCTGCGCGTGGAGGAGGGCCGAAGCCTACGAAAGATAGGCGAGCGCTTCGAGTTGAGCGGCGAGCGCGTGAGGCAGCTCCTCGCACTCCATTTTGGGCTCAATCGTCAGCCCTGCGGAGACCAGGGTCGATATGCGCTCACGGCGCTTGGTAATGCCTGCCGCCAGTTTCGCGAGCACCGGGGCTTCAGCGTGGCTGAGGTTGCTGCGAGTGCGGACATCGCTGTCGAGCGACTTGTGGCCGTCGAGGCTGGACAACTCGATGCGGACCTAAGCCTGCTCAAGAGCGTCGCTCGGGGTATCGGTGTTCCACTCTCGACCATCGTGGCGAGGGCGGAAGAGTTGGAGCGTCGAGCCGTGCCGTGATCTCGGCCGCTACTCCTGAGCCGTCGCTTGCTCGATGCGTGCGACTGCCTGGCGCAGCTCCTCCAGGTCGGTGCTGAGGCTGTCGAGGCGATCGAGCACGATCGCCTCGAAGGTGGCTCCGGCGGCCTGCCTTCCGGCAGCACGCAGCAGCTCGCGCGGATCAAGCTCCAGAACCTCTGCGATCCGCAGCAGCACGGCATCGCTCGGCGGTGCATGGTCGCCCAGCTCGACGCGGCTGAGGTTGGTCTGGCTCATCGGCAGCTCGGCCGCGAGCTCCCGCTGCGAGAGCTTCCTCTTCCTGCGCCCTTCGCGGATCAGCGAGCCGAGAGTGCGGGCAGGAGTCTTGTCAGGCTGGGCGTCGGCCATGTTGCGGGCACCCTACGGCGCTGCAACATGCCCTCCTGCGCGTGATGCGGAAGTAGGGTTATGAAGCGCTATCTGGTGGCATGAGGTGACGGTGGTGACCACGCCATCCATGTGCAGCAACACTCGCCATGACGACGGCCAACGCCATCCACCCACCTCCCGCGAGCACCTGCCCTTCGACATGCATCACGACCCCGAACGCAAACCACAGCGCCGCGAGCAGTGCGCGCCGCATCTCCTTCGACGACGCCTTCGCCGGATCGCCCATCGCGCACAGCGTACCTGCAGCCCGCCGCCCGAAAGCCTGTACGGACAAGATGCACGCCCCCTGGGGCACAGCGATTGCTGTGCGATTGCTGTGTCGTGGCGACACCCCTGTGTAGGGCGCTGGCGGATCGGCCTGCGCCAGATGCGTGGCCGCTTTTCGATCCTTGCGGTAATTGACAATATGGCCCTTGACTCGCCCGACACGCCTCTGACTCTGCTGAAGCCAAGCGATGTCGCCGCTCATCTCGGCGTCTCGCGCTCCTGGCTCTACGACGCGGCGAAGGCCGGTCGCATACCGTCGATCCGCGTCGGCGGGCCAGAAGGGCCGCTGCGGTTCGTCCCAGACGATCTCCGCGAGTGGGTAGATGACGCTCGCGCTCGCTGGCTACCTGGCCGTCCCACGGTCCCAACGCGCAGTCCATACGAGCAGAGTCGGCCCCGTCGAGGCAAGCCACGGACACCGATGCGCCCATCGGGTCAGCAGAGCCTTCTCTAACGGCGCTTGACGGCTCTCTCGATCGCTTCCTCGGTGGCGACCGCGCCAGCCGCGAGCACGTGCCGCTCCAGGTGCCCGTAGTAGCGCTCTGTCGTCCGGATGTCCGCATGCCCGAGCTGGCGCTGCACGTACATCAGCGAGTTGCCCGCAGCAAGCCACGCCGCGGCTGCGGTGTGGCGCAGCGCGTGCAGCGGCATGTCGCGCAGGCCCGCGTCCTCGAGCGCGAGCTTGTGCCAGTCCCGCGAGACGGTGGTCCGATCGAACGGCTCGCCTGCGCCATTGCTCTCCCAGCGGCCCCGATCGCGCTTGCCGATCCGCACAGGCATCACGAACAGGTGTGCCTTGTCCTGCTCGCCAGCGCTCATCTCGTGGCGCCGCGCAACCTGCTCGCTAAGAACCTTCGATAGTGCCGGCCCGATCTCGACCGACCTGAAGCGGTCCGACTTCGTGGAGCCGATCGCCTCGCCCCGCTTGCGGGAGCGGTAGACGACGATCATGCCGCCGGTCGGCTCCAGCTCCAGATCCCCGATTCGCAGCGCCAAAGCCTCAGAGATGCGCAGGCCGCTGCCGACCAGCAGCTCCGCGAGCGGTCTGTAGAGCTCGCTGCAGGAGTCGAGATAGACGGGGATCTCGTGCAGCTTCAGGTACTCGCGCTCGATGTGCGCCGCCGGCAGCCTCTCCACCCGCTGCGCGGGATTCGCAGCGATCAGCCGGTCCTCGACGGCGGCGTTGAGACACACGACAAGCGTGCCAAGCGTGTTGTTGACAGTCTTCGGTGCGATCTCGCCGGCGTCGACCGCCTCCGCCAGCTCTTCGATCCACGCCCTGATCTGCTCGACGCCAAGGCGCCCAAGCTGGATCGACTCGAACGCCGGCAGCAGACGCTTGCGGCCGTCGATCTCATACGCCCGCCAGGTCCCAGGCTCCAAATAGGGCTTGCGGCGAGCCAGCCACCGATCCCAGTGCTCGCCAAAGGACCGCTTCGTGTGCCGTACCTCGCCCCGCTCGACTCGCTCCGTGAGGCGCCGCTTGGCATCCCGCGCAGCCTTCTCGCTCGCGAACCCGCGCTTGGTGATCTGCACACCATTGCTGCCACGCGCCTTGAAGTACCAGCGCGTCCCCGCCTTCGTGGGGTAGGGGTAGATCCCGCCAGAGCGCGAGCTGCCCTGACGGCCCCGCTCCTGCGGCGCAACCTCCCGCAGCGCCTCATCGAAGGCGAGCGCTGCGTCCTGGCTGTCGAAGCGCTTGCCCCGCTGCCTGCCGGACCCGTCGCGCCACCGAACGAGCCAGCGCCCACGATCGAGCTGCACGCTCACGAGCCCGCCTCCAGACCGTTCCAGGTGTGCACACCACCGTGCATAGTTCTCACGTGAGAGTACTGTGCACACCTGCCGGAACTCCCACCAGCTACCTGCGGACATAGAAAAGCCCTGCATTTGCAGGGCTTTTCGCATGCGCTCGAGTGGACTCGAACCACCACGGGCCGTAAAGCCCACAAGGCCCTCAACCTTGCGCGTCTACCAATTCCGCCACGAGCGCAGAGGGGGCGAGTATAGCCAGCGCCAGGCGCTCGAAGCGCGCGATCAGCGGCGGTGCCGCCTCGTCGGTTGCATCCGTCCGCAGATCCCGCTACTGTACGAACAGGTGTTCGTTCAAGGCCGCATGGCCCTATCGACTGGAGCCGCGTCTCAATGGACATGACCAAGCGTCAGCAGGAGATCTTCGACTTCATCCGCAAGCACTCCGCCAAGTACGGCTATCCGCCGACCGTGCGCGACATCGGCAAGGCTGTGGGGCTTGCGTCGTCCTCGACTGTCCACGCGCATCTCGCGAACCTGGAGAAGCTCGGGCTGCTGCGCCGGGACCCCTCCAAGCCGCGCGCGATCGAGCTGCTGGACAAGGCCGTCGGCGGAGCGGTGGACAGCGTTCGCAGCCTGGTCGGCGGCGCGGGCCTGCCGCTCGTCGGGTCGGTCGCCGCGGGTCAGCCGGTGCTGGCCGAGGAGAACATCGAGGAGTACGTGCCCGTGCCTGAGATGGCGGGCGGTGCCGACGGCGAATACGTCCTGCGCATTCGCGGCGAGTCGATGAAGGACGCGGGCATCCTCGACGGCGACCTCGTCGTCGTGCGTCCTCAGGACACCGCCTCCGACGGAGAGATCGTGGTCGCGCTGCTCGGCGAGGAGGCGACCGTGAAGCGGTTCTTCCGCGAACCGGACCACATCCGGCTGCAGCCCGAGAACGAGGCGATGGAGCCGATCCGCAGCCGCGAAGTCGAGGTGCTCGGCCGGGTCGTCGGGCTCCTGCGGCGAGTCTGAGCTGCGCGCGGCGCGCCGGAGCGCTAGATTTGAGAGTGCAGGCCAGGTGGCCGCTGGGGCTTACGCCCTGGAGGAAAGTCCGGGCATCGCAGGGCAGGGTGGTCGGGATACCGACCCGGGGAAACTCGCGGGAAAGTGCCACAGAAACAAACCGCCGATGTCAGCCGTCCCACGTGAACGGCTGGCAGGCAAGGGTGAAATGGTGCGGTAAGAGCGCACCAGCGTCGCGGTGACGCGGCGGCTGGGCAAACCCCACTCGATGCAAGGCCAGACAGGACCGCTTGCAGGCTGCCCGCCAAGGTCCAGGTAGGCCGCTCAGATGGATGGTCACCCAACGACAGGACCCGGCTTATCGACCTGCTAAGGAAAAGCCCCGCTAACGCGGGGTTTTTCTATGGCGTGGGGCGTGCTCTCGCGTGAGCGCCCGCGGTCTAGAAGCTGAGCCTGCAGATCGTCTTCGACCCGGACCACGAGACCCATTTGCCGAGCGGGCCGCCCGGCCGCGAGGGCTCGCGCACCGACAGTCGCGTATACGCGCGCGGGCCCTTGGGGCTGCACTTGCCCAGGTCATACGCCCGCAGCTCGATGTGGACGAGTTTGCCGTAGTAGCCGCCGTGGGGCTTGAAGATCGCATTGAGGCCATGGCCGATCGAAGCCTTGCTGCCCCAATGCGTCCAGTGGATCTGCGTCACGAGCCCGCTCGGGTCGCCGCCGTTGAAGATCTTGGCCGGTTGAGCGGTGCCCCAGCCTTCGCCGTGCTGCTCGAAGCTCGCAGATCCCAGCACCACTGCGCTTGTGCTGCCGCTTGCCCCGAATGCCGCGGCTGCGAGCGCCACGGAGATGAGGAGCGCAAGCGTGACGACATGTGTGGCGAGCTCTCTCATCGCAAGCCTCCTGCGCTCCAGCCCTCAGTCCCGCAGCTCCGCCGCGGAGGAGATCAGCTCCAGGTGCTCCTGCACCCTTGCGATCTCGAACAGGCGGGCGACCTGGCTGCCGCCCGGTACGACCGCGAAGCGCCGGCCGCGCTCGCGGCAGCTTTCGTCGATGCTCAGGATTGAGCGCAGGCCGGTCGAGTCGATGAACTCCAGCGCGGTGAGGTCGAGCACGATCACGGCGGGGGCCGCCGACGTCGCCTGATCCAACTGGGCGCTGAACGCCGGCGTGCTTGCCAGATCGAGCTCGCCGTGGAGCCTTACGACCGTGGTGCCGCCATCTTGCTCCACCTCGATGCGTAGACGATCATCCGCTGACACTGTGCAGAGCCTACCGCAGCGCTTCAAATCGTCTTAGAAGGTCTCGGGCGCCGGCTCGTCCCCGCCGTCGCGCAGACGCAACGCCAGCAGCGCGATGTCGTCTCGCGCGCGGCCGCCGGCGTGGGCGATCGCGGCCGCCTCGATGTTGCGCAGGAGGTCCTGCAGGGCGAGCTTCGGCGCCGCCGAGCAGAGCTCGCACAGTCCATCCTCGCCGAGCGGCCGGGTGGGGGCGCCGGCCTCGGTCACTCCGTCGGTGTGCAGCACGAGCGTCTCGCCGGCGCTCATGTGGACCTCGGCCTGCTCGATGCGGATCGGGTCGAGCACGCCGAGCAGCGTGCCGGGACGTCCGACTAAGCGGGCCTGGCCGGCGCGGTCGACGAGCACGGGCAGGGGGTGGCCCGCCAGCGCGATCGTCAGATGCGCGCCGGGCGGTTGCAGGTTGACGAGGATCAGGCCGAGCGTGCACATGTCCAGCCCCGGCGGCTGATGCATCAGCGCCTGGTGCACCGATTCGATCATCACGCGCGGCGCCTGGCCGCTCATCGCCGCGGCGCGCAGCGTATGGCGCGCGAGCGCGGTGACCGCCGCGGCGCGTGGGCCCTTGCCGCAGACGTCTCCGATCGCCATCACCCAGCGGCGATCGCGATGCTCGAAGACGTCGTAGAAGTCGCCGCCGACCTCGTTCAGCTCGCCGGCGGCGGCGTAGAGCGCCGAAAGCTCGGCGCCGGGCACCTGCGGCAGGTCTTCTGGCAGCAGCGCCTGTTGCAGCGTGCTGGCGATGCGGGTGCGTTCGGTGTAGAGGCGCGCGTTCTCCACTGCGATGCCCGCCCTGCGGCCGAGCTCTTCGAGCAGAGGCACATCCGCCTGCGTGAGCGGGCGCCCGGAGTGCTCGCTGGCGAGCAGGATCGCGCCGAGCACGCGGCCCGCCGCGCTCATCGGCACGATGATGACGCTGCGCAGGCCGAGCTCTGCGAGCAGTCCGTAGTGCTGCGCGTCTCGCGCGTAGCTGGCAAGCCCGTCGGGTTGGACCTCGGCGAAGATCGAGCGGCCGCTGCGCAGCACCTCGGCGATCCCGGCAGGGTCGTCTCGGTGCATCGGATAGGCGGCCTCGATCCGGTTGGCGAGCTCGAGCTTGGCCGGTTCGCGGTGATGGATCGCGACACGCTCGATCGCCCCGTTCTCAGCGAGCAGGCTGACCGAGCACCAGTCGCCGAAGCGCGGCACGGCCAGCTGGGCGATCTGTTCGAGCGTCTGCTGATGATCGAGAGATGAGGCGAGCACGCGGCTGGCCTGTGCCAAAAAGCTTTCGGCGATCTGCGCCCGCTTGACCTCGGTGATGTCCTCGAAGACGTTGACCGCGTAGAGCGGGCGCCCGGTATCCGGGTCGGGGATTGGCGAGGCGCGCGCGATCAGCCAGCGCTCCTGCCCGGTCGCCTTGACGATGTTGCGCACCAGCAGCGGCTCAGGTCGCTCGCCGCGAAGGAGCTTGCGTCCGGGCATCTGCTCCAGGGAGAGCGGCCGGTCCTGCTCGTCGCGCACGATGAAGCGCTCCATGATCTCGCCGCGCGGCGCTTGCGTGAGCTCCTGCATCGAGGCGGCTCCGATCAGCTCGACGGCGGCCCGGTTGGCAAAGACCGTGCGCCCTTCGCGGTCGATCACCGTGACCGCCTCGGCGAGGCCGATCAGGATCGCCTCCAGCCGCTGCTCGAGCCCGCGCAGGTCCGAGTAGAGGCTGCGCGTTGTCGATCGCCAGCGCCGCGCGGCGCGCCAGCTCGTTGATCAGGTTCAGCTCGGCCTCGGTGTAGGGCTCGCCCTCGCCGAGCCGCAGCGTCGAGAGCGCGCCGAGAGTGTGGTTGCGCGCGGCCAGCGGCGCGACGATCGCCGAGCGGTAGCGGCTCTCGATCATGAACTCGGCGTGCTCCTGCCCGGCGGCGTAGCTGCGAAGGCGCTCGTTGGAGAGCTCGCCGAGCAACTGCGGCTCTCCGCTTCTGATCACCCGGGCGACAGGGTGCTCTCCCTCGCTGTCGATCGGGTGCTCCCGGCGCATCTGCTCGAGCTCGTGTGCGATCCGCTCATCGCTGCAGGCGACCGCGACCTCCCTGATCTGGCCGTCCTCGTCGCAGAGGTCGATGATGCAGAGATCGGCCATCTCGGGCACGGTGAGCTCTGCGACCTGCCGCATCGTGGTGGCGGGATCGAGCGAGGTCGTCAGCACGGCCCCCGCCTCGATCAGCAGCGCGGCGGACTTGTCCGTCACGGAGGAGTCCGGCCGGTCGGGGAGCAGAGTCTGCTCGGCCCCCAGCTCACCCCGATCGTCTCCCATCGACCCCCAGACTCGCCCAATTGCAGGCAGTTGTCAAGGCGTCGGGCCCGGCGGGCTCACGGCTCACGCGCTCGGCTTGCCTGCCGAGCGAGGCTTGGGTGTTGCGGCGGGGGTCTTGCGGGCACCTCGACTCGCCTTGGCGCTCTGCGGGTGCCTGGCCCTGATCTGCGCAAGGCTCTCTTCGAGCGCGCCGATCAGGTCCGGCGTGGGCGCCGGCGCGGGCGGTTCCTGCGGCGCCACCTCGATCGGCTTGCCCGCGAGCTTGCCGTCGATCAGCGCCTGCAGGCGCTGACGGTGGCGGTCGCGGTAGCGGGAGGGCTCGAAGTCGGTGCTCGAGCTCCTCGATCACCGCGATCGTGCGCTGCAGGGCAAGCTCGTCGGGCTCGATCTCGGGGATCTCCAGCTCGGCGGTGTCCCTGATCTCGTGCGCGAAGAGCAGCGTGCTCAGCAGCAGGCGGTCTTCGTGGGCTCGCACCAGCACGGGGTGCTCGCGGTTGTGGATCACCGTCTCGCCGGTCGCGGCACGCCCGCCGGCGGCCATCGCCTCGACCAGCAGGCGGTAGGCGCGCAGCGGCCCCTGGGCTTCGTTGGTCGGCGCGAGCCAGTAGGAGCGGTCGTACATCACCGGATCGATCTGAGAGAGCTCGACGAAGCGCTCGATCTCGATCGTGTCGGTGCGCCGCGGCTGCGCGGAGGCGAGCTCCTGCTCGCTGAGCATCACCATCTCGCCGTCCACCTCCAGGCCGCGGGCGACCTGCTCGTAGGGGACCTGCACGTTCTCCGCGCTGCACACGCGCCGCACGCTCACCGGCTCTTCGCGGTCAGCGTCGATCTCGCGCATGCGGATGTCGCGGCTGCGGGTGGCCGAGAGCAGCGAAACCGGCACGTTGACAAGGCCGAAGGAGAGCGATCCGTTCCACAGCGCGCGCGGCATCACTTGCTCCCTGCCACGCTGGCCTTCAGCGCCGCAAGCAGATCGTCGGTCTCCTTCGGCGCGCTGCGGCGCTTGAGCTTGATGCTCTTGCCGGCGGCCTTGTTGCGCGCGAGCTTTTCCACGCGCTCGCGATAGGTGTCGCGCATGCGCTCGGGCTCGTAGTCGCCGGCGAGCTGGTCGATCAGCGTCCATGCCATCTCCAGCTCCGGCTTGCTGGGGCGGCGGGTCTTGGTCGCAAGCTTGACACTGCCGCCCCGCACGAGCTCGTCATGGAAGCGCATCGTGTGCATCCGCAGCGTCCCACCGCTTGCTCTGAGCGTGACCAGCCGCTCGCGACTGCGCAGCACCACGCGGCCGATGCCGCTGCGCTTGGTCTGTTTCAGCGCGGCCAGCAGTACCGCGTAGGCGTCCGCTCCAGCGGGCTGAGGGGCGAGGTTGTAGGCGCGATCCCAGTAGAGGGGGTCGATCTGCTGCTCGGGAACGAAGGCCTCGATCTCGACCGCGCGCCGCTTCGGCCGATCGACCGCCTTGAGCTCATCGGAGTCTGAGGATCACGTAGCGGCCGGTGGAAACTTCGGCTCCGCGCACGACTTTCTCGGATGAGATTTCGCGCTGCCCGTCGGGGTCGAAGTAGCGGTGAGAGAGCGGCGCGCCGTCGCTTGCGTGCAGTTCGCGCATGGACAGAGACCGCGGATCGGTCGCGGCGTACATCTTGACGGGGACTGTGACCGAGCCGAACGCGATCGCCCCATTCCACATAGAACGTGCCACAGCGGATCGTTACCCTAACGCGCCTTTGCGCGAGCCGAAGGCGCTGAGCGGTTTGTTGCAAGTCCCTTTGATTATCCACCCTTGGACGCGGCCGGCAAGCGCTTGGCGCTGCGCCGATCGCGCAGACGCAGGATCAGCGTCTCGGCGCCCTCCTCGCGGCGGACCTCGCATTCGTCGCTGAGCCGCTCGATCACGTTGCCGAGCCCCTCGATCGAGGCGTCCGCAAGAAGCTGCGCGGCGCCGGCGGGCAACAGCGGGGAGAGGCTCAGCTCGATCGAGTGCAGCGAGGAGGCGATCCGCACGCACAGATGCGACCCGTCGATCGCGAGTCCGCAGTGCGCGACGATCGCGTCCGCGACGATCTGCAGATCCGATATCCGGTCGGTGGAGAAGTGGGCCCGCGCCGCCATCGCGCTCAGCAGCCGCGGCAGCACGGCGCCCGCAAGCGCCGGGGGAGCGATCGCGACCGAGATCGCCAGACCCGCGGGATCGAACGCAGCCGGCGCCGGCGGTGTCTGCCCGCCGGGATCGAGCGCTGTGAGGCCCGGCGTGGAGAAGCGCATCTGCACCTCCATGCCTCCCTCCGGGACGTCTCTGAACTCGACGCTCTCCGCCAGCGCCTTGATCACCAGCAGACCGATTCCGAGCGTGTCCGACTTCGGCGTGCGGATCCACGGGTGCATCCCGCCGCCGCGGTCGCGGACCGTCACCTGCAGCGCGTCGTCCTGCAGCGCGAGGTCCAGCTCGATCGGCCCCGGCGTGCCGTCGTAGGCGTGCTGCACGACGTTGTTGCACGCCTCGCTGACGGCGGTGCGAATGTCCTCGATCGCCTCCGGGCAGATCGATGCCGCCGCGGCCGCGCCGCTGAGCAGCTCGCGTGCGAGGGCGACGTCCTCGGGCCGACTCGCCAGCTCGAGGCGAATGTTCGACCTGGCTTGCAGATGGGCGGTCTGGTGCATCGAGGTCTCGGCGCTAGACCGTAGCGCCACGGGCTGCGGTCTGGGGGGCGCGATCGCCAGCGAGCCGCGCCCGCCCGGCAGGGCCGTGCTTGGGGGCTGCGGGGTCCAGGCGTGGCGCCAGGTCACCTGCTAGGCATCGGTAAGCGCTCGCAGCTGGTCCAAGGAGCGACGCAGCAGTCGCGAGACCTGCATCTGAGAGATGCCGATGCGCGCTGCGATCTCGGCCTGCGTCAGTTCCTCGACAAAGCGCATGTACAGAATCCGCCGTTCGCGGGCCGGGATCTCGTCGATCGCGCTGGATATCGTCGCGTCCAGCTCGACCAGCTCATAGCGGCGGTCGGTCTGCCCGATCGTTTCTTCGTAGCTCTGCGACTCGCCGTCCTCGCCACAGCGGGGGGCGTCGAGCGAGGTCACGTCGTAGACGCGCGCGGTCTGCAGCGCCTGCCCCACCTCCTCGACGCTGAGCTCGAGATAGGTCGCCAGCTCGCTGACGGTCGGGGCGCGGCCGCGTTCGCGGGTGAGAACCTCCTGCGCCTCGCCGACCTGAAGGCTGCGCTCCTTGAGGCTCCGCGGCACGTGCACGCTCCAGCCCGAGTCGCGGAAGTAGCGGCGCATCTCGCCGAGGATCGTGGGCACGGCGAAGGAGGCGAAGGCGTTGCCGCGGTCGGGGTCGAAGCGCTCGATTGCTTTGAGCAGGCCAAGCATCGCGACCTGGAGCAGGTCTTCAAAAGGCTCCGAGGAGCGGTCGTAGCGGCGTGCCAGGCTGCGTGCCAGCGGCGTGAAGCGAGCGACGAGCGCCTCGCGGGCGCGCCGGTCGCCATCCTGCTGCCATGCCCTGAACAGCGGCTCCAGGTCCTCTGTCGATCGACGCGTGCTGGTCGTCCCCGTTGGGGCGAGGATCGTGCAAGCCATCGTGACCCTCCTGTCGTGGTTGCCCTTGCATGGGCTGCCCTACCCGTATTCCGGGCCGGGCATGCGTCGGGTAGAATCCCAATGACATGGCCGAGCCCGAGCAGGATGACCACCTGGCAGACGAGGAGGCGCAGGCCGCCGGTGAGGAAGCTGCTCACATCGGCGGAGAGGTCCCCTCGGAGGAGGGGCTCGATCCGGCGCAGCGCCCGCTCGTGGAGAGCGGCGAGGGGGTGGCCGAGGGCTTTGAGTTGGCCGAAGAGGATTCTGATCGAGCACGCAAGCCACGGCGATCAGCAGTCGGCGAGCCCCGCCTATCACCACCGCGATGACCGCGAGGAGGAGACGCAGGAGCAGGACGGCGAGGCCGACAGCTTCCGCTCCAGCGAGACCGAGCAGGGTTGGTGAGCGGGCGGGTCAGCCGCGCCGCTCCGTCTTAGATTCGAGCCTTTGCGGCCCGCGCGAGCGAGCTGAGCTCCGCGACCTCCTCGAAGTCGTGGTCTTGGCCGGCGGCGCTCCGGGGCTCCGCTGCCGAGAGGGCCTCGACGCGCCGCACTCCCGGTGCGCTCAGGCCGTCCACGTGAACCATCAGGATCTCCAGCGTGCTGCAGTCCTCGACCAGGCGCAGCGACGGCTCGTGGGGAAGCACGCCCACGATGTTGAACAAAGAGCTCCCGTCGGTCAGGTAGACGCCGGGTGTGAACGGGTCGTCGATCTCGATTGAGGGGGCTGCTCGCTTACGTGCCATAGGTTGTCCCTCGCTCTCCTTGGTGGTTGACGCTGCCAGCGTATGGCCGGCCAATGGTGTCCACATCGTGGTTTACCCCGCATGCGGCGGCGAAGAATCCCCCCGTTTGCAGCGCGACGATTCCCACACGCGGTGCGGGTGGGGCCTGGGCGGTCTGGCGCATGTCGCGCCTGGTGACCCCGCTGAGGCTCAGCCGACGCTTGCGCCCGCGGCGCCCTCGTGCTGGAGCTCGTCCAGCATCGAGAGCATCGTCTCGGTGTCGCAGGAGACCATCGAGGGCCAGGGCTTTTCGGGGTGGTCTCCGAGGGTCTTCAGGCCGTTGCCGGTGACGATCGCCACGACGACCTCGTCGGGGTCGAGCACCTGCGCCTCGGCGAGCTTGCGCAGCACCGCGATCGTCGTGCCGCCGGCGGGCTCGGTGAGCACGCCCTCGGTCGCTGCGAGCAGATCGACGGCCTCGAAGATCTCATCGTCGCTGGCGCGGCCGGCTGTGCCGCCGCGACCGCGGACCGCGTCGATCACGAGGTGGCCGTCGCCGGGCGCGCCGATCGCCAGCGAGTGGGCGATCGTCGTCGGCCTGCAGGCATGGATCTCGGCGTCGTGCGCGAGGATCGCGCTGGCGATCGGCGCGCAGCCGTCGGGTTGGGCGATGTGGAGCTTCACATCGTCGGTCTGCGCGAGGCCGACCTGCTCCAGCTCGACCAGGCCCTTGTGAATGCGCGAGGAGAGCGTCCCGCCGGCGGCGGCGGTGATGATGTGGTCGGGCGCCCGCCAGCCCAGCTGCTCGACGATCTCGAACGGCACCGTCTTGGCGCCCTCGGCGTAGAAGGGCCGAAGCGTGATGTTGGCGAACTCCAGGCCGCTGGCCAGCGCCACCTCGCGACACTGTTTGTTGGCTTCGTCGTAGTTGCCATCGACCTGGCAGACCTTGGCGCCCAGCGCACGGCAGGCGACCGCCTTGATGCGCTCCAACCGGTTGGGGTAGAAGACGTAGGCGGGCACGCCGGCCTTCGCTGCCAGCGCGGCGACGGCGGTGCCGACGTTGCCGGTGGAGACGCAGCCGATCTCACGCTTGCCGAGCTCCAGCAGGCGCGCGATCGACATCGAGACCACGCGATCCTTGTAGGACAGGCTCGGACGCGAGGTGGAGTCGTCCTTGATGTAGAGGTTGCGCAGGCCGATCGCATCCCCGAGGCGATCCGCTCTGATCAATGGCGTGAAACCCGAGTGCAGGCCCACGCGTCGCTGCGCGGCCGCGTCGAGAATCGGAAGCAGCTCCTCGAAGCGCCAGATGTTCATCGGCCGCTCGTCCAGGGGGACCTCCGCCAGCCTGGCGGCGGCCAGCTCGTAGTCGAACTCGACGTCGAGGTTCTTGCCGCAGTCCGGACAGGCGAACACCGACTCGGAGACCGGGTAGGAGCGTCCGCAGGGCTGGCAAGCCAGGCTCGTGGCGCACGAGCGGGTCTCGTGCCGGTCCTGCGCGAATGCGGTGCTCATGTCCTCACCCTCTGGTGGATGGCCGTGACGCCGGTTGACGCCCCGCGCGCAGCGTAGCGATCGTCTCGGAGCCTTTCAATCGGGTATTTGCCCCGCAGGCGCAGGCGGCCGCGAGGACGTTTCTCTCTGAGACAGGTGCAGGCCGGACAGAAGCTCGATCGCGCCGGGCTGCGGCCACGGCGGCTGCTCGCCCTCGCGCCCGTGGCCGGAATCGAGCCACGACTGCTCGGCCAGGTGCGGGGCGAACGGCGCGAGCATCTGCGCGAGGCTGGCAAGCGCCGCCACGAGCACGTCGCTGTCCTCGCGGCTGAGGGTCTCCCGGCGCTCCAGCACGCGCGCCTCGAAGTCCTGGATGCGCTCGAAGAGACGCATCGCGTCGCGCACCGCTGTGTGCATCTCCAGCTGTGCGAGCGCCTCGGTGATCCGCTCCAGGGCCACGTCGCACCACTTGGCAAGACGCGCGCGCAGGTGCTCGGTGCGCTGCTTGCCGACGTCCTGCGCCGCCGCTGGCAACTCCGCGCGCGCGCGATTGAGCGCGTACTGGGCCTGCGAGTACTCCCAGAGCTCCGACAAGAAGCGGTGGCAGTGCTGCACTGCGCTGTCGGTCCAGTTGAGCGAGCGCTGCGGTCTGGCGGCGTAGAGCACGGCCAGGCGCACCGTGTCGGCGCCGTAGAGGCGCACCAGCTCGTCGGGGTCAACGACATTGCCCAGATGCTTGCTCATCTTGCGCCCGTCTGCGATCACCATCTCGTGAAATAGGCAGCCGGCGAACGGCTCACCGTCGGCCAGGAAGGAGAGCGGGCCGATGTCTCGCAGCGCCTTTGTGACCAGGCGCTGGTCGAAGACGAAGTTGCCGCTGTCGGAGCCGGCGACCACGCGCTCGCAGGGCAGCCATGCGCGCAGGTCCTGCAGCGCGAAGATCTCCTCCAGCGTGTCGTCGCGATGCTGCGGGGGCACGCACACCGGCACCCACAGCCAGAGCGCGTCGAAGTGGCAGTCGAGCGTGTCTGTCTCCCGCTTGGCGGGACCGCCGCAGCCGGGGCAGGTCGTGTTGAGGAAGTCCTCGCGGTCGGCGAGCGGGTTGCCCTCGCCGGTCGGGATCAGGTCGCGCGGCAGCTCCACCGGCAGTTGCTCCATCGGCACCGGCACCGCACCGCAGCGCTCGCAGTGGACGATCGGGATCGGCGTGCCCCAGGAGCGCTGCCTGGAGACCGAGAAGTCGAAGGCCTTGTAGCGGACCGCCTTGCGGACCTCTGCGGAGGCGGGAGCGGTCTGCGGGGCCGGCGCGCCGGCGGGATCCTCGATGGCCAGTCTGCCCGCGAGCACCTGGTCGGTGCGGTCGGCCTCCGGGATCCCGAAGACGACCGTGGCGCCGAAGCGCGAGTCCACGACCGGCGAGATCGCCACCGGCAGCAGGGCATCGCCGGCGGGCGAGAGCACGTTTTGGCCGGTGGACAGGACGGGCACCGCCTCGGCCTCGCGCGAGCTGCGCTCCAAGCCGCCGGAGCGCATGTCCTCCAGGCCCGCCTGGACCTCGGGGTCCTGCGCCCAGCGCTCGACCTCCGGATGCCGCGGGGAGATCAGCACGAAGCGCGCTCGATCTACCGCGTCCGCGTGCGGGGTGAAGACCGTGACCGTGTCGCCCTGCGGCGTTTGTAGATCGGCCTCCACGCCATCCACGCGCCCGAGCACGTAGCGCTGGGAGGCCAGCGAGGTCTCATCCCAGGGAGAGAGCTCGGCGATCCGGCGATCGTTCTCCTCCAGGTAGGCGCTGACGCGCAGCAGCCACTGCGGCCGCTGGATCAGCCGCACCGGGTTGTGGCAGCGCCAGCAGAGGCCGTCCTCGACCTGGATGCTCGCAAGCGTCGTCTGGCAGTGGTCGCACCAATCCACGCTGCCGGTGCCCTGGTAGATCAGGCCGGCGTGCAGCAGCGTCAGGAACAGCCACTGCGACCACCGGTACATCTGGACGTCGGAGCTCATGAACGCCCGCTCCCAGTCGAAGGAGAACCCGAGCCGCAGCAGCTGGCCCTGCATGTGATCGGCGCAGCGCTGCACCCACTCGCTCGGCGGCACCCCCTGCGCGATCGCGCCGAGCTCGGCCGGCAGTCCGAACGCGTCGAAGCCGAAGGCGAACAGGACGTCCTCGCCGCGGGCGCGGTTGAAACGGGCGTAGGCGTCGCCGATCGAATAGCTGCGGACGTGGCCGATGTGGATGTTCCCGGAGGTGAACGGCGCCGAGGGCTTGATGTAGCGGCGTGGCCGGATCTGCTCGATCGACGGCGTCCTGAACGCGTCGCGCGCGGCCCAAGCTGCCTGGCGGGCCGTCTCTATCTCGCTGTGCGGGTAGGCGCCGCCGTCCTCTGGGCCGGTGGGTCTCGAGGCAGCGCGTCCGTTGCTCTGAGGTTGGTTTGACTCTCCGCTCATCTCCATCTCCAATGATTCTCGCATCGTCTCGGTGATGGAAGCCCCGCCCGCCCCGAGCCCGCCCGCGAGCGCCCGCGGGGCGGGCTCGACGACCGGCTCCATTGCTATGCTGGCGCCACTTGGAAAGCGCCTCGCCAAACCCGTCTCTGGACCGCGAAAAGTCCACCCATGGCCCCGCCCTGCGCGGGGTCTTCTCGTCCGCCTCGACTGCAAGGATCGATCGATGGAAGTAGAGATCGGACGCGGCAAGCAGGGCCGCCGCGCATATGGATTCGACGACATCGCGATCGTGCCCTCCAGGCGCACGCGGGACCCCGACGACATCGACATCGCCTGGAAGCTCGGCCCCTACCAGTTCGAGCTGCCGATGATGGCCTCGGCGATGGACGGCGTCGTCTCTCCTGCCACGGCCGGGATCGTCGGCCGGCTCGGCGGCTTGGCGGTGCTCAACCTCGAGGGCATCTTCACCCGCTACGCCGACGCCGAGGCGCAGCTGGAGGAAATCGCCTCGCTGCCAAAGCCGGAGGCGACGCGGCGGATGCAGGAGATCTACGCCGAGCCGGTCAAGTCGGAGCTGGTCGCCCAGCGGGTGGCGGAGATCAAGGAGCAGAAAGTCGTCGTGGCGGCCTCGCTGACGCCTCAGCGCGTGCGCGACCACTACGAGACGGCGCTGGAGGCCGGGCTCGACGTGCTCGTGATCCAGGGGACGGTCGTCTCCGGCGAACACGTCTCCACCACCAGCGAGCCGCTGAACCTGAAGGAGTTCATCCCCTCGCTCGACGTCCCGGTCGTCGTCGGCGGCTGCGCCTCCTACCACACCGGGCTGCACCTGATGCGCACCGGCGCGGCGGGCGTGCTCGTGGGTGTGGGCCCGGGCGCAGCCTGCACCACACGCGGCGTGCTCGGCATCGGGGTGCCGCAGGCCACCGCGATCGCCGACGTCGCGCACGCACGCTCGACGCACATGCTCGAGACCGGCGAGTACTGCCAGGTGATCGCCGACGGCGGCATGCGCAACGGCGGTGACGTCTCCAAGGCGATCGCGCTCGGCGCCGATGCGGTGATGATCGGCTCGCCGCTTGCGCGCGCATACGAAGCGCCCGGCCGCGGCTTTCATTGGGGCATGGCGACCTTCCATCCCACGCTTCCGCGAGGCGCGCGGGTTGCCACCGCCCAGAACGGCACGCTGGAGGAGATCCTGGTCGGGCCGGCGCGCGAGAACGACGGCACGTTCAACCTCTTCGGCGGCCTGCGGATGTCGATGGCTACCTGCGGGCACCGCGACCTCGCCGAGTTCAACCGCGCCGAGGTCGTGATCGCGCCCTCGCTGCAGACCGAGGGCAAGCAGCTGCAGCGCGACCAGGCGGTCGGGATGGGATCCAACGGAAGGCCCGAGGCGGCGCTGGTGAATGACTGAGGCCGCGCTCGACTCCCGGCCCGCGCCCGTTGCCGAGGGGCCGGCGAGCGCGCCGATAGAGGACCGCGGCACCGAGGTCCAAGAGGTGGTGGTCGTGGACTACGGCGGCCAGTACTCGCAGCTGATCGCGCGGCGCATCCGGGAGTGCGGCGTCTTCTCCGAGCTGCTGCCCCACCACGTCCCGCTGAGCGAGATCGCCTCGCGCAAACCGGTCGGGATCGTGCTCTCGGGGGGGCCGGCGTCGGTGTATGCGCCAAACGCGCCACGCCTTGAGCCGGGGCTGCTGGAGCTCGGGGTGCCGATCCTCGGCATCTGCTACGGCATGCAGCTGCTGGTCCACGAGCTCGGCGGCAGCGTCGAGCAGGCGGAGGTGGGCGAGTTCGGCCGCTCCGATTTGACCGTGACCCGGCCCGGCACGCTGCTGGCCGGCCTACCGGTCGAACAGACCTGCTGGATGTCTCACCGCGACACGGTCTTCGAGCCACCGCCCGACTTCACGGCGCTTGCCTCATCGACCGCCTCGCCGGTGGCGGCGGTCGAAAACCCGGAGCGGCGCATCTACGGCATCCAGTTTCACCCCGAGGTGGTCCACACGCCCTACGGCCAGGACATCCTGACGCGCTTCCTGGAGGAGATCTGCGGCTGCGAGCGCACCTGGAGCGCGGCGTCGATCGTCGAGGAGCAGATCGCGCGGATCAGACGCCAGGTGGGGGAGGGCAGGGCGATCTGCGGCCTCTCCGGCGGCGTCAACTCCTCCGTTGCTGCGCTGCTCGTGCACCGTGCGATCGGCGACCGGCTGACCTGCGTGTTCGTCGACCATGGCCTGATGCGAAAGCAGGAGGGCGAGCAGGTGATAAAGACCTTCCGCGACACTTTCAAGGTGCCGCTGGTGGCGGTGGACGCCGAGCAGCGCTTCCTGGCGCGACTTGCCGGCGTCAGCGACCCGGAGGCCAAGCGCAAGGCGATCGGCGCCGAGTTCATCCGCGTCTTCGAGGAGGAGGCCAGGCGGCTTGCGCCCGATGGAGACGGTGCCCGTTACCTCGTCCAGGGCACCCTCTATTCGGACGTGATCGAGTCGGGCGGCGGCCCCGGCGCCTCGACGATCAAGAGCCACCACAACGTCGGCGGCCTGCCTGACGACCTCGAATTCGATCTCGTGGAGCCGCTGCGGACGCTGTTCAAGGACGAGGTCAGAGCCGTCGGCACCGAGCTCGGCCTGCCCGACCGCCTGGTATGGCGCCAGCCCTTCCCGGGTCCGGGCCTCGCGATCAGGGTGATCGGCGGGGAGGCGACCAAGCAGCGCCTGGACGTGCTGCGCGAGGCCGACCACATCCTCCAGGAGGAGATCCGCGCCGCCGGCCTCTACCGCGAGCTGTGGCAATCCTTCTGCGTGCTGCCCGACATCAGGACCGTCGGCGTCCAGGGGGATGAGCGCACATACGGAAACGTCGTCGTGATCCGCGCGGTCACCAGCGACGATGCGATGACCGCCGACTGGGCGCGCCTGCCGTACGACCTGCTGGAGAAGATCGCTTCGCGGATGATGGGAGAGCTGCGCGAGGTAAACCGGGTCGTGCTGGACATAACTTCGAAGCCGCCGGGAACTATCGAGTGGGAGTAGGCCGCGGAGCGGCCGAAGTTCGCCTATGATGTGCTGCCGCGCCGCGCGCTCCCGATTGCGTGCGGCATTTTTCACGCCAAGATGAAGACCTACGTCGCCAAGCCCACAGACCGCGAGCGCAACTGGCTGCTCGTCGATGCCAACGGCAAGACCCTTGGCCGTCTCTCGACGCAGATCGCCGACATGCTGCGCGGCAAGCGCAAGCCGCAGTACACGCCGCACATAGACACCGGCGACTTCGTCGTGGTCGTCAACGCCGAGAAGATCGTCGTGACCGGCAACAAGCGCGCGGACAAGCGGTACTACCGGCATTCCGGCTACCCCGGCGGGCTCTCCTCCCGCAGCTTCGAGGAGATGCAGCGCCGCCGGCCCGAGGAGATCATCCGCCTGGCCGTAAAGGGCATGATGCCGCGCAACCGGCTCGCCCGCAAGCAGCTGACCAAGCTGAAGATCTATGCCGGTCCTGAGCACCCGCACATCGCGCAGGCGCCGCAGCCGCAGGAGGTGGACGCATGAGCGAGGAGCAGGAGCAGGAGCAGGAGCAGGAGCAGGGAGGCGTAGAGGAGACTGAGCGGGCCGAGGTCCTCGCCGAGGAGGCTTCGCAGCCGGAGGCCGTTGCCGAGGAGATGCCGGAGCCGGAGGCGGTTGCCGAGGAGGCTCCGCAGCCGGAGCCTGTGGCCGAGCAGAGCGAGCCTGGTCGCCCGCCGAGCCCGTGCAGGTGCCGCAGGCCGAGCAGGAGGCGCCCGCGGCCGCCGTCGAGGAGGACGAGGAGGAGCCAACTCCCCGTGTCAAGCCCGAGGTCCCCGGCATGCACCTCGAGGTGGACATCGTCCCCGAGGGCGTCGATCCGCTGGGACGCGAAGCGCAACTCGACCCCTACGCGACCGACCCCTACGCCGTCGAGGATGAGTCCGAGCCGGAGGCGGTCGAAGAGGATCAGGCCGCGCCCGAGCCGATCTCCTCGGTCGCGATCGACCTCGCAGCCGGCGCGCGCTACATCGCCACCGGCAAGCGCAAGACTGCGATCGCACGGGTGATCCTCAAGCCCGGCACCGGCGCCTATCTGGTCAACGGCCGCTCGCTGGAGCAGCACTTCCCGCGCGCGACCCTGCAGCGCAACATTCGCCAGCCGCTGGAGACCGTCGGCTACCAGGAGCGCATGGACGTCGTCGCGCGCCTGGAGGGCGGCGGCATCTCCTCGCAGGCCGGGGCGCTGCGCCACGGCGTCTCCAAGGCGCTGCTGGAGGCCGATCCGAATCTGCGCGGCGAGCTGAAGCGGCGCGGCTTCCTCACACGCGATGCGCGCGTGAAGGAGCGCAAGAAGGCCGGTCTGAAGAAGGCCCGCAAGCGGCCGCAGTTCTCCAAGCGCTGAGCGCTTCCGTGCAGGGCAGGCTGTTTGGCACCGACGGCGTGCGGGGCCTTGCCGGCGTCAAGCTGACCGCCGAGCTGGCGCTTAAGCTGGGCTTCGCCGCCGCGAAGATGGCGAGCGCCGAGCGCCCGCAGGTCCTGATCATCCGCGACACGCGCGAGTCCGGCGGCATGCTGGAGGCGGCATTGGCGGCGGGCGTGAGCTCCGCCGGCGGCGATGTGCTGCTCGGCGGCATCCTGCCCACCCCGGCGGCTCCGCTGCTGCTGCGCCGCTACGAGCTCGACCTCGCGGCCGTCATCTCCGCCTCCCACAACCCCTATGAGGACAACGGCATCAAGTTCTTCGCGGGGGACGGCTTCAAGCTCTCAGACGAGCAGGAGGCGCAGATGGAAGCGCTGGTCGCCGAGCACGGGGCGCAGGGCTCTGACGATCCTACGCCGCCGGCGATCGGCCACATCCGCGAGCTGCGCGGAGCGCACGAGGACTACCTGCGCGAGCTGCACACCCGCTTTGTGTCCCTCGACCTCAGCGGCGTCAAGGTGACGCTCGACTGCGCAAACGGGGCGACTTTCAAGGTCGCCCCTGAGATCTTCAGGCGCCTTGGCGCGCAGGTGAGCGTGCTCGCGGAGCGGCCCGACGGGCGCAACATCAACGCCGGATGCGGTTCGACTCACATCTCCGGTCTGGTGGGAGAGATGCAGCGCGGCGGCCACGACGTCGGCTTCGCCTTCGACGGTGACGGCGACAGGGTGCTGGCCGTCGACCGGGCCGGCGCCGTCGTAGACGGCGACGAGCTGATGGCGCTTGCCGCGCTGCACCTGCACCGCGCCGGGCGCCTGCGGGGAGGCGGCGTGGCCGTGACGGTGATGACCAACTTCGGCTTTCACACCGCGATGCAGCGCGCGGGGATCGAGGTGGCGAGCACGCAGGTCGGCGATCGCTATGTGCTGCAGGAGCTGCGGGCGCGCAACTGGACGCTCGGCGGGGAGCAGTCGGGGCACCTGATTGAAATGGCCTTCAACTGCTCCGGCGACGGCATCGCCAGCGCGCTGCTGACGCTCGAGTCGCTGGAGGGCGCCGACCTCGCCGACAGGGACGCGATGGAGCGTCTGCCCCAGCAACTGATCAATGTGCGCGTGGCCGATGCGAGCCGGCTTGGCGCCTGCGAGCCCGTCGAGCAGGCAAAGCGCGAGGCCGAGCATGCGCTGCAAGGACGCGGGCGGGTGCTCGTGCGCGCCAGCGGCACCGAGCCGTTGGTGCGAGTGATGGTCGAGGCGCCCTCCGAGCAGGAGTCGCAGGAGATCTGCGAGCGGATCGCTGGGCTGATCGTCAGCGAGCTCGACGGGTCGCGGGTCTAGCGGCGCCTCTCGCGGTACTGCCTCGGCGCCCTGTCCGCCTGAGCGGGTCCGCACTCGGCTGGTATCTTCGGCGCGGTGTGCGGCATTGTTGGCTACGTCGGCAACCGGGCGGCGCGTCGTCTGTTGCTCGACGGCCTGAGACGCCTGGAGTACCGAGGCTATGACTCCGCCGGCATCTCGGTGATCGCCGAGGGCCGGATCGACTCCGTGCGCGCGGTCGGCAACCTCGATGCGCTGCAGGAGAAGCTGACCGGGGCCGGGCTGCTGGAGATCGGCGATGGCGCCGGCGCCGCGCAGGGCCACGGCGAGGAGACCCAGGCGATCCAGGGATCGACGGGCGCGGCGGTTGCGCTTGCCAGCGCTTCTCCCAGCACGGGCATCGGGCACACCCGCTGGGCCACGCATGGCCGCGTAAGCGAGCGCAACGCGCATCCGCACTCCGACTGCAATGACAGCGTCCACGTCGTCGTCAACGGCATCATCGAGAACTACGTGGAGCTCAAGCAGAAGTTGGCCGCCGGCGGCTGCACGTTCAGCTCCGACACGGACGCCGAGGTCGTCGCTCATCTGATCGAGCAGCATCTCGACGGCGATCTGGCCGAAGCGGTCGCGCGCGCCGATGCCGAAATGGAGGGCCGCTACGCCTTCGTGGCGATGAGCGTCGCCGAGCCCGACACCCTGGTCGCGGTGCGCTGGGAGACGCCGCTTGTGATCGGGCGCGGGCAGGGCGAGCAGTTCGTCGCCTCGGCGGTGCCGGCGTTCCTCTCCTACACCCGCGAGATCCAGCGGCTCGAGGACGGCGATATCGCCGTCCTGCGGCCCGACGGTGTGAGCATCGTGACGGCCGCGGGCGAGAGCGTGGAGCGGCCGATCGAGACCGTCGACTGGGATCAGGAGACGGCGGAGAAGGGCGGCTTTGAGACCTTCATGCTCAAGGAGATCCACGAACAGGCCGACGCCGTCGCCGAGACGATCGCCGATCGCACAACTCGCGCCGGCACCGTCAGCCTGGCCGAGGAGAGCCTGCAGGAGAGCCTGCTCGAAGGGGTGCGCCGGATCGTGATCGTCGCCTGCGGGACCTCCTACCACGCCGGCCTGATCGGCAGATACGCGATCGAACAGTGGGCGCGCGTTCCGGTCGAGATGGACATCGCCTCCGAGTACCGCTACCGCGAACCTGTGATCGGACAGGACGACCTCGTGATCGGGATATCCCAGTCGGGAGAGACCGCGGACACGTTGGCCGCAATGCGGATGGCCCGTGCCGGCGGTGCCCGCGTGCTGGCGATCACCAACGTGATGGGTTCGCAGGCCACGCGCGAGGCCGACGGCGTGCTCTTCACCCGGGCGGGCCTTGAGATCGGCGTCGCGGCGACCAAGACCTTCGTCTGCCAGGTGGCGGCGATGTACCTGATCGCGCTGCGGTTGGCGCAGATGGCGGGCACGCTGCCGGCCGAGCGGATCGCCGAGCTGGTGGCGCAGATCAGGCGCTTGCCGCAGCTGATCGCGGAGATCACCGGCTCGCCGGACCCGGGGCGCGACGAAGGCATCGACAGCCAGGTCGCGGCTATCGCAGAGCGCTTCGCGCAGCGCGGGTTCTTTCTCTACATGGGCCGCAACGTGGGCCTGCCGGTCGCGCTGGAGGGCGCGCTGAAGCTGAAGGAGATCTCCTACATCGCGACCGACGCCTACGCCGCCGGAGAGATGAAGCACGGGCCGATCGCGCTGCTCGACGAGCGCACGCCGGTGGTCTGCGTGGCGACCGACTCCCCCGTGCTGGAGAAGCTCGCCTCCAACATGCAAGAGGTGCGTGCACGCGGAGCTACCGTGATCGCGGTGACCACGCAGGGCAACCGCGAGATCGCAAGCCATCTCGACGTCGCGATCGAGGTGCCGGCGCTCGACTGGATGCTGCAGCCGCTGCTGGCCGTGATCCCGCTGCAGATGCTCGCCTACCGCATCGCCCGCAAGCGCGGCCTGAACGTCGATCAGCCTCGCAACCTGGCAAAGACGGTCACCGTCGAGTAGGCGCACTGGCGCGGGGGCGGCGCATGCGCGTCCCGCCGTCCAGGCGGCGCGGCGTCTAGCATCGCAATCCATGGATCGCCTGCCCGAGTGGTGCACCGCGCTGCCGGACGCGCAGCAGATGCGCGAGGTTGACCGCTGGGCGATCGAGCGGCGGGGGGTGCCCTCGCTGACGCTGATGGAGCGCGCAGGGCAGGGTGTGGCGGCTGCGGCCGAGCGGGTCTGTCCGGACGGCCTGATCGTCGTGTGCTGCGGCAAGGGCAACAACGGCGGCGACGGGCTCGTGGTGGCGCGGCTACTGCGTGAGCGCGGACGCGCCGTGGGCGTAATTGGGATCGTCGATGAGCCGGAGATGAGTCCGGATGCGCAGGCGAATCTGGCGCGACTTGGGGCACAGGGCCTTCAGCGGTTTGGCAGCGCCGAGGCTGCGAGCGCGCTCCAGGGCGCAGCTTTGATCGTTGACGCGCTCCTGGGAACGGGCTTTCAAGGTGCTCCGCGCGGCGCGGTGAGGGAGGCGATCGATGCGATTGGCGCCGGGGGGGCGCCTGTTCTTGCGGTTGATGTGCCCAGTGGCGTGGACGCCTCGACCGGCGAGGTGCAGGGCAGCGCAGTCGGGGCGGCGTTGACCGTCACCTTCCACGCCGCCAAGCCGGGCCTCTGGATCCATCCCGGCAAGGAGCACGCGGGCGAGGTCGAGGTGATCGACATCGGGATTCCCCGGGGCGCCCCGTGCGATGCGAGCGCTGGCTTGATTGACCCGGGCGTGCTGTCCTTGCTGCCGCGACGCGGCGCGAGCTCGACGAAGTTCAGCAGCGGCCACGTGCTCGTCGTCGGCGGCTCGCGCGGCCTGATCGGCGCGCCGCGGATGAGCGCCGAGGCGGCGATGCGCACCGGCGCCGGGTATGTCACGGCCTGCGTGCCGGACTCGCTGCAGCCGGTGCTTGCGAGCGCCGGGCGCCCGGAGACGATGACTCGGGCTCTGCCGGAACAGGACGGGGCGCTGGCGCTCGCGGCGGCGCCCGAGGTCATAGACGCGGCCTCACGCGGCGGGGCGGTCGCGCTCGGGCCGGGGCTTGGCCGCTCACCGCAGGCCGCCGAGCTGGCGCGGGATCTGGCGATGCGGCTGCCGCTCCCGCTCGTGCTCGACGCCGACGGTCTGAACGCTCATGCCGAGAAGCTCGCGAGTCTCAGTGGCCGCACGGCGGCGAGCGTGCTCACGCCCCACGCCGGCGAGCTGGGACGGCTTCTCAGCTTGGACTCGGAGGAGATCCAGCGCCACAGGCTTGCGCATGCGCGCCGAGCAGCCGAAATCGCTGGGGCGGTTCTCGTGCTGAAGGGAGACGACACGCTCATCGCCGAGCCCGGAGGCATCGTGGCCGTCAGCCGCGGCGGCGCCCCCGCGCTTGCCAGCGCCGGCACAGGCGACGTGCTCACAGGTGTGATCACGGCCCTGCTGGCACAGGGCCTTGGTGCGTTTGAGGCGGCCGCGGCCGGTGTGCTGCTGCACGCTCGCGCCGGACAGATCGCTGCGCAGGATCTCGGCTGCGCCGAGAGCGTGATCGCCGGCGACGTGATCGCGGCGCTGCCGCGAGCGCGGACGATAGGGGAGAGATGAGTCGCGAGGCGAGGGTCGAGGGCGCTCAGGTCGCGCAGCCCGCCATCGGCGAGAACCGCCGCGCAGTCGCGCGGGTCAACCTCGCCGCGATCGAACGCAACGTCGCGCGCATGCGCCGGGAGCTGCGCGTGGGCACAAGCTTCTGC
This sequence comes from uncultured Actinomycetota bacterium, assembly GCA_963725915.1. Taxonomy (GTDB): domain Bacteria; phylum Actinomycetota; class Thermoleophilia; order Solirubrobacterales; family Solirubrobacteraceae; genus Palsa-744. The sequence continues at coordinate 565,648 of CAVSAL010000009.1, read as the reverse complement.
GCGGTCGTCAAGGCCGACGGCTACGGTCACGGGGCTCTCGCCGCGGCCAGGGCCGCCCTGGCCGGCGGCGCGGACTGGCTGGCGGTAGCGGGCGCGCAGGAGGCGGCGCAGCTGCGCCAGGCAGGAGTCACGGAGGCGCCGCTGCTGGTGATGGGCGCCCTCAGCGACAGCGAGCGCGGCGAGGCGCTTGCGGCCGGCGCCGACGTCGTGGTCTGGCACGAGCAGCAGGTGCACGAGATCGCGGCGGCCGGCGGTGGGCGCGTCCACGTCAAGCTCGACACGGGCATGGGCCGCCTCGGCACCCGTGACCCGGCCGAGGCAACGCACGTGCTGGAAGCCGCCCAGGCCGCCGAGCGCATCGAGGCAGTCGGCGTGATGACCCACTTCGCAACCGCCGACGAGCGCGACGGCGGCGGTCACTTCGAGCGTCAGCTCGATCTCTTCTCATCCTGGGTCAGCGAGATGAAGGCGCGCTGGCCGGCGCTGATCGCGCACGCCGCCAACAGCGCGGCGACCCTGCGTGAGCCCCAATCCCACTTCGACATGGTGCGCTGCGGCATCGGGATCTACGGCATGGATCCCTTCGGCAGCGATCCCGAGCAGGTCGGCCTGGAGCCGGCGCTGGAGCTGCTCTCCTACGTCGCCGAGGTGAAGGACTGCCGCCGCGGGCAGAGCGCAGGCTATGGCCGGCGCTTCATCGCCGAGCGCGACACCCGCCTTGCGGTGCTGCCGATCGGGTACGGCGACGGCTGGCGCAGGGGGCTCTCCGCCGGGCTGGCGGATGTGTTGATCGAAGGCCGCCGGCGCCCGCTGGTCGGCACCGTCAGCATGGACAACCTGACCATCTACCTCGGCCCGGATTTGCCAAACGCGGACGGCTCGGCAGGGGACGGCTCGGCAGGGGACGGCTCGGCAGGGGACGGCTCGGCGGCGGACGCCACGCTCGGCGCAGAGGCCGTGCTGATCGGCGCCCGCGGGGCCGAGCGGATCACCGCCGAGGAGGTGGCGCGCAGGCTGCAGACGATCAACTACGAGATCACCTGCGCCCTGACCCCGCGAGTCCTGCGCGTGTACCACCGCGACGGGCAGCCCGCGCGATGACCCTCGATGCGATCGCGCTCGCGCGCGCTGCGCTGGCCGACCGGCCGGCATGGCTGGTGGGCGGCGTCGTGCGCGACATGGCGCTCGGGCGCCGGCGCGGAGAGGACGTTGACATCGTGATCGACGGCGATCCCGAGCAGGCGGCGCGGGCGCTCGCCGCGCAGGCCCGCCGGCAGGAGCAGCCCGCGGCGTGCTTCTCGCTTTCGGAGGAGTTCGGCGGCTGGCGGGTGGTCTCCCGCGATCGCTCCTGGCAGGTGGACGTCGAGCCGCTGCGCGGGGGCTCGCTGGAGGCCGACCTGCTGCTGCGCGACTTCACCGTCAACGCGATCGCAGAGCCGATCGCCGGCGGAACGATGATCGACCCGCTCGGCGGCCTTGCGGATTCTGGCGAGCGGCTCGCTGAGGGCCGCCGGCCCTTGCGCCTTCGAGGATGACCCGCTGCGCGTGCTGCGCCTGGCCCGGATTGCGGTTGAGCTGGGGCTGGCGCCGCAGCAGAGCACGCTGCATCTCGCGCGCGCCAGCGCAGGGAAGCTGCGAGCGGCTGCCGCCGAGCGCGTCTTCACCGAGTCTGTCTCGCATCCTCGACTCGGCGGACGCGGTGCGCGGCTTTGCGCTGCTGGGCGAGGTCGAAGCGCTCGCCGCGGTGCTGCCGGAGCTCGACAGGCTCCACGGCGTGCAGCAGAGCCACTTCCACCACCTCGACGTCTACGACCACACGATGGAGGCGCTGGCGCAGACGATCGAGCTCCAGCGGCACCCCGCGCAGGTGCTTGGCGCCTCCGGCGAGGAGGCCGCGGCGCTGCTGAGCGAGCCGCTCGCCGACGGCCTGACGCGCGGCTCGGCGCTGCGTTGGGGGGCGCTGCTGCACGACATCGCAAAGCCGGCGACGCGCGCCGTGCGCGAGCAGGATGGGCGCGTGACCTTCATCGGCCACGATGCGCTTGGCGCGCAGATCGCCGTCGAGCTGCTGAGCAGGCTGCGCGCAAGCGAGCGCCTGCAGACCCATGTCGCCGGGCTCGTGCGCCATCACCTGCGTCTCGGCTTCCTGGCGCACGAGCCGCAGCCGCTTGCCCGCAGGACCGTGTTCGCCTACCTCAGCGCCACCGGGCAGGTGGCCGCCGACGTCACGCTGCTCTCGATCGCGGACCGGCTGGCCACCCGTGGCGCGAAGGCGCAAGAGGCGATCGAGCGGCACATGCGGCCGGCCGCAGAGGTGCTGCAGGACGCCCTGCGCTGGCACCGGCAGGGGCCGCCGCGGCCGCTGCTGCGCGGCGATGTGCTCGCCCGCGAGCTCGGGATCGAGCCGGGCCCGCAGGTTGGCCGGCTGCTCGACGCGCTCTGCGAGGCGCAGTACGCCGGCGAGGTGTCCGATCGCGAGCTCGCGATCGCCTACGCGCGCCGTCTGCTGCACTCCGAATAGGCTGTGCGGGCATGCACCGCGATCCCGACTGCATCTTCTGCAAGATCCTCGAGGGCGAGATGCCCTCCACCGTGGTCGACGAAGACGAGCGCACGGTCGCGATCATGGACATCAACCCCGCGACCCGAGGGCACGCGCTCGTGATTCCTCGCAACCACTCAAAGGATCTCCTGGAGATCGAGGCCGAGGATCTGAGCGCCGTCGCGCTCGCAGCGCAGCGGCTCGCGGGCGCGGTCACGCAGCGGCTCGGCGCAGACGGCGTCAACCTCATCAACTCCTGCGGGGCGCCGGCTTGGCAGACCGTCTTCCACTTCCACGTGCACGTGATCCCGCGCTACACCGGGGATCCGATGCGCCTGCCCTGGATTCCGGCGGCGGGACAGCCTGCGGAGATCGCGGCCGCCGCGCAGGAGATCAGGGGCCTGTAGCGAACCGCTACATCTGCCACCTCTCATGTGTTGGATGCAGATATGCACAAACATGGTTTGACAGCGACAGCCCTTTGCACCGCCGCAGCGCTTGCGTTCCCCGCCGCTGCGTCTGCGACGCTGACCGAAATCGGGGCGCTGCCGAAGGGCGTCTCTGCGAGCACGCCCAGTTGCACGGCCGGGCCGGTCGGCTCCTTTGTCAAGGCCGAAGAAGAACGTGTCAAGCGGGAAGCCACGGAAAAGAAGCGCGCCGAAGAAAGAAAGCGCAAAGAAGAAAAGAAGCGCGAAGAAGAACGCCGCAAGAAAAAAGCCAAGAAGGCCAGCGTCGGCAAGCGCGTGCGCAAGGCCTCGGCCGCAGTCGCTGCAAGCACCACGACCACCACGACGACCACGACCAGTTCCAGCACGGTCAGCGCAAGCACGACCGAAGCGCCGTGCCTGGCCGTCAGCAGGACGACCGGGTTCCAGGTCGGGATCGGCTCGACGTCCAGCCCGTTCGTGCTCCCGCGCTCGGGCAGGATCGTCGCCTGGAGCATCCAGCTCGGCAAGCCCACCAGCGCCCAGGTCAAGTTCTTCGACGAAAACGAGGGCGGCGCGCCGGAGGCGAACATCTCCGTGCTGCACCCCGAAAAGAGCTCCAAGACGGTGCCCAAGTACACCTACAAGCTCGTCGCTCAGAGCCCGCTGATCCAGCTGGAACCGTACTTCGGCCTGAGCGTGCAATTCCCGCTCACGACCACGCTTGAAGCCGAAAAGGGCGACGTCGTCGCGCTCACGGTGCCGACCTGGGCGCCGGCGCTTGCGCTCGGCTACGAAAAGAACACCTCTTGGCGGGCGAGCCGGCCGACTTCGCAGTGCTCGGTCACCGACACCCAGACCGCGCACATCAAGATCGGCAAGCTGCGCCAGTACGACTGCCTCTACCAGACGGCCCGGCTCACCTACAGCGCGACGCTGATATCGACGCCCTGAGCCGGTCAGCGTCGATAGGGCGCGGCTGCGCGACGGCGCTGCGGCCCGCCCGCCGCGCTCAGGGCGCGCTGGCCCCGCCGGTGTTGCCGGTCGGGGGTGAGGTTCCACCGGCTTTTTCGGTGCCCGTGCCGCCGGTCGCTTTGGCGGCTTCTTCGCCGGTTTTGGCTTCGGCCGCGGTGCCGCCGGTTTCGGCGGCCGATGCGCCGCTGCCGGATTCGGCTTCGGCGCCGGTGGCGTCGTGCGCGCTCGATTTGGTCGTGGTCGTCGTCGAGCTCGATTTGCTCGCCTGACGTTCGGCCGAGGTGTTGTTCGGCGGCGTGACTTCCGGGGTGCTCTTTGGCACCGTGTTGGAGACGCTGCCGCCGCCGCAGGCCGAAAGCCCGATCGAGCTGGCGCCGAGCACGAGCGTCAGAGCCAGCGCGGCTGCTCGCGGCCCGCGCTTTGGCCGGACGCGCGGCGTCCAGCTCACGAGCCCAGCGGGGCCATGCGGCGGCCGCACGTGGGGCAGTCGTTGAGGTCCTGCTGGGCGAGCTGCTCGCACCAGTTGCAGAAGCGCAGGTTCTCGACGGCCCACGGCAGCTTCGAGGTGCAGGGGGCCAGCGGCAGCAGCTTGCCGAGCACTTCGAGATCCTCGCCCGTTTCGCGGTCGACGTAGATCTGCTCCGGGTTGGCCTCGATCACGATTTCGCGGCCGCTGGAGGGGGTGCGCATCCTGTATCGCTGCAGCTCACTCACAGGCGGGGACTCTAGCGGATAGTGTGGCCTGCCATCGCGTGCCGCGCCTCTGCGCGGCAGCGCCGGATCCGATGCGAATCCTGATCTTCCACGGCTACCTGCTCGGCGGTACCGGCTCAAACGTCTACAACGCTCGCCTGGCCGCGGTGCTCACGGGACTCGGCCACGAGGTGCACCTGCTCTGCCAGGACCGCCATCCGAGGCAAGCGCCGTTCGTCGACGCCGCCGGCGACTGGGACAGCGGCGCGCTGCGGATGCAGGCGCTCACCGACGGGCCGGCGCGCTGCACCGTCTACCGGCCGAACATCGGCGAGCTGCTGCCCGTCTACGTCAAGGATCGCTACGAGGGCGTGCAGGCGCGCACGTTCGCGGATTGCAGCGAAGCGGAGTCGCAGCGCTATCTGGAGGCGAACGTGCAGGCGGTGCAGGAGGTGGCGGCGCTGGCCAAGCCCCAGATCGCGCTCGCCAACCATCTCGTGATGGGTCCCGTGATCCTCGCCAGAGCGCTCGAGGGGCGGATCCCGTACGCCGTGAAGGTGCACGGCAGCGCGCTGGAGTACACGGTCAAGCCCGATCTGGCGCGGTTCCTGCCCTTCGCGCGCGAGGGCATCGCCGGGGCGCGAGGAGTGCTCGTCGGCTCTCGCCACACCGCCGAGAGCCTGTGGGAGGCGCTTGGGGGGCAGTGGGGCAGCGAGCACGATCTGCGCTCGCGCACGCGCCTTGGGCCGCCCGGCGTCGACGTCCACGCCTTCCGGCCTCGCGATCGCGAGCAGGCGCGGGCGGGCCTGAGGTCCCTGGCCGGCCGGCTGGGCGCCGCCGAGGTCCAGGCCCGGCGCGGGGAGGACGCGGGCGCGGAAGGCGAGGACGCGGAAGGCGAGGGCGCGAATGGCGAGGCCGGTGACGGCGAGCGGGCGAACGGTGGGCAGGCGGACGGCTTTGCCCGCGACGAGACGCAGGCCGCGCAGGCGCTGGCCGGACTTGATCCGGCGCAGGGGCCGATCGTCGCATACGTGGGCAAGCTGATCGTGAGCAAGGGAGTCGATCTGCTGTTGGCGGCCTGGCCACTCGTGCTGGAGCAGGTGCGCAGCGCCCGCCTTGCGATCGTTGGCTTTGGCGCCTTCCAGGCCCCGCTGGAAGAGATGGCCGCAGACCTGGCCGCCGGGCGGCTCGACGCGCTCGCCGAGATCGCGCGGGCCGGGCGGGCGCTCGAGGGCGGGCCGGAACAGCCGCTGAGGCACCTGCAGGCCTTCCTGGACGCGCTGGTGCGCGAGGGCGAGGATTGCTACCGGCCAGCGGCCGCCGGCCTGGCACAGAGCGTGAGCTTCACCGGGCGCCTGGACCACGACGAGCTCGCCGACCTGCTGCCCGCCTGTGAGGCGGTCGTGGTGCCGAGCACCTTCCCCGAGGCGTTCGGGATGGTCGCGGTCGAGGCGGCCGCGTGCGGCGCGCTGCCGATCAGCGCCGGCCACTCGGGCCTTGCCGAGGTCAGCGAGCGGCTCGCGGCCGCCGTAGGCGCCCCGGCGGCCGACTGGCTCTCCTTCCCGGTCGACGACCAGGCCGTGCAGGCGATCGCGCAGCGGCTGATCTTCTGGCTTGGCGCCCCGCAAGAGAGCCGCGAGGCCGCCCGAGCGGCGATGGTCGCCACGGTAGGCCGCCTGTGGTCCTGGGAGGGCGTGGCAGACGGCGTGATCGCAGCCGCGCAGGGCAGGCTCGAGCAGCTGGCGACCCCCTGAGCGCACGCGACTTGACAGTCGGGCGCCGATGGCCTACATTGAGGCAATCGTTGCAAACCCCGTGGCGGGGACGAGCCTCGGGCAGCCAAGCGAAAGGAGCTGCGATGCAGGTGCGAGACGGGATGACCTCGGTGGTGCTCTCGATCGGTCCCGCTCACACGCTGCGTGCGGCCGCGCGGCTGATGTCCAAGCGTGGGGTCGGCGCTGCGGTCGTGGTGGACCCGGACGGCCACGGGCCGGGGATCATCACCGAGCGCGACCTGCTGAACGCTGTCGGCGCCGACAAGGACCCCGACAGCGAGCTGGTGGCCGACCATCTCACGCGCGATGTCGTGCTGGCCGAGCCGGGATGGTCGCTGGAGGAGGCGGCGGCGGCGATGGTCAAAGGCGGATTTCGCCACCTGCTCGTGATCGAGCGCGGGGAGATGGCCGGGATCCTCTCGGTGCGCGACGTGGTGCGCTGCTGGACCAGCGATGGAGCGATCTGCCCCGTGCCGGCGGGCGCGGCGGCGGGGTGAGAGAGAGCAGGCGTGCGCCGGCAAGGGGACGGTGCACCTTGCATGTGGGGGCCGCGTACGGGGCAGGGCCGTGCGCGGCGCTCCGCCGGGCGCTGAGGAGGGCCTATCCGGGTGGGCTCATCCCGGCCGGCGGGGGCTCATCCCGGCCGCCAGGGCCTGTCCCGGTGCGGCCCGCTCAGTCGAGCGGCAGCTCGTCGATGTCGCGACGGGTGTCCTTCACCCAACGCAGCACGACGACGATCGTGAGGATCAGCCCGATGACCGTGAGCTCGATGTAGGTCGTGATGCCGATCAGCGTCAGGGTGATGCCGACGGCGGTCAGCAGCGGCAGGAGGCTCGGCCCGGGGAGGTGGACCTCCTCGCCGACGGGCGGGGTGGGCGGGACCTCTGAATCCAGTGGGCTCATGAGATGTAGACCGCTGCGGCCACGAACGCGAGGCCGAACATCACCATGCAGATCGCGGAGACGATCAGGGCGGTGCGGATGTTCTTCTGTGCGAGGCGTCGGTCCATTGGGCAGGCGGGATTATATGGGTCGGCTCAGAGCTTCGCGTCGAGGACCATCGCCCCGAACAGCAGCGCGAGATAGGCCAGGGAGTAGAGGTAGAGCTGCAGGGCGTGGCGGCGGCTTGGGGTGCGATACAGCCGCCATGCGCCCCAGATGAACCCGACGCCGAGGCTCAGCGAGGCGATCAGGTAGGCAATGCCGAAGCCGCCGGCGCAGAAGGGCAGCTGCGTGACCGCGTAGAGCAGCGCCGTGTAGAGCAGGATCTGGCGGCGCGTCTCGGCCTCGCCGCGGGCGACGGGCATCATCGGCACGCCCACCTTCTCGTAGTCGCCCTTCATCAGCAGCGAGAGCGCCCAGAAGTGCGGTGGCGTCCAGAAGAAGACGATGAAGAAGAGCAGCACCGCGGTGGCCGAGAGCGAGCCCCGCACGGCGGCCCAGCCGACCAGCGGCGGCACGGCGCCGGCGGCGCCGCCGATCACGATGTTCTGGGGGGTGCGGCGCTTGAGCCAGACGGTGTAGATCAGCACGTAGCCGAGAAAGCCGGAGAGCGCCAGGGACGCGGCGAGCACGTTGACGGTCAGCGAGAGCTCCAGGAAGGAGAGCGCCGCCAGGCAGCAGCCGAAGGCGAGCGCCGCGGCAGGCTTTATGCGTCCTGCCGGGATCGGCCGGTTGGCCGTGCGGCTCATCTGCGCGTCGATGTCCCGGTCGAACCAGTGGTTGACCGCTCCGGCGCCACCGGCGGAGAGGTAGCCGCCGAGGCAGGTCAGGGCCACGAGCGAGAGCGACGGGTCGCCGGCCACGAGCATCGTCGCGATCGTGGTCGCCAGCAGCAGCGACTGGACCTTCGGCTTTGTCAGCTCGGCGTAGTCGCGCAGCGCCTGTCCGCTGCGACGGGCGAGACCGATCTGCAGCGCGTTGTCGATCGCGGCCGCGGGCAAGGCGGCCTCTCAGGCGCTCGGCGCCGCGGCCTGCCCCGAGGAGCCGGCCGGCACGGGCACGGGCTGCTCTGTCTGCTGCCCGGTGCGCCGTTCGATTTCGCGGCGGTAGTCCTTCATCGGTTCGACCGAGCGTACCACCGGGTTCACATCGAAGTTGTTGACCGGCGGGGGAGAGGTGGTGAACCACTCCAGCGTGTTGGCCTTCCAGGGGTCCGGGCCGGCGATCGCGCCGACTTTCAGGCTGCGGGCGACGTTGATGATCGTGACCAGCACGCCGGCACCGAGGATGAAGGAGCCGACCGTGGATATCTGGTTGTAGAGCGCGAGGTTGCCGACGTTCGGGTACTCGTAGATCCGTCGCGGCATCCCGTCGAGGCCCATCACGTGCTGGATCAGGAACGTGCAGAGGAAGCCCCAGAACATCAGCCAGAAGCTGAGTTTGCCGAGCGTCTCGCTCAGCATCCGGCCCGACATCTTCGGGAACCAGTAGTAGAGGCCGGCGAAGACGGTGAACACGGCGCCGCCCATCAGCACGAAGTGGATGTGGGCGACCACGAAGTAGCTTTCGTTGAGCTGCCAGTCGACGGGGAAGACGGCCAGGAACACGCCGGAGATGCCGCCGATGATGAAGATCGCGATGAAGCCCACGCAGAAGAGCAGCGGCGTGTTGAACTCGATCGAGCCGTGCCAGAGCGTGCCGATCCAGTTGAAGATCTTCACGCCGGTCGGCACCGCGATCAGGAAGGAACTCATCATCACGAAGATCAGCACGACGATCGGCGTCGGCGTGGTGAACATGTGGTGCGCCCAGACCAGGAAGGCCAGGAAGGCGATCGTGACGCTGGAGGCGGCGATCGCCTTGTAGCCGAAGATCGGCTTTTTGGCGAACACCGGCAGAATCTCGGAGACCACGCCGAAGCCGGGCAAGATCATGATGTAGACCTCGGGGTGCCCGAAGAACCAGAACATGTTCTGCCACAGCAGCGCCGACCCGCCCTCGGTCGGGTCGAAGAAGTGGGTGCCGAAGTGCCTGTCGGTCAGAAGCAGCGTGACCGCGCCGGCGATCACCGGCATCGCGAAGATGATCAGGATCGAGTAGACGAGGATCGTCCAGATGAACAGCGGCATCCGGCCCCAGCTCATGCCGCGGGCGCGCATGTTGGCGATCGTGACGTAGAAGTTGATCGCGCCGAGGATCGAGGAGATGCCGGTGAGGTGGACCAGGTAGATCCACGCGTCCTGGCCGCCGCTGGGGGAGAAGGCGATGCTCGAGAGCGGCGGGTAGCTGACCCAGCCGGCATCCGGCGGGGTCCAGAAGACCGAGGCGTAGAAGACGATGCCGCCGGCCAGGAAGAGCCAGTAGGAGAGCGCGTTCAGGCGCGGGAAGGCCATGTCGCGCGCGCCGATCATCAGCGGCACGAAGTAGTTGGCGAGGCCGGCCCACACCGGCACGACGAACAGGAAGATCATCGTCGTCCCGTGCATCGTGAAAAGCTCGTTGTAGGTCTGCGGGTTGACGAGCGTGTTTTCCGGCGCGCCGAGCTGCAGGCGCATCATCAGCGCCTCGGTGCCTCCCATCAGGAAGAACACGAAGGTCGTGACGATGTACATGATCCCGATCCTCTTGTGATCGGTGGTGGTGATCCAGCTGGTCCAGCCGCGGGGCTCGCGGTTCGACTTTGTGAGCCGCTATCTGTGGGACTGGGGCTGCATAGGTTGACATGGTTTCGCGCTGCTCTCCTGATCTTTGACTGGTTTTCCTGCGGTGCTGCGAAAGTCGGGTGCGGGATGCCCGCTAGGGGCTCACGGTCGGGAGGGTGCCTTCGGCTTCGAGCTTGTGCTTGGTCTTCGCCGCTTCGATGTTCGCTTCGGAGATCTCCTGCTTCTGTTTGGCGAGCCATTCTTCGAACTGCGCCGGCGGGACCGCGCGCACGGAGGCGATCATGCGGGCGTGGCCCTGGCCGCAGATGTTGGCGCACTGGCCGCGGTAGAGGCCGGGTTTGTCGACCTTGAACCAGGTGTAGTTGTGGTAGCCGGGCACGACCTGGATCTTGCCGCCGAGTTCCGGGATCCACCAGGAGTGCACGACATCCATCGAGACCGCGTTGAGCAGGATCGTCGTGTGCGTGGGGACGACCAGCTGCTCGTAGGAGTAGGGGGCGCCGAGCCCATCTTTGTTGTTGGGGTACGGGTAGACGTACTGCCAGAGGTACTGGCGGCCGATCACCTCGATTTCCAGCGCTTTCTTGTTCGGCGGCAGCTTGTTTTCAGAGTCCGCATAGAGCGTGCCGCTGACGCTGGCCGTGTTCAGGCCTTCCGGGTCGGAGTTCGGCGGGTTGCGGATCGAGCCGAGCTTCAGCAGCGTCACGACCGCGAGGATGATCACGATCGCCACGGCGCCGAGCGTCCACCCGATCTCAAGGCCCGTGTGGCCGTGGGTCTGCTTGGCGACCTTGTTGCGCTTGGCGCTGAACCGGTAGCACGCGTATCCGAGCGCGCCCTCGACCACCACGAAGACGACGGCGGCGATGTAGAGGATGATCTTGTAGAGGCTGTCGATCGAGTTCGCGTTCGAGGAGCCGCCCGCCTCGGGGGTGATGAACGCGAACGCGCCCGGGGCGGAGAGCAGCAGCATCGTCACGGCCAGGCCGGGAGCTGCCAGCAGAGCGGCCGGGCGGACTCTGCGCCGCTTGCGGGCGGGCTTTGCGAGGTCGGTCTGGGGGGGCGTCTTGGCCAAGGCGAGCGGATTCTATTCAGGCTTGCGCACGAAGTGCTTTATGACATGCCGCACAAGGCGTCAGGCTCAGCGTCCGGTGAACTTCGGCGGGCGCTTCTCTACGAAGGCGCCGACCCCCTCGACGAAGTCCGCGGTCTGCGTCATCTCCTGCTGCAGGCGCGCCTCCAGCTCGAGCTGCTCGTCCATGCGGGCGTACAGCCAGCTGTTGAGCTGGCGCTTGGCGGCCGCGTAGGAGCGCGTGGGCCCGGCCGCGAGCCGCTCCAGCATCGCGCCGGCCTGCCGGCGCAGCTCTCCGTCCGGGATGACGCGGTTGATCAAACCCCATTCCAGGGCCTGCGGGGCGGCAATGCGCTCGCCCAGCATCGCCATCTCGGCCGCGCGCGCCATGCCGATGCGGCTCGGCACCAGCAGCGATGAGCCGCCGTCGGGGACCAGGCCGATGTTCACGAAGGCCAGCAGGAAGTAGGCGCTCTGCGAGGCGAGCACCAGGTCGCAGCAGAGCGCGAGCGAGCAGCCCACTCCGGCGGCGGCGCCATCCACGGCGGCGATCACGGGCTTGCCCATCTCCCTGATCGCTTTGATCACCGGGTGGTAGAGCTCGGTCAGAGTTTTGTAGACGTCCGGGCGTCCGTTTGGACCCAGCGCGCCGGCGCCGCCCTCCTTCAGGTCCGCGCCGGAGGAGAAGCCTCGTCCTGCGCCGGTGAGCATCACCGCCCGGATGCTCTCCTGCTCGGCGGCGCGGCTCAGCGCGGCGAGCAGGTCCTGCGCCAGCTGCGGCGTCCACGCGTTCATGCGATGCGGCCTGTTCAGCTCGATCGTGGCCGCGCCCGCGTCGGAGACCGTGAAGTTCACTGTCTGCATGTCCTGGCTTTCGGTCATCGGGTCGCTCCTCTCGTGGCGGGCTCTGGGCAGAGATCCGATGGTGTGGAGGATGAGCTCACGGCCTCTGATCGGCATCTGCACCGCGCTCGAGCATGCCTGCTGGGCGATGTGGGAGCAGCAGGCGGCGCTGCTGCCGAGCTCCTACGTGCAGGCCGTGCAGCGCGGCGGCGGGCTTGCGTTGATGCTGCCGCCGGATCCGGGCAGCACCGAGCGTCCGCAAGAAACGCTCGACGCGCTCGACGGGCTGATGCTGGCCGGCGGTGCCGACATCGACCCGGCGAGCTACGGCCGGCAGGCGGAGCCGGAGACGGTCGGGAGCGTGCCGCAGCGCGATGCGTTCGAGATCTCGCTCGTGCGCGCGGCGATCGCGCGGGACATGCCTGTGCTCGGCATCTGCCGCGGCATGCAGCTGATCAACGTCGCGCTCGGCGGCACGCTGCACCAGCATCTGCCGCAGCGATTCGGGCACGAAGAGCACCTGCGCAGCTTCGGCAGCTTCGAGGACTCCGACCACGAGGTCGATCTGCTGCCGGGCTCGCTGGCGGCGCGGGCAGCGGGCGAGCTTGCCCACGTGACGAAGTCCCACCATCATCAGGGCGTGGACGAGGTCGGGCAGGAGCTGCTGGTCAGCGGCGTTGCGCGGATGGACGGCCTGGCCGAGGCGATCGAGCTCACGAGCCGGCGATTCGTGCTGGGGGTGCAATGGCATCCCGAGGCCGACGAGAGCAGCAGAGTCGTGGCAGCGTTCGTCGGCGCGGCTGCCGAGCAGCGCGGCGCCGGCCGCGAGCAGCCTGGTCTCACCGCGGTATAGGGTCGGGCGGCGGCGTACGGTCCGCGGCAGCGTAGTCGTGCAGGGCTGCCGCCTGCGCGGCGCATATACTCCCCGCCTCGTGGGGCTGTCCAGCAGGGCCATCAGGACGACCGCTTGGGCGGTCGTAGCGGCCGGCGTGGTGGCGCCGATCGTGCGCAAGCGGGTAAAGGCTCCGCCGCTGGTGCTGCAGAGCATCGCCTTTGCGGCGCCGGTCGGGCTGAGCGTGGCGATGCGCCGCTCGCGCACGCGGGACGTCGCCGTCTGCGGGCTGCAGATGTGGGCCTACGTATCGGCCTACAAGACGCCGCACGACAACGAGCAGCGCCAGAGCGAGCGCGTCCACATCGACTATCCGATCTACGCCGACGAGATCCTCGGGCTCGGTCGCCTGCCGACGGTGCGCCTGCAGGAGGCGTTCGCCTCGCCCGATCGCTGGCGGCGGCTTGACAAGGTGCTCGTCTGGACGCACTGGGCGTGGTTCGTGGTGCCGCACTGCGCGCTTGCCTGGATCCTCTGGCGCGACCGCGAGCGCTTCCCGCGGGCGGCGGCGATGACCTACGCGGTCTTCGACATCGGCGCCTGCCTGTACTGGATCGTGCCCACTGCGCCGCCGTGGTATGCGGCCTCGGTCGCGGGGCGGATGCAACTCGGCGGGGAAGTCGCCGTGCGGCGGATGATGGCCGAGTACGGGGAGTTCTTCTGGAAAGACGGCTGGGGCCCCCTTTACAGTGTCTTTGGAGGCAACCCGGTCGCCGCGATGCCCTCGCTGCACTTCGCCACATCCCTGATGGCCGCCCTGCTGCTCGCAGAGACCGGGCCGGTTGCCGGCGCGCTCGGGTTCGGCTACGCCGCTACGCTCGGCTTCGCGCTGATCTACCTCGGCGAGCATTACGCGATCGATCTGGTTGGCGGGGCGGCGTTGACGATGCTCGTTCGCCGCGAGGGGTTCCGGGCCGGCCCGCTGCTGCGACGCTTCGGCCGCGCGATTGCCGCGCTGGAGGCGCGCGCGGCGCCGGAGGGCCCGGGGGCTTCGTGATCAAGACGGCCAGACCGCTGTCGGAGAAGCGGCGCGCGGGGGCGCAGGCGCCGATGGCGGCGCCCGAGCGGCTCGCGGCCGAGGAGATGCCGCGGCTGCGCGTGACCCGCCAGCGTGCGTTTGCCTTCGCGCTGTTCATCGTCTCGGTCGTTGCCTTCCTCTACTTCGTGTTGCCCCAGATATCCGGGGTCGGCAGAACAGTTCACCGGATCGGCAAGGGGGATCCCTGGTGGATCGCGATTGCGGTCGTGCTCGAGCTCTTCTCCTTCGCCGGCTACGTCGTGCTGTTTCGGACAGTATTCGTGCGCTCGCGCGGACGGATCGGATGGCGCGAGAGCTACCTGATCACGATGGCCGGGCTGGCCGCGACGAGGCTGTTCGCCGCGGCCGGCGCCGGCGGAGTGGCGCTGACCGCCTGGGCGCTGCGGCGCTCGGGGATGTCGCCGCGGATCGTCGCCTCGCGGATGGTCGCCTTCATGGCGCTGCTGTACGTGATCTACGCGGGCGCGGTGTTGATCGACGGGCTCGGGCTCGCCACCGGCATCTTTCCCGGCGGCGGCTCGGTTGCGCTTACGCTGCTGCCGGCGATCGTAGCCGCGGGCCTGCTCGCCGCGGGCGGCGCGGTCGCGTTGCTGCCTGGAGACATAGAGCGGCGGCTCGGCAGCTTGAGTCTGGGCACGGGGCGCTCGGCACGCTGGTTCGCGCGGCTGGTGAGCGCGCCGGCGCTCGTGGCGCACGGCATCCGCAGCGCGATCGAGCTGCTGCGCACCCGCGAGCCCGGCCTGCTCGGCGCGCCGGCCTGGTGGGGCTTTGACATCGCGGTGCTGTGGGCCTCCTTTCACGCCTTCGGCGCCGCGCCGCCGTTCACGGTGGTGTTGATGGCCTACTTCATCGGCATGCTCGGCAACCTGCTGCCGCTGCCGGGCGGGCTCGGAGGCGTCGAGGGCGGCATGATCGGCGCGTTCGTGGCCTTCGGGGTCGAATTCAACCTCGCCGTGCTTGCGGTGCTTACCTACAGGGGCATAGCCTTCTGGTTGCCGACGCTGCCCGGCGCGCTTGCCTACCTGCAGCTGCGGCGGACTGTTGCTCGGTGGCGCCAGGAGGAGACAGAGCCCGGCGCAGACGCCGGCGTGGCGATCGAAGTCGCACGCGCGGACGGCGGCGGACTGATACTATAAAAAGTAAAGTAAAGCGGGATTTCGGGATTCAGGAGCCAGGAAAGGCGATGGGGATGACGGATATCGAGAATGTGATCGTCGTCGGCAGCGGCCCTGCGGGCTACACGGCGGCGCTCTACACGGCCAGGGCCAACCTGCGGCCGCTCGTGGTCGAGGGGTTCGCGTGGGGCGGGCTGCTGCAGCAGACCACCGACGTTGAGAACTATCCGGGGTTCCCCGAGGGCGTGATGGGTCCCGAGCTGATGCAGCGGCTGCGCGAGCAGGCCGAGCGCTTCGGCGCGCGGATGCTCACCGACCAGGCCGAGCGCGTGGAGCTCGGCGAGCAAGCCGGGCGAGGTGCACAGCGTCTGGGTCGGCGATGAGCAGCACTTCGCGCGCGCGGTGATCCTGGCGATGGGCGCCGAGCACAAGAAGCTCGGGGTGCCCGGCGAGGAGGAGCTGAGCGGCCGGGGCGTCAGCTACTGCGCGACCTGCGACGCCGCGTTCTTCAAGGACGCCACCACGATCATCGTCGGCGGCGGCGACTCCGCGATGGAGGAGGCGATCTTCCTCTCCAAGTTCGCCTGCGACGTGACGGTCGTGCACAGGCGCGACGAGTTTCGGGCCTCGAAGATCATGCTGGAGCGGGCGCGCGAGCGCGAGAACATCGACGTTCCTGACGCCATATGAGGTCAAGGAGTTTCGGCCGGGTGAGAGCGGTGCGCTCGAGCACCGCCGTGCTGAAGAACGCGCAGAGCGGGGAGGAGCGCGAGCTGGCGATCACAGGCGCGTTCATCGCGGTCGGCCACGAGCCGCAGTCGGGAATCGTGCATGGGCAGATCGACGTTGACGAGAACGATTACGTGGTGGTGGACGGCCGCTCCACGCGGACCAACCGGCCGGGCGTCTTCGCCGCCGGCGATCTCGTCGACCACACCTACAGGCAGGCGATCACCGCCGCCGGGTCGGGCTGCCAGGCGGCGCTCGATGCCGAGTGGTACCTGCGGGACACGCCCGGGGTGCCTGCGCCCGAGGGAATGCCCGCGGGCGACCTCGCTGAGGCGCAGTGGATGCCCAGCGGGGGCGCGAGCTAGGGCTGGCGTGGCGCTCGGCTGCCGCGTAGGCCTCGGGCGGGCCGGCGCGGCGCTCAGACGCCGGCGGGCGCGTACTCGAAGAAGCCCGCGCCCGCCTGCTTGCCGGTGCGGCCTTCGAGCACGAGTGCGCGGAGTCGCGGGGCTGCGCGATAGCGGGTCTCGCGCCGCTCCTGCCAGAGGGCGTCCAGCACGGCGAGGACGTGGTCGAGGCCGATCCCATCGCCCCAGGCCAGCGGCCCGCGCGGGTGGTTGAGGCCGAGCAGCATCCCGCTGTCGATGTCGCTCGCGCTGCCGACGCCTTCCCCCAGCGCGAAGGCGCACTCGTTGACCAGCTGGCAGACGATCCGGCCGAGCACGAGGCCGGGGCAGTCGCCGACCCAGCAGACGTGGCGGCGTAGCGCTTCGAAGAACCGCTGGGCGCGTGCGGCCGCGAGCGGGGAGGTCGCTGAGGTGCGCGTCAGCTCGACCAGCTTGGCGTCGCTCAGCGGCCCAACGACGTGGAAGCCGGCGGCGGGGCCCTCGCCGGCCAGGGCGGCGAGCGATCCCGCGGCGCAGAGGACCAGCTCGGGGGCGCCCTGGGCGTCGGTTGTGTCTGGCGGGCTCAGATCGCAGTGGACGATCAGGGCCGGCAGATCGCCGTGGCTTGGCTGCGCGGGAGCGCGGACCTCGTAGCCCGCGTCGGCGGCGGCCTGCCGCAGTTCGCCGGCCAGCGGGCCCTCGCCGGAGATCACCACGATCGCCTCGCCGCTGCCGGGTGGCGCAGGCGCGGGGGAGTCGGGGTCGGCGGGCCGGTGGGGCGTGTCCTTGGCGTAGGCGTACCAGCCCTGGCCAGCCTTGCGGCCGGTCAGCCCGGCGGCGACCTGACGAGCTTGCAGGGGCGAGGGGCGCCAGCGCGGCTCGCCGAAGCTGAGCTCGTAGAAGCTCGTGGAGACGTCGAAGCCGGTGTCCACGCCGACCAGGTCGCTGAGCTCGAAGGGGCCCATCCGAAAGCCGCCCTGCAGGCGGCAGATGCGGTCGATGCCTTGGACGTCTGCGACCTGCTCGGCCAGCAGCCGCAGCGCCTCCAGGCCGAAGGGGCGGTTGCAGCGGTTGACCAGGAAGCCGGGGCCGTCGGCGGCGAGGATCACGGCCTTGCCCATCGCCTCGCCGGCGGCGCGGGCGAGCTCGATCGCGTGCTGCTCGGTGCGCACGCCGGGGATGACCTCGACCAGGCGCATCAGCGGCGCCGGATTGAAGAAGTGCATCCCGACCACGCGCTCGGGGTGGGTCGCGGCCGCCGCGATGCCGGTCACCGGCAGCGAGGAGGTGTTGGTCGCCAGCACGCAGTCTCTCCGAGACGACTTCGCAGAGCTCGACGAAGAGCTCGCGCTTGAGCTCGGGACGCTCCGGCGCGGCCTCGATCACGAGATCGCTCTGCGCGAGCGCGTCGAGCCCCGGCAGCGCCGGCTGCAGGCGCGCGGTGGCCTGCGCTGCCTGCTCCTCGGTGAGGACGCCCTTCGCGGCTTCCTTGGCCAGGCCCTCGCGCGCGCGGACGATGCCGCGCTCCAGCGCCTCTGGGATCGGGTCGTAGAGCAGGGTGTCGGCGAAGCGGCAGGCGAGCTGCGCGATGCCCGAGCCCATCGTGCCGGCGCCCACGACGCCGATCTTGTGCGGGGGCTCCGGCGCGGCCTCCTGCGGGGGCGCCTGCGCGGCCTCCGGAGCGCCCTGCTGTGCGGCCTCGCTCACGACGGCACCAGCGCGTTGACTCCCGTCAGGCCGCGGCCGATGATCAGCTTCTGGATCTGGGAGGTGCCCTCGTAGAGGGTGGTGACGCGCACGTCGCGGAAGTAGCGCTCGACCGGGTGGTCGTCGACGTAGCCGGCGCCGCCGTGGACCTGGATCGCCGTGTTGGCGCACTCGACCGCGGCCTCGGTGGCGTGCAGCTTGGCGATCGAGGTCTCGATCGTGTTCGGGCGGCCCTTGTCCTTCAGGAAGCCGGCGCGCCAGACGAGCAGCCGCGAGGCATCGGTCTTCAGCGCCATCTCGGCGATCATCGCCTGAACCAGCTGGAAGCTTGCGATCGGCTTGCCGAACTGCTCGCGCTCCTTGGCGTATTTGACCGACTCCTCCAGGCAGCCCTGGCAGACGCCGACGCAGCCGGCGGCGACCGAGTAGCGGCCGGAATCGAGCGCAGACATTGCGACCTTGAAGCCGTCGCCGAGGAGGCCGAGCATCCCATCCTCGCCCACCTCGACGTCTTCGAGGGAGATCGCGGCGGTGTCGGAGGCGTGCAGGCCCATCTTGTGCTCGATCGTGCTGGGCTGGAAGCCGGGCTGGTCGGTGTCCACCAGGAAGCAGGCAAGGCCCTTGGTGCCGAGCGCCGGGTCGGTCTGGGCGAAGATCAGTGCGAGCTTCGCGTAGTTGCCCATCGAGATCCACATCTTCGCGCCGTTGATGACCCAGCCGTTCTCGGTCTTGCGAGCGCGGGTGCGCTGTTTGGCGGCGTCGGAGCCGGTGTCGGGCTCGGTCAGGCCGAAGCAGCCGAGCCACTCGCCGGAGCAGAGCTTGGGCAGCCAGTGCATCTTCTGCTCCTCGGTGCCCCATTTGAGGATCGCCGAGCAGACCAGCGAAGTCTGGACCGAGACGACGGTCCTGATCGAGGAGTCGCCGCGGCCGATCTCCTCGACCACCAGGCCGTAGCTGAAGTAGTCGAGCTCGGCGCCGCCGTACTGGCGGGGGACGATCGCGCCGAGGTAGCCCTGGTCTGCGAGCTTCTTGACGAGATCGAGGTCGAAGCGATGCTCCCTGGCGTTCTGGCGCGCCTGCTCGACGATCTCGTTGTCGGTGAATTCCCTGGCGGTCTTGCGAATCAGCTGCTGCTCGTCGGTGAGGTCGAAGTCCATGCCCGTTTGCGCTCCCGGTCGTGTTGTGCCCAGAGGGCGAAGCGACTGGACGCTACCGGGCGGCGGCGAGCTTTGGCGTGCTCCACGGCGCGCTCACGCGGCGCGCGAGCTCCTGCGGCAGGCCCTCGATCGGCATGCGCTCCTGGCTCAGCGTGTCTCTGTCTCGGACTGTGACCGTTCCGTCCGCGATGCTCTCGTGGTCGATCGTGACGCAGAAGGGGGTGCCGATCTCGTCGTGGCGGCGGTAGCGCTTGCCGATCGAGCCGCCGTCGTCGTACTCGGATTGCAGCAGGCCGCGCAGGGCGTCGTGCACCTGCTGGGCGAGCTCGGGCTGGCCGTCCTTGCGCACCAGCGGCAGCACTGCGACCTTGATCGGCGCAAGGCGCGGGTGCAGGCGCAGCACCGTCCTGGTCTCGCCGGCGCCGGCGCCCTCGCCCTCGACTGTTTCCTCGTCGTAGGCGTCCACGAGGAAGGCGAGCGTGGCGCGGTCGGCGCCGGCGGCCGGCTCGATCACGAAGGGGACGTAGCGCTCGCCGGAGGCCTGGTCGAAGTACTCGAGCTTCTCGCCGGAGTGCTGGGCGTGCTGGGTCAGGTCGAAGTCGCCGCGGTTGGCGATGCCCTCCAGCTCCGACCAGCCGATCGGGAACAGGTACTCGACGTCGCTGGTGGCGCTGGAGTAGTGAGAGAGCTCGCTCTGCTCGTGCGCGCGCAGGCGCAGGTGGTCGGGGCGGATGCCCAGCCCCAGGTACCAGCTCCTACGTTGCTCAAGCCAATACACGAACCACTTGCCGACTTCCGGCGGCGGCACGAAGTACTCCATCTCCATCTGCTCGAACTCCCTGGTTCTGAAGATGAAGTTGCCCGGAGTGATCTCGTTGCGGAAGGACTTGCCGACCTGGGCGATCCCGAACGGCGGCTTCTTGCGGGAGAACTGGAGCACGTTCTTGAAGTTGATGAAGATGCCCTGCGCGGTCTCCGGGCGCAGGTAGGCGGTCGATCCCGACTCCTTGACCGGGCCGATCGTGGTCTCGAACATCAGGTTGAAGTCGCGCGCCTGCGTCAGATTGCACTCGTCCGTCTCGCCCGGGTGCTTTGAGGGCTTGCGGCCGCAGGGCAGGTCGCCGAGGTGGTCGGCCCTGAAGCGCTGGCCGCATGTCTTGCAGTCCACGAGCGGATCGGTGAAGCCGGCGAGGTGGCCGGAGGCCTCCCACACGCGCGGGTGCTGCAGGATCGCGGAGTCCAGGGCGACGATGTCGTCGCGTTCCTGGAGCATCGCGCGCCACCACTCGTTCTTGACGTTGGTCTTCAGCAGCACGCCGTAGTGGCCGAAGTCGTAGGTCGATCCGACGCCGCCGTAGATCTCCGAGGAGGGGAAGATGAAGCCGCGCCGCTTGCACAGCGCGACGATCTTGTCCATCGTGACGGCGTCCGGGGTGGGGGTGGGCGTATCGCTCATGGCCTGCGGGCCATCGTATTGGAGGCACGCGCCGGCGCGAGGCCTGGATTAGCCAAACCGTTTATGCACGGGTGGAAATCCACAACAAAGAAACTAGGGTTGACATATCTTTGGGGATGTGTTTAGCTTGTCGCGTGAGTTGGCCTTGAGGGGCCATCTCCTCCGGACGGAAGACGATGAGCAGGGTGTGATGGCTGCGTGCCGTCCACGCGTTTCGGGTGTTTCCCAGGGCGTCGTTACCCCAACCTCTCCGACGGCGCCCCAGGGGGACTCGATTCGCGTGGAGACGGCGCAGGTCTCCTCATCGGGTGCCGTGGCTGCGGGCCGCGGCACCCACCGTCTGGGTCCAGGTTCTAGGATGCGCGCTCGATGGCGAGGGTCCTGATAGTCGGCGGCGGGGAGCGGGGGAGATGGCTTGCCGGCCGGCTCGGCGAGCAGGGGCACGCGGCGCGGATCGTCACGCGCGATGAGGGCGGCCGGGCCGCGATCGAGGCGGTCGGGGCGCAGTGCTGGATCGGCACGCCCGATCGGCTCGGCACGCTGATCGGCGCGCTGGATGGAGTGAGCGTCGCCTGCTGGCTGCTCGGCTGCGCGAGCGGACCCGATGAGCAGGCGCGCGCGCTGCACGACGTGCGGCTGCGCTCGTTCATGGTCAAGACGATCGACACGACGATCAGGGGGGTGCTCTACGAGGCGGCGGGGACGGTGCCTGCGGAGGTGCTCTCCGGGGGAGCGCAGATCGCCGAAGAGGTGGCCGCGCGCAACGAGATTCCACTGCAGCTGCTGCGGGCCGATCCGGCGGAGCGCGAGCGTTGGCGCATGGAGGCGCTCGGGGCGATCGGCGCTATCCTCCCTATTAAATCCTAAAAAGCTGATCTGGATTCATAGGAGGCGTCGTATGTCCGACTACGCCAAGGATGTGCTGGTGGACCCCGAGTGGCTCGCAGCGCATCTGGACGATCAGAGCATTCGCATCGTCGAGGTCGACGAGAACCCCGACCTCTACCGGGAGGCGCACATCTCCGGCGCAATCGGGTTCGATTGGAAGGCCGATCTGCAGGACCCTGTCCGTCGCGACTTTCTCGGGCCCGAGGATTTCGGGAGGCTGTTTGGCAGCCGCGGGATCTCCAACGGGCACACGGTCGTGCTCTACGGCGATCGCAACAACTGGTTTGCGGCCTACACCTACTGGTATCTGAAGTACTACGGGCACGAGCAGGTGAAGCTGCTCAACGGGCCGCGGGAAAAGTGGATCTCCGATGGGCGGCCGACGAGCGTCGAGGTGCCCGGCTATGCGTCGAGCACGTTCGCGGCAAAGCCGGGAGATGAGGCGATCAGGGCGCGTCGCGACGAGGTGCTGGCTGCGATTGACGATTCGACCAAGCTTGTGGACGTGCGCTCGCCGGCCGAGTTCGCGGGCGAGATCATCTCGCCGCAGGGGTATGAGATGGAGGGCGCCCAGCGGGCCGGGCACATCCCGGGTGCGGCGTCGGTTCCCTGGTCGCAGGCGGTCAAGGAGGACGGGACCTTCAAGTCGGCGCAGGAACTGAGCGAGCTGTACGGCGGCAAGGGAGTGCTCGACGGGCAGGAGATCATCGCCTATTGCCGCATCGGCGAGCGCTCGGCGCACACGTGGTTCGTGCTGCACGAGCTGCTCGGGCGCGAGCACGTCAAGAACTACGACGGCTCCTGGACGGAGTGGGGGAGTCTGGTCGGGGTGCCGGTGGCAACCGGGGCTCAGTGAGTGTGTCGAGCATCGGCGTCAGGCGGGCGAGCAGGTCGTCGAGGATGCGGGCGGTCGCGCCCCAGATCAGGTGGCCTGAGAGCTCGTAGGCGCCGGTCTCGAAGGTGAAGCCGCGGCGGGTGATCTCTGCGGTGCCGCGGGCGCCTCGCAGCGCGCGCAGGGGGAGCTCGAGCACCTCGTCTACCTCCTTGGGGCTCACGGCCCAGGCGCGCTCCGGCTCGATTGCGCCGACGAACGGGTGAATCGTGTATTTGGTCACGAAGGTCGAGGTTGGAGGCAGCGTGCCGGCGAGGCGCACGTCGGCGCGGGGCAGGCCGATCTCCTCCTCGGCCTCGCGCAGGGCGGTGTCGGCGAGGGTCGGGTCGGCCGGGTCCTGGCGGCCGCCGGGGAAGCTGATCTCGCCGGCGTGGTGGCGCAGGTCGGCTCGCCTTCTGGTCAGCACGACGTGGGGCTCGGCGCCGGTCAGGTAGATCGGGACGAGCACGGCCGCCTGGGTCTGGCCGTCCTGCTGGGCGGGGGCGTCCGCGCCGTCGGCGTCCAGCAGGCGTTGCAGCGCCGGGGTGAGCGTGTCGCGGTCAGGCTGCGAGGTGGACCCGCTCGACGCGTTCGTTGAACATGACCTCGCCGTCGAGCGTGCGGTGCACGGGGCACTTGGCGGCGATCACCCGCAGGCGTTCCACCTGGTCTTCGCTGAGGCCGTCGGGCAGGCGCAGGACCAGGTCGAACTTCGTCGGGGTGCCGCGCTCGGCGGGCGTGTACTCGACGTCGACTTCGACCGGGCCGATCTCCCAGCCCTTGCGGGTGGCGTACATCTCCATCGTGATCGCGGTACAGGAGGCGAGGCTGACCGCCAGCAGCTCCTGCGGGTCCGGTCCGGCGTCCGTGCCGCCGGCGTCGGTGAACTCATCGACGAGGATCTGGTGGTCTCGCACCTGGACGGAGTGCTTGAAGGTTCCATCGGTGCGTCGAGCGGTGGCTTGCATTCTTGCGGCGCCTTCCAATCGAGTCATTGGGTGTGACCTGCCTATCGTATCGCCCGGTTGCGGGGGGTCCTCAGGCGGTAGTGGGTCAGTTTCAATCGAGTAGCGCGGCGACCTCTTGGAGCGTCCAGACGTGATCGGCGACGCCTGCTGCCATCGCGGGGGTCCGTGGGTAGGGGTTCTTGAGGCTCATGTGGGGCCGGGCGAAGTTGTAGACCATGTAGTGCAGCGCGACGGCAGCGGACAGGTTCTCGACCTTCTTGGAGAAGCCGTTGGTCAGCCTTGTGAAGCGGCGCATGTTCATCCGCATGGTGAGGTTCTGTCGCTCGACGTAGCTCGTGCTGATGCGCTCACGGTCGGGGTTGCCGGTGCGCACGTAGGTCTCGATGCCCGTGCAGACGGCGGGGCTGTAGCGGCGCTCGTCGGTGGCCTCGCCGCCGCTGTAGGTCTTCTGTAGGACTGCCCAATCGACCTGTGCACCGAACGAGAAGCCAATCGCACTGGCGTAGGCGGCGAGCCCGTCGGTCGTGATCTGCGGCCGATACTTCAGCCGCGTCCGTAGATCCATCATGAACAGGTAGCCGTCGTCGGCGGTGCGCTGCCCTACGAACCAGGCGGGGATGAGCTTCGTGTCTGCGCAGATCGCTGTCCAGGTCCATACGCTGCCGACGCCGTACTCGCCCTGGCGGGCCTCGGGGACGTTCTTGTCCTTGGCGTAGACGAAGTTCCAGATCTCGTCGCACTCGATCGTTGTGCAGGGCAGATCGACCAGCGTCTTGTGCTGGTAGCCGCTGCAAGCGTCGCCCAGGTCCACGAGCAGCTTCGTCACGGTGTTCTTGGCGGCTCCGGTGATCCGGCAGGTACCCCGGATGCTCATGCCCTCGGTCAGGCACCCGACGATCTGGGCTCGCTTCTCCGTGGTCAGCCGGTTCATACTGACTATTATGCGTGAGGCATAGGACGGAACCTCCGTCGGTGCGCAGCGCCGCTGCTCGTGCCATCATGAAGGGCTATGGACCGTCCGGCTTCCCTTGCGCCGAAGCAGCCTAAAGACGGGGCGAGCGCCACGCAATTGTCGATCCTGCTTACGTCGGCAACATCCATCATTGACGAGGAGTTCAAGCGAAGCGAACGCGTTGATGCCAAGTCGCGTAATCAGATTGCTCTCGTGGCATCGTTCTTCGCCGTCACGCAGGCTGGCGTGATCGCGCTTCTAGACGGGGCGCTCGGCGCGCATGAACATCATGCCGCCTCATCGTTCGTGCCCTGGCTAGCTGGCGTCGCGATCATCGCGGCAGCAGCCATTACGGGGGCCGTCTTCGTTAGCTACCGTGCGTGGCGTCTCTTTGATGACCCTACGCTGGCAATCAAAACTATTCGTGCCTACCGGGACGCAGCGGTGGATGGAAACCCTGCGGTCGGAGCAAAGCTAGTGGAGGCGTACGCAGAGATCGCCGAAGGTCGCCGCGACAACAATAAGAAGCGTACCGATGCTTTGGAACGCGCGACTAAGGCTTGTGCGGTGTCAGTCGGCTGCGTTGCAGTCGAGCTAGCGGTCGCATTTGTTGCCGTAGCTGTACACTAGATCACCATCTATGGGGTCCGTAGACGGCGATGAGGATCTGCCCGATCCTGAGATCGAAACGATCCGTAATCTGGTCGGTGCCAACACTTGGGATGCTATCTCCCCTCTTGGTGCCGTCGTCCGGCTTGATGGTCCCGCGGTACGCAACCACTCCATAGGAGTAGCGACAATGGCGAAGGTCATCGACCATTTTGATCGCCTGGTTCGTGTGATGCAGGCCCACCTCGGTGGCCTTGAGGTCAAGAGTATGGGGCCCATCACTGAAGCGAGCGGAGCCGGCCAATTGGCGGCGTTTGCGCCTGCGGCCGGCAGCTTTGCGCTGCCCCTGCGTCTAGAGCCCCCGAAGGGCGAGATGTTCCCGTTGGATTACAAAGAGCTCGACGAGGTGGTCAAGCTCCTTGCCGAAGACGGCGAGAGCCTTGAGGCCAAATTGCAGGTCTTGCCTGATCGCGTAGGAAACGAGCTTGTGGGCCTCTTGAAGGCAGCAAGAACAGGTGCGGTAGACCTCGGTATATTCGCGCTTCGCGAAAAACAACTGAGTGCTCAGGTCGAACTGAGCGCAACGACCGCCGCCAAGCGTGTCGAGACGCTAGAGAAACCCGTATCAAGCGCCGTCGGACACCAGAATCTTGCAAGGCTATCTCTGGCGGATCGATATCAAGCACAACAAGGCCACCATCGATACTGCCGAGGTAGGCGAGGAATCATCCACGCCCGCAATCGTCGCGTTCGATGACGAGCAGCTAGAGGAGCTTCGACCACTGCTCCGGGATTACGTAGAACTAGAGGTGGCCGTTACGGAGGAGCGAAGACGCTACGAGCAGGCAGCGAGAAGTCGCGAGATGCGCCTACTTCACGTCGAGTCCTGGACATCTGCCAGCGAGAATTAGCGAAAGATACGTACCGCTATACCGTACGCCCCCAGCGCGCCTGAGCCGCTTTGCGGGCGCTCTCTGATCGCTCCTCCGGCGTCATCTTCGCGGCTCGCGCCTTACCGCCCTTCAGGCCGCCCTTGCGGCCGCTGGCCTGCGCGTCCGTCTCCGGCTCCTGCGGCTCGGTGGCGTGCTGCATGATTCGGTAGGCCATCTGGTTGAGGTCGGCCACAGGAGGATCGTAGCGGGGGCAGGAGCGCCACGCCCGGCCGTGACGTGGCGCTCCGGGTAGCGTGAGCTACTGCGTGATTTCCTCTGCGAGCAGAGCGGCCCGCGACGCGAACACGAAGCCGTCGAGGCGATGAACAAGGCCGCTTCTGGCGAGCCGTTTCAAGCCGTCTGACGCTGCTACCCGGTCTTCGATCTCGCGGGCGACCTCCTCCTCGGACCACGGCCGCTGCGAGTCGTCTGCGAGCAGGACCGACAGGATTACGCCGTCAGTGTGCACCTCCCGCTCGACCTCGCTCATAGGCGGGATAGGCTGCTGTGCAGGCATGGGAGCTTGTACCTCCTGTGCTCAGGTCCCGGCGTCGGGTTAGCGCCCGCGCCGGGGCCGCTTGGATATTGACCGCGCCAGCCTAACCGCGCCCACGCCGATCCAAGCGGTCAAATCCAAACTGACCCACTACCCCTCAGGCGAGGGGATTGAACAGCAGGCCGGTCAGGAGCTTCGGGAAGAAGAAGGTCGACTTCGGCGGCATGTTCTCGCCGGCGGCGGCGACGTCTCGGACCTGGGCGACCGGTGTCGGGCGCATCAGGAAGGCGGCGTCTCGCTGCCCGCTGCGGACGCTTTCGATCGCGTCCTGGGCGTCGCGCGCGTACCAGAGGCCGTTGAGCTCGGCGATGTCGTGCTCGGTCATGGCCAGGGCGCCCTTGAGCAGGAGGGCCTCCAGGACGCCGGTGTCAAGGGAGCGGTAGGCGGGGGAGTGGTAGGGGAGGGCAACGTCTGCGATCTGTTGGCTTCGCAGCGTCAGGCGGGTGGGGCGCAGGTTTGCGTCGATGTAGCCGAGCTGGAGCGGGCCTTCGCCGGGGGGCGGGGCGAGCTGGTCCAGGGGTACCTCTTCGGCGAGGAAGTCGCGGGCGATCGCGTCGGTGAGCGCCTGGCGGCGGGGCTCGGTCAGGCCGCTGAGCAGGCGGTGGGTGGGGAAGACGGTCAGGCCCGGGTCCTCGAGGGCGACCAGGCACATCATCACGTAGCGGTGCGGACCCTCGCCGCCGACCTTCTCGCCGCCGACCTTCTCGCCGGCGATCTCCTGCGCGTAGGTCTGGGCGGTCTCGTAGCGGTGGTGGCCGTCGGCGATCAGGAGCTCGGAGGGACGGAGCGTCTCCTGGACGGCTGCGATCGTCTCCGGGTCGGAGGCGCGCCAGATGCGGTGGACTGTGCCTTCGGTGTCGGTGACCTCGCCGTCGGGGGGCTGATCGCCCGCGGGCGCGAGGGCGTCCCAGGCGGCGTGGGAGGGGTCGGAGTAGAGGGAGAAGATGGGGGAGAGGTTCGCCTTGGTCGCGCGCATCAGGCGCAGGCGGTCCTCCTTGGGGCCGGGGTGGGTGCGCTCGTGGGGGCGGACGCGGCCCTCGCCATAGTCATCGATGCGGACCTTGCAGAAGAAGCCGCGGCGGGTCCGGGCGATGCCGTCGGGGCCGGTGTACTCCTGGGTGTGGGCCCAGAGGGTGGGGGCCGGGTCGCGGGTGAGGACGCCGGTGGACTGCCAGTTTGCGAAGAGGGCGCCGGCGACTTGGTAGGGGTCGGGGGCGGTCGGGTCGCCGTGCGCCTGCAGGCGGCCCTCGGCGTCCATCGTGGGCAGGTCGATGGCGACCACGTTGTAGGGGGAGCGATCGAGAAGCGCTGCGCGTCCCGCCGGGGAGATCACGTCGTAGGGGGGCGCGGTGAGCTCTGGGAGCGGGCCGGCCACCGCGGTGTCGTAGCGGATGGCTTGCAGTGGCTGTACGTCTGCCATGCGGAATCACAGTAGTGGATGGGGTGGTTGGGGGGCGCCCTGTCCTGCCTCAACGACACGCTGCTGCGCGCGCGTGTGCAGGCGTGGATGGGCCGAATACGCGACGAGTGGCGGTAGAATCGCTGTTCTCGGGGCGTGGCGAAGCCTGGTATCGCGTTCGGTTTGGGGCCGAAAGGCCGCCGGTTCGAATCCGGCCGCCCCGACTAACTGGACAAAGACTTGCTTCTATCCTGCAAGGGCGGGCATTTTGACGTCCTTGTTTGAACCAAGGAGATCGGTCTTATTTGGTAACTATTTAGGTCCCGCTGGTTCCGCTCGTCAAGGGTGAGCGCGGATTCGGGTGCGGGTGCGCAGTCCGGGAGGGGGTCGGTGTGGGCAGGAGTCGGCTTGGTTGCAGGGAATCTTGCGGGCATGGCCGATGCAGGGCAGTGTGCACGGCAGCTCATCCGCGAGGAGCTTGAAGCCCGGATCGCCGAGCAGGACGCGGTGATCGCTGAGATGAGGGCACAGGTCGCCGAGTTGCAGGCCAAGCTGGATCAGAACTCAAGGAACTCGAGCAAGCCGCCGTCCTCGGACGGTTACTCGAAGCCTTCGCCGAAGAAGCGCAGCCTGCGGGAGCGCTCGGGGCGCAAACCGGGCGGCCAGGAGGGTCATGCGGGCGCGCACTTGGAGCGCGTGGAGGTTCCCGATCGTCAGATTCCCCACGAGCCTGATCTCTGTGATGGGTGCGGGCGCGATCTGGCTGACGGGGAGGAGCTTGCGGGCGGGGAGTCTCGTCAGGTGTTCGACATTCCCGAGAAGCTCGCGCTGGAAGTGATCGAGCACGTCTCAAAGCGCAGGCGCTGTGGGCATTGCGGGCGCGTGAATGAGGGGCGCTTCCCCGAGGACGTTCTCGCTCCCGCCGGTTATGGGTGCAACCTGCGCGCGTTCGGGGTCTATCTCATCGTCTTTCAGCACATCCCCTACGATCGTGCTCACAGGCTGATCTGTGATCTCACTGGGGCGGAGATCTCGACCGCCACGCTGTGCTCGTGGGTACAGAAGGCCGCTGCGGGTCTCACCGATTTCGATGAGCAGCTGCGCAGCCTGCTTGCAGATCAGCCGGTCGCGCACTACGACGAGACCGGGTTGCGGATCGCTGAGCGGCTGCGCTGGGCGCACGCGACCTCCACCGAGATGCTCACGCGCTACACCATCCATGAGAAGCGAGGCACCGAGGCGATGGATGACGCCGGCGTGCTCCCCGGCTTCCGTGGGGTCGCCGTGCACGACGGCTTCACGCCCTACCGCACCTACACCAAGGCGACCCACGCTCTCTGCGGCGCTCACCACCTCAGGGAGCTGGTCGCTGCGCATGAGGCCGGCCAGGCGTGGGCCTCGGGCATGGGCTGCCTGCTGCTGGACACCAAGGAGATGGTCGATGACGCCAAGACAGCCGGCCGCAAACGGCTGCCCGAGAGCGCGCTTTTAGAACTTCACCGAAGCTACCGCGCCGTGATCGCTCAGGGCTTTACGGAGAACCCCGGCCTGGCCGAGCACGCCGGTGAACGGATCAAGCGCTCCAAGGCGCAGAACCTGTTGCTGCGCCTGGATCGGTGTGAGCGCGAAGCGACCCTCTTCGCCCACGACTTCTCCGTACCCTTCACGAACAACATCTGTGAGGCGGATCTTCGCATGGTCAAGCTCCAGCAGAAGATCTCCGGGTGCTTTCGCACGATGGAGGGCGCGCAACGCTACCTGACGGTCCGCTCCTACATCTCCACCGCCAGAAAGCAGGACCAGGACACCCTCGGCGTGCTCAGCGCACTGGCGCGGGGCACACCCTGGCTGCCGGCCACCGGGGAAACCTGAAGCCGCGCCGTCCACCACGGCGGCAATAATCGCGGGGCATGAGCAAGCGCTCCCCTCGCAACAGATCCGGGCGCCAGTTGCCATCGCCCGCGGGCGTCGGCTCCCCGCCGCCGCGCGATGATCCACAGCAGACGCTGATATGGCCCGAGCAGCTGCTGCTCGACCAGATCGCGGCCGGAGCGCTCGATGAGCACCTGACAGCGCTTGCCGACGCGACCCACGCGCGTCTTGACCTGCTGGAGACAGTCAACTCCGCCAAGGCGCTGGCGATGCTCTCCCTCGGCGACCGCGTCCGCTTTACCGAGCGCACCAAACCCCAATATCTGCGCGGCGTGCACGGCGTCGTGATCGAGCTTGATGAGCACACCGCCACCGTCTGCGTGCACCAGCCCGTCGGCCGGTTCCAAAGCGGCGAGATCCGCCAATGCCCACCACTACTTTTGGAGCGCCTACACCCAGCCGCCTGATTCTTTGAGCGCAGACCGATGAGCCCAGCCCGCCAAACCGACCCAGAGCTTGACGCCCTGATCGAGGAGATCACCGTCGACTGCTACGACGAGGACGAGCAGCTGATGGGATTCGAAAACGCCTTCTACGACGCAAACTTCCCATGCCCAGGCACCATCGTCGGCGAGACCGTCGAGGTGCTCTCTGTCACCACCACAGGCAACCGCCGCGAGCTAATCGCCACCTGCCAACGCAACGACAAACACTACGAGGTAGCCCTACTCGACATCCACATCGACGCGGACCCAGTCACCTCACGCCTCCTCGCAGCCTACAAACGCTGGATCGGCGAGGCCCTCCGGCGGATCGCCTTTAGGTTCGGCGTCCTATGGGACGGGCCGGGCGGTGGCGGCAGGACGGAGTCAGCGGGGTACGGGTTCAACTGGCGCTCGCGACGGTTCGTCGTTGAAGGGATCGTAGATGCTCCCGGGTGCCGGGGCGCCGATCCTGGCGAGGACGGGGAAGGCCCGGATGGACGAGATGGCGCCCGGTTCGCGGGCGAATCGTACAGCGATGTCATCCCGCGGACAGTCGCAGGGGCCATAGAAGAACAGGCCGGCAGTTCCGGTGCTGGCCGGCCACGGATCGAGCCACGCCGGTTTCTTGTAAACAACGGGCTCACGCGCGCTTCCCGCGGAGGCGCGGCAGATGGTGGTCGCCGGAGTGCGCGTCGACGGCAATGCAATCGCGGGATCGTCGGACCGGACATGCCGGCCAGCTCGGTCACGGTCCTGCCCGAACGCGGCGGCAGGAGGGTCGGCGTCCTGACCGTGACGCCGCTGCCGTGAGGCCGCTCGCCGGGCCGGCGTGACCGGCGACGAAGTATCGGTGGAGCTTGAGCAGTACGGGTACAAGCGGTTGACTGATCCCCGGGAAGCGCGCCGCTGACGGTTGCGGCGGCGCGCCTCCGGGCACGTCTGCCCCACAGACTGTCTCGATCGCGTTATGCTGTTCCTGCTGCATCGACGCCGGATACCGGGATTGAGAGGCCCCGATGTCGATGCAGCATTTGGCGGGCGAATTGATGCGCTCGCTGCGCAGCCCCCTGGTTCTCATGCGCGCAACAGCGCACCTCGCCTCTGGCGGGATGCCCGCTGGCGCAGCAGCCTCCGCGACCCGATCGCATCGTGCAGCTCGCCGGGGACCATGCCGGTCAGCTGGCCGACGCCCAGGAACGCGATCGCCGCCAGCGCCGCGGATCGTCGCGATCGCCGGCAGCCTCGCGCTGTTGACCCTCATCGTCGAGATCGTGCGTCGCCGCCGCCTGAAGGAGGAGTACTCGGTCCTGTGGGTGCTGACAGGCGTGCAACGGGCTGTCGCTCGCGAGCAGGCGTTGGAGATGTTTGTTGACGGAGTCGTGACGGTCTGCGTGGAGTGTTTCCAGCGGCGCGGGAAGCGCAATCGCGCATTGCAATGCGGATTTATCGCTGGGCGCAGGGCCGGCTGACGCCGGGCGACCATCTGGCGCTTGACTTAGCTTCGTGTTTTTGCGTACTCTGGCTGTGCTCGGTGCCGGACGGCGTGGCCGTTTGGAGCCGCGTGGTCGACGGGCTGGCGTGATCGGTCCTCGGCCGGAGGTGCAATCCAGTGTCCAGTGGTCTCTCGATCGATTGGAGCGGTGCGCATGGCAGGGTCGGAGTCTCGAGATGCGGCGGTGCGGGAGCGGCGGCAGGAGATGGTCGCTGGCCTTCCGAGTGGGAAACACTGCTTGACGCTTTCGTGGGCTGCGGCCTAAGATGCGCATCACTTGGTCGGTTGGGCCTCTGGGCGCGAACGACAAGGAGATGAGCAGCAATGCGAATCATCAAGATGCTTGGAGCGGCGTTTGTGGCTGTGCTGGCGCTTGGCGCCGTGGCAGCCGCGGGCGCGTCCGCGTTAGAATGGTTACTGAACGGCAAACCGATCACTGCAAAGACCGCCGTCAAATCGACGGGCGAACTGTTACTCAAGGATGATAAGGAAAAAATTGCGGTGAAGTGCAGCGGGCATGATGAAGGCTCGGTGAGCCCCGAAGGCAAGGATGAAATCACAAGCATCACGGGCTTATCAGGGGAATTAAATGCTCCTTGCACGGTTGAGGAAGGCTCATTGTGCGAGAGTGCTACTGCGATGGCGGTGAACCTGCCGTGGGCCACTGAACTGGTCACAGTTGAAGGCGCGATCAGGGACTTAATCACGACGGCCAACTCTGGGTGGGCAGTTACATGCAAAACCATTATCGGCGAAGTGACCGATACGTGCGAAGGCATGACGAGCACTGGTATGGACAACGTGACGGAAGGCGTGCTGGCGTTATTTGACGCTATATCCAGGGAGAACCCAGCCGAGTGCTCGCGTACGAAAGAAAAAGTTGGCTTAGTGACGGGCTCGGACCTGATCGAAGAATCAGGACTCACGGTCAGCTAGCTTGCAGGTATAACGGGCTGGAGTCACGAAGGTGACAACCGTTCCGTCCCGGAGGAGGCGGCGGCAATGCCGCCGCCTCCGACGGACGGGGCTTTGGGTGGGATGAAAGCATTTGGTGCGTGACAGAGCCCCAAAGCGGGCAAACAGGAGTGGGAGGGGAAGGGACGGGTTGATGATCGTTCGCAGCATCATGTCCGTGAAAGCGATGGCGGTTCTTGGCGTGCTGGCTGCAGCGCTTGCGCTCGCTCTGACGGCGCCCGTGCGCTCAGCCTCCGCGGCCGAATGTCCCAACCAACCAATCCGCGCAGAACAGCAGACGTTCAATGGGTTCACCATGAACCTGCCTGACTGCCGCGCCTATGAGCTGGTCAGTCAGCCATACCAGCCGAGCCCGGAGTATTGGAAATATTACAGCGGTTACCCACCGAGCGAAGGGACAAAACTGACACCCGATGCGCCCGTAGAGATGCCCATGGTGCAGTTTGGCGAGTTCACGGCCGCCGACGGCGACGCGGCGCTGTTCGAATCTTCCCAGCCCAACTCTGAAGGGGACGGTCTTGCGACCAACCTCTCGCGGCGCACGCAGGACGGCTGGGTTGGCGAAAACCTCGAGACTTACACCCGGTCGCGGCACAGCTTCATTTGCAACCCGGTCGGTTACGTCGGCTTCTCGCAGAATATGGAACACATCGTCTGGAAGGACGGACTGGGTGGCTCAAAAGAAAACGAAACGGGTGGCGGTGATGCCGAAGACTGCGGCCACGACGAACCGGAACTGGTTCCCGGCGAGCCGCTGGAAGCGGGCAGGCTGTTCCTGCGCGAAACCGACCTTGCCAGCGGCGCCTTCGAATTCCAGCTCGTCAATCGCACGCCGCAAGGCGTTGCGCAGTACAACCCGTGGTTCGATGTGGTCTCGGCCGACGGCAGCGACGTGATCTTCCAGTCGCGCACTCAACTAGCCTCCAACGCGCCAGACGCCGAAGCCGTGGACGCAGGGGAATCCAACGGCCATTGCGCAAGCGATCTCGGCAACGTGTACGTCTGGAGTGCGAACGCGGTGCATCTGCTGACGGTGCTGCCCAGCGGCGAACCGGTGCGCGGCACGCTCGCGGGCGCGCACTATCCCAGGGAATGTGGCCATCTGCCTGCTCAAAGCGCGGGCTTCACCGACTCGGTCTCGGCCGACGGCGAACGCATCCTCTTCTACGCCGGCGGCGGGTTCAAGTCCAACGGGCAGCTCCACGCGGCGTCGGTCAGCGCTCCCTACATCGACGGCGGCCTGTACCTGCGTGAGCACCCCGGCGCTGAAGAAAGCTTGGCGCACGGGTGCACTGAGGCCGAGCAGAGCGCCGAACCGGAGAAGGCATGCACGGTCCAGATCGACGTGCCCGAGGGCGGCTCCGGCAACGCCGGCGGCGGCCAGTTCCAGTGGGCGAACGCGCAGACGACCAGGATCTTCTTCACCGACGAAGAAAAGCTGACGTCGACCGCGACGGCTGAACCCGGCAAGCCCGACCTCTACGAATACGACCTCGAAAAGCCGGAAGGCGAACATCTCACCGACCTCACGGCCGACGCTTCAGAAGCGGCCGACGTGCTCGGCGTCAGCGGCGCCTCCGAAGACGGCTCTTACGTGTACTTCGTCGCCGATGGCATCCTCACCGGCAGCCAGGAAAACAGTCACGGAGCGAAGGCGGTCGCCGGCGAAGCGAACCTGTATCTGAGCCATGACGGCGCGACGAGGTTCATCGCGACGCTCAACGCGAGCGAAGGCGACCAGTGCGACTGGATCACCTACTGTCTCACCGCGCGGGTCTCCCAGAACGGCAAGTTCATCGCCTTCGACTCGATCGACGAGCTGACCGGCTACGACAACCACCCGGTCCATCCGGAATCCTGCGAGCACCTGACGGGGGTGCCGGACTCTCCGTGCATGGAGGCGTTCCGCTACGCGGTCGAAGCGGGCGCAAACGGGGAATTGACGTGCGCGACCTGCAACCCGACCGGGGCGCCGCCGGCCGCCGAGCTCGGGGGCTGGGCGGTGATCGAGCAGGCGCTCCGTGAAGCCATTAGAAGCGGACCGATGGCGCTGAACAACGCCGTCTCCAATTCGGGGCAGGTCTTCTTCGAAACTATCGAAAAACTGGTCAAAGAAGACGAAAACGAAACGTGGGATGTGTACGAGTACGACGGCGGCGAAGGACCCACCGCGCAGTACCACCTGATCTCGACCGGCGAAAGCGAACTGCCGTCCTTTTTCGTCAACGCCACGCCGGACGGCTCGAATGTCTTCTTCGTCACCGGCCAGAGTCTGCTGCGGGCGGACACTCGCGCCGACTACGATATTTACGACGCGCGCGTGAACGGCGGGTTCCGCGAACCGCCGCCGCAGACGGCTTGCGGGGAAGAAGGAACGTGCCATGCCAGCTACACGCCGATCCCCTTCTCGCCGCCCGGCAGCGTGCTCGGCGGGATTGGAAACGTGCGCGGAATCACGTGTGGCAAGGGGCTGGTGCGCAAGCACGGCAAGTGCGTGCGCAAGCCCAGCAAGCGCAAGCACCACGGCAAGCACGCCCATGTCCGCAAGCACGACGGCAAGCACGCCCGCCACAGCGGGAGGGCCGGCAGATGAGGCGTGGCGAGAGTAGCGGGGAGGCAGCCACGATGATGTGCATCTCGACCACTGCTCCCGCGCCGACGCCGTTTCGCCTGCGCGCCATCTGCGTTGCGCTTATGCTTGCGTGCGTCCTCGGCGCCTGGCTGCTGGTGGCCGCGGCGCCCGCGATCGCCACCACGTCCGGCCCCCCCTCGGTCGAAGCCGAGACCGCCGAAGCTTTGCAGACCTCTGCCACGTTCAAGGCGAAGATAAGCCGAAACGGCTTCGACACCACCTGCCAGGTCCAGTACGTCAGCGAAGCGGGCTTCTTGCAGTCCGAATGGGCGGGCGCTGCGAGCGTGCCCTGTGTGCCGGAAGGCCTCGGCTCCGGCTCCGGCGAAGTGGTCGCCAGCGCGAAGGCGACCGGCCTGGCGCGCGAAACGGTCTATGACTACCGCTTCGTCGCGACGAACAAGCGCGGCAGCTCGGACTCGCTCGTCAATACGCTGGAAACCTACCGCATCCACAGCTTCCTGCTGCAGGACCTCAACGGATCGGGCGCGGCGGAAAGCCAGGCCGGCGGCCACCCCTATGAACTGGTGACGACCGTCGCGTTCAGCCACACGAGCGAGTTCTCACGCTGCGCGGAACCGGAAGGCTGTCACGGGAAAAACGCCGCCGGTGAGAGCGCTTCCTTCCAGTTTGGCGAAGAACTGGAATTCCCTTACTTCACCGCGCTCGACACGAAGGACATCAAGGTCAACCTGCCTGCGGGTCTGGTCGGCAACCCCGAAGCGACACCCAAATGCACCCGCTACGGGGTGGCCGGGGGAGGCTGCCCAGCCGATACGCAGGTCGGGGTGCTCGAACTGTGGACAGACTTTCCGCTGTACAACTACAACTATGCTGCCGCCTTCGGCTCGGAACCTATAGAACGGGAGCCGGTAGGGGAACACGGAGGTTACGACGAGCCGATCTACAATCTCGAACCGTCTGGCCCCTACCCGGCAGAATTCGGAACGTTCATCGCTGCGCAGGCACCGGCGTGGATAACGTTCCACCTGCGCACCGGCAGCGACTACGGCGTCAGCGCCGACGCGCTGAACATCGTCAGCACCGCGGTGCCGAACTTCGTGCGGGTGCGCGTCTGGGGCGTGCCGTTTGACCCACGACACTGCAGCGGTGAATGCGCCAGCGAGGTGGCGGCAGCGAAAATCGCAACGAAGCCGCTGCTGACGAACCCGACCGCTTGCGCCGGCCCGCTGACCGGCAGCGCCGAAGCCGACACGTGGCAGGAAAAGGGCGCGTTCGTAAAGACGAGCACGGAAGTCGAAACGGGCACGGAAAAGAAGGGCTTCACCGGATGCGGCCAGCTCAAGTTCGAACCGACGCTGGATGCGCAGCCGACGAGCACGGTCGCCGACTCGCCCTCCGGGCTGGAAGTGAAACTGAAGGTGCCGCAGCACGAAGCCTGCCAGGAAGAAGGCGGCGAAGCTCAGTGCGAAACCGCCGAGGCCGAGTTGAAGGACACGAAGATCACGCTGCCGGCCGGCCTGACGCTGAACCCGGCCGCCGGCTCGGGCCTGGCCGCCTGCTCGCCGGCGCAGATCGAACTGCACGGACCCGAACCGGCGAAATGCCCCGAAGCGGCCAAGATCGGCACGGTCGAAGTCAACAGCCCGCTGATCGACCATCCGCTGCCGGGAGCGGTCTACGTCGCCACGCCGTACGAAAACCCGTTCGGCTCGCTGCTCGCGATCTACGTCGCGGTCGACGACCCGCAGACGGGCGTGGTGATCAAGCTCGCCGGCCACGTCGAAGCCAACCCCGCGACGGGGCAGCTCACGACGAGCTTCGAAGAAACGCCGCAACTGCCCTTCGAAGAATTCAAGCTCGACTTCTTCCAGGGTGAACGGGCGGTGCTGAGGACGCCGGCGACGTGCGGCAGCTATGAATCCAAGTCGGTGCTGACGCCGTGGTCTGCGCCCGAATCGGGCCCGCCGGCCACATGGCCAAGCCCGTTCAAGATCACGTCTGCCCCGGGCGGGGCTCCCTGCCCGAGTACGGCGGCCCAGGAGCCCAACGCGCCGAGCTTCACCGCGGGCCCCGAAGCGCCGGTCGCGGACTCGTTCTCGCCCTTCGTGCTGCACCTGCAGCGCGAAGACGACAGCCAGGAACTGAAGGCGATCGACACGGTCCTGCCGCAGGGCATGACCGCGAAGCTGGCGGGCGTCGCCAGGTGCTCGGAAGCGGCGATCGCGGCGGCCGAACACATGAGCGGCAGGGAAGAGCAGGCGAGCCCCTCCTGCCCGGCCGGCTCCGAAGTGGGCACGATCGAGGTCGGTGCGGGCGCCGGCGCCGACCCCTACTACGTGCAGGGACACATCTACCTCGCCGGCCCTTACGAGGGCGCTCCGCGCTCGCTGGCGATCGTCACGCCCGCGGTGGCCGGGCCGTACGACCTCGGCACGGTGGTGGTCCGCGCAGCGCTCTACATCGACCCGTACACCTCGCAGGTGACGGTCAAGTCGGACCCGATCCCCACCATCCTCGACGGCATTCCGCTCGACGTGCGGTCGATCGCGGTGAAGATCGGCAGGCCCGGCTTCACGCTCAATCCAACCTCCTGCGAAAAGATGGCGGTCACGGGCGAAGCGATCTCGGTTCTGGGCCAGAGCGCCAAGCTCAGCGACCCCTTCAAGGTCGGCAATTGCACGAGCCTGCCGTTCAAGCCGACCCTGAAGGCCGAAACGCACGCCTATCACACCCGCAAGAAGGGCTCATATCTGAAGGTGACGGTCACCTCCAAACTCGGCCAGGCGAATCTGGCGAAGGTGCACGTGACGCTGCCGAAGATCCTTCCGGCGGACCTCGAAACGCTCAAACAGGCGTGCACCGAAGCGCAGTTTGCCGCCAACCCCTCCGGCTGCCCGAAGGCGGCGTTCGTCGGCACCGTCGTGGCGCACACGCCGCTGCTCTCCGAACCGCTGATCGGGCCGGCTATCCTCGTGAGCCACGGGGGCCTGGCGTTCCCGGATCTGGCGCTGGTGCTGCAGAGCGAAGGCATCACGATCATCCAGGAAGGGGCGACGAATATCAGCAAAGGGTTCACGTCGAGCAGCTTCAACGCGATCCCCGACGTGCCGGTCAACAGCGTCGAACTGATGCTGCCGGAGAGCGCCAAACCGGTGCTGGGCGGCAACGGGGGCAACTTCTGCTACCGCACCGTGACCAAGCGCGTGAAGGCGAAGGTCGGCGGCAGGACCGTCTACCGCACGCGGCAGGTCAGGCGGCGGCTCTCGCTGACGATGCCAGCGACGCTCACCAGCCACGACGACGCCGTGCTGCAACAGCTGACGCCGGTCGCGGTGCGGGGCTGCGGAGGCCGCCGAAGCAGCCACAGCGCCTCGCGCCGCCACAAGCGCTGATGGCTTTCGGTGTGCGGGACCGGCTCTATCTCAGGAGGCGTAGGCACGTCGTAGGCACTTGGCCTCAAATTTTTGATACCTCGGTGTGGAGGTGTCGATGCCTTTGAGGTTGGCGGCGAGGCCGTGGCCTGTGTGTTGCAACGGGATGTCTATGCCGTAGCCGTGCATGCAGTGCACGGCCTTGAGGAGCTTCGCTTCCTTGCTCTGAGGCGTTGACGCCTGTGCGCGCGAGGAGCTGGTGGCGCTCTCCGTGGTGGACGTGGTTGTCGTTGCGGCCGATTGCGATTTCGCGGACGCCGTGGCGCCGCTTCCGGCTTTCGTGGAGCCGCCGCATGCGCTCACCCCGACCATCGCCGAAACGGCGAGGGCGAGCGCTGGGGCATGGCCGATCCTACCGATGTACGACACTGATTCCTCCCTTGGATTCAGACCGCCGGAGAGACGGGGTGGGCCAGTTCGTCACATCCTCGCAAGCGCCGGCCGGACTCTGCCGAGGCTGGCGTCCAATCCCGCTCAACTGCTGGGGTCCGGGGAAGCGTAGATGTTTCCCAATCCTTTGCCGGCACGGCGGCCTCCGGCGGTATACGGCCGCCCGCGGGCCTGCAGGGAGGCGAAGACGACGACCTGAGGAAGGGACCGAAGCATTACTTCTACAGCGACGACGACATCGCCAGCTACGGACCCCCGCCGCCGCCGGCGCGGGGGATCGGCGTTCTGGCTTGAGCAGTAACCCAAGCGCGCATCGGAGCCGGATCAGCCCGCTGGCTTCGTTGCGCGCACCGCGTACTCGAACAGTGCCTTGTTCGAGTTGCGCTTGCGGATCACTTCGATGGTCGCGCGCTCGAATCCCGCCTCTGTCAAGAGCGCGGCGTACCACTCGTGAGTGGGGACATGGACCTTCGAGAAGGTCGAGTTGCCGACGATGTAAACGCCAGAGCCCTGGGGAGCCATCACGCGGTAGGCGGCTTGGACGTGGTCCCACACGTCGTGAAAATACTTGGCGACGTACCGGGACAGCGTGACGCCTGACTTTGGATTCGCCTTGACGATCGCCTTCAGGGCCGACGAGAAGTCGCCATTCAGCGGCATGCTGGACGGAGATTCCCACATGCTGACGCGGCTCGTCGCGATGCCCCAGGTCCCGCCGATGGCGCGCCAGTCGAGCTCCCCCGCTTCGCGTGCATCCGCCAGGAAGCCAAGCCAGTACATATATGGCCCCTCGAGGGTGCGGGCGTCCCCTTCGATGATCTCCGGCACGCGCATCGGTTGGCTGCGTGCGCCGGCAAGGACGTGCTGCGCCTCATTGGCGAAACAGCCGAGGATGTCGTGCGCGACGAGCGCGGCGGGGTCCTTGAACGACATGCTTTGGTGGTTGAATGCCGCGTTGCTCGTGCCGATCATCGTGCGCGCTGTCAACGGACATTGATTATCCGGAGCTCCGGATAATCGATGTTATCCCGAGTCCGGGGTTATGTTGAGTAGGTCGTTCGTGGCGTGTCGTGGGGCGGTCGAGTGGGGTAGCCGCTCGGGATAATCAGAGGGCCGCGGTTGTGTTCGAAGCTTCCTGTCTTGGTATCTGCGATCTGACAGGAGGCGATGATGGAACGAACGGTTTGTGCCCGGACGGTACGCGGTCCGTTGGCAGGCAGCGCGCACGGCTTTGAAGAGGAGCTGGTGCGACGCGGTTACGCGCCCGGCTCGGTCCGAGGGCGATTGCAGCAGCTGGATGATCTCAGCCGGTGGCTTGAGTGCCAGGGGCTTGCGCCGGGCGAGCTCACGCCGGATCGGGAGGATCTCGTTCTTGCGGGAGCGCCGCGCTGATGGCAATGTGAAATGGGTCTCGCCCCGGAGCATGTTGCTCCCGCTCGGATATCTGCGCGAGGCGGGTGTCGTGCCGGCACCCGCGGTGAGGACACCGGAAGGTCTGGTGGAGCGGCTGCTTTTGGATTATCACCGGTACTTGGTGAGCGAGCGTGGGTGCGGGGAGCGCACGTTTGCTCGCTTGGAGAGTGACGTTCGGCTATTTCTCTGCGAGCGAGTTTGTCAACGGACATCGATTATCCGGAGCTCCGGATAATCGATGTCCGTTGACAGACTACGACCTGACGCCGCACATCCGCGCGCGCGGCGAAGAGATCTCAGAGAAGATTCGCACCCCAGGGTGGCGCGCCCGACGCTGGGTCGTCGAGGCCGCCCATTCCTGGTTGAACCGCAATCGCGGCGGATGCTAAAGGCGACGTGTATGTCGCGGACACCGGCAACGACCGGATCGAGGAGTTCAAGGCCAGCGGCGAACTCGTGCGGGCGTTCGGGTCGGAAGGCACGGGTGACGGTCAGTTCAAGAGGCCGACCGGAGTCGCGGTCGATAGCGAAGGCGACGTCTGGGTCGCCGACGCCGGCAACGACAGGATCCAACGGTTCAGCCCGGAAGGCGCGTATCTCAGCCAGGTCGGCACTGCCGGCAACAACAACGGCCAGTTCCAAAGCCCCGAAGGCATCGCGAGCACATCCTCCGGCTACATCGCCATCGCCGACACCGACAACAACCGCATCCAGGAGTGGCTGCCCGAACACCACTACGCCGACGACACCCACACGCTCTACTACACGCCGGGAGCCGAATCGCGTGTGGAAGCCTGCCGCGACCATCCCGAATGGGCTGATCTGCCATGCCGTGTTGAACCAGCCGCGCAGCCCGCGGACGTCAAAGAAGGCGAGCCGTCGGTTCCCGTCACGACGGTGACCTATAATCTTTGGGACGAGGTCGAAACGACCAGCGAAGCATTCGAGTCGGTGACGCGGACCAAGACCCAGACCTACGACGCGGCGGGCCGCGCGATCACAAGCGAAGAGACCGAGAGCACCAGCGAAGAAGGCGGCAAACTCGACGAGGCGCTGCCGAAGGTCACAAACGAATACAACCCGGAAACCGGCGCGCTTGAAAAGCAGACCGCGACGATCGACGGCACCGCCAGGACGATCGCGGCGAAGGACAACACGCTCGGGCAGCTCGTCGAATACCAGGACGGCACCGGCA
This sequence comes from uncultured Actinomycetota bacterium, assembly GCA_963725915.1. Lineage (GTDB taxonomy): Bacteria > Actinomycetota > Thermoleophilia > Solirubrobacterales > Solirubrobacteraceae > Palsa-744. Next base: position 524,219 of record CAVSAL010000009.1, on the reverse strand, counting down.
ACATCGCCCACTATGCCTATGAAGAAGGCGGGGACGGGCGGCTGCTGGAAGTCAGCGAAGGCGACGGTGAAGAAGGCGTGAGCAAACAGAGCTACAGCTACAACAGCGAAACGGGCCTGTTGAGCAAGCTCGTGGACTCTGCCGTGGGGACCTTCGAAGCCGGCTACGATCTGGAAGGCCAGATGACCAGCGAGGTCTATCCGAACGGGATGTGCGCGAACACCAGCTACAACGCGGCTGGGCAGGCGACGGGCATCAGCTACGTCAAGACCCGCGACTGCACAGAAGAACATCCGACGGTCTGGTTTAGCGACAGTGTGGTGGCTGGGATCCACGGCGAAACGCTTTCTCAGGAAAGCACGCTGGCGAGCGAGCGCTATGCCTACGACGAAGCCGGCCGGCTGACCGAAGCCAAGGAAACGCCGGCCGGCAAGGGCTGCACCGTGCGGCTCTACGCCTACGATGAAGAATCGAACCGCACAAGCCAGATCAGCCGCGAACCCGCCAGCGAAGGCAAATGCGCCAGCGAAGGCGGCACCGTCCAGCATCATGTCTATGATGAAGCCAACCGGCTCACCGACGAAGGCATCGAATACGAAGCGCTCGGCAACACCACCAAGCTCCCTGCTGGCGATGCTGAAGGACACGAAATCAAGACCAGCTACTACCTCGATGGGCAGGCCGCCAAGCAGGAACAGAACGGCGTGGCCGACAGCTACCTCTACGACCCGGCGGGGCGAACGATGGAAACAACAAGCGAAAATACCGAAACCAAAGCGTTGAGCACCCTCACAGACCACTACGCCGGCCCCGGCGAAGCCGTCACCTGGACAAGCCAGGGCAAAGAAAAATGGTCGAGGAACATTCCCGGTATCGGCGGCGGCCTGCAGGCCACCGAGGAATCAGACAAAGTCGTCACGCTGCAACTCACCGACCTGCAGGGCAACATCGTCGCTACCGCGGCCGATAACGAAGAAGAAACCAAACTGCGCAGCACCTACAACAGCACCGAATACGGCGTACCCAACGAAGGCAAAACGCCACCCAAGTACGCCTGGCTCGGCGCCAGCGGCCTAGCCACCGAAACCGCGTTCGGCACCGGCATCGCCACACAGGGCGGCGCATCCTACATCCCACAGGTCGCACGCGACCTCCAAACAGCCCCCATCATCCCACCCGGCGCCTTCCCCAACGGTCACGGCAGCGGCGAAGAATACACCCCCACCATCTCCACCGGCGCACTCGCATCCGCCGAAGCCATCGCCACACAACTCTACGCCGAAGCCGAAGCCGCACGACAAGAAGCGAAGCGGCGAGAAGCGGAAGAAGCGACGTGTCGTGCCAATCCGGAATCCTGCTCGGAAGACCCGAAATGGGTTGGTAAATGGAGCATTGCTCTATCGGAAGCGGTCTCGGGAGCGATAGAAGGCATAGAAATTGTAAATGCCGTTTCTGGCACGCTTGCTAGAAAGGCAATGGAAATCATTGCGGAATACGCGAAAGTCGATTACGTCACTCAGGTAAAGGAAGCAATACAGCATGGAATCTTTGGCTATAGCTGGGGAAATGTCGAAAATTGGGTGTATGGATTTGGCGATGAGTTGGAGCGTTGTGCGGAATTCTCTCATGGAAGCAAAGACTACTGCTGGATCAACATGCCGACGGTTAGGCGATATGCCTGGAAGAATGGTCCACGCCTAGAATTCCCTAACTTCGATGTACTTCCAGAAATAGAGGAGTGCAGTCCAGGCGACAAACCAGGACACTGCACGGTGCCGGTCAATGAGACCTAGTGGTGGCTGGGAATGATTCACGATGCAGTCCTCTGGTTGGTATTGGCCGTGATCTGGATCGTGCCTGCATCACTAGTGGCTCGCTTGGCCAGCCGTCGTGGCTACTCGTTTATACCGTTCCTGATTGCAACACTAATTATTCCTTGGCCCCTGATGCTTATTGTAGTGTTCGCCCTGCCAAGGAAGCCATGATTTGACGGACCGAGCTGATTTGCGCGATTCTGCCCCCGACAATTACAGCATTCGAGGCGATGACTGCTGTGCCCTGAGCCTGAACGCATTGCGCGCACGGACTGCGTTGTTGGTTGGCACATTGATTGTTGTGCTGACGGGGACGGGCTGTGGCGCAAGGAACATGGATATGAAACGCTCTGGCTTTGATCGGCAGGGGATCGCTCGAACAGATGATCCGGCCTACCGGGAACTCTCGCAGGCGATGGAACCGACGCTATCCATCGGTACAAGGGTGATTGTGGTGGCTACGGCGCCCGCCGTGGGAGATATCGTCGTCTTGCATCCGCCCATTGGTGCATTCCGGGGAGTGTGCGGGCGAAAGCATCGTGTCTTGACGCACGGAGGCAGTGCATGCGACACATCGGATTCACGCGAGGGGACAAGCATCGACATGATCAGCCGGGTTGTGGCCGGGCCTGGAGACGAGATATATGTGCACGGAGGACATGTGTACAGGAGAGTGCGCGGCGGGAGGAGGTTTTCGCGTGAGCTTGATTCGTATGTGCGTAGCTGCGGACACGGCGCGGCATGTGATCTCCCCGTCCCGATCACGATCGCCCCTGGCCATTGGTTCGTGATGGGGGACAACCGTGGGTTGGCCTCTGACAGTCGCTCGTGGGGGCCAGTGCCGACGCGCTGGATCATCGGCATTGCGATGTCACTGGAATGCCCAAAGCGCCGAGCGCGGCCTCGCGTTTGGGTACTCCGGTCCTCGAGGGAGGGATGTGCCAGCATTGCAAGGAAGTAGAGATTCACCAGCTACAACTCGACGGGGGGCGGCGAGGGGCATTAGCTACATCTATGATCCTGCGGGCCGCACGATGCAGACCAGCAGCGAAAACACCGAAACGGAAGCCAAAACTGGTTCTCCTCGTCATCTGGGGGTGAATCAGCGGTGAGGGAGGTCGATCTGGATGCCGGCGCAGCAGAGGTAGATCATGGCGATCAGGGCGTCGGCGGAGTGGAAGCCGTAGGCGCGGTGTGAGAGCAGACGGATCTTGTTGTTCAGGCCCTCGAGGCGCCCGTTTGAGAGCTCCAGCTCGATCGCAGCGAGCACGCCCGCCTTGTGCTTGCGGATCGTGCGTGCGAGCTTCACGAACGGTGTGAGCTTCGATCTGGACGCCCAGGAGAGCCACGCGCGTCGAGCTGCTCGCGTGCCTGGTGGCGGGGGACGCGGTAGACCCAGCGCAGCTCGTGGAGCAGCAGGAACGCGCGGTAGAGAGACTTGTTGGTCTGCTGGACCTCGGCGAGCGTCGCGAGCTGACGAACGGTCTGGTTGGCGGGATCCTTGATCAGCGAATAGCGCGCGCCCTTGATCCACGTGCCGTGCTTGGTGACCGAGCGCCCGTGCTTGTTGTACTCGGCGCGGCGGACCTGGTCGGTCGCCCGGCCGCCCAACTGGATCACGTGGAAGGGATCGAACGCGACCTGCGCGTCGGGCACGGCGGCCATGATCGCCTTCTCATAGCCGGCGCTCATGTCGATCGAGACCGCCCGGATCGAGGAGCGCTGCTCCTCGGTGAGCTCGTCGAAGAAGGCCTGCAAGGTAGCGGCGTTGCGACCGGGCGCCGACCACACGACGCCGCCCTTCTGATGGTCAGCGACGCACGTCAGGAAGCGATGATCAGCACCGTAGGAGATCTCGTCCACGCCGAGCCAAACCAGGCCGTCCAAACGGCCCTCGTCGAGGTGGTCGGCCACGACGCGCTGGGCGATCTTGCCGATCGACTCCCACCCGATCCGCAACAGCCGCGTGATCTGCGCCTTTGACATCTGTTGGGCAAGCCACGCCGTGAGGTCCTCGAAGTCGCGCGTGTATGGCGATCCTGCCCGCGCCCACTCCACCGCCTCCGGCCGATCGCCGCACTCAAGGCAGCGCAGCCGTCGCAGCTCGTACTCGATGAAGCACCGAGAGGGGGGCCGAGATCCAGATGCCGCCAGCGCTTTACGCGCCGATCCTTGATCTGTAGGCCACGCGCTCCGCAGCCCGAGCAAACCGGCCGGCGAGCGCGCAGGCCGACCGTCACGATCACCCCCTGCCCGCCGAACGCCACATCTGCAACCCAGGCCCCAGAGAGCCTGAGCATCCGGTTCAATGCCGTGGTGACACGCACGTCGTCCTCCTTCGCTGGCCGCTGATCTTTAGAACAGCCAGCAGCCTGCCGGAGAGGACGGCTGCGTGTCGCTCAGCGCGTGCGCAACTTGCAAGGACTTCCCACCACGCCGAAAGCCCAGCAAACACGGGCCGAACGCGGCCCTTCAGGCCGTCACTTCACCCCCAAACGGAGAGGAGAGCCGCACAAACCAGGGGCTGCCGCGTAACGACCACCACGATCTCGCGCGAACAGTACGAGCACGCCCGCAAATGGGTGCAGGCCGCCGGGGTCGCCGATCGAGTCACGGTGCTGTGCGAGGACTACCGCGACCTACGCGGACGCTACGAGAAGCTCGTCTGCATCGAGATGATCGAGGCGGTCGGATATCGCGACCTCGGCACGTTCTTCGCGCGCTGCTCGAACCTGCTCGCCGCTCACGGCAGAATGCTGCTGCAGGCGATCACCATCGACGATCAAGCCTACGAGGTCGAGAAGGCCTCGCGGAGCTTCATCCGCACCCACATATTCCCAGGCGGCTGCCTGCCCTCCCTCGCCGTGATCGCGCGCTGCATCGCTCAGCACACCGACATGCACGCCGTCGGACTCAAGGATCTGACGCCGCATTACGCCGAGACGCTGCGACGATGGCGCGCCAACTTCGAAGACGCATCCGTCCGCCTGGAGGACCTCGGCTACGACGAGCGCTTTCGGCGTCTATGGCAAATGTACCTCGCCTACTGCGAGGCCGGGTTCGCCGAGCGACGCATCGGCGTCACGCAAATGACGCTCGGCAAGATCGCTACGAACCCGCGAAGAGCGCCTGGAGCGCGTCGTGCCCGCCGCTCTTATCGCTGACCGGCACGAGCGACGCGGTGTGTCTCGCGGCTGTCGGAAACAGATCCGCGAAGATGGGACCCTGCCCGGCTGCTCATAGCGCCGCTCCAGAGCGGCGTTGCGGCAAACGCCGCTGGTGCGGGCTCCCGCGGGCGGTTGTTGTCGCACTCGATGGGAGTAGCCTTCGGTGCGTCTAACAGATGCAACGACAACGACATGGGGAATCAGCGCGCGGATTAGCCTCAACGCCGCCCGCGCTCTGAAGCGCCATCGAATAACACCAACAAAGGTACTTCTGGAAGGGAGTAATTCATGGCCGACAGTGTGACCACCGAGAAGCTTGTGCCCACGAATCCGAACGTGGAAGAGGCGACGAGGAAGTTGCTCTCTCGCCAGTTCGACGACGGTGAGGTGCAGGAGTTCCTGCGGCAGGCCGGTGCAGCCGTGCCGGCGCCGATCGGCGCAACCGTGGACGTGAAGATTGCGATCTGGGGCAAGCTGCATGTCGAGCCAGATGGCCAGCCTTGGGTGTATGACATCACCATCTGGGGCGGGCCCGCCTACATCGGCGGCGCGGTCGGCGTCATGTACACGGCCTACGAGACGTGGGACGCGTTCTTCCGCAATGTCACTAGCGCACACGTGCAGGGCATCGACGTGGGCGGCGGCGCCCTGCAGGTGAACTGGTTCGACAGCAAAAAAGTGCCGGTCGGCCAGTTCAACGGCCTGGCCGCCGGAGCGGGGCTCGTCGAGGCCGGCGGTTCCGGAAAATGGCAGCACAAGTAGCGAGCGCTATCTGCGTATGGGAGGGGCCAGGGAGGCGGCCTCCCACCGCAAGTGGTGGGGCCAGAGATGCCCGCACAGGCGTCTACAAATCTACGTTCCCGGTTGCTCAGTTGCCCGCTGCGCTCACTTGTGCGCTGGAAGCGGTCGGCCGGATTGAGCCCCGGCTTTCACGGAGGCCGTCCAAGAAACTCGGGGCGGTTCAGTCGCGAGCGAGCGCGCAGGGCAGCGCGTCATGGAGAGCATCACGCAGTACGTCGAGCAGCGCCTGAAGCTCAAGGTCAACCGCGAGAAGTCGGTGGTTGATCGGGCGACGAAGCGGCCCTTGCTGGGGTTCGGCTTCTTTCGCCGCGATGGTGAGGTCAAGGTGCGGGTGGATCAGAAGGCTCGAAAGCGAGCCAAAGATCGCCTGCGCCGGCTGACCTTGCGGCGTTGGGGCATCTCGATGGAGCGGAGGATCAGAGAGATCAACCGCTTCACGGTCGGGTGGACGGCCTACTTCGCGTTGGCCGACACTCCTGCTTTCCGCAAGAGCAGGCGTCAGCTCAGGGACGACGCGGGCGCTGGTCGGGAGGGACGGCGTCGAGGCCCTGAACCGTCGCGTTCGGATTGTGGAAGGCCAGCAGCGAGAGCATCTTCGGGATCGCGATGCCGAACTCGACCTTGCCGTTCGTGTACCAGCCGAGCAGATGCTCGGGCGCTCCCCTGGTGGTCTTGGCCAGTCCCTCGATCGCCGCGAGCTTGGTCGGCTGCTCAGTGGCGACGTCGCGGGCCACCCAGTCGCCGACCAGGACCTGGACCGGGGAGGCGATCGCCGCGATCGTGAGTGGGATCGCGAGCGCCGTGCGCTCATAACGACCCCACCTGCCCCGCAATCGACAGATCGCGTACGGCGCCGCGAGCACGAACCCCGTGACGATGTACGCGGCGATGTACATGTGGATCAGCTCGTTCCAGAGGAAGCTGTTGCCGAACAGCGCCGCCAGCGGGTGGACGTCGACCGCCCGGCCATTGACCAGGCGGAAGCCCGAGGGGTGCTGCATCCAGGCGTTGACCGAGATCACCATCAGCGAGCCCGTGAAGCCCGCCACCACGATCGGCACCGCGCTCAGCAGGTGCATGCGCGGCGAGAGCCGATTCCATCCGTACACGTAGATGCCGATGAAGATCGCCTCCATGAAGAACGAGAAGCCCTCGATCGCGAAGCCCAGGCCGAACACGCTGCCGAAGGTGGACATGAAGCCCGGCCACAATGTCCCCATCTCGAAGCTCAGGATGGTGCCGGTGATGACCCCGACGGCGAACAGCGCAGTCATGATCCGCGTCCAGCGACGAGCGAGGGTCAGGTACAGCTCATCGCCGGTGCGCAGGTGCAGCCACTCGATGAACACGATCATGCTCGGCAGGGCGATCCCGAAGCAGACCAGCGGAATGTGGACCGTGAACGACAGCGCCTGCATCTGGGCCGCCTCGTTCAGGTAGTGCTGCTGGACGGGCGCGAGCATCGAAGCCGTCAGCATGCCGAGCCCGCCGAGCCGGCGAGGAGCGATCGCTGCATAGTACAATCATAGTACTGTGCATGCAATATCTGCGAGTGAGAAGATCGGTGAGCGGCCCGCGGATCGCGGCGAGCTCGTCGACGCGGTGCTGGGCGCCAGCCGCGCGTTGGTGGCGGTGGCTGCGCGTTCGCTGGCGGATCTGGCGGAGGATGTGACGCTGGCTCAGTACCGCGCGCTTGTGGAACTGGCTGCACGCGGCCCGCAGCGCCCGGCCGATCTGGCGAGCGCGCTGGGGGTGGACCGTTCGACGGCCACACGGATGTGCGACCGCCTCGTGCGCAAGCAGCTCGTGCAGCGGCGGAGGATGGGCGCGGATCGCCGCGGGGTGCGGATCTCGCTGACCCCCGCGGGGCGTGCCCTGGTGGAGGAGGTGACCCGTCGTCGTCGTGTCGAGATCGCACGGATACTGCGGCGCATGCCGCGCGCTGAGCGGGACTCGGCGCTTACGGCGTTGCGGGTCTTCGCCGACGCGGCCGGCGAGGTGCCCGAGCAGGACTGGTCGCTGGGCTGGGGCCAGTGAGGAGAGGACGCGCGGTATCGACGTGGCTTGGCGGCTCGCGGCTGGGGTTGGTCGTGATGGCCCTGGCGGTCGGTGGCGGGGCGGGGTTGGGCGCGGTCGTCTTTCGCGAGCTGATCTACGCGGTCACTTGGGTCGCGACCGGGCACGAGCAGTTTGGCCAGCAGGGCCGCGTGGCGAGTGCTGCACCTGGCGTGGCTGGGCATCGGCTTCTTCCTGGTGATCCCGGTGCTCGGCGGCCTGCTCTACGGGCCGCTGATCCAGCGCTTCGCTCGCGAGGCTCGCGGCCACGGGGTGCCGGAGGTGATGCTCGCGGTCGCCGAGAACGGCGGGCGGATCCGCCCGCAGGTGACGGTCGTCAAGGCGCTCGCATCGGCGATCTGCATCGGCACGGGCGGGTCGGTCGGCCGCGAGGGACCGATCGTGCAGATCGGCTCTGCGTTCGCCTCGACGGTCGGCCAGCGGGTGCGTATGTCCGAGCGCAGCCTGCGCATCATCGTCGCGTGCGGCGCCGCGGGCGGGATCGCGGCGCACGTTCAACGCGCCGCTCACGGGCCTGTTCTTCGGGTTTGAGATCGTGCTGCGCGAATTCTCGCTCGACGCGCTGTTCGCCACGGCCCTCTCGGCGGTCAGCGCCGATCTCGTCAGCCGTGCGTTCTTCGGCTCCGCGCCGTTCTTCGCCAGCTTCCCCCACAATCTGCTCGCGCCGCCAGACCACCTACCTGCTGATCGCTGTTCTCGGGCTCGCCGCCGGCCTGCTCGGTGTGGGCTTCAAGACCTTCCTGTATTGGCTGGAGGACTATCTCGATCGCCTGTGGAAGGGTCGCCCGGAGTGGGCGCGCCCCGCCGTCGGCGGTATCGCGCTCGGCTTGCTGCTGCTCGCGCTGCCGCAGATGTACGGGGTCGGCTACCCGGTGATGGACAGCATCGTCGCCGGCCACGAAGCGCTCTGGCTGATCGTGATCCTGATGGTCGGCAAGATCGTCGCCTCGAGCCTGACCCTCTCGATCGGCGGCTCCGGTGGCGTGTTCGCGCCGTCGCTGTTCACCGGAGCAGCGGGCGGCATGGCCTTTGGCCTGACCGCCCGCCACATCTTCGGCGCCGACGTCGGCCCGGCGGCGATGTACGCCGTGGTCGCGATGGGCGGCGTCTTCGCAGGCGCCACCCAAGCGCCGCTGACCGCGATCGCGAGCGTCGCTCGAGATGACCGGCAACTTCACTCTGACGCTCCCCGTGATGCTCGCCTGCGGGATCGCCGCGGCTACCAGCAAGCAGTCACCTACGGCTGCATCTACACCACCAAGCTGCTGCGCCGCGGCATCGACATCGAGCAGCCGAAGGCCACCCGCGCGCTCGCGACTTCGACGGTCTCGATTGCCAGCACCGGTCTAACTTGGGGCGCCGCCGTTCGCGACGGGAAGCGAGACGAGCGGGCTGCCGAACTCACGGACGACCGCGGCACGGTAGGTGGTTGGTGATGTGTCCGGGATCTGGGGCTCGGGGATGGCAACGGCGGAGGAGGCCGTCATGAGGGTGTACCCGCGAGCGCCGGGGACTGTCGGGGGCCTCGCCGTCGAGAGCGTCGCTGCGCTTGGGCACCAGCAGCTCCTCCTCGGTCGGGGTGCGCTGCGCGTGGCGGAAGCCGAGGACGACGAACCCGAGCATGATCAGGGCAAGGATGAACGAGGCGATCGAGCCGATAGAGCATGATCGTGCCGATCTTCGAGAAGCCGTAGGCCTCCAGCAGCAGTCCGCGTAGCGTCGTTCCCTGGAAGGACGTCGTCTCGAGTGCCGCGAGCTTGGTGTTCGTCGGTTCGGCGCGGGCGGCGGTGCTGATCTTCGAGTAGATCCCTCCGTAGGGCATCTCGGAGAGGTGGATCGCGATGAAGTGGTCGGCGTAGGCCTCGGCCTGCGGACCGGTGAGCAGCTGCTGTCCTGCGTACTGCGAGACGGACGGGATCATCGCGGCGGTGATCTCGGTGCCGGCCTTGGGGTGGGCGAAGGCCGCCTTGGGCGGGAAGAAGATCTGCTGCTGGGCGAGCTGGTTGTGGACGTTGTTGTGGTCGTAGCTGTAGCCCCACATCAGCAGCCCGCCCGCGACGAGCAGCACGACGACGAGGACCAGCCCGACGGCGCTGGTGAGAACGTCAAAGACTCTGCGGCGCATGACACGGCTCCTCTCGACGGGATGGTACGCGATGACAATTGTGGTGCGACTGACGGCCACGCTTTGTCCGGCGTGAACCGGTGTGGAGCGCCCGCCCTGCCCGCCCTGCTGGAGGCAGGGCGGGCAGGCGGCCGCTCGCGGCCGCGTTCGGGGGACGCGCGGCTCGCTCGTCGATGGCGGTGGGTGCGTTCGGCCATCGGACGTTTGACAAGGACCCGCCGCCAAGATCTCTCCGGCGTACGCTTGCTGCGTCACTCTGAGTCGGCCGTCGAGCCGTTTGACGCCGGTCGTGGTAGCGTGGCGCTGTACCGGCGGCGCGGGGAGGTCTCCCGCGGCGACGGTCTCGCGTTTGAGAAACGCGCCGAGCTCTTGGATCGTGCTCATCAGCGGCGCCGGGAAGACGACGGTGGAGTTCTTGTCGACGGCGATCTCGACGAGCGTCTGCAGGTTTCGCAGCTGCAGCGCGAGGGGGTGCTCCATCATCACGTCGGAGGCGCGTGCGAGCTCGCCGGCGGCGAGCGCCTCTCCCTCGGCGGCGATGATCTTGGCGCGCTTCTCGCGCTCGGCTTCGGCCTGACGTGCCATCGCGCGCTTCATCGAGTCCGGCAGCTGGATGTCCTTCAGCTCGACGGTCGTGACCTTGATGCCCCACTCCTCGGTCTGCACGTCGAGGATCTCGCGGATGTTCTCGTTGATCTTGTCCGTCTCAGACAGCGTCTCGTCGAGCGTGTGACGTCCGACGACAGCACGCAGCGTGGTCTGCGCGATCTGGTTGATCGCCTCTTCGACGTTCTCGATCGCCACCACCGAGCGGACCGGATCATCAACGCGGTAGTAGGCGACGGCGGAGACGTCGACGCTGACGTTGTCGCGCGTGATGATCCCCTGCGACTGGATCGGCATCGTGACGATCCGCAGCGACACGCGATGCACCTGGTTGATCAGCGGCGCGAAGAAGATCAGCCCCGGACCCCGCGCCCCGTCTCGGACCTTGCCGAGGTGGAACATCACGGCTCGCTCGTACTGCTTGAGGATCCGTACCGACAGCGACAGCCCGACGAGCGCCACAAGCAGGATCGCGACGATGACGTAGGCGATCATCTTTGTGTCTCTGCAGACGTGTTCATCGCGAGAGAGCCGGCACCGGAAAGACGGTGCCGATCGGGCGCTTTGATGAGGCTTGTGATGACAGGCTCCTGACGCGTGCGTTTGGAGACGTTTGACCGTTCAGGTCGATACGCGAACGCCAGCCGAGTGTCGGAGCCGGAAAATCAGAGCCCGCCGAGGTTTGAGGCAAGCGAACATCTATCCTAGCACTGCTATCCGCCGCGAGCCGGATGGCTGAACCGTGATGAGCCACCGCGAGACCGAGCATCTGCGTGTCCTGATCGCCAATGAGCGCAAGGACCGCTTGGCGCTGGTCGCTCCGATCGTCGTGGGGCTGGGCCACGAGGTGATCGCGCGTGAGATCGACGTCGAGGACGTCGGCCCAGCCACCGCCAGAGAGCGACCCGACGTTGCGCTCGTAGGACTCGGGGAGAGCTCAGAGCACGCCCTCGCATTGATCGACAAGATCGTGCGAGAAGCCGCCTGCCCGGTGATCGTCCTGCTCCACGCCCGCGACCCCGAGTTCATCAGCGAGGCATCCAAGCGAGGCGTCTTCGCCCACATCAGCGACGCCGACGTCGAGGACTGGCAGAGCGCAATCGACATAGTGCTCAGGCGCTTCGCCGAGTACCAAGACCTCCAGGGCGCATTCGGACGCCGCGCGCTTATCGAGCGCGCCAAGGGCATCCTCATGGAGCGCCACAGCATCGACGAGGCAGGCGCTTTCGAGATGCTGCGCGAGCAATCCCGCATCGATAACCGCAAGCTGATCGACCTCGCCACCGCGGTCGTCGACGGCCACCGCCTCCTGCCGGCAGAGCCCCAGGCTCCATCTCGATCCTGACGCTCAATCGGGCGCCGGCGGGCAGGCGCGTCAGCGGCCGGCGAGTCTGCGTCCGCTCTCGGCCATGAGTGTCATCGACAGCTGCTCGACGCCGGGACGATTCTCGAAGCGGCGGTCGTTGACGAACATCGCGGGCGGCACGCGCACTCGGCCCGGCGCCTCTGCTCTCCGGGCGCGCCGTGACGCCCGGGCGGTAGGCCTTCCGGGCTGCTCGCGCCGCGGCCGCCCTGACCGGGCCTGCCCGGTGCGCCCGGGTGTGCTGGGCGGCCGAGGACGGGGATGGCGAGGACTCGGTGTTGTCGCCTGGGGGAATGCATATGTAGACGACTACCTCCTCGCGTGAGCGCTCGCCGCGGACCACGCTGACCCGCCCGCGGGCAATACCAGCGCGCTTTGTGAGCAGCTTGCACAGCGAGGCGTTAGATCTCTCGGTTCGCTTACAACCGCGTGCGAAGCGCAACGCGATTGTGGATGAGCGCGATGGAGTTCTGCGCGTGGACATCACAGCGGCGCCCGTCGAGGGCAGGCTCTCGCCCCGGACTGGCGAGATTCGTCTAGGCCGGGCGTCTTGTGACGGGGTCGGCAGACGTTCGCAAATTGCGCCAAGCGACACTCGGACCGTGGCGGAGGCTCGGTTCGCGTAAGCTTTCATCCTGGTGCGCCGGGGACTGGTTGGCAGTTGGTTTCCCGACCCGTGGAGGGTGTCTGTGGCCTTCCTGTCGATCGTTGCTTCCGTGCGCATAGCCGTTCTCATGCGGCGTCGTGTTCTTGACGACCAGCTTGCCGCTGGTGTCGATCCACACTCCGATCTGGCGCTCGGGATGCGGGCGTCGCAGCTGTGCAGGGGACGCGTTCGCCGCGGCATCGCGCGGCAGTTGCGTCGCACGATCGCGGCTGCCGGGAAGGCGTCGACTGACCGTTTTGGCTCCGCTCCGCTGGTGCGCAGTGAGATTCTCGCGGAGGCCGATGCTCTCATGGAGCTCGTACGTCGACTCGAAGCTTCGCGCCCGGTCGAGCCGATGGGCGTCGCGTTGGCGAAGCAGCTCGCCGGCGACGCGAATAGCCCGCTCGCGGTCGGGGCAGAGCCCGGCACGCTCCACCTGGTTGTCCGCCTAGCGACGGTGGCCCTGGACGTGACGCCGGGCGACGGCGCGTCCGTGGGCGAACCGTGATCGCGCGTCCGTCCATCCTCTGCCCAGGAGTCGGCGCGTGGGAGTAGGGGTCGCTGTGCCGTTGTTCGTCGTCTCTCTCGGTGTCACGCTGGTGGCGGCTGCGACGTTTGCGCGGCGACTCGACCGGCTCGGCGCGAAGTTCGGGCTCTCAGAGGTGTCGATCGGGCTGCTGACGGCAATCGCGGCCGATGGGCCGGAGGTGTCCTCCGCCCTGGTGGCCCTGATCAAGGGAGCGCACGAGGCGAGCGTGGGCGTCATCGTCGGGTCCAACATGTTCAACCTCGCGGCGATGTTGGGCGTGAGTGTGCTGCTCGCGGGCTCGGTCCTTGTCGGCGCAAGACGCTGCTGCTCGAGGGGACCGCCGGTCTGCTCGTCACCGCGATCGTGATCGCGCTGCTTCTCGGGTGGATGCCCGCAGCCGCCGCGCTGGTCATGCTCGCGTGCGTCCTCGTGCCCTACCTCCTGCTTGTGCTCGGTGGCCATGAGCTGGCGTGCCGTGTTGGGCTCCGGCGAACCGCCAGGCTCGTCCTCGACCAGGACACCGGCAACGCGCAGCCGCATCACGCCCGACATGCGATCCCGGAGTTCGCGACGCACCAACAGCTTGCCCTCATGGTCCTCGACATCGCATTGATCGTCGGTGGCAGCTTCGGAATGGTTCAGGCAGCGCTCACCCTCGGCGCCAAATGGGGCCTCGCATCCGGACTCGTCGGCACGCTCATCCTTGGACCCCTGACAAGCCTCCCCAACGCTCTCACCGGCGTTCGGCTCGGGCGAGCACGACGCGGGGCCGCACTCGTCACCGAGACACTGAACAGCAACACGATCAACCTCGTCGCCGGGGTGGCCCTCCCATCGCTGTTCGTCGCGCTGACCGCCAAGTCGTCGCAGAATCAACTGGAACTCGCGCTACTTGCCGCGGCGATGGTCGCGACCGTCGGGCTACTCGCCGCTCGCGGCGGCATGCGACGACCCGGAGCCGTCGTCATCGTGGCCCTGTACGCGGGATTCATCGCCGCAACGCTCAGCTAGAAACCGTCCTCCGCGCGGGTGTCCGGAGTGCTCCTTTCGCGTGATAGGAGTCGTCTCCGCCGAGTCGCCGCTGGCTCCGGATCGGATGATGGGCATTACGCCGACTGGCGCCTGTCGCAAGCGAGACCTACGGTGGACGCTGTCGAGTTGCTGCGCGATGCGCCGTTTCATTTATCGCTGACACGTCATCTGGGCGGCGGTCCCTGGTCCGCGTGTCCGCTCCCAAGTGAACCCAACACTGCCCGCTTACCGTCGTGTGGCTTTCATGGCGCGACGGGCGGATCGAAATCGGCGTCGCGACCTTCGTATGGTTCTTCTTGGTGGTCTTGGCCGATGTCGATCACTGTTGTCTTTCCAGTGGGGTTGACGTCAATCCAGCGGTCTGTCCAGGGGCCGCGTCGGTCCAGTGTTGCGTGGAACAGCTTTACGCGGATTGGGAAGCGTCCCACGCGTGGGATACGCACGTACTGGACGAAGGACACGCCGACTTGCACCGTGATGAGCCGCGCAAAGAAGTAGAAGCTCTCTGGAGCGCCTTCGACTCCGGGCCAGCCCTCCTGTGTCGTGTCGTGGGATTGATCGATGTCGGGTTGACCCCAGTGGTTTGTGAGTTCGGCGGCGGATGCACGTTCGAACAGGATCGTGAAGATTGCGTCTCGTAGGTCGCGATCACCGGTGTTGGTCAAGCCGATGCTGAACACCCCGGCGGGCGGGTCTTCCTCGCCGAGACCGGAAGCGATTGCTCCGATATGGATGCGCTCGATCGCGGGGCGGCGATTGCGCTCTGCCTCAAGTTGCTCATGCTCGCTACGGGCAAGCATGAGCTGCTCGTGTGCGCTGGCAGCGGTCTTCTCCGCGGCGTCGGCGCTGCGGCGGGAATCACGCGCGCTCCAAAGCGCCACGATGAAGGCGCCAGCGGCGACCAAGATGCCGGTGGCGGCCCCAAACGCGCTGACGTAGTCGGTCCAGAACGGTTTTGTGGCCAGCAGCACCTGGCCAGAGTACAATGCGGTCATGGCGGTCGAGCCCATCTTCTACGGTGGCACCCTGGGTGGCCGCCTGATTGCGGTTGCGGCGCGGAATGATATGACCGCCACCGCGCGTCTGGATGCTCTTCTGGGTCGTGAGGAAGGAGATGTCTTCGCTCAGCGCGAAGAGGCGTGGACAGCACTCAGCGTCGGGGTCGAATGGGCGGCTCGAGCACTGGACTCAGTGGGCGTGGATGGGACGGACACGACGCCGATCGGGGACTCGGAGGCGGCGTTTGCTCGGGGTCAGCATCTGGGTAGCCAGCTATTCAAGCTGAGCCAGCTGCAAGGGCGCTATGATCGTCCGGCGCTACTAGTCGATGCGGTCAAGCAAGCCTGCTACGCGGCGGCCGAGCTCGGTCCGATCCAAGGCGGGCGACTAGGCGCGGTTAGGCGACCTATGGATCGGCCGGCGGTCGTGGAGGCAGTCGCCCCGCAGGAAACCGACCTGCTAGAGGTTGGCGGACAGCTCGGCGAGGCCCTGTATCGCTTGAACGAACTCGGTCTCGGCGACATTGTGACCGAGGCCACCAAGGCTCTCGCGACCGTTTCCGCCAGCTAGAGCAAGCGTCCATCCTCCATGCTCCAACCGCTACCGAGCGGGAGTGCGGAGGAGCCACTGTGGCTGGTGCGAGAGCTTGCTCGGTCTGCCTGGTCGGCGGGTCATGGTGTGCGGATGTTTAGCTCTGTGGCGATGATCTGGAAGTCTTTGGCGTTGTAGGTCAGTAGTGGTACGCCGTGGACGTTGGCGGTCGCGGCGATCGCGAGATCGAGCGCGCGTCGTCGTGGCTGGCCGCCGCGTTGGGCGACGAGTGCGTGCAGGCGGCCGCACTCGCGTGCGGCGGCGGCGTCGAAGGGGAGCGCGTCGAAGTGGTCCTCGATCGCGCCGAGGCGCTGGATGCGTCGTGCTCTGGTTTGCTCGTCGCGTGCGACCAGCACCCCGAAGTGCAGCTCGGTCAGCGAGACGACGCTGATCGCCGCGTCCTCGTCTGGTCCTTGCTCGGCAGCGATCAGCACCGAGGTATCGAGCAGGACGGCCACGCGGCTATGCGGCCCAAGGGTCGGCGAGCTCCCCGCCGAGCAGCTCGAGATCCCGGTCGAGCGTCGGGTCGGGGGGCGCTGCCCAGAGGTCTGCGAGCTGGCTGCTTGGCACCCATTGGCGTGCGCGCAGTGGCCCGAGCTGTGCGACTGGGCGTCCGGATACGGTGATCGTGAACTGCTCTCCGGCCTCGGCGCGGCGCAGCACCTCGCCGACGTGGTTTCGCAGCTCCTTCTGTTGGATCGTCTGCATGCCGAACACGGTAGCAAGAGTGCTATCGCGATCGGCTCACGGTCAGAGAAGGCGCCCCAAGCCGACGATTGCAGCTCAAAAAGACTCGCTCGTCCCGGCGGAGTGCCCGTCAGGGCCGTGGCGGCAACGCGTCTATTGCTGTTCGGTCGCATCGTCGCGCTAGCATGTAGCTCCGATGTGCACGACGCGTACACGGACGACCTGACGAGCGTGCACGATACGTACACAACCGCTGCAAATCGGTTGCTGACGCCCCAAAAGATGGCTTTCTAGAGCCGTTCTTATATGATCGCCCCGACTTTAGGTTTGCTTTAGGTACCGTCGGATTTGGCTTGGTTGCTGGGGTTTGGGCGGTATTCCGAATGTGGGGGCGATCCCCGGTGAAAATTCCCGGTGGGTGTCTGGCTGGCGGTCGGAACCGCTTGGAATAGCGGCTTTGATGTCTGTTGGCCTCGGTGTGGTCCTCGGGCGTGCTCTCGCGCTAGGACTCGGTTGCGGTCCGATGCCAACTCGGTTGCAGAACGGTTGCGGCCGGCGGCACGCCGTGCGGGGCGCAAGTAGGAATCATCCGGTTTATTGGGCTTCAGGCGAAGGCGATTGAGGGCATGTACTCTCTGGGTTGCAGGGAGTACATGCAGCGCAGCGAGCGCTATGTCCGCTGCGCGTCGAGACGGGCGTCTGGAGGTGGTTGGTCTGGCTGAGAGACGAGCGTCGAATACGACCTCTACGACTTCCACGGGGCTGTGGACGCCTCCGGGAGTAGGTGCTGGTGGGCGGCCGGACTCGAGGGTTGAGCGTTCCGGACGCGGCTATGAGTGGCCGGAGCCTTGGGTGACCAAGCGGCAACTTGCCGAGCACCTGAAAGTAGCCCTTCGCTGGATCGAGACGCAGCACCATCATGGCCTGCCGCACGTGCGGCGCGGCAGCGTGGTGCGCTACCGGATCTCCGAGGTGGAGGCTTGGTTGCGCGGCGTATCCGTGTCGTAGCTCGGCTCACCGATCCACGGTTATCTATGCCGCCTTGCGACGTGTCGGGTCGCGCGGCTTCTTCGTGAGCACTACTCGGAATGGATTCTCCGAGTTGACCAGACGACGAACTGCGCGTTCATCCGGCATCGATGGCCTACCGTTCTGATCACCTACTTCCGGTGGTGACGATTGAGCTGACTGACGACGAGCTCACGCCACCTCTATTGCTGGATATCGCCGCTGAGGTACCGTCGGTCACGAAGGCCCTGCGGAGAGCTGCGTGCGGCTGCCTGCTGTACGCCGACAGCGTGGTAGCAGTAGGCCCGCTCTCGATGCGGGTGGACGCTGGTCATGAGCAAGCACTTGAGGTACGCCAGCATCTATACGCTGCGGCGAGTCTGGTCTTGCACGCGCAGCCGCTGCTCGATGCGGGACTGCTGATCCTCGTGCCTGATCCAGGCGAGGATCGTTGGGTGAGGGGCGACATCCAGGCGGCGAGCACCGCGTTGGGCATCGAAGCTCCGGAGTGGTGGAATGCGCCACAGGAAGTCAGAGTGACAGCTGCCGCGCTCTACGACCTTCGAGTTGCTGCCGCAGCCGACGGTGTGGTCGTTGGAGTGAACGACCTGACATGGCAAGCCATCCTCGCTGCAACGAGAACCAAAGCGAGTAATCTCGATCTGAATGTCGTCGCAGGACTTGGGTTTGCTGAGCTCTCTTCCTAGCCGGGATTCCACTTCAGACCATTGCCCAGATTCACTCCGAAGAGGATGCCTTCGCCGAGTGGCGCGCGAGTCTACGAAATGCGGCCCGGCTGCTGCGCTACTCGCCGTCCGAGGAGGCGTTTAGCAAGGACGCCCGGGCAGTCTTCGAGGACATCCTGGGACCGCAGGCGGCGGCAGTCAAGCGCGCTGTTTCACGCTCTTCGGCGCTCAAGGCGGCGATTGCCGACGAGCCGATTCGGACTGCGTTCGGTGCCCTGGTGACCGGTGGGCTCACGTCGGCACTTGGCCAACCGATCTCACATGTGCTAATCGGTGCAGCTGGCGGCGCGATCGGGAGCGTTGCTGCCTCGGTGGCGAAGCCGCCGGTGCCTTCAGGTGCCGGACGGATCTTCTACGAACTGTTGAAGTAGACAGTCCGCGAGCACGACGGCGGGGGTGCCGGGCCGCTCCTCAGCGCCGGCTGTCGTGGCCAATCGTGGCGCCGGTGGTGGGAGACACACGTTGTGACCCAGCCGGGTGAAGGTTACGCTTGTGCGGTGGGGTTCGATCCATCAAACAAGTTTCTTGGGCGGGTAGCGGTCGTCGCGTTGGTGGTGGGTCTGGCGGCGGGGCTTGGCGATCCTGTATGGGCCTACGCGGCAGCGCCGCCGTCACGATCGTTGCAATGCCTGATATCCGGCTATGCGACCGAAGTTGGGGCGTCCGGGATGTCGCTGGTGCCGGGTAGTGGCGCGACGGTGACGGTAGGCCGGTTAGCTTCGCAGCGGAATCCGAGATGCCGGTGACGTTTGAAGCGGCTTCCTCGGAAGCGTTGCTGTCGAGCCCGGATATCGAGATGGCGATGGGGTCGCGATCTGGGGCTTTCTATGTGCTCGCGACGACCAATGCGACGGCTTTGGCGAGGACTGTTTACTGGAGGGCTTCTTTTGCGACTACTCCTGCGGGCTGCGAAGAACCGTTGACCTTTACATCGCCGGTGCATACGCTGATCGTTGTGCCTTCCGAAGCTGAACTGGCCGCAGCCGAGAAGAACAAGGAAGAAGCCGAGGCGAAGAAGAGGACCGAAGAAGAAGCGGCGGCTGAGAAGAAGAGGACGGAAGAGGTGAGGGTGTCGCGCCTGTCGTTGGCCGGGATTCCGCAGCACAACAGGGTGCTCGGCCGCCGGCATGCTCCGGTGGTGATGGACTTTTGGGGTGACCCGCAATCTCCGTATTCGCGGTTGTTCGATCGTGTTGTGCTGCCGAAGTTGGTCGCGAGGTACGTCAGGAGCGGCAAGCTGCAGATCCGTTGGCGCAGCTTCGCGGTGGTCGGCTTGGAATCGCTGGAGGGGGAGGAGTTCGTGTTTGCGCTGGCTTGCAGAACCATCTGTGGGACATGATCGACGACATCTTTGCCAACCAGGGCAAGGAGAACGGGGGCTGGCTGGACGCTTCGCTGGCTGAACGCATCGGCGAGACGATCCCTGACTTCTCGGTCTCCTCGGAGACCGCTGATCTGCATAGCAGGAAGGTGATCAACGAGATCAACAGCGATCAGAGGCAAGCTCGCCGGATGGAAATCGAAGGCGTGCCATTCATAGAGCTTGGCCACGTGGGCGGCTCAATCAGACCATTTGCGTATGGCGGCAGCGTGCGGCTGTTCGAACGTGAGATCAATCGGCTGCTCAAGAGAAGAGCCGGTGCTGTTGCGGGCTCAGCCTCGCTCTTTCATCTGAACCCGTCTGGTGGCGCCTACAAGGTGCGATCGGGGTCGATGGAACCAACGCTGCCTATCGGCACGAGGGTCCGTTTGAAGAAGCACCGGCCATTCCTGGGGGGCATTGTGGTCTTTCATCCACCGGAAGGCGCGCAAAGGCTGGCGTGTGGGCCAAAGCCTCATGTCGTCAGAACGGGGGGAGCCGCCTGCGATTCGGTTCTCCCTAAAGAGTCGCGCTACAGGTTCATCAAGCGTGTCGTGGCCGGCCCTGGTGGTGAAATCTACGTGCGAGCGGGCCATGTCTACCGTCACACCTTCCCTGGCTGGCAAGGTGGAGTCAATACCACCGCAGCCGCTCCGGGTCCCAGTAGGACAGCTGGTCGTTGTCGTCGCTGAGGATTGGGTCGAGGAAGGCGCTCACCCCATCGACCAGCTCTCGCCAGCGCTGCGGGGGTGGCAACAGGTAGGACATGCGGGCAACCATCGCCGCGTAGGGCTGCTGACGGTCTGGTATGTGCGCCAGCGCCTCCGTCATCGTGATGATCTGCTGCCCGCGATGGCGAGCGACCGCCTGCACGTGCCCGCGGAGCTCGGCAACGTCGAGTCGATGAGTGCGGCTGGTGACCCAGAGGTCAGCGAAGTCTCGGTCTCGGGTGTTGGTCTCGCGCCGCTGCATCGCCGTGACGATCTTCTCGGCGAGGTTCAAAGCCAGCGGATATGCCTGCAGGCTGACGGCTGGTTGTTCGATGATCGACTCCAACTGGATGACGCTCGCACGTGTTGGGTCGCCGAAGGAGAGGTCAAGAGCGAACGGGATCTGTGCTTTGGCGAGGGTCGCCACCAGCTTGCAGCGCACGCCCTGGTACTCGTCGCCCTCGCGCATTCGTTCGGTCCTGATCGTGCCGGGATCGATCGTTACGCCGTCATGCGGTTCTGGCTGGATGGCGCAGATTTCGACGACAAGTTCCCGGATGTTGTCCTCGTCATTCGGCACGCCATGCGTTGAGAGGTCGGCGTCTCTGGTCAACCGTCGGATGTTGTTGGCCGCCAGCAGCATCCCGCCCTTGAGCACCATCTGCTCAGCGTGCTCGGAGGCGGCCAGGCGTCGCAGGAACGCCTCCACCGCGTAGATCACCAGCAGCGGCTGGGTGTTGCCGCCGTGCTCGCGGCGGGCCCTGGCCTGCAGGGCCTTGAACGCCGCCCCGGCGGCTTGGTCGATGAGATCCCGGTCGCTCAACTGAGACGCGCCTCCAAAGCCGGTGTCAGCTGGGCGCTGCCACCAAGCTCGCGGGCCAGCTCCGCCAGGCGGGCAGGGCTTGCTCCGGGGCGGCTCACGTATCGGCCCAGCGCGTGCAGTCCGACGTCGCGACCGACCCACCGCGACATCCGTATCGCGTCGATGATCGACCGCTCGGCGGAGTAGATCCAGAACGGCTCGTCGACATCGGTGCGGGCCTGTTGGCGCTCGAGCTTGAACGTGGCGGCATTGAAGACATGAACGATGGTGGGCGGTTGTTCGATCACTGGCCGGTGTGCGCCGCGGGGCACCGCGAGGTGCACATGTGCCGGGACCTCGTCGCTGAGATCCCAGTAAGCCAAGGCCGAGTTCAGGCAGATCGTGCATTGCGGAGCCCGAGCGGACACGACCGCCAGCCCGGACAGCATCCCCATCCCTGCATCCGGTAGCTGCAGGACTCCGCGGCCGGCCACCGTCAACTCTCCCTCCACGCGCAGACGGTGCAGAGTGCTACGGCTGACACCTGCCGTGACAGCCTCCGACACGCGGAACGGCCGCGCATCGAAGCGATCGCGCAGCAGCGCGATGAGCGGGGAATCTCGTGGTGGCACCGGAACAAAGTCTACACATGATGGCCAGTGATGTACAGGATTTGTTCCAGGCGGGCGCCCCGAGCCAACGATCGCAGTGCTCATCAAAGTCTCGCTCGTCCACCCTCGGGCCCGTCAGGGCCGTGGCGGCAGCGCGTCTATCGCTGCTCGGTCGCGTGGTCGCGCGCTAGGATGTAGCTTCGATGTGCGTGACGCGTGCACGGATGACCTGACGAGCGTGCACGAGGCGTACACAACCGATGCAAATCGGTTGCTGACGCCCCCAAGTACGGCTTCCTAGAGCCGTTCTTATATGATCGCCCCGACTTTAGGTTTGCTTTAGGGACCGTCGGATTTGCCTTGGTTGCTGGGGTTTGGGCGGTATTCCGTATGCGGGCATGGTCCCCGGTTCTAGTCCCGGTTGGGTGCCTGGCTGGCGGTCGGGAACCGCTTGAAATAGCGGTTTCTTGGAGGCCGCTGACCGCAGTGGTCGTCGGATGTACCGTGCTGGTTGCGGTCTGGCTGCAAGGCAGTTGCAGGGCCGGCTCGTCACACATCGGGTGATCGCGATCCACGCCGAGCACCAGCGACTGTACTTCCTGACGGCAGGAGACGCCAACGCCGTGCCCGAGCGCTGGTCGGTCGCCAGGACGGGCACGGTCGCCAAGGTGGATCTGCGGATCCCCGAGGTTGGATGGGGAGCCGCATGGCTGAACAGCGGCCTCGCCCGCACAGCGACGATCTCGCTGCTCGCGCTCGTGCTGGGCGCCGCACTGCTGCGGCGGATCTGGAGAGCGTGATGATCCGTGGCGCGGCGCGCGCGGCGCTCGCCGTTCTCGCTCTCTGCGCTGCTTGCCAGGCCACCCTGGGCGGCACGCTGTCAGCGTTCGACTTCTCCATGAGCACGCCGTCGGCGTCCTTTACCGCAGCCACTGACTGGACTGCTCCGACCGCGTCCGCGGCGGTCATTGGGCGCACGACGGCCTACGACACCGGTTACATCAAGCAGGGCGCCAGCTACTACGTATATGCCGACGTCACCGACACCGGCAACCCCGCGAGCGGGATGGGAAACGTCACCGCCGACGTGAACACGACCACCTCGGCGCACCCCGCGGTCGCGCTGAGCGCCGGCAGCTACAACGCCGGCGGAGTCGCATACAACTACCGTACTGCCGCACTCACGGCCAACAGCACCCTGGCGGCTGGCAGCTACACCTTCACGATCACCTCGACCGACAAAGCGGCCAACTCGGAAACTCAGAGCTTCACCGTGACCGTCGATAACACCGCGCCGGCGGCGTCCGACGTTCAGAGCACGAACGTCGGCGGTGGCACTATCGGCCATCTCGACCAGGGCGACACGCTGACGCTCACCTACAACGGAGTCATCGATCCGTATTCGATCCTCAGCGACTGGAGCGGGGCCAGCACCAAAGTGCAGGTCGCCCTCGTTGATGGCGGCGGCGTCACCAACGACTCCATATACATCTACAACACGGAATCCACTCCCGTCCAGATCCCGGTCGGAGTCGTCGATCTCGGCAACAGAAGCTACCTGACCACCGGATCGGGCCAATACGTCCTCTACGGCGCGCCCGGGACAGCGACGCCGTTGACGATGGTCCAGAGCGGCTCCGGCATCGTGATCACCCTGGGAACCCCGGGCGGCGCATCGTCGACGAGCACGACGCGCGCGGCCATGGTCTGGACCCCTTCCACGTCGCCCACCGACATTGCGGGCAACGCCGTGAGCGCAAGCGCTGCCACACAGACCGGAAGCACTCACGTCAACTTCTGACGCTCACCACCGTCGTTTGAGGTGCAGCAGTTCCTGCGCATAGCCTGCGACTGACACCGGCGACATGATCAGCATCGCGAGATCGAGTGCGCGTCTTCGTAGCTGGCCGCCGCGTCGCAGGAGCACGAGTACAGACCGACTCGCTCATCCCGCGCCCCGCATGCCGCGCGAAGCGAGGTGAGTGAATGACGCCCAAGCCGTGTCGAGCAAGCAGTGCTCGCACCTCCCGTCACAGCGCCTTATGATCGCTGTCGTGAGCGGCACGCGGCCGAATGTTTTCGCTGAGAGGTTCAGCAGGGAGCGCTCCGGCCTGCGGGCCGAGCCGGTCGTGAGGGCCGCGGGGGGCGAGCTGCTCGGCGGGACGCTGTACGAGCTGGCTCCGCGCTACGAGGGCGTCCCGCTGCACATCCACCATGGAATGGAGGAGCTGGCCATCGTGATCTCCGGCCGGCCGACGCTACGGACGCTTGAGGGCGAGTCCGAGCTCGCGCCCGGGGACATCGTCGCCTTCCCCCGGGGCCGCCGGGGCGGCCACACGCTGGCAAATCGAACCGACGAGCCGGTGCGGTACCTGATGGTGTCCAACAAGGTGATGCCCGAGCTGGTGGAGTATCCCGAGGATGGCACGATCCGCGCCCTGACCCGAGGCCGGTTCGACCCGCCCAAGGCGGACGAAGACCCGGCCGACCGCCTGAATCTGCGGTTCAAGCGCTCAGACGCCGAGGAGCAGTAGCTCGGCCACCCCACCACGGGGACGCCTTGAGGTGCGTCGCGTGGCCGGTAGGCCTCATCTCGGCACGAGCGTCGGGCACGCACCGCAGCCCAACGTTTGGCCTAAGCGGCGCTTTCGCAGACGCTCCGCTTCCCGCAGTCCCTACCTCACACGGGGTGGGAGCGATCGCGCGTGGTCACCGCGCGGGATGTGGACTGTCACCTTGCCGAGCGCGGTGGGGGCGACGTTGTCGTCAACGCTGCGCGTGTAGTAGACCGAGATCTTCACGGAGCGCGAGCAGGCGTCGGAGAGGACCGAGGCGATGCCGATGCGCAGGATCGCCCCCTTCGCGACGTCGTGTTGGATGCCTTCTCCGCTGAGGACCCCGCTGCATCCGTACGAATCGACTGAGTAGCTCTCGGCTGCGCTCGTCACGGGGTAGGGCGCACGGAAGACGATGTAGGCGGCGGTGACCGTGTGGTCGTGGACCTCGAGCTGGACGTGCAGCGGAACGTGGACGACCGGGAGCGGCTTCGCCTTCAGCGGCCCTTCGGAGAAGCCGCAGGCGCTGAGGGCGTTGCCGTGACCGATGACCTTGCACGTATGCTTGCCATAGCTGTAGGTGATCGCCGTCAACGTCCCGTCCGGGTTAACGGGGTCGCCTGCTGGCGCGGACGACTCGCTGGCCTCGCCGAGCTGACCGCCACGCGTCGCGCGCTGCACGATCAGGTACGCGCCAAGGCCGGGGAGCACTTCGGCGGTCTTCACGCCGTCTTGCGAGCGATAGGCGATCTTGCGCGCGTGCTCGCCGAGCAGGCCGAAGGAGATCTCCCTCAGGGTCGCGCGCGAGACGTTCGTGCTCGTGTTACTCGCGGCGCTTGGCTGCATGCCGGCGATCGCAGCCGCGAACCCCGATCGGCCGGACAGCTCGCAGTTGACGCCGAACACCAGCTGAGCGCCGAGTGCGTCGGCCGGCAGCGGATGAAAGCGGCCGTCATCGTGGAAGGCGCCGTCGATGCCGAGCTCTCCGAGCATGCCGTCCTGCACGCGCCCGATCTGCACGCAGAGATAGCCGCGGGTGGTGCGAACGAGGCGCATGCCCCAGGGCAGCCCGCCCGCCGGGTCCGGCGCGCGCAGCGGCAGCAGCTTCGCTGCCGCCGCGCACCGGGACGCCCAACTCGTAGCCCGGGCGCAGGCGCCTGGGGGTCGGGACGTTCGAGCCGGTGAGAATCACCCCGCTGGCGGCGAGCGCGATCGTCGTCGTGCCGAGCAGCGCGAGCAGCGCAACCGCCGGCAGCCGCAGCGACCTCGCGCGGATGCGCGCAAGACGCGCTCGGCGTCGGGCGGCCTGGTCGCGGGCAACGGCGTCGAGCAGCGCGTGCTCGACCTCGGGCAGCAGCGTCATCGGTCAACTCCTTCGTGTTGGATGCGCCTTCGCAGGGTGCGCAGGCCACGGCTGACGCGCTTGCGCGCGACCGCGGGGCTCACCTGCAGGCGGGCGGCGAGCTCGCGGTAGTCGAGGTCTTCGAGCACGCGTGCTCGCACCGCGTCGCGCTGATCTGGGGGCAGCTCGGCGAGCAGCCGCATCGGGTCCTCGGCCTCGAGCTCCTCGAGCGCGGCGACGCTCGCCGCGCAGAGCTCGACTGCATCGACCTCGAGCCGCTTGCGCGCGGACGCCTCGACGCGTGTGCGGCGCGCGCTGCGCAGGAGCTTGTGGCGTGCGATCCCGAGTAGCCAGGCCTGTGCCGGCTGCGGTCCGGGACGGAAGCGTGGCGCGGCGACGTAGGCGGCGGCAAAGACCTCCGCAAGCAGATCGGCGGCGAGCTCTGCACGACCGCAGCGGCGCATCAGCCAGCCCGCGACCAGACGCTCGTGGCGACGGTAGAAGACGGCGAACGGCTCATCCCGCGCGTGGCAGGCGGCAAGCAACTCGGCGTCGGTGGCGTCCTCCCAGGTTCGCGGCATCGCAAGCTATCTTCCGCGAGCGTCGCAGTTTGTGACCGCGACCTGGCCTACCAGGCGGCCCTGCGCGCTTGCGCCCTCAACGCCGGCTAGAGCGCCGGGTTAGGAGTCCGGCGTGCAGCCGCCGCCGCGAAGGTGCTCGCTCATCTCGACGTGCTGGTCAGGGACAGCTTGAGCGGTAGACGGTCCGCGAGCGCGGAGCCCGAAGAGACCAGAGCGTTCGGGAGCTCTTCTACACTTGGTAGCTGTCAGGCACGGCGCGACGTACAAGGAGGCTGCGAGGATGACCGAGCACCAGCAAGACGCCGGATGGAACGTCGCCGATTGGCACGGCAAGATGCTCCTCGATTGCGACGGCGAGAGGATCGGCAAGCTCCAGGACGTGTACGTCGACGTCGAGAACGACGAGCCGCAGTTCGCCACCGTCAAGGAGGGTTTCATCGGCCGCCACCTGACTTTCGTGCCGCTCGGCGGGATCAAGATCGGTCCGGACGATCTGCAGGTGGCCGTCACCAAGGAGCAGGTCGAGGCCGCGCCCAACATCGAGCAGCATGGCGAGGAGCTCTCCCAGGCCGACGAGTCGGCTCTCTACCATCACTACGAGCTGAACTACACGCCGCCCGACACCGAGAGCGGACGCCGACTCGCCCGCCGCTGACGCGCCTGCTCGCCGGCGCTGCGTGAGCGTCATGGTCGAGGTCGGCCGTGTCGCCGAGTAGGTCCGCAGCTTCGAGCAGTTGCGGGTCGAAGTGGCTGCCACGCTCAAGTTGCGGGCGCGATCCGTCGATGCATGTAGGAGGTCGATCAGACCGGGGAGCCATTCCCCATCTATCGCGGTGCTAGACGCCGCAGTCAGGAGACGACCATGCAACATGGCGTCCCACGCAGGTACGTGTCGTCGACCGGCGACCGCCACGCAGATCGCTTGCGGGCGCTGCCGCGGGCCGGCCGCACCGTCTCTCGGACCGCGCTGATCATGCTGGCAGCAATGTCAATGCTGCTGTTTACCGGCAGCGCGATGGCAGCGAGCGCGTCGGTCGGTCTCGGCAGCGCTGCCAGCTTCTCGGTGCTGGCCGGCTCAACCGTCACAAACACCGGCCCAACGACGATGTTCGGCAGCCTTGGCCTGAGCCCCGGCTCGTCTGTCACGGGCGCACCCCATGTGCTCGGTGCCACGCACGTAGACGATGCGGTGGCGATCGAAGCCAAGAACGCCCTCACAACCGCCTACAACGATGCCGCCTCGCGACCCAGCAACGGCTCGGCCGGAACGGACCTGGCGGGACAGGTGTTCCTCCCGGGCGTTCGCAGCGCCAGCAGTTCGCTGCTGCTTTCCTCGGGCTCAGTGACGCTCGACGCGCAGGGCAACCCAAACGCGGTCTTCATCTTCCAGATCGCAACGACGCTCACTACAGGCTCCAACACGAGCGTCCAGCTGATCAACGGCGCACAGGCGTGCAACGTCTTCTGGCAGGTCGGCTCCTCGGCCACGCTTGGAACCGGCACGAGCTTCGTCGGCACGATCATGGCCGCAGCGTCGATTACCGCGAACACGGCAGCGACGATCCATGGCAGGCTGCTCGCAAGAACCGGCGCGGTCACTCTGGACACCAACACGATCACCACATCCAACTGCGCCTCCAGCGTGACCGGTAACGGCGGAGGCACGGAAACAGCGACAACCACCACCGAAGGCACATCGGGCGCAGGCGGCAAGGCCCCAGGCACCCCAGCCACCGGCACCAAAACCGGGTCGGCGAGCCGGGGCACATCGACCGCCGCCAAAAAAGCGGCCGCACGAAGAGCCGCCGCACGCCGGCGTCGGCGACGCATGCACAAGCAAGCCAAGCCGCATCCGCGGTACGCACGGCACGGCCGTCACGGCGCATTCACCGGATGAGCGCTCCATCCCCATCGCGATCCAGGCGCCGCACGGCGTCTGGGCTCGCGACGATCTGCCTGGCGCTGCTGGCGCTCCTGGCCGGCTCGGCAAGCAGCGCCGCACGCGTCTCTGGCGCTGCCGCCGGGCGGGTGCAGGCAACCCAGGAACTGGTGGTGCTGCTGAGCACGCACAGCGCACACCGAGCACCGCACGCCGGCTCGCAGCGAGTCGCGGTGGTGCCGGACAGCCGGCCGATCACAGGCGAGCCGACGACACTGCCGGTGATCTCGCGCGCAATCGCCACCGGCGGCAAGCGGTGGTTGCTGGTCCTTCTGCCAGGCCGCCCCAACGGCGCGACGGGCTGGATCGCGGAAAAGGGCACCCGCGGCACCGTCACAGCGTGGAGAATCGTCGTTGACCTCGCCGCCCGCCATCTGCAGGCATACAACGACGGTCGTCTCGTCAAAGTCTTCCAGGCGGTCGTCGGCAAGCCCTCAACGCCAACGCCAACCGGCAACTTCTTCGTCGAAGAGAGCCTGCAAATGCAGGCCGGCGAACCCGGCGGCCCATTCGCGCTGGCGCTCAGCGCACGCTCAAACGTGCTCCAGGAATTCGACGGTGGCCCAGGCCAAATAGCGATCCACGGGCGCAACGATCTCGGCGGAACGCTTGGCACAGCCGCCTCACATGGCTGCATCCGCCTCGCCACCGCCAGCATCGACTGGCTCTCCGCGCGCATCAGCCCAGGCACGCCAGTGACAATCGCCACCAGATAAGGCCATCAGCCGAGAACGTAGCGGTCGCACGCGCGGCCTATGAAGTTCTCAGGAGCGGCGATTTGCCAGGGGTCGGGAGCTGTTCGCCGATGACGTTGTGTGGGAAGTGCCCGACACGCTGCCGACCGGCGGCGTCATCCGTGGCCGCGACGCGGTCCTCGAGCAGTACGATGGAACGATGGGAAGGCAGGCAGGCGTCGTGCTTTACGTGCTCGCGCTGGCAACCGTCGTGGTCGGCGTGGACGTCTTGTTCTTCAGGCATCGGTTCTGGGAGCGCCTGATGGTGAACGTCGGGATTGTCCTGGTGTTCGCGGCGTTCTATTTGAGGTTCCTGAAGCGAGCATGAGCGGGACGCCCCCGATGTACGCAGCCGACGACAACGCCGCTCGCAAAGGTCTTCGCGGGTGGTGGGCATTTCCCCCGCGACCCGGCATGCAACGCCTGATCATTCCGTGGGAGTACCGCCACCTCCGCGCCTTTGGGGTCACGCGTATTGCCGGTGGCTTTGTCGCGGCCAGCGCGGGCGTCGTGTGCCTCTCCTACGCCGCCTACGGATGGGCAGCCTTCTTCCTGATTGTTGGGGTGCTGAACCTCGCGGGTGGCTACTGGTACATCACGATCGCTCACTCCGCACCTCCCCGAGCCTGAGCCCGCCCGCGGGCGACATCGCCGCGATTGATCCTCCCAACTGACCGTCGTGAAAGCCCCACCAGGTCGGGGGTCAGAGGTCGCCTGGCTGCGCGGCGAGTTGATCGTCGCGGACCAGGCCGTTGCTCCTTTAGGAATCGTCATGGCCAACGGAATGACCGGACCATCGGTTTTCAAGTAGCCTATGCGAATGGCAATGTTGTATCGGCACGAGTACGTGAGCGGTGCTGTGGCGTACAGGCGGACGCTTACGCGCATCGGATAGGAGCCGCAGATGCACCTCCTCCACGCCGGGTCGCTGAGCCTCGACAGCCTCGTTGCCGGCCTCGCGCTGGCGCCGCTGTTGCCGCGAGCATCGGAATGGGTCGCGGCGTCGGCGCTGCTCGGCGCGGCGGACGGGTTCGCGTCGCTGCTCGCGACGCTCGACGGGACGCACGTGGTGGTGGCGCCCGGCATGGTCGCCCTCTACGGCGCATACGTGCTCGCGGTGGTCGTGGTGGCGAGCATGTTCGCGGCCTCGGGTCGCCGACGCTCGCTCTGGGCTGTCGTCGCGATGGTCGCGCTCGCGCTGTCGCTCGACAACCTGCTCTCGCCGACGGCGCCGGCGCCGGCTGCGCTCGCGAGCGCCGTGCTGGCGCTGCTCGGGTTCGCCGTCGGCGCGCGTCTGGCGGGCAGCATGCGAAGCCGTTGGCGGATCGTGTGGATTGGCGCCGGACTGCTCGCTGCCGTCTACCTGTCGCTTGCCGGCTGATGTCAGCCGGCTGGTGGATGTTCCACGGCGACCTCGCCCACACCGGCGAGGTGAGAGACACCCGCATCACCGCTGAGAGCGTTTCGGCCCTTCGACTGCTGCACTGCATCGAGGTGCCGGGCTCGGTCCTCTCGACGCCCGCGGTTGTGGGCGCATACGCCTACGTGGGACTGGCGAACACGCTCGATCTCGCCACGCAGATCGGGGGGCAGATGCTGAAGATCGACCTCAGAAGCGGTGAGATCGTGGCTCGCTACACATGGGAGATCCCGCTCGAGGAACGCGACACGCACGGGTTCTGCGGGATGGGGTGCACGCCCGCGGTGGCTGACGGCTGCGTTCTCTTCAGCGCTTTCAACGGCAAGCTCTACTGCCTCTCCGAGGAGGACCTGTCGCTGCGGTGGGTGATCGACCTGCGCCACGCGGACCTCGCACATAACCAGCCTGTCACCAACGACTCGGGGCAGGAGCCGAAGGCTGCCGGGTGGTCATCGCCGGTGCTCCACGAGGGTCGCGTGTACGTAGGCATGGGCGAGGGGGAGAACGAATCGCTCTACGGGTTCGTCTACTGCCTTGACGCGGCAACCGGCGATGTGATCTGGATCTTCTGCACCTGCCAGTACGACGCGAAGCGGCCAAACCGCCCGAACGAGCTGCCGTCGAACACCGTCGTCTCACCGCCGCCGAAGGGGTTTACGACGTATCCCGGCAAGGTGCCGATCAAGGGCGCCTCGGTCTGGTCCTCGATCGCCTACGACCCCGACCTGGACCAGCTCTATTGCGCCACTGGCAACCCCAATCCCGATGGGCCGCTGCCGACGGCGGGGTACACCAACAGCGTCCTCGTCCTGACGGGCTCCACGGGCGAGTTCGTGACCAGTGTGCAGATACCCGCCTCCTCGAGCTATCGCCCCTCGGACACCGACGTGGACATCGGCGGCTCGCCGACGCTCTACGAGCTCAACGGACGCAAGCTCGTCGGGATCGGCTGCAAGAACGGCGCCTACGTCGTCTTCGACGCCGGCACGTTCGAGATCCTCTGCGTGCGCCAGTTGCTGCCGCTGCACCGGGACGGCACGCAGATCGCGACCGTCGACCCCCACGGGCCCGACGAACCGACCATGCCGGCGCCCGTCGTGCCCAATGAGAAGTCCAACAAGGTCTCAGGCGAGAACTACATGGGCACCTACAGCACGGCTGCGGTCTGCAGCGCTCAGGGCAAGCTGTTCATCGGGCTCGGCGGCAACAACTACCACTACCTCAGCCCCGGCATCGACGCGGCAAGCACCCCATTCATCCGGGCGCTGGACTGGGCTTCGCTAGAGGACGCCTGGCCGCTGGACGACGGCGACCCGCAGCGATACGCGATCGCGGCGCAGGAGGATAACCCGCTCTACAAGATGGGCGGCGAGAGCGGCATCAGCGTCCCCCTGGTCGCCAACGACGTTGTCTTCATGGCGACCACGCGGGTCGCGCTCTACGCCTTCTCGGCCACGGACGGGAAGCTGCTGTGGGCCGACACCGAGCACTTCGGGCCGCAGACGGGCGGCATGAGCGGGGGCTACGGCTACTGCATGGGCCCCGCGCTCGCCGGCGACTACGTGGTCGCCGGCGCGCTCGTCGCGGGCCAAAGCGGCGGGATCCTCAACGTCTACTGCCTGCCGGGGCCCTCATGAGCTCATCGTTCGCCGCCGACATCGCGCCGATGCTCAAGCCATATCGCGAGAACATGCTGTGGCGATTTGACCTTGCCGACTACGCCGCGGTCAAGGCCAACGCGCAGATCATCTATGGCGCCCTGAGCGGGAAGGGCCCGGGCGAACAGATGCCGCCGCCGCCGCTGCCCGCCCTCGGCGGCGCGGAGATCGCGAGGTTCAAGTCGTGGATGGAGGCGAAGTGTCCCCCGTAGCCGGGCACGTGGGCCCGGCGGAAGGAGAGCGCTCAGATGTTGTACCTGCCACGCCAGCCGCTTGAAACAGTGAAACATCTGCGGACCGCGCTGCGCCACGCGATCGAACTGGAGATGGGGACGATCCCGCCGTACCTGACGGCGCTGTTCTCCATCAAGCCCGGTGCCAACGCGGCCGCGGGCGCGATCATCCGCAGCGTCGTGATCGAGGAGATGCTGCACCTCTCGCTGGCCTGCAACATGCTCAACGCCGTCGGCGGCACGCCGAACCTCCCGGCGGCGGTGCTGCGGTATCCGAGCGCGCTGCCGATGGGCATCGGCGATGAGCCCGGGGGCCCGGAATTCATAGTTCCTCTGGCTCGCCTCTCGCGGGCCAGCATCAAGACGTTCATGACGATCGAGGAGCCCGAGGACCGACTGCGGTTCCCCGAAACCCGCCTTCTCGCCCAGGCCCAGTACCACACGATCGGCGAGTTCTACGAAGCCGTTGGCGAGCTGATGGTCAAACTCGGCGAGGGCATCTTCACCAGCGATGTCTCACGCCAGGTGACGGGCTGGATCGACCAGCACCAACTGCATGCCGTGCTCAACCTCAAAGACGCGCTCAAAGCGATCAAACTGATCGTCGAGCAGGGGGAGGGCACGCGACAGAGCCCGGCGGACGCCAGCCATGAGTTGGCGCACTTCTACCGCTTCGAGCAGATCCACCGCCACAAGAGCCTCGACCGCGATCCGGCGGTGCCGCCGGGCTACAAATGGGGCCCCCCGGCGATCGGACTCGACGACGCCGGCGTGTGGCCGATGATCAAGAACCCGCCGAAGGTCCCGTTGCCACAGGGATCGGAGGTCGCGCGGATCTCCGATCAGTTCGACGGCACGTTCACACTGCTGATCAACGAGCTGCAGCGGACATTCAGCGGCCAGGCGGGCGCCCTCGGCTCAGCGATGGCGCAGATGCACGCACTGCGGATCGAGGCGGCGAGGCTCATGCCCTTGGAGGTCCCGGGTCGGAATGGAACTGCGGGGCCGCGGTTTCTGTACGTGGGCGAAGTGCCTGGGGTCTAGGTCATTTGGAATGCTGGAGCGGCGTGCGCCACTGCAGCCAGACTTCGAG
Organism: uncultured Actinomycetota bacterium; assembly: GCA_963725915.1. Classification (GTDB taxonomy): domain Bacteria; phylum Actinomycetota; class Thermoleophilia; order Solirubrobacterales; family Solirubrobacteraceae; genus Palsa-744. The sequence goes on along the minus strand of CAVSAL010000009.1, from coordinate 490,991 downwards.
TCTGTCCAGACTCTTATCCTTGGTGGCATGGAACGGCTGCAGATGCAAGGCCTGAGAGCGTTGCCGAGAGCGTTCGAGGATCGTGCTGAGCGCGCCTGATCCTGTGGACGAGCGAGCGGCCCGCCGACGGGTTGAGCGCGAGCGGATAAGGCGTAAACGGGTGATGCGACGCCGGCTGGCGCTTGGGCTGCTGATGCTGTCGGGCGTGGCTGCTGTGCTTGGTGTGGCGCTGGCGCCGGGCGGGAGCTCGCCGCGGCGGCACCGGCGGGCAGGTCAAACGCACGGTCATGGCGCCAATGTCACCCGCGGCCATCCCGCCGCGCCGCGCCCCACCTCCTACGCGGTTGGTTTGCGCGTGCTGCGGCTGGTCGACACCAGTCGCACGATCGAGCTTCCGGACGGCAGGACCGAGCCACGCACGCTGATCACGTATGTGCGATATCCGGCGCTCGGGGCGCCCGGTCGGGTCGATCTGCCCGGCGCCGCGCCCGCTCGCGCCGACGGCCCGTTTCCGCTGGTTGTCTTCGGACACGGCTTTGATCTCACGCCGGCGTCCTATACCCGCCTGCTGCAGAGCTGGGCTCGAGCCGGATACGTCGTGGCCGCGCCCGTGTTCCCATTGGAGAACGCCGATGCGCCGGGCGGACCGAACGAGTCGGACCTGATCAATCAGCCCGCCGACATGAGCTTTGTGATCTCGCAAATGCTCGCAGCCTCCAGAGCGAGCACGGGACTCCTCGCCGGGCTCGTCAACCCATCGCAAATCGCGGTCTCGGGACACTCCGATGGCGGTGACACCGCCCTGGCGGTCGCTTACAACGCCACGTTCCGCGACCCGCGCGTCAAGGCTGCCGTGATTCTCTCGGGCGCGGAGATCCCCGGCGTCGGTGGCTTTACGTTTCCCCCCGGAGGCCCGCCGCTGCTGGCCACCCAGGGCACCGCCGACACGGTCAACCTGCCAAGCGCGACAAACGCGTTCTTCGCCGTCGCTCGGCCGCCGAAGTATCTGCTCAGCCTGATCGGCGCCGCACACCTGCCGCCCTACTCCTACCAGCAGCCGCAGCTCTCGATCGTCGAGCGCGTGAGCATCGCGTTCCTCAACGGCTATCTGAAGCACGAGTCGGGTGCGCTGCGCAGGCTCGTCTCGCTCGGCAGCGTTCCGGGGAGGGCTTCGCTGCTCGCCGAGCCGTGAACGGTCGCGGCATCGGCGTCGCCAGGGAATGGCGCCGACGCGATCGCGATTCCGCCCTCGTGAGCCAGCGTTTCGACGCTGACATCGTGAAAGCCCGATTGCTGCAACGCCTGCTGCCACCAGACGGCATTGGCCGGATACTCCCAGCGTCCGGCGGCCAGCCGCGCCGCGTTCTTCAGCAGCCGCCATGCTCCGGGGAGGCCGCGACGCGCGATCGCGCGCAGCTTGCTGCCGACAACGCGCCGATCGCGCGTGTGCAGCGGGTTGAGCGAAAACATCATGTCGCCCACCACGATCCGTCCGCCGGGCTTCAGGACTCGCCGTGCCTCCGCCAGCGCGCGAAGCTTTTCCGCGTTGGTCAGCTCGTGGAAGCAGTAGTTGGACACCACGAGGTCGGCGAAGCCATCGATCAGGGGAAGGCTGACAGCGGACGCGACCACGCTCTCGACGTTGCTCAGCCCGGCGCTTGCGGCCTTGGTGTGCAGATATTCACACATCGCCGGTGAGCTGTCGATCGCCCACACGCGAGCGGCGCGCACGGCGAAGACCAGAGACAGCAGGCCGGTTCCGGCGCCGACATCGACCACCGTGTCATTCGCGTCTGGATCGGCGAGCTCGACGATGCGCTCGCGCAGCGCGCAAAACCCGGCGCCGCGCGCGATCAGCTCGGCATCGCCGACGTGCGCATCCCAGTTCTTGGCGGTCGCGAACATGTGCTCACCTTTCAAAGACGGCGAAGAAGTCACGGTCGTCGGGTTCGAGGTAGCGGATGGCGGGGCGTTCGGTTTCGGCCAGCAGCTTGGTCGGCTCGCGGCCGCCCGGGGCGCCGTAGCTGTTGAAGCTCACCCAGTAGGAGTTGATGTCGAGCTCCATCGCGCGGATCGCGCCGGCGTGGATCAGGATCCCGGCAAGGCTGCCGACGGTCTGATAGTTGGCCTGGGCGTAGATCAGATCGCCGCGGCGATCGATGCCTATCCCCGAGCGCCAAACCTGAACGGCATTTCCGAGCGTTGCCCCCCATTCGGCGCTGTCATTGAGCAGCGGGCTGGGCTTGCCGCCGGTGACGATCAGCGGCAGGTTCTGGCGAGCGAACACCACGTCTGCGGGGGCGCTCGCGCCGGCGCTCCAGGATTCGATGTTCACACTGCCGCCTTCGCGCTCGACGAACGTCGCCTGGCCATTTTGCATCGGGGCAAAGGTGTGGCCGTGGTAGGCGAAGCCGCCTTTGGAGTCTTCGAGCTTGAAGGCGCTGTTGAACGTGGCAAGCAGCCCGCCGCGCAGCGCACGGGGCACCTCCATCGGACCACGGCTCGGCAGTTCGACCGACGGCTGTTCACGCCCCGGATAGAGCGTTATCCTGGTGCGATGCGGGTCGATCCAAGCGAGGCCGGCAACCAGGCGCGGGTATTCGCTTGGGTCGCTCCTGAATGTAGTCACGAGTACAGGCGGGTACGCGACGCCCAGGCGTGTGGCGTGCCAGACGCCCTCGCCGGGAAGCGCGGGCGAGGCCAGCGGCTGGACTCTTGGCGGCTGATACGGGTGGTGAACGGTGTGCGTATGTGTTACTGAAACGCCGACGTGTGGCAGCGCCTTCAGGCCCGGGCCGCCCTTGCTGGGCGCGGTCAGCGAGTAGTAGATGTTCTCGATTTTCGACACGAGCCCCGCACCGCCGTTGCTGCGCAGCCACTCCACGCTTCTGACAGAGAGGCTGGTGTTGGACGTTTCAAGCGCCATGCCGGCATAGGAGATGGCCGCGGGCACCAGCGCAAACAGGCAAGCGAGCAGTGCTATCCGGCGCAGCCGTGCCCACACTGTGCCGGTGGAGGAATGGCGCGGCTCGCGCTGCCGGCGGCGGCCGCCACCGTCGGCGGGCGGCGTCTGGGTCTGCAACTCCATGCGGGACGATCGTAGGCCAGGGACGGGTGGCATACGGCCGATAGAAGGCCGGGATTAGAGCATTTTCACGGAGCGGCGGGGGAGGGCGCCTGGGCGCCAGCGAATGTGAGACTTCGCTTATGTTCGCCGCTGTGGGGTGAGAGCATTTTCACGCGGTGCAAAGGTGTCCGTGAGATCGCTCTGCTGCGATGGTCTTCGTCCACGGCAAGCGAACGGAGGTGAGTGCGCTCTTGAATGCGATCGAGGCGGCCGGCGAGGCCGCGATCGAGCCGGTATCTGTCGAGTTGGGCCAGGAGCTTGCCGCTCGTTCCGGCGTGCAGAGTGCTTTGGCTGGAGATGGTGGGCTGCGAGCGCTCGTGCGGGCATGCAGACCCAGGCAATGGGTGAAGAACCTGCTGGTGCTCGCGGCGCCCGGCGCGGCCGGCGTGCTGACCCAGCCGCACATCGCGGGTGAGCTCGCTGGAGCCTTCGTGTGCTTCTGCATGCTCTCAAGCGCGACCTACCTGATCAACGACGTGCACGACCGGCATGAGGACGCGCTGCATCCACGCCGCCGCGAACGCCCGATTGCGGCCGGCGAAGTCTCGGTGCGCCTCGCGCTTGCCACAGCCACGGCGCTTGCGCTGGCCGGCCTTGGGAGCGCGTTTGCGATCCGGCCGCTGCTCGGGGTGACCGGCGTCGGCTATCTCGCACTGACCGCCTCCTACTCGCTGTGGCTGCGCCGCGTCGCGGTCGCGGACATCGCGATCGTGGCGGCGGGATTCGTGCTGCGCGCGCTGGCGGGCGGCGCCGCGACCGGCGTCCCGGTCTCACGCTGGTTTGTGATGGTGACGTCCTTCGGTGCGCTTTTCCTGGTGGCGGGCAAGCGGTACGCCGAGCTCGGCGACGATGGGCCTACTAACGCAGTGACGCGCTCCACGCTGAGCGCGTACTCGAAGGATTATCTGCGGTTCGTGATGATCATCGCCGCGTCGGTGACAACCGCCGCCTACTGTCTATGGGCGTTCCAGGGGCGCGGCAGCGATGGCCTGTCCTGGTATGAGATCACCGTCGCACCCTTCGTGCTCTGGCTGCTGCGCTACGGCCTGCTGCTGCACGAGGGGCAGGGCGAGGCGCCGGAGGAAGTCTTGCTGCACGATCGGTTTCTACTCACGATGAGCGGGGCGTGGGTGGGGGTATTCGCCTGTGCCGTATATGTCGGCACCTGAGCAAGCGGTGAGCCCGGCGGCGGACATCCAGACGGCCCGAGCCGCCGCCGGAACGTTGGCGCTCGGCGGCCGGCGGCGTAGCCTCTATGGCTGGGGACGCACCACCCACAGCGAGGCGATCGTGATCGCTCCGCACAGCGTCGAGCAGGTCCGCGAGGCGGTGCTGGTCGCCGGACGGTGTGGGGGGCTGATCGCGCGGGGAGCCGGCCGCAGCTACGGAGACGCCGCGCAAAACGGCGGCGGGCTGGTGCTCGACCTGGCCGAGATCTCGCAGATCGAGCTGCTGCCGGGGCCGCTGCTGCGGGTGGGCGCAGGCGCGATACTGTCCCAGGTCCTGGGAGTGCTTGCGGGCAGCCGGCTGACGCTGCCAGTTGTTCCGGGCACCCGGCACATCACCGTCGGCGGTGCGATCGCCGCCGACATTCACGGCAAGAACCATCGCCGCGACGGCAGCTTCGGCCATCACGTGCTGAGCATGACGGTGTGCACTCCAGATGGCGTCATGCGCGAGATCTCGCGCGAGGCGGAGTCGGAGCTCTTTCACGCGACACTCGGAGGCATGGGCTTGACCGGGGTGATCGTCGGGGCGGCGCTCGCGCCCACTGCGCTCGGTGGCCCTCTGCTCGACGGGGACGTCGATCGCGTTGGCAGCATCGAACAGGCTCTTGCCGTGATGCGCCAGGACGCTGCGTATCGGTACTCGATCGCATGGGTTGACCTCCTGAGCCGCGGGGCAGCGTTCGGGCGCTCGGTGGTGCTGCGCTCAAACGAGCGGGCGCAGCCCGCTCAAGACCTCGGCGACGCTGCCGTCAAGTTGCCGGGCCGCCCGCGGCTCACGGTGCCCCAGCGGTGCCCCGGAGGGCTGCTCAGGCCGGCAACCGTGCGCGGCTTGAACATGCTGCGCTGGCGCCGGGCTCCGGTGTCCGCGAGACGGCGACCGATAACGGCGGGCGAGAACTTCTTTCCGCTCGACGCGCTCGGCGACTGGAACCGGCTCTACGGCCGGGCAGGGCTCGTGCAGTACCAGTTCACGGTGCCCGAGCAGCATGCGGCGAGCTTGCTGGAGGTCGTCGGGCGCCTGCGGCGCGCGCGCCAGCCGATCTACCTTGCGGTGATAAAGCGCTTCGGGGCGCCCTCGGGCGGGATGCTGTCCTTCCCCACGCCGGGATGGACGCTCGCGATCGACATGCCCGCCGCCTCGCGCGGGCTGCGCCGTGCGCTCGAGGAGGCAGACGAGCTGGTCGCGGGCGCCGGCGGGCGCGTCTACCTGGCAAAGGACGCACGGATGAGCGCCGGGATGCTGGATGCGATGTACCCGCAACTCGCGCGCTTCATCGAGGTCAGAGCGCAGGTTGACCCGGATAGCACGCTGCGCTCGGATATGGCACGCCGGCTGGGCCTCACACCCGGAACGGCCGCATGAGCACGCAGAGGCGACGGGTGCTGCTGCTGGGCGGCACCTCCGAGATCGGACTTGCGATCGTCCACGAGATGGCACGCAAGAGCGCGCTGGAGGTGGTGCTGCTCGGCCGCGATCATGAGGCGCTCGCGCGCGCGGCGCAGAAGCTGCGCAGCGCCGGCTGCAGGTCGGCAGCGAGCATGGGCGGCCTCGACGCGAGCGAGCCCGAGGGACACGAGACTTTGTTGGAGGCCGCCTTTGCGGAGTTGGGTGGCGTCGATGTCGCGATTCTCGCCATCGGCGTCCTGGCCGACGAGCGCGAGGGCCTGTCCGAGGACATGCCGGCCGCGCTGTCTCTGCTGCAGGTGAACTTCACCGGCGCGGCCTCACTGTTGATGAGGCTGGCCACTCGCATGCGCGAGCAGCGCGGCGGCACTGTGATCGTGCTCTCCTCGGTCGCAGCCGAGCGGCCACGCCGTGCCAACGCGCTCTACGGCGCCTCGAAGGCAGGACTCGACTCGCTCGCGCAGGCGCTCGCCGACGCGCTGCGGCCGCAAGGTGTCCATGTGATGGTCGTGCGGCCGGGGTTCGTGCGCACGCGCATGACACGCGGCCGGGCGCAACCGCCGCTGGCGTGCGACCCCGGCGATGTCGCACGCGCGACCCTCGCGGGCCTGGAACGCGGCGCCCAGACGGTGTGGGCGCCGCCGGCTATGCGCTGGGCAATGCTCGTTCTGCGCCTGATCCCGCGGCCGATCTTCAGAAGGCTTTCGCTGTGAGCCATTGGGATCCGGGCGATCGTGAGGCAGGGTCCGCCGACCGGCCGACTGGGCGGCGCCGTGGTATGCCGCTCGACGGGGTCGCGACCTCGCCCTCGATCCTCGCTCGCCGCCAGGCGGCGGCGCGTGCACGCAATCGACGACTGCTGGTCGCGGACGTGGCGATTGCGCTTGCGGTCGTGCTCATCGCGCTGATCGCGGGCGCCGGCGTCGGGATGCTCGGCGTGATCGCGGTGCTCGTGCTCGCCGGAGTCGGCATCGCGCTGATGCTCGCGCGGCTGCGCAGGCGGCGGCGAGAGGCCGGCGATTGAGACGCGACCACCTGGAGCGCTCCTTACGCGGCGCCCCGCACCACCAACTCCTCGATTCGCGACCTGCACCCTGTCGCCGTCGTGCAGCCGGCGCCCGCGGCGCGTCTCGGGCTCTCCGTTGACCGCCACCGGCACGTTCGCAAGGAGCGCCTTGGCCTCGCTGCCGCTGTCGACCACGCCGGCCAGCTTCAGCAGCTGTCCCAGCCTGATCGTCTGCTCGCGGATCTGGATCTCTCTGGCCATCGAGCCGGAATCTAGCTCGCTCGGGGTGCTCTCGCCCTAGAGCGCCGGCTCGTTGTCCTCGCCGCCGGCGCGCTCGGCGAGATCGGCGGCGGTGGTGGTGGTCATCACCTGTGCGGCGCCGCCGCCCAGCACGCGGCGCACGAGCGCCGGTGCCAGCACGCGCATGGCGGCAGCCAGCCCGTAGGGCCGCGGCACGTAGCGTTCCGCCCGGCCGCTCGATGCCGGCCTGGTAGATCGCCTCGGCGGCGGCCTCCGGCGTGGACACCGCCCAGCGCGTCCACGGCTTTGCTGTCAGCTCCGCCTGCGGGAAGCCCTCGGTGGAGATGAAGCCGGGGAGCACCAGCCCGACGTGGACGCCGTTGCCGTGCTCCTCCGCCCACAGCGCATCCGACCAGCCGGCTAGCGCGAACTTCGAGGCGCTGTAGGCGCCGCTGCCCGCGCGCGCCACGCGCCCGGCGGTGGACGCCACGTTCACGATCGCGCTCGGGGAGCTCGTGCGCAGCAGGCCCAGCAGCGCCTCGGTCAGGCGCACCTGGGCGTCGAAGTTGATCGCCATCGTGCGCCGCACGTTCTCGTAGCCGCCGTCGGCGAAGCGCGCGCGCCACGCCGCCCCGGCGTTGTTGACCAGCAGATCCAGGCGCCCGTGGCGCTCTATCAGGTGCTCGAGCACGCGCGCCGGCGCATCCGGCTCCACGAGATCCACCGCCACGTAGCTGGTGCGTTGCGCGCCCAGCTCCTGCGCCAGCGCCTGCAGGCGCTCCTCGCGCCGTGCCACCAGCACCAGCGCCGCGTCCGGCACGCGCGCGAGCCGCCGCGCGGTCGCCTCCCCGATGCCGCTGGAGGCGCCGGTGATGAGCAGCACGCGCTGCTGGGCGGGGGTATGCGTTGGATCTGCCATTGGGTCCTTGCCGCGGCCTGTGCGGCCGAGCGGCCGCCGCTGGGCCGCACGTTAGCGTGCCAGATCGGCTCCAAGGACGCCGCTTCCTCTCAGGCCATCACCATCTACCGAGCACGCTTCGAGGAGCCACCTCAGGATGGGCCGGGCAGACGCTCGATCCGCATTGTCTACACAAGGTGCCCGTGTTTTGCGAGCCGCGGCTGTCAGCCACGCCTGCGCGTATGACTCCTAAATCATCACTAACCTGATCGATAATAGCAGGATTGCGCGGGAACGCAAGTCCCCCACCGTTTGGGCATCGCCGCGGCAGACCATCTGCGAAGGTGGGAGAGTCGCCGCGGCCGAGTCCCGGCGGCCGCTGCGCGCGAGCCATGAGCGAACGATCGACCAAGCGCCTGACCCTCGTGGCCTGCATCCTGGCCTCCGGCATCGCGCTGCTCGACAGCACCGTCGTCAACGTGGCGCTGCCGAGCATTCAGCGCGATCTCGGCGGCGGCCTGGCCGCACAGCAGTGGGTCGCCAACGCCTACCTGCTCACGCTCGGCTCGCTGATCCTGATCGGCGGCTCGCTCGGCGACCTCTACGGCGAGCGCAGGATCTTCGCGATCGGCGTGGGGGGCTTTGGCGTGGCCTCGCTGCTCTGCGCGCTCTCGCCCTCGATACAGGCGCTGATCGCCGCGCGCGCATTGCAGGGAGTCGCGGGCGCGCTGCTGGTGCCAAGCGCGCTCGCGGTGATCGTCGGCGTCTTCTCGGAGTCCGAGCGCTCGGCGGCGATCGGCAGCTGGACCGCATGGAGTGGCATCGCAACGGTGGTGGGGCCGCTGGTCGGCGGCGAGCTGCTGGACACGGTCTCCTGGCGCTGGATCTTCCTGATCAACATCCCCTTCGTTGTGATCTGCGTAGCGCTGATCCTGGTCGCCGTGCCGCAGGCTGCAGCGCGGGGTGGGCGCTCGCAAGCTCGACCTGCCCGGCGCCGCGCTCTGCGCGCTCGGGCTGGCGGGCCCGGTGTTCGCGCTGATCGAGCAGCCGAAGCTCGGCTGGGGCAGCCCGCGGCGTGCTGGCGCCGCTGCTCTGCGGGCTGGCGCTGCTTGGCCTGTTCCTCGCGCGCGAGCGGCGCACGCGCGATCCGATGCTGCCGCTTGGTCTCTTTGCCCGGCGCAACTTCTCGGTCGGCAACGCGGAGACGTTTGCGATGTACGGCGGCCTGGCGGTGCTGTTCTTCTTCCTCACGCTCTTCATGCAGCAGGTCGGCGGCTACACGCCGCTGCAGAGCGGCCTTGCGACCCTGCCGGTGACGGTCGTGATGTTCCTGTGCTCACGGCGCTTCGGCATGCTCGCCGACCGCTATGGCCCGCGGCTTTTCATGGGCGCCGGGCCGTTGATCGCGGCGGCGGGGCTGTTGTTGCTGCAGCGCGTGGACGCCTCTGTCAACTATCTCGAAGGACTGCTGCCGGGGTTGCTCGTGTTCTCGCTCGGGCTTGCGATCACAGTCGCGCCGTTGACGGCGGCGGTGCTGGCCGGCGCGGACTCATCTGACGCGGGCATCGCCTCGGCGGTCAACAACGCGCTTGCGCGCATCGCGGGCTTGCTCGCGACCGCGGCCCTGGGCGTCGCGGTCTCGGCGTCCTTCGCCTCGACGCTGAGCAGCAACCTCTCCGGCACGAGCCTGAGCCCGGCCGGGCGCACGACGGTGGCCCGGGCCCAGCGCCTGGCGCTCGGGGTCCCGGACACCTCGAATCTTCCCGCGGCCGAAGCGCAGAGCATCGAGTCCGCCGCGCGGGCCTCTTCGGTGAGCGCGTTTCACCTGGCGATGGGGATCGCCGCCGTGCTCGTGGCCGCCGGTGGGATCGCGGGCGCGGTCGGGATCCGCAACGTCAAGAGCCGCGTGCACGCCGCCGACTGCGAGGGCGGAGCGCTTGTGGGCGGCGGCGCCGAGGCGATCGCGGAGTCCGCCGGCGCGCTGGCTCAGCCGACCGGGCCTTCGGCGTAGGCGCGCATCGCTTCGACGATCGGCGCAAGCCGGCGTCCGCGAGCCGTCAGCCGGTACTCGACCGCGGGCGGGCTGGTCGGCAGCACGGTGCGCTCGATCAGCCCCGCCGCCTCGAGGTCCCGCAATCGCTCAGAGAGCATCCGCGGCGAGATTCCCGCGATCGCCTCGGCGAACTCGGAAAAGCGCATCGCGCCGCTGAGCGCGGCGTAGATGATCGAGCAGCTGCCAGCGCCGCTCCAGGAGGTCCGCCGCCTGGCGGACCTCCAACGGAACGGGCGTGCACCTGCGGGGGCTGCGCGCGGCCATCGCCAGTGGTGGCGCGGGATCTCGTCATTGGGAGAGCCGCGCGGCGGTCGGCGAGGGCTCCAGCGCCTTTTCCAGCACTTCCTGGATGCTCATCACCGGGTGGAACTTCATCTGCTCTGCGACCTCGTCGGGGATCTCATCCAGGTCGCCCCTGTTGCGCTCGGGCAGGATCACGTCGGTCAGCCCCGCCGCGTGCGCGGCCAGCACCTTCTGCTTGAGCCCGCCGATCGGCAGCACCCGGCCCTGCAGCGTGACCTCGCCGGTCATGCCCACGGTGTGCTTCACCGGTCGTCCCGTCAGCAACGACGCAAGCGCCGTGACCATCGTCACGCCGGCCGAGGGGCCGTCCTTGGGGATCGCGCCCGCGGGCACGTGCACATGGAACTCGTGGTCCTCGAAGGCGCTCTCCTCGATGCCGAGCTCCTCGGCGTGGCCGCGGACGTAGGAGAGCGCGATCTGCGCCGACTCCTTCATCACGTCGCCGAGCTGGCCGGTCAGCACCAGCCGACCGCCGCCGGCGCGCTTCATCGAGCTGGCCTCCACGAACAGGACGTCTCCGCCCGCGCCCGTGACGGCAAGCCCGGTCGCCACCCCTGGCACCGCGGTCCTGATCGCCGACTCCTGGAAGAACTTCTGCCTTCCAAGGGCGTCCCTGACCTGATCGAGGTCGATCTCGATCGGCGGCTCCACCGCGCCCGAGGCGACCTTTGTCGCGGTCTTGCGCAGCAGCGTGCCGAGCTCGCGCTCGAGGTTGCGCACGCCGGCCTCGCGGGTGTACTCGGAGATCACCGTCCGCAGCAACTCGTCGGAGACGCTCGACCTCGTCCTGCCGCAGGCCGTTGCGGTCGCGCTGACGCGGCCACAGGTAGCCCTTCGCGATCGCGAGCTTCTCCTCGGAGGTGTAGCCGTCGAAGCGGATCACCTCCATCCTGTCCAGCAGCGGGCCGGGGATCGTGTCCGCGACGTTCGCCGTGGCGATGAACATCACCTGGGACAGGTCCAGCTCCACATCCAGGTAGTGGTCCCTGAAGGAGTGGTTCTGGGCCGGGTCGAGCACCTCCAGCAGCGCTGCGGAGGGATCGCCCCTCCAGTCCGCGCCGACCTTGTCGACCTCGTCCAGCAGGATCACCGGGTTCATCGTGCCGGCGTCGCGCAGCGCCCTGACCAGACGGCCAGGCAGCGCGCCGATGTAGGTGCGCCGGTGGCCTCTGATCTCGGCCTCGTCGCGAACGCCGCCCAGCGACATCCGCACGAACTCGCGCCCGGTTGCCCTGGCGATCGACTCGCCGATCGAGGTCTTTCCGGTGCCGGGAGGGCCGATCAGGGTGAGGATCGCCCCCGACTTGGGGTCGGCCTCGATCCCGCGGTCCTGGCGCAGCTTGCGCACGGCCAGATACTCGGTCACGCGGTCCTTGACGTCCTCCAGGCCGGCGTGGTCGGCATCCAGCACCTCGCGCGCGGCGACCGGGTCCAGCTTCTCATCGGAGCGCTTGCTCCACGGCACCGCGATCAGCCAGTCCAGGTAGGTGCGGATCATGCTCGACTCGCCGGTCTGCTCGCCTGTGCGCTCCAGGCGCGAGAGCTCCTTCAGCGCCTGCTCCTGGACCGCCTCTGGCATCTCTGCGGCCTCGATCTTGGAGCGGTACTCCTCCACGATCGAGCCCTCGTCCTCGCCCAGCTCCTTGCGGATCGACTCCATCTGCTTGCGCAGGAAGTAGTCGCGCTGCTGCTTATCGGCGCCCTCCTGCACATCCTCGCGGATGCGCTTTCTGATCTGCAGCTCGGCCAGGCTCTCGCGCTGCAGCTTGACCGCCAGCTCCAGCCGGTCGGTGACGTCGAGCGTCCGAAGCAGCTCGACCTTCTGCTCGTAGCCGAGGTTGGGGGAGTAGCCGGCCGAGTCGGCCAGCGCGCCGGGCTCGACGATCGCGCGCAGGAAGGCCGCGATCCGGCCATCGTCGCCGCGCAGCTCGAGGATCTCCTCGACGATCGCGCGGTACTCCCTTTCAAGCTCGCGCGTGCGGCGGTCCACCGGCGTGCCGTCGGCTTGCTCTGTGACCTCGACGCGCAGCTCGCCCTCCGGGCCTGTCTGGGCAGCGCCGATCAGGGCACGCGAGACGCCCGAGATCGCGACGGCACGGCCGCCGCCGGGCAGCCGCACGCGGTCTGAGACCTCGGCGATCGTGCCCACCTCGAGGAACTCGCCCTCGTGGCGGGGCACTAGCACGACGCGCTCGTCGTCTCCCACGTCGACGGTGAGCGTGATGCCCATGCTCGGCATCACGACCGTGTCGTCGAGCGGGATCAGCCGCAGCACCTGCGTGCTCTGCGGCTCCTGCGATGTCTGCGATGAAGGTGATGGCATGGTAATGGCTCCATATGAGCTTACGAAAGTGAAGTAAGTATACGTCGGGCGGAGCCGATCTTCAAGGGGCCTTGTCCTGATCCTCGAAGCGCACGTGGACGCGCTCGGAGTCCACGCGCTCCTGGACTTGTGCGTGCGAGCCGATCGCGCGCATGTCGCTCTCCAGCAGCTGGTCTCCGAACAGCGTTCGCGGCCAGAGCCGGTGGGTGCGCACGACGTTGACCTCGATCGCGATCAGCGTCGCATGCGAGCAGAGATAGAGCCAGCCGAGCAGCCCGAGCACCAGCGCGAAGCTGCCGTAGAGCGGGCTCGTGTGCTTGAGCTCGTGGCTGACGTAGAGGCCGCCGAAGTACTGCAGTGCGGTGAACAGCACGGTCGCTACTGCGATGCCCGGGGCGTGGTCGCGCCAGGAGATCTTCGCCGCGGTCAGCATGCGGAAGGCTGCGAAGAAGAGGAGGCAGTTGACCAGCAGGGAGATCACCACGCCCGCGATCAGCTGCCAGGCGCTGACGCTGCCGTGTTCGGTTGCGCCGACGAACCCGCCGGCGAGCGTCGAGAGCACGGTCAGCAGGCCGAGGATCGCCAGCAGCCGCAGGCCGCGCAGGCGGCTCATCAGGAAGTCCGGGCGCCGTCTGAAGGGCACCCCCCACATGCGGTTGAGTGCGAACTGGGCGACGTTGGTGATCGCCAGGCCGCCGAGCAGCGTGAGCAGCAGGCCGGCCGCGAGCGCGAGGCCGCTGCCGGAGAGCGCGTGCAGTTTGAGGGAGTCTCCGAGCAGCGGGAACTTGCCGAGCGTCCCGTTTTCGATCTGCATCCGGAGGCTGGGGTTGCCTTCCAGGACGAAGCCGAGGATCGTCACGAACACCAGCAGCAGCGGGAACAGCGAGACGAACCCGTAGTAGGTGATCAGCGCGGCGAGCTGGCCGCCCTGGTCTTCGCTGTACTTCTTGAGCACGCCGATCGGGAAGGCGAGCGGCGCGTGTTCGCGCTGGAGGCGATCCACGGCTTCCAGATGCAGGGCCTTTACGAGGTTCATTTTGGAGGGGGGTGTTGCACGCGTTGCTGACGACATGCTCGCGTGTCTACTCGAATCGCGCGTGCCCACCCGGGTGAGGACCCTGCAGATCGCGTGGCGCTTGTCGTGCGCGCGCATCAGTCGAGGCTGCTGAACACGTACAGGCATCGCCTGCGCTTCGAGGACCTCGAGGACTGCTTCAGCCAGGCCTCGCTCGAGCTGGTCTTGCATGCGCGCAAGGGTGGGCCGCTCATGGCTCTGCCGCACATCGCGTGGCTGCTCGAGCAGCGCTTCGTCTCGCGGATTCAGGACAGGCGGCGGGCTCTGGAGGGGCGCAGCCTGGCCCAGGCCAGTTTCGAGCACGCGCTTGGAGAGGGGCTCTTCAGCGGCGAGGAGGAGCAGATCGAGGACCGGCGGATCGGCACCGAGGAGCGGGTCGAGCTGCGTCTGGACCTGGAGAGCGTGGGCGATCTGCTGCCGCAGCTGACCCCGGATCAGAGGCTCGTGCTGGGCTCGCAGATGGATTGCGCAGAGTTCTGCCGGCGCCACGGTTGGTCGCAGGAGAAGTACCGCAAGGTGCTGCAGCGCGGGCGCGCGAGGCTGCGAGCGCTCGCCGGTCGCGATGCCTGAGGCGGCCGTGGCCGCGAGCTTGCCGCCGCGCGTGTCCCGTTCTGCGGGTCGGCGTCGGATCTAAAGGGGGACCCACCTATGACCATAGCTCCCCACACTCATAGGCGCGTCCCAAGGGACGCCGGCGGTCGGCCTTCACGGCGATCGCTCGGCGCATCCCATCCGGCACACGGCGGCTGGGGGCAGGCGCACTGCGCGTCCTCGCTCCCGGCCGCCGGAGTAAGAAGGTGTCTGGCGCTCCCAGGATGGCCGGCGTGAGGATGCCGCGCCGCCATCCGCGTGCCGTCTACGAGGTCTATGACGCCGAGGAGGCGCTGGGCGAGCACGGGCTTCCGGTCTCCGGAGACGAGCCGGTTGACGCCGAGCCGGTACCGGCCGCGGAGCAGGCCACGAGGGCTGCGGACCGCGGGCCGGCACACATCGCCTCCCGGCGGCCTGAGCGCTTTGCGCCGGGGCGGATGCTTGCCGGGGTGCTGCTCTGCGCTGTCGCGGTATGTGTGCTTGTTGCGGTCGGCATCGCTCTTCTGCATGTCCTCTCGGGTGCGGGTGCAGGAGTCGGGCGTCGCGTTGCGGCCCCGTCGTCGCTCGGGCCGCGCGGCGCGCATGGGGAGGACTCGGCGCCGATCGAGCGTACGGATGCGATCGAGCGCGCTGCGGCGGCTGAGCGCGCCGAGGCGGTCTCGCCCACCGAGGCGCTCCTGCGCCAGGAGGCGACCAGGTCCACGCTGCGGGTCGAGCATGCGCGGCAGGGCGGGCCTCGACATGACCCCGCGGGGCTCCTGCCGGCGGGCTCGGGCGAGTCCCCCGAGCTGCAGACGCAATGGGCCGCGCCCGCACCGTCCATGGGCTGTGCCTGCGCGGCCGCGGAAGTCGAGTTCGGCTTTGAACGGTGAGCGGATGCCGGCGCGCGGGGGACATCCGGCGAGCGTCGCCGTCAGCGCCACGCCGCTGTGGCGCATTCGGCTCTGGCAGGAGCTGCCTCGCCGGCTGCTGCACGCGGCGGCCGCCGCCGGGCTGATCGCGAGCATCCGCTTTGCCGTGGCGCCGCCGCGGCCGATCGCGCTCGATCGGCGGCCGGCGAGCACCGCCTCCGCCGATCTGCAGGCGCAGGGGTTCGCCTCGCGGTTCGCGCGCGCGTATCTGAGCTGGCAGCAGCAGGACCCCGAAGCGCGCCGCCGGGCGCTGGAACCGTTCGCCGGCTCGGCGTTGGCGCTCGAAGCCGGGACGCAGCCTCCACCTAGCGGCTCTGAGCAGGTCCTCTTCGAGCAGGTCGTCGCCGAACGTGAAGTGCAGCCGCACCTGCATGTCTGCACGGTCGCGGTGCAGACGGCGCCGCAGGGGCTCGTTTACCTGGCGGTCCCGGTCCTGCAGCCGCCGGGCGGCAGCCTCTCGCTCGCCGGCTATCCCGCGTTCGTCGGGCCGCCGGCCTCCACCGGCGCCGAGCCGGCCCTTGAAGCCGGAGGCGAAGTGCAGGACGCAAGCCTTCGCACCGTCGTCACACGGGCCCTGCGCAACTACCTCGCGCCGGCGCCGTCCAATCTGGCCGCGGATCTGGCGCCGGGCGCAAACGTTTCCCCGCCGGCGCAGGGGCTGACGCTGGAAGCGCTGCAGAGCCTGACGTGGGCGCTCGGCCGCCGCGACGCCGTCGTTGCGCTGATCGCCGCAGCCGGCCCCGGCGGCGCCAGGTACACGCTCGCCTACGAAGTCGCCCTCCGTGAATCGGCCGGGCGCTGGGAGATCGCAGCCATTCAAGCGGAAGCCGGCGGGTGAGCCGGATGCGCGCACTCGCCTCAAAGACAACGACCGAAGGGAGCCCACCAATGTCACATCTCCGATCCGATCGCCCGGTCCGCGGCCGCCGTCTGCGATTGGCCGCCATCGTGCTGGCCGCCGCGTGCGCGCTTGGCAGCGTTCCCGCTGCCGCTGCGCCCGACGCGCTCGCGGCAAGCAGGCCCGCGCGAGGGTCTGCGGTTGTGCTGGCCGCGGCGACGGAAGGGACCTCGCTGGAAGCGGCGGCGACCAAGGCCGGCGAAACGGGCCGTAAGGTGGCGATGAGCCTGATCGGCCTCGGCCTCGCGGTGGCGGCGATCGTGCTCGCCTTCAGGCGCGACTTCCGCGAGGCGGCGGTCGTGTTCGCGGTCGGATTGTTGTGCGTGCTGCTCGCCACGCCGGCGGGGGAGAGCCTGCTGCGCGACACGGTCAATGCGCTCGTCGGCTCATAGGCGATGGAGATTCGCTCCTACCGCGCCGTCTTCGACCTCGAGCGGCGCATCTACAGAGTCGACAAGCTGCGTCTGAACCCGGCCGGCGTGCCTGTGCGTGGCGTCGTCTACTTCCTTGCCGCCGCAGCGCTGTGCGCGCTGATCTGCGCCGCTCCGGGCGTCGATCTGATCGCCGGCGCGATCCCCTGGTACATGCGCGAGATCGCGCTGCCCGGGGGCCTCGCGGCGGTGCTTGCGATGCTTCGCATCGACGGCCGGCCCTTCCACATCGCCGCGCTCTCGATGCTCGCGCACGCGGCGGCGCCGCGCGAGGTCCTCGGCTGCGGCCTGCCCGTGCCCGCGCGGATTCTGGTGCCCGGAACCGCTGCTGCTGCTTCCAGACGGCTCCGATGCGCGCATGCGCAGGGCCGCCTACGTGGGGCCGGGAGCGGTGCTGGTCGCGGTCGCCCACGAGCGCTGCGAGCTTTCCGGCGGGGCGCTTGCGTGGATGGCCGGACGGCCCCAGTTGCTGCTGCGCGGGCTGCCCGGCCGTCGGCTGGCGCGGCCCCAGCTGATCGAGCTCGCTCCCGGCGCGCGGCTGCACGTGCGATGAGGGCAAGCCGGCCGCCGATCTGGTTCGTCTACGGCAACTGCGTCTACGGCGAGGGCCCCGACGACGCCTGGGCCGCCTTTGCGATCGGGACCTCGTCCTATTCGTGGCTCTCGGAGGAGCGCAAGCGCGCGCGGATGCTCGACCTGCTGGCGGCGATTGAGGCGCTCGAGGCCGACGTGCAGCTTGTGCGGGTCAACCGCGCAGTGCCGTGCGCCGAGCCGGCAGGTCCGGGCGCCGGCCGCAGGCGGGTGCAGTCCGCCGCCACTCGCCTGCGCGCCTACAGGGATGCCGAAGGGCAGATGCTCGCGCAGGCGCGTGCCAGCCGGCCACAGCTGTTCCTGTTCGTAAGCCTGCGCGCGCCGGAGCGGGACATAGCCAGCTCCCTCTCGAGCCTCGCCGAGGCCCGCCCGCGCGACTGGGCGGCGAGCCTGCGGGCGGCGCTCTCCTCCGGCCGGCGGCGGCTGCTCAGCGCGCAGGAGCTCGAGCGCACGCGGGTGAGCGTGGATCGCGTCCACGATCGGCTCGCCTCATATCTGCCCGTGCGCCCGGCGCGGGGCGTGGAGTGCAGTGGCTCGTGCGGCGCGCCTTCTGCCGCGGCCTCGGCGAGCCCGAGGTCGAGGGTCTGCACGAGCCGCGGGCGCTCGCCTTCGAGCGCAACGGCAGGGCGGTGCTCGCGCCGCTTGAGGCCGATGTGCTGCGCTGGATGAACTGCGTGGTGGAGCGCCGCGGCCGCTGCCTGCGGGTCGAGTCGGAGCTGGGGGAGAGCTGGCAGGCGCACCTTGTCCTCGGCGCGCTGCCGGAGAGCGTGAGCTTCCCCGGCGCAGGCGCGGAGCTGATGTTCGCGCCAGTCGAGAGCCTCGGCTTCGACGTCGACCTGTGCCTCAACGCCCGCTTTCTGCCCAACTCGCTCGCGCTGCGGATCGCGCGCCGGCGCATCCAGGACGCCGACCAGATCGCGCGCGCGGAGGCCGACGGGGACCAGGGGGTCTCCGTCCTCGGCTTCCAGCGCAGCGAGCAGGCCAGGGAGCTGCTCTCCTACTTGCAGGCATCCAGCCGGCCGCCGCTGCTGCGGGCGAGCCTTGCGATTGCGGTCGGCGCTGCCAACGAGCAGGAGCTGGAGGAGAGGGTGGAGGCCTGCCGTCGGGCCTATGGCGAGATCCGCCTGCACCGGCCGATCGGCGAGCAGATGCAGCTGCTCTTCCAGCACCTGCCGGGGCAGCGCACGCGGGTGCTCGGCTACGAGGACACGCTCACCCCCGAGCAGGTCGCGGCGATGATGCCGACCGCGGCGCACCGCGCCGGCTCCAGGAGCGGCTTTCACCTCGGTCGCACGCTGACCGGGTCGGCGCGCCCGCTGAGATTCAACCTGCGCGAGGGCTCCGACAGCGATCGCAACGCGACGATCCTCAGCCTCGGCGCGCTCGGGTCGGGCAAGACCACGCTCGACCAGAAGCTCAAGTACGAGGCGTTCCTGCTGGGCGCGCGCGTGATCGATTGCGACCCCAAGGGCGACCATCGCTTTCACCTGCTGGAGGAGGTCGCGCCGCACGCCGAGTGCCTGACTCTGCGGCCGGATAAGGGCCTGCGCGGGATGCTCGACCCGCTGCGGGTCGCGCCCGAGCATCTGCGCCACGACGCGGCGGTCTCGTTCCTGCGCGACCTGCTGCCGGCCAGGGCCGAGCCGGCGTGGGAGACGGCGGTGCTGCGAGCGGTCGACGCCGTGATGCGCGGCTCGCGAGCGCCGACCTGCACCGAGGTGGTGCGCGCGCTGCAGCAGGGCGACGAGGTCGATGCTCAGGTGGGAAAGACGCTCGAGGTCTACTCGCGCTCGGGGCTCACGCAGCTCGCGTTCGCCGACCCGGCGGTGCGGCTGCCGGCTGCCGGCACGGCCCAGGTCACCTACCTGCCGATCCGCGACCTGCCCGGCCCGGACGCGGGCACGCCGCGCTCGGAGCACTCCCAGTCCGAGCGGGTGGGCCAGCAGATCGTGCGGCTGATCGCGATGTTCGCGATGCACCTGATGGCGCTGGAGCGCGACCGCCTGAAGATCTTCAGTTTCGACGAGGGCTGGAGACTGCTCGGCGATCCAGTCGGCCGCAGCCTGCTGGTCTCGCTGCAGCGCATGGGCCGCTCGGAGCTTGCCGTTCCGATCATCTCCACGCAGATGGTCAGCGACACGTTGCTCGGGGAGCGCTCCTCGCTGGAGAGCCTCGTGGGCGCGACGTTCGCCTTCGGCGTGCGCTCCGAAGCCGAGGCGGCGAAGGCGCTGGCGCTGCTCGGGCTGGACCCGGAGGACATGCGCGCGCGCAGCGCGCTGCTGAGCTTCGACGCCGGCCGCTGCCTGTTTCGCGATCACCGCGGCCGGGTGGAGGCGATCCAGGTGGAGCTGGTGCTGCCCTCGCTGCTGCGCGCGTTCTCCACGACGCCGCAGCCGGGTTGAGCGCTCGCGCGGCACAGCTTGCGCTTGCGCTCTGTGGCGCGCTCGCCTGCGGCGTTGCGCTCGCGCCGTCCCTGGCGCTGGCCCGGAGCGAGGCGCGTGAAGCTCGGCGTTCGCCGGAAGCTGGTGCGCACGCCCCGAGCAGACCGCCGCTGGTCTCCGGCGCCTCCGCCTACGCGACGCCGCAGGGCGCGGGTTCGGCTGAAGAAACGGAACCGGAATCGGCCGCCGCCAGCGAGGACCCGCTCCTGCGCAACGGGCTCTCCAGCCCCTTTTGCCGTCTGGCCGCCGGCGAACTTTCGAGTACGGCTGCCGAGGATTGCAAGACCTCCGGGTTCGTGGCCGCGAGTGCCCCCTCGGAGGACTACTCGTTCGACACGAACATCGACACGACGCTCGGGGTGAGCATCGATGCGCTGCTGCAAGACTACGTCGTGCGGCCGGCCTGGATGGTGCTGGTGTGGCTCGTGCACGCGCTGCTGGTCGCGCTGGAGTGGGCCTACTCGCTGGATCTGCTGCGGGGGCCGCTGGCGGGCGGGCTGGGGCCGGCGCTGCGCGCGGCCGAAGCGGAGTTCACGCGGCCGTGGCTGGCGAGCACCCTGGCGGTGGCGGCCGTGCTGCTCGCCTACCACGGGCTCGTGCGGCGGCGCGTCGCCCAGACGCTCGGCGAGGCGATGAGCATGCTCGCGATGATCGCGGCGGCGATGCTCGTGATCGCCGACCCGGAGGGCACGATCGGAGGCCTCTCGCACTTGTCCGACACCGCGAGCGTCGGAACGTTTGGGGCCGTGGTGCAGGGCAACACCGCGCGCCCTTATGGCGCGCTTGCCGAGAGCATGCACGAACTTTACGCGGCGAGCATCGAAGCGCCCTGGTGCTTGCTGGAGTTCGGGGACGTGGGCTGGTGCGATCAGCCGGCACGGCTCGATCCTCGCCTGGAGAAGGCGGCGGCCAGGATCGCGTCGAGGATCGAAGGGCAGGCGCGCTCAGGGTCTCAAAGCCGGGTGAACGCGGAAGTGCTCGCGCACAGGGCGCAGCTGCTGCGCTCGGCGCGCACCAACGGTCAGATCTTCCTGGCGCTGCCGGCGAACGGTCCGGTCAGGAACTCGATCAAAGAATCGACATCGCTGTTCTACGTGCTCTGCGGCGGCGGCAAAGACGCCACTGAATGTCGCGGGCCCACAGCCGCCGAGGCCGAGTTCCGCGCCAACTCGGGGACCCTGCCGCGGATTGGGGCAGTGCTGATGATCGCACTCAGCTTGCTCGGGATGCTGCTGCTGGTCGGCTTCATCGCGGTGCGACTGATCGAGGCCGCGATCCTCAGCGTGCTGTTTCTGCTGCTCGCGCCCGTGGCGGCGCTCGCCCCGACGCTCGGCGAAGCCGGGCGGGCGGCGTTTCAGAAGTGGGCGGCGCATCTGCTTGGGACCGTCAGCGCGAAGCTGCTGTGGTCGGCGCTGCTGGCTGCGCTGCTCGCAACGATGCGGATCGTCCTTGCGCTGGAAGGGCTTGGCTGGCTGGTGCAGTGGCTGCTGAGCGGGGCGCTGTGGTGGGGCGTGTTCCTGCGGCGCCACATGCTGCTGGAAAGCGCCGCGCGCGGTGGCGGGATGCAGGGCGCGCGGCAGACGCGACTTGCCCGAATCGGGGAAGACGCCGTGGTCGCCTACGGCCTCAAGGCAGCCAAAAGCGTGTGGCGGCGGACCTCTTCCAAGCTCTTGCGACGCGAGGAGCGCCCGCCGCAGCAGCGGCCCGGCTCGCAAGCGGGGGGCGCTGTGGACTCGCTGGGGGAGCTTCGCCGCGCCAAGCGAGCACCGACGAGCGGAAATGGTGGCGAGCGGCACCCTGGAGCTTCGAACGGCGCGAGCCTCGGTGGCCGCGGCGGGCGTGCGGAGCGGCCGGTGCAGGAGCGGGCTTCGGCAGAGTCCTCTCAACCGGCGCCGGAGACGCTCCAGGAGCGTTCTTCGAGGCTGCGCGCGGCGCACGAGGAGGCGGTGGCGAACGGAGAGACGCGGCGTGCCGCGAGCCTGCGCATCCGTCGAGAGCGTGTCGAGGAGCAGCTCAGAGGTTGCGCCGGCCAGGTCGCGAATTCCGAGGCCACAGCAGTGCCCTCCGCGCGCCGGGCTGCCAAGCCCGCGAGCAGTCAGCCGGCTCGCGGCGCCACCCGCGGTGACGTTGCGCGGGCGCCGGGCGGCTCACGCGGCGAGGCCAGGGCGCCCAGAGATGGTGAGCCCAACGCTCGGGACACGGGCGCGAGAGGCAGTGCCGGTGCCGCGAGCGCCGGCGCCGCGCGGTCCACGCGCGCGCAAGTGGACCGGGAGCTGGCCACGCGCAAGGAGCTGCGCGACCCCGTGATGCGCGACGCCTTCGAGGTCGCGCAGGGGCGCCGGCGGCAGCTCGGATGGAGCTGGAGGAAGGAGCCATGACGCGACCGGGACAGTCGGCTCTCGGCAGGCGCGCGGCGCTCGCGGCGGCCGTGCTCGGCAGCGCCGCCGTGCTCAGCCTGCTCGTGCTCGGCGGGGCCGCGATCGCGCTCGTGGGCGGGGGCGGATCGGGCGCCTCTGCGGCGGCGCCGCAGGACGGGGTCTCGGCGCTTGCGCGGGCTGAAATCCCGGCGCTGTATCTGCGTCTCTACATCGCCGCCGCCAGGCGATACGGGCTCGATTGGGCGATCCTCGCCGGGATCGGCAGGGTGGAGTGCGATCACGGGCGCGACCCGAGTCCGTCGTGCACGCAGGAGGGTGTCGAGAACTCGGCCGGGGCCGGCGGTCCGATGCAGTTCCTGGCCTCCACCTGGGCGACCTACGGAGTGGACGTAAACGGCGAAGGCCGCCCCGATCGCTGGAATCCCGCCGATGCGATCTATGCGGCCGCCAACTATCTGCGCGCCTCCGGCGCGCCTGCCGACTACCGCAGGGCGATCTATGCCTACAACCACGCCTGGTGGTACGTCGATGAGGTGGAAGCCTGGGCGGCGCGGTATCGCGGCGCGGCGCGCCCGGCGCCGGCGAGCTTGATGCAGGCCGGCCTCTCTGGCGGACGGGCGATCTCCCCGTCGGCCAGCTCGACGCCCGTGCTCTACGTGCCGGGAGATCAGGCCAAGCTGCTGCGCGGCGATGGCCACGTCGCGCTGATCCCCGAAGGCGCGCCCGCGGCTGTGCAGGCGATGATCGTTGCCGGCAACGAGCTGCAGGATCTGCCCTACGGGCCCGCCGGCCATCCCGATCCGCTGGGCGCAAGCAGCGAGGACTGCTCGAGCAGCGTCAACTACGTCCTCTACCGCGCGGGCGTGCGTCCGCTGGCCGAAATCGTGCGCGAGAACCCGCTTGCGCAGGACTACGTGCATTGGGGCGCGCCCGGGCCGGGGCGGTGGGTGAGCATCTACGCCACCGATCTGCCGACGCCCCATGTTTTCGTGACGATTGCGGGCCTGCGCCTCGACACCGTCGGCGGCGACACCGACGAAGGCCCCAATCGCTCTCAGGAAGGGCCGCGCTGGCGGCTGCTGCCCTACATCCCGACGTGGGCGCACTGGTCGGTGCGACACCCGCCGGGGCTGTGAGAGCGCCCGCCCCGCAGGCCGGTCGGCGATCCCCTAGATTGCGCTGATGGGGATCGAGAGGGTCGACTACCTGCTGATCGGTGGAGGGCTCGCCTCCGCGAAGTGCGCGCGCACGCTGCGCGAGGAGGGAGCGAGCGGGCGCGTGACGATCGTCGGCCGCGAGCCGGACCCGCCGTACAACCGCCCCGACTGCTCCAAGGGCTTCCTGCGCGGCATCGAGGAGCGCCAGGATGCCTACGTCGATGAGCCCGGCTACTACGAGCAGCAGGGGATCGAGGTGCTAACGCGCACGAGCGCGCTCAAGCTCGACCCCGTCGAGCGCACGGTCACGCTCTCCGACAAGCGGGAGCTTCAGTACGGCAAGGCGCTGCTGGCAACCGGCGCAAACGTGCGGCGGCTGAACGTCGAGGGTTGCGATCTGGAGGAGATCCACTACCTGCGCACGCTCGGCAACTCCGAGGCGATCAGGCGCTCGGTCGCCGACGCCGAGCACGTCGTGATCATCGGCGGCTCCTACATCGGCTGCGAGGTCGCCGCGTCGCTGGCGATGATGGGCCACCGCGCCACGGTCGTGATGCAGGAGCGCGAGCCGCTGGAACGCGGATTCGGGCCCGCCGCGGGCCGCTATTTTCGCGAGCTGCTGGAGGGCCACGGCGTCACGATCCACGGCCAGGACGGGCTTGCGCGCTTTGAGGGCGACGGGCGGGTCGCGAAGGTGCTCACCGAGAACGGGCTCGAGCTGCCGGCGCAGAGCGTCGTGATCGGCGCGGGTGTGATCCCCGACGTCCAGCTGGCGCGGGCGGCGGGCATCGAGATCGGGGAGAGCGGCGGCGTGCGCTGCGACTCGCGCCTTGCCAGCTCGGCCGGCGAGGTGTTCGCCGCCGGCGACATCTGCCAGTACGAGTCGGTCGTTCACCGCGAACCGATCCGGATCGAGCACTGGGACGTGGCCTTCAACCACGGCGCGACCGTGGCGCGGAACATGCTCGGGCAGGACGTGCCGCACGAAGTCGTCCCCTACTTCTTCTCGGTGCTCGGCGACTGGGCCGAGCTCGAATACGTCGGGCCTGCGCGGACGTGGGAGAAGGAGATCCTGCGCGGCACCCACGAGCAGGGGAAGTTCACGCGCTTCTACCTCGATGGCGACGGCAAAGTGAAGGCGGCGCTGACGGTCGGGCGCCCCGACGATCTCGAGCACGCGAGCCGGATGATCGTCGCCGGGGAGCCGCTTTCGGCCTCCGATCAGGCCACGCTGGCAGATCCGCAGGCCGATCTGGCGGCGATCCTGCCCGCGGGCGAGTAGGATCTCCGGCGTTCATACGGTCGGTGGCGTAGGGAAGCCGGTGAGAGTCCGGCGCGGACCCGCCACTGTGACCGGGGATGCCGACCGCGATGCGCGCATGCGCAAGCCACTGACCGGCTGATTGCCGATCGGGAAGGCGCGGGAGGTGGTCCCGGGAGCCAGGAAACCTGCCGCCGACCACAAGCCCACAAGCCCTCGTGGAAAGGGGTGGCTCATGCCAATCAGTCGCATTTCCTGTCGTCCGGCGCTCGCCGCGGCGCTCACGTCTCTGACACTCGGCGGCGCCGGCGCGCTGGTGGTGCCCGCCGCATTCGCAGCGAAAGCCAAATCGACGAAGGTCACCGTCGAAGTGCTCGGCAAGCCGCCGGCCTCCAAGGTCCTGCTCAAGCGCACCGTCACGCTCACCTCCAAGCCCGTAGCGAAGTTCGGAGGCTCCTGCACCGGGATCAGCGCTGTGGGCGCGCTGCAACTTGCGACCAAAGGCGCCTGGGGCGGAAGCTGGGACGCCGAATACTCCGACTACGAGGTCACCAAGATCGCGGGGTTGAGCCTGCCGTTCGAGTCCAAAGCGGCGGCCAACTGGTACTGGAGCTTCTGGATCGGCGGCAAGGAAGCGAGCGCGGGCGTCTGCGCGGTTGCGCCCAAGAGCGGCCAGACGGTGCTGTTCAAGCCCGCCTGCTACGGCAAATCCTGCCCGAAGGCGCCGAAGGCGAAAGGCGGCTCGCTCAGCGCCGAGGCGCTCAGGCCTCGCTGAGGAGGATCGTGTTGCCGCGTCCACTGATCGCTGCCGCCGCGGGATTCCTCGCGGCGGCAGTGCTTGGCGGCTGCGGCCTTGGCCCCGGCACGGCGCCGTCCGGGGTCAAGATGGTGGTGACTGAGGACTTCGGCGCGAAGACCGTGCTCTCGTTCTCCGAGCCCAAGGTCGGCGGCGCCGAGACGGCGATGAGCCTGCTGATGCGCAATGCGAAAGTGGGAACCGAATACGGCGGCGGCTTCGTGTCGAGCATCGACTCTCACGCCGAGGGCCACGAATACGGCAAGCCGCTCGACTGGTTCTATTACGTCAATGGGGAGGAGGCCGAAAAGGGCGCGGCGGAGACCGAAGTCCACTCCGGCGACCACATCTGGTGGGACCTGCACGACTGGAGCCAGTCGCAGGACGTCCCCGCGGTCGTCGGCTCCTTCCCCGAGCCGTTCCTGAACGGCCTCGACGGCAAGCGCCTGCCGGTCATCCTCGAATGCGTGCAGCAGCAGTCGAGCGCCTGCCACGCGGTCTCTCACCGATTCACCTCGCTGGGGATCATCGCCGGCTTCGCCGCGCTCGGCACGGTCGGCGAAGCCTCCGAAGAAGACAGTCTGAAAGTGATCGTCGGCGCCTGGCCGCAGATCGCGCGCACCGCTGCCGGACAGACGATCGCCAAAGGTCCGTCCGCCGGTGGGGTCTACGTGCGGATCCTCGACGGCGGCAAGGAACTCGGCCTGCTGGGCAAGGATGGCGTCGTGACCCGCAAGCTCGGCGCCGGCGCGGGCATGATCGCGGCGACGCGCTACCAGGGCTCCTCGCCGGTATGGGTGGTCACTGGCACCGACGCCGCCGGTGTGGCGCGCGCGGCGGCGGCGTTCGACTCGGCCTCGCTCGACGGGCACTTCGCGATTGCGATCACGCCGTCGGGATCGGCCGGCGACGTGATCTCCCTGCCCGACGAAGGCGGCTGAGGCGATGGCGGGCGCGCTCTCATACCGCCCGTCCGCGAGCCCACTTCACGCTGCGCGCGCGAGCGCAGGCGCATGTTGGGCGCTCAGCCTCACGATCGCGGTGGTGCTGATCGATCACCCGCTGATGCTCGCGGCGATCGGCGCCGCCACGCTGATCGCGGCGTTTGCGGCGGGCGTGGGGCGAGCCGTGCTCGGCACGCTGCGCTTGGCGCTGGTGGTCGGCCTGCCGATCGTGGTGGTCAACGTGCTCGTCTCCAGGCAGGGGCTGACAGTGTTTGCGCGGCTCGGCGACCTCGGGCCCTTCGGGCAGGGGGACCTGACGCTGGAGGCGCTGGTCTATGGCGTGGCGATCGCTTTGAAGGTGACGCTCGTGATCTTGATCTGCGCGCTGGCGAGCCTCGCCGTGGACCCCGACGAGCTGCTCGGGGCCTGCCGCCGGTTCTCGGCGCGCTCCGCGCTGACCACGTCGCTGACGCTGCGCATGGTCCCGCTGCTGGCGGCCGACGCCCATCGCCTGGCCGAGGCGCAGCGCACCCGGCCGGACGCGAGCGCCGGCGGGTCGCTGCGGCGCCGCGCCCTGCTGCTGGCTGCGACCGTCGGCGGAGCCCTGGACCGGGCGCTCGACATCGCCGCCACGCTGGAGATGCGCGGCTTCGGGAACGCCGGGCGCGTTCGGCGGCGCCGCACGGCCCGCTCGCGTCATGACCTCGCCTTCGCCGCCTCGGCCGCGGGGGTGCTCGTGCTCTGCCTCGCGGCGCGGCTGAGCGGCGCGGTGGCATTCGACGCCTACCCGCTGCTGCACTGCCCGATCACGGCCGCGACGCTCGGCTTCTGTGCCGCGACCGTCGCGGTAGCGCTGCTGCCGTTCCTGGACCGGCGCGGGATCGAGCCGCGGTGAGCGTTCGCAGGATCGAGGATCGGTGAGCCTTCTCAGCTTCCAGGAGGTCAGCTACCGCTACCCGGGCGCGAGCTCCGCCGCTCTGCGGGATGTCTCACTCGAGGTGGAGGAGGGAGAGGTGTGCGTGCTTGCCGGCATCTCCGGGCACGGCAAGTCGACGCTGCTGCGGGCCGCCTGCGGTCTTGTGCCGCACTTCCACGGCGGATCGTTCGCCGGCCGCGTGCGCGTATGCGGGGCCGACACGCGCGAGCACGGGCCTGCGCATGTCGGCGCCAACGTCGCGGTGCTCTTCCAGGACCCCGAGACCCAGCTGGTGATGAGCTCCGTGCGCGCGGAGCTCGAGCTGCCGCTCCAGAGCAGGGGGCAGAGCCCGGACGCGGTCGCACGCGGCGTGGAGGAGGTCGCGCTGGCGATCGGCGTCGACCACCTGTTCGATCGGCGCTCGGCCGAGCTCTCCGGCGGGGAGAAGCAGCGCGTCGCGCTTGCCGCCGCGCTCGCCGGCCGGCCCCGGCTCGTGCTGCTGGATGAGCCGACCTCCCAGCTCGACCCGGTCGCCGGCGAGGAGCTGATCGGCCTGCTGCGGCGGCTGAATCAGGAGTGGGAGACGACGATCCTGCTCGCCGAGCACCGGCTCGAGCGTTGCCTGCACATAGCGGATCGTGTGATCGCGCTGCACGAGGGACGCATCGCCCACGACGGCGATCCGAGCTCGTTCCTGGTCTGGGCCGGCGAGAATGCCGTGCAGTTGCAGACGCCCGCGGCGCGCCTGCTGGAGCTGGCCGGCGTGGAGCCGCCGCCGAGCAGCGTGCGTCAGGCGCGGCGCAGCCTGCGGGAGCACGGGCTGCTGCCCGAGGGTCCGGCTGCCGACCCGACGGCGGATCCGGGGGCGGATCGGCCGCCGGGTGCGCTCCGAGGGCCGGCTGCGTCGCGGCGAACCAGGCCACGGAGCGCGCTGCTGTTGCGCCGCACCCGGGACGAGCCCGCGCTGCGCCTGCGCGGGGTATGGCATGAGCTGCGCGACGGGCCGACGATCCTGGCGGGCGTTGACCTCACGCTGATGCCCGGTGAGAGCGTCGCGCTGATGGGCGCAAACGGCGCCGGCAAGTCGACGCTGCTGCGCCACGCCGCACGGCTGCTGGCGCCGACCCGCGGAAAGGTGCAGAGCGCCGGCCGCGTCGCGCTGCTGCTGCAGAACCCGGGCGACTACTTCCTGCACGAGCGCGTCGAGCAAGAGACCTCGGCCGCGGCGATCGAGCGCGCCGGCCTGGCCGGAATGGCCGATCGCAACCCCCGCGACCTCTCCGGCGGCGAGCGTCAGCGCCTGGCGCTCGCGATCGTCACCGATGCCGCGCAGCCGCCCGCCGTACTCGCGCTGGACGAGCCGACCCGCGGGATGGACCGTGGCGCGAAGGCCGCCCTGGCCGAGGATTTGCGCCGCCGCGCGCGGGAGGGCATGGCGGTGATCGTTGCCACGCACGATCCGGAGTTCGCCGCCGGCTGCGCGAGCAGGGCGGTGCTGCTGGCCGACGGGCGCGTGATCGCGGACGCTCCCTGCAGCGAGCTGCTGGCCGGCGGCTGGTACTTCGCCACCGAGACCGCCCGCATCCTCCGCGGCCACGGCGGCGCGCTGCTGCCCGAGCAGGGAGCGCAGGTGCTTGCGAGCCTGGCGCCAGGGCGGGCCGCTGCGTGAGCTGGCCGCTGGCCTGCTTTGCGCTGGTGGCGGCAGCGCTGCTGATCGGCTGGCTGGCCTACGAGCGCTCGCGGCCCTCGGCGCGCACCGTTGCGCTGGTGGCGACCCTCTCGGCGCTTACGGCGCTGGGGCGCGACGCCTTCGCGGCGTTGCCCGAAGTCAAGCCGATCACGGCGATGACCTTCGTCGTGGGCTACGCGCTCGGCCCGCTGCCGGGGTTCGTCGTGGGCGCGATCGGCATGCTCGCCTCGAACATCGTCCTGGGACAGGGCTCCTGGACGCCGTGGCAGATGGCGGCGTGGGGGCTCGTCGGGCTGCTTGGCGCGCTTGCCGGCCGGCTCTCGCGCCGGCGCCTGCGCAGGCTGCCGCTGGCGATCGGGTGCGCGCTGGCGGCGCTCGTTGCCAAGGAGATCATGAACCTCTACGACTGGAGCATCGGGGCGATCCACACTCCCGCGGCGCTGCTGATCGAAGTGCTCAAAGGCATGCCCTTCGACATCGTGGACGTCGTATCGACGCTGCTGTTCGGCCTGGCCTTTGGCCCCGAGCTCGCGCGCATGCTGGCACGGACGCGCGCCCGTACGCAGGTGCAATGGCAGCCGGCGGGGACGGCGCTGATGGTGGCGCTGGCGCTGCTTGCCGGGGCGGCGGCGCTCGACGCCCCGCCGGCGCGGGCAGCGGGCTCCGGCTCGGTCTCTGCCGCCTCGGTCTCTGCCGGCGCCTCGCCCCCACGCTCTGCGCTTGCGCGCGGCGTGGCCTATCTGATCTCCGCCCAGAAATCGGATGGCGGGTTCGGCGAACGGGCCGGCGCGCCCAGCGCCGGGCTGTACACGGGGTGGACCGCGGTCGGCCTCGCCGCCGCCGGCCGGCAGCCGCTGAGCATCCAGAAAGACGGCCACACCGTGCTTGACGCGATCCAGGCGCAGGCCGGCAAGCTCGAAGGCCTCGGCGGCATCGAGCGCACGATCATCGCGCTGCACGCCTGCGGTCTGCCCGCCGGAACGCTTGGCGGCCACGATCTCGCCGCGCAGCTCGCCGGCTACCGCGAGGACAATGGCTCCTTCGCCGAAGAAGCCAATCACACGGCGTTCGGGATCCTCGCGATGCGCGCGCTCGGCGACCCGCGCAGCGACCCGGCGATCCGGGGGGCGGGCAGATGGCTGGCCGCCCAGCAGAATGCCGACGGCGGCTTCAGCTTCGGTGTGCGCGGGGACCCCGCCGATGTCGATGACACCGCGGCGGCGGTTCAGGGGATCGTCGCATCGGGCGTACCGGCGAGCGGCACGATCTCGCGGGCGCTCTCCTACCTCGCGCGCGCCGAGAACCGCGACGGCGGCTTCCCGCAGCAGCCGGGCGAAGAATCCAACGCCCAATCAACCGCCTGGGCGATCCAGGGGCTGATCGCCGCAGGACATCCGCCGCGCGGCGGCGGCCGCTCGCCGATCTCCTACCTGGAGCGCCTCGTGGCCGCCAACGGCAGCGTCCGCTACGCGAACGGCGTCGTGCAGGCCCCGGTGTGGGTGACCGCCGAGGCGCTGGCCGCGCTCGCTGGCCGCCCGTTCCCGATCGCTGCGCCAAGCGTGCCCGGCCGCCCTGCCGCGGCCTATGCCGCGAGCACGATCGCCGCGCAGTGCACCGAGGCGCTCGGCAGCCTGCTGGAAGCCTGACCGCGGCGCCCGCGGGTCGCCGCCAGCGCCGCGAACCGCGGCTCCGGCGTCAGCCGCGCTCGCCGGCCTCGTGCGCGCCGGGCTGCCACAGCGGCTCGGCGGCGCCGGACTCCGCTTCCTCGTTGGCCGCGCGGGCCAGCACGAACAGCAGATCGGAGAGCCTGTTGAGGTAGCGCACGACCTCCGGGTTGGCGTCCTCCACCGCCAGCACGCGCCGCTCGGCGCGGCGGCAGACCGTCCGGCAGAGATGCAGCCGCGCCGAGGCGTCGGTGCCGCCGGGGATCACGAAGGAGCGCAGCCGCGGCAGCCTCTCATTGGCCTGATCCAGCGCCTGCTCGAGCCACTCCACGTATGCCGGGGCGATGCGCAGCCGCTCCCGCGCGGCGGCCTTCTCGTCTGCGGGCTCGGGCACGCACAGGTCGGCGCCGAGGTCCAGAAGGTCGTTCTGGATGCGCCGCAGCCACTCCGCAAGCTGGGCGGGCATGTCCTGGGCCAGCAGCGCAAAACCGAGGTTCGAGTTCAGCTCGTCGACGGTGCCGTAGGCCTCCACGCGCGGGTGCATCTTGGAGACACGGCTCATGTCGCCGAGGTGCGTCTGCCCGGCGTCGCCGCGCTTGGTGTAGATCCGCGTGAGGTTGACGGTCACAGCAGTTCGAGTGTCGCACACGGGGCGGGCGCGCGCCGGCTCCGAGCCGCTTGCGGCGCCTGGCGAAGGGCGCTCTGCAAGTCACACCGCCGCTCGATCGGATACGTTGCCGCACTCAGCCAATGCAGGTAGGAGTTCCCAAGGAGACCGCAGCGGGAGAGCGACGCGTGGCACTCGTGCCCGACGTCGTGCGCCGCCTGAAGGCAAAGCAGATCGACGTGCTCGTGCAGTCCGGGGCCGGCGCGGGCGCGCTGCTCTGCGACGAGGCCTTCCGGGAGGCAGGCGCGCAGATCCGCGAGGATCCGGCGGCCGTCTGGCGCTGCGAGGTCGTGCTGAAGGTCTCGCCGCCGAGCGACCAGGAGGTTGCGATGCTTGGGCCGGGTTCGCTGCTGATCGGCTTCCTGGCGCCATTGTCAAGCCCCGCCAGCACGATCGCGCTCTCCAAGGCCAAGGCGACCGCGATCGCGGTGGAGTCGATCCCGCGCATCTCCCGCGCGCAGGCGATGGACGCGCTCTCCTCGCAGAGCAACGTCGCCGGCTACAAGGCCGCGCTGCTCGGCGCCGAGAACATGGGGCGCTTCTACCCGATGCTGATGACCGCGGCCGGCACGATCCCACCCGCGAAGGTGCTCGTGCTCGGCGCCGGCGTGGCCGGCCTGCAGGCGCTTGCGACCGCCAAGCGGCTCGGCGCCAGGACGACCGGCTACGACGTGCGGCCCGAGGTGGCCGAGCAGGTGCGCTCACTCGGCGCCGCCTGGCTCGACCTCGGCCTGGAGGCGGCCGGCGAGGGCGGCTACGCCAGGGAGCTGAGCGAGCAGGAGCGCGCGCAGCAGCAGCAAGCTTTGACCGAGGCGATCAAGGGCTTCGACGTGGTGATCAGCACCGCGCTCGTGCCCGGGCGCCCCGCCCCCAAGCTCATCACCGCCGAGGCGGTGGAGGGGATGAGCGCCGGCTCGGTGATCGTCGACCTCGCCGGCGAGACCGGCGGCAACTGCGAGCTGACCAAGCCGGGGCAGACCATCGTGCTCCACGACGTGACGATCGTCTCGCCGCTGAACCTGCCCGCGAGCATGCCCGAGCACGCCTCGCAGCTGTTCGCGCGCAACCTGCTCGCGTTGCTGGAACTGCTCGTGGACGGCAGCGGCGCGCTGGCGATCGACTACGAGGACGAGATCGTCAAGGGCGCCTGCATCGTGCGCGACGGCGAGATCGTCAACCCCGGCGCCAAGGCCGCGGTCGAGAAAGCGGAGGCCAGCTCGTGATTCTTGCCAGCGTGCTCACGACCAACCTCGCGATCCTGGTGCTGGCCGGGTTCGTCGGCTTCATCGTGATCTCGAAGATCCCGAACACCCTGCACACGCCGCTGATGTCCGGCACCAACGCGATCCACGGGGTGGTGCTGCTTGGCGCGCTGATTCTGCTCGGCCTCTCCGAATTCAGGCTCGACACGCTCAGCGAGGCGCTGCTGGTGATCGCGGTCGCCTTCGGCACGATCAACATCATCGGCGGCTTCCTGGTCACAGACCGGATGCTCGAGATGTTCAAGGTCCGCCCCAAGCCTCAGGAGACCGAGGCGGGCAAGGACTCCGACTCCGCCGGCAAGGACGGGCAGGCATGAGCGTGCTGCCGCTGGCCAGCAGCTTCCTGCAGGCCGAAAGCTTCGTCTACGTCCTCTACATCGTCGCCTTCGCGCTGGTGATCCAGGGCCTGCGCGGGCTCGTGGGACCCAAGACCGCCGTCAACGGCAACCGCACTGCCGCGGTGGGCATGGCGATCGCCGTGATCGCCACCCTGCTGCAGCCCGGGGAGGGCAACTGGGGCCTGATCGCGCTCGGCGTGCTGATCGGCCTGGCGGTCGGCGTGCCCGCGGCGCGGCAGGTGAAAATGACGGCGATGCCGCAGATGGTCGCGCTGTTCAACGGCGTCGGCGGCGGCGCGGTCGCGCTGATCTCCTGGGTCGAGTTCCGCAGCTACGGCTCGACCTACGGCTCGCGCACGGTCGAACACGTCTTCCCGAGCGGCCTTGCGGTCGGCCGCGTCTTCGTCCCCGCGGTCCCGACGTATATCGCGATCTTCTCGGTGGCGGCCGCGATCATCGGCTCGATCTCCTTCTGGGGGTCGAACATCGCCTTCGGCAAGCTCCAGGAAGTGATCCCCGGCCGGCCGATCAGCCTCGGCGCCGCGCAGCAGCCGGTCAACTTCGTGCTGTTCGTGCTCGTGCTCGCGGCCGGCGTGGATCTGGTCGCCGGCGCGCACTCCGAACTGCTCTTCATCGGGATGCTCGTGCTTGCCGCGCTGCTTGGCAACTTCGTCGTGCTGCCGATCGGCGGCGCCGACATGCCGGTCGTGATCGCGCTGCTGAACGCCTTCACCGGCGTATCGGCGGCGGCGACGGGGATGGCGCTGAACAACCCCGCGCTGATCGTCTTCGGGATGATGGTCGGCGCCTCCGGCACGATCCTCACGAACCTCATGGCCAAAGCGATGAACCGCTCGATCCCGGCGATCGTCGCCGGTGGCTTCGGTGGAGGCGGCGCGGTCGCGGGCGCCGAAGGTGCTGGCGAGCATGCGGGCTCGGTGCGCTCCACGAGCGCCGCCGACGCGGCCGTGCAGCTGGCGTACGCGAGCAAAGTCGTGATCGTTCCCGGCTACGGCATGGCGGTCGCCCAGGCTCAGCACGTCGTCAAGGAGATGGCAACCGCGCTGGAGAAGCGCGGCGTCGATGTCAAGTACGCGATCCATCCGGTCGCGGGGCGCATGCCCGGTCACATGAACGTGCTGCTGGCCGAGGCGGACGTGCCCTATGACCAGCTCAAGGAGATGGACGACATCAACCCCGAGTTCGACCGCACCGACGTCTCGCTCGTGATCGGCGCCAACGACGTCACAAACCCCGCGGCCAAGAACACGCCCTCCTCGCCGATCTACGGGATGCCGATCCTCGAAGTCTCCAACAGCAAGTCGGTGATCGTGATCAAGCGCTCGATGAACCCGGGCTTCGCCGGAATCGAAAACGAGCTCTACTACGACCCGAAGACCGCGATGCTCTTCGGGGACGCCAAGAGCGCGGTCAGCGAAATCATCGCCGAGCTCGCAGAGCTCTAAAGCTCGCGCCCGTCTGGCAGACTGCGGGCGTGATCGAGCGCAGCCAGGCGCTGTCGGCCCTGCAGAGCAATGAGTTCGACCTGTTGGTCGTCGGCGGCGGGGCAACCGGCGCCGGAGTCGCGCTCGATGCCGCCACGCGCGGCTTCAGCGTCGCGCTGATCGAGCGCGCCGACTACGCCTCGGGAACATCCAGCCGCTCCAGCAAGCTCGTGCACGGCGGCCTGCGCTACCTGCAGAGCTTCGATCTCGGGCTTGTGCGCGAGGCGCTGCTCGAGCGCCAGCTGATGGTTGCGCTCGCGCCCCATCTCGTGCGCCCGCTGCCGCTTGTGGTCCCGGCCTTCGACGGCGCGCGGCCGGACCGGTTGGTGGGGGTCGGCCTGAACCTCTACGACGTGATGTCGGTCGATCGCGGGCGGCTGCGCTCCCGCCGCTCCCGACGCGCCGGCGCACAGTCGCAGCTGTTCGAGGGCCAGGGCGCGTCTTGGAGCCCGGAGCGCCACCGCGTGATCGGCGGCGAGGAGGTGGTCGAGATGATCCCGGCGCTTGCCGCCCGGGCTCCCACCAGCGGCTACCTCTTCTACGACTGCCAAACCGATGACTCGCGCCTCGTGCTCACGATCCTCGGGGAGGCAGAGCGATTCGGGGCGGTTTGCGCCAACCGTCTGGCCGCGCAGAGCCTGCTCGAAGAGGACGGGCGCGCCTGCGGCGTGCTGGCCAAGGACATGGAGAGCGGGGCCGAGCTGGCGGTGCGCGCCGGCAGCGTCGTCAACGCGACGGGAGTATGGGCCGACGAGCTGCGCCCGCAGGAGCTGCATGACGAGGCCGAGCTGCCGAGCATCAGGCCGAGCAGGGGCACGCACATCACGCTGGCGAGCAGCGATCTGCCGCTGGTGGCGGGCGCGATCGTGCCGGCGGGGGGCGGACGCAGCATCTTTGCGCTGCCGTGGCTTGGCCGCACGCTGATCGGCACCACCGACAACGACTACGAGGGCGCGCTTGCGCACGTGCAGCCCTCCGAGCAGGACGTCGAGTATCTGCTGCGCGCCGTCAACGAGTTCTTCGCGACCGAGCTGACGCCGGGGGAGCTGACGGGCGCGTATGCCGGCGTGCGGCCGCTGATCTCCACCGGGGACACGCGCAAGTCGGTGGACATCTCGCGCAAGGCCGAGCTGTATGAGACCTCCAGCGGCATGATCACGATCACCGGCGGCAAGCTCACGACCTGGCGGCGGATGGCGAAGATGACGGTCGACCGGCTGGTCGAGCGCGAAGCCCGCGACGCGCCCTGTCGCACGCACGAGATCCCGCTCGGGCAGCAGATCTCCGCCGATGAGCTGCCGCGTCTGCCGGGGGTGCCCGAGGAGTCATACGCCGCACTGGCCGCGCGCTACGGCCACGCCGCCCACGACGTGCTTGCGCTCGCGCAGGCGGACCCGCTGCTCGCGGCGCCGATCGTGCCCGACATGCCCGATCTGCTGGCCGAGGCGGCGCTTGCGGCCGCGCGCGAGCAGGCGCGCAGCGTCGGCGATGTGCTGCTGCGGCGCACGCGGCTGGGGCTGCTGGCGGCCAGGCAGACTCACGCGCGAGCCGGTCGGCCGGGTGGCAGGCGCGATGGCCGGGCATCTCGGCTGGGACGGGGCGCGGATCGAGGCCGAGATCGACCGCTTCGCGCAGGAGGCGCGGGCGGAGGGGATCGCCTTCGGCGCCTGACCCGCTACCCTGCGTGGCGCAAACGGGTGCCGGTCGCTGCGTCAACGCGACCGGACGCCAACCGCCCATCGACACCACAGAGGGAGAACAACATGGCTGTACTCGACCGTTCCGACCTGGAAGCGAGCCCGCTCGCCGACCTTCACGCGATCGCCGGCGAGCTTGGCCTGGACGGCTACCGCCGTCTGCGCAAGGGCGATCTGATCGAGCGCATCCTCGAGCGCGGCGGCGGTGCTGAGCCGCAGCAGACGAGCGAGGATGGGGAGGGGGATGAGGCGGCTCCGTCGCCGAGTGCCCGCAGGCGCCGCGCCCCGCGTCGCCGCCGTGCGGCGCGGGAGGATGAGGAGCCGCGGGAGCCCGAGCCCGAGCCGGAGTCTGAGCCGGCTGCGTCGAGCCGCCGGCGTCGGCGGGGCGGCGAGGAGGGCGAGCAGCCGCGACGGCGGGCAGGCCGCTCGCGGCGCAGCGCCGAGCCCGAGGAGGCGCGGGAGCCCGCCGCTGAGGCGGGTGGCGAGCAGGATCGGGAGAGCGCAGTGGAGGGCGTCGTGGAGGTGCTTGCCAACGGCTCGGCGTTCCTGCGCCCGGACGCCTCGCTCGACCTCGACGGGGACGTCTACGTCTCCGCGGCGCAGGTGCGTCGCTGCGAGCTGGAGAGCGGTGACAGGGTGAGCGGACCGATGCGCGCGCCGCGCGGCTCCGAGCGCCATCCCTCGCTCGTGCGCGTGGAGAGCATCAACGGCGAGCCGGCCGATGCGGTGGTCGGCAAGCCGAAGTTCGACTCGCTGCCGGCGGCGTTCCCGCGCGAGCGGCTGCAGCTCGGCTCCGAGGACTCCACGCTGAAGGCGATCGAGTGGCTGACCCCGATCGGACGCGGCTCGCGCGTCGCGATCGTCGGGGCCGCGCGCGCCGGGAAGACCGAGACGCTGCGGGCGCTGCTCGGTGCGCTGCGGGACCAGGAGGGTTTGCAGATCAGCCTCGTGCTCGCGGGCGTGCGGCCCGAGGAGGTGGCGGACTGGCAGGCGAGCGAGCCGGCCGCGGTTGCCACGCTTGCGGCGAGCCCCGACGCTCAGGGTCAGGCGATCGAGCGCGCGGTGGAGTCTGCCAAGCGCCTCGCCGGCCGCGGCGAGCACGTGCTGCTGGCGATCGACTGCCTCGACGGAGTTGCGCCGCATGTCGCGCGGCGGGCGCTTGCAGCGGCACGCAACATCGTGGACGGCGGCTCGCTGACGGTGATCGCCACCGCGGCCGAGGCGTTCGGCGGCGAGACGACCGTGATCGCGCTCGACGCGCTGCGCACGAGCACCGGCCGGCTGCCAGCACTGGACCTGCTCGCCAGCGGCACGCTGAAGGCGGAGTTGCTGGTCGGCGAGGAGTCCGCGGCCGAGATCGTGCGCGTGCGCGCTGAGGCTGCGGCCGCGCTGGGGTAGGGCGAGCGCCGCCGACGCTGAAGGCATCGCGGCCTGCATCGCGTTGAGATGACATCAGCGTAGATCATCCGGTAGCGTTCTCGCGCGTCGGGATGCCGGGCGGGAAGGCTCGGCCCGGCCGAGTTGTGGTCCGACCGGCTGCTGACATCACGGTAGACGCGCCGGATGGCGCGGTTCTTTCCGCATTTTGCGGCGTGTTCGTACATCTGCACGCTTGCACGCTTTCGCAACATCCATCTGCCGCAATCCTGGTGTACTGTTCGGCAACACACGCGTTGACCTAGCGTGAGGGCGGCGGGATCCGCCGAGGAGCACTGCGGCAAAGGAGTGGGGAGGAGTCTGATGATGGGGATGCGTGATGGCGCTCGCTGGGGCCGAATGAATGCCGGGGTCGCGAGCGCTGTGGTGTTGTTGATGGTGATGTTGCTGGTCGCGTTTGTGGTGGTGCCGGCCGAGGATGCGGGGTCCTCGCCGAGCGGTGCGCGGTCGGGCGCGGAGTTGAACGGCGAGGTTGCGTGGGGCCTCTCGGGGGGCTTGGGCGATCCGATCGCCGCGATGCCTGCCGTCGGTGAGCCGGTGTCCGGTGACGTCGGTCCGGCGGCTTCTGCGGGTGCGCCGACTGCGGCGGCGCGGCCGCGTTCACACCGCGAACTCGTGGACTTGGATGCCGCACGTGCCGCGCGGGTGGATCGTGAGGCGTTTCCGACGCTGGTCGCAAGGTCTGCGGGTGGTCTTGCTTCGCTGCCTGCGGGCCAGCGGCTGGTGAGTTTGATCTCCACGCATGCGGCGCAGGTCGAAGTGCCGCGTGGCAGCGGCAAACCCGTGCGTGCGGCTGTTGAATCGATGGCGCCCCTGGCTGTGGAATCCTCGCCCGGTGGTCCTCTGGCGCCGGTGGAACTTGCCCTCGAGAAGGTTGGTGGGGTCTTTGAGTCGGCGCGTCCGGCCGTCGGGGTGCTGATTGGCCAGCACGCAAGCGAAGGCGTGAGGGCTGAAACGGGCGTGTCGTTGACGCCGGTGGACGCGGCCGGGGCGCCGTTGGGTGGCGCGGAAGGCCAGATCGATGGC
The DNA here is from genome assembly GCA_963725915.1 of uncultured Actinomycetota bacterium. Lineage (GTDB taxonomy): Bacteria > Actinomycetota > Thermoleophilia > Solirubrobacterales > Solirubrobacteraceae > Palsa-744. The sequence goes on along the minus strand of CAVSAL010000009.1, from coordinate 452,731 downwards.
GCCAGTGTCATATACGCCAGCACGCAGACCAATGAGGACACCTTGGTCAAGCCGACGAGCGTTGGCTTCTCGATCGACGCGATTCTGCGTTCGATCGACAGCCCGCGGCAGCTCTACTACCGCGTTGGCCTGCCGAGCGGTGCGAAGCTGCTTCAGGGCGGGCGGGGCGCTCCGGTGCGGGTCGTCTCGGGCGGGGCCACGATCGGTCTTCTGACGCCGCCGAGCGCGGTCGATGCGGCGGGTCACCTCGTCCCGGTCACGATGAGCGTGCTGGACGGCGACATGTTGAGCATAGGCGTGCAGCAGATCGCTGGCGAGCTACCGCCGGTCGATGTCGATCCTGAATACCAGGTGGCGGAGGACAAAAACCTGACCGGCGGCGCTTACCCGTTCAACGAATCGTATAAGGGTGGCACGAACTGGGTGCCGTTCTCCTCGCCCGCGTTTTCAGGCGAATACGTGTTCAAGGAGATCTACGCCGGCGAATCAGACCAGCAATGGTATATCGAAGCGCCTCCGACCGGGTTCAACGGCGGGGAAGCCGTGGGACTGGAATACAAAACGCAGGGGGAATCCACCGTCTACAACCTGGAAATGTGGGTGCAGGGCGATAACGAACCTAGCCAAACCGATACCTGGGTTGAATACAGGTACGGACCCAACGATGAAGGTCAGGACAATCACGTTCTGCTGTCGGGAGGGGAACATCAGACGCGGTACAAATACGAACCGCTGTCGATGACGTCGGGGTACTTCAACGAACCGTTGGAAACGCCACGCGGCAACAACGTCAGAATTGTTGATGACGCGACCGAGTCTTACCCTGAATACGGGTTTTGGACCTCGATCTGGGCGGCGCACGTGTATGTGGCGCAGGAAACCTCAAAGCACCCGGAAGTGGAACCGACGACTGCGTGTCCGCAGTGCGGTTTCAATACGACCAGCCCGACGATCGCCGAAGCGGCGGGCAGGACCAACGTAATGTATGGCGCTGGGAGCTGGCTGAGCCCGACGCAGGGGGCCTTTGAAGTCACTGCGCGCGACCCGGGCGTCGGTCTCAGCGTGCTGCTGACCTCCGGCGGCGGCCTGTTTCACAAAGAAGACTTCCTCAAAGAAGGCAAATGTCACGGCATCCAGTGCCCCCAGACACGTTCGCAGCAGGCGACCTATGTTCCCGGGATGGCGGAAGGCGAATACCAGATGGAGCTTGACGCAGGGGACGCCATAGGGCTCTACGAATGGAACTTCCGCACCATAAAGGTTGACGCGAAACCGCCGGAAAAACTGGAAGTCACCGGCTGGAATCCGCGGCGGGAAATCAGCGCCGCGCCGCACACCCTGACCGTCTCCGCGACAGATGAAGGCCCCAACGGCCAGAAAAGCTCGGGCGTGAAGTCGATCGCGGTCTCGATCGACGGCGGCCAGGAAACGACGCTACCCGGTGCGTCTTGCGCGGAAGGCCCATGCACCGCGACCGGCACCTACGCGCTGCATGCCGAAGACCTCAGCGAAGGCGTGCACCGCCTCGTGGAGACCGCGACCGACAACGCCGGTAACGTCAATCCAAGAGAATTCACGTTCGATGTGCGCCACGCAAGCCCGGTGGCTGTCGGTCCCGGCAGCGTGGACCCGACGACGGGGCAGTTCACGGTCAATGCGACCGATGTCTCGCTGGGTGGCGTGGCGGGGGTCGCCCGCACCTACCAGTCCCGCGATCTAACGGCGGGCAGCGATGGTCCGCTGGGTCCGCAGTGGGCGCTGAACCTCGGCGCCTCCCAGAGCCTTGTCAGGCTTCCAGACGGCGAAGTCGCGTTGACCGCGACCGACGGCGGCCGCACCACGTTTGCGCCGACGGGCAAAGGCGAATACCTGTCGCCGCTTGGCGATGAAAACATCGAGTTGGAAGGCAGGGAAAAGGAAGCGGGCAAGGGGATATCGGAATACCTGCTCAAGGATGCCAAGGCGGGCACCACGACGGTGTTCACGCAGCCTGTGGGGACCGAAGACACGGCGCCGATCTATGCCAACCAGTTCGGGCAGCAGGGCGCGGAAATGGGCAGGCCGGTGAGCGCTGCGATTGACGGGAACGGCGATGTGTGGGTGACCGACTACACCAATGACCGGGTCTTGGAGTTTTCGTCCGCTGGTGTGCTGCTTCATTCCTATGGTTCGGAGGGCGAATGGCTCGGCAATTTCAAAGGACCTTGGGGCATCGCGATCAATAAGTTGACGGGGGATGTGTATGTGTCTGATCCGGGCAACAACCGGATCGTGGAGCTCAACTCGTCTGGCGGGTTTGTGCGGGCGTTCGGGTGGGCAGTCTCGCCGGGCGGGGAACGCAAAGAAGAATTCCAGGACTGCACGAGCTCCTGCGTGGCTGGGACTGCGGGCACCGGCGCCGGGCAGCTTGACCGGCCGGCGGGCGTCGCGGTCGATTCGAGCGGCAACGTGTGGGTCGCGGAATACGACAGCAACCGCATTCAGGAGTTCAACGCCGAAGGCCACTATCTGGGCAGCTACGGCACCGCGGGCACTGGCGATGGCCAGTTCGAGGGGCCGTTGAACATCGCGTTTGATGGCAGCGACATGTTTGTGAGCGACCACAACAACAATCGTGTGCAGGAGTTGACGGCTTCTGGCGGGTTCGTGAAGGCGATCGGCTGGGGCGTCAGTAACGGCGAAGACAAGCTCGAGGTGTGCACCAGCGGCTGCCGTGCCGGCATATCGGGCGAGGGCAACGGGCAGTTCAACCTGCCGTGGGGTGTAGCGATAGCTCCATCCGGCGAGGTGTATGTCAGCGACGAGGGCAGCGGCAGTGACAATGTGCAGGAGCTGACCGCGGAAGGCGCGTTCGTGACGAAGTTCGGCTCGGCCGGCTCGGGCGATGGCGAGTTTGATGAACCGATGGGGGTGGCGGTCGGCGCGCAGGGCGAAATCTATGTCGCCGACTATGTGAACAAGCGCGTGCAGGAGTGGATGCGTTCCGTGTGGCTGCCGGCGCGTACCGAAGACGCCGCGCTGAAACATGTGGTGTCGGCGTATGCGTATAAGGCGGTGGAAGAGGAAGGCAGCACGGCGATCGAGCCGACGGAGGTGCTGGCTGCGACGCCGGCCGGGATCACGTGTGTGGGCGAACACGGCGAAGTGGAACTGCAATTCCTTAAAGACGGTTGCCGGGCGCTCAGCTTCAACTACGCCGAAGCGACCACGGCCAAAGGCGAAGCACCGACCGAATGGGGCGATTACCTGGGTCATCTCACGCGGGTCTACTTCCACGGCTATGACCCGGCGAGCAAAGCGATGGCTACGAGGGAGGTCGCGCACTATCTCTACGATGTGCAGGGCTGGTTGCGCGCGGTGTGGGATCCGCGTAAGGAACCGACCCCGGAATCAGAAGAATGCGACAAAGAACTGCTCGCGAAAGGTTGTCAGGCGATCGTTTATGGCTATGACGAAGCGGGGCGCCTGACGGCGGTGACGCCTGCGGGCCGGGAGAGCTGGGGGCTTGTGTATGGGACTATCGCGGGCGACTCGAATGCGGGGCGGTTGTTGAAGGCGACGCGCGCGCCGGCGTCGGCGAAACTGTGGCACGGCGAAGCGTTGAAGAGCACGGCGGCGCCTCAGGTTGCCGGTTCGCCGATGGTTGGAGAGCGTTTGGCTGTATCTGATGGGTCGTGGTCGGGAGAACCGGTTGTGTTCGGCTACCAGTGGGAGGATTGCAACGCGCAGGGCGAGGAATGCGCCTTGATCCCGGGTGCCACGAGCGCGAACTACGCTCCGGTAAGCGGTGATATTAATCATAGGCTGGTGGTGTTGGTGACGGCGACCAACGGTGGTGGATCGGCGACTGTGGCGAGTTTCCCAACCCGGCCGATATCTTCGAGCGAAGGATTGACGGTCGAGTACTCTTCGTCGTTTGGCTCGTATGGTGCGGGTGATGGTCAGTTGCGTGAAGCTAAAGGCGATGTCGGTGTTGATGGGGCGGGGGATGTGTGGGTTGCTGATACGTATGATGATCGGCTTGAGGAGTTTGATGCTGGTGGCGGGTTTGTTCGTGCGGTGGGTTCTGCGGGGGAAGGCGCTGGTCAGTTTGAGAAGCCGGAAGGTGTGACGGTCGATTCGAGTGGGCATCTGTGGGTGTCTGACCGGAATAACGCGCGGATCGATGAGTTCAGCGGTGAAGGCGCGTTCATCAAGACGTTTGGTTGGGGTGTGTCTAACGGTGAAAACAAGTTTGAGGTTTGCACTAGCTCGTGTCGTGCCGGGATCGTTGGTTCCGGTGATGGCGAGTTCGATGTGCCGGAAGGGATGGCCGTCGATTCGAAAGGGGATATTTTCGTTGCTGATCGCGGGAACAAGCGTGTGCAGGAGTTCAACTCCGAAGATAGGTGGGTCCGTAACTTCGCGCAAGCAGAAGAAAAGCAGGGGCCGTTTGGTGTTGCGGTCGATGCGAGCGGCGATGTGTGGGTGAGCTATGCTTGGAATGACGAGATCGCCGAGTTCAGCAGTAGCGGCGCGCTGCTGCGCACGTGGGGTACGGCTGGGTCGGAACCCGGCCAGCTCGACATTCCGTATGGCATCACGATCGGTCCTGAAGGTGAGGTGTGGCTATCAGAATACGGCAACAGCAGGGTGCAGGTGTTCACGCAGACCGGCGAATACCTGTATGGGTTCGGAAGCGAAGGCAACGGTCCAGGCCAGCTCGACAAGCCGGACAGCAGCGTTGCTTTCAACGGCGCGAACGTGTATGTGCTCGACGGCGGCGTGTGGTGGGAAAACACCGGAAACAGCCGGATAGAGAAGTGGGTGCGGGGCCAACAGGGCGAACTTCGAAGCCCCCAGCCGGGCACCACGATCGAGTACCACGTCCCGGTATCGGGTGGGGGCGTGCCGCAGAACCTCAGCAAAGAAGAAGTCGAGAAGTGGGGGCAGAAGGACGACCCGGTGGAAGGCACCGCGGTCTTTGCGGCCGATGAACCGCAGGGTTGGCCGGCCGGCAAATACACGCGTGCGAGCATCGACTACATCGACGAAGAGGGACGCACGGTCAACACGGTCTCGCCGTCCGGCGGGGTCGCCACGAGCGAATACAACGAAGCCAACGAGCTCACACGCGCTCTGTCCGCGGATAATCGTGCTACGGCGATAGCTGAAGGCTGCATATCGGTGTCCAAAAAAGAATGCAAGTCGGCTGAAGTCGCAGAAAAACTCAGTGACCAAAACGAATACAACGAATAAGACAGCGAGATCGTAAGGAAGCTTGGCCCCGAACACAAGGTGAAGCTCTCAAACGGCGAAGAAACACAGGCGCGCGCTGTCACGCATGACTACTATGATGAAGGCTCTGAAGAAGCCGAAGAAAAAAACGAAGAAGAGTACAACCTGCTGACAAAGAGCATCAGCGGCGCGCTGCTTCCGAACGGTGAAGAAAAGGAACAGCGTACCACCCTCACCGGATATTCTGGCCAGGAAGGGCTAGGTTGGAAGTTGCGGCAACCGACCTCCATGACGGTCGATCCGGAAGGGCTCAATCTGACGACCGCGACCACGTATGACCCGAGTACCGGGGAAGTAACAGAAACGCAAACGCCAGCCGCTAACGATGAAGCGGCGTCGGAGCAAAAATCGTTCTTCTCCTTTGGAGGCGAAGGCACCGGCCAGGGCCAGCTTGACAAGCCGGCTGGTGTGGCTACAGACTCCTCGGGGAATGTGTGGGTTGCGGATACTGGTCATGATCGGGTGCAGGAGTTCAACTCCAAAGGCGAATTCGTGCGGGAGTTCGGCTCGGAAGGCAAAGAAGATGGTGAGTTCACAAACCGTGGGGGATAGCGGTTAGCGCTAAAGGGGATGTGTATGTCGCTGATGAAGGGAATGACAGGGTGCAGGAGTTCAATGGCAAAGGCGAATTCGTGCGCGTGTTCGGTGGGCGAGGTGAAGGCGAAGGGCAGTTTGAGGGGTTGCGTGGCGTGGCGGTGGATAGTGAAGGTCATGTGTGGACGGTCGAAACCAGTTTTACACTGGGGTATGTGCCGCGGGCGGAGGAGTTCACCGCTGAAGGAGTGCTCATCAAACAGTCTGGTGCTGAGGGCAACAATAATGGCCAGTTCAAAAGCACCGAGGGCATAGCGGTTGACGGCAAAGGCGACGTGTATGTCGCGGATACCGGTAACGACCGGATCCAGGAGTTCAAGACCAGCGGCGGAATTCGTGCGAGCGTTCGGTGCTGAAGGCACTGGAAATGGTCAGTTCAAAGCGCCGGTCGGGCTGGCGTTTGACTCCGAAGGTGATCTTTGGGTCGCTGACAGTGGCAATAACAGGGTGCAGCGGTTCAGCTCAGAAGGCAGCTATCTGAGTCAGGTCGGCACGATCGGCAACAACAACGGCCAGTTCAACGAACCCGAAGGGATCGCCACCGACAGCTCAGGCGACGTGTGGGTCGCCGACACCGACAACAATCGCATACAGGAGCTGACCGGAAGCGAATTCGTACGCAAGTTCGGTGGCGCGGGCTCCGGTGAAGGCCAGTTTGAAAAGCCGGCGAGTGTGGCTACAGACTCCTCGGGGAATGTATGGGTTGCGGATGCTGGTCATAATCGAGTGCAGGAGTTCAACTCCAAAGGTGAATTCGTACGGGAGTTCGGCTCGGAAGGCAAAGAACATGGCGAGTTCAGCAAACCGTGTGGGATAGGGGTTAGTGCGGCGGGGAATGTGTATGTCGCTGATGAAGGCAATGATCGGGTGCAGGAGTTCAACGGCAAAGGCGAATTCGTTCGTGCGTTCGGTGGGCGAGGTGAAGGCGAAGGACAGTTTGAGGGGTTGGGTGGCGTGGCGGTTGATGGGGAAGGGCATGTGTGGACGATCGATACCGGGTTCAGCGTCAGCAAAGATTTGCCGCGGGTAGAGGAGTTCACCGCCGAAGGAGTGTTCATGAAACAGTTTGGTGCTGAGGGCAGCAATAATGGCCAGTTCAAAGCCCCGAAGGGCATCGCGGTTGACTCCAAAGGCGACGTGTGGGTCTCTGACACTGGCAATAACAGGGTGCAAGAGTTCAAGTCCTGCGGCGAATTCGTGCGGGTGTTCGGCGCGAAGGCGGCGGGGATGGCCAGTTCAAGAAGCCAGCCGGGGTCGCGGTTGACACCGAAGGCGATCTGTGGGTCGCTGACAGTGGCAATGACAGGATCCAGCGCTTCAGCGCGGAAGGCGGCTATCTGAGCCAGGCCGGCACCGCCGGCAACGAAAACGGCCAGTTCGATGACCCCGAAGGCATCGCTACCGACAGCTCGGGTGGTGTGTGGGTCGCCGACACCGGGAACAACCGCATACAGGAGCTGACGGGCAGCGAATTCGTGCGGAAGTTTGGTGGTTCTGGTTCTGGTGCGGGGCAGTTGGAAAAGCCAGCGGCTGTAGCTACAGACTCCTCGGGGAATGCGTGGGTCGCGGATACTGGTCATGATCGAGTGCAGGAGTTCAACGCCAAAGGTGAATTCGTGCAGGAGTTTGGTGCGGCGGGCGGAGAAAATGGTGAGTTCAGCGGCCCGCGGGGTATCGCGATCAGCGCTGCCGGGAATGTGTATGTTGCTGATGATGGGAATGATCGGGTGCAGGAGTTCAACGGCAAAGGCGAATTCGTTCGTGCGTTCGGTTCGAGGGGAACCGGCAAAGGCCAGTTTGAGAGCTTGACGGGCGTCGCGGTGGACGGCGAAGGGCATGTGTGGACGGTTGAAGAGGGTGTCAAAGGGCTAGGGGGGCAGATCGGGTGCAGGAGTTCACTTCTGAAGGTGTGTATATCAGTCAGTTCGGTGAAGAAGGCAAAGGCAACGGCCAGTTCGAGCAACCGGATGGCATCGCGGCGGATGCCAAAGGCGACGTGTATGTCGCGGACACCGGCAATGGCCGGATCGAGGAGTTCAAGTCCAGCGGCGAACTCGTGCGGGCGTTCGGGTCGGAAGGCACGGGGGATGGTCAGTTCAATAGGCCGACCGGAGTCGCGGTCGATAGCGAAGGCGACCTCTGGGTCGCCGACGCCGGCAACGACAGGATCCAACGGTTCAGCCCGGAAGGCGGCTATCTCAGCCAGGTCGGCACTGCGGGCAACGACAACGGCCAGTTCCATAGCCCCGAAGGCATCGCGACCACATCCTCCGGCTACATCGCCATCGCCGACACCGACAACAACCGCATCGAGGAGTGGATGGCGGAACACCACTTCGCCGACGACACCCACACGCTCTACTACACGCCGGGAGCCGAATCGAGTGTGGAGGCCTGCCGGACCATCCCGAATGGGCCGGCCTGCTGTGCCGCGCCGAACCGGCCGCGCAGCCCGCCGACGTCTAGGAAGCAGCCCTCCCTGCCGGTGGGCACCGTGGCCTACAACATCTGGGATGAGGCCGAAACGACCAGGAAGCATTCGAGTCGGTGACGCGGACGAAGACCGAGACCTACGACGCGGCCGGCCGCGCGATCACCAGCGAAGAGACCGGCGCAAAAGCGAAAAAAGCGGAAACTCGACGCCGCGTTGGCGAAAGTCACAGACGAATACAGCCCGGAAACGGGCGCGCTTGAAAAGCAGACCGCGACGATCGACGGCACCGCCAGGACGATCGCGGCGAAGTACAACACGCTCGGGCAGCTCATCGAATACCAGGACGGCACCGGCAACGTCGCCCACTATGCCTATGAAGAAGGCGGCGACGGGCGGCTGCTGGAAGTCAGCGAAGGCGACGGTGAAGAAGGCGTGAGCAAACAGAGCTACAGCTACAACAGCGAAACGGGCCTGTTGAGAAAGCTGGTGGACTCTGCCGTGGGGACCTTCGAAGCCGGCTACGATCTGGAAGGCCAGATGACCAGCGAGGTCTATCCGAACGGGATGTGCGCGAACACCAGCTACAACGCGGCTGGGCAGGCGACGGGCATCAGCTACGTAAAGACCCGCGACTGCACAGAAGAACATCCCCGACGGTCTGGTTTAGCGACAGTGTGGTGGCTGGGATCCACGGCGAAACGCTTTCTCAGGAAAGCACGCTGGCGAGCGAGCGCTATGCCTACGACGAAGCCGGCCGGCTGACCGAAGCCAAGGAAACGCCGGCCGGCAAGGGCTGCATCGTACGGCTCTACGCCTATGATGAAGAATCGAACCGAACAAGCCAGACCAGCCGCGAACCCGCCAGCGAAGGCAAATGCGCCAGCGAAGGCGGCACCGTCCAGCATCATGTCTATGATGAAGCCAACCGGCTCATCGACGAAGGCATCGAATACGAAGCGCTCGGCAACACCACCAAGCTCCCTGCTGGCGATGCTGAAGGACACGAAATCAAGACCAGCTACTACCTCGATGGGCAGGCCGCCAAGCAGGAACAGAACGGCGTGGCCGACAGCTACCTCTACGACCCGGCGGGGCGAACGATGGAAACAACAAGCGAAAATACCGAAACCAAAGCGTTGAGCACCCTCACAGACCACTACGCCGGCCCCGGCGAAGCCGTCACCTGGACAAGCCAGGGCAAAGAAAAATGGTCGAGGAACATTCCCGGTATCGGCGGCGGCCTGCAGGCCACCGAGGAATCAGACAAAGTCGTCACGCTGCAACTCACCGACCTGCAGGGCAACATCGTCGCTACCGCGGCCGATAACGAAGAAGAAACCAAACTGCGCAGCACCTACAACAGCACCGAATACGGCGTACCCAACGAAGGCAAAACGCCACCCAAGTACGCCTGGCTCGGCGCCAGCGGCCTAGCCACCGAAACCGCGTTCGGCACCGGCATCGCCACACAGGGCGGCGCATCCTACATCCCACAGGTCGCACGCGACCTCCAAACAGCCCCCATCATCCCACCCGGCGCCTTCCCCAACGGTCACGGCAGCGGCGAAGAATACACCCCCACCATCTCCACCGGCGCACTCGCATCCGCCGAAGCCATCGCCACACAACTCTACGCCGAAGCCGAAGCCGCACGACAAGAAGCGAAGCGGCGGGAAGCGGAAGAAGCGTGGGTGGCCGGGGATCCGCACAAGGAAGGGCTGCTCACCGGTCAGGAAGCCCGAGAATGGGGCGAAAACATGCAGACGAGGGCGGAATTGCTGGAAGCGCGCACCTCCGAAGAGCATTGCGAAGGAGAGGAAGCGTACTGTGAATTGCTTGAAGAACATGTAAAAGAGGACGAAAAATTCTCCAGATACACTTGAATGGTGTGGCAAAGGAGTCGGCAAAGGACACAACCTGAACCGTGCCGGGAAGACGTATTTCGTCACACAGACGTGCTGGGTCGAAGTCAATTACGAGGAACTCCTTGGTTATATTGCCGTGGTTAGTTACAAAGTGAAGATTTGTAAAAATGAACCGTGGACGAAACATGGTGACGATGAATGGTATTGCGAAGCCGACAAAAAATGGTGGGGCCTGAAAGACAGGGGATGGTGGGAAAACGTCTAAAGGTGAACAGCAGGCTACGTCTCCTTGCCGTATTGGGATGTGTGCTCGGCGTGATCTCGTGCACGGGCTGCGCGACATCTGACCCGCAGGCGGGGGGGGCGCTAACCAGAGTCACCGCTGCGGCGCGCGCGAAGGACTACAGGGCGACCAGTGAATATCTGCGTGCCCGCGCCGAAGAGATTCGGACTACTATGAACGCGATGCCGCTCAATGCCGCATCGGCGGAAGCAGTCATCGCACATGCGGGCTCAGAATGTCCCGGGGCGTTGCGCGGTACCCCTGCGGTGGCCGCCGCCGAGGGACATCTAGCAGGCGCGAAGGGACAGATGCCTGTTGTTACCGCAGTGCTCATGTTGGAAATCGACGGAAGCGTTGTCGGGAGATACATAATGGCAGGCGGGCAGCCGGTAACGGAGTCCGCGGCGCAGATGTTCGCAGCGAAGGTGACTTCGCTTCATTGGGCGGATCCCCGGATAACGAATTTGGCGCATGCGCTTGTCGGCGTCGAAGCGCAGCTTTTGGCCGTACCGCCGCTTGACGTCTGCCGAGTGATACGAGAATGGGCTGGCAGTGGATATATGACGGCGCCGGGAGTGGAAGAATCGCTACGGCCCCACGGGGTCATAGGGCAAGCGTGGCGGCGCGCACTGCGCGCCATCGGTTGCCGGCGGTCTGCAATCCCGACCGAGAAGACTTTCCTTGCAGTGATGCGCCCGTATGAGCGCCCAGGAGGCCGACTGACAACGCGCCAAATTGAAGAGATGGAAGCACGTCTCGTGGGGGCGGTTGTGAGGTCCGAGAACGGACGCGTTGAAGAGCTTATGCGCGTGCTTGGCGTGCCATCGTCACGAAAGGTGAAAAAGAAATGGCTTAACTCGCCGGAGCCGGATTGTGCCGGACTGAAATAGGCTCCGTTGAGGTTGCACGCTCGTTGGGGCGCGGCAAGCGAACGGCGACGAAGTGAGCAGGCGGGCAGGCGGCGCACGAGCTGGAGAGGAATCATGGGTATGCTTTTGAGCTTGCGAGTCGTGGTTCGAGGAGCTATCGGCGCCCTTTGCGCGGTTCCTGCCGGTATCGGCGGGCGCCATCGAGCGGCCGCCGATTATTGAAAGCGTTGAAGCGAGCGGGGGCGGGGCAGTAATGCTGAGCGCGTGGATTGACCCGGACGGCTCGCGACCAGCTACGCCTTACAGCACGGCTTAAGGAGTCGGCATCGTGCGACGAAAGATACTATCCGTGTTGCTGGTAGGAGCCGTGTTGGTTAGCGGTGCCGCAGTCGCGCTCGCGATATCTGGACTAAATCATCATCTGACGGATAGACAAGCATCTATGCGCTATCTGGATGCTCGATATGCACTGGTGCGGAAAATTGATGCAACACTGGCCGGGATGTTCGGTGCAGCCGAAGAAGCGAGCCAGAATTTGAGTCAGATGTGTAAAGGAGCTATGACCGGCGCTCCCCGTACAACCGCTTTTGGTGTTCTGAACGCGGAGATCCTGTGGGCACCGCGTATTGCGATGTGGCATAGCCGAGTCTGATCTAGTAGTACTTTGGGATGTTGTTGTAGGTTTCGCTGTGGGTTTGGCGAATCCTTCTCGTGTCTGGGTGTTGATATGAGGAGGCGTGATGGCAGTGATCGCGGTAGCGGACGTCGAGGTGGAAGATGTGGATACGCCGATGGTGGTGATGGAGCGGCTGGAGGCGTTCGGGACTGCGGTGCTGGCCGGGGCGATGAACCGGCCGGCGCAGATGGTGAACGGCGGGCTGTATTTGCGTGGGCTGCTTGAGCAGGGTCCTCGGAAGTCGTTGTGGCCGATGGCGGAGCGGCTGGGTGGCGAGGCTGACTATGACCGGATGCAGCACTTCGTTGCGGATAGTCCGTGGGATCCGGTGTTGGTGGTGCGGGCGGTCGCTGAGCGGGTGTTGCCTGCGATCGATGTGCAGGCGTGGGTGCTTGATGACACGGGGTTCGTGAAGGACGGCAAGAAGTCGCCGGGGGTCAAGCGCCAGTACTCCGGGACGCTGGGGAAGATCGGGAACTGTCAGCTGGGGGTCTCGCTGCACGCCGTCGGCGCGAAGGGGACGGTGCCGCTGGGGTGGGCGCTGTACCTGCCGCAGGAGTGGTGTGATGATCCCGAGCGTCGAGCGAAGGCGAAGATCCCGGCGATGCTGAAGGACACGAAATCAAGACCAGCTACTACCTCGATGGGCAGGCCGCCAAGCAGGAACAGAACGGCGTGGCCGACAGCTACCTCTACGACCCGGCGGGGCGAACGATGGAAACAACAAGCGAAAATACCGAAACCAAAGCGTTGAGCACCCTCACAGACCACTACGCCGGCCCCGGCGAAGCCGTCACCTGGACAAGCCAGGGCAAAGAAAAATGGTCGAGGAACATTCCCGGTATCGGCGGCGGCCTGCAGGCCACCGAGGAATCAGACAAAGTCGTCACGCTGCAACTCACCGACCTGCAGGGCAACATCGTCGCTACCGCGGCCGATAACGAAGAAGAAACCAAACTGCGCAGCACCTACAACAGCACCGAATACGGCGTACCCAACGAAGGCAAAACGCCACCCAAGTACGCCTGGCTCGGCGCCAGCGGCCTAGCCACCGAAACCGCGTTCGGCACCGGCATCGCCACACAGGGCGGCGCATCCTACATCCCACAGGTCGCACGCGACCTCCAAACAGCCCCCATCATCCCACCCGGCGCCTTCCCCAACGGTCACGGCAGCGGCGAAGAATACACCCCCACCATCTCCACCGGCGCACTCGCATCCGCCGAAGCCATCGCCACACAACTCTACGCCGAAGCCGAAGCCGCACGACAAGAAGCGAAGCGGCGGGAAGCGGAAGAAACATGTGCGATTGCAAGCGAATGCGTTCAGCGCGAAGAAGGTGAATTGGTTGATCCTGAAGGGCTTGCATCGTATAAGCGGACGCTCCAGCGAGCAAAAGAATTGGAAAAAGATGCTCGGAACGGCTTTTTGATTGGTCTTGCCGTTGACGTTGTGGTAGATGGTGCTGCGGAGACGGGTGCTGAGTATGCGTCGCAGTTGATCGAAGCGGCGCAGCATCTCAAGGAATGCGTTTCTTATGGTAAAAACGTTAAAGGCAAGAAGGGCAGTTGGGGTACATGTTACATTAATGAATGGCGGGTGAACGTCGGCCTTGTCAGTATTCCGTGGACGGCGACTGCTGAATTCTGTGGATATATTGGGAAAAGGTCGTGGGGGAAAAAATCCCATAATCTTTACGAATGCGAAGCTTCCAAAGTTACCGCTTGGGGTCCGTGGTTCTAGTGCGCCGACTGCTGACATCGCGAGGCGGGACGCTAACGCTCATGGCTACGATGCTTGCTGTGGTGGGGGGTTGCGGCTCGGCACAGCATCATGATGTGGCCGCGTCAACAATAATCGTTGGACGTGGCAGTACGTTGAGCGGTAAGGACTTCGTCGTGTCGATAACGCATAACGTAAAGCGTCTTGGAGGAGCTGGGACGAGAGGCAGCTGTCCAATCAGCGTCACTATCACCGAGACGGGATATGCTAGCTTTGGTGAAGTGTGCTTTTCGCGGATGAGCGCCCCAGTGCGACCCAAGATCGACTGTATCGGTGGGGAACGGATCATCCATGTTGAGGCATCACAAGATACGCGCTTCGTAACGCTCGTGTTGAGCAACGGGCGCACGGTTACGAGTCGGGTTATTCATCTCCCGGTCTCTCTCGGCGGTCCGGCGGAGTTGTATTTTCAGGCGATGCCGGCGTCCGGCCCGCGCCCAACGAGACTCTTGGAGCGCGGTGGTAACGGTCGAGTGGTCGGTGTCCTTACGGTCGTGCCGTCATGGTGTAAAGAGCCGCTGGTGTAAGTTACTATCTCGGCGGCGCTGCGGGGCTATGAGGGCGCCTGGTTCTGGTCTCGCTCCCCCTATGAAACGCAATTTACGGGAAATATTCGGAGTCCGGCTCGGATTGGCCTGTAGGTAGAGTAACAAGAAGAATGTAGTGTGGAACACGATGCTCGGCCCGATACAACACTCCGTTTGCTTGTGGGAGTTCGCCTTTCTGTGTCGCTCTATCGACACACTTACCTGTCTCACCGCTAGCGGTCGGCGCGACCGTCCCGACCTTATGACGCCCGATATGGACGGTAACTTGGGATTCATCAGGCGCGTGGTCGAACCACACAACTACACCAGCTGCAAGTCGGCTTGCGCGCACAGGTGCCTCTTTGATTGCTCGGTCCAGTAAAGGGTCGGCCTCAGGATCCAGTACTATCGCGGATCTTTCCGTGACGGCCCGTGCTCCGACAAGGGGCGTAAACAAGTCTGCTTTGGCATGGGGGGGTGGCCGCATCCACTCCGGCATGGCGTGTGCTCCCTTCTCGCTGCGTTGCATGGATGACGCGAGTTCGCTCAGGTTTAGAATGGCGTTTCCGATGCGTGCTGCACGGTGGGGACCGGACGTTTCGAGACCATCCAGCTTCTGCTCGATCCAGACAGCATCGCGTGTGACGTTGCGTCGCTGGAGCTCTTCTTCTAGCAGCAGGCGGCGCTCTTCTCGCGGCACATCTGCACCGCGAGATCGAACCGCCGCAATAACTTCCTTCTCGACCGCAGCGTGCTGCTTTGCGCGCCTCAGTAGGGCGGCACTAAGTGCTAGAAAGTTCGGCGGTTCGGGCGGGAGCCGGCCGCTAGAGTCATTCACGGAAGAGCCTCGGCGTAGACAGATACGAGACTATGAATATCGCGCGGGGATGAGAGACATCTACCATGACGGAAATGGATGGTAGCATCGCTTGCGTCCCCACGCGTTGAGTTCGGTTTCCAGCTGGCGTGGAGCCGTAGCGCCGCGAACCCTGCCGCGCAGCCAGCCGATATTACGGCGAGCGGCAAATATAGCGGTGGTGTAACGGTCACTTAACGTTTTGGGTGGGGCTTGCTGTGATAGGGTGGTGGTGTGGGTGAAGTTATTGATGCGCGGAGGTTGACGGGGGAGGCGCGTTCGGCGTTGCGTGAACGCGGGGTGAGGATGCTGCAGGCGGGTCACACGCACACCCAGGTCGCGGATGCGCTGGCGGTGGGTTTGCGGACCGTGGCTGGCTGGTCGGCGCGGTTTCGCGTAGGCGGCTGGGAAGGGCTTGCCGAGGGACGCCGTGGGCGCCGGGCAGGCGAGCAGATGGCGTTGTCGGTCGCCCAGCAGGCGCAGATCGTGCGTTTGATGCGGGGGCGCAACCCCGACCAGCTCGAGCTCGGCGAGGGCAAGCTCTGGAGCCGTGGCGCTGTGCGTGCCTTGATCGAGCGGCGCCTGGGCGTCTCGCTCTCGCGCCAGACCGTCGGGCGTTATCTGCGGGCCTGGGGGTTCTCGCTGAAGAAGCCCTCCAGGCGGTGGGTCGAGCAGGATCCCGAGCGCGTGCGCGGATGGCTGGAGCGCGAGTACCCGGCGATCCAAGCGCGCGCCCATGCCGAGGGTGCAAAGATCCTGTGGGCAGACGAGATGGGCCTGCGCACCGGGCAGCTCGCCGGGCGCAGCTACGCCCCGGTCGGTGAGCGCGCCGTGGTAGCCGTGACGGGAAAGCGCTTCTCGGTGAATGTAATCAGCGCGGTCGGCAACGACGGCACGTGCTGTTCGACGTCTTCTCCGGATCGGGCGATGAGATCCGCTTCATGGACTTCCTCGACAAGCTGATCTCCCACCACCCCGGCCGCAAGCTGTTCGTCATCGTCAACAACCACTCCATCCACACCTCCGCCGCCGTCGCGCTGTGGCAAGAGGAACACCCACAGGTCGAGCTGTTCTTCCTTCCACCATACGCACCCGAGCTGAACCCCGACGAGTACCTGAACAACGACGTCCACGCCCACGTCGCCCGCCGACGCCCCAACACTCTGACCGAGCTGACCGAACTCGCCATCAACTACCTGCACACACGCACCCCCACCATCGTACGCAACTATTTCAAGGCGCCCAAGGTCGCATACGCACTCTAACCGCTATATTTGCCGCGCGGCGTAATAAGACGCTTAGCGCAAATGCTTCTGCGAAGTGTCGCTCTGGCTACTATAAAGGATGGGCTGAATTCCAGGCCCAGGGCGAAGATAGTAACCCGTATCGTTATACCCTATGGGGTCCCGGCCGTTATATAAAATGTTGACCAATAGTCATCAAAGGCGCCTGATTCGTAACTGTGGAGAACTGGGGCTATAGTAGGATGCGGCGCTTGATGATTCGAAGGGAACAGGCGGCGAGAACGTCAACCGATCTGCTCTCGAGGCGGATCGCGGAGCTCAGCGAACGCTGGACGGAATGTGGTGTCGCAGCATGTGGCCTATCGCGTATGCCGGCGGAGCTCTCTTGTGGGCGGCGTAAAGCCTACGAGCGCAGTGCCGGACTTGCCGGCGTGATGGCGTCGTGGAATCCCGGCGGCACGGCACCTGAGCGGCCCGCGGACTTGGTACCGGGCACAGCAGACAAGTTGGTTGCCGCAAGCGCTAAGCTGTCGGAGATGGCTGCTCACGAGCCCGTTCTGGCCGGGGGACCGCTACAGAGAGAGCGACAACATTGGGTGGGTGACGGCAGTCGCATACCGATCGTGCCACGCAAGGAGTTGTGCTTGGTGCCACGTCCTGGGTTCAGTCGAACTAGTATTCCGGCCTTCTGGAACGCTTTTTACACTTCGACAGCCATGAGCTCCGGCTACTCCATGTGGCGTGCGCTCATGAGCTATAACGGAAGCGACGCGTTTGGCAGGGCGTTGCCGTGGCATACATGGCGTATGGTGGTGGATGATGACGTTCTTCGCGTTGCGGAGGTGGCAAGCGCTGCGTGTTGGGTTGATCTCGTGTGCAGCTACGGTGTGGTCGAAGACGGTACTCTGTTGCCAGACTGGGCAAAGCTAGCGGGCGTCTTCGATGCCATCCATTTTACATGGCCGCTGATCGTTGCTGCGCAAGGTCTAGCTTTCATGACCGATCGCGGTGTGATGGGACGCGCGTTGTGGGATGTAGAGTGCACGCTTTGGTTGAAATGGCGCTTTGGTGGAGCGTATATGACGGAGAAGCTTGATGCTGTGTAGCTGGCGGCGACAATTGCGCCTCGGTATGCGCGTCACTTGGCTCGCGGCCGCGTTCACCTGTCTAACTGTTCCGACAGTGGCCTTTGCGGCATCGAACAGGCCGGCGGTGCGTGCGTATCTTCGAGACGTCTATAAATACGAGCGTGTGGTGTTCACCAAAATTGGTCTGGCTAAGGCTGACTATGGGTTGCTTGCCTCGCGCATTAGCAATGAATGCGCGGGCGTGATTAGCGGGAGTGCTCATCAGTCTGGTCGTTCTACGACGCGATGGCCAGGCCGGGAGTTCGAGCAGATTGGCGATCTGCGGGAGGAGGTGTACGCAGCCCTCGATGATGCGTTGCTCGCGCCGGATCGTCGAGCATTGTTCGTGCTCGTAGTGAAACTTAGGAACCTGCGATGGGACACGCCGTCACTTCGGCGTCGTGTTGACGCATATGCAACGGCACTCGAACGGAGGGTCACGCAGCGCGTCCCCAACGCATGCTCGGACATGAGGGCATGGGCAGCTAGTGGCTACCGAACGCTTTCGGCGGCGAGCAGGACATTTTTGGACGAATATAAGCCGCCAAGGCGACTGGTGATCTATGGCGGCGCCCCACCGACGATGAGGCGTACCCCTGCGACGCGCCTCCGACTCGAATCCAGGCGTTATGACCGGCCCGTGTTGGTCAAGATCCGCCTCGTGAGGCGCAGGATTGCGTCAGCCCTCAACCGCCTTGTCGGCATTGATAAGCATTGGGAACGCAAGTTGGGTTTTCCGGTGCTTCGTAGGTGAACCACTCGCGTGATGTCCAACAGCCGCCGACAGCAAAACAGGGCTCTCTTGTCATGGATGTAGGTGAAACTCGTGTGGGAGTGTGAGGTTAATTGGGCCGCAGGTGAGCAGGACACTTGCCACTTCCAAGTCCACACCCCACACTGGGTGACAAGATACGGCAAAAAATACCTTGTGACCCGCATGTGCCTCGTCAAATTTGACTTCAAACGTATCGACGGCATGGTCGCCATAAAAGTGGGCATGGAAGCCAGTCTGTGCTTCAGCGAACCGTGGACCTCGCACGGGTCGCAAGAATGGTACTGTGAAGAATCGAAAAAACAGAAGTGGTGGAAATACAACCCGGGCTGGCTGGAAAGGGAAGTACAATGAGGACCAAATGAGACGCAGACCGACAGTGATTCTCGCGTGGGCCGCGGCGACAGTTATGGCGTGCGCTGGCTGCGCCGCTGCGACCACGCATCACGCATCTGCGCGAGCAGTGAACGGTGAAGCTACCAGCGCCTACCTACGTGCGCGTGAAGCCGTTCTGCGCTCTGCGACGGCGGACCTGTCGGCCGACCAGCGAGAGGCCGACGAATTCGTAGTGCGCGCCCGCACCGAGTGCGGCGGCCTGCTGCGCGGGCAGGGCTCGGCAGTCACGATGCGCCACGTGCCGGCCGGCCCGATCACGCATTGGAGTGCCCAGCAACTCGCCTTGGTGGAACGCGCCAACTACCTAGCGACACTGCTAACTGAAGATCTAGAAGCAGCGCAAAGCCGCTCGCACCGCGCGGCCGTGCGACGGTTTGCGGCGAGTGTAGAAGCGCTGCGATGGGACGACCCTCAAATGACAGCCCTTGCTCATACGTTTGCTCGCATAGAACTCTTGCGGCTTAACGCCCCGCCGCCAGACATCTGCCGGCCGCTTAAGGAATGGGTCGCCAGCGAGTACATGAAGATGCCTTCGCTCGTCCCCCCACAATCCGAAGGGGCACTCGGCGTCGAATGGCGACGCGATGCCGCCGCGCTTGGCTGCGGAAAATATACGGAAGTGACGGCGAAGGAAATGATCCGCGCGTTGACTCCATTCCAGCGCCCCGGAGCGTCTCCGGACACCGGGCGTATCGCGCTGTTGGAACTGCAAGCGTCCATCGCCGAATCCGGAGCAACACGTGGCGCGATGCAGTCGCTCCGAGAGGCACTCGGATTGCCAAGGGGGCGAGTCCTGCGGTCCAAACATAGATTTCCACGCTCGGAGCTCGAGGCGCCTCCCGCCGTCGCTGGATGCACTGTAAAGCGGGATCCTGCTTGACGCGCGCGGCGGTGTCAAGGATCATCGATTATCCGGAGCTCCGGATAATCGATGTTATCCCGAGTCCGGGGTTATGTTGAGTAGGTCGTTCGTGGCGTGTCGTGGGGCGGTCGAGTGGGGTAGCCGCTCGGGATAATCAGAGGGCCGCGGTTGTGTTCGAAGCTTCCTGTCTTGGTATCTGCGATCTGACAGGAGGCGATGATGGAACGAACGGTTTGTGCCCGGACGGTACGCGGTCCGTTGGCAGGCAGCGCGCACGGCTTTGAAGAGGAGCTGGTGCGACGCGGTTACGCGCCCGGCTCGGTCCGAGGGCGATTGCAGCAGCTGGATGATCTCAGCCGGTGGCTTGAGTGCCAGGGGCTTGCGCCGGGCGAGCTCACGCCGGATCGGGAGGATCTGTTCTTGCGGGAGCGCCGCGCTGATGGCAATGTGAAATGGGTCTCGCCCCGGAGCATGTTGCTCCCGCTCGGATATCTGCGCGAGGCGGGTGTCGTGCCGGCACCCGCGGTGAGGACACCGGAAGGTCTGGTGGAGCGGCTGCTTTTGGATTATCACCGGTACTTGGTGAGCGAGCGTGGGTGCGGGGAGCGCACGTTTGCTCGCTTGGAGAGTGACGTTCGGCTATTTCTCTGCGAGCGAGTTGGGCAGCGCGGCCTTGAGCTCGAGTGTTTGACCGCCGCGGATGTCAGCGATTTTATGGTACGGGAGTGCTCGCGGCGGAGCGTCGCGGGAGCACGCCGCTTGGTTGGTGTGATGCGGCCGCTGTTGCGCTATCTGCACGTTGCAGGTATCACTGGCACGTCGCTTGCATGGGCGGTGCCCAGCGTCGCTGATTCGCGAGATTGCACGTTGCCACGGGGATTGCACGCAACCGCGGTAGCCCAGCTGCTTTCCAGCTGCGACCGACGCCGGGCGGTTGGCCGGCGCGATTACGCGATATTGATGCTGATGGTCCGGCTTGGTTTGCGTGCTGGCGAGGTCGCAGCACTGCGCCTGGAGGATATCGATTGGCATGGGGGTGAAATGCTGGTCCGTGGCAAGGGCAACCATCATGAGCGCCTGCCACTGCCAGAGGATGTCGGTACGGCGCTGGCGGCGTACTTGCGACACCCTCGGCCACCCGACGCCGGCCGCACGGTGTTCCTGCGCGTGATCGCGCCGGCTGGTGCGCTCACTGCCATGGCGGTCAACGCGGTCGTGCGCGACGCATGTGTCCGGGTCGGCGTGCCGCGGGTTGGTCCACATCAGCTACGGCATACCGCCGCGACTGAGATGCTCAGGGCGGGCGCGTCACTGTCAGAAATCGCGGAGGTCCTACGCCATCGTCATCTCACGACGACCGTGATTTACGCCAAGGTCGATCGGGTAGCGCTGCGAGAGCTCGCCCAGCCTTGGCCGATGGCGATGACGACGGGGGGTGCAGCATGAGTCCCCTGCGGTCGGCTCTGAAGGATTATTTGATGGTTCGTCGCCAGCTCGGGTTTTCGCTTGAGAATTATGATCGTGTGCTGGGAAGCTTCGTCGGTTTTCTGGAACAGGCGGGTGCGGCGCGGATCACGACAGAACTGGCGATCGCGTGGGCGACCCAGCCCAAAGGCACACACCCGCAGTGGTGGCGTGCGCGGCTCGGGATGGTGCGGGGCTTCGCCAGATACCTGAACACAATTGATCCCGACAGCGAGATACCGCCCAGGGACCTGCTGACAGCCAAACGCCCCCGCTTGGCGCCGTATTTGTACTCGCAGGCAGAGATAGCGGCACTGATGGATGCGGCGCGAGCGCTCGGGCCGTCCCCGTTGCGCGGAAGAACCTACGAGACACTGATCGGGCTGATGGCCGTCAGCGGTCTGCGGATCGGGGAGGCGCTCGGACTTGACCGCGGCGATGTCGACCTGAACGCCGGCGCGCTTCACGTCCGTGTCGGCAAGCTGGGCAAGCAGCGCGAACTGCCACTGGAGGAGAGCACCACAGAAGCGCTCCACGAATACAGCCGCTCACGCGACCGGCACTGGCCAAAACCGGATACTCAAGCGTTCTTCCTCTCAACACGCGGATCGCGGGTCACGAGCAAAGCAGTCAACTACGTATTCCCCAAGCTCATCCGCGACCTCGGCTTGGAAGACAGCAGCGAGCACCGGCGACCGCGCCCACACGATCTCAGACATACGTTCGCCGTGCGCACGCTGCTCGACTGGTATCGCGCCGGGGTGAATGTCGATGCCCAACTACCGCTGCTCTCAACCTATCTCGGGCATGCACACCCGGCCGATACATACTGGTATCTGCAAGCAGCGCCCGAGTTGCTCGCGCTCGCGGGTGAGCGTCTGAACGGCTTGCTGGGAGCGTGCTCATGAGCCTGCTCGCCCCCACCTTGCAATCGTTCTTCACTGACAGACTGCTCACACAGAAGAACGCCAGCCCACGAACCCTGGACGCATACCGCAACGCGTTCCGGTTGCTGTTGGGATTTGCTGAGCAGCAGACCGGCAAACCACCATGCCAGCTCGACTTTGCTGATCTAGACGCGCCGCTGATCGGCGCGTTCTTGGAGCACCTCGAGCACGACCGCGGCAACACCACCAGAACCCGCAACGCCCGCCTCGCGGCGATCCACTCACTGTTCCGCTACGCCGCGCTCAGGCATCCCGAGCACGCAGCAAGCATCGCTCGCGTGATCGAGATTCCACACAAGCGCTGCGCACACGCCACCGTCTCATACCTCACCAGCGAAGAGATCCACGCATTGGTGAGAAGCCCGGACCGAACCACATGGCTCGGCCGGCGCGACCACGCGCTGCTCTTACTCGCGATCCAAACCGGCCTACGCGTCTCCGAGCTCGTCGGACTGCACTGCTCCCACGTGGAGCTGTCCGCTGGCGCTCACGTGCGCTGCGAAGGCAAGGGCCGCAAGCAGCGCTGCACACCGCTGGCAAACGAGACCATCGCGGTCCTCCGCACCTGGCTCGCCGAGCGCCAAGGCGCCCCCGAGGATCCACTGTTCCCCACCAGGCGAGGAGGACCACTCAGCCCGGACGCCGTCGCCTGGCTACTCGCCAAACACACACAGACAGCAGCACACGACTGTCCCTCGCTCACGCGAAAGCACGTGACACCACACGTCCTCAGACACACCAGCGCGATGATGCTGCGAGCGGTCGGCGTTGACCTCTCAGTCATCGCGCTGTGGCTCGGACACGAGAGCATCGAATCCACGCAAATCTACCTGCACGCCGACCTCGCGCTCAAGGAACAAGCCCTCGCGCTGACCGCGCCAGTCGGTACCCCTCCAGGCAGATACAGGCCTCCCGACACCCTCCTCGCGTTCCTCGACGCCCTCTGATTATCCCGAGCGGCTACCCCACTCGACCGCCCCACGACACGCCACGAACGACCTACTCAACATAACCCCGGACTCGGGATAACATCGAAATTCCCTCAGAGTTGCTCATGAAAAATCCCCACTTGGTTGAGCGTGCAACGGGGCTGGTTTTGGGGCTGGGTGGGGCGCTTATCGCTGGCTGAACCAGTCGGCTTGGAGGGTCTGTTGCTCGGCGTGCTCGGCGGCGCTGAGTAGCGTGAATGCGAAGCAGCGTGCCTGTTCTGGGCGCAGGTCGGTGTAGATGTCAGGTGTGCTGCATGGCTCGCCGGTGGCGGTGTCAACCACGCCGGGCCCGTCGAAGAGCCTTATGCGAACGAGTAGCTGCGCGCGGCCGTCGAGGATCCCCTCGCGTGCTGGGCCTGCGTGGGCGTCGATCTCGAAGCGGTGCTCGCTCATAGCCCGGCCTTTTTCGGCTCTCCAGGGGTGAAGTTACATTAATGAATGGCGGGTGAACGTCGGCCTTGTCAGTATTCCGTGGACGGCGACTGCTGAATTCTGTGGATATATTGGGAAAAGGTCGTGGGGGAAAAAATCCCATAATCTTTACGAATGCGAAGCTTCCAAAGTTGTAACTATTCAGATGCCTGTCACCAGCGGCTTGCGTTCCAGCGTCGGTATGCGGCGATCAGGCGTGAGGTGGCTGCGTCGGCGTTGATGTGGATGTCGAGCAGCGCGATTTGGTGGTGGCGTCCGTCGTGGCTGCAGGTGGCGATCAGCTCGCAACGGCCATCGGCCTGGCCGACGCTGAGAACTTCGACTGGCTGGCCGAGGGCTCTGCCGGGGCAGGGGAGGTTCGCGTCATCATCGAACGCGTTCTCGAAGCCCATCAGCTGCTCGCCCTCGTCGTGTGCGTCGATGGTGATCTCATAAATGAGGCTGTCGAGATCGGCTTGGTGGGCTGGGCTGGTCGGGTTGTGCTGCTTTTAGGCGGCGGGGCGCAGGCGTTCCAGAAGCAGCGGCGGACATTCGTGGATCTGCCCGCTGCGGAAGCGGCCGATTGGCTCGTGGACGCAGACGGTCACGCTGTCGTGGTGGATCTCGATCACGACACCGTGGACGCCGCGCAGGTATTGGGGTTTGGTGCGGTTGTTGAAGCGGACGCGGTCGCCGATGTTGAGCATCGCCAGTGCCTTGGCGGTGTTGATCGTCTCCAGCAGCGCCAGACGCGCGTGGATCGCGTCGGCGATCGCGGTGAGGTGCTGATCGAGCGCTCCGGCCGCGATCTGGTCGAGCAGCAGCCGCTCGGGCCGGTCCGGTGTCCTCTGCGGCTCGGACTCGCGCGGCTGCTCACCGGCGCCGTTGCTGCTCGCCGGCAGCCGGCGTGGGGTTCTGTTTCGGCGGGAGCGCTTGCCCATCGCTCAGGGGGATGATCGCCGTCACGACGGACAGCATCCTGGGTCAGGTCTCCCCGGCGGCGGGCAGCCAGGGCTCACCGGCAGCGAGCGCGCAGAGCACGGTCAGGGTGTCCTGGCCCTGCTTGCGGGCCGTTGAGATGTAGGAGCGGATCGCCAGGAAGCGCTCGGCGCCCTCGATCGTGCGGAAACAGCCGGAGATCTTCTGCTGAAGCTTGACCATGCGGATGTCGGCCTCGCATAGGTTGTTCGTGAACGGCACGCCGAAGTCATGGGCGAAGCGCAGCGTCTCGGCCTCCCGGGCATCCAGGCGCAGCAGCAGGTTCTGTGCCTTGGTGCGCTTGAGCTTCTTTGCGGCTGACTCGGCCAGGCCGGGACTCTCCCTATAGCCTGAGGCGATCAGAGCGCGGTAGGAGGCGTGCAGTTCGGCAAGCGCCTCATCTGTGAGCGCGCTCAAGCCCTGCGCTCTGGCCCCAGAGACCGCCTCGTTTGTGTCCAGCAGCAGGCAGCCCATGCCCGACGCCCAGAGCCTGGCCGGCTTCCTCGGCTGCGATCAGCTCGCGGAGGTGGTGCGCGCCGCAAAGAGCGTGGACGGCGTCCGTGAAGAGGCGGTAGGGCGAGAAGTTGTCGTGCACCGCTGTGCCGCGGAAGCCAGGCAGCACACCCGCATCCTCCATCGCCGCTCGACCGCGCTTGGCGTGAACGCTGTAGCGCGTCAGCGCCTGCGTGGAAGCGCAGTGCACCCACCCCAGGCGAGTCGCGATCCGCATCCCCGTCTCGTCGAAGTGCGCCACCGGCGAGCCAGCGATCAGCTTGCGCAGCCGCCCATCGAAGGCGGTGAGGCCCGCAGCGGCCTGCTGCACCCAAGCGCACAGCGTTGCCGTTGAGATCCGTGCGCGTGCGTAATCGAAGATCAGCGAAGGCGCGCAGGTTCGCGCCGTACTGTGCGGGCGCCTTGACATCGTCGGGGAAGCGCCCTGAGGCAACGCGCCCGCAGGCATCGCAGCGCCTCTCTTTTGCGAGATGCTCGATCACTCCCAGAGCGAGCTTCTCGGGAATATCGAAGACCTGGCGGGACTCCCCATCCCCCAGATCCTCCGCGTCGCCCAGATCGCGCCCGCAGCCCTCGCAGCAGCCCTCGGGCTCGTGGACGATCACGCGATCCGGCACCTCGACACGCTCCAGATTGGCACCCTCATGGCCCTCCTGACCGCCCGGCTTGCGGCCGCTGCACCGCCTGAGACCGCGCTTCTTCGGCGAAGGCTTGCCGTAGCCATCGCTTGAAGAGGGCTTGGAACTGTTACACGAGTTCTGGCCCAAACGCCGCTTCAGCTCGGCGATCTGCCTCTCAAACTCGCCGACATGATCCTTCAGCACCGCGATCACCGCGTCCTGCTCGGCAATCCGCGCATCGCGCTCAACCAGAGCAGCCTCCAAATCCCCATAGCTGGGCCGCCGTGCACGATCGCCTGCAGCCGCCATCGCCGCAAGATTCCTCCCAAACAACGGGAATCCTGCCCACGTCGCGCACCCAAGCGCCGCCAACGCCATGACAAACAGAGGCGTTACGGTCACTCACGACGGAGCATCACGCTGCGCTGACGCGCACGGCGGCGGGGACCTGAACAGTTAGAAAGCGCCGGGATAAACCGGTCCGGAGAAAGGAATGGAAGAGTCCGACATCGAAGACGTAGCGAGTCACGGTGGCCCCGGCCATGCGTTGGCGACCCGCGAGGGCGCAGCGAAGCGTTGGATTCGGGGTACGTGCGGGCAGGGCTATTGAGCCGCGAAATCAAGGGATTCGGGGTGCCGACGCCGTTAACTGAGGCGGAAGGCAACATCGTCGGTCGCGTTATCGCGAGTGGCCGGCGGACCCCGCGCGGTCGAAGAACCCAGGCACGCACGGAATCTCCGGGCGCGAGAACCGGGATATCCCGTGGTCGCCCGTTCCCGTCGGTGATGCCCCGTCCTTCATGGATCGCGGGGTGGCATGCCGGTGGATGGCGGGCCGCGAGGGGAACGCTTAGGCGGTAAGCCCTCGATGCACGATCACGGGAAGTCAGACAGGCCCATAGTACCTGCGAGCCCGCCGAACAACGCCGGGTCACCGGTCGCGGAGGCAGGGGAGGGAAGGGGCCTGCCCAAGGGGAACACGGCCAGCAAAACGCGCTCCGGACACAGTGCCGGGCAAGGCGCGTCAAGTGCGCTTGGTCGTGTGCGCCGAGCAGCACGGAAGGACAAGGACGCACAGTTCACCGCGCTCTTGCATCACGTCGATGTCGATCGCCTGCGGGCGGCCTACCGGGCATTGAGCCCGAGGGCCGCAGCGGGGGTGGACGGCGTGACGTGGCGGTCATACGGGCAGCAGTTGGAGGAGAACCTTCACGACCTGCACGCGCGGCTGCACAGGGGAGCGTACCGGGCAAGACCATCACGCAGGGTGTTCATACCGAAGCCAGACGGGCGGTTGCGGCCGCTTGGTATCGGCGCGTTGGAGGACAAGATCGTCCAGCGTGCCGTCGTCGTGGTGTTGAACGCCGTATACGAGGTGGACTTTCTGGGTTTCTCCTACGGGTTCCGGCCGTCTCGCAGCCAGCACGATGCGTTGGATGCGCTCGCGACCGGGATTCTCAAGAGGAAGGTGAGTTGGGTGCTCGACGCGGACGTTCGCGATCTCTTCGGGAGCCTCGATCAGTCGTGGCTTCTGAAGTTCATCGAGCACCGGATAGCGGACAGAAGGGTCCTGCGCCTGATCCAGAAATGGTTGGGGGCAGGAGTGATCGAGGACGGGTCATGGACTGATAGTGAGCAGGGGGCAGAGCAGGGGGCGTCGATCTCGCCGCTCCTGGCGAACCTCTACCTGCACTACGTCCTTGACCTGTGGGCTCACCAATGGAGAAGCCGGCACGCTCACGGTGACATGGTCATCGTGCGCTTTGCGGACGACTTCATTGTGGGCTTCGAGCATCGCGATGACGCCGAGCGGTTCCTGGCCGGGTTGCGCGAAAGGTTCGCGCAGTTCTCCCTGGAGCTGAACGCCGAGAAGACGCGCTTGATCGAGTTCGGGCGGCACGCCGCCCGGAATCGGCGTTCGCGTGGCCTCGGACGGCCTGAGACCTTCGACTTTCTGGGCTTCACGCACTGTTGCGCGAGGACCAAAAGCGGCGGCTTCATGCTGAGGCGCACGACGATCAAAAAGCGGATGGCGGCGAAGCTGCGCGAGGTCAAAACCGAGCTGATGCGACGCCGGCACCTGCCCGTCCCCGAGCAGGGGCGCTGGCTGGCAAGCGTAGTGCGAGGACACCTCGCCTACTACGCCGTGCCAGGCAACATCGACACGGTGGTGGCCTTCCGAACCCAGGCGACCCGACACTGGCACAAGGCGCTTCGGCGTCGCAGCCAGAAGCACGGCCGCTTGAACTGGGAGCGGATGAACCGCCTCTCGATCCGATGGCTCCCACCCGCCCGCATCAAGCATCCCTGGCCCGACACGCGGTTCAACGCCAAAACCCAAGGGAAGAGCCCAGTGCGGTAGTCCCGCACGCTGGGATCTGCGCGGGGGGCGCCTGGAGACGGGCGTCCCTACCGCGATCCGCTTGCGGTTGATGCATGGCGAGCCGTTGCGTTTGGGCTTGCCTTGATCTCGTTCGGCCTCGGAGCCTGGACATTGGTTCCCATCTTCGACCAGTACGAATATCTGCCGCTGATGCTCACGACGCTTGGCCCCGTGATGTTGGTGAGCGGAGCAGCAGCGAGGCTGCTCTCGGCGCGGCGCGAGCTCCCGAATTAGCCCGGCTGGCACGTGCTGGAACCTGCGACTCCAGGCGCCGGGGCCGGCCGCGGTGATGCCTGCTTTGAACGAGCCGCTGAGGTCAACTGCTCCAGGCCGCGAGCAGCTGCTCGGGGCCGAGTTCGAGGTCTAGTGGAGGCCCCGGCAACGTTTGCCTGCCTCGACCCGGCCACGAATGCCATCGTTGCAGCGCCCCCGGCGTCCTCAACCCGGCGAACGTTGCCTGACACCCCACTAGCTTCGCTCGCGCAGGCGGACCCGCTGCTCGCGGCGCCGATCGTGCCCGACATGCCCGATCTGCTGGCCGAGGCGGCGCTTGCGGCCGCGCGCGAGCAGGCGCGCAGCGTCGGCGATGTGCTGCTGCGGCGCACGCGGCTGGGGCTGCTGGCGGCCAGGCAGCTCACGCGCGAGCCGGTCGGCCGGGTGGCAGGCGCGATGGCCGGGCATCTCGGCTGGGACGGGGCGCGGATCGAGGCCGAGATCGACCGCTTCGCGCAGGAGGCGCGGGCGGAGGGGATCGCCTTCGGCGCCTGACCCGCTACCCTGCGTGGCGCAAACGGGTGCCGGTCGCTGCGTCAACGCGACCGGACGCCAACCGCCCATCGACACCACAGAGGGAGAACAACATGGCTGTACTCGACCGTTCCGACCTGGAAGCGAGCCCGCTCGCCGACCTTCACGCGATCGCCGGCGAGCTTGGCCTGGACGGCTACCGCCGTCTGCGCAAGGGCGATCTGATCGAGCGCATCCTCGAGCGCGGCGGCGGTGCTGAGCCGCAGCAGACGAGCGAGGATGGGGAGGGGGATGAGGCGGCTCCGTCGCCGAGTGCCCGCAGGCGCCGCGCCCCGCGTCGCCGCCGTGCGGCGCGGGAGGATGAGGAGCCGTCGCAGGAGGCCAAGCAAGAGTCTGAGCCGGCCGCATCAAGCCGCAGGCGTCGCCGCAGCGGCGAGGAGGGCGAGCAGCCGCGGCAGCGCACAGGCCGCTCGCGGCGCAGCGCCGAGCCCGAGGAGGCCGGGGAGCCCGCCGCCGAGGTCGGTCGCGAGTCGGGCCAGGAGAGCGCTGTCGAGGGCGTCGTCGAGGTGCTGGCCAACGGCTCGGCCTTCCTGCGCCCGGACACCGCGTCTGAGCTCGACGGGGACATCTACATCTCCGCGGCGCAGGTGCGTCGCTGCGAGGCTGGACAGCGGTGACAGGGTCAGTGGCCCGATGCGCGCGCCGCGCGGCTCCGAGCGCCATCCCTCGCTCGTGCGCGTGGAGAGCATCAACGGCGAGCCCGCCGACGCCGTGGTCGGCAAGCCGAAGTTCGACTCGCTGCCGGCGGCGTTCCCGCGCGAGCGGCTGCAGCTCGGCTCCGAGGACCCCACGCTGAAGGCGATCGAGTGGCTGACCCCGATCGGCCGCGGCTCGCGCGTTGCGATCGTCGGGGCCGCGCGCGCCGGGAAGACCGAGACGCTGCGGGCACTGCTCGGTGCGCTGCAGGGCAGCGAGGGGTTGCAGATCAGCCTGGTGCTCGCGGGCGTGCGGCCCGAGGAGGTGGCAGACTGGCGGGCGCCGGAGCCGGCCGCGGTTGCCACGCTCGTGGCAAGCCTCGACGCCCAGGGGCAGGCGATCGAGCGCGCGGTCGAGTCTGCCAAGCGCCTTGCCGGCCGCGGCGAGCACGTGCTGCTGGCGATCGACTGCCTCGACGGAGTTGCGCCGCATGTCGCGCGGCGCGCGCTTGCAGCGGCACGCAACATCGTGGACGGCGGCTCGCTGACAGTGATCGGCACTGCGGCCAAGGCGTTCGGCGGCGAGACGACCGTGATCGCGCTCGACGCGCTGCGCACGAGCACCGGCCGGCTGCCGGCACTGGACCTGCTCGCCAGCGGCACGCTGAAGGCGGAACTGCTGGTCGGCGAGGAGTCCGCGGCGGAGATCGTCCGCGTGCGCGCCGAGGCTGCGGCCTCGCTGGGGTAGGGCGAGAGCCGCCGACGCTGAAGGCATCGCGGCCTGCATCGCGTCGCGCGAGCCGAACAAGCTTCGCCTGACGGCACCGCCCCCGCGTTGCTGCACCAACACGTCGAGATGACATCAGCGTAGATCGTCCGGTAGCGTTCTCGCGTGCCGGGATGCCGGGCGGGCAAAGTCGTGGGCGGGCGGCCCCGCGCTGAGCATCTGCCAGAACTATTCAAAATTCAGAAACACTGGTTGATTTAACACCGAAGTTGAATGATCATAATGACTATCGCTCAGTTAAAAGTTCTGGCGGAGAGGATGGTTGCGTGACATGCGGCGGCTGCTCCGGTGCTGAGCGCCACGCACCCGGACTGCCGGCCGGCGTGGATCTTGAGGCCCCTACGAAGCTGTTATCTGATCTGATAACATGGCTGCGTGAGCTCGCCGCAGTCACTTGGCGATGTCCTGGAGAAGGCTGCCCGGCTGCAGGAGCTGGTCCCCGGCGCTGTGCTAGTCGGCGGGACAGCCGCGGCGCTGCATGCGCACCACAGGACCTCGCTCGATCACGACCACGTCATCTCCGATCTTGCCGAGCGCTTCGACTCGATCCTCGAGAACCTCGAGGCGCTCGGGGATTGGTCAACGGCAAGGGCGCAGCCGGGAAAGATCATCCTCGGCGAGCTCGGGGGCATCGAGACCGGGGTGCGGCAGCTTCTGCGCGGTCGGCCGCTGGAGAGCGTTGAGGTCGAGGTGGCGGGCAGGCGGCTGGTCGTGCCCACCGCCGCGGAGATGCTGCGGATCAAGGCGTGGCTTGCGCTGAGTCGCAATCAGACTCGGGACTATCTCGATGTCGCGGCGCTCGCAGACCGCATCGGGCTCGACGAGGCCGCTGCTGTGCTGCGCGGGATCGACGACTACTACGCCGACGTCAACCGCCGGCCGGAAGCCGTGGTCAGTCAGCTCGTCTGTCAGCTCGCAGACGCCCGACCGCGAGACGCGGAGGTGACCGCGCAGCTCTCCAGCTACAAGGGGCTCGATCAGCGCTGGCAGGACTGGTTGGCGGTCAAGGCGGTGCTTGCCGATCTCGCGGAGAGGATCACGCGATGACCGTCAGGTTCCGCAACCTCGACTTCGACCAGGATGCGCCGCTGGATCAGTGGCCGATGGAGGCGATCGAGACGCTGATCGACCGCGGCTCTCTGTCCGATTGGCGGCGGTTGGCCGAGGCGATCCGGCGCAATCCGTGGGGTCCTGCCGCGCGCGCGACCGAGACCATCGTCGCCTGGGATGAGCACTACGGCGTCGATGCGCTGATGTCAGAGGTGATCCGCCGCGCGCGCGAGGACGTCGCGCTGCGCGGACGCTCGGAGTACGCAGCTCAGATCCGCGTCTGGCGCAGACAGACCGGCATGACCCTGCGCCAGTTCGCGGCCGCGGCTGGCACCTCGGCCTCGCGGCTCTCCGATTACGAGAACGCGAAGGTTGCCCCCACCACCGACGTGCTGGGTCGCCTGCGCCATGTCGCCGCGATGCATACGCGTGAGTCCGACACAGTCCGGTGATCATCTTTTGAGCGACGACGTTACTCAGTTGGCTCTGTTGTGGCCGGTGCCTCCAGCAGTTGTGCCAAATGCTCCAGCTTCGGTCGCAGTGTGCGCAGGTCGCGGCTGACGACATCCCATACGAGGGCGAGGTCGACTCCGAAGTATTCGTGGATCAGCTTGTCTCGCATGCCTGCGATCTGCCGCCAGGGGACCTCCGGTTGGCGTGCTCTTGTGACCTCTGAGACCCCCTTGACCGCCTGTCCGATGATCTCGATGTTGCGGATCACGGCGTCTTGGGTCTTCGCGTCCGCGAAGAACGCCTTCTCCCCGTCGGCGGTGTAGCGCCCGATCGCGTCGATTGCATCGATCGCGTGCAGGAGGTAGGCGCGCTCGTCCTTCATAGGGCGACCGCGTCGGCATAGATTTGCTCGCGCAAATGCGGGCTCACGCCGCCCTCGCTGAGCACATCCACTCGCGTGTCGAGCAGGTCTTCGAGGTCCTGCCAGAGCCCGACAAGATCAAGCAGGCTACGTCCAGGCTCCATCTCCACGAGCAGGTCAACATCGCTGGCGGCCTGCGCTTCATCTCTGGCCGTGGAGCCGAATACGCGCACGTTGTGGGCGCCGTGCTCACTGGCGCACTGCAGTATCTCCAAGCGTCTCTGGCGCAGGCGGCCAAGATCGCCGATGCTCGGCATCGCGCTCATCTCGACGGTCACGTTATCGCTTCAACGCGGCGTCCTTGCGGCTTCAGGCGCCGGCGATCGCTACGGCCTGTAAGCCACGCGCCCCCAGGAGGGCTCGGGCGCCAGCTCGATCGGCTCGTCCGCGCGATCGGGCTGGACGTACATGAAGCTGCCGCTCTCCTCCATGAAGGCGACGCTCAGCTCGCCCTCGTTGACGCGCTGGTCCAGCCAGGCGCCGCGGAAGACCAGGCGCCGCAGCCAGTGCACCAGCGAGCGCTCGACCGGGCCCACCAGCGCGGGCCAGCAGTCGTTGACGTGCTCGCCCAGGGCGGAGGCGGGGTCGGGGATCTCGCCGTTGACCGCGAGGTTGACGAGGTCCTCGAGCTCCGGTTCGCCGAGGCGGCCGCCGACGAAGCCGAGCTTGATCGCCGCCTGCTCGCACCGTTCGGAGAAGTCGCGCTCGCTGAACGTGAAGCGCAGCTCGCCGTATTCGAGCACGAAGTCGGTGCCTGAGTTGTAGTTGCCGCGGCGGGCCATGTGCATGGTCGTGTTGGGTCCGGGTACGGTTGAAAGGGGGTGTCTGCTCTTGATGCTTGTCGGCGGGCGGGCGGGATGGGATTAACCCCGCACCTCACGCGGCGTCGGGATCATAAGCGCGAATCCTGCGCGGGCGCACGGGTTGAATGGGATCTTGCAGGGGCGCCTCCAGGCGGCGCGCTCTCCGCGCAGGGCTCCCGGATACGCTGCCGGGGATGGCGCGCCTGAGCGAGCACGGTCTGCGGCGGTCGGTGAAAGTCTCCGGACTGTTCGCCACGGCTTACGGCAACGTCGGCTCCTCGATCTACTACGCGCTCGGGCTGGTAGCGGCCCACGCGCTGGGGCTCACGCCGGTGGTCTTCTTGTGCGCCGGCGGGCTGTTCGTCTGCACGGCCAAGACCTACGCGGAGGGCGCGGCGATGTTTCCCGAAGCGGGGGGATCCTCCTCGTTTGCGCGCCATGCCTTCAACGACTTCGTCTCGTTCTTCGCCGGCTGGGCGCTGAGCCTGGACTACATCCTCACAATCGCGATCTCGGCCTTCTTCGTGCCGCACTACCTGAGCGCATTCCCGGGGCTGCACGCGCTCAACGAAAACCCGGGCGACATCTTCGGCGGCCTGGCGGTCGTGGTCGGCCTGGTGGCGCTGAACATCCGCGGGATCGGCGAGTCGGCGAACCTCAACGTGGTGCTGGCGATCCTCGATCTCAGCACCCAGACCCTGCTGGTCGGGCTCGGCGCGGTGCTCGTGCTCGACCCATCGCTGCTGATCAACCAGGTGCACCTGGGCAGCGTGCCGAGCTGGCACGAAGTGATCTTCGCGCTCTCGCTGGCGATGCTCGCCTACACCGGCATCGAGACCGTCTCCAACATGGCCGAGGAGGCCCAGGACCCCGGCAGAGACGTGCCCAAGGCCGTCAACCTCGTGCTGATCGCGGTGCTCGGCCTCTACGCCGGCATCTCGATCGTGGCGCTCTCGGCCCTGCCAGTGCTCCATCACGGCGTCGGCTACAGCCACGCGCTCGGGTACTCCTACAAAGAAGCGGGCTACGCGACCGCGCTCGGCGGCAAATTCCAGAACGATCCGGTGCTGGGGATCGTCTCGCGCCTGGGCCTGCACGGAACCGTGCGGCACCTGGCCGAGTACTACGTCGGCATCCTGGCCGCGACGATCCTGCTGGTCGCGACCAACGCCGGGTTGATCGGGATCTCGCGCCTGTCCTGGTCGCTGTCCGAGCACCGGCAGCTGCCGAGCATCTTCTCCAGCCTGCACCCGCGCTACCGCACGCCGTGGTTCACGATCGTGTTCTTCTCGCTGTTCGCCGTCGGGCTGATCATCTACGGAAACACGAACGTGCTCGGCAATCTCTACTCGTTCGGCGCGCTGCTGTCCTTCACGATCGCGCACATCTCGATCGTCGCGCTGCGGGTCAAGGACCCCGACCGCGAGCGGCCCTACCGGCTGCCCTGGAACGTGCGGATCAGGGGGTCCTGGATCCCGCTGACGGCCGTGATCGGCGCGATCGGCACCGCGACCGTGTGGGTCTCGGTCGTGATTCTGCACACCGAGGCGCGCTACGTGGGGATCCCGTGGATGGTGTTCGGCCTGTGCGGCTACGTCTACTACCGCCGCAAACAGGGTCTCGACCTCTACTCGACGCATCGGATCCCGCGCGCCGAGCGCCCGCCCGACTTCCAGGCGCTGGAGTACCGCACCGCGCTCGTGCCGATCTTCGGCGATGACGTGAGCGCCGCGGCTCTGGCCAGCGCGGCGAAGCTGATCGGCCATGACGGCGTCGTCTACGCGGTCTTCGTGCTGCCGGTGCCGAGCCAGCTCTCGCTGCAAGCCGGCCTTGAGGAAGAGGAGGAGGCGGGACGCTCGGCCCTTGAGAGCGCGCGCGTGCAGGCGCGGCGGGCGGGCATCAAAATCCACACCGGGCTGATCCGCACGCGCAACCCCGGCGCGGCGATCGTCGAAGAGGCGCAGCGCGTGGGCGCCGACGTGATCTACTGGTCGACGCTGCACGCGCCCACGGGCGAGCGGCAGATCGGGCCGACCGCCGCCTACCTGCTCAACAAGCGGCCCTGCAGGGTGATCGTGGAGACCGAGAACCGGCCGCAGCGCGAACAGGCGCTGGCGGCGGGATCGGGTGCCGCAAGCGCTTAGAGTGGGCTGGCCGCCGCTACCCCTGCAGGCCGGCGACCAGGTGCAGCTGCACGACATCGTCCCCGAGCCCCTGGACGCTGCCCGCCAGCGTGCCAAGCGAGCGCAGGTAGCCGATCGTGGGGGCGATCGTGGGGCTTTCGCTGAGGCCGAGCCCTTCGATCAGCGCGAGCGCCATCGGGAAGTCGACGAGAATCGATGGCTTGCCGCCGCTCAGCGAGGAGGACGCCGAGCTGTAGAGCGAGGAGCTGGAGAGCTCGCTGGTGGGCGAGAGCGCGCCCTGGACCGACTCGGGTCCGAGGCCGATCGCCAGCTTGCCGGCGCCTGCGCCGATGTCCAAGGCGACCGGCAGTCCCTGGATGCGCACGGTCAGCGCCGATTCGGCGCCGGGCACGCTGACGTGGCTGACGTTCGCTCCAGCCGAGGCGAGCAGCGCGCCCAGCCCCCCGACGGCGTTGCGGGCGGCCGCGGTGGAGTTCGATTGGATCACCAGGCCCGCCTGGATGCTGAGCAGCTGCGAGCCGGCGGCGAAGGCCGCTGCGGGGCCGGCCCATCCGGAGAAGAGACGCTGCACGGCGGCGGGATGAGCGCTCAACTTCGCCAGCAGGCCTTCGATCGCCGGGCCGCCGAAGCTGGCAAGCAGCGATTTGGCCGCGATCGGGACGATGGCTTGCAGCAGCGTGAGGTATTGGGCGGCGTGCGTGCCGCTTTCGCCGAGACCCGCCGCGAGCCACGAGTTGCCCGGCAGCTCGGACACGAGGGTTGCGGCCTGCGAGGCGGCGGCCAGCGCCTTCGATTCGGCCTGCCCGGACGTGGTGAACAGATTGGCGTCGATTTCGAATGAGTCGTGCTGGGGCACGATCGTGACGCGGAGCTGCGTCGGTTCGCCCGGCAGCGCCCGCAGCAGCCCCGCGGCCTGGGCCTCCACGCCGCCGGCCCGCGCGCCCTGGCCAGGCTCTCCGGTCGAGGGCTTGCCGGTTTCGCCGGCAGCGCCGGGCCGCACAGTCCCCGGGTTCAGGTAGATGCTGGCCAGGCCGCCCGACGGCCCCTTTGCGACGAGCAGCGCGTGCGGACCCGATTTGCTCAGCGACTGCCCGTCGCTGTATGTGTCGATCGCTTGCTTGACGCCTGCCTGGTTGCCGAAGACGGCGAACTTGCCGACGATCGCGTCCGCGGTGCCCTGCGCGCTTGCGTTGTAGGTCACCCCGCGGTAGAGGATGCGTTGGGCGCCCTGCTTGGCCGCGATTCTGTTGACGAAGGCGCGCGCCTGTTCGAGGTTGCGCGTGTCCAGCACGAGCGCGGCGGCCGCGGCCTTCTGTGCGAGCAGCCCGCTGCTTGCCGCGTGCAGCAGCGCTTCCGGGGAGAGGCCGCCGCTTCCGAGCGCGCTGCCGAGCGCTTCGGTCACGCCTGCGAGCGCGTAGCCGGAGGTGGCGAACAGTCCCGCTTCGGTGCCGACCCAGGGTTCGATTTCGCGCTTGAAGCTCACGCTGCCGAGCGGGCCCGAGCCGGCGATCGACTGCAGCAGCTTTGCAAGCGGTTCCCTTTCGTGGCTGAGCGCACGCAGGTCGGAGAGCTCGTTCTGGCGCAACGCTCCTTCGGGGTGAACGGCCGCGCCGATGTAGAGCACCGAGGAGGCGGGTGCAAGACCTGCGGGGTCGGCCTCGGTGCCGGTCGGGGCTGAGGAGCCGCAGGCGGATATGCCCACGCTGAGGCTTGCGGCGGCTATCGCCGCGCCGATGACCTGGCGCCCGCGGGCGCTGACGGTTGTGCGCAAGGCGCTCCTTTCCCCTCGAAGAGATTGACCTGGTGCTGAACGCTACACGCTCTCCTGGCAGCGGTGCGTCGTGCAAGAGGTTTGTCATGAAGTGGGAGAAAATGTCGTCTTGAGTTGCATTGTGGGGGAAAGTGGGGTAAGTTGCGCGGCAGCGAGCCGGGGTGGAGGGGCTCCTCCCACTCCTCCTCCCCGGCTCGACCAATCACCAGGAGCACGACCACATGGCGTTCCGCGGGACCTTCGACCACACCCTCGATGCGAAGAGCCGCCTCACGGTTCCGGCCCGCTACCGGGCTGCGCTGGCCGATGGGGTGGTGCTGGCGATGCCCGTCGACCAGCAGCCGTGCGTCGGCGTGTGGCGGCCGCAGGACTACGAGCGCTACACCGAGCGGGCGCTCGCGGAGCTGCCTCCGCTCTCGCCGCGGCTGGCCGAGCTGGAGCGCTTCTTCTACGGCAACTCCCACGACGTCGAGCTCGACGCCGCGGGGCGGATCATGGTCCCGAGCTTCCTGACCGAGCACGCGGGGCTGAGCAGGGAGGTCGTCGTCGTGGGCGCCGGCGACCGTCTGGAGCTTTGGTGCAAGGACCGTTGGGATCAGCATCGACCGGCGCTGCTCGGCGGCGTCGCGGAGATAACCGCCGGTGTCAACCATCCTGCGTGACATGAGAGATACGAGGCGCGCTCGCGGCGGGCGGCGCGGCAGGCCGGCACGGCACGGCGAGCGCACGCGGCGCCCGGAGGTTCTCTGGCTCGGATGGCAGCGGCGCCTCCCACGTTCCCGTGCTGGCGCGGGAGCTGCTCGATCTGCTGGCCCTCTGCCCCGGCGCCACGGCGGTCGACTGCACCTTCGGCGGCGGCGGGCACGCGCGGCTGGTGGCGCAGCGCCTGGGACCCACCGGAACCCTGATCGCGATCGACCGCGACCCGCTGGCCGAGGCCCGGTTCGTGGAGCTGGCGGCGGAGCTCACCTGCAAGGTGCGCTTCATCCGCGGCGGCTACGCCGCGGGCCTTGCGATGCTCGAGCAGGAGGGCGTGCAGGCGGACGCCGTCTACTTCGACCTCGGCATGTCCTCGATGCAGGTGGACACGCGCGAGCGCGGCTTCTCCTACTCCTCGACGCCCCGCTCGACATGCGCATGGACCCGCGCCAGGAGCGCAGCGCGCAGGAGATCGTGGCGAGCTTCGACGAGCGCGGGCTGACGCGCGTGCTGCGCGAGCTCGGCGAGGAGCGCCATGCGGGCGCGATCGCCCGCGCGATCGTCGCGCCGCGCGGGCGGGCGCCGATCGAGACCACCCAGCAGCTCGTCGAGACGATCAAGCGGCGATCCCCGCGCCGGCGCGGTTCGGCGCCGGGCACCCGGCAAAGCGCGTCTTCCAGGCGCTGCGGATCGCGGTCAACGACGAGCTCGGGCAGCTCGAGCGCGCGCTGCCGCTGGCGTGGGAGCTGCTGCGGCCCGGCGGCGTGCTGGCCGCGATCTCCTTCCATTCGCTGGAGGACCGGCGCGTCAAGCGGTTCCTGGTGGACCGCGCGCGCGGCTGCATCTGCCCGCCCGACCTGCCGGTCTGCGGTTGCGGCCGCGAGCCGGAGGCGGACCTGCTCACGCGGCGCGCGGTGGCGCCTTCGGCGGCGGAGGTGAGCGCCAACCCGCGCGCGGGCTCTGCGCATCTGCGCGCCGCGCGCAAGCTGCCCGCAAGCGATCGGAGTACGGATGTTCACGACCACGGGAGGGCTGCATGACCCCACCGGCATCGGCTGCTGCGCGCCCGCTTGCGCAGCCGGCTCCAGGGCGTGGCCGGTCGCGGCCGGCTTCGGTGGGACGGGCGGCGGGCAGGCGTCCGCCCCGTCGTTACTCCGGTCCCGCCGGGGGCGTGGCCGCTGCGGCCGCGGCCGCGGTCGCGGTGCCCGGAGCGCTTCCGGCTCGCAGGCCGCCGGCGCCACGTCGGGCTCCGCGCCCGCGCCGAGCTCGTGCCCTTGCTCTGCCCTCGTTGCCGCTCGGCGCCGTCCTCTCTCCGCGGCGGCTGCTTTCGCTGCGGGTGCGGGGGCGCATGTGGATCGCGGTGCTGGCGCTCGGGCTGATCGGGATCGTAACCGCCCAGCTGGTCGTCCTGCGGCTGAACACGAGCATCGGGCGCTCGCTGGCGCGCGCGGCCACGCTGCAGCGCGAAAACGCGGCGACGGCGATCGTCAACTCCGAAGCGGGCTCCCCCGAAAAGATCGAAGCGCAGGCGTCGCGCCTGGGGATGCATGCGGTCGCGCCCGGGGAACTGCAGTTCCTGCGCGCCGCTGGCCGCGGTCGTGCGCAGGCGGCCGCGCAGGCGCTGCGCTCAACCAGCGCCTCCTCGGCCACGAGTCTGACCTCGGCGCCCGGCGGCTCGAGTTCGACCGGCTTCGTGACCTCCGCCAACGGCGAAACCGCGCTTACCGAACCTTCCCAGCAAAGCCAGTCGGCCCAGCCGAGCGCTGCGCCGAGCGAGGAAGCGCAGGAAGCCGCCGCGCAGGCGCCCGCGGGCGCCGGGGGCTAGCAGCCGGTGGCCAACCTCCAGCGCCGCGTCGGGCCGCTGTTCGGGGTCTTTGCGGTCCTGCTCGCGCTCGCCGGGCTGCGCAGCCTGTATCTGGGCACGGTCCACAGCGCCGCGCTGCGCCGCCACGCCCGGGATGAGCATGAGACGATCGAAACGGTGCCCGCTCCGCGCGGCACGATCACCGATCGGGGCGGCGTCGTGCTCGCGGTCTCCGAGCCGGCCGACCAGATCACCGCCGATCCCTACCTGATCTCCGAACCGCTGGCCGTCGCGGGCAAGCTTGCTCCGCTGCTCGGCGAATCGACTTCGGCCGTGCTGACCAAGCTCAGCGAGCGCTCCGGCTTCGTCTATCTCGCGCATGCGCTGCCGGCCAAGCGCGCGCGGGAAATCGCCGAGCTGCGGATCGGCGAAAAGAGCATCGAAGGCATCGAAGAGACGCCCGTGAGCAAGCGCGTCTATCCGCGAGGCACGCTGGCGGCGCAGGTGCTCGGAGCGATCGGAGCGCAGGGCGGCGGCGTCTCCGGCCTCGAATACTCCGAGAACAAGGCGCTCGCCGGCGTGGAGGGCAAGCGCGAGGTGATCAGCGACGCCCGCGGCGAACCGATCGCGATCAGCGAAGCCCGCCGCGAGCGGCCGGGCAAGCCGATCTCGCTCACGCTGGACGCGAACATCCAGCACCGCGCCGAACAGGTGCTCGGGGCCGTGGGGAAGGTGTTCAAGCCCAAAGACGCGACCGCGATCGTGATGGACCCGCGCACGGGCGCGATCCTGGCGATGGCCGACTGGCCACAGGTCAACGCCAACGACGCGCTCTCGGGCTCCGCCGAATCGCTGCAGAACAAAGCCGTCAGCTTCGACTACGAACCGGGCTCGACGTTCAAGGTCGTGACCTTCTCGGGCGCGCTTGAAGAAGGGTTGATCACGCCGCAGAGCACGCTGAACGTGCCCGACCAGATCCAGGTCGCCGACCGCACGATCCACGACGCCGAGGAACACCCCGAAGAAACCCTGACCGCCTCGCAGGTGCTGGCGCGCTCCAGCAACGTCGGCACGATCGAGATCGGCGGCAAGCTCGGCGCGCAACGCTTCAACTCGTGGGTGCACCGCTTCGGCTTCGGCGCCTCCCCGGGTCTTGGGCTGCCCGGCGAAGAACGGGGCATCGTGATCTCTCCGTCGCAATACTCGGGCTCCTCGATGGGCAACCTGCCGATCGGGCAGGGCGAGGACGTCACGCCGATGCAGGTGGCCACCGCCTACGCCGCGGTGGCAAACGGCGGCATCCTGCGTGCGCCGCACATCGTGCGTTCGATCGGTGCTCACACGATGCCGCTGCCCCGCGGACGGCAGGTGATCTCGGCCAGCACGGCCGCCGAGCTGCGCACGATGATGGAGGGGGTGCTGGCGCCGGGCGGCACCGCCAGCGAGGTCTCGATCCCCGGCTATCAGCTCGCCGGCAAGACCGGCACCGCAGAAAAGATCAACCCCCAGACAGGCGAATACTCCGAATCGGAGATGGTCGCCTCCTTCGTCGGCTTCGCGCCCGCCCAGGACCCGAAGCTGCTCTGCGTCGTGGTCGTCAACGAACCGCAGACCGGCTCGGTCTACGGCGGCACCGTCGCGGCGCCCGCCTTCGGCCAGATCATGGCCTTCGCGCTGCCATACCTCGGGATCGCCCCGGAATAGACTCAGGGCTCGATGAGGCTCGAGAACCTGCTGTCCGCCAGCGCGCCAGGCGTGCTGGCACAGGCGTTGGAGAACCCCGAGATCTCCGTGATCGCCTACGACAGCAGGCGCGTGGCGGCGGGAGCTCTGTTCTTCTGCGTTCCGGGGCAGTGCGCCGACGGGCACAACTTCGCCGCGCAGGCGGTGCAGGCCGGCGCCGCGGCGCTGGTGGTGGAGCGTCCGCTCGGACTCGGCGTGCCAGAGGTCCAGGTGCAGAGCGCCCGCAGCGCGATGGCCGCGGTGGCGGCCCGCTTCTTCGGCGATCCGACCGCGCAGCTGCAGGTGGTCGGGATCACGGGCACCAACGGCAAGACCACGACCGCCTTCATGGTCAGGGCGCTGATCGAAGCCGGCGGCCGGCGCTGCGGACTGCTCGGCACCGTCAAGGCGGTGGTCGGCGGCGTGGAGCGCGCGGCGCAGCGCACGACGCCGGAGGCGATCGACCTGCAGGCCGATTTCAGGGCGATGCTCGACGCCGGCGAGACCAGTTGCGCGATGGAGGTCTCATCGCACGCGCTGCAGCTCCGGCGTACCGAGGGCGTGCGGTTCGCCGCCGCGATCTTCACCAACCTGACCCAGGACCATCTCGACTTCCACCACTCGATGGAGCAGTACTTCCAGGCCAAGCGGATGCTGTTCGTGGGCGAGGCTGCTCCGCCGCTGAAGGTGGTCAATGTCGGCGACCCCTACGGCAGGCGGCTTGCGCAGGTGCTCGGCGATGCGGTGAGCTTCGGGGTGGAGTGCGAGGCCGACTACGCAGCGCGCGATCTGCGGATAAGCAGCCGCGGCGCGAGCGCGCGGGTGCTCACGCCGGAGGGGGAGGTTGAGCTTGCCCTGCCGCTGCCGGGACGCTTCAACGTCGAAAACGCGCTCGGAGCGCTCGCTTGCGTGCACCGGCTCGGCGGCGATCTGGAGAGCCTGCTTGCGGCGCTGCGGCGGGGTGTGCGCGTGCCGGGGCGCTTTGAGCCGGTCGAGGAGGGGCAGGGGTTCGCGGTGCTGGTCGACTACGCCCACACGCCCGACTCGCTGAGCAACGTGCTCAGCGCCGCGCGCGAGATCTCCGAGGGTCGCGTGCTCTGCGTCTTTGGCGCCGGCGGCGACCGCGACCGCGGCAAGCGTCCGCTGATGGGCGAGATCGGCGCGCGGTTGGCGGACGTCGCGGTCATCACCTCTGATAACCCCCGCTCTGAGGATCCGCGGGAGATCGTCGAGCAGGTGCTTGCGGGCGCCAGACGGGCAACCGGAGCCCGCCCACCCGGCGCCGTCGAGGTGCAGGTGGACCGTCGCGCCGCGATCGCGCACGCGCTGGAGCTCGCTCATCCCGGGGACGTGGTCGTGATCGCCGGCAAGGGCCACGAGCAGGGGCAGGAGCTCGCCGGCGGCGTGAAGCTCCCGTTCGACGACGTGACCGTGGCGCGCGAGGAGCTTCGCGCGCGGAGGTGCTGATGGGCCGGATCCTGATCGGGGGGACCGCGGCGCTCTTGATCTGCATCTTCCTCTCCCCGAAGTTCATCGAGTTTCTGCGCAAACGCGAGTTCGGCCAGCAGATCAGGGAGGAGGGACCGGAAGGCCACCACCACAAGGCCGGCACCCCGACGATGGGCGGGGTGATCGTGATGATCGCGATGGCGGTGCCCTACCTGATCCTCACCGATTTCGACGACTGGCGCTCGCTCGGGATCCTCGGCGTGGCGGTCGCCTGCGCGCTGCTCGGGTTCGCCGACGACTACACCAAGCTCGCGCGGCGGCGCTCGCTCGGGCTGCGCGGACGCACGAAGCTGATCGTGACGATCGCGATCTCGCTCGGCCTGTGGTTGGTCGTCGTGCACGGGGCGCATCTGCAGAGCACGCTGCGGCTGCGGGTGGTCGATTACCAGATCGAACTGGGGCCGTTCTATCCGCTGCTGATCTACCTCGTGGTGGCGGGCACGACCAGCGCCGTGAACCTGACCGACGGGCTCGACGGCCTGGCCGCCGGCTGCACCGCGATCGTGGCGCTGACATACATCGCGATCGCGATCATCGCGGGCGAGCCGGAAGTGGCGCTGATCGCCGGCTGCATCGTCGGCGCCTCGGTCGGCTTCCTGTGGTTCAACGCATTTCCCGCGACCGTGTTCATGGGCGACACCGGCTCGCTCGGGCTCGGCGGCGCGATCGCCGGCCTGGCGGTGATGACCAAGACCGAGATCCTGCTGATCATCATCGGCGGCATCTTCGTGATGGAGGCGCTCTCGGTGCTGATTCAGGTCGCCTACTTCCAGTGGCGGCGCAAGCGCGTGTTCCTGATGGCGCCGATCCACCACCACTTCGAGCTGAAGGGCTGGTCTGAGACGAAGATCATCCTGCGCTTCTGGATCGTCGCGGCGGTGTGCGCGGCAAT
The DNA here is from genome assembly GCA_963725915.1 of uncultured Actinomycetota bacterium. GTDB lineage: Bacteria > Actinomycetota > Thermoleophilia > Solirubrobacterales > Solirubrobacteraceae > Palsa-744. The sequence goes on along the minus strand of CAVSAL010000009.1, from coordinate 409,365 downwards.
CGGCTTCACGCTGTACAAGCAGAGCGTGGGTTGATGGCCGGCGCCGGCTCCTCGATTCGCAGGCCGCCGCTGCCGAGCGGGCCCTACCTGGTCGTGGGCCTGGCGCGCTCGGGGATCGCCGCCGCGAGCGCGCTGCGGCGGCGGGGAGAAACCGTGCTCGGCGCCGATGCGGGCTCGCCGGAGGGCCTTGACCTGCTCCGCGAGCAGGGCGTGGAGGTGCATGCCGGCAGCGACGGGCTGAGCCTGCTCGCGGGCGTGCAGGCCGTGGTCAAGAGTCCCGGCGTGCCGCAGAGCGCGCCGGCGATTCTCCGCGCCCACGCCCAGGGGCTGCCCGTGATCGGCGAGCTGGAGCTCGGCTGGCGGCTGCTGTCAAACCAGATCATCGCCGTCACCGGCACCAACGGCAAGACGACCACCGTCGAGCTGATCGCCCACGTCCATGCCGCCGCCGGGCTGCCGGTCGCGGCCGCGGGCAACGTCGGGATCGCGCTCAGCTCGCTGACGGGCAGGGTGGACGAGGCGGTCACGATCGTCTGCGAGGCGTCCTCCTTTCAGCTGGAGGACACGATCGGCTTTGCGCCGGAGGCGGCGGTGCTGCTGAACCTCTCGCCCGACCATCTCGACCGCCACGCCGGCTTCGATGAGTACGTGGCGGCGAAGCTGCAGGCGTTCGCGCGCCAGCGCGAGCAGGATCTGGCGGTGCTGCCCGGCGACCCCGACGGGGTGGGCGTCGATCTGGCTGGAGCGCCGATCTCCAGCGCGACGGTGGAGCGGCGGATCGCGCGCCTCGGCGGGCGCGGGCGGGTGGTGCGCTTCGGCGGCGCCCCGGACGCGCAGGTGCGCCTGGGCGATGGCGCGCTCTGGTGGCGCAGCGAGCGGGTGATCGACGTCGCCGAGATCCGGATCGCGGGCGCCCACAACGTTCGCAACGCGATGGCCGCGGCGACGGTTTGCCTGGAGCGGGGTGTGGACGTCGAGGCCCTGCGGGCGGGGCTGCGCAGCTTTCCCGGCGTCAAGCACCGGCTGGAACAGGTCGCCGTCAAGGCCGGGGTCGCCTACGTCAACGACTCCAAGGCGACCAACGTGGCCAGCGCGATGGTGGCGCTGCGCGCGTATGCCGGTCGCCGGGTCCACCTGATCGCCGGCGGCCAGGCCAAGGGCCAGGACTTCTCCGCGCTGCGGGAAGCCATCGCCGGCAGCTGCGCGGGGGTCTACCTGATCGGGCAGGACGCGGACGTGCTCGCCGCCGCGCTGGAGGGCGTGGCAGTGCCCGTGACGCAGTGCGGCGAGCTTGATGTGGCGCTCGAGCGCGCTGCCACGGCTGCGCGGCGGGCGGTCGCCTCCGCGCGCTGGGTGATCGCGGCCAGGAGCGGGGGGCGCGCGCTCGGCGAGCCGACGCAGGAGCCCGGCGGCGGCGAGCCCGAGCAGGTCGTGCTGCTCGCTCCGGGCTGTGCGAGCTTCGATCAGTTCGCCGGCTTCGAAGCCCGCGGCGAGCGGTTCAGGGAGCTGGTCGGCGCGCTCTGAGGTCGGCGGGCGGCGCCGGCGCGCGGAACGCATGGCGCGCCCTGCGCAGGTCTCGGCGCGCTGGTGTCGAAAGCGCTTCTCGATGTCGAGCGCCGCCGCCGGTCCTGCCCGATCCGCCCGCCTGCGAGCGGGCGCGGCAAAGCGCGACCAGCGCGCGAGCGGCACGCTCGAGCAGCGCCTGCTTCTGACCGCCACCCTCTGCCTGCTGGCGCTCGGCCTGGTGATGGTCTACAGCGCCACCTCGGCCACGACCGTGCTGCAGGGCGGCAGCGGCGGCAGCGAACTGATCAAGTTCGCGATCTTCGCCGGAGTCGGGCTGCTGGTGATGCGCATCCTTGCCAAGGACGGGATCGCCCGCGTGCAGGGGATCGTGGCGCCGCTGCTCGCGGTCTCCTTCGTGCTCGTGCTCGCCGTGCGCGTCCCCGGCCTGGGGGTGAGCGTCAACGGTGCGCGCCGCTGGCTCGGCCGCGGCTCGCTGGTCTTCCAGCCCTCCGAGCTGCTGAAGCTCGCGCTCGTGCTCTACGCCGCGACGCTGATCGCCCGCCGGCCCCGCCGGCTCAACGATCTCAAAGAGCTGACCAAGCCGCTGCTGCTGGTGGTCGGGGGCGCCTGCCTGCTGGTCGCCTCCCAGCCGGACATCGGCACCGCGATGGTGATCGCGTTCACGATCGCGGCGATGCTGGTCGCCGCCGGCATCCCGATGCGCAACCTGGGGATCGTCGCGGGGATCGCGTTCGGGCTGGTCGCGCTCTACGCGCTCGCCGAGCCGTACGCGCGCGAACGGCTGACTTCGTTCCTGAACCCGTGGGCCGACCCGAGCGGCAGCGGCTTCCAGGCGGTGCAGGGCCAGATCGCGATCGGCTCGGGCGGGCTCTTCGGGGTCGGGCCCGGCCGCTCGGTGCAGAAGATCTTCTACCTGCCGGAGGCATCCACCGACTTCATCCTCGCCGTGATCGGCGAAGAGCTCGGCGTGATCGGGATGTGCGCGCTGCTCACGCTCTACGGGATCATCGGCTACGCCGGCCTGCGGGTCGCCAGGAAGGCGCGCAGCCTGCACAGCGCGCTGATCGCGGTGGGCATGACTTCGCTGATCGTCTCCGAGGCGATCCTGAACGCGTTTGCGGTGCTCGGGCTGGCGCCGCTGACGGGGGTGCCGCTGCCCTTCGTCTCCGCCGGCGCGAGCAACCTGATCGTGATGCTCGCCGCGATGGGGCTGCTGATGAACGTCGCCGCCGGCGGCAGCGCGCACGTGCGCGCCGTGCCCGACCGGCAGCCGCGGCAAAGCGCGCGCGGCGCGCAGACGGCACGATTGGGGAATGAGCCAAGCGGAGAGCAAGGGCAGCGGCATGCGGGTGCTGGTGGCGGCGGGAGGCACCGCGGGCCACGTGGTGCCCGCGCTCGCGGTCGCTGAGGCGCTGCGGCAGCGCGGCGTGGAGGTGAGCTTCGTCGGCGGGCAGCGCGCCGAGGCGACGCTCGTGCCGCAGGCCGGGTTTGCGTTTCGCTGCATCGCGGTCGAAGGGCTGAGCCGCAGCAACCCGCTGCGCGCCGCGCGCGCGGCGCTGCGCAGCGCCGCGGCGGTGCTGGCCGCGCGGCGCGTGATCGCGGAGCTGCGCCCGGACGCGGTGATGGGCGGCGGCGGGTACGTCGCCGGGCCGGTCGGCCTGGCGGCGCTGCTTTCGCGGGTGCCGCTCGTGTTGACCGAGGCGGACAGCCACCTCGGCCTGGCCAACAGGCTGCTGGCCCGTGGGGCGCGCCGCGTGTGCCTGGCCTTTCCGCTCGCCGACGCGGCCGGCCGGCTGCTGGCCGAGAAGCACGCTCGCTATCTGGTGACCGGGCGCCCGACCTTCCCGATCGCCGCGCAGGCTGCGGGCGCGCGGGAGCGGTGGCTGGTGGAGGCGGGCGAGCGCTGCGTGCTGGTCTTCGGCGGATCGCTGGGCGCGCGCTCGGTCAACCTCGCGGCGATCGAGGGCCTGCCGGGGCTGATCGCGCAGGCGGGGCAGCCGGGGCTGCGGGTGCTGCACATCTGCGGACGGCGCGACTACGCGGACCTCGCCGCTCGCGATCTCCCGGCCCGCTACGAGCTGATCGAGTACCTCGACGTGGAGGATTTCAACGATGCGCTCGCAGCGGCCGATCTGGTCGTGGCGCGCTCGGGCGGCTCGGTGTTCGAGCTGGCCGCGCACGGGCTGCCGGCGATCCTCGTCCCCTATCCTCGTGCGGCCGCCGACCACCAGAGCGCCAACGCGCGCTGGATGAGCGACGCCGGCGCCGCGGTTGTGATCCCTGACGGGGAGCTGAGCGCCGAGGGGTTGCGCGAGCAGGTGGCGGCGCTGCTGGCCGACGGTGAGCGGCTGGCGCGGATGGCTGCGGCGTCGGCGTCCCTGGCTCGGCCGAACGCCGCGGCTGACGTGGCGGGCGCATTGCTGGAGGCGGCGGGGCGGTGAGCCCTTCCGGCGAGTTGCGCCCCTGGGCGGGCCGCAGGCTGCACTTCGTCGGCGTCGGCGGCGCCGGCATGAGCGGCTACGCGCGCGCCGCCTTTGCGCTCGGCGCGAGCGTGAGCGGGTCTGACAGCGTGCAGACGCCCTACCTCGACCGGCTGCGCGCAGACGGCGTGCTGGAAGCGGCGATCGGCTACGACGCCGCCAATCTGCCAGCCGACTCCGACGTCGAGGTCTTCTACTCCAGCGCCGTTCCGGCCGAGAATCCAGAGCGCGCCGCCGCCTGTGAGCGTGGGCTGGCGCAGCGGCCGCGGGCCGACCTGCTCGGCGAGCTGACCGCCCTGCGGCGCACGATCGCGGTCGCCGGCACGCACGGCAAGACGAGCACCAGCGCGATGATCGTCCATGCGCTGCGCGGCGGCGGCCTTGCGCCCGGATGGATGATCGGCGGCACGATCGGCGAGGGGCTCGCCAACTCGCACTGGAGCGAGGGCGAGTGGCTGGTGGTCGAGGCCGACGAGTCCGATCGTTCGATGCTGAGCCTGAACGTCGAGATCGCGGTGCTGACCAACGCCGAGCTCGACCATCACGCCGCCTACTCGTCGCTCGCGGATCTGATGGACGCCTACGCGCAGTTCCTCGCGCTCGGGCGCCAGGCGGTGATCTGGGATCGCCCGCAGCTGCTGGCGTTGCGCGACGGGCCCTGCGTCGCCTACGACGTGCAGCAGCCGCAGCTTCGACCCGGCGGATCGCGCTTTGCCTGGCGCGGGCATGAGGTGCAGCTGAACGTGCCGGGCGCTCACAATGCGCTGAACGCCACCGCCGCGCTGGAGGCCGCGCGGCTTGCCGGCGTGCCGGAGGCTCGCGCGATCGAGGGGATCGCCGGCTTCACCGGCGCCGGCAGGCGCTTCCAAAGCATCGGCCGCGCCCCATCGGGCGCACTCGTGGTCAACGACTACGCCCACCATCCGACGGAGGTGCGCGCCACGATCGCCGCTGCCCGCGCTGAGCTGGCGGAAGGCGACGGGCGGCTGATCGCGGTCTTTCAGCCGCATCTCTACTCGCGCACCGCGCTGCTCGCCGGGGAGTTCGGCGCCGCCCTGGCCGGCGCGGACCTGATCGCCGTGCTCGACGTCTACGCTGCGCGCGAGCGCGAGCAGGACCACCCCGGCGTAAGCGGCCTTGCGATCGCGCGCGCCGCCAGCGAGCATGCCGGCGGCCGGCAGGTGATGTGGCTGCCGCGGATCGAGCAGGCGCTGCCCGTGCTGCTCGGGCTGCTGCGCGAGGGCGACCTCTGCCTGGCGATGGGGGCAGGCAACATCGACTCGCTCGCGCGCGGGCTGGTGGGAGCATGAGCGCGCCGCCGCCCGCGCTGGAGCGCGAGAAGCCGCTGCGCCGCTTTGCGACCGTGCGCACGGGCGGCAGCGCCGAGTGGTTCGCGCGGGCGGGCAGCGAGCAGGCGCTGCTCGCGCTGCTGCGGTGGGCCGATGAGAACGAGCTCCCGGTCGCGGTGCTGGGCTCGGGCTCCAACCTGCTGATCGCAGACGAGGGCGTGGCCGGCCTCGTGCTCAAGCTCGACGGCGAGCTGGCCGCGATCAAACGGCAGGGTCCGGAGCACCTGCTCTGCGGCGGTGGCGCGCGCCTGCCCGCGGTGGCAGCCCATGCCGCCAGAGCCGGCCTCTCCGGCATCGAGTTCGGCGTCAACATCCCCGGCACCGTCGGTGGCGCCGTGCGCATGAACGCCAACGCCTACGGCGGTCAGCTCGCGCAGGCGCTCGAGACGGTGCGTCTGGCAAGTGCCTCCGGCGTGAGCGAGCGCCCGCCCTCGCAGCTCGGCTTCGCCTACCGCAGCTCCGCTTTGCGCGACGGTGAGGTCGTCTGCGCCGCCAGCTTCGCCCTGACGCCGGTCAACGCCGACACAGTCAAGGCAACTCTCGCCGAGATGCGCCGGATGCGCCACGAGGCCCAGCCGCAGGGCATCCGCACTTTCGGCTCGACCTTCAAGAACCCCGAGGACCCGCGCGCGGAGGGCCAGAGCGCCGGCATGCTGCTGAGCCTCGCCGGCTGCAACGGGCTGCAGGTGGGTCAAGCGCGCTTTGCGCTCAAGCACGCGAACTTCGTCGAGAACCTCGGCCAGGCCAGCACGGCCGAGATCGTCGCGCTGATGGGGCAGGGGCGCCAGCGGGTGCTGGAGCGCTTCGGGGTTGCGCTCGAGCCCGAGGTGCAGCGCCTGGGGCCGGTGCGCTTCCCCTGGGAGCACTGAGCGCTCAGCCGGCTGCGGGCGGCCCGATCGGCGTGTAGCGCGCGGCGATCTCCCGCAGGATCGAAAGCATCGCCTTGGCGGCCGGAGTGCGCGCTGCGCCCTTCGGGCTTGCCGCCACGACCTGCCGTCCCGGCGGGTGCGGGTGCAGCGCGCGGATCGCGATGTCCTGGCGCACGCTCGAGAGTGCGAGCTCGGGTATCAGCGCCACGCCGACGCCGGCGGCGACCAGCCCCTGGATCGTCTGGTAGTCGTCGCTCTCGAAGGAGACGTTGGGGGTGAAGCCGGCGGCCAGGCAGCTGCGCACCACGTGCCGCGCGCACGCGCTCTCGCTGGAGGTCTGGATCCACGCCTCATCGCGCAGATCCTCCAGCCGCAGCCGCTGCCGGCGGGCCAGAGGATGCCCGCCGGGGAGCGCGAGGCACATCGGATCGTGCAGCAGTTCCACGCGCGCAAGGCGCTCGCTCTCCTGGTCGTCCCGATCGAACTCGAAGAGCAGCGCCAGGTCGAGCTCGCCGTCGGCCAGGCGCGGCGCGATCTGCTCCGGTTCGCCCTCGGCCAGGGTGATCTCGACATCGGGATGCCGCGCGCGGAAGGTCGCGATCGCCAGCGGCATCAGCGTCGCGCCCGCGGTGGGGAAGGATGCCGCGCGCAGCAGCCCGCCGCGCAGCCCGCCGATCGCAGCCAGCTCGGCCTCCGCCGCCTCCAGTCGGGAGAGCACTCCTTCGGCGTGCGCGAGCAGTGCCTGCCCTGCCGCGGTCAGGCGCGTCCCGCGGGCGTGTCGGTCGAGCAGGGCCACGCCGGCTTCGGCCTCCAGGCCCGCGATCTGCTGAGAGACGGCCGACTGGGTGTAGGCAAGCTCGAGCGCGGCTGCCGAGAGCGAGCCCTGCCTGGCCACTTCCACGAAGGTCGCAAGGCGTGCCACATTCAACATATAAATAAATCTTATAGCAACCCACAGCAACATCACTGGAGCTGATGGCGGGTCGGTGCGACCATCCATGTCACCCACACCGGATTTCATGAACGAGGAGCCAAGAATGTCCGCTTCAACATCCATCATCGTTTCCTACGACGGCACCCACAACGAGGACGATGCCGTCGCCTTCGGTCGCATATTCGCCCAGGCCGGCGCCGAGGTCTCTCTTGCGTATGTCCGCCACTCCGCCGAGCAGGTCGCCGGCGAGGAGGCGCTTGCCGAGCACGAGGCCGAGGAGCTGCTCACGCGCGGCGCGGCGCTGCTCGGCGGTCGCGAGGCCGGCCGCCACGTCGTCACCGACCGCTCCACGCCCGAGGGTCTGCGCAAGCTCGCAGAGCAGGTCGGCGCGCAGGCGGTCATCTTCTGCTCGGACTCGCACACGGCCAAGGGCCACATCGCGATCGGCAACTCCGCCCGGCGCCTGCTCGAAGGCGGATCGCTCGCGATCGGCATCGCCCCCGCGGGCCTGGCCCAGGAGCCGCAGCGGCTGCAGCTGATCGCCTACAGCGGCGATGACACGGCCGCCAAGGCGAGCGCCGAGTCGCTGGCCGCCGCAACCGGAGCGTCAGTGACCTCTGTAGCCGACGAGAGCGCGGACCTGCTTCTGATCGCCTCCCGCCCGGAGGTCGAGCAGGGTCAGGTTGCGATCAGCGCCGCCGCAGAGAACCTGATCGAGGGGGTCGCGCGCTGCCCGGTGTTCGTGGTCCCGCGCGGCCGCGAGCTCACCTTCGCGCGCGGCGCGGAGCGCGAGCTGGCGCCGAGCGTCGCCTAGCGAGGCGCGCCCAGCCATAGCGGGCGAGCGCGGTCGCGAAATCGGCCGCGCCGCCCGCGAGGTGGCCCACCGGGCCTGTCCAGAGCCATCGCTCCAGGGCGCGCGCACGGGCAACGGCGGCTGACATTGACCGGCACGGTATCGTGGCGGCGTGCCAGCCGCGCTGAAGACCGAGCTCACCGAGCTCCCGGAGTCGCGTGTGCGCCTGCAGGTGCAGGTGCCGCCGAGCGAGATCGACGACCGCGTGCAGCGCAAGGCGCGCGAGCTCGGCGCCAAGCTGAAGATCCCGGGCTTTCGCCGCGGCAAGGTCCCGCCGCCGATCGTGATCCGCAGGCTCGGCCGCGAGGCCGTGCTCGAGGAAGCGGTCCGCGACACGCTCGCCAGCTGGTACGCCGACGCTGTCGAGAGCGCCGGGATCGTGCCGGTCGGCGACCCGCTGGTGGATCTCGGCGAGCTGCCGCCGCAGGGACAGGCGCTGGAGTTCTCGATCGAGATCGGCGTGCTGCCGAAGGCGGAGCTCGGGTCCTACAAGGGCCTCGAGGTCGGTCGCCGCGAGCCGCAGGTGCAGGAGCAGCAGGTGCAGCAGGAGATCGACGGCATGCGCGAGCGGCTTGCGCGCCTGGAGACCGCAGAGCGCCCGGCCGCCACCGGCGACTTCCTCGTGATCGACCACGAGGGCGAGCTTGCGGGGGGCGAGCCGGCCGAGGGCCAGCAGGAGCCCGAGGCGCAGGAGACCCAGGCCGCCGCGGCCGCAGAGGCGCTGAGCGGCCGCGACCAGCTGGTCGAGCTCGGCGCCGGGCGCCTGCCGGAGGAGCTCGAGCGCGCGCTGATCGGCGCAAGCGCCGGGCAAGAGCGCGACGTCGAGGTGCAGTTTCCCGAGTCCTACGGCGAGAGCCCGCTCGCCGGGCGGACGGCCAAGCTGCACGTCACCGTCAAGGAGGTCAAGGGCAAGCAGCTGCCGAGCCTCGACGACGACTTCGCGATCGACGCCGGCTTCGAGGACCTCGACGAGCTGCGCCAGGACATCCATGCGCGCCTGGAGGAGGCCGAGCGGCGGCGCGTGGAGGCCGAGTTCAGGGAGGCGGCGCTCGATGCGGCGGTGCAGCAGGCCAGCGTGCAGGCCCCGCCCGCGCTCGTGCAGGCCCGCGCCAAGGAGATGTGGGAGCGGATGCTGCACTCGCTCTCCCACCGCGGCCTCTCCCGCGAGGCCTACCTCAGCATCGACGGGCGGGGCGAGGACGAGATCCTCGCCGAGCTCGCGCCCGACGCCGAGCGCGCGCTCAAGCGCGAGGCCGTGATCACCGCGGTCGTGGCGGCAGAGGGGATCTCCCCGAGCGAGCAGGAGTTGCAAGAGGCGCTGGAGCCGGCCTCGCGCGAGGGGCAGAGCACGCCCGAGCAACTGCTTGCGCAGTTGCGCAAGTCCGGCCGCCTGGAGGAGCTGCGCGAGGATCTGGCCGCGCGCAAGGCGATCGACCTGATCGCAGAGCACGCCGAGCCGATCGCGCTGGAGCTCGCACAGGCGCGCGAGAAGCTCTGGACGCCCGAGAGCGAGGCGGCCGCGGACTCCGCCGGCGAGGCCGAGGCCCAGGAGGCCGGCCAGGCACCTGCCAAGCTGTGGACGCCGGACCGCTAGTGTCCTGGAGGAATCGAGCCGTCGAGGCGAAACTGAAGCGAGGAACATGAGCCCACTGGTCCCAATGGTCGTCGAGCAGACCTCTCGCGGAGAGCGCGCGTTCGACATCTACAGCCGTCTGCTGAACGAGCGCATCATCTTCCTCGGCACTCCCGTGGACGACCAGATCGCGAACCTCGTCGTGGCACAGCTCCTGCACCTGGAGAGCGAGGACCCCGAGAAGGACGTCTCGCTCTACATCAACTCGCCGGGCGGCTCTGTCTACGCCGGCCTTGCGATCTACGACACGATGCAGTTCATAAAGCCCGACGTGCAGACGATCTGCGTCGGGATCGCGATGTCGATGGGCGCCCTGCTGCTGGCCGGCGGCGCGCACGGCAAGCGGATGGCGCTGCCCAACGCCAAGATCCTGATCCATCAGGTCTCCTCCAGCTTCCAGGGCCAGGCGACCGACATCGAGATCCATGCGCGCGAGATCATCGACGTGCGCAGGCGGCTCGACGAGATCATCGCCAAGCACACCGGCAAGGAGATCGAGAAGGTCAAGAAGGACACCGAGCGCGACTACTTCATGAGCTCGGAGGAGGCCAGGGAGTACGGGATCATCGATCGCGTGATTACCGAACACTGAGACGATGGCGCGGCCGACGGACACCAACGAGCAGCTCCTCTGCAGCTTCTGCGGCAAGTCCCAGCGCCAGGTCAAGAAGCTGATCGCCGGCCCCGGCGTCTACATCTGCGACGAGTGCATCGATCTCTGCAATGAGATCATCGATGAGGAGCTGGTCGCGCCGCCCGCCTTCGACCTGCAGCACCTGCCAAAGCCGCGCGAGATCTACGACGTGCTCGACGAGTACGTGGTCGGCCAGGACCCCTCCAAGCGCACGCTCTCGGTTGCGGTCTACAACCACTACAAGCGCGTCCAGATGATGCAGTCCGGGGACAGCGACATCGAGCTGCAGAAGTCCAACATCCTCCTGCTCGGCCCGACGGGCTGCGGCAAGACGCTGCTGGCGCAGACGCTCGCACGGATTCTGAACGTGCCGTTCGCGATCGCCGATGCGACTGCGCTGACGGAGGCCGGCTACGTCGGCGAGGACGTCGAGAACATCCTGCTGAAGCTGATCCAGGCGGCAGACTTCGATGTGCGCAAGGCCGAAACCGGGATCATCTACATCGACGAGGTCGACAAGATCGCGCGCAAGGCCGACAACCCCTCGATCACGCGCGACGTCTCCGGCGAGGGCGTGCAGCAGGCGCTGCTGAAGATCCTGGAGGGCACGCAGGCCTCGGTGCCGCCGCAGGGCGGGCGCAAGCACCCCCACCAGGAGTTCCTGACGATCGACACCACGAACGTCCTGTTCATCTGCGGCGGGGCGTTCGCGAACCTCGACAAGGTGATCGAGAAGCGGATCGGCCACAAGGGCCTCGGCTTCGCCGCGGCGATCGAAGAGAAAATCGACCACGACAAGGGCGCGATCTTCGAGCACTGCCTGCCCGAGGACCTGATCCACTACGGCCTGATCCCCGAGTTCATCGGCCGCCTGCCCGTCACCTCGGCGGTGCACCAGCTCACCTGCGAGGACCTGATCTCGATCCTGGTCGAGCCGCGCAACGCGCTCGTGAAGCAGTTCCAGCGCTTCTTCTCCTTCGACGGGATCGAGCTCGTCTTCGCCGAGGACGCGCTGAAGGCGATCGCCGAGCGAGGGCTGGAGCGCGAAACCGGCGCCAGGGGCCTGCGCTCGATCATCGAGGAGATTCTGCTGGAGGTCCAGTTCGAATTGCCCTCGCGGCCGGACGTCAAGAAGTGCGTGGTCACGCGCGAGACCGTCGAGAAGGGGCTTGCGCCGACGCTCGTCACCGAAGCGATCCACGACCATGCCGACGAGCACGAGAGCGAGCTCGAGGACCGGCGCACGCTGCGCAAGGACTCGGCGTAGCGGCAAGCCGTGGCAAGCGAAGACGAATACAGGGTCAGGGTCGAGCTGGCGCGGCCGCAGGAGCTGCTGAAGGCGCTGCGGCAGGCGAAGGTCGAGGAGCAGGAGCGCGAGGCGCTTGGGCGCGTCGTGGCCACCGGCGAAGGCGACCACGTCTTCCTCTACGCCGACTCGCAGGCCGGCGCGGCGGCGGTTCGAGATGCCGTGCAGCGCGTGATGGACGAGCACGGCGTCGATGGCGCGCTGAGCGTTTGGCGCTGGCATCCGATGGAGGAGCGCTGGGAGGATGCGCTCGGTGGCGCTGCCCAGCACCGAGAAGCAGATCGAGGTCGAGCACGAGCGGCGAATCGAGACCGAGGAGCAGGAGTCAGGCGAGAGCCCGTACGCCGAGTTCGAGGTGCGGGTCAGCCTGCCCAGCCACCACGAGGCCCGCGCGCTGGCGGAGCGCATGCAGGACGAGGGTCTGCCATGCATCGCTACTGGCGCCACCTGCTGATCGGCGCGCGCGACGAAGACGCGGCCGAAGCGCTGGCCAAGCGCCTGCGTGGCGAGGCTCCGCAGGGCAGCGAGGTGCACGTCGAGGCCGTCGGGCAGCCGATCTGGGAATCGATGCACCCCTATGCCGTCTTCGGCGGCCTCGGCGTCTGAGCAGACAGCCTTCTCGCGGGGCGGCGCCCCGTTTACACTCATCGCTCCGATGAGCGAACTCGGACCAGATCGAACAGCGGCTTGCGCGCCTGCGCGAGCAGACCCGCTTCGAGCCGGGCGAGGTCGAGCCGCGCACGGTGGAGCGGTGGCTTGCCAGCGGGCTCTTCCACCCCGAGCCCGACGGGCGCAGGAGGGCAAATACAGCATCGCGATCCCGCCGCCGAACGTCACCGGCACGCTGCACATGGGCCATGCGCTCAACGGCTCGATCCAGGACGTGCTGATCCGCCATCACCGGATGCGCGGCCTGCGCACGAAGTGGATCCTCGGCACCGACCACGCCGGCATCGCCACCCAGGCGCAGGTGGAGAAGGCGCTGGCCGCCGAAGGGGGGAGCCGCCGCGAGCTCGGCCGTGAGGCGTTCGTGGAGCGGGTGTGGGAGTGGCGAAGCCACTACGGCGGCCGGATCGTCGAGCAGCTCAAGCGCCTCGGTGCCTCCTGCGACTACAGCGAAGAGCGCTTCACGCTCGATGAGGGCTACGCGCGCGCGGTCGCCGAGGTCTTCGTCGCGCTCTACGAGAAGGGCCTGATCTACCGCGACCGCTACATCGTCAACTGGGACCCCGGCACGCGCTCTGCGATCTCCGACCTGGAGGTGGAGGAGAGGGAGGAGACCGACACCCTCTACTCGATCGTCTACGACCTCGACGGCGGCGGCACGGTCACGATCGCCACGGTGCGCCCGGAGACGATGCTCGCCGACACGGCGGTCGCGGTCAACCCGCACGACGAGCGCTACAAGGACCTGGTCGGCCGCACCGCGATCCTGCCGCTGGTCGGTCGGCCGCTGCCGGTGATCGCCGACGAGTACGTGAAGACCGACTTCGGCACCGGCCAGCTGAAGATCACCCCCGCGCACGACCCCAACGACTTCGAGATCGGCCGCCGCCACGAGCTGGACCAGGTCTCGGTGATCGGCGAGGACGGGCGCATGACCTCCGAGGCCGGCGAGCAGTTCGCGGGCCTGAGCGTGCGGCAAGCGCGCGAGGCGGTGATCGCCGCGCTCGATCGCGAAGGCCGCGTGGTGGCGCGCGAGCCCTACGTGCACAGCGTTCCCTACTCGCACCGCTCCGGAGAGCGGATCGAGCCGCTGATCTCGCTGCAGTGGTTCATGAAGATGGATGAGCTGGCGGCGCCCGCGATCGCAGCCGTGCGCGACGGCGCCGTGAAGATCGTGCCCGAGAGTCAGCGCAAGGTCTACCTCGACTGGATGGCCGAGATCCGGCCCTGGTGCATCTCGCGGCAGCTGTGGTGGGGCCACCGCCTGCCCGTCTACTACTGCGAGGATTGCAGGGCGCAGCACGTCGTCGTGAGCGCGCCGCCCGAGGGCTGCCCCTCCTGCGGGGGGCAACTGCGCCGGGAGGAGGACGTGCTGGACACGTGGTTCTCCTCGGCGCTGTGGCCGTTTGCCACGCTCGGCTGGCCCGATCAGACCCCCGAGCTCGCGTCCTTCTACCCGACCGACGTGCTCTCCACCGCCCGGGACATCCTGTTTCTGTGGGTGGCGCGGATGATCATGATGGGCATCGAGTTCACCGGCGCCCCGCCGTTCTCGGAGGTCTACATCCACTCTGTGATCCAGGCGCCCGATGGCCGGCGAATGAGCAAGTCGCTTGGCACCGGCATCGATCCGCTCCAGGAGATCGGCAAGCACGGCGCCGACGCGGTGCGCTTCGGGCTGCTTGCGATGTCCTCCGCCCAGGACGTGCGCTACTCGGTCGAGAAGGTCCAGCAAGGTCAGGCGCTTGCCAACAAGCTCTACAACGCGGTTCGCTTCGCGCTGCTGCGGATCGCCGAGCAGCCCGGTGTGGAGCTCGGTGCGCTGAGCGCGCAGCCGCAGCCGGGCGCCGTCGAGGACCGCTGGATCCTCTCGCGGCTACAGCGGGTCAAGGCCGACCTGACGGCGCGGATCGAGACATACGACTTCTCCCACGCCGCGCTGCGCCTCTACGACTTCGTCTACGGCGAGCTCTGCGACTGGTACATCGAGCTGGTCAAGGCCCGGCTCGACCTCGACGGGGGCGGGCGGGGTGCGGGTCCGACGCAGGAGCGCCACGCGCTCGCCGGCACGCTGCTGCACGTGATGCGCGAGACGGTCGCGCTCGCGCACCCGGTGATCCCGTTCGTGACCGAGGAGCTGTGGGGCCACCTCGGCGGGGAGGGGCTGCTCGCGGGCGCAAGCTGGCCACAGCCGCGGGAGGAGCTGATCGACGCGGCGGCCGAGGCCGAGATGGAGCGTGCGATCGAGGCGATCGCGCTCACCCGCGCATGGCGCGACAGCGTCAACGCCAGCCCCTCGCGAATCGTGCCGGCCAGGATCGCCGTGTCCGACGGTCTCTACGCACAGACGGCGAAGAGCATCGCCAAGCTTGCGCGGCTGGAGCTGGTCGAGGATCCCGAGACCGCGCCGGTCGCATCGATCGCCGTGCCCGGTGGAACGATCGCGGTGCTCTGCGCCGAGGGCCTGGATCTCGATGCCGCACAGCGCGCGCGCGAGACGGCGCGGGAGCGCCTGCAGGCGGACATCGATCGTGTCAAGGGCAAGCTCGCCAACGAGCGCTTCGTGCAACGGGCGCCCGCCGAGGTGGTCCAGGCGGAGCGCGAGAAGCTCAGGCGGCTGACCGAGGAGCTGGAGGCGCTTTGACCGAGCATTGGAGCGAGACGCGGGCAGAGAGCCACCTGCGCTCGCTGGAGTTGTTCGGCATGCGGTTCGGCCTGGACCGCATGCGGCGCATGATGACCGTGCTCGGCGCGCCGCAGCAGAGCTTTCGCTCCGTCCATGTCGTGGGCACCAACGGCAAGTCCTCGAGCACCAGGATGATCGCCGCGATCCTGCAGCGGCACGGGCTGCGCAGCGGCGCATATCTCTCGCCGCACCTGATGCACTACCGCGAACGCGTCCAGGTGGGGGAGCGCGACCTGCAGACGCACGAGTTCGCGGCCGCGGTCGCGCGTGCGGCGTGGGCGGCCGAGCGCGTGAATCGGACGCTGGCCAAGGACGACCACGTCACCCAGTTCGAGCTGCTGACCGCCGCCGCATACTGGGCGCTGGCGCAGCGTGGCGTCGAGGTCGCCGTCGTGGAGGCCGGCCTCGGCGGCCGCTACGACGCCACCAGTGCGATCGAGTCGAGCATCACCGTGCTCACCAACGTCAGCCTGGAGCACACCCGCTGGCTGGGGCCGACCGTCGCCGACATCGCGATGGAGAAGCTTGCGGTGCTGCGCCCCGGCACCGAGCTCGTGCTGGGCGCGGGCGCGACGGCGGAGGTGATCGAGCTTGCACGCGATGTTGCAGAGCAGCGCGAGGCGACGCTGCACCTGGCGCCGCCGACGCCGCGCGACCCCGAGCTCTCGCTGGCCGCGCCGGGGGCCTTCCAGCGCGCGAACTTCGCCCTGGCCGAACTGGCCGCCGAACGCTTCCTGGCGGGCGTGGGATCGCAGATGCAGCCGCAGTCGGTTGACGAGGCCGCGCGCAGCATCTCGGTGGCGGGCAGGCTGCAGCGGATCGGCGATGACCCGCTCACGGTGCTCGACGGCGCGCACAACCCCGACGCCGCCCGGGCGCTGGTGGAGGCGCTGCCGGAGGTGATCGGTGATCGCCCGCTGGCGCTGGTGATGGGCGTGCTCGAGGACAAGGACGCCGCCGGCATGCTGCGCCACCTGCTGCCGCGCAGCGCTCGCGCCTGGTTCACGGCGCCGGCCAGCGCACGCGCCCTCTCGCCGGCCGCGCTGCAGTCGCTGGCGCGCCAGCTGGGGTTCGAGGAGAGCGAGTGCGAGCCGCTGCCCGCCGCGGCGCTGGCGGCGGCGCGCAGCTGGGCACGCACGCAGCAGGGAGCGGCGGTGCTGGCGACCGGATCGGTGTATCTGGCCGGTGCGCTGCTCGGCGAGGCGCAGCGAGGCGATGAGGACGGCGTGGCCGGTCACGGCGCCGACGCAGACAACGAGGTGCAGGGGGAGAGCCGGGCGTGAACGAGCAGGGCCCCTCGATGCTGCGGATGATCGGCGCGGTGGCGCTGTTCGTCGCGGTCGTGATCCTGGTGTTCTTTGCCGCTGGCTACGGGTTTGGCCGGCTCTTTCTCTAAACTCGGGCACTCCGTGTCTGCCGTGTGCCCACTTTGGGCCGTTTTTGAGACAGGCCAATGGTCCCCCTAGCGTACTTCGGAATAAAAAGCGGCACGTTCAGCGTGGTTATCGACCTGCTCATAGTCTTTCTCGCCGTCGTCTACATCGCGCTGGTCTACTGGACCTACGCCGATGCGCGCCGCCGGATCGAAGATCCGCTGCTCGTCGGCTGCGCCACCGCAGCGGCGCTGTTCCCGTTCGTCGGCCCGATCGTCTACATGATCCTGCGCCCGCCGGAATACCTGGAAGACGTGCGCGAGCGCGAGCTTGAGATGCAGGCCGCCGAAGCGCGGCTGGGCGAGATGGACTATGGCCTGTGCCCGCACTGCGACTACCGCGTCGAGCGTGACTTCCTGCGCTGCCCGAGCTGCCTGCACAAGCTCAAGGAGCGCTGCGCCTCCTGCGGGCGCCCGCTCGATCGGACCTGGACGATCTGCCCCTACTGCGAGGCGGAGGTCCCGGGCGCAGCGGCGCCCTCTCGCACCCGCCGCCGCCGCTCGCGCACCGAGGAGCCCACGCCCGCGTCGGCGTCGGCGTCGGCGAGCCCCGCGAGCCGCAGATCCGCTGCGCGCCGCCGCTCTTCCGAAGGCGAGGTCACGCCCATCGAGGAGCCGCTGTCGGTGGAGGGCTCGACGCTCACCAACGGCCTTGTCCCAGACGCTCCGCTGGACGTGGATCTGCTCGGCGAGACCGTCGAAGCCGACCAGCTCGCGCTCTCCGATGACAGCGGCAGCGACGTGGCCTCCGTGTCGGCCGCAGATCTCGCCGCGCCCGCGCCCGCACGACCGCGCAGGCGCTCGCAACGGCCCCGCCCGACTCCGTAAGCTGCTCGGCCGGGCGCCGCGCCGCATCAATCCACACCACGACCAAAGGACCACATGGACCGTACGCTGATCCTGATCAAGCCCGACGCCTTTGCGCGCTCGCTCAGCGGCGAGATCATCGCCCGCTTCGAGCGCAAGGGCCTGAAGATCGTCGCCTTGCGCCACATGACGATGACCAGGGAGCTCGCCGAGCGCCACTACGCCGAGCATCAGGGCAAGCCGTTCTTCGAGGAGCTCGTGTCCTTCATCGCCTCCGGCCCGCTGGTCGCGATGGCGCTGGAGGGGCAGAGCGCCGTGCCCGCCGCGCGCCAGGCGATCGGCGCGACCAATCCGCTGGAGGCCGCGCCCGGCTCGATCCGTGGCGACTTCGCCACCCGGACCGGCATGAACATGGTCCACGGCTCCGACTCGGCCGAGTCGGCGGCGCGCGAGATCGAGCTGTTCTTCGGGCAGATCTAGCGGCGGTGCCTCCGGCCCTGGTCCTTGCCTCCGCCTCGCCCCAGCGGCGCGCGATCCTCGAAAGCCTGAAGGTCAGCTTCACGGTTCGGCCGAGCGGCGTGCAGGAGCGCGAGCAGGGGCCGGGGCCCGAGGTCGCGCTGCAGAACGCGCTGGCCAAGGCGCAGGCCGCGGCAGCGGAGGGAGAGCCGCAGGCCGAGGCGGTGCTGGGCGTGGACACGATCGTCGAGCTCGACGGGATGCTCTACGGCAAGCCTGCCGACGAAGCGCAGGCGCGCGCGACGCTGCAGGCGCTCGGCGGCGCCACGCACACCGTCCACAGCGGCCTCGCGCTGCTTTTGCCCGGCGAGCAGCTCATGGCGGTGGCCAGCACCGCGGTCAGCTTCAGGGAGATAGATCGGTCGCTGATGGAGCGCTGCCTTGCCACCGGGGAATGGCAGGGCCGCTCCGGCGCCTATGCGATCCAGGGGATGGGCGTGATGCTCGTGCGCGGGGTGCAGGGCGACTACCTCAACGTCGTCGGCCTGCCGGTCGCGACGCTGATCGACCTCTGGCCGCCGCTGCTCGACCTGTGAGACGCGCTTCTGCACGTGTGCATGCAGATACGCCGCAAACATGGTCTTTGCGGCAAGCCGTCCGCTAGACTGCCGCATCGTGCGGAGAGGCCCCGACCGCCGGCGCGTCAAGCACTCACGACGCGCGGGTCGAAAGTGCTCAGGCCGGAGCGGCCGCTCGCACAAATCTGAGAAATGGGAATATTCAGCTATCTGACAGGGTTCGGCGGCCGCGACATGGCGGTCGACCTCGGCACGGCGAACACGCTCGTCTACGTGCGCGGCCGCGGCATCATGCTCTCGGAGCCGAGCGTGGTCGCGATCGACTCGCGCACAGGCGAAGTCCACGCCGTCGGCATCGAGGCCAAGCGGATGCTGGGCCGCACCCCCGGCAACATCCAGGCGATCCGGCCGCTGAAGGACGGCGTGATCGCCGACTTCGACGTCACCGAGGAAATGCTGCGCCACTTCATCCAGAAGGTGCACCAGAACCGCTGGGCGCACCCGCGCGTGGTGGTGTGCGTGCCCTCCGGCGTCACCGGCGTGGAGAAGCGCGCGGTCGAAGAGGCTTGCCTCTCCGCGGGCGCCAGGGCCGCCTACCTGATCGAGGAGCCGATGGCAGCCGCGATCGGCGCCGGGCTGCCGGTGGGGGAGCCGACCGGCTCGATGGTCGTGGACATCGGCGGCGGCACCTCCGAGGTCGCCGTGATCTCGCTCGGCGGCATCGTCGTCTCGCAGTCGATCAGGGTCGGCGGCGATGAGATGGACGAGGCGATCATCAACTACGCAAAGCGCGAGTACAAGCTGCTGATCGGCCAGCAGACCGCCGAGGAGCTGAAGCTCGAGATCGGCTCGGCCTGCCCGATGGAGGAGGAGCTGCAGGCCGAGATCCGCGGCCGCGACATGGTCTCGGGGCTGCCGAAGACGGTCGTCATCACAAGCGAGGAGATCCGCCAGGCGTTGGAGGAGCCGCTGACGCAGATCATCGACGCCGTCAAGGAGACCCTCGACCGCACCCCGCCGGAGCTCGCCTCGGACATCATGGACCGCGGCATCATGCTCGCCGGCGGCGGGTCGCTGCTGCAGGGCCTCGACGTGCGGCTGCGCGATGAGACCCAGATGCCCTCGCATCTGGCCGAGTCGCCGCTTACGTGCGTGGCGGTCGGCTCGGGCCGCTCGCTGGAGGAGTTCGAGACGATCCACCGTGTCAGCCGCAACTCCTCGCGCCGGCGCCGTCGCTGAGCGGCACGCCCGGCCGGTGGGCTGCGTACTCTTAGAGCACCTAACAAAATGCGAGCACGTCTGGATGCGGCCGATAGCCTTCGCGGAGCTTTGTCCTCGGAGCTCGACGTAGCGTTGCTACGCCTTCGCTCCTGCGTCCGCGCTCCACTCGACTCTCAACCACCCCAGCCGCACCCGCATTTCGATAGGCACTCTTAGACGTGGACGTCCTCTTCGGAAGGTAGTGGCGCGATGTACGGCAAGACAGTCCGGCGAAGGCGCATGGTGCTCGCGCTGCTCGTCGTGCTCTCGATCATCCTCTTGACGGCATACTTCGGCGAGTCCTCCAGCGGCGGGCTGCACTCGGTCCAGCGCGGCTTCATGACGGTCGTCTCGCCGATCCAGGACGGCGCCAACACGGTGCTGAAGCCCGTGCGAAGCGCGGTCGGCTGGTTTGGCGAAATGCTCAAAGCCAAGGACGAGCGCAACACGCTGCGCCACGAGCTGGCGCAGCTGCGCAAAGCCGTTGTCGCCGAACGCTCGGGGCGCAAGGGCGCCGGGGAAAAGCGCGAAATCGGCAACCTCGACCGGCACGCCCAGCTCTACGGCTACAAACCCGTCTCTGCCGAAGTCGTGCAGGAGTCGGCGAGCATCTGGTACGAGACCGTCGGCGTCGACAAAGGCAGCTCGGAAGGGATCGCCATCAACGATCCGGTGATAAACGGGGAAGGGCTGGTCGGCAAGGTCACCGCCGTCGCGCCCGAAGCGGCGCAGGTCAGCCTGATCACCGACAGCGCGGTCAAGGTCTCGGCACGGATCGCCGGCAGCCGCCCGCCGGGCATGGTGGTGCCGAAGGTCGGCAACCCCTCCGATCTGCTCTTGCAATACCTGCCCAGCAACACCAAATCCTCCGAAAACGAACTGGTCGAAACCTCGGGCACGGTCGAAAACGGCTACGAATCGCTGTTCCCGCCCGGCATCCCGATCGGCACGATCACATCGATCGCAAGCGAAAGCCCGTACACGCTCAACGTGCGCCCGGCGGTGGAACTGCACGGCCTCGACCAGGTTCAGGTCCTGACCGCCGGGCCCGGCTCGCGGCCGGTGGGGCTGGCCTCCGGGCTTGCGAGCCTGCCGAGCGGCCACGAAGGCAGTGAAGGCGCCCCGCCCGGCACCGGCTATGCGCAGGTGGAAGGCAAATGAGGCCGTCGGGCGCCCAGGGGGCGCTGGGATTGCGGATCGCCGCGCTCTCGGTGGCGGTGGTCTTCATCCAGATCGGCGTGATCTCCGAGGTCACGATCTTCGGCGTGAACATCGAACTGGCGCCGCTGCTGGCGGCGTTCATCGGCCTGCTCTGCGGATCGATCCCGGGCGCGGTGGCGGGCTTTGCGATCGGGCTGCTCGTGGACCTCGCGCTCGTGCAGACGATGGGGATCACCTCGCTGCTCTTGACGCTCGTCGGCTTCTGGGCCGGGCGCCTGCGCGAGATGCGCGACCCGCAGGCGGCGATCGTGCCGGTGGTGGTCGGCGCGGCTGCGGCGGGCGTGGCTCTCGTCGGCTACGCGGTGATCGAGTTCCTGCTCGGCGTCGACGCTCCGGTGAGCTTGCAGCTGCTGCGAGACATCGTGCTCGGCGTCGTCGTGGATGCGATCGTGGCGCTGCCGTTCTTCCTGATCGTGCGCCGGGCGCTGCAGGGCTCGATGCCCGAGGACCCGCGCCGGCGGCGTCGCAGCCGCAGGGCGTATTCGACCGGCGGTCTCAGTCCGATCTCCAGGGGCTAGGGGGCTGACGTGAGCATCGAGCCGGCACGAGGACCCGAGTCGCGCACCCCCGTCTCGCCGCAGATGGCGCTGCGGGTGGCGGTGCTCGGCACCTTCGCGCTGATCATGTTCGGGATCATCTTCTTCCGGCTCTGGTATCTGCAGATCCTGACCGGCACGCAGTACGTGCGCCAGATCAGCCAGCAGGAAACCCGGACGCTGCCGATCCTCGCTCCGCGCGGCCAGATCCTCGCCGCCAATGGCAAAGTGCTCGTCGGCAGCAAGCCGACCAGCGCGGTGCAGATCGTGCCATCGGAGCTGCCGCCGGGGCTGGGCGAACAGGTCAAGATCTACGAAGAAAACGAGAAGGCGACCGCCGAAAAGGTGGACGACTACGCCAATCGGCTGAAAGCGTTTCAGAGCACGCTGCACTCCAGGCGCCGCCTCACGCGGTCTCAGAAGGCGCAGCTGAAGCGCCTCGAAACGCGCTTGACCTCGGTCCCGCCTCCGCGCGTGCCGGAGCTGGCCGCCCGCAACGTGCGCCTGCGCAGCCTCTTCGCGCGGTTGGGCCGCCTGCTGGGGATGCCCTCGCGCGAGATCGACGAGCTGGTCGTGCGCGGCGTGGCGAACACGCGCTACGCGCCCGTCACGATCAAGTCAGATGTCGGCCAGGGGCCTCGCACGGTGCTGCTCGAGCGCCAGAACGACTTTCCCGGCGTGACCGCCGAACCGGTTTCCACCAGGGAATATCCGTTTGGCGAGATGGCCGCGCAGGTGGTCGGCACCGTCGGCGTGGTCAACAAGGAAGAGCTCGAAAAAGGTCCGTACAAGGGCAGCGAACGGGGGGCGATCGTTGGTCAGAGCGGGCTCGAGGCCTACTACGACAGCTATCTGCGCGGCAGGGCCGGGGAACAGACCGTGCACGTCGACGCGCTCGGCGAACCGGTTGGCTCGGAGGTGTCCGCCAAGCAGCCGCAGGCCGGTTACAACCTGAAGCTGAGCCTGCAGCTCGGCCTTCAGTACGCAGGCGAAAAGGCGTTGCGCGAACAGATCGCGGCCGCCCAGGGCAGAGGCAAGCCGGCGGACGGCGGCGCGTTCGTAGCGATCGATCCGCTGAATGGCGAAATCCTCGCGATGGGCTCCTATCCCACCTATGAGCCGGCGGTGTTCACCAAACCGCTGAGCAACGCCCAGGCGGCCACGCTGTTTGAAACGGGCAGCGCGGCGCCGGTGTCGGGCGGGCGGCCGCTGCTCAACCGCGCGATGCAGGACGGGTATCCGACCGGCTCGACGTTCAAGCCGATCATCGCGATCGGCGCGATGGAAGCCGGGTTCCTCGACCCCTACGAAGTCTTCGGCGGAGGCGCCTGCATAGTGGAAGGCGGCGAGGAATTCTGCAACGCCGAAGGCGGCTACATCCCCGCGACCGACCTCGTGCACGCGCTCGAAGTCTCCTCGGACACCTACTTCTACACCGTGGGCAAGCGCGGCTTCAGCCACGGCACGGCGCTGCAGCGCATGGCCCACAGGCTTGGCATCGGCGAGCGGACCGGCATCGACCTGCCGGGCGAAGAACTGGGAACCGTTCCCGATGCCAAATGGGTCGAAAAGCTCGACCAGGCCGAAGAACGCTGCACGCGTCGAAACCACGGCAACCCCTGTGAAATCGTCGCCGAACCACACATGCTCTGGACCGTCGGCCAGAGCATGCAGCTGGCGACCGGCCAGGGGAGCCTGCTCACCACGCCGCTGCAGATGTCGGTCGCCTATTCGGCGCTGGTGGACGCCTACCGCACAGAAGGCGAGGCGACGATCGTCACGCCTCATCTGGGCGCCGAGATCCTGGAACCGGACGGCGCGCTCGTGCAGTCGCTCGACTCGAGGTACAAGCCAAAGGAACGCTTCCACCTCAATCCCAGCTACGTGGACCTGATCTTCGAAGGGCTGCACGATGCGACCACAGGGCCGGGTGGCACCTCGACCAACGTCTGGGCCGGCTGGAACCAGTCGCTGCACAAGACCTACGGCAAGACCGGCACCGCAGAACGCGCCGGCGAGGAAACCCAGGCCTGGTACATGTCCTACATCGAAAGCGAAAAGCGCCCGATCGTGATCGCCGCGACCGTCGAACAGGGCGGCTACGGCGCCGAAGCCGCTGCCCCGATCGCGCGTGCGATGGCAGGCGAGTGGTTCAACCAGCCGGCGGGCAAAGGCTGAGATCTGCCCATGTCCTCCGCCCTCAGCCCCCTTCAGCCTTCGCAGGAGACCGCCCAGGAGTCCAGGGGCGCGGGCCTCTCGCTGCCGCTGGATCCGCTGCTGACCCTGGCGGCGATCGGGCTCGGCGTCTGCTCGGTGATCACGATCAGGGCCGCGACCGCTGCGTCAGCCGCTGGCCCCCACTACTTCATGGATCGCCAGATCGTCTACCTGGTCGTGGGGCTGGTGCTGATGCTGATCGTCTCGCGGCTGGACTACGACTGGCTGCGCCAGTTCAAGCACTGGATCTACGGTGGCCTGATGCTGATCCTGCTGGCGGCGCTCGCGGTCGGCAAAGAAGCGCTCGGCTCCACGCGCGCGATCAGCCTGCCGCTGTTCTCCTTCCAGTCCTCGGAGATCGGCAAGGTGCTCCTGATCGTGTTCCTGGCCGCGGTGCTCGTGGACCGTCCGCGCAGCCTGCGCGCGCGCGATGCGACGATCCGCACGCTCGCGCTCGCGCTGGTGCCGACGCTGCTCGTGATCGCCGAGCCGGACGTCGGATCGAGCCTCGTCTACGTCTCGATCGCGATCTCGACGCTGTTCATCGCGGGGGTGCCCTGGAAGCACTTCGCCGGCTTGGCGGTGCTGGTGGCGCTGGCGCTGGCGCTCGTGCTGGTGCTCGCGCCGGCGGCGGGCGTGCACGTGCTGCCCAAGTACCAGGAGGAACGGCTGACGAGCTTCCTGCACCCGGGCCACATCGAAAACCAGCAGTACAAGGCCTCGCAGTACCAGCAGGAACAGTCGAAGATCGCGATCGGCGCCGGGCGGCAGACGGGCCTGCACGACCCGGTCGCGATCACCTCGGGCTACGTGCCCTACAACGAATCGGACTTCATCTTCGCGTCGGTCGGCGAGCAGCGCGGCTTCGTCGGCGCGGCGCTCGTGCTATCGCTGTTCGCGCTGCTGATCTGGCGGGCGTTGCGGATCCTGACGATGTCCAAGGATCTCTTCGGCTCGCTGATCGCCGCCGGAGTGGTGGCTATGCTGATGTGTCAGGTGTTCGTGAACGTCGGCGTAGCCGTGGGAATCATGCCCGATACAGGCATCACGCTGCCGCTCATGAGCTACGGAGGCTCCTCGGTCCTCAGCACGATGCTGGCGGTCGGGTTGCTGCAATCGATCTACGTGCGAGCGCGCTCATCCAATGCACTCAAGAGCCGCGCACCCGTATGGTAAGAACTTTTCTGAAGAATGGATTTGAAAATTGAGAAAGCAAGTGCTTGTCAGCGTCGACCGCGCGGAGACGCGCGTGGCGCTTCTGGAGGACCCGAGCGCATCCCCGGCCACCCCTTCGGCGGGATCCCGCCGGCGCGGCAGGGGCCGCACGGGCGCCGGCTTCAACATCGCTGAGATCTACCTCGAGCGGCGCGGGTCGCGCTCGATCGTCGGCAACATCTACAAGGGCAAGGTCGACAACGTCCTGCCCGGTCTGGAGGCGGCGTTCGTCGACATCGGCCTGGAGAAGAACGGCTTCCTGCACGTCGATGAGATCGTGCTGCCGGGCGTGGAGGCGCCGCGTCGCGGCCGCGGCGGCGGGCGCAAGATCGGCGAGCTGCTCAAACCGGGGCAGGAGATCGTCGTGCAGGTCGTCAAGGACCCGCTGAAGACCAAGGGCGCGCGGCTGTCGATGGAGCTGACGATCGCCGGCCGCTACATGGTCTACGCGCCCACCGGCGAGGGCGTCGGGGTCTCCCGGCGCCTGGAGGACAAGGAGCGCGAGCGGCTGCGCCGCCAGAGCGCCAAGCTCGACCTCGGCGGAGGCGGGGTGATCGTGCGCACCGCGGCGCATGGCGCCAACCGCGAGGACTTCGAGCGCGAGCTGCTCTACCTGCACAAGCTGCACGAGGTGCTGATGCGCCGAGTGGAGCAGAGCACGGCGCCGATCCTGGTCTTCCAGGAGGCCGATCTGGCCGTGCGGGTCGTGCGCGACATCTTCTCCGCCCACTTCGAGCGCGCGATCGTTGACGATGAGAAGCAGTACGAGCGGCTCTCCTCCTTCTTTGCGCGCACCGCGCCGGGCTGGCCCAGCGGGTGGAGCTGTGGACCGGCAAGAACCCGCTCTTTGAGGAGTACGGCGTCGAGAAGGCGATCGAAGGGGTGCTCTCGCGTCGCGTGGACCTGTCCTCCGGCGGCTATCTGATCATCGACTACGCCGAGGCGCTGACGGTGATCGACGTCAACTCCGGATCCTTCACCGGCGGCAAAGGGGCATCGCTGGAGGACACGATCACCAGGACCAACCTGGAGGCGGCCGAGGAGGTCGTCAAACAGCTGCGTCTGCGCGACATCGGCGGGATCATCGTGATCGACTTCATCGACATGGCGCGCGCGCGCAACCGCGACGCCGTGATGAAGGTGCTGCGCAAGTGCCTGGACGAGGACCGCACCAAGACCTTCACCGCCGAGATCTCGAAGCTCGGTCTGGTCGAGATGACCCGCCAGAACGTGACCGAGGGCGTGCGCGAGATCATGACCAGGGCCTGCCCGACCTGCGAGGGCGAGGGCGTGATCCGCTCCGAGGAGACCTTCGCGATCGATTTCGAGCGCCAGTTGCGCACGATCGCCGCCCAGGCCCCGGAGGTGGAGGCGTTCCTGGTGCAGATCAACCCGCGCGTGAGCACGCAGTTCACCGGCAACGGCTCGCGCGTGCTCTCCGCGCTGGAGGCGCAAACGGGCAAGTTCTTCCACTTCGAAGGCTCCGAAGGGCTGCCGCTCGATCACTTCGCGATCACCTGCGAAGGCAGCCGCGAGGAGGTCGAGGAGCGGGCGTTGCCGTTCCGGCAGGGCGATGAGGTGCTGGTTGAGATCGTCGAGCCGCACATGTACGACCCCGACGACGCGGTCGCCAAGCTCGACGGCTACATCATCTCGATCGCGGGCGCGGCCGGCCAGGTCGGGGAGAAACGGATGGTGCGCATCGACGAGGTTGGGCGCACTGCCGCCAGCGCGCTGCTGCTGGACGACGAGGGCAACGTCGTGCGGCCAGAGCCAAAGCCGCCGGCGCGGCGGGTGCGCTCGCGGCGGCGCTCGGCGTCTTCCAAGGCCGCGGCGGCTGCTCCGGCGAACGGCAACGGCAACGGCAATGGCAGGGCCGTCGTGCCGGCCGCCGAGGAGATTCTGGCGCGGAGCTCGTGGAGCCGATCGACGGGGTTGAGCTGGACGCCTTGGCGCAGGCCCGAAACGGCGCCGCGCGAGATGGCGAGGAGCACGACATGGGCGGCAGCGGCGAGGATGGCGTACAATCCAAGCCTCGGCGCCGTGGCCGCAGGGGCGGACGGCGCCGTTCGGCTGCGAAGGAGCCGGCGAGCACCGACTAGAGGCACGCTCGCGGCGGCTCCGGCGAGCCGGCCACTCCGACCTTGGAATAGATGACGACCATGTACGCGATCGTGAAGACCGGCGGCAAGCAGTACCGGGTTGAGCCCGGCCAGCGACTGCTGGTCGAGCGGCTGGCCGCCGCCGAGGGCGAAACCGTCGCGCTGCAGCCGCTGATGTACCGCTCCGATGAGATCGTCTGCGACACGGGCGCGCTCGACGGCGTGAAGGTCGCCGCCAAGGTGATCGGCCACGCACGCGGCGAGAAGCTGCGGGTCTTCAAGTTCAAGCCCAAGCGCGGGTATCGCCGCCGCACCGGCCATCGTCAGGAGCTGACGATGATCGAGGTGACCGACATCTCCTTCGGCGGCAAGAGCAGCAAGGCGCCGCCGGCCGCGAAGCCGAAGGCTGCGGCCAAGCCGGAGGCCGCGGCGGAGTCGGGCGCTGCTGCCGAGCCCAAGGCGGCTGCCAAGCCCAAGGCTGCGGCGAAGCCGAGAGCCGCGGCGAAGGCTGAGGCTGGCGCCGAGGCGAAGGCCGCCGTGGAGGCCGAGGCTGCTGAGCCGAAGGCTGCGGCGAAGCCCAAGGCCGCCGCTAAGCCGAAGGCCGCGGCCAAGCCGAAGGCTGCCACTGAGGAGTCGGAGGGCGCAGCCAAGGCCGAGGCTGCCGATGAGCCGAAGGCCGCTGCGAAGCCCAAGGCCGCTGCGAAGCCGAAGACCGCCGCCAAGCCGAAGACGACGGCAAAGCCCAAGACTGAGGACGAGCCCGCTGCGTCCGAGACATCGGAGGAGGCCGAGAATGGCTCATAAGAAGGGACTTGGATCCAGCCGCAACGGCCGCGAATCCAACGCGAAGCGGCTGGGCGTGAAGACCTTCGCAGGCCAGGCCGTCACCGGTGGGGAGATCATCGTGCGTCAGCGCGGCACCCGCTTCAAGCCGGGGCAGGGCGTCGGCATCGGCAAGGACGACACGCTCTACGCGCGCTCCGCGGGCACAATCCAGTTCACGACCGGCCGCCGTGGCAAGGTCGTGAACGTGCTGCCCGAAGACTGAAGCCCTCCGAGCCGGTGCGCGCGAAGGCCGATCGCGTGCATGTCCACCTCCCGTGGACGGTGCCCGATGAGGACTCTGCCACGATCTCGACGTGCTCTACGATCGCGCTGACATAGAGGTGCAGGCAGGGACTGGGGGCGATGGCTGCACGAGCTTCCGGCGCGAAGCCCACGTGCCCAAGGGCGGGCCGGACGGCGGCGACGGCGGGCGCGGCGGCGAGGTGGTGCTGTTCTGCGACGATTCGCTGCGAGACCTGCATCGCTTCAAGGGCCGAACCCAATTCAAGGCGTCGCGAGGCGGGCACGGCGAAGGTGCGCTGCGTCATGGCGCGCGCGGCCAGGATCTTGTGATCGGCGTGCCGCCCGGGACCGAAGTCGTGGGGGAGGGGGGCGACCTGGATGGACGGCGCTGGGATCTCGTGGCCCACGGCCAGCAGGCGGTGGTCGCGCGCGGCGGCTCAGGTGGTCACGGCAACAAGCGCTTCGCGACCCCGACGCGACAAGCGCCCCGCTTCGCCGAGCGTGGCCTGCCGGGAGAGGAAGGCCGGATCGCATTGCGACTGAAGCTGCTCGCGGACGTGGGTCTGGTCGGGCTGCCGAACGCTGGCAAGTCCTCGCTGATATCGACACTGACCAGAGCGGCGCCGAAGATCGCCGACTATCCGTTCACGACGCTGCAGCCGGCGCTTGGCGTGCTGGAGACCGATGAGCGTCAGCTCGTGATCGCCGACATCCCTGGCCTGATCGAGGGCGCAAGCGACGGCGCAGGCCTCGGCCACGACTTCCTCGGCCACGTCGAGCGCTGCCGCCTGCTTGTGCACGTGCTCGACCTCGCGCCGCAGATCTCTCAAGGGGAGGGCGCCGACGCGCTCGCGAACTACGACACGATCGAGCACGAGCTCTCCGCCTACGACTCCCGCCTGGCATCCCTGCCGCGCGTGCTCGCGCTTTCCAAGGCGGACCTGCTGCCCGCCGATGAGGTGCGCAAGGCAGTACAGGAGTGGTCGGCGCGCCTGGGTGAGGAGGTGCCCGTGATCGCGACCTCCTCGGCTACCCGGCAGGGTCTGGGCGAACTGGCCGCCACGCTGCTGCGGCTCGTCCCGCCGCTGGAGGAGCGGCCCGCAAGCGCGGAAGAGCGCACGGGCACCGCCAGCGTCCCAGTCTCTGTCTCGGCTCAGCCGGGTGCCGATCTGGCAGAGCACATGGTCTACCGCCCCGCAGAGCGCGCCGGCTTCTCGGTGGAGCGCGTAGAGGACCACGTCTTCGCGGTGCGCGGCCGCGGCATCGAACGGCTCGCTGCGCGCTTTGACGCCGGCAACGAAGAGGCGATGGCCCACCTCGAGGGGCGCCTGCGCCGCATTGGCGTGATCGCCGCCCTGGAGAACGCTGGCTTTCGATCCGGCGATGAGATCCAGATTGGAGATACCGTCTTCGAGCTCGATCCGAGCGGGGCGAAGTAGGCTGCCCGCGATGAGCCGGCGGGTGGTGATCAAGCTCGGATCGAGCGTCGTGGCCGCGGAGGGCGATGTCCTGCACCGCATCTGCGGCGTGGCAGCCGACGCCCACGGTCACGGCCGCGAGGTCGTGATGGTCTCAAGCGGCGCGATCGCAAGAGGCGTGAGCGTGCTCGGCCTGCCGGGCCGGCCGGTCGCGATCGAGGAGCTGCAGGCCGCAAGCGCCGTCGGCCAGGGCAAGCTCTACCGCGTCTACGACGAGCTGCTGCGCGCGCGCGGAGTGACGAGCGCCCAGGTGCTGCTCACCTTTGCGGACATGTCGGTGCGCAACCACTACCTCAACGCTCGCCAGACGCTGCGCACGCTGCTCGACTGGAAGGTCGTGCCGGTGATCAACGAGAACGACACCACCGCGACCGACGAGATCTCCTTTGGGGACAACGACTTCCTGGCCGCGCAGGTGGCGATCCTCACTTCCGCCGACCTGCTGGTCCTGCTGACTGACATCGATGGCCTCTATACGGCCGATCCGCGGCATGATCCGCACGCTCGGCTGATCGGCGAGGTCAGCGACTTCGAGCAGCTCTCCACGTTGCAGATCGGCCACAGCACCTCGCCGCTTGGAACCGGCGGCATGCGCTCGAAGGTGCTGGCCGCGGAGATGGCCACGGCGGCGGGCATCCGGACCGTGATCTGCAACGGGATCGTCGAGGAGGCCCTGCCGCGCGTGCTGGCGGGCGAGCTGGTTGGGACGAGCTTCCCGCCCCGCGCCTCCCGCTACTCCTCCTTCAAGCTGTGGCTGCGCTATGCCAAGCCGAGCCACGGCACGCTGAGCGTCGACGCGGGCGCGGCGAAGGCGCTGCTGGAGGGTGGCACGAGCCTGCTCCCGGTGGGCATAGTCGATGTCGAGGGCGACTTCCTGGCCGGCGATGCGGTCGAGATCGTCTGCGACGGGGCGCCGGTCGGCAAGGGCCTCTGCAACTACTCGGCGCAAGAGCTGCGCCGGATCATGGGTATGAAGACCGCCGCCGTACGCGAGATCATGCCGGAGGCCGTCGAGGAGGCCGTGCACCGCGATTACATGGCGATTGGGCAGTGAGGCGGCGGCGCGAGCGCGCCCCGACCGAAGCCCGCCAAAGAAGTCAGCTGCAACTTTGAAAGTCGTAGCTTCCTTTAATGGCGCACGGAGCATCGCCTATCCTTGGCGCAAATGGCGAGCACGACCGCATCGACCACGGCCGACATCTGCGCTCAAGCCAAGCGCGCCTCGCGGGCGCTTGGCAGCATCGACTCGCGCACCAAGGACGCCGCGCTGCACGCGATCGCCTCCGCGCTGATTCAGCGCAGCGATGAGATCCTGGCGGCCAACGAGCTCGACATGCAGGCCGGCCGGGAAGCCGATATCGGCGCGGCGCTGCTGGACCGGCTGCTGCTCAGCCATACTCGCATCGAAGGCATCGCAGCCGCCGTGCGCGACGTCGCGGCGCTGCCCGACCCGGTCGGCGAGGTGATCGAGGGGGGCCGGCTGCGAAGCGGCCTGACCGTGCGAAAGGTGCGCGTGCCGCTCGGCGTGGTCGCCGTCGTCTACGAGGCACGCCCGAACGTGAGCATCGACGCGACCGCGCTGTGCCTGAAGTCGGGCAACGCGATCGTGCTGCGGGGGTCCTCGAGCGCCGCGCACTCCAATGCCGTGCTTGCCGGCATCGCCTCAGAGGCGGCACAGAGCGCGGGGCTGCCGCCCGGATGCGTGAGCCTCGTGGCCGGGGGCGGCCGGCAGGAGCTCGCCGAGCTTGCCACCCAGGACCAGAGCGTGGATCTGATCATCCCCCGCGGCGGCGAGGGGCTCAAGGCCGCGCTCTCGCAGGTCGCCACGGTGCCCGTGATCTACGCGGCATCGGGCAACTGCCACGTCTACGTCAACGCCGCCGCCGACCTGGAGATGGCGCGGGTGATCGCGCTGAACGCGAAGGTCCAGCGCCCGGGCGTATGCAACGCCGCCGAGACGCTGCTGGTGCACGAGGCGGTGGCGGCGCAGGCGCTGCCCGCGATCGGCCGGGCGCTGGTGGATGCCGGCGTGGAACTGCATGCCGACCCGCTCGCGCTCGAGCTGCTGGGATCGCTGCCCGGCGTGGTCACAGAGGCTGATGAGCACGACTGGGAGACCGAGTACCTCGACATGATCCTCGCGGTGAAGATCGTGAGCAGCCTCCAGGATGCGATCGAGCACATCGCCCGCTATGGCTCCGGGCACTCAGAGGCGATCGTGACCGGCGATCTGGCCGCCGCGCGTGCCTTTCAGCAGGGCGTCGACGCGGCCTGCGTCTACGTCAACGCCTCCACCCGCTTCACCGATGGGGGAGAGCTGGGGATGGGGGCGGAGATCGGCAACTCGACCCAGAAGCTTCACGCGCGCGGGCCGATCGGCCTGCGCGAGCTCTGCGCGGTCAAGTACCTGATCGAGGGCGAGGGCCACGTCCGCGCCTGAGCACGATGGGTCCCGCCTTGGCATCCTCGGTGGCACGTTCAACCCGCCGCATGCCGGTCACCTCGCGCTCGCGCGCGATGCCCGTCGCGAGCTGGGCCTGGACGTGGTGCTGCTGATGCCTGCGCACACGCCGCCGCACAAGCCGAGCGCCGCGGACGCGGCCAGCCCGCAGCAGCGCCTTGCGATGTGCGAGCTGGCCGCGCAGGGGACAGAAGGGGTGCGCGCGTGCGCGCTGGAGGTGCGGCGCGGCGGGCCGTCCTACACGGTCGATACCCTCCAGGAAATTGCCGTTGCAAATCCCAAAGCTCGACTTACGCTGATCGTGGGCGCTGACATGGCGCTGACGCTCGGCAGCTGGCGGCGGCCGCAGAGGCTGCTGGAGCTGGCGGAGCTGGCCGTGGCGCAGCGCAGCGGCGCCGGCGCCGAGCAGGTGCTCGACGCGCTTGCGCCGCTGCATCCAACGGCCGGAAGTGTGAGATTCCTGACCATGCGCCCGATCGACGTCTCCTCCTCGGCGGTGCGTGAGCGCATCGCCGCCGGGCAGGGCGCCGATGGCATGCTGCCCGGGAAGGTCGCCTCCTACGTGCGCGATCACCACCTCTACCAGGCGGCCGCCGCGTGAGCGCTGCCGAGCAGCGGCTGCTCGCCGACATCGTCGGCTATGCGGAGGACCGCAAGGCGCGCGACATCGTCGAGCTCGACATGCGGGGCGTGGTCGGATACACCGACTGGTTCGTGATCTGCTCTGGAAACACCGATCGTCAGGTCAAGGCGATCCACGACGCGATTCACGAGGGCTGCAAGCGCGACCACGAGCTGCTGCCGCGACGGGTGGACGGCGTCGCCCAGGCGCAGTGGGTGCTGATGGACTACCTCGGCGTGATCGTTCACATCTTCACTCCCCAGACCCGCGATTTCTATCGCCTCGAGCAGCTTTGGGGAGAGGCGCCCGCGCGCATGGCGTCGCAGGGCGCCTGAGGCGCTCAGGTGCCAGAGAGCGCCTTCAGCGGCTTCATTCGCGTCACCCGCCAGGCAGGATAGATGCCGCCGAGCACCCCGATCGCCACGCCCACCAGCAGACCGCGCCCCAGCGCCCAGGCGGTGAACGAGGGGGAGATGTAGGAGCTCACGCCGAGCGCCTGCACCAGCAAGTCGCCGCCCACCACCCCAAGCAGCAGGCCGGCGGCGGCGCCCAACACGCTGACCGCGACTCCCTCCCCGAGGATCAGGCTGGCCACGCGCGAGGGCGACCATCCCACCGTGCTGAGCAGCCCGAGCTCGCTCTGGCGCTCGATGATCGCAAGCGCCATCGTGTTTGTGACCCCGATCGCGCCGATGATCAGCGCGATCACGACGATCACGAGGATCGCCTTGGAGATCAGCGTCGCGTTGGCGCCGGCGCGCAGCGCCTGTTCTGTGGTGGAGATCACCTGAGTGCCCGGGAATTCGCGTTCGATCGACTCGCTGGCCACGCTCGCGCGCGTTGAGGAGGCGAGGTCGATCGCGATGCTCGTCGTCTCGTTGGGGCGGTTGGTGAGCGCTTGCGCGACGCTCAGTGGCAGCACCGCGCCCGAGTCCTCGTAGAAGATGCCCGAGTGGTAGATGCCTTCCACGCGGAAGGTGTGCCCGTGAACGACCAGCGGGCTGTCGGGGGACAGATGCATGCTCGCGGCCAGCCGTTCGCCGACCAGGATCCCGTTGCCGGCGGCGCCCGTCGTGCCCGAGCGCTGCGCGCGGGTTCCGGCCACGATCACGAGCCTGCGCGTGAAGAAGCCATGCGGGTCGGCGCCGAAGACGACGGCGCCCGGTTCGCGCTTGATCGATTCGATCAGCAGCAGCAGCGGCGTGGCGCTTGCCACATACGGCTTGGCCTGCACCCGGGCGATCAGCGACTGCGGCAGCACCGAGGCGGTCGGGTCCGAGACGTTGGCCTGGAAGATCGAGAGCTCGGAGCCGCCGAGGTGGGCGATGCCGGCCGCGGTGTTGCGCAGTCCCTGCGTGAAGGAGAGCAGCGCCACGATCGTGGCCACGCCGACGGCGATGCCCGCAGCGGTGAACGTCGTGCGGGTGGGGCTGCGCCGCAGGTTGGCGAGGATCATGCTCAGCACGGCTTCACGCCTTCGCCGTTGGCCGCGCGCGCCGATCCGGTGTCCTGCACCACCTGCCCGTCGATCAGCGTGACGGTGCGATCGGTGCGCGCGCCCAGCGCGGCGTCGTAGCTGACGACGATCATCGTCATCCCCAGCCGGTCGCGCAGGCCGAAGAGCAGATCGAGCACGCGCTCGGAGGTGGTGGAGTCGAGCGCCCCGGTCGGCTCGTCGGCCAGCAGCAGGCGGGGCTCGTTGGCGATCGCGCGCGCGACCGCCACGCGCTGGCGCTCGCCGCCGGAGAGCTGGGAGGGGAGGTGCTCGGCGCGGTCGGCCAGGCCGACTTCCTCCAGCAGCAGCAGCGCCCGCCGGCGGCGCTCGGAACGGCGAATGCCGGCGCCGAGCAGCGGCACTTCGACGTTGCCGAGCGCCGTGATCGACTCCAGCAGCAGGTGGCGCTGGAAGACGAAGCCGACGATCTCGCGGCGGATGTGCGCGGGATGGCGCCGCAGCCAGAGCGGCTGCCCGTCGATCAGCACGTCTCCGCGGTCGGGCACCTCCAGGCCGCCGATCAGGGCCAGCAGGGTGCTCTTGCCCGACCCGGAGCGGCCGGTGATCCCGACCGCTTCTCCGGAGCGGACCTCCAGGGAGACGTCGCGCAGCGCGTTGACGCCGCCGAAGCGCTTGTGGACGTGCTCGACGGCCACCTCGGCACCAGCGGCGTCGCTCATTTGCTCAGCGTACGACCTGAACCGGGTAGTCGAGGTTGAGCGTCTGCCCGCCGGCGAGGATCACGGCCCTGAAGGTGAGCGGGTATCCCACCGCCGAGCCCGGCCAGTGGAAGAGGTCGGAGAAGTGTCCGGTGAAGGTGTAGTTGGAGCGTTTGGCGACCACGTTGCCGGCGAAGAGGTACTCGTAGCTGAGTTTCGCCTGCACCGGCGCGCCGGCCCTTACGACCGTGAAGGAGATCGGCCAGCCGACGTTGACCTTGGGGCTGTGCGTGGTGGCGCGCATCGTCGCCGTGATGCCATTCGCGGTGGCGCTGACCGCGCCCGACGGCGTGGAGGTACCCGTCACGGCCGTGCTGGTGGCGGTCGTGATGGAAGAGGACGTGGATGTCGCAGTGCTCGATTTGCTCGCGGCCGGTTTGCCGGAGCCGCCGCACGCGCTGAGCAGGAGACCTGCGAGCACCGCGAGCGTGGTGAGGGTGATTGGGGCTTTCATCTGCTTCGTCCACCTCCCAGGTTGAGTCGAGGTTATCGCCAGGACCGGCTCGACTCTGTGTGAGCGATCCCGACGGCGCGCCGATCGTGTTGGATGTGTCGCATGGAGCAGCACGCATGACAGCGGGCACCGATGCGGCCAGGGCGATCGCCTCGCGCGCGATGTCATTCGGCGCGATCAGCGACCAGTACGCGCAGTTCAGGCCGCCGCCGCCGCCGGAGGTGCTCGACGTCCTGCTCCCCGCCGGAGCGAGCGCGGTCGTGGACGTGGGCGCCGGCACGGGCAATCTCACGCGGCTGCTGGTGGAGCGTGTGCAGCACGTCACCGCCGTGGAGCCCGATCCGCGAATGCGCAGCGTGCTCGCAGAGCGCGTGCCGCAGGCCACCGCCCTGGAGGCCAGAGCCGAGCAGATGCCGCTGGCCGATGGCTCCCAGGATGCGGTGCTCGCATCCTCGGCGTGGCATTGGGTGGACGCGCGGCGTGCCGTTCCCGAGGCGGCACGGGTGCTGCGCGGCGGCGGGCGCCTCGGTGTGATCTGGAGCTCTCCGGACCGCGAGCAGGAGTGGGTGGTGAGGCTCTGGAGCATGATGCGCCCCGACGGGCCTGCTCTTGGCCGAGAGCGCAAGCGGCGCCAGCTGCGCCTGCCTGCCGGCGTGCCCTTTGCGCCCGCGCACGGCCCGCTGGCGGTGCGCTTCACGCGCCGCTTCACCAGACAGCAGATGCACGGGCTTGCCGGCACCTACAGCGGCGTGATCACGCTGCCCGCCAAGCAGCGGCAGGACTTCCTGGCGCAGCTGGAGGACCGCCTGGCCGCTGAGGATCGCTTCGAGGACTCGGCCGGGATCGAGGTGCCGATGGTGGCTTATTGCTGGTACGCCGACCGGCTCTGAGCGTCGCACGCCGATCCGACACATGAACCAGCCGGGGCGCCTCGATTGTGACAACGGTCGAAGGACGGCCCCGGCGCATGCGCGGAGAATGCTTGGATGAGCTCCCCCTCGATCGCGGCCGAGGTCTCGGCGTACCGTCCGCGCGCGCCGTTCCTCGACGAGCTCTTCGATCTGGGCGGAGCGCCGCGGCCGGTGGCCAAGCCGCTCGTGCGCGAGCTGCGGCGCCTTGGGGCCGAGGGTTTGGCCGAGGCGGGGCGCCGCCGTGACGCGGTGTTCCTGCAGCAGGGCATCACGTTTGAGACCAGCGGCGAGGGCGGCTCCTCCCATGAAAGGCCGTTCCCGCTCGATCTCGTGCCCCGCGTGATCAGCGGCCAGGAATGGAACCAGATCAAGCAGGGGTTGGCGCAGCGCATCAGGGCGCTCAACCATTTCGTGGACGATGTCTACCACGCGCGGGAGATCGTGCGGGAGGGGCTGGTGCCCTGGCGGCTGGTCGCCGGCTGCCGGCAGTTCGCGCGCGCCGTGCACGGGATCCGCGCGCCGGGCGGCGTCTACACGCACGTGGCCGGCTGCGATCTGGTGCGCCACAGCGACGGCACCTGGAAGGTGATCGAGGACAACGTGCGCGTGCCCTCGGGCATCTCCTACGTGCTGGAGAACCGGGCGGCGATGGCGCGCGTGGTGCCGGAGCTGTTCGCCGCCTACCGCGTGCGGCCGGTCGACCACTATCCGCAGCTGTTGCTGGGAGCGCTGCGCGCGGTGGCGCCCTCGGCTGAGAGCGAGGCCACGGTGGTGGTGTGGACTCCGGGGCCGGCGAACGCCGCCTACTTCGAGCACGCCTTCCTGGCGCGCCAGATGGGCGTGGAGCTGGTCGAGGCCTCGGATCTGGTCGTGCGCGACGACGTGCTCTACATGCGCACCACCAGAGGCCTTGAGCGCGTGCACGCCGTCTACCGGCGCCTGGACGACGACTTCGCCGACCCGCTGGAGTTCCGGCCCGACTCGCTGCTGGGGGTGCCGGGGCTCGTGCGCGCCTACCGCGCAGGCAGCGTCGCGATCGCCAACGCGCTCGGCACCGGCGTGGCCGACGACAAGGCGATCTACCGCTTCGTCCCGGAGATGATCCGCTTCTACCTCGGAGAGGAGCCGATCCTCGAGAACGTCAAGACGTATTTGATGTACGACCCCGAAGTGCTCGAGCACGTGCTGGCGCGGCTCGACCAGCTGGTGGTCAAGCCGACCGGCGAGTCCGGCGGTCGCGGCGTGATGATCGGCCCGCACGCAGGCGAGGCGGAGATCGCGCGGATGCGGCTGCGGATCCAGGCCGAGCCCGAGCGCTGGATCGCCCAGGACCTCGTGCGCCTCTCCACAGTGCCGACCGTCGACGCGGAGGGCCGCTTGGTTCCGCGTCACGTCGATCTGCGCCCCTTCGCGGTGTTCGGCGAGCGGATCGACATCGTTCCCGGCGGGCTGACGCGGGTGGCCCTGGAGGAGGGCTCGATGATCGTCAATTCCTCGCGCGGGGGCGGCAGCAAGGACACCTGGGTGCTGGAGGACGGCGGCGAGGCCGATCGCGCCGGAGAGAACGGGTTCCCGGTGCCCGACACCTTCCCGCCGGCGCTGCCGGACCTGCGCTACGGCGGCTGGACCGGCCAGCAGCAGCAACAGCAGCAGGGGCCGGCCTGATGCTCGCCCGGATCGCGCACGAGCTCTACTGGCTCGGCCGCAACCTCGCTCGCGCCGAGTTCACCGCGCGCGCCGTGGAGGCGGTCTTCCAGGCCGAGCTGCAGGCGGCCTCCGATCGCGCGCCCGGCGTCAGCTTCGGCTCCGAAGGGCTGCTGGCGATGCTCGGCGACCCCGAGGCCCAGGAGGCCAGGCGCGATGCCACATTCGGCAGCCTCACGCTCGACTCAAGGCGCCCCGGGTCGATGCTCGCAAGCGTCGAGCGCGCGCACGAGGAGGCGCGCACCGTCCGCGACGTGATCAGCGTCGAGATGTGGGAGGCGATCAACACGACCGTGCTCGGGCTGCGGGGCGGCGGCCAGCTCGGCTGGGCCGCGCCCTCGGGTCCGCACATGGCGGCGCAGTACGTGCGCCAGCGGATGGCGCTGATCTGGGGCGTCGCCGGCCGCACGATGCTGCGCGACGAGGCGAAGTGCTTCCTTGACGCAGGCGGGCTGATCGAGGTCTCCGACATGGTGCTGCGCATGTTGCGGATTGCGATGCCCCCGCGCGGCAGCGCGCCCTCCGATGGCCACGCTCTGATATTGCTGCGCGCGGTCGGCGGCTTCCACGCCTATCTGCGGGCGGTGACCGCGCCGCCGAACGCGCAGCCGGTCGCGCGCTTCCTGCTCTTCGAGCGCGCCTATCCGGACAGCGTCGCCGCCTGCGTGGACTCGTTGCACGACGTCTTCTCATCTGCCGATGCGAGCCCGCGCAACTCCAAGCCGGTGCTGCGCGTCAGCCGCCTGGCGGCCGACCTGGACTTCCAGCGCCGCGCGCTCCCGGCTGGCGCAGAGCTTGCGGAGATCTGCGAGCGCACCCAGCAGGAGCTCGCCCGCATCGACCTGGATGTCGCCGAACGCTACTTCGCCGGCGCGGCGCCCGCGCACGCGCTTCCGGGGAGGTGAGCGGCATATGCACTTCGCGATCCGCTACCTGACCGAATACGCCTACGAGGGTCCGGTGAGCGACAACCTCAACGCGCTGCGGGTGCGGCCGGCGACGACATCCTGCCAGCGCTGCGACGAGTTTCACACCCGCATCGACCCCGAGGCGCGCGTGAGCCGCTACCTCGACTACTTCGGCACCGAGGTGCTGGAGTTCGGCGTCCCCACCGAGCACGAACGGCTGACGATCGACGTGCGTGCGCGGGTGACGACCTCCGATCAGCCGCAGTCGCCGGAGGGCGCATGGGAGGAGCTGCGCAGCGAGAGCTACCTCGACGCGGCCGGCGAGTTCGCGCTGCCCTGGCAGGACCAGCCGGCCGTGGAGGGCTTGGCGGAGATGCAGGGCGCGCTTGACTGCTCGACGCCGCTGGAGGCGGTGCAACTGCTCTGCGAGCTGGTGCCCGATCGCTTCGAGTACCGCCCGGGCGTCACCTACGTCGGCTCGAGCGTGAGCGATCTGCTGCAGGCCGGTGCGGGCGTCTGCCAGGACTTCGTGCACCTCTCGCTGCTGTTGCTGCGCCGGCATGGGATCGCCGCCCGCTACGTCTCCGGGTATCTGTGGGCGGCGCCGCAGGACGGCGGCGCGGACTCGCTGGAGATGGACACGCACGCATGGCTGGAGGCGCTGATGCCGGGGGTGCAGGACGGATCGGAGCCGGTGTGGGTGGGGGTGGACCCGACCAACCGCCGGCTCGCGGGCGAGACGCACGTGAAGATCGGCCACGGCCGCTTTTACGCCGACGTGCCGCCGGTGAAGGGCCTCTACATGGGGCACGCCGCATCGCAGCTGGCGGCGGCGGTGACGATGTCGCAGCTCGATCCGCAGGCCAGCGCGCGGGCGTAGGGGGCGCGGCAAGGCGCGTGGCGGCGCGCGCAGGTCGGTGAGATCATGGGAGGTCGTCGCAGGCGTCAAACCACGAGGAGACCAAAGCCATGAGCACCACCGCCACCGGGCCGATCACCGGCGTCGACTTCGTCTCGATCCCCACCCATGACATCGAGTCCGCCGTCGAGTTCTACGGCACCACGCTCGGGATCCCGCGCTCGAAGTACAACAGGGAGCGCAACTACGCCGAGTTCGAGACCGGGAACCTGACGCTCAGCGTGATCGACGCCGAGGCGATGGGCATCGAGCACCATCCCACGCGCAATCTGGCGCTGCACGTCGATGACGTCGCCGAGGCTCGTGGCATGCTGCAAGCGCGCGGCGTGCAGTTCCTCGGCGACACGTTCGACACGGGCGTCTGCCACATGGCCTTCTTCGCCGACCCCGACGGCAACCAGCTGATGCTGCATCACCGCTACGCGCCGCAGACTCACGAGAACGGCTGAGGAGAACGGCTGAGCAGCCGCGGCGTCGGCGCCGCTACTCGCCGGCGAGCCAGGGCGCGCGCCAGGGCCCGTGGCCGGCGGTCAGCGTCTCGGCGCGGCTCGGACCCCAGGAGCCCGGCTCGTACGGTTCGATCGGCGGCGGCTGCTCCAGCAGCGGCGCCACCACGCGCCAGGTCTCTTCGATGCTGTCCTGGCGCGCAAATTGTGTGCCCTCGCCCTCCATCGCGGCGTGGAGCAGCACCTCATAGGGCGAGGGCACTTCGTGGCCGTGGCCATCGCCTGAGAGCTCCATGTCGAGCTCGATTTCCCTCGGCTTGGGCGATCCGGCCCTGCGCGCGTCGAGCACGATCCGCACGCCGGTCTGCGGGTCGATCTTGACCACCATCTGGCTTGGCTGCGGCCGGCGCTGGCCTTCGGGCAGGAAGCCGAGGCGGGGCGGGTGCTTGAAGACCAGGCGCAGCTCGGTCTGGGTGACGGGAAGCCGCTTGCCGGTGCGGATGAAGAACGGCACGCCCGCCCAGCGCCAGTTGTCGATCTCCAGCCGCAGCGCGGCGTAGGTCTCGGTGTCGGAGTCCGGCGCAACGCCGTCGATGCCGCGATAGCCCTCGTACTGGCCGCGCACGTATCGCGCCGGGTCGGCGTCGCGCATCGCCCGGAAGACGTCGAGCTTGGCGTTCTTGAGCGAGGTCGGGTCCCCGGCGGCCGGCGGCTCCATCGCCGCGGCGGCGAGCGTTTGCATCAGGTGGTTGACCACGACGTCGCGCAGCGCGCCGACGGGGTCGTAGAAGCGGCCGCGGTCCTCGACGCCGAACTCCTCGGCCATCGTGATCTGGACGCACTCGACGTGCTGGCGGTTCCAGACCGGCTCGATCATCGCATTGGCGAAGCGCAGGTAGAGGATCTCTTCGAGGCCCATCTTGCCGAGGAAGTGGTCGATCCGGTAGAGCTGGGACTCGGCCAGAAAGCGGTGCAGGCTCTCCGCCAGCTCGCGCGCGGAGGCGAGGTCGTGGCCGAAGGGCTTCTCCACCACCACGCGCGCCTGCGGCGGAAGCAGGTCGGCCTGCGAGAGCCCTTCCACGACCGTCGCGAACAGGCTCGGCGGCACCTCCAGGTAGTAGACCGGCGCGCCGGCTTTGCCCATCGCCTTGGCCACGCGCTCGAAGGTCTCCTTCTGGCCGAAGTCGCCGCTTACGTATGAGAGCCGGGCGGCGAGCCGGTCAAAGACGCTTGCCTGCACCTTCTCGCCGGTCGCCTCGATCGCTTCGTGGGCGTGCTTGCGCAGCCGCTCCACGTCCCAGTCGTTGACGGCGACGCCGACGATCGGGCAGTCGAGCAGGCCGCGGCGCTCCAGGCGGTAGAGCGCTCGCAGCGTCATCTTGCGCGCAAGGTCGCCCGTGATGCCGAAGATCACGAGCACATCGGCGGCAGGGGCGGCGTTCGGCGAGGAAGTGGCCAAGGTGTGCAGAGGATATGCAGCGCGGGCGTTGGGCGACGCACTCGCGCTACGAGCGCCCGTCGCGTGGCTCAGCTCGGCGGCTCCGCCGGAGGTGGCCGCTGCGCGGCGCGATCGACTCATTTACCTCCAGGCGATCCTCCAGGCCACGGAAGTGACGAGTGACTATGCACAGCGCGTAGTCGATCCCGACGCCGAGGCCGATCATCGTCGCCAGCGTCGGCGCGACGGTCGGGACGTTTGTCACGTGGCCGAGCATGCGAGGATCGCCATCGCGGCCAGGATCCCGATCAGCTCGCTGGACTCGGTGGAGGGTTTGGAGACCTTCTGCCCCAGCTGCCCGCGGTTGTCGTTGGTGTTATCGCCGAGGCGCTGTGAGACGATTACCAGGGCGATCGTCGCGAACATCCAGACCGCGATCACCACGAGCTTGCGCCTGATGCACAGTTGCGCCAATCGGTACAGTGCGTCAGTCATTCAATTCACCGCCCCCGCGGCAAGCCGCAGGAAAACCGCAGCTTGCACGCGAGTCACGAGGGCGTCACGGCAGCCGGCTGTCAACCCCGGGGCCAAGAAGGTTTGAAAGACCTATCTACGGGCGGCGCTGTGAGCCTCGGCGTGGCCTGCTGCCGGGCTCGCGAGGTGGAAACCGCTTGCGCTCCTCGGCCGTCATCTGGCGGATCACGAGCCTGCCCTGAGCAACCTGCTCGCGGATGTCCTCGAGCTTCTGCTCACGCTTTTCCTGCTGCCGAAGCTGTTGGGGACCTGGCACCTCACTACCAGCTTAGAAGGTCTACGCGAAAATCCCCGGATTTCGTGTGCGCGCTGCGATCGGCGTTGCAGAGATGTGCGCTCAGTCTGCTAGCTTCATTTGCGGCGGCCGACTTCTCGGCCGCGAGGCAGCTCGCTTGAGTCCCGCTTGGAGCGGTTCGGGTCGGCCATAGCCTCCCGAATCGTGCGCGGAATCATCGCGCAGCAAAAGGAGCAGTTCATGAATAAGCAGTCCTTCGCCGATCTCGGCGTGTCGAGTGCCGTTGCCGGCGCTCTCTCTGCACGCGGGATCCAGGAGCCATTCCCCGTCCAGCGACTCGTGCTCGGCGACGTGCTCGCCGGCTCTGACGTGCTGGTCGAATCGCCGACCGGGTCGGGCAAGACGCTCGCTTTCGGGATACCGCTGGTCGAGCGGATCGACGCGCGCGGGCCAAAGCCCGCGGCGCTGGTGCTCGCTCCCACGCGCGAGCTCGCAAGCCAGATCGTCGGCGAGCTCGGGGACATCGCCAAAGCGCGCAAACTGCGCGTGAGCGCCGTCTACGGCGGCGTGGGCCTCTCGGCGCAGTCGGCCAGGGCGGCGGCTTCGCACGTGCTGGTCGCGACGCCCGGCCGCCTGGAGGATCTTCTCCAGCGTCGCGCGTTCACGCTCGACGCGATCCAGATGCTCGTGCTCGACGAGGCCGACCGCATGCTCGACATGGGCTTTCGCCCGGCGATCGACCGGATCGTCGCCGCCTGCCCGGCCAAGCGGCAGACCATGTTCTTCTCGGCGACGCTCGACGGCATCGCCGGCAAGGTCGCCGATCGCTACACCCACAGGGCCGTCAGGCACGAGAACGCCAAGCAGGGCCGCTCCGCTGAGGCGGCGCAGGTCGAGCATCGCTTCGTGACCGTGCGCGAGGACCGTCGCATCGAGGCGCTGATCGCCGAGCTGGAAGTCGAACGCGATCGCGCGCTCGTGTTCGTGCGCACCAAGCGCGGCGCCGATCGCCTGGTCAAGCGGCTGGACGCCGGCGGCGTGAAGGCGCTTGCGATCCACGGCAACAAGTCACAGCGTCAGCGCGAGCAGGCGCTTTCTCGCTTCCAGTCCGGTCATGTCGACACGCTGGTGGCCACCGACGTGGCGGCGCGGGGGATCGACGTGCAGGGGATCTCGCACGTGATCAACTTCCACCCGCCCGGCGATCACGACTCCTACGTCCACCGCGTCGGCCGTACCGGCCGTGCGGGCAGCCGCGGCGTGGGCATCACGCTTGTGGCCGCGCACGATCGTCAGGACATGAGCAGGCTCGCCAAGCGGCTGGGTCTCCAGCGGGAGCTGCACGCCGCCGTCGAGGCGTAGTCGGCTGCGCTGGCTGAGCCCGCGGGCGGCTGAGCGCCGCAGAGCGCGAAGCCGTTAGCGTGTGGGAGGTGGAGGAGCATCCCTTCCGGACGGCATGGCGCACGCGCGAGCTTGACGCCTGGATCGGGGCGCTTTCGCCGGAGATTGTGCTGCACTCGCCGCTCGTGCGGACGCCGTTCACGGGACGCTCCACGGCGAAGGAGCTCTACGGCGTGCTGTTCGAGACCATCGGCGAGCTGCAGATCACGGCCGAGCTGCACGACGGCGACACCCGCGCCTTCTTCTGGCGCGCGAGGCTCGCCGGCCGGG
This sequence comes from uncultured Actinomycetota bacterium, assembly GCA_963725915.1. Lineage (GTDB taxonomy): Bacteria > Actinomycetota > Thermoleophilia > Solirubrobacterales > Solirubrobacteraceae > Palsa-744. The sequence goes on along the minus strand of CAVSAL010000009.1, from coordinate 365,541 downwards.
TGATCGAGGGCGCCGACCTGATCCGCGACGGCCAGGACGGCAAGATCGCGGAAATCACGGTCCTGGTCCGCCCGCTCGTGAGCCTTGCCGTGTTCGCCTCGGCGATCGGCCCGCCGCTGGCGGCCAGGCGAAGCCCGGTGCACGGCGCGATCGTGCGGCTGCTCACCATGCCGCTCAAGGGCATGCTCACCCTCGCGGACGTTGTGTCCAGCCGCCTGATCGGGCTTCGCTGAGGACTGCGCGGCGCGTCCCGCGCCGCGCGTCAGGCAGCGGCCATCTGCATCACGGTAAATGAGGCTCCCTGGGGATCGATCATGCCGGCGAAGCGTCCGATCGGCATGTCCATCGGCTCGGCAGTGATGCTCGCGCCGAGCTCGCGGGCCTTGGCGACCGTGCCGTCGCAGTCCACGACCGCGAAGCACACGCCCCAGTGCGGTGGGACCTCCGCCGGGAAGTACTCGTCGCTCATCTGCATCATGCCGCCGACGGCCTTGCCGCCGAGCTCCCAGATCGTGTAGCTCTCGGGCGCGCCCTCGAAGGACGGGCGGCCCACGATCCAGCCAAAGACGGCGGGGTAGAACGCCTTGTTCGCCTCGGCGTCCCGCGTGAGCACCTTGTTCCAGCACAGCGAGACCGGCACGTTGACCAGGTCGGCGCCGGGGAACGTCTTCGGCTGCCAGACGCCGAACACGGCGCCGGTCGGATCGGAGAAGAAGGCCATCCGCCCGATGTCCATCACATCCATCGGCTCGAGCACCACAGTGCCGCCGGCGGCCTTGACCTTGGCCGCGGTCTGATCGGCGTCGGCGACGCTCACATACGTTGCCCAGGCGGTCGGCTGTCCCTCCTGCATATGCCTCATCAGGCCGCCGACGTTCTTGCCGTCCTGCTGGAACATGCGATAGCCGCCGGTCTCCGCCGGTCCCGGCTCTGTCGCGCTCCAGCCCATCAGTGCGCCGTAGAACTGCGCTGCCGCATCGGTGTCCGGGCAGGAAAGTTCGATCCACGACGGGGTTCCTGGCGCGTACTCGGGCATGGCTCGCTCCTTCTCGGTGGTTTGGCGACTTAGCGGACTGGAGCCACCACGATGACAGAGGCGAGCTCCGCGCGCCCGGCGACGGCGAGGCTGAGCCGCCGGCCTTGCTGATGCTGACCACGTGATTGGGCGGCTGCGGGTAGGGATCTTCGCTCGCGGTCGCAGGCGGCTCGATCTCTCCTTCCAGCCACGAGTAGAGATCCTTCCGATGACGACCGCCGACGATAAGGCGTCCGTCCGCTCCGCTATTTCGCTTTTTTCGACGGCTTGTGGCCCTTGATCTCGACGCTGCCGGTCGTGGTTTTGGACGCCGAGCCGGAGAGGTATGTGGCGCTGCCGGTGCTGCTCAGCTTGTAGTGGTCCGCCTTGAGCAGCTTCAGGCTTTGCCGCCCAGCTTCAGCGCGACCTTGTTGACGCCGATCGCCAGCGAGCTGAACGAGGCGATACCGATCGTCTTGAGGACCGTGATCGTTTTCGCTTTTTTGCCTTTGCCCGTCATCTTCTTGAGGTGCGCGAGCAGCTTCAGAGAGCCTGTGCACTTCGCTCCGGCGCAGTCCACGCTGACGGACAGATCGCCTTTGCCGTTGACGCGATCGGTCTGTTTGGGGATCGTGAGCGAGGATGTTCCGGGCGCGTTGAGGTCGGCGACCTCCAGGCCTCCTCCATCATTGAACGTGAGCCAGCCCTGACCGTCAGCCGCCACGGCCAGGCGGGGAATGCCCATATAGCCCGAGCTGATCTTCGCAATGTCGCGTTCACCGTGGAAGGTTTTGCCTCCGTCGCTGGATTCCCACAGGCGCATCACATATTCTTCGCCGTCGATTACCGGCTGCACCACGTACAGCGCTCCCGTTGTGGGGTTCTCGTAGATGTCGCCCGAGTTGAACAGCGTGCCCGCGCTCGTGGGGATCTTCGCGATCGTCACCGGCGCTTCGAAGCTGTGGCTGGCTTCGCTGAACTTGCGCACGTCTATCGCTGAGGGCTGAGCTTCGGTCGATTCTCCCGGGGCGATGTCGGTGGAGAGGATGAACAGCCCGGCGGGACCGCCGGCCAGGCGCGGCACATACCCGGGCTACAGCCGCGGGATCGCCAACCATGCCGGCACCTGACATCCTCTGGGGTCGTCGAGTCGATACCGAGAGGATGGTGCGGATGAAGGCGGCGGTGATCTACGAGAACGGCGCTCCCGAGGCGCTTCGCTATGAGGAGGTGCCCGATCCCGAGTGCCCGGCGGGCTGCGTGGTGGTCGATGCCGAGGCGATCAGCATCGAGGGGGGAGACCTGCTTGCTCGCGCGGCGGGCGATTTGTCCGCCGCGCTGCACATCGTCGGCTATCTGAGCGCAGGGACCGTGAGCGAGGTTGGCGACGGCGTCCAGGGCCGGTCGGTTGGCGAGCGAGTGGTCGCGTTGAACGCGGCAGGGTCACATGCGGCCAGGCGCGCGGTTCCCGCGGCGATGACCTGGCCGATCCCTGCCGGGCTCGATGCGGCGCGGGCGGCCTGTGTGCCGGTTGCGTTCGGAACCGCCTACGAGTGCCTGTTCACCGCCGGCAACCTCGCCGAGGGTCAGACCGCTCTGATCCACGCCGGCGCCGGCGGCGTCGGGATGGCCGCCATTCAGCTCGCCAAGCGTGCGGGCGCGACGGCGATCGCCACGGCCTCCCGCGATGAGAAGCTCCAGCGGCTGAAGGCGCTCGGGCTCGATCATGGGATCAACTACGCGACCGACAGCTTCGTCGAGCGCGTCAACCAGCTGACCGACTCGCGCGGTGTGGAGGTCGTCCTCGACTCGATCGGCGGCCAGAACCTCGTGGACAGCGTGAGCGTACTCGCCTATCGGGGCACGCTCGTCAGCGTCGGGGTGGCGGCTCGGGCGGGATCGGAGATCGAGGCGCGGTCGTTGTGGATGCGCAACAACTCACTGCGCGGCGTCTTTCTCGGCGGCGCGATCCTGTCCGAGTACGCCCGCGTCCACCCGATGATCGCCGAGATGCTCGAGCGCGTGGCAAGCGGGGATCTGCATGTGGAGATCGATCGCTCGTTTCCGCTCTCGGATGCGGCTGCGGCGCACGGGTACGCCGAGAGCCGCAGCGCGTTTGGCCGGGTCGTGATGACACCTTGACGCGGGTCGGCTGACTGCCGCCGTGCGGCTCCGCTGAGGTGGGCACCGGCAAGCCTTGCCGGTGCCCAAGATGGGCTCAGCCGAGGTGAATGCTCTGCATGGAAATCCCTGCCACGCGGCCTTCCTGCACTTCGAACAGGGTGACGCTTTCCCCGGGGCCCGCCAGGTCAAAGAGACCTGTGCTGGGTTTCTTGAGGCCCGGATAGGCGTGCTTGAGGTTCGCGACGGTTGACCCGATGCCGATCCCCTTGGCAGTCTTGAATCGGTCAAGCGGCGTATCGAAGTTCTTCTTGGCTCCGTAGGCAAGGCTCGCGAGGCCGGCCTCGATGCTCACCTTCACGACCTTGATGGGGGCGGTGGTGCTCGTCTGCGCCACTATGAAGCTGGCCGTCCCGTCCTTGTCCTTCGTGCTCTCGTAGTTGCAGCCGCTGTCGCTGCAGGTGCCGCCCTTGCCCCAGGCCGCGGTCGCAGATGCCAACGATGATCCCAGCTTGACTCCGGCAAGAGATTTGACTGGGACGATGAGCGTGCTGTGTGTCGTGGGCAGCGCTGCTTGGGCTCCTGCCGCCAGTGCGAGCGCGAGCAGACCTGCGCTCGCGACCAAGCTGATGCGAACTCTCATATGGCGATTCCCTTCCCTCGGTGTGCGCGCACCGCGTGCACGGACGGGCATTCGCCGTTGACGTCATCATGGCAGCTTGTGATCCAGCTGCCTGGCCGAGCCGATACGCGCCACTGCGAAGCCGGCCGTGCCGAGCCGACGGACGCGCTTGGCTAGGCCGATCGCGCGGGGCGGTACGGGGCGCTTGCGACCTGCCTTGCTTGGGCGAACGTCACAAGACGCCCGCGCTGCTCATCCCACAGCTTGAGCCGGGGTGCGCACAGCGCGTCCCAGAGCGAAAGCGTTGGAACGTCGTGGAAGATCGGGTTCTCCTCGTGCGCCCGGCGCAAGTTGTAGTTGGGGATGCGCGCACTGAGGTGATGAACGTGGTGATAGCCGATGTTTCCCGTGCAGAACTGCAGCGGCAGTGGGAGCTTCAGGTAGGAGCTCCCACGTAGAGCCGCATCCGCATAGCGCCAGTCATCGCCGCTCTCCCAGTAGGCGTCCTCGAACTGGTGCTGAACGTAGAAGAGCCAGATCCCGATCGAGCCCGCGAGCAGCGCAGGCGGCGCCCACACGAGCAGGAAGTCGCGCCAACCGATCGCCAGGCAAAGACCGCCGACGATCGCCGCGAGCGCAATGTTGGTGGCGATCACGCTGCGACGCATGCGTGGCCGGGCGCCGCGTGCGACGATCCGTGGCCCCACGATCATCGCTGCGATCGGACCCAGTCCGAACATCACCAGCGGATTGCGCAGCAGGCGGTAGCCGAGGCGCCCGCGCCACGGTAGCGCATCGTATTCGGCGACGGTCAGTGTGCGGACGTCTCCGGTACCCCGGCGAGCGAGATCGCCGGCGGTGGCGTGGTGAACTGCGTGATCGTGTCGCCAGCGTGTGAATGGCGAGAGCAGGAGCAGCCCCAGCACCCTGCCGAGCCACGCGTTCGCCCGCTTGGACCCGAGAAATGAGCCATGCGTGCAGTCATGAAAGACGATGAACGTGCGCACCAGGAAGATCGCCGCCGGGACGGCGAGAGCCAGCGCCAGCAGGTAGGAGACGCTCAGTGCGAGATACATCGCAACCGACAGTGCGAGGTACGGCAGCGCCGAGGTGGCGAGGTCCAGCAGCGCACGTCCGTGGTGAGCCTGCTCATAGCGAGCGAGCCCGTCGCGCCAGAAGGCGGTCCTGGTGCTTTGGTCCCCACCGTCGCCGGCGGCCGGCGGCTGCGGGGGATCGGCCGGTTCTCGAGTGGTGAAGTCTTTGTGAGTTTGAGTCTCAGCGGGGATCATCGAATCCCCTTTCCTGGTGTGCGCGTGGCCGGGTTGACCATCGCATCCCAATCGCCGGCACCAGCGTAGCTGGTTGATGACTTCTCAGGCGCCGGGGGATGGGCGGCGGCTACGGCGCTCGATCCGCTCGGTGGCGCTCGATTCCGAGCACTCCTGCAACGGCGCGGGCGGCCAGGAGCTCGTCGTCGGGCGCATGGCCGGCGAGCGCGATCACGGCTCCCTCGAGCGCGCCCAGCAACGCCATCGCCACCGCCCGGGCGGGCGGTCCCGGTGGAATCGAGCCGGCTCTGCGTCCGGCGTTGATGAGCCTGGAGTAGCGCTTGACTCCGCTCTCCCAGATCCGCTCGGTCAGGCGTCCCACTGGATGGTCCTGGCCGGCGAACTCCACGCGCAGCGCCATCACGACGCGCGCGATGTCGCGTCGGCAGAAGACGGCGTGTCCGCGTGCCAGCGCCAACAGCTCCTCGACCGGGTCCGGATGTTGCGCGGCGGGCTCGCCGACCTCGCGCACCCAGCTCTCGTTGACCCACTCGATCACGGCCAGCGCCAGGTCCTCCTTGTCCTTGAACTGGTGGTACAGGGCGCCCCGCGTATAGCCGGCCTCGCGTGCCACGTCCTCGAGCACGAGGTTGCTGTAGCCGTAGCGCGAGAGACCGCGAGCAGCGGATTCGAGCAGTGCGCCGCGCGAGCGGGCGCGGCGCTGCGCCTGAGTCGGGCGCTCGTGTGCGGACAGGGTTGACGCGCCGATTGAGCTCATCGGCACGACGACGTCGGTCGAAGATAGCTACATACGTGCATGTATGTATGATAGCATCCTGGTGAGCGCACCAATGCCCAGCACGTCACCCCACTCCGACCGTCTCTCTCCACATCGCGACAGCCGTGCAGCGATCTCGACCGTCCGGTGGCGGCGGGAGGTACCCGAGGCGATTCGCACTCTCGGCGCGCTCGCGGGGGCCGATTACGCCGACATCGTCACTGCCACGATTGGCGAGACGCCGGCAGATCCCGAGCAGGTGGTCCACGAGGCGTTGAACGGGGTGCCGCGCGGTCTGCTCTTGCTCATCCAATTCGTCCAGCGCATCTTTCTCGGCTTTCGCCTGGAGCTGCGACCTTCCCCGGATCATCTGCTCGGGTGGAAGATCGCCGATCGCGGTGAGAACTGGATCAGGATTGAGACCGGCTCGTGGTTCATGACCGCCCATGTGGTCATGCACGTCGATGCAGGCCAGATCTCCCTCGCGTCGTTCATCCGTTATGACCGGTGGCTGGCAGCGTTCCTCTGGCCGCCGGTGTGCCTGATCCATCGTCAAGTGGGGCTCACCCTGGTGCGCCGCGCGATACAGGTACTAGACCCGGCATCGCGTCGATGAAGGAACAAACGAGACTCCCCAATAGCGCCCACACCTCTCGTCCTTGGCGCATCCATGAGATCGCCGCCGACTTTCGGCTCGAGGATGTGTGGGCGCTGCCCGTGCGTGGTGAGAAGGGCGACTTCCCCGAGTTGGTGCAGGGCTTCGCCTCCGGCGATCCCTCGCAGGGCCCCTGGCTTGCTCGCGTGCTTTGGAGCATCCGTTGGAAGCTCGGCGAGCTGCTCGGCTGGGATCAGGCGCAGGCCGGGCTTGGAGAGCGGGTGCCAACGCTGCGCGAGCGCCTGCCGGCAGATCTGCGAGACGCGCCCGGCCCCGACTTCGACACGCTCCCGTTCACCTCGCTGTACATGCTCGAGGACGAGTTCGCTGCAGAGATCGCCAACCGCACCATGCATGGGGTCATGCACCTCAGCTTGGTTGCCGACGGGTCAGGTGCATACCGTGGCCAGATGGCAGTCCTGGTCAAGCCGAATGGGCTGCTCGGGACCGTCTACATGGCCGCGATCAAGCCCTTCCGGTACCTGATCGTCTACCCCGCGGCGATGCGACAGATCGAGCGCGAAGCGACCCGGTTGGGTCGAACGAGCCCTCCGCGTCAAAGCCGTTAGTGTTCCAATCAGGCGCTGAACGCGATGACCGAGCTACCGATCACGGCTGTGCTCGCCGACGTGGATGGCACATTGGTGAGCCAAGAGAAGCTTCTGAGCGAGCGTGCGATCGCGGCGGTCGGTCGTTTGCGCGAGCAGGGCATCGAGTTCGCCGTGACCAGCGGCCGTCCTCCCCGCGGCATGTCGATGCTGATCGAGCCGCTCGCTCTGACCACGCCGATCTCGGCCTTCAACGGCGGGCTGATCGTGCGCCCGGACATGTCGGTTCTGGAGCAGAGGACGATCCCCGGAGTGGTGGTCGGCCCGGCAATCGAGCTGCTGGTCGCTGCCGGGCTCGACGTGTGGCTGTACAGCGGCGCCGATTGGCTCGTGCGCGACCCGAAGGCGCCCCATGTGGACCGGGAGTCGAGCACCGTGAGGTTCGAGCCGACGGTGGTCAAGAGCTTTGAGGGCGTAAAGGAGGTCGCCAAGATCGTGGGGGTCTCCGACGACCACGGCTTGGTAGCGGGCGCTACGGAGCGGGCGCGCGAGAAGTTCGGCGACCACGTCTCCGCCGCCCAATCTCAGCCCTACTACCTCGATATCACCCACCCGCGAGCGAACAAGGGCGAGGTCGTCAGCTACCTCTCCGCGCATCTCGGCATTCCCGGCAGCCAGTTCGCGACGATCGGGGACATGCCCAACGACGTCCTGATGTTCGCCCGCTCGGGCCTCAGCATCGCGATGGGCAACGCGAGCGCGGAGGTGCAGCGCGCCGCACGGCGCGTGACCGCCTCCAACGAGCAGGAGGGGTTTGCGAAGGCGATGGAGCGCTTCGTGCTGCGTTGAGCGGCAAGCGCGTTGTCAAGAATCAGAAGAGCGCTTGTCCCATCCGTGAAATGGCGAGTAGTCGCCCGCATCCCACCCTTCGCTCAGCCCGGGCTTGCTCAGATCCCAGTCGGGGCGGATCTCGCGGGTCACGGTCCGTAGGTCGTGCCAGAGATCCACGAAGGAGGGGCGTCCCCAGAACCAGTAGCCGTTGTAGATGCTGTGGATGACCAGCCCAGGCTTGAGCACGATGGTGTAGGGGATCATCGGGTCGTGCTCGGGGTCGGTGTACTCCTGGATTGCGAGGTCCTTCTGGACGGTACGCTCTGGGTCGGAGAGAAAGGGCCACTGGGCACCGACGGATGCGCGGAACTCCTGGCTCGTGTGATGAGTGTCGGTTGAGATGGTGGCAATCTTCGTGTAAGCCACTGCGATCTTGGGGTAGTTGGCGGCGAGAGTTCGAGGTGCTGCTGGTGCTCCTTGGGGCAGTAGTGCCCGCGTGCCAGTGTGAGGATCAGGGGGTCATCGCCCTGGATCTCGCTGAGCTTTCGAGCGAGGTTTTCGTGATCGGGCAGCTCGAAGTCGGGGAAAGTGGCGCCGGGGGTGATGTCGCTGCGCACGATCTGCTCCTGATATGTAGCACGCTTCGTGCTACGGTAGACGTATGAGTCGATCCCTGCATGTCCGTCTGGACGATAGCTCGGCCGCGGCGCTCAGTGTTCTGTGTGGCGACGGGCTCAGCGACTCTGAGGCAGTGCGCGTCGCCCTGCGTGAGAGTGCGGCGAGACGGCGCATGCGCTCATCGCTTGCAGCTGAGGTGACGAGGCTTGCGCACGACCAGCACGATCGCACAGAGATGGCAGCGATCCGCGAGCAGATGGCACAGGCTCACACCGAAGCACGCCGACTGAGGTGGTCAGAGGCGAGATACTGCGCCTGCCGGCGCCCCGGGGAGCGCGGGGAAGGGAGCAGCGAGGCGCGCGCTACGCGGTCGTCATACAGGCCGACGAGTTCTTGGCGCTGAGTACGGTTCTAGTCTCCCCGACCTCAACCAGTGCTGCGCCCGCGAGCTTTCGACCAACGATCACGCTCGATGGAACCCCCACGCGCATCCTCGTCGAGCAGACCACCGTGGTGGACCCACAGCGACTTGGGGACACGGCAGGCCGCCTCGACCCATTTGAGCTACAGGCCGTTGACGACGCCCTCTCGCTCGTACTCGGACTTTAGGCCTGCGACACCACCAGACGCTAAGGACCCACGTCAAAATATCTGCCGGGATTGAGACCGCCGTTCCGCGGCGTCAGCCGCCACCCGCAATGCTCGCCGTACCACCAGTACGCCTGCGCTTGCGTGCGACGCCTGCCATCCACGGCCCGGCACCCTCAACCCACCATCTATTTTGACGCGGGTCCTAAGCCAACAACGTAAGCCGACAATTTGTCTTATGGGCGAAATTTTCGGCACGCAAACCAAATCCTGCTCGCGGCTCCCGCGGGCGATGCAAGAGGGACCCACCTACAGCGGTCCGGCCCCTATGAGTCCCACGAGTCGATATCCGTCTCGACAGCTAGTGTCCTGAGTCGTAAGTTCGTGGGATAAGTGTGGTATTGTGTGGGGATGGCTACTATTCGCGGTCGTCCCAAGGCGGTGTTGGAGCTCACCGATGGTGAGCGTGTGCAGTTGCAGGGGTGGGCTGGTCGGCGTCGGACGGCGCAGGGGCTGGCGTTGCGCTCTGCGATCGTGCTGGAGTGCGCTGCTGGTCGTTCCAACAAGGAGGTTGCCGCGCGGCTGGCGGTGAGCGCGTTGACGGTTGGGAAGTGGCGGCAGCGGTTTGTGGTTGACCGGCTGGATGGGCTGGTGGACGAGCCGCGGCCGGGGCGGCCCAGGACGGTCAGTGACGCTCGTGTCGAAGAGGTGATCGTCAAGACCCTGGAGAGTGCTCCGCCCGACGGTGGTACGCATTGGTCTACGAGGCAGATGGCCGCTAGGACTGGCCTTTCACAGTTGACGATCTCACGGGTGTGGCGGGCTTTTGGGTTGCAGCCGCACCGTGTGGAGCACTGGAAGCTCTCAAAGGATCCTCTGTTTGTTGAAAAGGTGAAGGACATCGTCGGGCTTTACTTGGATCCGCCTGAGCGCGCACTGGTCCTCTGCGTGGACGAGAAGAGCCAGATCCAAGCTCTGGACCGCTCTCAGCCGATCTTGCCTGTCCTGCCTGGTGTCCCTGCGCGGGCCACTCACGACTACAAGCGTCACGGAACGAGCAGCCTGTTCGCGGCGCTGGACACAGCTACGGGCAAGGTCATCCAGTCACTGCACTCTCGCCACCGCGCGATCGAGTTCAAGAAGTTCCTCCAGAAGATCGACGGCAATGTTCCCGATGGGCTGGCCGTTCACCTGATCCTCGACAACTACGCCACGCACAAGACCCCGGCTATCAAGCGCTGGCTGCTTGCGCACCCCCGATTCCATCTGCATTTCACCCCGACCGGCTCTTCGTGGATGAATCTCGTCGAGCGATGGTTCGCAGAGCTTACCTCCCGCAAGCTCAAACGCGGCACCCACCGCTCCGTCGCCGAGCTCAACAAAGACATCCGCGACTGGACCGCCCACTGGAACGAGAACCCCCGCCCCTACATCTGGACCAAGACCGCCGAGCAAATACTCAACACGCTCGCAACATATTGCGAACGAACTACTGACTCAGGACACTAGCATGTCATCGGCCTCGCCGGCCGCCAGCGTCTCCGGCTCAGGCATCTCAGCGCCCGACACGAAGAAGTGGTGGTCATCGGACTCGCGCAGATATGCAGCTAGCGCCTCGCGGGTGCCCGCGATCGCTTGATAGTACGTCCGGAACGGCTCAGACACGCGATCCGCGAGCTCGCGCGAGTTCGGAACCGGGATCTCAATCTCGAGCCATCGCTTCCCGACGTCCTCCCGGTTCGTCTGCATGAACACCACGCGCCGCCACTGATCGCGGACGATCTTCAGGGTCATGGCCCACAACAGAAAGAAGGAGTCGAAGTCCGTCTTCAGGCCGGGCCGGAGAACGATGATCTCCTTGGTGAGCACAACCTGCTCCTGTCCCGGCATGAGGAGGCAGAAGTCGCCGATGTTCTTACTCGTCCTCTCGGGGGAGAGAATGTCGTAGGCTCGGAGGCCGGACGACTTGCCTCCCCACATCTTCTCCGCGAGCCGCTGTGGGATGCGGTTTGTGGGGTTGATGTTGACCAGGCCGGCTCTGAGGTCGGAAACCTTGATGTACGGCACTTCGCCGACCCGCTGGTCTGTCGAGGGGGAGCCGTGTCCACCGCTGACCTCCAACACACCCTCGTCGATCAGCGACCCGAGCGTCGCAGCCGTGAACTCCGAAAACTGCTCGGTCTCCATCGCAGCGGCGAAGTTCTCGTGGAAGCGGCGGTCGTAGTAAACCGGCACCGCCGTCCGGAGCGACACCTCGTTGGCGGGGATGTCGCGGAGGGTCGCCGTCCTCTTCCCCTCGACCAGAGCCTCCGCGTCGGATAGGTAGACGTCGTTGATCGCGTCGATGAGCTCGCTGGTATCGGGATCGGGCGCCTGCACGCGCTCGCCGTGCTCGTCGATGAGGGGGAGAAGACGCCCTCCCTTTGTCAAGCCGACGGTCGGCGCAGTCGAGACCACGACTACGTCGTCCGAGAACCACGAGGGCTTGTGGATCGACATGAACTACGCCTCCTCGGTTGTCGCGGTGTCGCCGTCGGGGCCATCCCCGACCTTCTCGAAGGCGTAGAAGTTGGTCTTCGCGCGGCAGAACTCCTCGAACGCCTCCATCGCGATGTTAAACATCCCACGCAGCTTGAACCGACCTTCTAGCCATCCCGGCAGCCACCGGTACTTGAAGGAGAAGAAGTACGTCTCCGGGAGCACGATGCCGACGCGCCCGCCCATCTGGAGCAGCTTGTGGGCCAACTCCAGGTAGATGAGGCCGATCTCCAGATCGACGTACTCGCGCTTCCCGTTCCGGGCGGCAGCCTTTGCAATCGAGTAGCCACCTGCGCGAGCGTCCGCAGCCGACACCTTCAGGTCCTCGCCGAACGGGGGGTTGGTGATGACGACCGTGAATGACGGGCTGATCTCACCTCTGTGCATGAGGTTCGTGTAGAGGTCTGGGTATCTGGCCTTCCACTGGTAGTTGCGGACGGCGTCGCCCATCAGGACGTGCGTGGAACCGTCGCGGGCCGCGATCATCAGCGCACGGGTGAGCTTCGTGCCGAGTGGGTCCATGTCAACGGCGTAGAGCCGGTCGTTCGCGAACTTGACCAACCGCCACGAGTCCGCCTCGTCGGGGAACTCGTTCTCCTGGACCTGGCGCAACGCCTCAATCACGAAGCCGCCGGTGCCGCACGCCGGGTCGATGATCTTGTCCTCCGATGTTATCTCCATAAGCTTGACGCTCGGGCGGATCACGCGAAGCGGGGTCAGGAACTGACCCTCGCCCGACTTCAGCGCCGACGTGCGGAAGACCTGGAAGGCCTTCGCGAGGATGTTGACCGAGTCGCCGAGCAGCCGCCACGGCCAGAGCGCGACGACGACGCTGAAGATGGTCTCGTCGGTAAGTAGGACCTCGTCGCGGTCGTCGTCGTGGAAGACGCGCTCGCGCTGGGTGAGAAAGTAGGCCCGGTAGCGCTCGCGCATGACACTCGCGGTCGCACTGACCATTGTCCCCTCGTCCCCGTAGATGCGGAACGGATGTGGCCTGTCAGGCTGCAACGCCGCCTGTGCGTCGGCCTCGACCTTCACGAGGATGAGATGCAAGAGCTCACGCATCTGGTCCTCGCGCCGCGTCGAGCGCGAGTCGGTGATGACGGTGGTTGCGACGAGGCGCCGGAGCGTGGCGCTCAGCTCTGCCTCGCTCGGCGTTCGCAGGTCGTTCCACGTCGGCGGTTCCTCCGGGGGCTGCGTCAGGTCGTCATGCGGGCCGGGGAGCGGTGCGTCCTCGACGTAGACCCACTCGTTGCTGTGCGACTTATAGACCGCGAGCTTCTTGGTCCCGTTCGTCCAGAAGCCCATCCTCGCGACGGGCTCGTTCGACAGGTAGCGCATGAGCTGCATACGACCCTTATCGATCGTCGGCTCATTGAACTCGAAGATGACCTGAAGCGCATGGGCCTCGCCTGAGTCGTCCGCGAACGCGACGAGGTCGGCGCTTCCGCAGGCCTTGAACCGCTGGTTGCGCTCCCGCTTCGTGAGGTCGTGGGGAGTGTCGGGTATCTGCCACTCCGGCTTCCACTGAAGCCGGTTCTCGAGCCAGCCGAGTTTCTTCAGCTCGCCGATGACGCGCTGCCGGATTTTCTCCTCCGGCTTGAGGTTGCCCTCGTTCATGGTAGGTCTCCTTTCGAGCCTGTCCAGTTCCGAGTCCACGACGGCGCGAGTCGGAGAAGTGGGTAGCCCTTTTTTGGATAGAGCCCGCGCAGCTTACCACCCCCGTTCGGCACTGGTCCTACACTCGTGCCTGACGTTGCCCGGCTCGCGGGAGTCCTACAGCCGTTGCGGCCTGCAGTATCAGCACCTCCCAAGTACGACCAATGCAGCGGGCGGGTTCGGTGCTGGTGGCCCAAGCACTGATCGACGAAATCCGCGTAGACGGCCGCAACCACATCGAACCACGTTTCGCGTACTCGCGGTTCGCGTTGACTCCGGTTACATGGAGCCAACCGAGATCGAACCGGCAACCTCCTATCCCGCTTGGGATTGCAGGTGTGGTGGCCGCCTCTCCAGGCTTCGAGTCAAAGTGTGCGGCGCTGAACCTCCTGGAAACAAAGCCACTACGCTTGACTGGCGGTAGTACTCGATCCATCTAGCTCTGCCGCTGAAAGCTGCGCAATATTTCGGCGGTGCCCCACGGCTCCGCTTGCGTGTGCTAGCGGCCTGTGTAGCGTTGCTGACAGCGAGCGGCGACAACGGTAGTCCGCCGGGCGCAGAGGAATCCCAATCCCGCAGCGTAGATCGCGAAAGGAGTCTAGTTCCAGCAAGAGACATAAATGCCAGGCCACCGCCAAGCGTAGGCATTGAAGCCAGAGGATCCGTTGGCGCGCGCAGGCGAGTTGGAGGCATGTATTCCAATTATCATATACTGTCCGGTACGCGATCTGGCGGTAACAAGCGGGCGGCAACGACGGGGCAAGGTGACGCGAGTCGGCGCCACGCAGCGTGAGGCCTTATCGTACGCGCCAGTGCCGTAGCGCCAACAATGGCTTGCCTGGGCGGCGTTAGAAGGATGGAGATCGATTTAGCATGTCCAAGATCAAGATAACCGTGACGGTGTCATTTGTGGTGTTGGCGATGTACGCAATAGCATCAGCATCAGCATCAGCCGACTGGTTAGTCGGCGGCACCGAATTTTCTGAAACGTCCAGCACGGAACTCTCGACGACGGCGAAAGTCAGCTCGGCACTGTTATTGACGGTACCGGAAGCCAAAATCAAGATTTCGTGCAAAGGCACCACGCTAAAAATGGAAACGCCCAAGCTCAGTGGAACGTACAGGCTTGAAGCTAAAAGCTTGACTTATGAAGGCTGCGAAACGACCGAACCCGCGACCAATTGCGCGCTTTCGTTGACATTAATCAAAACGAACCCGGTGTTAGCGACCACCGGAACGGGAGAAGGGGTGAACTTTCCGGAAGGCCGATTGACATTCAAGCCAAAAGAAGGAACCACCCTCGCAAAAGTCGCCTTCAATGAAACTGATACCTGTGCGTTCCATGAATCAGAGTCTCTCAAAGGTAACGTAACGATGGACATGCCGACAGCTTTCCAGGAAACTAAATTACAGGCGATAGAAGGCCTTGGCACGACCGAAAACAACAGTTTGGAAATCGGAACCGACAAGGCGTATCTCTCGGGCGGCAAGGCGGAACTCAAGCAGGCAAGCGAACAGGCTTTCTATCTAAGGCTAAACGTCACAATTGAAAAATCGGGTGGAGTGGGAATAGCGGGCACGACGCTTTGTCCGTTTACGCTTATGAATCAGAAATGCCAAATTACCCTCACAAACAACGAGGGATTTCAGATTACGATCAGCGCGAAACTGTTGCAGGGTACCAACGGGACAAGTCGGTATAACGTCGAAAACGGCAACTGCACACAAAACGCGACGGTTAATGCGAGCGCATTCTGTCAAGAAGAAGTAAAACTAAAACAGGAACGAAATGAAGCGACAGAACCAGCAGCGTGGAATAACACCTACTACCTCGCGCTCTTCCAGACGAACGTTCCTAACAATGTAGGCGTTGCGACAATCTCGCTGTCTCGGTAGGAGTGCATCAGCGGCCACCGATCAAATAGAGTCTGTCCGGAAACTCGGGTGCGTGGATTGTGTGTGTATGGCCAAGTGCCGCCAGGACGCAAGGATCGAAGGCTTGGCGGCGCCAAGTCGAGGTGCGAGGACGCCGCGTCAGGCGCCGCCAGGCGCGTGCAAGAGTTTTCGGACAGACCACAAGAGTGCCTATCAAGAGGCAGGTGCGGTCGGGAGTGCGGTGGAGCGCGGACGCAGGCCTTCCTGGAGCGTTTGCGTAACCGCTCCAGGAAATTTGATCAACGTCCTTCCCGTCGCCGCCGCGCTCATGCCTGTGAAACCCGTGCGCTTGTGGTATGCAGGGTTGCACTCGACGCTGGCAGAGCGGCGAACCCGATGTCGGGTTCTCGGACCCGCGGCATCGGCTCGGCGCAGTGTCATCACGAGAGGTAGCGAGAGCCACACTGCTGGGTCAGCCACGGTCGCGCCTTGACCGCCGCGATTGCCGAATGGGCACAAATGGGCACAAATCGCGGCTGGCCGGGTCGAGATGGCCCGCGCTACGGGAGCCAGCACGCCCAAATCCCGCACTGCAAAGCCAAATATAGGTATGGAGCCAATCCGACTCAATGCGAACCACTTTGCGCGGCTCGCAGGCGGCCGAATGTCGCTTGCTGATGCGGAATAGTCCCCGACATGGGCTGGGGTTGCAGTCGGGCGAGGGTCCTGCTATCTGGATGCGACACATATTCAGCGGCCGAGCGGGACGCGGCAAACGTCGCCGCTCGGCCTTGAGCACCGAAGAACACGCCTTCGATGCCCCAGGACCACCGTAGCTGTCTACAGCGGTCTCGTGCTCGATCGTGCGCGGCTTCCTTCGGCGCTCAGGACCGAAAGGAGCCCAGGGCATGAGCCTGACCATCACCCGCACCGAGCGCGACGCGCTCTACCACAGTCTCATCGTCAGCATCACGGCGATCGGCGATATCCACACGAGCCTGCAGCACGACGACCCCGACTCAGCGATACGCCTCTGGCGGCGCTTTGATGCCGAGCTTCGCCTTCTCGATGATCTGGGATGGGACCAAGAGCAGCAGGCCCGGCACTTCGAGTTGACGATGCCGCAGGCAGAACTGCGGCCGATCCTCGAACGCTTCTACTGGAACACCATAGGAATGCTGGCCGAGGAACCGCGCGAAATAGACGAGCCGGAAGCCGCTGTGCTGCGTAGCACCACTGTGGCCTGCCCGGCGATCCTGACTCGCCTGACCGAGCACGATGATCCCGACGACGAGGAGGAGGTCGAGCAATGAGGACCGCCGCCGAATCGAGACTTGCGCCGGCACCGGGCACTCGCTTTGCTCTCTGCGAGCCCGTCGAGCGCGGGCCGCACTTCGTCGCGCCCGCGGGTGCCACCGGCATGGTCGTCTACGTCGATGAGTACGTCATCTGTATGCACATGGACGACTACCTGCCGGGGCGCCGAGTCCTGGGACAACGAGACAACGATAAGGTGTCCTTCGCTGTTGATTTGCTCAATCGTAAGTAACGGTGGCGTCTTCGTCGTACTCGCTCAAGACAGCACGATACGTCGCAGTTCTTGGGTCGCGGAATCCACATTTTTGACGACAAACAAGAGCTCGCTCCCCATCCTTGAGAGCTACGCTCAGTCGATTATGCATACCTCCGGTATAAGGGGTAAAGTCACGATCAAGCGTGCCTACGGCAGCAACCTGTCCAACCGCCCACTCCTTTGGCTGCCGGCTACGGGACAGAAAGTTAAGGCGATTAGGAACAAACAAGAGGCGCTTGGTCGTAGCGTACAGCGTTCCACCGATGGTCGGCCGCGGCGTGGTGAATCCAGCCGGCGATCGCCACAATATACGCTCGTCGCCTTCTAGTGTCCTGAGTCGTAAGTTCGTGGGATAAGTGTGGTATTGTGTGGGGATGGCTACTATTCGCGGTCGTCCCAAGGCGGTGTTGGAGCTCACCGATGGTGAGCGTGTGCAGTTGCAGGGGTGGGCTGGTCGGCGTCGGACGGCGCAGGGGCTGGCGTTGCGCTCTGCGATCGTGCTGGAGTGCGCTGCTGGTCGTTCCAACAAGGAGGTTGCCGCGCGGCTGGCGGTGAGCGCGTCAACGGTTGGGAAGTGGCGGCAGCGGTTTGTGGTTGACCGGCTGGATGGGCTGGTGGACGAGCCGCGGCCGGGGCGGCCCAGGACGGTCAGTGACGCTCGTGTCGAAGAGGTGATCGTCAAGACCCTGGAGAGTGCTCCGCCCGACGGTGGTACGCATTGGTCTACGAGGCAGATGGCCGCTAGGACTGGCCTTTCACAGTTGACGATCTCACGGGTGTGGCGGGCTTTTGGGTTGCAGCCGCACCGTGTGGAGCACTGGAAGCTCTCAAAGGATCCTCTGTTTGTTGAAAAGGTGAAGGACATCGTCGGGCTTTACTTGGATCCGCCTGAGCGCGCACTGGTCCTCTGCGTGGACGAGAAGAGCCAGATCCAAGCTCTGGACCGCTCTCAGCCGATCTTGCCTGTCCTGCCTGGTGTCCCTGCGCGGGCCACTCACGACTACAAGCGTCACGGAACGAGCAGCCTGTTCGCGGCGCTGGACACAGCTACGGGCAAGGTCATCCAGTCACTGCACTCTCGCCACCGCGCGATCGAGTTCAAGAAGTTCCTCCAGAAGATCGACGGCAATGTTCCCGATGGGCTGGCCGTTCACCTGATCCTCGACAACTACGCCACGCACAAGACCCCGGCTATCAAGCGCTGGCTGCTTGCGCACCCCCGATTCCATCTGCATTTCACCCCGACCGGCTCTTCGTGGATGAATCTCGTCGAGCGATGGTTCGCAGAGCTTACCTCCCGCAAGCTCAAACGCGGCACCCACCGCTCCGTCGCCGAGCTCAACAAAGACATCCGCGACTGGACCGCCCACTGGAACGAGAACCCCCGCCCCTACATCTGGACCAAGACCGCCGAGCAAATACTCAACACGCTCGCAACATATTGCGAACGAACTACTGACTCAGGACACTAGCTTGGGGGTGGGAATTAGGAGACCCATTTGTGATGATGATTAGGCGCTTGTCATCGCGCCGCGCAACCCAGCTATGGCCTCATCTCTTTTCGTCACAACAAATAGTAGCTCTCTGCCATCTCGAAGGGCGATCCGTAGGCGCTTTTGCATTCCGCCCGTGTATGGCGTCCAATCGCGCTGCTGTTCGCCGACTTCGGCAATATCGCCAGCGCGCCATTCGCGCGTCTGCTTGTACTTACGAAGATTGCCACGATTCGGCACGAACAACAGACGCCCAGCGGTCGTCAGATATAGTACGCCAGCAACAGCAGTTCGCACGTCTGGACTGCCGGTACTGGGACCAAGCGAAGCCTTCTTCTTCCATCTAACGATCTCGCCAGTATTCAGCGGCGGATCACAAAACAGCCATTTCATGGTAATTCGCTGGCTATTCGCACAACAGTTCCCTAAGTTCTGGAAGGCTCAGCACATCAACACCGAGCCCAAGCGCCGCTGTGCTGACGCCTGCATATTCAAGTAGTTTCTGGAGCTCAGCGGAGCCGTCGATTATGCCGGCCTCCATCAGCGTTGCCCCCAAACCAAGCCCCGCGCCTGCACCATTCAAACCAAACCCGATGCACGCAGCGGCGCCTCCGGTGTCAAAGCATTTCTGCGCATCAAGTGCCGCGCCAGTCGCACCTGTAACCCCGGAGACACCACCTAGCACAACAGGGGTGATCCCAATGTCTGAAAGTGCGGCTACGTCAGCGATTGCTCCGACGCCGGTGGCAGCAGATACTGCGCCGAGTGCGATTCCGGCGGCTTCTGTGGGGTGTTCGCCGACCCATTGGGCGCCGGCTTCTACGCCTTTGGCTACTTCTTTGGCGCCTTCTTCGACGTAGCAGCTAACTTCGAGAAGGCCGCAGAGGCCGCTTGGGTCGGCGAGGTTGAGGGGGTTGTCGAGCGCGTAGTTGTAGGGCTGGCGTGTAAGCTCGTTGATCGGATCAACGCTGAGGAACTGTGCTGTGCTGGGGTCGTATGTGCGGGCTCGTAGGTAGATCAACCCGGTTTCGGTGCTGGTGAGTTGGCCGTCGTAGCCGAGGGCTGTGGTTGCGGTGCCTTCGTGTTTTTCGATGGTGCCGTATGGGGTGTAGGTGTATGACCCGACAGTTTCGCCTTTTTCGTTGGTGAGTAGGCGTGTGCTGCCGGCTTGGTAAAAGAAAGGTCCGCCGCGATCCGGCCGCTTGACGCGCTTCGATCTTGGCATTTGCAGGGACTTCCGGCACTCCGACCCCCGGTGCGGGGGCTGGCGGGCAGGTTGAAGGCCCCGGCGCGATCCTGAGCCCTGGCAGCGGGTCGGTGCCGGGCGGCTTGGGCGGCTGAGAGAGGATGCCGGATGGCGGGCGCGTTGCTGCTGTGCGGGCATGGCCCGTGAACGATAGACTGCGTGGCGGCGGCCAAGAGAAGCCTTCTTCTTCCATCTGACGGTCTCACCCGTACCCAGAGGCGGATCGCGAAATAACCATTTCATTTGTTTGTAGCGATGATTTGCCTCATCATATCGACCGCGTCATCGAGACCTTTTACGACAAAGAATAGTTCTTCACCGTTGCTCAATGCTAGCCGCAACCGCTTACGCATCCCACCTGTATAGGCCGTGTAATCACGGTCTTGTATATCTACCGCAATAATCTGGACGAGTGGCCATTCCCGTATCGGTCGATACTTGCGAGGGCCAAGGATGCTCAGACGATTAGGTATGAAGACTAGACGTGCTGTCGTAACGTACACGGCACCAGCTACAGCAGTCCGCAATGACATAGAGCCAGTACTTTCCCAGAGAATGCGCTCATTGGCGGCAAGGGCAGGAAGCGGATTAAGCCAACTCATCCCGTATCGCTATTCGCATAGGAGTTCTCTGAGTTCAGGAAGACTGAGTGTATCCACACCCAAGCCTAGTACTGCGGCGCTCACGCCAGCATATTCCAAGAGTTTCCGCAGGTCAACGGAGGCATCTATGAAGCCAGCATCCATAAGGGTAGCGCCCAAGCCCAGGCCAGCGCCCGCTCCGTTAAGCCCGAAGCCCACGCAGGATGCTGTGTCTCCAGTATCGAAACATTTTTCTGCATCAAGCGCTGTACCGGCGGCGCCGGTGATGGCTGAGATCGCGCCATACTGGACTGTCTCAAGTAGACCTACGTCGGCAATCGCTCCAACGCCAGTGGCGGCCGAGACGATGCCGAGGCCGATGCCTGCGGCTTCGGCTGGGTGTTCTCCGACCCATTCGGCGCCGGCTTCTACGCCTTTGGCTACTTCTTTGGCGCCTTCTTCGACGTAGCAGCTGACTTCGAGCAGGCCGCAGAGGCCGCTTGGGTCGGCGAGGTTGAGGGGGTTGTCGAGTGCATAGTTGTAGGGCTGACGTGTTAGCTCGTCGATTGGGTCTACGCCGAGGAACTGCGCCGTGCTGGGGTCGTAGGTGCGAGCGCGTAGGTAGATGAGCCCGGTTTCGCTGCTGGTGAGCTGTCCATCGTAGCCGAGGGCGGTTGTAGCGACGCCTTCGTGTTTTTCGACGGCGCCGTATGGGGTGTAGGTGTAGGACCCGACAGTTTCACCTTTTTCGTTGGTGAGTAGGCGTGTGGAGCCTTGTTGGTCGTGGTGGAGGTATTGGGCTTCTTCTTTGCCTTCGTGCGTGGTGATTTGCTCGATTGGGGCGCCTTCTGGTCCGTAGATGTAGCTGTTGCTGCCATCACTGAGGAGCAGTGGCAGCGCGCCGGTGAGTTGCCAGGTGAGGTAGTGGGTGGTGCCGTTGATGGCTTCGCTTGCGCGGAGGTTGTTGCCGTTGTAGGTGTAGCTGTCTTCGATCTTGGTGGTTTCGCCTTCTTCGGGGCGTTTGATCGTGGTGAGGTTGCCCGCCTGGTCGTAGCCGTAAGTGGTTGCGGGGCCTGTGGTGGGGGTGGCTTTGGTGCGTTGCCCGACTTCGTTGTAGGTGTAGGTGTCCCCGCCGCCTTCGGTTAGTTGGTTGGCGGCGTTGAAGGTGTTGGTGGCGGTGCCGATCTTGGTGGGGTTGCCTGCCGCGTCGTATTCGTAGCTGGTGCTGCCTGCTTTTTCTAGCTGCTCGTTGGTGGTGTAGGCGTATTCGGTGGCTTCGGCGCCGGGTAGCCCAGTCTGGGTGGCCTTGGTGAGCTGGCCGAGGCTGTCGCGTTTGTAGAGGATCGAGGCCAGCGTTTCGCTGCCTTTGCTCATCTTGGTTTCAACGAGCTCCCCGGCTCTGCTGTAGGTGTAGTGGTCGCTCTCGCCCGTGGCTTCGGGGAGGCTCTCTGTGGCGAGCTGGGATTCGGGGGTGTAGGAGAAGCTGATGGTGTGCGAGAGCCAGTCGGCCACGCTGGTCAGCCTGCCTGCTTTGTCGTAGCCGTCTTTGACCGTCTTGCCGTTGGGGTAGGTGATGCTCGTGATCTCGTTCGCGAGATCGTAGCCGTAGCCCACGACGTCTCCGTGGCCGTCTTTGGTTTCGGTCAGGCGACCGAGCTGATCGTAGGTGTAGCTGGTGGTGCCTGTGCCATCGCTCATGCTTGAGAGCTGCCCGTCCGGCGTGTATTCGTATTCGACGGTGTGTTCGCCGGCTTCGGAGTAGCTGATCTTGGTCAGCTGGTTCTCCTTGTTGTAGCTGTAGGTCGTGGTCCGCCCGGCCGCGTCGGTGGACGTGGCGAGGTTCCCCGCCGCGTCGTAGGTCTTTTTGGTTTTGTGTTCGAGCGGGTTGGTTTCTTCGGTGACCTGCCCGAGCACGTTGCGGACGTAGCTGGTGGCGTGTTTGTTGCCGTCGGTCTGCTTGACGATCTGCCCCGCGCCGTTGTATTCGGTTTCCTGGGTAGCGCCGGATGGCTGCTTGACCTTGATCGGCTTGTCTTCGCTGTTGTAGCTCACTTCGGTCTTGTGCCCGTTGGGGTCAGTGGCCGCGGTCTGGTCGCCGTCGGCGTTGTATTCATAGACGGTTTCCTTGCCTTCGGGCTTGGTGACCTTGACGGGCTGCCCGAGCGTGTTGCGTTCGATGCTGGTCGTGTATTCGCCGGGTTTGCCGCCTTCGACGTTGCCGGCCGGGCTGACTTCGCTGGTCTTCTGCGAGTCTTCGTTATAGCCCCAGGTCGTCTTGTCGCCTTCGGGGTCGGTTTCGCTGGTCCTATCGCCGGCTTCGTCGTATTCGTAGGTCCATTTGCCGCCTACGGGGTCGATCATCGCGCTCATCTCGCCGTGCGCGTTGTATTCGTAGCGCGTTTCCTGCGTTTCTTCTTTTGGTGCCGGCCGGGAGACCTTGACCGGGTTGCCGTGTTCGTCGTATTCGATGCTCGTCTTCTCGCCGCTTGGCAGCGTTTCCGATGTGATCTCGTGCTCGGCGTTATAGGTCCACTTCGTTTCGTGGCCTTCAGGACCGGTCTGCTTAGTCTTGTTTCCTACGCTGTCGTATTCGTAGCTGGTGGTGTGTTCGTTTCCATCAGTGTGGGTCAGCGGCTCCCCGGATTCGTTGTAGGTAAAGGTTTCAGTGGTGGCGTGTTCGGTGCCGTAACCGTGCGTGATCGCGTTTACCTTGCCGGCAGTTGTGTACTGCTCAAGCGTCACACTGCTGGTCGATTCGTTGGTGATCTTCGTCTTGAAGGGTTCATACACCCATTTGAGGGTGTGCCCAGTGGGGTCTTTCTGTGAGATGACCTGGTTGGCTTCGTTGTAGGTATTGGTCGTTTCGCCGCTGATGCCGTTGACCATGCTCGTCATGCGGTGCGACCCGTCGTATTTGAAGTGCCAACGTGGCGAGGACTGTCCCGGCAGCGTTACGGTCGCTAGGCTCCCGCTTTCGTAGGTGTATTTGACGACGTGACCCATCGGGTCAGTTGCGCTTTCCACAAGTCCTTCGCCGTTATACGCCAGTTTGATCGTCCGGCCTGACGGGTCGGTGATCGTTGCGAGCTGGCCTTTTTCGTTGTAGCTCAGGCTGGTCGTGTTCCCGTTGCGGTCAGCCACACTTTCAAGCCGACCGGCGCTGGAGAACTTGTAGACCGTCTGGTCGGCAAGCGTGAGCGTATAACCTTCGCTGCTGTTACCCGTCAGCTTGTCCTGCGTCCACGCAGGCGACCTCCACGATCCGCTTTCTTCGCTGAAAGTAACCGTGCTGCCATTCGCCTGCACCACCGTAGCGGTTTTCGCGCTTTCGCTATAGACCACGTGATCACTGAACGAACTGCTCCAGCCATAACCAAACGCGCTGTGTTCGCCTTTTGCGGCCGCTTGCGCATTGTAATAGCGCGTCAAGTCCAAGCCGACGCCTCGACCGCTGACCGCGATATCGGTCTGCTGCTCGTAGAAATTGCCCGTGACGCAGTCAACAGGATCCCCGCAAATGGCGCGAAGCAGCGAGATTTCAGACGGGTTCAGCGAGCCGTATTGCTTTTCGACTTCAACGGGGACGGGATGTTCAATGTCGAGACTTCCAGTCAGTTCGATAATCCGTCCTAGGTTTTCGAATTCAAACTTGATTACGCCGGTGCTGGTGCCTTCGGTCTTCTCAACTGTGCCGGTGTTGACGAGTAGCGCTTCGCCTTTGGTGGATGATGCGTAGAGGCCCTGGTTGCTGTCTGGGGTCTGGTCGTTCATGATCAGTGTGCCGGTGTTGACCAGCTTCGCTTTGCTGCTGCCCTGTAGACCTGTGTCTTCTTCGACGGTGAGTGTACCTTCGTTGCGCAGCGTGCTTTTTGCGAGTGAGAATGAGCTTGTGCTTACTTTTGTGAAGTGGCCGGTGGCGCCGGGCTTGAGCACCAGGGCGCCGCTGCCGGTGTAATCGCTATAGCCACCGCCGATAAACGTGCCTGTTACGTCAACGGTGCCGGCGCCCTTCAGTTCGCCGCCCTCGTAGTATTCTTCTCCGCTGTGTGCGAACGTCAGGTTTTTGATCGTGGAGGCTTCCGCGCCCGTCACGTCAAGCCGCGCGCTGTGTTCAGAAACGTCGTCCCCGGTGAGCGTCAAGCTGGCGGTGGAAGCGTTGAGCTTGCCGACTGTGACTTCGCCACTGGCAATTTCGAACGTGCCGGCGAGTGTTGCTTCTTCGCCCAGGTGCAGCTGTTCGTTGAAGCCGATCTGGCTCGTGCCTGCCGCGGTCCAAGTGCCCGTAGATTCGGGAGTGGGCCCGCCTTTGGCGAAAATGAGTTTGCCGCTGTCAGTAAGGACTTCGCTTTCGTTCTGGACTTCGAACTTGATGTAGCCGGTGCTGGTGCCTTCGGTCTTCTCGACTGTGCCGGTGTTGATGAGTAGCGCTTCGCCTTTGGTGGATGATGCGTAGAGGCCGTGATTGCTGTTGGGGGTCTGGTCGTTCATGATCAGCGTGCCGGTGTTGATCAGCTTCGCTTTGTTGCTGCCCTCTAGACCCGTGTCTTCTTCGACCGTGAGTGTGCCTTCATTGCGCAGCGTGCTGCCGTAGAGCGAGAACGACCAGGCACTGATGTGGGTGAAGTGGCCAGTCGCGCCGGGCTTTAGTACCAGAGCGCCACTGCCGGTATACGTGCTGTCCCCGCCGCCGACAAAAGTGCCGGTCACATCAACGATGCCGGTACCCTTCAGTTCGCCGCCCTCGTAGTATTCTTCTCCGCTGTGTGCGAACGTCAGGTTTTTGATCGTGGAGGCTTCCGCGCCCGTCACGTCAAGCCGCGCGCTGTGTTCAGAAACGTCGTCCCCGGTGAGCGTCAAGCTGGCGGTGGAAGCGTTGAGCTTGCCGACTGTGACTTCGCCACTGGCAATTTCGAACGTGCCGGCGAGTGTTGCTTCTTCGCCCAGGTGCAGCTGTTCGTTGAAGCCGATCTGGCTCGTGCCTGCCGCGGTCCAAGTGCCCGTAGATTCGGGAGTGGGCCCGCCTTTGGCGAAAATGAGTTTGCCGCTGTCAGTAAGGACTTCGCTTTCGTTCTGGACTTCGAACTTGATGTAGCCGGTGCTGGTGCCTTCGGTCTTCTCGACTGTGCCGGTGTTGATGAGTAGCGCTTCGCCTTTGGTGGATGATGCGTAGAGGCCGTGATTGCTGTTGGGGGTCTGGTCGTTCATGATCAGCGTGCCGGTGTTGATCAGCTTCGCTTTGTTGCTGCCCTCTAGACCCGTGTCTTCTTCGACCGTGAGTGTGCCTTCATTGCGCAGCGTGCTGCCGTAGAGCGAGAACGACCAGGCACTGATGTGGGTGAAGTGGCCAGTCGCGCCGGGCTTTAGTACCAGAGCGCCACTGCCGGTATACGTGCTGTCCCCGCCGCCGACAAAAGTGCCGGTCACATCAACGATGCCGGTACCCTTCAGTTCGCCGCCCTCGTAGTATTCTTCTCCGCTGTGTGCGAACGTCAGGTTTTTGATCGTGGAGGCTTCCGAGCCCGTCACGTCAAGCCGCGCGCTGTGTTCAAAAATCGCGCTGCCCGTAATATTCAGATTCACAGTCGAGCCCGCAAATCCGACCTACAGTCACTTCCCCATTGGTGAGTTCCACGTTGCCTGAGAGGGTCGCTTCTGAGCCGAGGTTGAGCGTGGATGCCAAATCCACAATGCCGCTTCCGGACGTTGACCAGGTGCCGGGTTGTTCGCCGGCCGGCCCGCCGCCAGAGAACACGAGCCGGCCCGTGGCCGCGGTGACCTGGCCTTCGTTTGTCACTTCAAACTTGATATAGCCTGCGCTCGTGCCTTCGGTCTTCTCGACTGTGCCGGTGTTGATAAGCAGTGCTTCGCCTTTGGTGGATGATGCGTAGAGGCCGTGGTTGCTGTCTGGGGTCTGGTCGTTCATGATCAGTGTGCCGGTGTTGACCAGCTTCGCTTTGCTCGAACCCTCAAGGCCGGTGTTTTCCCCTACTGTGAGCGTGCCTTCATTACGGAGTGTGCCACCGCTGATCTCCAGGGACCATCCTGATCCCGATGGCACGGTGCCGGTAGCTTCTGGACCGATGATGACTTCGCCGTTGCCTTCGATCCTGCTCGATGAGGCGCCAGTGAACGCTTTGGTGACCCTGAGCTTACCGACGCCCTTAAAGACGCCTTCTGACATTTTCACCGCCGCCAACTGCGAGTCTTCGAGTGTGCCGGTGAGTTCGAGTGCGCCATCGATAACGAGAGAGCCTTCGCCTTGCACCACTTCGACGCTCTGCGTGCCGGTTAGGGTGACTGTCTTACCGCTGCCTATACATGCAACATCAGATGTGCCGGGCACTTTCGCCGATGACCAATCGCTAACTGTGGTCCATGAGCCTTCCGCAGGCCCAACCCAGGTATCGGTGCAGAGCGATTCGGCGTGCGCTGCGGGAGAGCCGACCATCAGCAGCAGCACGACGATGATGGCGATGGCGCAGACCAAGGTGCGCACCGGTGCGGCCGCACGCATTAGCGCCCGTCGGGTTGAGGCCGATTTCCAGGCGACGATTGTTGCAAGCATCCCGACTCCCCTCGGTCGGTTGTTGGGTCCGGCCTCCTCGGCCGGGCGATCCTACCGAGTCGGATGGATAGATCAATACGGGTTGGACGTCTATTCGAGTGACGATGCCTAGCGGTGCAGTTTCTGTCGGCGTTGTCGTCCCCTCTACGGGGCGATCCGTCTGAGCGGACCGTGAGTCGGGACGATACAGAACATCAATATGGAACCTACCACATGGTGCTGATGGCGGCTGGCGCAGAGGGTTCCCGGCGTGCCGAACACCGCCAAGGACCCCCAAGTCGCGCTCGGACGCGCGATCCGCCTTCGCCGCGAAGAAGTCGGGATCTCCCAACAAGAATCTCGGCCTGGAGCTTGGATACGACCAGGGCTGGATCTCCCACATCGAGAACGGCCACACCAACCCCGCCTACGGCACCGTCAATCAGATCGCGCGAGGCTTGGCCTGGCCCCTATCGCGCCTCGTCGCTCTCGCCGAGTCGATCGAGACTGAGGACCGCAAGCCGCTGGACCAGCCACTGCAACGCGATCAGGCCTGACGAGGCGGCTACAAGGCGGTCGCGGGTCGGCGCGCTGCTCGCCCGGAGCGAGATGGCTCGGCGGATGACCAGCGTGGCACGCAGGCTGCTGCGCCGTGCTGAGGACCGCGCCGCCGGGGAATCTCTACGTGTATGGGATCGAGCGGCGATCGTGCGGATGTGGTCGCTTCGCTGGAACGCGACTGGCGGCGGGAGATTGCAGGCGCGAGCGTGGCGTGGCACTTCCAGCGGTGGCGGGAGCGGGAGCCCGTGCTGCGGCGCTTCGGCGATCCGCGGGCGCTCGTTCGTTTTCTGCGCGCTTCGGCTGCGGGTGAGCGGCAGGACGAGTTGCTGCTGGCGTTGTTGCGTTGCGCCCGTGATGATCCGCTGGCGGCGAGGCTGCTCTTGGTGCGGCTGCTTCCCGGCGTAAAGCACCGGATCGCGCATCGGGTGCGTGACCCTGCCGAGCGTGAGGAACTGTGGTCGCTGCTGCTCACGCGACTGTGGCAGCGCATCCGCAGCTACCCCACCGAACGCCTATCGCGGCATGTGGCCGCGAACCTGATCCTGACTGCCGTGCGTGAGACCGTCGAAGCGCGACGGGCTGAGCGCAAACACGCGGCCGGCATGGTCGGCGAGCCGTCGCTCGATCTCCCCGCCGTCGAATCCGAGCAGGAGGACAGCGCGCGCGGGCTCGGCGTTGACGCGCTACTGAAGGCCGCAGTCGATGCAGAAGCGATCACCGTCGATGAGCAGCAGCTAATCGCCGCTACCCGCCTTGATGGGCAGCCGTTGGACGCCGCCGCGGCGGAGCGTGGGGTCTCGCGTCATGGGCTTGTGATGCGCCGCCTGCGCGCCGAGCAACGGCTGCTGGGTCACATGGGCATCGAGGGTGTGACTCACCGCGGCGAGAACCGCCTCACCCAGGTGCTTGCGAATCCCAGGCAAGGGAGCCTCGCTATGAACGCCTATGACTCGAAGCCCGCAACACCCCGAGAATCCTCACGCCGACCCACCCGGCGAGCGACGCCTACGCGCACGCAAGCAACCTCGCCGCCAAAGCTCACCTGATCGCGGGCTCCGCGCTGATGCGGGCTGCGCGCCCGCGAGATGCGCGGCACCTGCGGCTCTCTCCCGGCAAGAGCAAGACCGGGTTGCCGATACCGAGGCTTCGGTTTCGCGCGGCGAGCGTGATGAGGCGCTGCTGCCGAAATCGCCGTTTTGTAGATGCCAGAACCCGTCTTCGATTGCTGTAAGGAGCCGCCTATGAAACACCACCTCGTCCATCGTCACGTCGTTTACGTTCGCCACGCACACGGCCTTGGGGCGCGATCTGCGCGCGATCCGGGCGGGCCGCTACACCAAGTGGGCTCGTCGTTGGCTCACCACTCGATCCCGCTGCTGGGCACGCTTCTGCCGCTGCTTGCGCTGGCGCTCGCGGCATTCCTGCTGGTGTTGGTGTGGCGGGCGTGGGGGCGGCGTCGTCTTGCCGCGGAGGGCCGCTTCTTTGAGGTTCGCCTTGGCGAGCAGGTCTCCAGGGCGGCGGTCGAGTCGTTGATGAGCACGCTCGCCGGCGGACTGCCGCGCCCGCTGCTTGGGCCAGCGCCGTGGGTGGCGTTCTGGCTCTCATCGGCGGAGGATCGCGCACAGTGCGGCGTCTTCGTCTCGGCTGGCGTGCCAGTGGGACAGGTGCGTGCGGCGGTCGAGCAGGGCCTTGGTGGCGTCACCGTGGAGACGATCGGGCTCGGACCGCCTGCTGAGGTGTGCGGGCACGTGCGGGTGGCGAGTCTTGCGCCTGGCGGCTCACGGTTTTTGCCGTTGCGGGTCGATCACCGCGTTGACCCCGCCGGCCAACTGCTTGCGGCGTTGCGCGCGCATGAACCGGGCGAGGGCGGCGCGATCCAGCTCCTCTTGCAGGCGCCTTCGCGTTCGGCGGCGAATCGGGCGCGTGGGCAGGCACGGCGGCTGCGCGCCGGCCACGGCCTACAACCCGGCCTGGGAATGCGCGCGTTCCAAGCGCTTGGCGGGCTGCTGCTCAGCCTGATCGACGTGTTCCTGCCGGGCTCACCACCTCTGGCGGCGGGCCAGCAGACGCGGGTGGACCCGTTCTCGCTTGAGCGGGCGAAGGCGATCGAGGCGAAGGCCGCCCAGCCATTGCTTGCCGCAACACTCCGTGTCGGCGCGTGGGCTAGCACTCACCGTCGCGCGGGTGGGAGACTCGGCGGACTGCTTGCCGCGTTTGGGCAGTTCCACGACCTCAGTGGACTGCACAAGAGCTTCGAGCCGTTCAGCGAGAAGCGGATGAGCTTCTGTCTGCCGCCGGTCAGGCCACGGCTGCTGTTGAGCAGCCGCGAGGCCGCCGCGCTGATCGCGGTGCCAGAGGAGACAGGGCTCGCGCCGCTGTCATTCTCGGAGGCGCCGTCGCGGAGGATCGCGCCGGCCGCGCACGCACCCTCACATGGGCTGCTGCTGGGGCGCAGCGACCATGCCGGCTTTGACCGTGAGATCAGGGTGCAGCCGGCGGGGCTATTGGAGCACGCGCATGTGCTCGGCCCGACCGGGCGCGGCAAGAGCACGCTGCTGTTGAACATGACCATTGGGGCGATCCGAGCAAGGATGGGCGGGATGGTGCTCGACCCCACCGGCGAGCTAACCGCACTCACACTCGCCCGCATACCCACCGAGCGCGTCGGGGACGTTGATCTGCTCGACCTTGGCGACACGCGCTATCCGCCAGCGTTGAACCTGCTTGCCTGCGCGGCAGGTGAGGGTGACGCGCACGCGCAAGCGATCTGCGGCATCTTCGCGCGTCTGTTCTCCCGCTTCTGGGGACCGAGGACGGAGGACATCCTGCGCTCCGCGCTCACCACGCTTCTGTGCGGGCGTGATCCGGCGGGGCCGGCGCCGACGTTGGCGGATGTGCTCACGCTGCTCTCCGATCCCGGGGAGCAGAGCCGCTACCGGGCGGGTGAT
The DNA here is from genome assembly GCA_963725915.1 of uncultured Actinomycetota bacterium. Lineage (GTDB taxonomy): Bacteria > Actinomycetota > Thermoleophilia > Solirubrobacterales > Solirubrobacteraceae > Palsa-744. The sequence goes on along the minus strand of CAVSAL010000009.1, from coordinate 335,479 downwards.
CCGGTGGCGTTGGATGTGTTCTGGCGCCAGTGGCAGACGCTCAGCGAGCAGGCCAGGGTGCAGGCGCTCGCCCCCTTGTCGAACAAGCTGCGCGCGCTGCTCGGCAACCGCCAGCTACGCAACATGCTCTGCCAGCCGGACGCCCCTGATCTGGCCGAGCGGATCAACAATGGGCGGTGGCTGCTCGTCTCGCTGCCGCAGACACTTGGCGAGGACGCCGCCGATCTGATCGGCTCGGTGCTGTTGCATCGTGCGTGGCAGGCCGCGCAGAATCTCGGGCCGATCGCTCTCGCCGGCCGGCCGCCGTTCCTGTGCCTTGTGGATGAGTGTCACCGCTTCTGCCACATGCCGCAGGGCATGGCAACCGCGCTGGCGCAGGCGAGGGGCTATGGCGTGGGGATAGTGCTCGCGCATCAGCATCTCGCGCAGGCTCAAAGACAGCGAGCTTGCCGAGGCCGTGGACGCGAACTGCCAGACAAAGCTCTGCTTCGGCCTTGGTGCTGCGGACGCGAAGCGCATGGCCGTGCACTTCGAGCCGCGCCTCGACGCGCACGACCTGCTACACCTTCCCGCTCACACGATCGCCTGTCGCGTCGCTGACGAGCACCACCAGCTACCCGCCGCGACCGCGACGACGGAGCCGCCGCCACGAGCCACGCGCGGCGATACCGCGAGCGCGATCCGTGACCGCGCTCGCGGCCAGGCAATAGAGCGGGCTGCGGTGGAGGCAGCGATCCGTGAGCGCTACGGCCGCATCGAGCAGCCACCGCCAGGACATGCCCACGCCGACGAGCAAGAAGGCGATGACCTCGATTCGGGGAGTGTTGAGGTTCCGCCGTTCGGCCCTCCCTTCGGGGCTCCCACCGAGGGAGGACCCCCGGCCCCCGGTATCCCGCGCCAGCACAGCGATCCCGGCGCGGGTGCGAACCCCGACAATGAACACCTGTTCCTTGCTGGCGGGCGGCCATGACAACGAATCTCCCTGCTGCTGCTTTGACTGCTCGTGACCGGGAGTTGCTTGACCGTCTCCCAATCCGAGCCGTTGTCTACCTCCGAGGTTCGTCTTCTGTTCTTCTCGGGTCCTCGTACCTGTCGTGAACGGCTGATCAAGCTGGAGGCACACGGCCTGCTGCTGCGCGTCTACCCCGCCCGCTCACAGAGAGGCGGACGCTCGGAGGCGTTGTGGTTCCTCTCACCGGCCGGGCGGCGCGCGATCGGCGCGCCGGCACGCCGTCCGCCGGGCCTCTCGATCCCGGACCTCGAGCACCGCCGGACGGTCGCACGGTTCTTTCTCAGCCTGGTCGAACGCAGCCTCACCCAGCCCGGCGAGGGCTTGTATCGCTGGCTGGGCGAGCAGCAGGCGCAGAAGGGGACGGGTGCGAGTGTGCGCCCCGATGGTTACGGTCGCTACCTGCTCCCTGGCGGTGAGGTCACGTTCTATCTGGAGGTAGACCGTGCGACGGAGGCGACGCGGCGGGTGAGGGCGAAGCTCGATGCCTACAAGCACGCGCTCGCAGCCGACCCACACCGCGAGTTGGGGAACGTCCTACTTGTCTGTGATGGCCGTCGTCGTTTGGCGAACCTCGCGCGCTGCGCGCCCGCCGGCCCGCCGTGGATATGGGGCTCCATCGACGGTGAGCGCTACGAGCTGCTGCCCGCCCGTGAGCAGCAGCGCCGCTTCGACCAGCTACCCGCCTCCCCGCGCCAGGGGCGCCGCTGCGTCGAGGATTGCCTTGGCCGCCGCTGGCACATGGGCCGCGTGAGCCGCTTCACCGACGCACCCCACGAGCAGCGCGGCCTTGTGGGCGCCTGAAACCGAAATCTTGCGTCGGGCGCGTGTCCCCAACCGCGCTCGAAACGACGTTCCTGTTGTAGAGGGTCTTCTCGCCGGCATCATGACAATTGACAGAACCAGACAAGCAAAGACACAAGTACGCACACGAGCGCTGCTCGCCACGGCTGACGATCGTCCGACGACGCTCAAGACCGCGAACGCCTACATCGCGCAATACCACCGCCACAACCGGCCCGTCCCCGGCTGCATCAGCGTCGTCGCCGTAAGCGACGGGCAGCGGCTGCGCGGCGTCGCCGTGGTCGGCCGCCCGATCGCAAGGGCGCTCGATGACGGGTTCACCGCCGAAGTCCGCCGTTGCTGCACCGATGGGGCGCCGAACGCCTGCTCGATGCTCTACAGGGCAGCGTGGCGAGCCGCCAGGGCGCTCGGGTACCGCAAGCTCATCACCTACACGCTGCCCCAGGAGGGCGGCGCCTCGCTACGCGCCAGCGGGTTCAGGCTCGCTGACGCCAAAGCGGGCGGCGGGCGCTGGAACCAGCCCGGCCGCCGTGCCGCCGACACGCACCCCCTCGGCAAGAAGCTGCGCTGGGAGCTGCCGGCATGAGCGGCACCCAGCGATCCTCCCAGGCGGCGGGTAGGGACGCTCACGGCCCCCGTCGCGCCATCGAAGGCAACCCCAGGCGAGGACGCGGCGGGCGCCGGGATAGGCGCGCGGATGTGCCGCTGCGGCTGCTTGCTGGCAGCACGCGGCCGATGAGCGGCCAGGAGCAGCGAGAGCTTGTGCAGGCGCTGGCCGAGCTTCTGGTCGAGTGGGTCGAAGCCCACCCGCAACCAGCGCCGAAGGGCTTGAAAACCAGCGGCGGATCTGATCTGGATGGATGCTCCCGACCCAAGGAGCAGCAGCCATGAGCAGACGAGCATCCCTCGCCATCGCGCCCGACCCGGCCGAGCAAGCCGGGCCGGTGCGCGTGGCGACCTACACCCGCATCTCCACAGACGAGGAACGCCAGCCCAACAGCCTTGAGGCCCAAAAGGTCCGCCTCGACGCCTTCGTCTCAAGTCAGCCGGAGTGGCAGATCGACCGTCGCTATGAAGACCAGTTCACCGGCACCGTGATCGACCGGCCCGCACTCACACGCCTGCTCAGGGATGCGCGGCATGGCCGCTTCGATGTGCTGCTCGTCTACCGCGTCGATCGCCTCGCCCGCTCGATCCGCGGACTGGCGCAAATCATCGACGAGCTTGACCAAGCCGGTGTGATCTTCCGCTCCGCGACTGAGCCATTCGACACCGGCACCCCCGCAGGGAGGATGATGGTGCAGATGCTCGGCGTGTTCGCCGAGTTCGAGCGCGCGCTGATCGTGGAGCGCATCACCGCCGGCCTTGAGCGCAAGGCCGCACGCGGTGGCTGGTGCGGCGGACAACGCCCCTTCGGATTCAACCTCGCCGCCAACCGCGAGCACCTGGAGCGCAACCCGACCGAGGCGCCGCTGGTGCCGGTGATCTTCGATCGCTACGTCCACCGCAAGGCCGGCTCATCCGCAATCGCAACCTGGCTCAACGAGCAGGGATATCGCACCAAGAACGGCAGGTTGTGGAGCAACGAAAGCGTCATCACCGTGCTCCGCAACCGCGCCTACCTCGGCGAGATCTACTACCGCGGCAACTGGTATCCAGCACCGCACGAGCCGCTGATCCCCACCGACCTTTTCGAGCAGGCACAGGCGATCCTCACCGAACGCGGCGAAGACCGCTCCCGCCGCGCGTCAAACCCCGCCGAGTACCTGCTCACCGGCCGGGTGCGCTGCGGGCGCTGCGGGCAAGCCTACGTCGGCACCGCCGCACACGGACGCAACGGCCGCTACACCTACTACACCTGCTTCACCAGAGCACGCTACGGCACCAAGCACTGCGCAAACGACCGTCTCCCCGCCGAGCAGCTAGAGCAGGCCGTCACCCGCCGACTCTGGAAGATGCTCACCGACCACGCCCTAATCGACAACGCGATCAACCAGGCATACCAGCGGCTATCCCAACGCGACGACGAACAGCAATCCGAGCTTGCCGCCATACAGGACAAGCTCACCGAAACGCGCGCAGCACTCGACCGCTACTTCCGCGCGTTCGAGAACGACCCATGCCAGAGGACACCTGCGCTCCGCGCATAGCAAGCCTCAGCGAGCAAGCAAAAGCACTCGAAACACGCGCCAGCGAACTCGCCGCCCAAGACGACGATGAGCAGCCAGAGCGCGCCACCACCGCCGACCTCGACGCGCTACGCGACAACCTACGCGCCGCACTCAACGACAGCACCCCCGCCCGCGTCAAGGGCGTACTCCAAACCATGATCGACAGCATCCGCGTAGACGCACGCGATCAGATCGACCCGACCTTTCGCGTGCCCGCGGTTCGCATTGTGTCGGGTTACATGGAGCTAGCCGGGCTCGAACCGGCGACCTTCTGGCTGCCAGCCAGACGCTCTCCCAACTGAGCTATAGCCCCGAGATGGCCATCGTATCGCGTTGGTTGCCTGCGTCCCGGGGAGGGGCGGCAGCGGTCTCGCAAGGTGTCACTGTCGCGGCATGAAGTCGGGCACGTCGAGGTCGGGATCGCCCTCCTGATCCGCGTGCCCCTGGCCGGCAACTCCTGCGCTTTCCCGCGCCGAGCGGCGCTCCTGCGCGCGGTCCTCGACTGCGACCTGGTCGAGTCGCGCGGTCATGCTGCCGTGCGTGAGCTTGACGTCGCGCAGCAGCCGCTCGGCGTTGTTGCGCAGGGAGGAAGAGAGCTCGCGCAGGTTTCGCGAGATCACGCTGCCGTCGCGCAGCACTTCGTTGGCGACGCCGTGCGCGTCGGAGACGATCTCCTGAGCGTGCGCCCGCGCGCGTGAGCGCACCTGCTTGGCCTGCTCCTGCGCCTCGGCGGTCATTCGCGCAAGCTCGGCCTCGCGCTGCACGATTGCCTGCTGGGTCTCCTGATTGGCCTGTGTGCGCACACGCTCTGTCTCCTGGGTGGCCTGGGCGAGAGTCCTCTGCGCCTGCTCCTCGGCCTGCGCGAGCCTGCTCTGCGCGTCGGCCTCGGCGACCTGGCGCGCCTGGTCGGCCTGACGGCGGGAGATCGCGAGGATCTGCTCGCCCTCAGATTGGGCGCTTGCGCGCGCGGCGTCGAGGATCTGCTGGGCCTCTTGCCTTGCGTCGGCAAGGGCCTGCGTGGCGGCGTGCAGCCGCTCGTCGGCCTGCCGGCGCGTCTCGCTGGCGCTCGCGAGCGTCTCGTTTCGCAGGGCCTGCGCTTCGCCGGCGGCTCGCTCCAAGGTCTCCTGCGCTTCCTCCTCGGCTGCATCGAGTCTGATCTGGGCGGCTCGGTCTGCCTCCTCGATGCGTGCCGTGACGCGATCCTCGGCGGCGCGACGCAGCTGCTCTCCGGCCGCCTCTGCAGCCTTGATGATCTCCTCCACGCGGGCAGAGGTCTGCGTCGGCTCCACGACATCATCGTAAACGGCTTGACGGTGAGCGATCCATCCCAGCCTGCTCGATAACCTGCCCACTCTGATGAGCGACAGGCGTTACGACCCGAGTGAGATCGAGCCGCGCTGGCAGCGCGTGTGGGCCTCCGAGCGCACATGGGAGGTCACAAACGAAGGCGCGCGGGCTCACGGCGGCCACGAGAAGTCCTACGTGCTCGAGATGCTGCCCTATCCGAGCGGCGAGCCGCACATCGGTCATCTGAAGACCTATGCGGTGGGGGATGCGATCGCGCACTTCCATCGCCGCACGGGGCACCGGGTGCTGCATCCGATGGGCTATGACGCCTTCGGGCTGCCGGCCGAGAACCACGCGATCAAGACCGGCGTGCACCCGCGGGACTCGACTGCGGCCTCGATCGCCTCCTTCCAGCGCCAGTTTCGCTCCTGGGGGATCTCGATCGACTGGTCGCGCGAGCTTGCGACCGACGAACCGGCCTATTACCGCTGGACGCAGTGGATCTTCCTGGAGCTGCTGCGCGCCGGGCTCGCCTACCGCAAGCAGGCGGCAGTGAAGTGGTGCCCCAACGATCAGACCGTGCTGGCCAACGAGCAGGTGGTCGAAGGGTGCTGCGAGCGCTGCGGCGCGGAGGTCGAAGTGCGCCAGCTGGAGCAGTGGTTTCTGCGGATCACCGACTACGCCGAGCGGCTGCTGCACGACCTCGACACGATCGACTGGCCCGAGCACGTCAAGACGATGCAGCGCAACTGGATCGGCCGCTCCGAGGGGGCGGAGGTCAACTTCCGCTGCGAGGAGATCGGCGTGGACTACCCGGTGTTCACGACGCGGCCGGACACGCTCTTCGGCGCGACCTTCTTCGTGATGGCTCCCGAGCATCCGGACGTGCTGCGGCTGGTGGAGGGGACCGAGCGCGAGCAGGAGGTGCGCGAGTACATCAACCAGGCGCTTACCGAGTCAAACGAGGCGCGCGGGGACGCGGAGAAGCCGAAGACCGGCGTGCCGCTCGGCCGGACCGTCACCAACCCCGTCAACGGGCAGCAGATCCCGATGTATGTCGCCGACTACGTGCTGATGGAGTACGGCACCGGCGCGATCATGGCCGTGCCAGGGCACGACGAGCGCGACTACGACTTCGCGCGCGCGCACGGGCTGCCGATCAAGCGGGTGATAGAAGACCCCACCCACCACCCCGGCGACAACATGCCGGAGGGCGGAGGCGACGAGCAGGGGTTGCCCTATACCGGCGATGGCCCGCTGGTCAACTCCGACCCGCAGTTCGACGGGATCGGCAATCGGCAGGCGCTCACGGAGATCGTGCGCTGGCTGGATCGCGAGGGCAAGGGACACGCCTCGGTCAGCTACCGGCTGCGCGACTGGCTGATCTCGCGCCAGCGCTACTGGGGCTGCCCGATACCGGTGCTCTACTGCGAGTCCTGCGGGATGGTGCCGCTGGGCGACGATCGGCTGCCCGTGGAGTTGCCCGACATCGAGGACTACGCGCCGAAGGGCCGTTCGCCGTTGGCAAGCGCGGAGGATTGGGTGAACACCACGTGCCCGTCCTGCGATGGGCCGGCACGCAGGGAGACCGACACGATGGACACCTTCGTGGACTCCTCTTGGTACTTCATGCGCTACTGCGACCCGCACAACGACCAGGCCGCCTGGGACCCAGAGGCGCTGCGCGAGTGGATGCCGGTCGATCAGTACATCGGCGGTGTCGAGCACGCGATCCTGCACCTGATGTACGCGCGCTTCTTCTGCAAGGCGCTGGCCGATCTTGGGCACGTCTCCTTCCAGGAGCCCTTCAAGGCGCTCTTCACGCAGGGGATGATCACCAAGGACGGGGCGAAGATGAGCAAGTCTCGCGGCAACGTGGTGCCGCCTTCGGCGATCGTGGAGAGCCACGGCGCGGACACCGCGCGCTGCTACATCCTCTTCATCGGCCCGCCCGACCAGGATGCCGATTGGTCGGATGAGGGAGTGGAGGGCGTGCACCGCTTCCTCTCGCGGCTCTGGCGGCTGGGCAGCGAGATCGCGGAGCGCGGTGGCGCCGGCGCGGCGACGGAGGCGTCCGAGGCGCAGGGCGCCGACCTCGAGCTGCTGCGCAAGGCGCATTGGGCGATCGAGAAGGTCAGCGGCGATCTGCGCAGGTTCGCGTTCAACACGGCGATCGCCGCGGTGATGGAGCTGATCAACGAGTGCTCGCGGCTGCGGGACTCAGCGGGCGTGGAGAGCGAGCGCTTCGCGCTGGCCAGCGCCGCCTCGTTGCTGTTCCCGTTCGCGCCGCATCTGAGTGCCGAGGTCTACGAGATGCTGACGGGGGAGAGGGTCTGGGAGCAGCCGTGGCCGCAGGCCGACTCTCGCTACCTGGAAAGCGAAAGCTACGAGCTGGTCTGCCAGGTCAACGGCAAGCTGCGCGACCGCGTGGAGGCTTCCTCCGGGGCCGGCGAGGCCGAGCTGGTGGCGCTATGCCGCAGTGCGCCGAACGTGCTTGCGCATCTCGACGGCAAGCAGATCGTCAAGGAGATCGTGGTGCCGGGCAAGCTCGTAAATATTGTTGTTCGCTAGCTCGGCGCGGCGCGCGGTCGTCCAAGGCGGCCACTAGACTCGGCTCGATGGCGCAGCTGAAGCCCGCCTACCTCATCCACGGCGACGATCACGGAGGCGTGGCCGAGCGGCGGGCGAGCCTGCGGGCGCTGGCAGAGCAGCAGGGCGATGCCGGATCGGTCGAGATGCTGGGCGGCGAGGACGCCACGCCGGAGGGGGCGGCGCGGGCGCTGGCCGCGATGACCTTTGCGATCGGGCAGCGGGTGATCATCGTCGACGGCGTCGAGCGCTGGAAGCAGGCCGAGGTCGAGACGCACCTCGTGCCGGCGATGAAGCCGATGCCGCCCGACACGACGCTTGCGATGTTCGCCAGGGAGGAGGCGCGGGCGAAGGCGCCCGCCGCGCTGCACGGTGCTGTAAAGGCCGCCGGCGGGCAGATCGTGGCGCACGGGACGGTCAAGCCCTGGGAGCTGCCGCCGTGGGTGCGCGCGCAGGGGCGACGGCTCGGGCTCGAGCTGGACGTCGCGGCGGCCAAGGCGCTCGTCGCGCAGGTCGGCGATCGCCAGCAGCGGCTGCTGCGGGAGCTCGAGAAGATCGCGCTCGAGGTCGGCGATGGGGAAGGCGCTCGTGCGGCGCGGGTCGGTGTCGAGCAGGTGGAAAGCCGGGCTGCGCACTCATCGCAGCGGCGCGCGTTCACGCTCGCGGACGCGCTCGTGGGCGGCGATCCGCAGGCTGCACTGCGGACGTACCTCGCGCTGGAGAGTCAGGGCGAGCGGATCCCCTCGCTCAGCTTTCAGATCGCGGCGCGGCTGCGGGACGCGGTTGCAGTCGCACAGCGGCTGCAGGCCGGCGAGCCGGCCAAGGAGATCGTCCGCTCGCTGCGGATGCCGCCGCGGGCCGCCGAGCGGTTCATCGCCGACGTGCGTCGTGCCGACCCGCAGCGGCTGCGGCAGGGGCTTGCCAGGCTTGCCGACGTAGAGGTCGATCTGCGGGGCGGGGCGCGTGTGATCGCGGGCCGCCGCAGTGCTGCTGCACTTTCGGAGCGAACGGTTGCGGTCCTTACGATCCGCTCGATCGCAGGCGGCCGATAGCCGGCAGGCGCCCGATAGCCGGCGTCAGGCTGCTCATGCGGAGATGCTGGCGCGGATGCGGGCCGCGCGGGCCTTCTTGCGCGCCGCGGTGTTGCGGTGCAGCGCGCCGCGCTTGACGGCCTTGTCGATCGTGCTCGTGAGCGTGCGCAGCTCGCTCTCGGCGGCATTGGCGTCGCCGTCGGCGGCCGCGGCCTCCAGGCGACGGAAGTAGGTCTTCACCGTCGAGGTGTAGCGGCGGTTCTCGGTCCGCTCGCGCTCGGCGCGCAGGATGCGCTTCTTCTGTGAGTCGATGTTCGCCATCTTTGGAGCGCCGTACTATAGCGGCCTTGTCGATGAGGACCCAAGCCCCCGAAGAGCCGTTGTCGCCTGCGCCTGACGAGGGCGGCGGGCCGCCGGGGGGCGGGGGAGGCTCCGGCAGCGGGCGAGTCGCGCGCAACACGGCGATCTTCTCGATCGGCACGGCGATCTCGCGGGTCGCCGGGCTGGGGCGCGAAGTCCTGACCGCCGGCCTGTTCGGGACCACCGGCTCCGCGTCGGCGTTCACGCTGGCCAACCAGATCCCGAACCTTGCGAGCAACCTGTTCGCCAACGCCGCCCTTTCGGCTGCGTTCGTGCCGGTCTTCACGGAAATGCTGGAGCAGCGCCGGCGCCGGGAGGCGTTCCTGCTGGCCTCCAACGTGCTGTGGATCATGACGATCGTCCTCGGCGCGCTGACTGCGCTCTTCATCCTGCTGGCGGGCACGATCATGCCGCTGTTCACTGGGCCGACGTTCGGCCCATATCTCGACACGCTCACCGCCGGGCTCTCGCAGGTGCTCTTCCCGGTCGTGCTGCTGCTCGGCATCACCGGGCTGTTCACGGGGGTGCTGCAGTCCTATGAACACTTCACGATCCCGGCGATCGCGCCGGCGGTGTGGAACATCGTCATCATCGTGCTGCTGGTGGTGCTCAAGCCGCACTTCCACGGCGGCAAGGAAGACGGGGACCAGCTCTATGCGCTCGCGATCGCGATTCTGCTGGCGACCGCGGTGCAGATGATGATGGCCTTCGCGGCGCTTGGCCGGATCGACTTCAGGCTCGGCTTCCATCTCGACTGGCGAGATCCCCGCATCCGCCAGATATTCACGCTGATGCTGCCGGTGACGATCGGGCTGGGCATCATCAACCTCGATCAGCTGATCAACGCGGTGTTCGGCACGCTGGTCAGCGAACACGCGCCGAGCGCGATCGAAAAGGCGTTTCGGATCTACATGCTGCCGCAGGGGATGTTCAGCGTTGCGGTGGCGACCGTCCTGTTCCCGACGCTGAGCAGGATGGCGGCGCGGCGGGACTCGGACGGAATGCGGCGTGCGCTTGGGATCGGGATGCGTCAGATCAACCTCCTGCTGATCCCTGCGGCCGCATTCATGATCGTGTTGCCGACGCCGATCACGCGGCTTGTCTTCGAACGCGGCGCGTTCAACGGCAAATCGACCGAACTGGTCTCGATCGCGCTGTTCTGGTTTGCCTTCAGCCTGCCGTTCGCCGGCCTGAACCTGCTCTTGACGAGGACCTTCTTTGCCGTGCAGCGCCCCTGGATCCCGACCAGGCTCTCGGCGATCAACATCATCGCCGACATCATCGTCAGCGTCGCGCTCTATAAGCCGCTCGGCATCGCCGGCCTGATCATCGGCACGATCGTCGCGAACGTCTTGATGACCGTCCTCTCCCTGCGCCGCCTGCGTGACGGCTTCAACGGCCGCATCGAAGGCGCCCAGACGACGATGATCACCGCCCGCATCGCCGTTGCCGCAGTGCTGCTCGCCGCCGTCTCCTGGGCGATCTGGCACCTGCTGAACTCGCTGCTTGGCCAGTCGCATTCGCTGATCGCGCAGATCCTCGCGCTCGGTGTGGCCGGCCTTGCGGGCGTGGCGGTCTACGCCAGAGCCGTCTTTGCGATGCGCATTCCCGAGGCGCACCAGGTGCGCCGGCTGCTGCTCAGCCGTTTCGGGCGGGCGTAGGGCTCCTGTCAGACGATCGAGAGGCAAGCGAGGCAAGGACGCAGGGAGCGTGGTGACATACGCGAGCGACCGAGGACGCCGCCTCGCGCCGCCCATCGGTCGTCTGGCGCGCGCCCTCTACCCTGTAGCGGCCCATGGACCAGAGCAAGATCCGCAACTTCTCGATCATCGCCCACATCGACCACGGCAAGTCGACGCTGGCCGATCGCATCCTCGAGCTCACTCACGCCGTCGATCAGCGCTCGATGCGCGCGCAGGTGCTCGACTCGATGGATCTGGAGCGCGAGCGGGGGATCACGATCAAGGCGCAGGCGGTGCGGGTCTTCTACACCGCCGGCGACGGACAGACCTACCAGCTGCACCTGATCGACACGCCCGGGCACGTCGACTTCACCTACGAGGTCTCGCGGTCGCTGGCCGCCTGTGAGGGCGCGCTGCTGGTCGTGGACGCCTCCCAGGGCGTGGAGGCCCAGACGGTCGCCAACACCTACCTGGCCGTCGATGCGGGGCTGGAGCTGATCCCCTGCCTGAACAAGATCGACCTGCCCGGCGCCGAGCCCGAGCGGGTCGCCGGCGAGGTCTCCGAGCTGATCGGCGAGGACGCCGAGTCGATCCTGAAGATCTCCGGCAAGACCGGGGAGGGGGTGCCGGAGGTGCTCGAGGAGCTGATCGCGCGCGTGCCGCCGCCCTCGGGCGATCCGCTGGCGCCGCCGCGGGCGCTGATCTTCGACTCGGAGTTCGACCAGTACCGGGGCGCGATCGCCTACATCAGAGTCGTTGACGGAGTCTTCAAGAAGGGCGAGGCGATCAGGGCGATGGCTGCCGGCACGCAAGCCGAGATCGACGACATCGGCGTCTTCTCGCCGCAGATGACGCCGGTGAAGCAGCTCGCAGCCGGTGAGGTCGGATATCTGATCACCGGGATCAAGGACGTCACGCAGCTGCGCGTCGGAGACACGCTGACGACCTCCGGCCGCTCCGGCGCCGGGGCGCAGGAGCCGCTGCCCGGCTACCGCGAGGTCAAGCCGATGGTGTTCTGCGGCCTGTTCCCGATCGACTCCGATCGCTACCCGGACCTGCGCGACGCACTGGAGAAGCTCTCGCTCAACGACGCCGCGCTCTCCTGGGAGCCGGAGACCTCCGATGCGCTGGGCTTCGGCTTCCGCTGCGGCTTTCTGGGGCTGCTGCACATGGACATCGTCAGGGAGCGCCTGGAGCGCGAGTACGATCTCGAATTGCTGGCGACGATGCCCTCGGTCGGCTTCGAGGTCAGCCTCGCAAACGGCGATGAGATCGAGGTGCACAACCCCTCCGACATGCCCGATCCCGCCAGCATCGTGGAGATCAGGGAGCCGTTCATCACCGCCTCGATCATTGCCCCGCGGGAGTACGTCGGCGCAGTGATGGAGCTCTGCCAGGAACGCCGCGGCGAGCCCGCCGGCATGCACTATCTCTCCCCGGAGCGGGTGCAGCTCACCTACGAGCTGCCGCTGGCGGAAATCGTGCTCGACTTCTTCGATCAGCTGAAGTCGCGCACGCGCGGCTATGCCTCGCTCGACTACGACCTGCACGGGGTCAAGCCAGCCAACCTCGTCAAGCTCGACGTGCTGCTCGCCGGCGACCCGGTCGATGCGCTTTCGATGATCATGCACAGGGACAAGGCGTACGATCTCGGCCGCTCGCTGACAGAGCGTCTGCGCAAGCGGATCCCGCGCCAGCAGTACGACGTGCCGATCCAGGCCGCGATCGGCTCGCACATCATCGCCCGCGAGACCGTCAAGGCCTTCCGCAAGGACGTGATCGCCAAGTGCTACGGCGGCGACATCACGCGCAAGCGAAAGCTGCTGGAGAAGCAGAAGGAGGGCAAGAAGCGGATGAAGCAGGTGGGCCGGATCGAGGTGCCCCAGGAGGCCTTCCTGGCCGTGCTGGAGCTCGACGAGGAGCCGGCCAAGCGATGACGCGGATCCTGTTCGTCTGCCTTGGCAACATCTGCCGCTCGCCCACCGCGGAGGCGGTGATGCGAGGGCTGATCGAGCAGCGCGGGCTGCAGGGGCGCTTGGAGGTGGACAGCGCCGGCACCGGCGGCTGGCACGTGGGGGAGAGCCCCGACGCGCGCGCTGCTGCCGCCGCTCGCGCTCGCGGCTTCACGCTCGGCGGCCGCGCGCGCCAGGTGAGCGTCCAGGACTTCCGCGACTTCGACCTGATCCTCGCGATGGACCACGCCAACGAGCGCGACCTGCGCGGGATCGCGCCCGACCGTCAGGCCGCCGCGAAGGTGCGGCTGCTGCGCGACTTCGATCCGAGCAGCGACGGCTCCGGCGAGCGAGACGTGCCAGACCCCTACTACGGCGGGGCGGATGGGTTCGGCCGGGTGATCGATCTTGTGGAGGCGGCGTGTGCCGGCGTGCTGGACAGCCTCGATTCGCTCGAGCAGCTTCCGGGCTCGCCGCAGCCGCAGTGAGCCTTCCGCCCGGAGCCGGCGAGGCGGTCAGGGTCGGCGGCGGCGACATCAACCAGGCATGGCGGGTGCGGCTGGCCAACGGGCGAATCGCGTTCGTCAAGACGCGCCCCGACGCGCGCGAGGGGGAGTACGAGCGCGAGGCGGGCGGGCTGCGGTGGCTGGCGCAGCCACAGAGCCTGCAGGTGCCGGACGTGCTCGAGGTCGGCCCCGACTATCTGGCGCTGCAATGGATCGAGCACGGTGCGCTCGACGATGCCGGCGCGCAGGAGCTCGGTCGTGGCCTTGCGCTGCTGCACGCCGCAGGTGCGCCGGCGTTCGGCGATCCGGGGCTCGGCGGGGTGGGCGGGACCTGCACCGTCGGCTCGCTCAGCTTGCCGAACGACCCGGCGCCCGACTGGCCCACCTTCTACGCGCAGCGCAGGCTGCTTCCGGCGCTTGCGGCAGCGAGAGCGCGCGGCGGCATCTCGGTCGCAGGCGAGCGCGCGGTGCAGGCGGTCTGCGAGCAGATCGCCGATCTGTGCGGGCCGCCCGAGCCGCCTGCGCGGCTGCACGGCGATCTCTGGAGCGGCAACGTGCTCGCCGGCGCGGATGGACGGCCGTGGCTGATCGACCCGACCGTCTACGGCGGCCACAGGGAGATCGACCTGGCGATGCTGCGCCTGTTCGGCGCGCCTTCGCCGCGAATCTTCGACGCCTATGAAGAGGTGAGCCCGCTGGCGGATGGCTGGCGGGCGCGGGTGCCGCTCTACCAGCTGCTGCCGCTGCTCGTGCACGCCGCCCTGTTCGGCGGCTCCTACGGCGCGGCGGCTGAGCGGGCCGCGTCGCAGAGCCTGATGGCCTGAGTGGCTGGGGCGTGCTGCGGCCGGCCGCCGTCACAGCCGGGGAGCCGCGTCGGATAAAGGCACATGCGGGCGCACACGCTCCATGAGCAGCAGCGGCTGCGTCTGTTGGCGCACACCGTCGTAGCGCGTCACTACCGCCGCCCGCTGACGCTGGCGAGCGTGGCGCGGGCGCTCTCCAGCTCCCCGCGCCAGCTGCAGCGGGCCTACGCGCGCGCCGACAGCAGCTTCAGCGAGGACTTGCTGGCGGTGAGGATGGCGGCGGCGACCCAGCTGCTCGTGGGCCAGCCGAGCATTCCGGTCGCCGACGTGGCGCGGCTCGTCGGCTACAGCAGGGCGACCCATTTCGCGCGGGCGTTTCGCCGCCGCTACGGGGTGACGCCGGCCGTCTATCGCGAGCGGGAACGCCGCGCGCGCGGGGAGGCGCGCGTGCGTGCCTGAGCGAGCACCCGGTCCGGGCCCGCGCGCCTGTCATGCTCACCTTGGATGAGCAGTGGGGAGAGCCCGAAGGGCGGGAGTGAGGAGCTTGAGGCGCAGAAGGTGCGCCGCTCCGAAATGGCTGTGCAGTCGCGGTCGCTGCGCAACAGCCTGATCACGCTGGCGATCTTCTTCGCGCTCGTGATCGCGCTGCTGCTCGCGGTGCCGGGGCTGCGCTCGGTCGCCGAGCAGATCTCCGACGCGAACATCGGCTGGGTGATCGGCGGCGTCGGGTTCGAGTTGCTCTGCTGCGCCGGCTATGTGATGGTGTTCGAGCTGCTGTTCGGCCGGCTCGGCTGGCGCCTGGTGAGCAGGCTTTCGCTCGCAGAGCTCGCGGTCAACGCGGTCGTCTCGGTCAGCGGCCTCGGCGGGATCATGCTCGGCGCGTGGGTGATGCGCAGCAAGGGTCTCTCGGTCGAGCGGATCGCGACCCGATCGGTCGAGCTGTTCCTGATCACGAGCGCGGTGAACGTCGTCGCGGTCGCAGCGATCGGCATCCCGATGTGGCTCGAAGTGCTGCCCGGCTCAAGCAGGGCGCTGCTCACGCTCGTGCCCGCGGTGGCGGCGATCGCGGCGATCGGCGCAACGCTTGCGCTGGCCACCTGGGCGCGCGGCTATGCGCGGATCAACACCGACGCGCACCCGCGTGCCGCCGCGACGCTCGCGACGCTCGGCAACGGCGTGCAGGGCGTGCTGAAGCTGCTGCGCCAGCACGATCCGCGGCTGCTCGGCGCGCTCGCCTACTGGCTCTTTGACACGCTCGTGCTCTACGCCTGCCTGCTCGCCTACGGCAGCTCCTCCATCCTTCTGGGTGGTCGCGATGGCCTACCTGGTCGGGATGCTCGCCAACTCGCTGCCGATCCCCGGCGGCCTGGTTGCAGTCGAAGGCGGGATCGTGGGCATGCTGCTGCTCTTCGGTGTGCGGCCGGCCTCCTTCGTGCTTGCCGCCGTCCTCACCTACAGGGCGATCGCGCTGTGGGTGCCATCGCTGATCGGCAGCTTTGCCTTCCTGTCGATCCGCAGGGAGATCGGGAGCCCGCTCGTCGTGGCGCCCCGGACCGTCGAGCACTGAGGGCGCGGCGTCTTCTCAGTGCTCGAGCGCTTCGCGCTGGGCGAGCGCGACTTTGGTGCTCTGGCACGGCTGTCCCGGCAGGTGCTGCATCGTTGCGAACACCGCGGCGGAGCGGTGGCCGGCGAGCTCGGGGCAGTAGACCGGCGGCGGCAGCGGCGTCGAGCTCGTGCCGGACCTGTTCAGCGGGCGCAGGAGGTTCGCGGCGGCCAGCGCGCGCGCGGGGGTGCTGGAGTAGACGTCGATGCTCAGCTGCCCGGTGTAGAGCTCGATCGCGCGGCCTTCGTCGAAGATGGCCGCGGGCACGCCGCGGATCACCGTGTTGCGCTGGGCGCCGAGTTCGACGTTGGAGTGCAGGCTGTAGACAGTGGTCCTCACCTTCAGCGGCAGCAGGCAGCCGTCTGAGCCGAGCGGCCCGTTGCCGCTGACGCAGTCGCCGTAGTAGATCGAGTCGCCCGTGCTCGCTTTGTAGGCTTGCATGCCGTCGGCGGCGGTTACGGGGTGGCCTTCGAATGTCGGGCCCGCCCAGTAGATCGTGTAGTAGGGGAAGGTGCGGGCGCTCGCCAGTTCGGCGGCCGAGATCGGGCCGGGCTTCGAGGTGCCGCAGCCGGCCGGGACGGCCGCGGCGAGCGTCGCGAGGGCCAAGAAGGCGGCGGTGCGGCGAATCGACATCGCCTCGCATTATCGGCGAGGGCGCCGGTTGGAGGCCCGGTGCGCGTGGGCGCTTGGTCGGGGGTCGCCATACTGCCCCTCCGTGGAGAGCGAGACGATAGGCCCGGCGCTTGCGGAGCGCCCGCGGGCTCCGGCGCTGGCGCTGCGGCGCATACCGCTGCACGTGCTGATCGCGGTCTGCCTCGCCGCCGGGTGGATGGTCGTGGCGCCGAACTCGCCCGACCTGGCGGCACAGGCCTACCGGTCCTATCTCTTCTCTCATTTCGGCATGCTCGTCTGGGATGACAACTGGTACGGCGGGCACCACATCCCCGGCTACAGCCTGCTCTACCCGCCGCTTGCGTGGCTGCTCGGACTGCGGCTCGCCGGGGCGCTGGCGGTGCTCTGCTCGGTGGCGCTGTTCGGGCGGATCGCGAGGATCGGGTTTGGCCCCAAGACGCAGCTGGCCTGCATCTGGTTTGCGGTCGCGGCGGCCGGCGATCTGTGGATCGGCAGGCTGACCTTTGCGCTGGGGGTGAGCTTTGCGCTGGCCGCCGTGCTCGCGGTCCTCTCCGGCAAAGAGCGCCGGTTCCTTGCGCTTGCGGCGCTCTGTGCTGCGCTCAGCGCCGCATCGAGCCCGGTCGCGGGAGCGCTGCTCGCACTCGCGGCGCTCACCGACGCGATCGTCAACAGGCGGCTGCGCTACGCGCTGCTGCTGATTGTGCCGGTGCTGGTCGTCGTGCTGCCGGTGGAGGCCCTGTTCCCCGAAGGCGGCTTTGAGCCCTACGCCCTGGAATCGTTCCTGCCGTCAACTGCTGTTGCGCTCGCGTTCATCTGGGCGCTGCCGCGGCAGGAGCGCCTGCTGGCGATCGGCGGCTGGCTGTTCGTGCTGGTCAACGTGCTCGCGCTGCTTCCCACGCCGATGGGCAGCAACGTCGTGCGCTACGCGGTGCTGCTCTCCGGCCCGCTGCTGCTCTGCGCAATCGCGCGCGGCGGCGGGTTTGCGGTCGCGGGCAGGCGCCCCTTCTGGGTGCTCGGCGCCGCCCTTCTCGGCATGGCCTTCTGGGTTGCCTGGGGACCGATCGTCCAGAGCAGCGAGGTGATGGGAGACCCCTCGACGACGGCGGCCTACTACACGCCGCTGCGCCGGTTCCTGGCCGCCCACGCCAAGGGGCCGCTCAGGATCGAGGTGCCCTTCACGCGATCGCACTGGGAGGCCGCGCTGCTTGCCCCGCACGTGGAGCTCGCGCGCGGCTGGGAGCGCCAGCTCGACAAGCGCTACAACGAAGCGATCGAAGCCGACCCGCTGGCGCCGGCGGTATACCGCAGCTGGCTCTACCGCAACGGCGTCAGCTACGTGGCGCTGCCCGACGTGCCGCTCGACGGCTCGAGCATCGGCGAGGCGGCGCTGATCAGACACGGCGCGCCGTTCCTTGAGCCGGTGTTCGCGAGCAGGCACTGGCGCGTCTACCAGGTGCTCGGCGCAAGGCCACTGGCCGAAGGGCCGGGCAGGCTTACGGCGCTTGGCCACCAGGGCTTCACGCTGGATGCACGCGCTTCCGGCAGCTTCCTCGTGCGCTTGCACTACACGCCCTACTGGAGCGTGCTCGCCGGCGTCGCCCGCGTCTCAGAAGCCGGCTCGGGCTGGACGAAGGTCGTGGTCGCGCGGCCCGGCACCGTGCGCGTGCAGGCGCAGTTCTCGCTCGGCGGCGCGCTGCAGGCGCTGTCGCAGCTCTAGCCGGTCTTGCCGGCGCGGCCGGCGCCGTGCTCGTCTACTGGTTCGAACGCGAAGAGCACGTTGTAGCCGCTGAGGTAGATCAGGTGACCGTCGCTGATGACCGGGTCGAATGCGCCCTGGGGGATAGAGAAGACCTTGCGGCCGGTGGTGGTGTTCAGGCCCGTGGTGCTGTGGGTGCCGAGGTCCGCGAAGTAGACGACTTTGCCGACGATCGTCGAGGAGCCCGAGATCTTGCCGCCGGCTGGGTAGGTCCACTCGATCCCGCCGGTGCGGGCGTTGAGCGCATAGAAGTTGCCGTCGTAGGAGCCCTCGTAGATCGTCGGTCCGAGCCCCGGCGCGTTGGCGACCGAGGGGGAGGCGTAGACGTAGGCGCCGGTCTGCACCGCCCACGCCAGTTCGCCGGTGCCGGCGTTGTAGGCGTAGATGCGCCCGTCGGTGTTGCCGAGGTAGATGCGCCCGTAGGCGTAGGCCGCCGTCGAGTAGAAGGTGCCGCTGCCGAGCGGGGCGCCTTCTGAGCCCGCGACCCAGATCCGCTTGCCCGTGCGCTCGCTGATCGCCTGGACGTCGCCCGCGTAGTCGCCGAAGTAGAGGATGCCGTTTACGAGCGTCGGGCTCGCCTTCACGGCCCCGGCCGCCTGGTAGGTCCAGATCGTCTGGCCGGTTTGGGCGTTCAGCGCGTAGACCGTCCCGTCTTCGCTGCCGAAGATCACCTTGCCGTTTGCGACGATCGGCGAGGACTCGCTGCGGCTTGGCAGGTCGTGCGACCACAGGACCGAGCCGTCGCCGGCCCGCAGCGCGACCATGCGCCCGCCTTCGCCGTCCCCGGGGCGCGCGAGGATCGTCGCGTAGAGGGTGCCTCCCATGATCGCCGGGGTGGAGGCCGAGAGCGTGCCGAGGCTGTTTGCTCCAGACCAGACGACCGGTCTTCCTGTCGATCGCGCTGAGAATCGCGTCGTCTGCGAGCTGGTAGATGCGTTCGTGCGACATCACCGGCGGAAACTCCAGCAGCGCGGTCTCTTTGCTTTCCCAGACGCGCCTGAAGGGCGGTTTGACCGACGCGGGCGCGGCGATGTAGCGGTGATGGTCGGCGGTGTAGCCGTAGAACGGCCACACGAACGTCGCTTCCTTTGGTGCGGGCGGTGGCTTTTTGCTGGTTTCTTCGGGCACGAAGCGGGCGTCGGGGTGGTAGATCGAGCCCGTGCGATGGCGCTCGTAGAGGTAGATCCCCACGCTCGCGCCGACGACGACCACCAGGGCCACGGCGGCGGCGATGCGTGCGCGCGTCGAACTCAGCCTCAGAAAGGACAGGCGCCTCATGATGTCCTGCCGCCTCGGGGCGTCAGGCGGCGATCTGCTCGTAGGGCTGCTGTGGCGGGGTTGCGGGTTCCAGCTCGGCCTCCTGCCACTGCTCGGCGGCCGGTCGCGGGCGAGCCGGCCGGTGGCGGCGTGTGGCGCGCGCTCGTTGTGATGGGCGTGCACCGCGGCGCGGGGTGTGGCCGAGCAGGACGCGTGCGATGGCCGTCGATCCAAGCCAGAGCAGCGCCAGGATCAGAGGCGCGAGCGCAAGCCCGGAGATCAGCGCGATTGTCGTGCTGCCGCCGTCCGAGGACCATGTCCACAGCAGGTAGTCGCCTGCGACAAGCGCGGCGACCAGAAGCAGGGGCCGTGTGGGCACGCAGCAAACGATAGACCGAGTTGGGGACGGATGGCGGCCTGGCCCCTTCCGGCCCGGCAGCGCGAGCCAGCACGCTAGCGCATGGCGGGGAGGTTGATGGCCGGTTCCCCGGTGTCGTGGTGCAAGCGGCGGACGGGAATCGAACCCGCATCATCGCCTTGGAAGGGCGAGGCTCTACCGTTGAGCTACCACCGCACGCGCGAACTTGGCCCTGTACGCGGTTCGCCGACGATGACAGTTTGCACAAACGACCTCGCATCGTGCAATCTCGTCGAGGACGGTCTGCCAGGGGAGGTCGCGGATGCCCTTCGCGATGTTGAAGCGCTTGTCGCCGACATGGTCGAACTCCAGGACCAACGGGTCAGTCTCGCCGCAGTCCGCGCATGGCCGCTCGCGAAAGATCTCGAAGAGGAGCTCGACACGCGCCAGAGCGGTTGTCCGCTTGCGTCGCTTGGCATTCTCGATGCAGCGGTCATGGTGCTTGGCGTAATGCTCCCGTTTGTGGGCAGCCCGGCACGGGCGGCAGTAGTTGTCCCGTTGGCCCCGACTCTGTCGCCTCCAGGCGAAGTCGTCGATTGGCTTGGGCTCGCCGCAGCGGCCGCAGGTGCGGAGTTGGCGGGGCGATCGGAGCACGAACGTATGTTCGCAGAGGCGTCGGAGCGATGGGTAGGCGCAAATGCGGCGGCCGTCGGTTGTCCCCTAGAATCGGCTGAGGCCACGGGGAGTGGCGCAGTCTGGTAGCGCACCCGGCTGGGGGCCGGGCGGTCGCAGGTTCAAATCCTGTCTCCCCGATACGGAAAAGCCCTGCAAATCAGCACTTTTTCGCAGGGTTGGCAACTGAGGCGAGAGCCGCCCATGTTCTATTCATGTTCTATTTGGCCGCTATCGGATGCGGCCATCAGCCCCAGAAGATGCCGGTGGGGTCGCGGTCGATCTCGTCGAGCAGGCCCAGGATGTCTGTTGAGGGCTCGATCAGGTCGTAGCGATGCCAGCGGCCGTTGCGGTCTTTCCAGTAGAGCGCCCACAGACCGCTCTTAATCGTGTAGCGCAGGCGCGCGATGCCGCGTCGCGTCCATTCAGGCCCGAAGTCTGCCCGCCACGGTGGGCGGCATTCCATGATGGTGAGCGCGCCCCTACTGACGTCGAGCTCGGTCCGTAGCTGGTCGATGACGTGCGGGGGCACATGCTGCTCGCAGTAGTGGCGCACGGCGGCGACGTCGAGTCCAGGTAGCACGCCGGCGATCATACGAACGCGCGCCGCCGAACGACCGTTGTTCGCGCTGCGCATCATGCGAGTGTCGGCGAACTCGGCCCAATGACCATCTCGCGCCAACTTTCACGCGTCTGAGCCAGCCGGTTTGGCTCTGTGGAGCCAAACTGAAGGCTCCGGCCCGCCGGCCCGCGCGTATTCCATCCCCTGCCGCTTGCTATAGAGGCTTTGTCTACAAACCCAATGGCGCCCCCGCGCCGTCGGACTAGGACGGACACGGGGGCTTGCACCGAAAGGAGTAGCTTCCGATGCAGGATCAAGGTACTGGATGTCTGCGCGCGCCCTCGGATAAGCAGCGCAAACGCGGGATGGAGATGACGATCGTCTCGGTGCTCGGCAGTGGCGAGGAACCGATCTGGTTTCTCGATGAGCTTGAGCGTGAGATTGGCGAGGATCACCTTGCCTTCGACGAGGCATTCAAAGACCTGCAGCGCGCCGGGGTCGTGCGCGTGAGCGATGATCTCGTCAAGCTCTCGCGCGCCGCGCGTCGCACCGACGAACTGGAATCGTCTCTTTAGAGACGGTCTGGTCTGCGGGCGTGCGGCGTCGATCAGCAGCGTCACCGCCCGCACCGAGAAGTGCTCGCGCCGTTGGCGGCGCGTGCCCATAACCGATCTGCCCGCGTAACCGTCTGGCCGTCGCGTGACCTGCCTTGGGTCCTAGCGCCCGTGGTGGTGGCGTGCCTGCCTTGCCAATTATCGCCGCGCTTCGCGCGGCTGGGCGGCTGCGTCAGGCACACCACCTACCAAGCAAGGAGGCGAAAGCCGATGCAGGATCTCAGCGAGTACATGATGCGGACGCTGGCAAAGCAGCGCGCGGACCGCGCAGAGCGCTCAAGGACGCTGTGGGAGTTGACTGCGCAGCAGCGTGTGAGCGCGATGCGTCGCGGCGAGTTGACGTCGGGCCAGCTGTTGGAGTGGGCCAAACGGCGGCCGTGCGAGGTGCCGTTGGTCAACGGCGAGTTCGAGTTCATCGCAGCGCTCACACCAGAGGTGGCCGACCTCGACCCGGAGCAGAGCAGCCGCTGAGCCCGCGGGTGCTTGGGCGCGGCTGGCGGCAAGGGACCGCTGGCCGCGCCCTTCGCGCTTTCTGACCAGCGCGTGGGTAGCTTTCAGGGATGCTCACGCAGAGGTGCGTTCCGTTGAAGATCACGGTGGATGGAAAGCCGACGCCCTCGGAGACGATCGCCTCCAGCGTGGGGGCCTACGTGTTCTCGATCGCAACGGTGCTGCCGGATCTGGCGCTGGATCTGCACTCGACCTACACCGGCCACGAGCACACCGGCACGATCGCCGCGCACCTGGTCCTCGCCGCCGGCGCCTACATGGCTCTCGCGGAAGAGCATGAGCATGACCTGCTGCCAGTGACGCACGCGCGACGACTCTGCCTCTACGACCACCTGCACCGACTGCAGGAGCTGCTCGAAGAGCAAGGAATGCAGACGAGCGTGCCCGTCGATGACGAGGCCATCAGCGTCATCGAGAGCTGAGAAGACGACTTGCATCGAGCCTCAAACGTCTGCCCGTAGCCAGAGACGGGGCTGCCCGATCGTGCCCGTTGAGCCGAACTGTGGGAAACTGCTGCACCATGCTCGGGCGGCCCAAAGTCAACCGCCATGTATGCCCGGAGTGCGGTGCCGAAGCTGGAGGCCAGCCATTCTGCGCTGGATGCGGATGCAACCTTGCAGGTGAGCAGCGACTCCTGAGCCGCGAAGAGTGGGAGGCGCAGCACGACACAACCGCCGTCGGGCAGCGATCGAGGTCCCAACGGTGGATCATCCCCTTGGCCTTGATGCTCGGCGCGGCAGCCGTCGCTGTTGCCGTGACCTTGGCGCTCGATGGCTCCAAAACCGTGCGTGCGCCCTCGAATGCAGGCGTTCGCCTCTACAGGGTGCCGTCTGGCTCGATGGAACCGACGCTCGCGGTCGGCACCCAGGTCACAGTCGAAGAGAGCGCCACGTCGTTGGAGGTCGGCGACATAGTGGTCTTCCATCCGCCTGAAGGCGCCGTCAATGGCATCTGCGGCCCAAGCCCTCACCAGGTGACTCCGGGCGGAGCCGCCTGTGCCTCGCCGGTGCTCAAGGAGGCGAGCATTACCTTCATCAAGCGCGTGGTCGCGGGCCCGGGAGACACGATCTACATCAAGGAAGGCCACGTCTATCTCAACGGCGAGCGCGAGAAAGACTCCTACATCCGCGAATGCGGCGAAAGCTCCGAGTGCAGCTTCCCCACCCCGATCAAGATCCCACGCGGCAGCTACTACCTGCTAGGCGACAACCGCGGCAACTCCGAGGACAGCAGGTTCTGGGGCGCGGTCCCACGCTCATGGATCATCGGCAAGGTCATCCGCAACGACGGCCGCGGAGCCCCCGGCCTTCGTGGCTTCTGAGCCCGAGGCAGGCGGAGCTATCCGAAGTCTGCTCGTGCTTCAAGCGCTCGCTGGATGAGTTCGGGTACGCGATCTAGGCCGATGTCGAGCAGTTGGCGCAGGGGCGCTGCAAGCTCGCTGACGTCGTAATCAATTGCCTGCGTCCATGCCGCAGGCTCATAACGAGCCAGCATCGACAGAGCGAACAGCAGCGTCCACCAGGTCAGCAGTGAAGACAGCTGCACATCGTTGACTGCCGGGCGCAGCCACAAGGCCTCGCCGCGCCACAGTGCTTGTGCGCGTTGCAGGTGATACTCCTCGTCCGTGCTGAGCATCCATCGAACGGCAAGTCCCGGCCCGTAGGCGGTGTGGCGTTTTGCTATCGGTTGTCCGGGGAACGGTCGATGCAACCTCATGCCTGTGCTTGTCGGGTAGTGCACACTCAAATGCTGGTCGAGTTCATCGGGTGTCCCGGAGAAGCCGACCAGAATCGCGTTTCCGTGGCCACGGTCGAGCTGCCTGAGGTCCAGCCGCGTGAAGTCGGTCGCCTCAATAACGGGTACGAGACGCAACGGGAGCAGAACGCCGTTGGATTGCTGCGGCAACAGCTCGAATGCCTCCGGCAGCGATGCCCAGAGGGCACGAATGTTCGCGTCTTTCTCAAAGACTTCGCTGTCGGTGGCGTGCGCCACGGCGGTGATGGAGTCGGTGGTACGCCCGTCGGACTTTGCGGCACGCTTCACTTTCACGTTGAGTATCGGGACCGATAGCTCTGGGGCCGAGAGGCCGTGCCCTCTGAGTTGCCACGGCGGCTCCCCACGCGCCGCAGTGATCGCGCGTCCGGCCTGGCTGAGCGCGTAGAAGAGCGGCAGTGGTCGGGACGCTGCTCCCACCGCTCTCGCGGCGGCGATCAACTCGTCAAACTGCGCAAGGGCGGCGCCGTAGACTTGCCGCCGATCTTTGTCTTCGTTCGCGTAGCCGGGCGGTGAGGCGCGGGTCGCGCGGATTGCGTACGTGCTCTCGGTGGGCATCGTCGGTCATGCAACCATCGGCGGCGGACGTGTCTCGGCCCGGCATCTTCGTCATGCTTTGCAAGTGATGCGGAACTGCACTGCGTCGGAATTGGCGGATGCGCTTGGCGAGGCGATTGCGCTCTGGCTTGTGCAGCGCGGATGGGGAGTGGTTGAGCAGCCGCTGCCGCGTCCGGGGATCGTCGGCCAGTTCAAGCTGCCTCTGCGGAACAGGTTTGCGGCGGTGGCAACGTTGCGGTGGACTGGGCCTGCCACGCGCGTTGATCCCGATTTCAAGATCGGCGTGAGCGAGGACGCGCGGGTCTGGCGGATCGAGCCTGACGCGAGCTCGCTGTCCGTGACGATGCAGGGGGGCGTGTGCTTTGGGCAGGCCGAGCAGCTCGCCGAGTTCCTGGACATCAACGCTCTGCCGTGGGATCTCCCGGTCCCCTTCGTCTGGCTCACCGAAGAAAGCCATCCACCCACAGAGCACCGCATCGACCGCCTCTACCACCACGAAACCCAGACCCCGCCACCGCACGCCGCCCGGCACAAGGAGCAGACCGCATGAGACCACTCTCCAGCATCTCCGCCCGCCCAGCCGCCGCAGCGCGCGCCGGCGCGACCCGACTGATCGCCAAAGCTCGCGGCGTCGCGGACGAGACCAGCAGCTTCACACGCCTGATCGACGCCAAGGCCGCAAGCCAGCTACTTGGCGTCCCCCACACCTGGCTTCTCTCCCAAGCACGCGCCGGGCGCATACCTCACCACCGCCTCGGCCACTACGTCCGCTTCAACCCAAAGGACCTCACCGACTGGCTCCAAGAGAACCGCATCGAACCACGCCCAGGCCTCCCGCCGCGCGTAGGTGACTGACCTTGGTGGCGGCCGCAAATCAGGTGGAGTGCGCGGAGCTCTCCCGATGGGGGGCCGGACAGGGCATGGCAAAATGCCATGCCCTGTCCGGCCGTCTCTGCTATGCTGCGATGGAAGAAAGAACGCAGAATGCCATCTTTCTTCCATCTCCGATGCCGGGCCGCGTTTACACCCAACTTGTCGAAGCTGCTCAGGAGCAGCATGGCTACGTGACCTCTCAGGATGCGCGGGGACTAGGGGTCGATCCTTTGCGCTTGCAGGATCTTGCGCGTCGTGGGCTTGCCGATCACGTCTCACACGGCGTCTACCGCATCTCGCTGGTGCCATCTGGCCCATTGGATCAGTACATGGAGGCGACGCTGTGGCCGCAGTCGGTACGCGGTGTGCTCTGCGGGCAGACGGCACTCGACCTGCATCGGCTATGTGATGTGAACCCGGCGAGAATCCATCTCAGCGTCCCGGCGCGCTACCGGCCGCGCAGGGAGGTGCCGGCGCTTTATGTGCTGCACCGCCGCGATCTCGAGCAAGCCTTCGTCACCTCGCACGAGGGCATTGCGATCGTGACGCCCTACAGGGCGATCCTCGACGGCATCGAAGAGCATTTGCCTTTGCGCCTGATCGAGCAGGCGATTAACAGTGCGGGCGATCGCGGACTTCTTCGCGCTAGTGAGCTCGCCGACCTGCGCGACCGCCTGGGCGCGGTGAGCGTCTAGAGATGCGATGAGAGAGGCTCCTCGTAAAGCACCGCACAGCGTGAGCGTGATCGAAAGATGGGTGGGCGAGGGTGCGCGCGAGCAGGGCATACTCGTCGGTCGGCTGCAGCGCTGGGTGCAGTTCATGGTGCTGCTGGCAGCGCTTGACCGAGTCCGCGACGAGCGTGACGATCCGCTCTTCCTGCTGAAGGGCGGCACCGCAATGGAGTTGCGGCTGCGGCTACGGGCGCGTACCACCCAGGACCTCGACGCCGTCTTCCGCGACTCCGCCGGCTCGATGCTCGCGCGGCTGGATGAGGCGCTGCGGGCCGGATGCGGCGGATTTACCTTCGAGCGCAGCGCGCCACGGCCGATTGGGGATACCCGCTCGGTGGGGTTTGAGATAAAGCTCGCCTACCGCGGCCGCCGGTGGGGAACAGTGCCCTTCGAGGTTGCTCCAGCGGAGGGAGATGCGGGCGCGGACATCGAGACGCTGGAGGCGGTCGCTATCGGCAGATTTGGCTTGGAGGGACCTGAGCGGGTGCCGTGCCTGGGCCTGCGCTACCAGATCGCCCAGAAGATCCACGCCTGCACCGCACCGCCGCCTCCCGAGAGGCCCGAGAACCTGCGCGTGCACGACCTCATCGATCTGCTGCTGCTGCGCGATCTGGTCCCAGGCGACGGCTGGGCCGCGGTCCGCGATGCCTGCCTGGACACGTTCACCGTGCGTCGCACGCATTCATGGCCACCGACGCTTGAGATCTATCCCTCCTGGCCGCAGACATTCACCGCGCTGGCCACAGAGCTCGCCTTCGCGATAACCGATGTACAGCAGGCTGCCCATCAGGTGCGCGCGATGATCAAGCAGATCGACAACGCATAGACCGCTCGCCAATTTGGCTTCTCATCGGTCAGGATCGGGATCGCTACACGCCAGATGCGATTTTGCGCATCCAGGTTGCCCCGGCACGGATTACGAGGCAGTCGCTGGAATCGCGTCTCCAGGCTCCAGCCCACCGGCAGGCACGAGGGCGCAGTGCGCGGCAGGGCGGTAGCTCCGCAGACGGCGCCTGTCAAGGTCGGGCCTTTGGCCTGCCCCTTCGGGGCACCCCTCCGGGGCTCTCTTGACAGGCGCCGTCTGCTCCGCTTGTTAGCAGTGAGGTCGGCAGGGACGGCCCTGCCGACCATCATCGACGGATGAAAGATGATGGGAGGCTCACACCCTCGACGGGATGTCGAGCTCGGCCGATGTGGTCTGTGAACCAGGCCGAATGAATCTGAGGTCGGCCCAGGCCTCTCAGCCTGCGTGGTCTTCCTCTTCGAGGGGCTCACGCCGCCTGCGAAAACGCACGCTCCACCGTCTCGGCCTCGTCGCCTGAGGGCTGGTAGTGGGCGTAGACCTGGGTTGTCTTCGCATCGGCGTGGCCCATCCAATGCTGCAAGGTGCGCAGCGGCACGCCGGCTGCCGCCATCCTCGTGCCGAAGGTATGGCGCAACTCGTGGAAGGTGATCTCGGTGACCTCTGCGCGACCGATTGCCTGTTTGAAGCGTCGGGTGAGCTTCGAGCGGTCGAGCGGATGACCCGACTCGGGATGGCAGAACACCAGGCTTGAGTCGCTTGCGTAAGCGGAGCGCTCGCGAAGCGCAGCAAGCTCGTTGGCCACCCGCTCTGCCAGCGGCACCGAGCGACCGGAGAGCTCTGACTTCGGGTCGCCGAACTCGCCGCGGACGTATGGGGAGACCACGCGGACTCGGCGGGCCACGAGATCGACATCGCGCCAGCGAAGGCCGATCAGCTCTCCTTGACGCAGGCCGGTCATCGCCGCCGTCAGGTACAGCGCCGGCTCGATCGATGCGAAGGCGTCCTCCGGGAAGGAAGTGCTCAGCAGCCTCTCCAGCTCCTCCTGGTCGAGGAACTGGATCCGCGTCTCATTCGTGCGGATCACGGGGCGCTCCGCGAGCTTCACAGGGTTGCTCACGCACCAGCGCCGGCGCAGGCCGATCTCGAACACTGAGTGCATTGTGTTGAGGTGGTTGCGGATCGTCTTGACAGCGAGCGTCCGTGTCTTGACGGCGATGTAGCGCTCAACGTCCTCGGGCTTGATCTTCGCCAGGTCGTTGCCCTCGAAGAAAGGCACGATGTGGTTGCGCAGATCGGCCGCGACCGTCAGGCGATGGGACTTCTTGCGACCACGGATTTCCAGCGCGCGGTTCAGCGCATCGCCGGCCTCCTGCATCGTTGCGCGGTGGGCGGCCGCCACCACGGCTCCCTCGCGCTCGCGCATCAGCGCAAACTCCTTCTCCGCTTCGGCCTTCGTCATCCCGTCCCGCTCGCCTGGGGTGCGGGCTGGGCCGACCTTGCGCTGCATCTTGCGGCCGTCCGCCGTGTACCAAGATCCGATCCAGGACCGGCCCGTCTGCCGCAGCGATCCGGTCCCATAGCCCCTTCTTCAGCCATTCCTGCTCGACGCCATCCTTGACCTCCGTGTCCAGATCCATGTTCTATTTGTGTTCTATCTTGAGGGAATCTTAGCGAACGCAGGGGACGGAAAATGGCTTGCTAGAGCCAAACGGATGACCCGTGATGAGCCCTAAACCGGCTGGGGGCCGGGCGGTCGCAGGTTCAAATCCTGTCTCCCCGACTAAAAAGTCCAAATACGAAGAAATGCGAACAAGGCGGTCGCGAGCCTCAGAATCGCCCGATTGCAGGCAGTTTCTGGCCTAGCACCTGCGAAAAGTGCGAACCGTCGCTCGGTGATGATGGGCTCAGATGCCCGCGAGTCGGTAGCAGCTCGGTAGCAGGAACGGCCCAACTCGGTAGCAGCCAGCGGCGGGATGCCGGAAGCGAAAGATGGCGTGCGCGCTCCGTGCGAAGCGCATAGTCGCTTCATGAAGCATCGCCAGACCAACCTCCTCGGGGCCCCGAGACGCAATGGGAAGCCCGGCCTCTTCACTTGAGGGCCGGAGGCGAACGCAGTTCGCCGGAGGCCCATATGCGAAACGCGTCGTTGAGTTGGACGTTCTCGCGGGTTTGGAGCCGGGTCTGTTCGAGCATCGGGAGCGTTTAGAACTGCACTACGCGCGCGCCATCGCGCGCGCGCCCGAGCCGGAGTGCCCGAGTACGGACGGCTGGTGGGCCATCTCGGATAGCTCCGGGCTGGCCGTTCCGAGGCTGTGCAAACGCTGGACCTGTCCATCGTGCGTTCGCCTCAAGCGCGCGGCGGCGCTCGTCTCTATCCAGGATGGTCTATGCGCCGCCGCCGAGCGGGGTTCGCGTGTCCGCTTCATGACGCTTACAGACGGTTGCGGCGACATGGACTTCGCCGCCTTCTATGCGGCGTGGTCTCGCAAGCTCCGTCCCCGGCTTCGCCGCCGAGCGAAGCTCGGCGACTACGCGTGCGCGCTTGAGGTCCAGCCCCAGTCTGGTCGCCTCCACGGGCATTTCCTTCTCATTGACAGCGCCAAAGGCGGTGGTTTCATTGCGCAAGCCGAGCTCTCCAGGCTGGCGGAGGCTTGTGGCTTTGGACGGATGGTTGATATACGCGAGGTGACAGATATTCCTCGCCGCGAACAGCGGCTCTCGGCGTACTTCACGAAGGGGACCTATCGAGTGGCAACGGAGGAGGCGGGTGTGGTTGCCGCGTATATGGCGAAGGTGTCGCGTGTCTGCCAGCTCGGGGAGCTGGCCGCAACGCGGATAAGGCCCTTTCGTGTGTCGGCTGGCTGGCCTCTGAAACTCACAGAAGCTCAGCGCCGCCTTGTCGAGGAGTGGTACGGAGGCGGCGAGGACGATGGACCGTGGCGGCTGGTCCATGAGGGCCATGCGGGACGCTTTCTGCTGGCGGAGCGTGAGCATCAGCGAGAGTGCTCGACGGGGCGCATCAGCTTAGGCGCGAGGACGAGGCAGGCGTTGCTCGTGGCGGGTGAAGGCGGGTGAGGGACCTCCCTGTCCGCCAACGCGCCGGAGGGAGGCGACCGACCGAGCCGCGTAGCGGGCGAGTGAGGGCGGCTCCGGGAGGCAAGTGGGCGGACGAGCCGCGCGGCGGCGAGCGCGGTGCAGTCGAGAGACACGCGACCAAACTGATGCGGTCAGTGACAGCACATTCCTGTCACTGACCGCATTCACCTTGTTCCTACTTATCATCTTCTGCGAGTTGGCTTCTCACCTTTTTAGCGATGATGCCCGCCTGCTCCGACGTGATAGGCTCACCCTTGACCGTCCCATATACGACGATAGACCGTCCTCGGTCATGACCAGCCAGCCATCTCGGACCGTAGCCGAGAGTTTTTGGTTTTTCATGGTGTTCTGTCATGGTCAATTCCCTTCTGGGTTATGTTCGCCGGGAGTGGCGAATATCAACACCATCGAACCTTTTGAGGGGCTGACCGGAAAAAATCGCAGCGGAGGAGAAATTTGGCCGAGGCGATGCGAAATCCGCGTGCGCCGATGTGCTCGGGTCTATGGTCGGAAGATGAGACCATCGCCCCCGCTACGCCTCGCTGTTCCCGGCCTTGAACAGGTTGGGTACTGGCTGCTCGCGGCGAGAACGCCCACGGGTATCGCCCCAGCGTTCAACGACCGCCGCCTGGCTCTATTCTGCCGGTTGGGTTTTCGACTCAGTTGCCGAAAGCCATCGAGTTCGAGGCCGAGATAGAGGCCCTGCGCGACCTTCTCGTCGCGGATGAGCCCCCGCCTGGTGTGCTCTACGACGAGGCGACCGAGCGCGAGCTAAGTCGTAGTCTCCGCTGCCTTGATGTGGCTGAGGCTGCCGCGTTCGACGCGGGGCTCTTGGGATAGACGCTCCGCTCAGGCGGCCCCGGAGCTATCGGAACCTCACTCGCCGCGCTTGGGCTCAGCGCCCAGGCGCAGCTCCAGCCAAGCGCCTCAAGTAGCGCGGCCAACTGCTCGACCTGTATGGGCTTCCTGCCGGTCTCCCAGGCCGATACCTGCGGTTGGTGAGAGCCGACACGACGCGCCAGCTCCTCCTGGGACACGCCCTGTCGCTCGCGGGTCGCCCGCAGGAAGTCACCGGCCAGTGATGCCACGGGAGCGGAGGTTATCGGCGAACGGCTCTCGCCGAGCCCCGCAACGCAGGGCGCTCCTGGGGTGCTCCCGGTCAGCCCCTCATAAGCCCCGATGCTATCGGTCATGGACAGGCGGTTCCCCATAACGCAAGGCACTCCGGGTGTGCTTCCGGTCGGCCCCTCAAAAGCCCCGATGGTGTTGGTTATGGACAGACAGCCCTCGCCGAGCCCGCGAACCAGGACACTTGAAGTGGTATACGCGAACGCGCGTATAGTCAAATGTATGGTCAGCTTTCCCCGGTCAGCCCCTCGCAAGCCCCTATTCGTATTGGCATGGGCAACGTCATACCGTTTCCGCGCCGCACAGACTGGGAGCCAGAGTTGAGCAAGCGTCAGGTTGCTCAATGGTTCGGTTTCTCGACCCGCTGGGTCGAGCTGCGAGTGCGCGAGGGCATGCCTTCGTGTATGCGAGGCAACCGACGCCGGTTTCTGCTCTCCGAGTGCGAGGCATGGCTCGCGCGACCGAGTGAGGCGAACGCATGATTAACAAGCGTGGCAACCGATACGGCGTTCGCATCTACGCCGCAAAGCGGCAGGTTTGGGTCGGTACCTTCCGCACCCTCCAAGAGGCGAAGCTGGCCAAGCGCGAAGCGTCTATGCGGGTCCGCCCGGCGAACGACGAGACTGTCGCGGAGTTCGTGGAGCGGTGGCTCCGCGACTTCAAGCGCCCGCGCGCCTCGACCAACCGCCACAACGCTTACATGGTCAAGCCGCTTGTCGCCGAGTTCGGCACGGTGAAGATGTCGGACATACCTCGGCGCCGTGCGCGCGAGTGGGCGCTCCGGCATCGTGGCAGCGTTCCGGTTGTGCGCGCGATGTTCAACGATGCGCTTAACGAGGAGTGCGTCACCACCAACCCGTTCGCCAACCTGCGCCTCGACCAACGGCGCGGTCGGCGCGACCTCATCGCGCTCACCGAGGCCGAGGTCCGCAAGCTTGCCGACGCATCGCTCAGCCTGTTCGGGGCATACGGCCCGACCTTCCGTGCCTGCATACTGTTCGCCGCGTATGTCGGTCTGCGACCCGCCGAGATGTTCGTTCTTGAGTGGTCCGACCTTGATATCGCGGGAAGCCAAGTCCATATCAATCGCTCGCTCGGCAACACGGGAGAGATAACCCTTCCCAAGAACGGACTCAAGCGGACGGTCGTTCTTCCGCCGCAAGCCAAGGAAGTGCTCCTCGCTATGCCGCGCCGGGCGGACAGCCCGTACGTCTTTACCGCCCCCTGCGGTCGGCGGTTCTCCAAGACTTCGCACTATTACTACTGGCGACTGCTCCGTACAGAGGCAGGCCGTACCAAAATGGCGTTCTACGAGCTTCGTCATTTCTGCGCCACGCACCTACTTGAACTCGGAGTGAGCCACGCCGACGTTGCGGTTCAGCTCGGCCACACAGACGGCGGCGCACTCGTGATGAGTACCTACGGGCACCCCTCCGATGAGGCAGCACGCGCCCGCGTTCTCGCGGCGTACCGCAACAACCCCGCATGGCGTCTAAAAGCCGTCGGCGACTGACAGGTGATTACCGAGCGACGGGTCTTATCTGACCTGCGCCCGTTGGCTTACACAAGCCACATGGAGCCGGAAAGCCGGTCGCCGGTTTGAGCACCTGATAGACCTGACCGCAGTTGTCACATTGCACCGTGACCAATGGTTCGCTCATGGGTTGTAACCTCCAGTCGTCCGACTGTCTTGAGCAGCTCCGGTTGAGGCTTTCTCTACCGTGCGCGCGCAGCATCGGCGTTCGTGCGCTTCAGTCACTTTCCGATTCTGACCTGGGGGGCGTCTAAAAGCTGTTGGCGACTGACGGGCGGTTAGTGACGCTTGCCTCTGGACAGGTTGCCCTCGGCTGACCGACTTATTCATGAACTTGGAGTTCGCCGCTTTCTATTTGCCGCTGTCTATTTTCAGCGTTGGCGCGTTCTTCCTGTCTCTGATGTTCAGGGCTGTTGCATTCTGCTTCCGTTTGCCCAGTTTCGTAGCACGCTTTGTTCGCCTCCCGCTGAGCCTTTTCGATTTGAGGTTTGTCTTTTTCTAGTGTTCGTTCAACCTCTTTGTGGGCCTGATTCTGGCTTTCTAGGCTCCTTCGGTGCCTTGCATTTTCTTCAGGCGTATGTTCAGCTTCTTCGGGCGTGTGTTCTTGCGTCGGCGTTGTGGATTCTTCGGTCTTGCTCTTTGGGCCGAGGTAGCAGTCAGAGCCGTGACAGGGCGTTGCGACTTCGCACGCCACCCCGGTCCCAGGTCCTGTTACGTGTTCGTGTTTTGCCGCCTGGCATGCCTTCACGGCGAGGGTTTTACAAGTTGGGTCTTCCGGACTACCCACGGGCTGGCGTTGGTTGCATGCCACCCAAGCATGCTCTGCGGTAGCGAACGATGTACTGCTGCCCCCGCTGCCGCATCCGGCGATGCACCCAAGAGGGGCGAGCATCATCGCGAGTATCGTGAGCCGCCTCATGAGCTGCTCATCGTATCGGCCCTGTTGCTGGGGAGCTTTAGGCCGGAACGGGGACCTTGCTAGCTTCTGAGACAATGCAGACCGGCGATCCCGTCACCGCGCCTCATCCGCTCGACGGGCTCAGTGGGGGCGAAGTTCGTGTGCTGGCCGTGTTCGTGGGAGAGGTTCGCATCGAGCCTCCTAAGACGCTCGATGGGGCGCAGCTTGAGCCGGTGGTGCTCCATCGGGTCCGTTATGCGGACGGGCGCGAAGAGAACTGGGCCGAAGGGTATGTGCTGCCCGCCGAGGGCGCAGCCGCTGCCCGCAAATGAGCGCTCGGGACCACGCCGTTGGCCGATGGGACGACTACATTCACGACTGGCTCACGCAACCTTCGCCGCCACCGCTCCCGGCCCCCTTCGGCGAGTGGTTCGCCAGCTACGGCGGTTCCGTGACGAAGGAGGCGATGCCGGAGCCCTACATTGGCCGATGGGAGGCACCAAGAATGGTCACGCTCGGCCTCAACCCTGGGCAGGCCGACACCAGCTTCCAAGGTCGCCACGGCATCTTCGCCGACGAGATAGGTGAGCTTGGGGCCTATAGCACCTGGGCGGCTAGCGACCCCTACCGGCGGTCGCCCTGGGAGGACATCCACGGCGTCAATCGGTATAGCCGGAGGCTGCTCGACTTCGCGCGCCGTTGGACCGGCGACGAGTCGGTGTCAGGAGCCGACCTGCTCACCGTGGAGATGTATCCGTGGCACTCCAAGAACGTGACGGCAACGATGCGCCCGCCCGCAGGGGTGCTCAAGGAGTTCGTCTGGAGGCCACTGGCCGAAGTCTCCCTCCCGTTCTTCTTCGCGTTTGGCGCAGACTGGGCGCGAATGTGCGAGCAGCTTGGACTAGAGCCAGAGAACCGATGGGGAGCCGGAGGCAAGGACTTCGGCAGTCTCGTCAAGTCGCGCACGGTCATCACGTACCGTCTCAGCGCAGCGCAGCGGGTCGTCGTGTCCTGGCAGCAGGGCTACGCCGGGCCGCCACGTGCGGAGGACGTGACGCGACTTCGAGCCGTCCTGGCCGACTGAAACCGAGTAGCAATCGGGTAGCACGCCTCCGTGGAAGCCCGATGAACACTGGTCCTTCGCAGCCATCTGAACCTGTCTCCCCGATACCTTCATTTCCTGCGAAGGCCAGCGAACACGGGAGAAAACCCCCGAAAACGCTGGGCCTCGCGGAACGCCGTTTGCTTGTGTTCGCGGCTGTTCGATGGCTTCGGCGACCGCAAAGTGGCCGCAGGCGGCGCCTTGCGGTCGTTTTGCGGTCGGATTGCCGACCGCAAGGGGTGAGCCAGCCGTCGGCCAGTGGATCGCGCGCCCGCGCCTTGCCGCCAGTTGTCTGCCACTCGTTCATCTGCCACTCGGCTATCAGCGGCACGTTCGTCACGCCTCGTCTGCGACTCGCTGTGGATGCTCGGCGTCATCTTCGATCAACGCTCTCGGCGGCACACCTAGACCGCGAGCGACTCGCCGGATCGATGTGAGACGCGGATCAGTCTCGCCCTTCTCAAGCTTGTGGATCGCGGTTCGATGAAGGCTCGACAAGCGACCTAGCCCGGATCGTGCAGTAAGACGGTGCAGGTGCTCGTGATGTCGCGACCGGCGGCTTGGCGCTGTGGCTATCACGGTTGCGGGACGTGCGGTGGGCGGCGAGACCGGTTCTCGTGAAGCTGTGGCCGCTGTCCTTGCCGTTTGCGGACAGCCGTGATCGTGGCCGTGGCCGTGGGGCTGCTCGATGATCGGGGGACGGCCGCTGCTTGCTGGCGTCAGCCGGCGGGCGCTGAGAGCGCTCGCAGCTTTTTGAAGGCGGCAAGGGCCTCGTCAACCCAGGGCCAGGTGTCCTGCAGGTGCAGCTTTGCTTTGCGGCCGTGGAACGCGAGCCTGCCGGCGACGTGCAAGAGCTGGTAGCGCAGCCGCTTGGGCTCGGCCTTGGCGAGATGCCCGTCGAGCAGCAGTGCTTGGGTCCAGACGATCAGATCGTGCGCGAGCGCCACGATCGCAAGCCACGCTTCGTTATGCGCGAACGCCTTGAACGGGAACTTTGAGAGGCCGGTGTCCTTGTCGTCGCGGATGCGGTCCTCGACGTGGGCGTGCTGGCGGTGTCGACGCTCGACCTGGGCGATGTCCTGGTCGGTCTGGTCGCTGAGGATCGCTTGGAAGTGGTGCCCGTCGTGGTCGGTGAACGAGAGTTGCGCGCCGGGGTGCGGGCGCTCACGCCGCACGATCAGCCTCGATCCCGCAGGCCACGAGGAGAGATCGACGCTGCTGGTGATCTCGGCGACCTGCCCGTTCTGTCGCTCGCTGCCGTCCTGGTCGAGCGCTCCGATCCACGCAGTCTCGGGGATATCGAGTATCGCTGAGCGGACTGCCTCGGTCAGCTCGTAGCCGACGGAGAACCGCATGGCGTGTTCGCGGCAATGGTCGGCGAGCTTGTGCGTGGCGCCCGCGGAATCGCAACGCACCAAGATCTGAAGATCCTCGATGTGCTCGGCCGGGATCTGCGCGAGCGCCCGGTCCAGCACCGTCTTGTGATCCTCCGCGGTGTTCGCGCCGGCGTTCCCCGGCCGCAGCACACCACCCAGCGCCTTCCTGGTCTCATCCGCGTATGCCTGCAACGGGTGGAACCCGAAGCCGCCCTTGTAGTTGCCGGTGGCCCTCTCCTTCTCGGAGTGCGTCGTGATCAGCGTCGCGTCGACGTCGATCGTCAAGCGCTTGGGAGCACCGGAAAACTCCCAGAACCGTGCGCGTGCCCGTGCGTGCGCCATGCGCAACTCCTCCAGCAGGCCAGGCTCCGCCGCGACCTTCTCGATCACCCGAAACGCCGTCGAATCGGACGCGACCGTGCCGAACAACGCATCCTGGTCGCGCACCGCGCCAAGGTCGGACACGCACTCCCCGCCATCGGCGAGCATCACCGCCAGATCCCGGATCACCCGGCCCGGATCGTGGCCGCGGCGCCGCTGCTTCAGGACAGCCAGGTTCGACGAGAGCGCTCGCGTGAGACCAACCTTGTCGGCCACCTGAGCGAGCAGCACGCTACCCGCATGCGACACCAAACCCGCTCCGTCCGACGTGACATCTACGGTAACCGGGCGTCCATCACGCGTAGGGTCGGAGACGAGCCGCCGTGTCTCGCTCGCGCGAGATGGTCTGCTCGTCCCCGCCCTCCGAACCGGACGTGCCCGTTCCCGAGCATCCGGCTCTCCACAGGACATGCGTTGGTCGCACTGGTGAGTGTTTAGGTTGCAACGACGCTCCGGTCGGCTGGTGGGCCGGTAGTTCCCGAGGTCGTCCAGGGAAGGTGGTGTCGGCGCGGGTTGTATCGCGTGACCGCCACTTTGCTCGGCCAGTAGAGCCTCGTGCCCTCGTTGCTGCTCCAGTTGCGTCCCCAGTACCGTCGCCTGATCTGCTTCCAGGGAAGCCGCGAGTGCTTCTTGCGCAGCCATCCAACCAGCCTCTGCCACAGGTAGTGGTCGAGGTAGGTGAAGGTGCGCTTGCTCGCGGCGTGTCGGTAATAGGCGGTCCAGCCCCGGAGGACTGGATTGAGCGCGTGCAGCAGCGCGTCGAGCGTGAGGTTCGTGGTGTTGCTTCCTGTCAGCTCCTTGATGCGGCGTCTGATCCCGTTGACTGCTTCTTTGCTTGGGAAGCTGAACGCGACCGGCGTTCGACCCGGCCTTGGCAGCCGCACGATGCGAAAGCCAAGGAAGTCGAACCCCTCATCAACGTGAGTGATGCGTGTCTTCTCGGGTGAGAGCGTCAGCCGCAGCCGATTACTCATCAGCTCGGCCGCCTGCTTCTTGAGGAACTCGGCCTGAGCTTGGGTACCACGAACCAGGATCACGAAATCGTCCGCGTAGCGGACCATTCGATAGCTGGGGTGGCCCTGCGCCCGGTGGCGCGCGCGTTGTTGCCACGTATGCGCGCGCCATGCCGCCTCGAAGTGACGGTCGAGTACCGAGAGGGCAACATTCGCCAACAGCGGCGAAAGGATCGCCCCTTGGGGCGTGCCCGATGGCGTGGCGGCCAGCGACCCGTGCTCACGCATGAGCCCTGCCTTGAGGAACTGTTTGATCAGCCCGAGCACGCGCTTATCGGTCACCCGACGGCGCAGCTCGGCCAGCAGCAACCCGTGATGGATGCTGCCGAAACAGTCCTCAACGTCTCCCTCGATCACCCACTCGTAACTGCGTGGGGGGTTGATAAAGAACCGCACCTGCTCGATGGCGTCCTGGGTTCTGCGCCCGGGCCGGAAACCATGCGAGGTGGGGCAGAACTCCGCCTCGTAGATCGGCTCCAGCACGAGCTTGAGCGCCATCTGCACGATCCTGTCGCGCACCGTTGGGATGCCCAAGCTTCTGAGCTTCCCTGAGCGCTTCGGGATCTTCCGCTCGCGGACAGGCTGCATCCGCCAGATTCCGGGTCGCTTCCTTGATAAAGGGGCTTCGACCACCGCTTTGCTTTCGCTATGCCTCTCGGTCTCACTCGCACGCACGCGGGCGTCTGGCAGTACCACCCGGCCGCACTTCGTCAGAGCGCTCAGCCACAGCAACACGCTTCCGCGCCGCGACCGCCCTCAGCTTCAACGAGCCGCTGCATCGGCCCGCGGCCGGCATCCCAGCCGACACGGCGAGTAGCCTCAACACGAACGACCACTCGATATCTCACAGCACCTCGTGGCGCACATCACCCTCAAGGTGAACCTCCAAGCTCGGGATCAAGGACCTTCGACAAGCCCAAGAATCCCTGCTCCACCGGACGTATCCGCGCCCCCGCTCACCCCGGAGGCGCGGTGCTTAGAGCCTATGCCAGTAGGAGTTATGTAGCTCGCGTCGAATCTTCTGATCGGCCGGCCATCGTGCCATTTCGATCAGGAGGTTTGTGATGGGCTACATGGTGAGCCGCGATGATGGTTGGCGGATGCCGGGCTGGTTGTGGGAGCGGATCGAGCCGCTGCTGCCTGAGCGGCCGTCGCACCCGTTGGGTTGCCATAACCCGAGGGTGCCGGATCGCGATGCGATGGACGCGATCTTGCTGGTGCTGCGGACCGGCATGCAGTGGAATGCGCTGGACGCGACCGGTCCGTGTTCCTCAAGCTCGGCGCACCGGCGCTTTCAGGAGTGGCAGGCGGCCGGAGTTTTTGAGGAGTTCTGGCGCCAGGGGCTTTTGGAGTATGACGAGAAGGTGGGCATCGACTGGTCGTTCCTGTCCGCTGACGGCGCGATGACCAAGGCGCCGCTGGGCGGCCCAAAGACAGGTCCGAACCCACTGACAGAGCCAAGGGGGGGCGAAGCGCTCGGTCCTTACCGAGGGTGTAGGTGTCCCGATCGGCCTCGATCACGACGGCGCGAACCGCAACGATCACAAGTTGCTGAAGGCGAGGCTTCAGTCAATCCCGATCGAGCGGCCAAAGCCGACCACAGAGCATCCGCAGGGCATTTGTCTGGACAAGGCGTATGACAACGCCGAGGTTCGCGAACTGATTGGCGACTACGACCTGACGCCGCACATCCGCGCGCGCGGCGAAGAGATCTCAGAGAAGATTCGCACCCCAGGGTGGCGCGCCCGACGCTGGGTCGTCGAGGCCGCCCATTCCTGGTTGAACCGCAATCGCGGCATCCTCATCCGCTGGTCCAAGAAGGACGAGAACCACCTCGCCCTACTCATGCTCGCCAGCAGACTGATCGCATTCAAGAAGGCGCACACTGCCGCCCCCACCACCCTACTGGCATAGATCCTTACTGCATGGTCCGGGCTCATATGGAGGGGCGCCTGTCAAGGGGCAGCGTTGATTGACCGTCGTGCGGTGGGGTGTTGGCATGAGGGGGCGTGGGGCGGTTCTCGGGGCGCCACGAGCTGAGTGCCGGCGTGATCGACCAGGTCTGGTCAGGCTCATATGCGAGGGCTGGTTACCTCAAGACCCTTGTTCGTCGCCGGGCTCGCAGTCTAAAAGCGGGCGCGGCCCAGCAGCGCTGGGTTGCCCATAGCCCGGTCGCGGGCCCGTGGAGTGGCGACGTGACGGCCTTCGTTTGCTCGTGTGCGCCCCGACAGCCGCCGGGAGCACGGACGGGATTGTTGGTGGGTTTCAGTCCAGTGTCGCGGCCTCCCAGCAGAAGCAGGCGAGCTCGCGTGCGCACGCGATCGCGACGGTCCCGGTCGGCTTGCCACGCCGCTGGCCGAGATGAATCCACCGCTCATGAAGGCGGCGCTGGGCGCGCCATGCGATCTGCACGACTCTGGGGTCCTGGCCGGCCTGACGCGCGGCGAGACCCAGGCCGACGGCGGGTTTGTGACGGTAGTGGTGGGCTGCCTCGACCAGCAGCCTGCGGGCGTGTGTTGGCCCGGCCTTGGTGATCTGGCCCTGCACACGCTTATCGGCAGAGGTGTACTCGCTCGGCACGACACCGAGGAACCCCGACAGCAACGCGGGCTTCTGGAAGCGCCCGAAGTTCCCGACTTCCGCGCACAGCCCAGCGGCTGTGAGCGTGTCGATTCCCCTGAAGCAGCGCAACCTTTCCACTACTTGTGCATGGCTGCTCTCAGGGACCGCCTGCTCGAGCACACAGATCAACGCCGTTCGGCGCTGAGCGACCGCGTTGACCGCGCAGCAATAGTCGGTAAACGTCGCGCGAGAGAGCACGTCATCGAAAGCCCGGGTGAGCAGCCACTGCTCGTGCGGCTGCGTCCATGCACGCCCGGGGAAGCGCTCTCCTCGGCGCAGCAGGAACTTCGAGAGGCGGTGACGAGCGCGCATCAAATCCTTGCGCGCGTCATCGATGCAGCGCACCAGATCACGGAACCGCTCGTCGGTCTCGCTCGGCACGAACGCGAAGCCCAGCTCGCCTGCCGCGAACAGCCTGACAAGGCGCTTGGCGTCACGCCGGTCGGTCTTCACCCGGTCACCTGAGGCCTTCGGGATCGACCCCGGCGCCACGACCCGCATATCCAGCCCGCGCTCCTCAGCGACCCGAGCCAGGGCGAACCCCGCCGGGCCTGCCTCATACACCGCGGCCACCGGACAATCCAGTTCCTCCAAGAACACCGGCACAACGCGATCAGGCTCACCACGCAGCCGCTCCACACGCAACTCACCGGTTGACGGATCGAGCACCGCGGCGACCGTCTGCGCCTGGTGAACATCAAGCCCGACAAGGACCATACTCTCTGACATGGTCGGCACCTCCCATAGCTGGGGTGTCGGCGCCAGGACCACCCTGACGCCCAGTCCCCGCACAACTATGAGCGGGGTGCCGGCCAATCCTTCACCAAACGCCGAACAGCCGACACTCCATAGGGTCTAGAACTCGAAAACCAGGCGAGTGTGAGCACGCATGCCGCAACCATAAGCAGTGCCTGCACCGATCTCAGCGTCATCTGGCAGTGAATGAGCGCCGGGCAGGAACGTCGCCAGCCCACCGCGCAGCGTCTGGCCGTGCTGTCGGTCATACCGGCTGGTACCTTAGCTCGCACGGTGGAGTTTGGACTCCCGGGGAACTCGATTGCCCGCTGATCCCGCCGTTGATGATGAGGGCGAGGTTGATGTCGATGGACTGTATCGACAGGCTGCCATCGAGCATTTCCGCGACGACGACAATGTCCAGCGATGGTTTCGTGGTCCGGGGCAGGCTGCCCCCTGGATGGTGGTACAGACATCACTGCTACGCGCTTGCGCAGGCGCGCCAGTCCGAGGCCCGTGTCGGTGGCTTGGTTCTTCAGGCGCTGCTCGAGCGCGTCCCGAAAGCTGGCGGCGTCGGGTAGCTCACGCGCGTGCCTTCTCGATCTCGCTTCAAGCAGTGCTCCGGCGTTTTTGGAGCGCGGCTTGGTCTTCGAGCTGGCTGGCGGTCGCGAGGCCTTCCCGTAGCGCTTGTCTGACCGCCAGCTGAACGTGAAGCTATTTTCCACGGAAGAATTGGGCGCCAACCGAAGGAGGATCTTGATGCGCAGGCTGATCTACTCGATGACTGTGTCGCTGGACGGCTACATCGCCGGACCCGATGGCGCGATCGACTGGTCGGTGCCCGACGAGGAGCTGTTTCGGTTCCACACCCAGCAGGTGCAGCAGACCGGTGTGCACCTCTGCGGACGGCGGCTCTACGAAACGATGGTCTACTGGGAGACCGCTGAGGAGAGTCTGCTTGTCGCGGAGCACGTCAAGTTCGCCCAAATCTGGAAGGCCCTGCCGAAGGTCGTGTTCTCCACGACGCTGGAGAGCGTGGTGGGCAACACCAGGCTGGCCACGGACGGCGTCGGCGAGGAGGTCTCGAGGCTCAAGGAACAGCCCGGAAAGGACATCGCCGTTGGCGGCGCCGGCCTCGCCCGTGCGTGTATGAAGCTGGAGCTGATCGACGAGTGGCGGCTGTTCGTCAGCCCGGTCCTGCTCGGCGGCGGCACGCCCTACTTCCCGACCCTGGACGAAAGGATCAACCTGGAGTTGGTCGAGACGAAGACGTTTGGCTCTCGCGTCGTTTACCTTCGCTACAGGCGCGTGCCAGACAGCCTGTAGGTGATCGTCCCCACTTGCGCACCATGGCGGGACCGACGACAAGAGTCGCCGTTCTGGTGGTTCCCTATTGCAGTGAACGCATGGACCACGTGGGCATCTGGTCAACGACCTCGCGGCGCGACGGCATTCTTCGTCGAGCTCGGACTCAAGCTGCGTGGTGAGGGGCCGGTCGAGGGCAGTTGGGTGGACCGCGTGGTGGCGCTCGAAGGCGTCCGGGCAGAGATCGCGATGATGGAGACCCCGGACGGCCATGGACGGCTCGAGGCTGGCGAAGTTTCACGCCCCGTCGGGGCAGGGCGGCGACCGGCAAGCGTCGGCGAACACCCTGGGCATCCGCCATGTCGCATTCACGGTCGACGACATCGACGCCGTCGTGGCTGGCTTGCGCGCCCGCGGTGCGGAGCTCGTTGGCGAAGTGGAGCGCTACGAGGACAGCTACAGGCTCTGCTACGTACGCGACCCGGAGGGGATCATCGTCGAGCTGGCGGAGAGGATCGGCTAGGCATGCCCAGCCCGTCGCTCGGCGAACCGCGCGATCAGCAGGCTGAGCTCGAAAAGCAGGTACAGAGGCACCGTCTCGAGCAGCATCGTGACCGCGTCGCCTGGCAGAAATGCGGCGACCGCACCGCATGCGAGCAGCGCGTAGCGGCGGTTCTTCGCGAGCTGTCGCACGCTCAGGATGCCCGAGCGAGTGACGGCCAGTACACCAACAGGCACCTGAAAGACGAGCCCCATTGCCAGCATTACGACGGCTGCGAAGTGGTAGTACTGGCTGGCCTGGACGAGCACGTTGAACTGGCCGCTGTTGAAGTTCTCGAAGAACCGCACCGCCGCCGGCAGCACGACGAGGTAGCCGAAGGCGACGCCGAGCAGGAACAGGCCCGGGATCGCGATCATCAGCGGCCTTGCGAGACGTTGCTGGGTAGGGCCGAAGGCCGGCACGAGGAAGCCGTAGAGCTCGTAGAGGATCACCGGCAGCGCGAGGATGAACGCGAACATGAGGCTGACGCCGACCGTGGTCGTAAACGGCTCGCCGATGCCAAGCGTGACCGGCTTGTCGCCCTGCGGCGCCTTCGAGAGCCCCGCGATCGCCGTGCGCAGCTTCGGTGCAACTCCATGCAGCGTGCTGCGAACTGCGGGGCTGACCCCGTTGTGGGGCTGCTCGAGCGCGCCGAGCACCACCTGCAGCTGGCGCGCGACGGTGCGCGCGTTGCGTTGCACGGAGTAGGTGGCGCCGAGCGGCCCCTGGCCGGCTCGCACCTGCTTTTGCGTCTGCTGCGCAAGCGGACGATTGACCAGGGTGAGCAGCGCATGGTTCTGCCACATGCAGAAGCCGAACGTGAGCGCCAGCGCGGCCAGGCAGACGATCAGCCTGGCGCGCAGCTCTTCGAGGTGGTCAACGAGGCTCAGGCGATCCTCGTGCCCGACCCTGCCTATCGCGGCGACAGCCATGACCGTCAGAGCCCGCTATGCATGCTGCCGATCGGGGCCGGCGACCGCGTCGGCGTTGACGGCGGCCATCTGCGCCGGCTCGTGCAACTCGGCCGGCGGCATGCCCTCTCCGCTCAGCGACTCCTTGAAGCCGCGCATGCCGGTGCCCAGCGAGCGGCCGATCTCCGGCAGGCGCTTGGCGCCGAAGACCAGCAGCAGCAGGATCAGCAGGAATGCGATGTGAATTGGATTGTCGAGTCCCATCATGTGATCGTCTCCTTTGGAGGCGGTGGTCGAGCGCTTGCTGCCGTGGCGGCTTCAGGTCAACCGCCACGGCGAGCAGGGCGCGGATATCAGCCGACGATGAAGTGGGTGCCTTTGACGATGCTG
Organism: uncultured Actinomycetota bacterium; assembly: GCA_963725915.1. Taxonomy (GTDB): domain Bacteria; phylum Actinomycetota; class Thermoleophilia; order Solirubrobacterales; family Solirubrobacteraceae; genus Palsa-744. The sequence goes on along the minus strand of CAVSAL010000009.1, from coordinate 291,548 downwards.
AGCACCTGGCTTGCGGTCTTCGGCTTGTCGAAGGCGCCCTCAGGCGAGACTGCCTTCGCGGTCGGGTCGTTGTAGAAGCCGATCGCGCCGGCGTGGCGTGCCTCGACGGTGAGGATCGAGATCGCGTCGGCGAGGTAGGCCTTCGAGCTGATGTTGAAGCCCTGCCCGAAGTAGGCGGCGACGCCTGTGTTCTCCAGCGCCTGCGAGGTCGCGGTGAACATAGACTGACTGGTTACCGTTGCGCCGAAGTCGAATTTCGGCTTCTTGACCGCGTGGCTGCCGAGCGCTTTCTTCAGGAAGGCGACATGGGTCGCCTCGTCGCTTGCGATCTTGGTTGCCAGCGCCTTCAGATGCGGGTCGCTGAAGGAGACGCCTTTCAGCGCTTCGGCGTAGAAGGTCGCCTCGAGGTACTCGAGCGTGAGGGCATAGTTGAAGATGCCCACGTCGCCTTTGCCGAATGAGGCCGGTGGCCGGCCGCTGCCGGCAGCCACCGCCGTCGGCGCCAGAGCCGAGAGGATCGCTCCACCGCTCATCACCGCTCCGGCTCCGAGGCCGGCCTTGCGCAGGAAGCCGAGCCGCGTGTCGCCGCCGACTGCCTCTGCCGCCTCGCGGACGGCTCCGTCTGTATCGATCTTCTCGAGGTCGAGCAGGTTGCTCATGTGATCCTCCAGCGTTTGCTTTGCGGGACGGCTCGGTCGCGAAACGGCGAAAGAGCCTCTGCCTCCCTTTGCGAACGGGTCGGCATTCCGGATCACTGGATGCGTCAGGACGGCATCTATGCTGGAAACTCCTACGAGGCCACAGTCCCGGTCGGCGACCGGCGCATGACCGGCAACGATGATCCGGCGGCCACGCGACTGCGTATCAGCGCAGTGAGACATGAACCGTGCGACACGCCACCTGGAACGATCCGCAGCCGCGATGCGCAGGCTCGCCGACGAGGAGCTGATGCAGCTTGTCGCCGGGAACGAGGCCGCGGCATTCGAGATCGTGCTCGAGCGCCCCGCCGACGCCGCCTTCTCGCTGGCTTACCGGATGGTCGGCCGGCGCCACCTGGCCGAAGAGGTGGTGCAGGAGGCATTGCTCTCGCTGTGGCGCGGCGGCGCCCGCTATGACCGCTCACGCGGCAGCGTGCGCACCTGGATGCTCGGCATCGTCCACCATCGAGCAGTCAACGTGCTGCGCCGGCACGGCGCGCGCGAAGCCGGCGATGTCAGCGACGAGGGGCTCGAGGAGCAGTTGCAGGCGCCGGAGTGCACCGAGGTCGAGGTGGCCCGGCGTCAGGATGCGCAGGACATTCGCGCCGCACTGCAGCAACTCCCCAAGGAGCAGGTCCGCGTGATCGACCTGGCCTACTTCGGCGGTTTCACCCACACCGAGATCGCTGCGATGCTGCAGCTGCCGATGGGTACAGTCAAGGGCCGCATGCGCCTCGGGCTGCGCAAGCTGCACGAGCAGCTCCAGGATCGTCAGGAGACGCTCGCGTGAGCGGCATCGGCGATTCCGCGCACTGCGAGCAGCGCCTGCATGGCGCCGCGTACGTGCTTGGGGCGCTCGAGCCGCAGGAGAGCGAGCGCTACCGGCGGCACCTGCAGCAGTGCGAGATTCTGTCGGATCGAGGTCGCCGAGTTGCAGCCGATCGTCAACTCGCTGTCCCTGAGTGCGCCCGAGGTCCGGGCGCCGGAGGCGCTGCGCGGGCGCATCATGGAGGTCGTGCGCTCGCAGGAGAGTCTGCTCGCGGCGGCCGGGCCGCAGGCAGACCGGCCGCCGGCTGCGCTGCCGAGCCGGCGCCGCCGCAGGTTTGCGCTTGCCCTCGGCGCTGCCGTCGCAGCCACGGCTGTGGGGATCGGCGTAGTGCTCGGCATCTCGAGCTCGCCGAGCGAAAAGATCGTCACGGCCCGCGTCGCCTCGGTGGCTCCCGACGGCCAAGCACGGCTGCGAGAGACCGGCACGCACGCCGAGCTCGTGGTCTCGGGCATGCCTCAGCCGCCTGCGGGCAAGATCTACCAGGTGTGGCTTGCTCGGCCAGGACGCCAGCCCGAACCCACAGACGCGCTCTTCAGCGTCACCCATGCCGGCAGCGGCTCGGTCGCCGTGCCGGGAAATCTGCGTGGCGTCGCACGCCTGATGGTGACGGCCGAGCCTTTTGGCGGCAGCCAACACCCCACCAGCGCGCCGATCATCATCGCGACACTCAGTTAGCTCTCCCTGCAATGGCTGTCGTGGCGCCGAGCTCGTTCTCGCCAACCGCAAGGCTCACCCCGTCCAGTGCGAGCAGATCGCCGAAGCTATGGTGAAGATCAAGGACCTCCAGCATTGAGAAGGTCTTGACGCGCAGTGCGCCTGCGTCACGGGGGATTGGCCGCTTGCTATGGTCGCGCTCGTCCAAACGAGGGAGGCAGCCGCCACGTGGAACATGTTCGTCGTCATCGCCGATCTTTGCCGAGGCCCGATCGGCAGGGGCAGGCGCGGGACGGTGAGCTTCCGCTGATCGGTCGGTTCCTTCCCGCGCCGGCCGCGGCGAAGGTTCCGGAGGTCATCCTTGTCTTCTGGGTGGTGAAGATCCTCACGACCGCCGGCGGAGAGGCCACGTCGGATTACCTGAAGAAGTTCGGAAACTTCGGGGGCGGCGGCCTGGAGGTGCTCGTGATCGTCGTGGGGCTGGCGCTGCAGTTCGGTACCCGTCGCTACCGCGCGCTTGCCTACTGGTCGCTGGCCTTTGCGATCGCGATCACCGGGACCGGCGTCTCGGATTTCCTGCATCTCGATGGCCATATCCCCTATGCGGGGACGACTCTGCTGTGGGCGGTGGTTCTGGCCGCGATCTTCTGGCTTTGGCAGCGCAGCGAGGGCACGCTCTCGATCCACAGCATCAGCACCCAGCGACGTGAGGCGTACTACTGGGCGACGGTGTTCGCGACCTTCGCCCTCGGGACCGCGCTGGGGGACTTCACCGCGACCACGCTGAACCTCGGCTACCTGGACTCGGGCATCCTCTTTGCGATCGTCATCATGATCCCCGCTCTGGCGCGCTGGCAGCTTGGCCTGAACGGCATCGCCGCGTTTTGGATGTCCTACGTGCTCACGCGTCCGCTGGGCGCCTCGTTCGCCGACTACATCAGCAAGCCCAAAAACATCAGCGGGCTCAACTTCGGCGACGGCCCGACGGCGATCGTGTTCGCGCTCGCCGTGCTGGTCATGGTCTCCTACCTCGCGCTCGCTCGCCCGGACATCCAGCAGCCGCGCGAGGCCCGCACGGCGCGGGCACGATCGACGCCGCCGCTGCCCGATCTCTCGCACCCGGGCGAGCCCGAGCTCGAGATGGAGTAGCGAAGCCCCCAAGGCGCAGACACGATCGGGCGTGTCAGGACACTGACAGCCGTCGGGTCGGGGCCGTTGAGCAGGTATTCGGATGCCTTGGGGCGCTTCGCTTGCCTATATAGTCCCGCCGACTCGGCACAGCGGGAGCGTTGACAGGAGGCAGATGCACACGATCGGACTGTCCGACTGCAGTACGACGCCGGTGGGCCACGCGCACGCCGCGCGTATGGCGCTGACCAGGCTCGCGGGCCGGGTGGCGCTAGTGGCGCTCTCGCTTTCGGCCCTCCTGTTTGCGCTGGCACCCACGCAAGCGCACGCCGAAGCCACGGTCACCGTCGGGCCGGCCGAAGTCTCCACGGCGCTGTTCGTGGCGGGCGACGTGGCGCGCCTGAGCAAGGTCCCGGCCGGCACCGAGGATCTCGTGCTCGAGAAGGCCCTGCAGCAGATGTACGCCGATGAACCGGAACTGGCCCCGGCCACCGCGGAGGGTTATGTCGGCGACATGCAGACGCTGCTGGCGGCGCCGTCGGCGCCCTCGCAGGCGAGCCTGCAGCTGATGGCCGGCAACCAGCGGATCCTCGCGATCCTCGCCGCGCTGGAGCGTCCCTACGGCTCGCCGTCGGTCGAACTGCCCGCGGCGGCGAAGCTCGCTGTGACCCATCTCGCCGCCGTGGCGCTGTCGGGCTCCTCCGACATCTTTGCCGGCGCCGAAGAACCAAAGTACTTCGAACCGCTGGCCGACGCCCGCACCAACCTCACCTACACCTCCTTTGCGCCGGCGACCGTGTTGCGAGCCACGCGCGAACTGGCCGCCGGCAACCGGCGCTTCGGGGAAGCACGCGACGAGCTCTGGGGCAAAGTCAGCGAAGAGAGCGTCTTTTCGCAATGGGCGCAGTTGCTGAGCGAAAGCAAGGTGCTCCAGGCCGAAGCGCTCAAAGAAGTGCGCGAAAAGATCGAAGCCGGGAACGGCACGATCACCGAGGAACCAAAGCAGGTGACCGCGCTGTTCACCCAGGGGCAGAAGAGCACCCAGGAACAGTCCTGCGGACACGGCGGCAGCGAAGTGGAAATCGGCCAAGAATCGATCAAAGGAATCCCCCGCCTGAAGTGCAGCGGCGGAGCGCTCTACGAAGCCGCGCAGGCGCCGCGCACCTGCACCAAAGAATGCGAAGCCGAACTCGCCAAGCGGCAGTCGCGCGCCGCCGAGCGGGAGCAGGCGATCGCCGAAGAGCGCGCCGAGATGGTCGCCGCCGCAGAACTTCTGCGCCCCTCCGACAACACGGCCGCAACGCTGCAGGAGGCGACCGCGCAAGCCCAGGCGCAAATAACCGAAGAGGAAACCGCCTACGCCAGCTACGAAGCGCAGAAGGCCGAAAAGGAAGCGATCGCCGGCGGCGTCAAGGAGGGCCTGGAGGCCGGCACCGCCGTGCTTGCGCTGGGGACCGGCAACTACTCCGAAGGCATCAGTGGGCTGATCGGAGTCGGCTTCGAACTCTACGAAAACGTCGAAGGCGGGCTCTCGCATCCCCCGCCAGGTCCGCAGGAAATCACGCTGCAGGACCTTGCCGACATCAGCACGCAGCTCGCCGGCTTCCAGCAGTACACCCAGGAAGCGTTCCACGCGATCAACACCCAGCTGGCGCAGCTCTCCTCCCAGCTGGCGCGGGAAAACTACGAGCTCAAAGAACAGATAGGCGAGCTTGGCGAACGCCTGGAGCGAGTGCAGGGCACGATCTTCGCGCTGCAAGATCAGGTGAGGGAACTGTTCGCAGCGCAGACCAAGGCCAATCTGCAGGCCACGATCGAAGACAGCGTCGGCTGGCTCAAGCGCACCGGCGAACCACTGTCGGGGCCGAAGGCGCAGGAAGCGCTCGTCGCCTTGAAAAAAGACGCGACCGAAATCGCCAACGGTCCGCTCGTCAACAGCGCCGAAACCCAGCCATACACCTTCGAAGGCGCCTACCGCGAGCTGACCTCCAAAACGACCGGCGAACCGACGGAGCTCGGCGAAGACATGAGCTACCTCGCTCGCTTCCCAAGCGAACGGGGCTGGCTGAGCACGCTTGCGCCCTCCTCGCTCGCCAACACGACATTCTGGGCCGAAAGCGCACGAGCATATTCGCAGCTCATGCTCGAAAACGCCTCTCACGCGACTACCCCCGACATCGCCGGGCTCAAGGAACTCGAACGCGAAGGCCTCAAGCTCGAAGCGGCGCAGGGCGCGTGGTCGGCATCTGCCGGCTCCGGTTCCAACGCGGTCCTCGAAAAGGCGATCGCCGACGTCAGGGAAGCCGCCTACGGAAAAGGCGTGGAAGGTGCGGAATCGGTCAAGGCGCTGCTGCAGGAACAGGCGGAAGAATTCTTTGAAAAGTCGCTGGAAAAAGACATCAAAACCGGCACTGCCAATCCGACCGAAGTGAGTCTCTGGGGCGGCGCCGAACAGAGCTTCGACGCCTCGCAGGTCTACGCAGCCAAATACCCCGCGCTCAAGTGGAAAGAATGCGGCGGCAGCGAAGGCAAAAACGGCGACGTGGAAATGCCCGAACAGTTCATCGCGGGCCTGCCGGCGGCGCTCGTCAACGGTGTCAGGCTTGGCGTCGTCGGCGCCCCCGCATCCGGCGCCCCACTGATCCTCGAAGCGTGCCGCACTATCACGGAAGCCGACGAAAACAAGGCCAAAGTCGTCGAAAAATCCGCGGGAAACAACGAATACTGTCCCGAAAACGGCAAACTGAAAAGCTGTGAAGTCTTCGACACGTTCAAAACCAAGTCGGAAACCAACGAAGAAAAAGTCACCGAGACGCTGACGCTCAGCGAAGGCTCGACCAAATACGCGCTCGCCTCGCCGGCGAGCTGTGAGCAGAATGCTCTGCACTGGCGCGGGACAGGGGAACTTTACACCGAAGACCCCGAACTCAAAACGAAAGACGACTTCTATGAAGGCACGTTCGGAGCGCCCTTCGCCTCAGAACGCCACGTCGGCACGGTCTACCTCACCGGGGCATCCATCAAAGACAATGGTTACAAAGTCGAATGGGGCCCGATATTCTCCGAAGAACCTTACGCGGTCTTCGAAGGCGGCCTGCACTGTCCCTATGAAGGCAGCGAAGAAACGGCAGGCGTCGAGTACGCAACCTATGGCGGCGGCGAAAGCCCGCTCGGCTCAGGCTCGGCGATGCAACAGAGCACGATGGTCGAAAAGGTTAACGCGAGGCTGCAGAAGCTGCAGGAGGAAGCCTACGGCGAAGGCCTCAGCGCGCTCCAGAACCCGCCCAAGGGCGATCCCGCCGAAAGCCTCGCCGGCGCGCGGGCGCTGGTGCAGAGCTACGTCAAGCTCGGCTTCCCGCAGGCGCTCGGCAGCGATCTAGCGCTGCAGAGCGACGTCGATGGCATCGGTGCGCAGTTCCTCGATCCCGAAGCGGGCAGCCCCCGCCCGCTGCCGGCGGAGCTGAACGCGCTTCTCGGCAGCTGGAGCCGCCGGCTCAAAGAAGCAAGCGGGTCGGCGCTTCGGTCGCTGCTGCGCGAAGACCTGATCGAAGAAGTGCAAGCGCGCTCGTCGAAGTGGGCCACGGAAGTCGCCGAACAGCTGGGGCCGTACATCGAAGGCAAGGTCGAAGGCTTCGGCTCCGGGTCCGGGGAAAAGGTGGGCGAGCAGTCCGCACTTGTCGAATCGACCCTCAACCGACTGCAGCTGGCCCGTGACGTGCTGAGCGAAGCCAGGGCGCCGACGGCCGAAACGCTGGCCCCGAGCGGCGTCGGCACGACCGAAGCGACGGTGCACGGCGAAGTCGAGCCCAACGGCGGGGTGGTCGAATCGTGCATCTTCGAATACGGCGCCACGGAATCCTATGGCCACAGCGTCGACTGCTCGACGATCCCGGGCGCGAACGAAAAGGCGGTCGTGGTCTCGGCGAAGATCGCGGACTGGACGCCCGAAGGCAGCTTCCACGAGCGGGTCGTGATGAAGACATGGGGCGGCGCCAGCTATGGCGAGGACGTCAAGGTGCAACTGGCCCAGTCCACCAACGCTCCGTCCGGTGGCCTGATCATCGCCAGCACCGACACTTCCGGGGCGACGATCGGCGGGTTCACTGCCGAAGCGCTGCCGGCCGGCGTCGAACTGCCGGCGGGCGCAAAGCAGATCGTCGGCTCGCTCAAATACACGGTCAACGTCACGCCCGGAGGCAGCGCGCGGGTGAAGATAACGCTGCCGAGCGGCAGCGCGCCCAACGCCCTGTTCAAGCTCCGCCGCGGCGCGGGCGGTGGCGAGGAATACGTGGAAATACCGGCCTCGCTTTACACGATCGTCGGCAACGTGATCGAACTCACGCTCGTAGACGGTGGACCGGACGACGAAGACGGCGAAGTAAACGGCGTGATCGTCGATCCGCTCGTCCCGGTCGTGATGACCAAGCAACCCTCGCCGGCGGCGAGCTCGGGGCCTGCCGGCACGCCGTTCAACCGGGAAGGCGAGCACGCCGAGCAAGCAGAGCACTCCGCGGGAGTGCGTGACGGGCGGCAGCGTGACTGTGCACATGTCCGATCTGACGCTGCCGCGGGGAGCCACGATCGAGCACAGCGAGATCCTGTTGCACGGTCAGGTCGTGGCCAGGCTGGGCGGTCGTGCCACGGCGGCCGTGGTGAGCTTCGCCGGGCTGCGCAAAGGCCCGGATGAAATCACGTTGGTGGCAAGCCTCTCAAACGGGCGGACGCTCAAGAGAACGATCCGCTTCCAGCCATGTGGCCCCGTCGCCGTTCCCTCGCACGAGTGCGTGAGCAGCGGCAGCGTGACCGTGCACGTGTCTGAACTGAAACTGCCGCGGGGAGCCCGGATCGAGCACAGCGAGATCCTGTTGCACGGTCAGGTCGTGGCCAGGCTGGGCGGTCGTGCCACAGCGGCCGTGGTGAGCTTCGCCGGGCTGCGCGAAGGCTCCTACGAAGTCACGCTGGTGGCGAGCCTCTCAAATGGGCATACGCTCCGCCAGAGGATGGTCTTTCACGCCTGCGCCGCGGCGCACGGGTGAGCGCCAGGCCGCACGATCCTGCGGCTGGCGCTTCCGGGCTGCCGCGGCGAGGCCAGGCGCATCGCTGTGCGGCCTACATTGCAAGGACCTCGTGGAGCGCGGCGATGTCACGGTGCGCGTAGCCCATCTCGCTCGCCCTGGCAAGCATCTCCTCCGCGACGGCTGCCGAGGGAAGCGGGATCGCAAGTTCATCGGCCGCTTCGCGTGCGAGGCGGATGTCCTTGGCCATCAGCGCCACGTCAAACCACGCCTGCTCGGGGAGGTCGAGCAGGAGCGGGATACGTGCCTTGAGCATCGGCGACCCGATCGAGCTCGTGCTCATGGCCTCGGCTGCGAGCCGCGGATCGATCCCGCCCCGTTCGGCTAGCAGCAGACCCTCGCTGAAGGCGAGAGTCTGCACGGCGAGGCTGATATTGACCGCGAGCTTGATCAGCAGGCCTTGGCCGTTGCCGCCAACGTGGGTGACGGCCTGGCCGAGCTCGCGCAAAAGCGGCTGCACCGTCGCAAACGCGGATTGGCTCCCGCCGACGAAGATCGCGAGCGTGCCGGTCTCGGCCTGGGGAATGCTCCCCGAGACTGGGGCGTCGAGCATCTGCGCGCCGAGCGAGTCCACCTGCTCGGCCAGCTGCCGGCTCGCCCGCGGGCTGATCGTGCTCATGTCGATGAAGAGCTTGCCATCCCGCAGCCCGGCGAGGATTCCGTCGGGTCCCGAGGCGATCGCCTCGAGCGCCGCGTCGTCGGTGACCATGCTGAAGATGACATCCGCCTCCTGCGCCACTTCGCGGGGCGATGCGCGCCACCGCAAACCCCGTTCGATCAACGGCTGCGCCTTGGACTCGGTCCGATTGCTCCCGTAGAGCTCGTAGCCGGCGTCGAGCAGCCGGCCGGCGATCCGGCTGCCCATTGCTCCGAGGCCGACAAACCCGACCCTGCTCATCGCGCACCGCCTTCGATCTCGGCGATGTCCCCGTCGGTGAGCTGTTGCATCGTTGCTCCTTCTGATGGTTGAAAAGGCCACGTTCCCAGCCCTGGCCAGTCGGAGCGTGGCGTACAATCGTTGCGAACCGAGATCGGCGATGCAAGGGGGCGAAGATGAGAATCAGCCGGAGCACAGGAGCAACGCGGGGCATTTGGGGCCGTTTGGCGGCAGTCGGCGCAGCGAGCTGCGCGGTCGCGCTGATGGTCGTCGGTCCGCTGCCGAGCCGCGCCGGCGCGCAGCCTGCGACCAAGAGCTGCAGCGCTCCATCGAAAGACATCAGTGATCTGTCGCAGAGCGGCACCAACTGCGTCAAGGCGCGCGCGGTCTCAAAGCACGCGCTGCACAAGAGCGTCTACGACTGGACCTATCAGGGCTTCCATTGCCACGGCGAAGGGACCAACTACGGCGGGCCGCCTGTGGACTACACCTGCAAGAAGGCCAGTGCCCGCATCTATTTCACGGACACGAAGGGGTCTTCCTCCTCGTTTTAGCGATCACTCCTGCGAGCTGAGGAGTCGCGGGTTCCAGAGAACCTCCCACAGGTGTCCGTCCGGATCGCGAAAGTAGCCGGAGTAGATCCCCCAGGGACGGTCGTGTGCTCGGTCGGTGAGCGTGGCCCCAGCCGCCTGTGCTTGGGCGAGCACGGCGTCGACCTCGGCCCTGCTTGCCACTGCATGCCCGATGCTGAACTCGCCGGTCTTCGGCGGGCCGGGCGCGACGTTGGCGTCCTTGGCCAGCTCGCTGCGGGGGTAGAGCGAGAGCAGCAGCCCGTTCTGCAACTCGAATAGCGCGATGGCCCCGGCCGGGTTGAGATCGTCGCCGGCGAACTCGGTGCCGATCACCCCGCGGGACTCCAGTCCCAGGCCGTCACGGTAGAAGGCATGCGCGCGATCCAAGTCGGCGACCGCGAGGGTGATTATGTCGATTCGGCCTTGCATCTGTGGGCGCCCCGCGTTGGTGCCCGGCGACGCGGGCGCCGGCTTGAGGCTCCTTTGGTCATCGACTGGGCTTCGAGATTACTCGCTGGCGGCGTCTTGGGGAAGCCATCCGCAAGCCGACCGGCTACAACTTCCAAGGGCGCACCGTGAAGATCGAGATGTTCAACGTCGGCTGGATCTCCTCCTCGGCGGCCATCTGGCGCCAGGGCGAGGATCCCGACGCGCGAATCCGCTTTCCGGTCCCGGCGTATCTTCTGGAGACCGAGCGCGAGCGCATCCTGATCGACACCGGCCTGCACCCATCCGCGGTGGCGGACCCGCAGGGCTACTACGAGCGCCCCGAAGCCGGGCTCTTCGAGCTGGAGCTGGAGGCGGATATCGCCGCGCAGGTCGATCTGAGCACGATCACCCGGGTGGTGCTGACACATCTGCACTTCGATCATGCGGGCGGGCTGGCGCTGCTGCCGAGCTCGGTACCGGTCGTTCTCCAGCGGCGCGAGTGGGAGGGGGCTCACGACGAGGCGACCGTGCGACGCAACTTCTTCTATCCGCGCGATTACCGGGTGCTCGAGGACCGCGATCTCGTGCTCGTGGACGGCGAGCACGATCTGCTCGGCGACGGTTCGCTCACGCTGATGTTGACGCCTGGCCACACGCCCGGGCACCAATCGGTGATGGTGGGCGAGCATCTGATCCTGGGCGCGGACGTTGGCCACTTCAGCGCCACGTTGGACGACAAGCGGTTTCCATCCTTCGCCGATGACTTCTCCGCGCAGGGCCGCTCGGTGGATCGTCTTCGGGAGCTGAGGGATTCCGGCATCACGGTCGTTCCCGGCCATGACCCGGACGTGCTGCGGCCGGGGCCGCTTGCGGCGCACCGATCGGATCCACCGGCCCTGCCGCCGCCCCGAGGAGGAGTCCTTCAGATGCCGTCCCTGACCCTTGTAGATGACGTGTTCGTGCTCGATCTCGGCGACGCCGAGAACCGCTTCAACGGCGAGTTCTTCGACGCGCTGGAGGACTGCCTGGATCAGGTCGAAGCGGCACCTGCTCCGCGCGCGCTCGTCACCGCCGCGAGCGGCAAGCATTGGTCGAACGGGCCTCGATCTCGACTGGCTCGCAACGCAAGGCGACGCCGTCGGCGATTTCATCGTGCGCATGCACGAGCTGCTCGCGCGCGTGCTGGAGATCGGCGTGCCCACGGTCGCCGCCTTGCAGGGTCACACCTTCGCCGGCGGCGCGATGTTCGCGCTGGCCCACGACCAGCGCGTGATGCGCGCCGATCGCGGCTACTTCTGCCTGCCCGAGGTCAACATCAACATCCCATTCACCGTCGGCATGAGCGCGCTGATCGCCGCGCGCCTGCCGCAGCCCGCGTTGCATGAGGCCATGAGCACCGGCCGCCGCTACGGCGGAGTCAACGCCGCCGCGGCGGGGATCGTGGACGAGGCGGTCCCGGAGGATCAGGTGCGCGCTCGCGCGATCGAGCGGGCCGCCGCGCAGGCCGCGAAGGGCTCAGACGTGCTGAGGACGATCAAGCAGCGTCTCTACAGCGACGCGCTGAGCGCGCTGCGAGCGCCGTTCGAGCTGGGCTGAGCGGCGTCTGAATCCGGTGCCGCAAGAGGACAGGGAGGCATCCGCACCACCTAATCCCCATAAAGCAGACTGATTTAGTATACTATTGCCTCCGGCTACGAGTCTGCTTCCGATGAACGATCTGCTCTGCTTCCCAAATCCCGTCAACGAGAAGGCCGCCAGGAGGGCCGGCTGAGATGCGCGTCAACGTTCATCAGCACATCTGGACCGCCCCGCTGCTGGCGCGGCTTGGCGCCCGTGAGACCCTGCCGCTGGTCCGTCGCACCAACGGGCTGAGCGTGCTGCACAGCGCCGGCGAGCAGCCGTGGGTGATCGACTTGGAGGCGCAGGCCCCGCAGCGGCGGGCGCAGCTCGTCCGCGCCAACGGTCTCGACCTCGCACTGATCTCGATCTCCAGCCCGATCGGGATCGAGGCGCTGCCGCGCAAGAGCGCGCTGGAGCTGATCGACGCGCATCTGCAGGGCGTGGCGGCGCTGCCGGGCGAGTTTGCGGCGTGGGGGCCGATCGCCCTCGACGGCGCCGAGCCGCATCAGGTGGATGAGCTGCTGGCGCGCGGCTGCGTGGGCATCTCGGTGCCTGCCGGGGCGCTTGCGGGGCCATACCGGCTTGAGCAGCTTGGCCCCGTGCTGCAGCGCAGCGCAGCGCGGCGGCTGCCGCTGTTCGTGCATCCCGGGCCGGGGCTTGGCCAGTGGCAGGAGGAGACGTCCCTGAGGGAGCCGCTGTGGTGGCGGGCGCTGACCGAATATGTGGTGCAGATGCAGGCGGCGTGGTTCACCTTCGCCGCGTTCGGGCGCCGCGAGCACCCCGACCTCAATGTGATCTTCGCGATGCTTGCCGGCGGCGCGCCGCTGCTGAGCGAGCGTCTGCAGTCCCGCGGCGGCCCGCCGATCGAGCTGCGCGACGAGCGCGTCTTCTACGACACCTCCAGCTACGGCCCCGACGTCGTCGAGATGATGGCTCGGCACGTGGGGGAGCGGCAGCTTCTCTACGGCTCCGACCGGCCCGTCGTGGATCCGCCGGCGAGCGCGAGCGCCACGGCGCATCTCCAGCGACACGGTGCGCCCCTGTTCAGGATCGCCGCGGTGGCCGCATGAGCCTTTCAGAGGCAGAGCTCACCCGGCTCGTGGCAGAGCTGGCCGCGAGCTCCGATCGCTGGCGTCACCTCGTCAGGCACAGCAGCCGGGCGCGCCACTACGAGCAGATCTGGGACGCGGATGACGTCAACGCGTGGGTGATCTGCTGGAGCGATGCGCAGGACACCGGCTTTCACGACCACGACGACTCGGCCGCGGCGATCCTCGGGATCGAAGGGTGCGTGCAGGAAGAGCGGCTGCGGCTCGGCGCCGAGGCGCACACGCGCTCGATCGGGCCCGAAACGACCGTGCTGGTCCCGGCGACTGCGATCCATCGCGTCCGCCACGTGGGCGTCGTCCCGGCAATCACGATTCACGCCTACTCGCCGCCGCTGCGGCGCACCGGCGCCTATCGCGTCGGCCCCGGTGGCGAGCTGGAGCGGGCCGCTCAATCCCTCGAGCAGGAGCTGCGGGCGGAGCCCGCCTTTGCGCTCTGAGGATGAGATGATCTCCGGCGAGCAGCCGCCCGCCGTCAAAAGCAATCAGGAGGAGCACGCATGAGCTTGAAGCTAGGAGACACCGCGCCGGACTTCCAGGCGCAGACCAGCGAGGGCCCGATCGGCTTTCACGACTGGATCGGCGATTCCTGGGCGGTGCTGTTCTCACACCCCAAGGACTTCACCCCGGTCTGCACGACCGAGCTTGGCTACATGGCGAGCATCAAGCCGGAGTACGACCGCCGTGGCGTGAAGGTGATCGGCCTCTCGGTCGACGCGACCGAGGACCACGAGCGGTGGGCGCGGGACATCGAGGAGACGCAGGGCTACGCCCCCAACTACCCGATCATCGGCGACGCCGATTTCAAGGTCTCAAAGCTCTACGGGATGCTGCCCGCCGATACCGCCGGGGAGGCCGGCGCGCGCACCCCCGCCGACAACCAGACGGTCCGCAACGTGTTCGTGATCGGCCCCGACAAGAAGATCAAGCTGATCCTCGTCTACCCGATGACGACCGGGCGCAACTTCGATGAGGTCCTGCGCGTGATCGACTCGCTGCAGCTCACGGCCAAGCACAAGGTCGCGACGCCGGCGAACTGGCAGCCCGGGCAGGACGTGATCATCGCCGGATCGGTCTCCAACGAGCAGGCCAAGGAGATCTTCGGGGAGTGGGAGTCGCCGCGACCCTACATCCGGATCGTGCCGCAGCCGTAGCTTAGGCTGTACCGGCTGCTGCTGCTCTTCGACATCGACGGCACGATGGTGCGAAACAGCGCCGGCGCTCATGCGCGGGCGCTGCGCATCGCGCTGCATCAGGTGCTTGGGATCGGCCTGCCCGATGGCGATGCGGCCGGCCTGCCCGAGGTCCCGGCCGCGGGGCGCACCGATATGGAGATCGCGCGCGAGATCGCGCTCCTGTGCGAGGTGCCGGCCAAGCGCTTTGATGAGGGGAGGATGGAGGTGATGGAGGTGTGCCTGCGCGAATACGCGCGCCTGGCGCCTGCGGACCTCAGCGATCGGGTGGTGGAGGGAATCGGGCCGCTGCTCCAAGAGCTGCGGCAGCGCCCGGACGTGGTGCTTTCGCTCGTCACCGGCAACCTGGAGGGGATCGCGCGCGTGAAGCTCGACCGCGCGGGCCTCGGGTCCTTCTTCGCCGGCGGGCAGGGCGCATTCGGCTCAGACTCCGAGGATCGCACCGACCTGCCGCCGCTTGCGCGTGAGCGCGCCGGAGCTTTGATCGGTGGCGGGCCCTATCCGCGGGAGCGCACGGTCGTGATCGGCGACACCGACCGCGACATCGCCTGCGCGCATGCCGACGGGGTCCGCTGCATCGCGGTCACGACCGGACCGCTGGGGGCCGATGGGCTTGGGCAGGCGGATGCGGTTGCCGGCAGCACGGTTCAGTTGCGGGAACTGCTGGGGGAGTGGGCCGGATGAGGCGTGTGCGCAAGGTCGCGGCGCTCTGCATCATGGCGGCCGCGGCGGCAGTGAGCGCTTCCGCGGCCCGATCCTCGATCGGCCCCGGCGGACCTCACGAATACGGTTGCCCGATCTTTCCGGCGAGCGATCCTCTCAATCGGGAAATCGCCAATGCGCCGGTCAATCCGCGCTCGGCGCAGTATGTCGCGAGCATCGGTTTGAGTGCACACGTGCATCCCGATTTCGGGAGGGATCCGGAATACGGGATTCCCTTCACCGTGGTCCCGGCGAGCCAGCGCAAGGTGCCGATCGACTTCACCGAATACCCCGAAGAATCCAACCGCGGTCCCTACCCGGTGCCGTCGAACGCCCCGGTCGAGGGTGGACGCTCCTCCACCGGAGATCGTCACGTGCTCGTCATGCAGCGCGGGAGCCTGCAAGCTCTATGAGCTCTACAACGCCTACCCCGCGCGCAACGGCTGGAAGGCCGGCTCGGGTGCGGTGTTCAACCTGCGCAGCGACCGGCTGCGGCCGGAAGGCTGGACCTCCGCCGATGCGGCGGGGCTGCCGATCTTCCCGCTGCTGGTGCGCTATCCGGAGGTGCGCACAGGCCAGATCGACCACGCGCTGCGCGTCACCGTTCCCCGCACGCAGCGCGGCTACATACACCCTGCCACCCATTACGCCTCCAGCAGCTCGCAGGCGAGCCTGCCGCCGATGGGCCTGCGGCTGCGCCTGAAGGCGGGCTACAGCCTGAAGGGATTCTCCGGGCAGGCGCTCGTGATCCTCAGAGCGCTGAAGCGCTACGGGCTGATCGTGGCCGACAACGGCTCGCCCTGGTACCTCACCGGGGCGCCGAGCGAGCACTGGAACGAACGCAGCGTGCTCGAGCTCGAGCGCCTCACCGGATCGGACTTCGAAGCGGTGCAGAGCGGGCCGATCGTCCACTGAGCCCGCGCGGCTCAGAGCAGGTGCTGCAGGCGCCATCCAAGTGACGGCGCGCCGATCGAGCCGGCGGCCAGCACCGGCGTGGCTGCCCCGAGGCGCCCCGCGAGCTGCACGCTTGCAAGCCGCTGCCCGGCGCGAGCTTGGGTGCTCACATGGCTCAGCCTGAGCGTTATCGGCACCCGCAGACCCGGCCAGCCGATCTCCCGGAGTGCCTTGCCGGTGCGCCCGACCGTGCGCCGGCCGTCGGGGGAGCCGACCGCCAGCACCTGCGAGCCGGCCGGTAGCACCGTGTGCAGGCGCACGGCATTTGCCGCCGAATCGCCAAGCTGCCGTGCGCTCGCGATCGCCGCTTCGATCAACGACCCGTCCCGCTGTCCGAGCACGACCCCGAGCACGGTGAGCTTCCGGCCCGCCAGCGTGAACCGCTTCGCGAACACAAGGCAGCCGCCGGCGGCTCTGTCGGAGCCGGTCTTCACGCCGACATAGCCTTCTTCGCCGACGAGGGCGTCGTAGTTGCGGACGGTGCCCGCGACCGGCAGCGTGGCGGTCTGCCCTGCGACGACCGCGGCGAAGGCGGGGTCTTTCATCGCCACGCGCGCGAGCTTGAGCTGGTCGGCCGCGGTGGAGAGCGTGGTGTCGGTGAAGCCGCTGGGGTCGGTGTAGTTGGTGGAGCGCATGCCAAGCGCCCTGGCCTGCACGTTCATCCGTGCGAGAAACGCTTCGATGCTGCCGGCGTCGTACCGCGCGAGCATCGCGGCGACGTTGTTCGCGGAGGGCAGCATCAGCGCCTGCAGCGCCTGGCGCTCGGTGAGGCTCTCGCCCGCCTTGACCGGCACGACCGACTGGCCTTCGGACTCGCGCTGCTCCTCTTCGGCGGCCTCCGCCGCGCTGACGGTGAGCGTGAAGCCGCTCTGGCCGGCGAGGGGATGCTCGCGCAGGGTCAGATAGGCGGTCATCATCTTCGCCACGCTTGCGATCGGGACGGGCGTCTGGGCACCCGCGGTCCCGAAGCTGCCGACGCCCTCCACTTCCACGGCGGCCTGGCCTTCGCGTGGCCAGGCGAGCGCGGGGGCGCGGCCGGGAAGCACGACCTGGTCGGCGAGGGTGCGGTGCACGCTCAGCGAGGGAAGGTGCTCGGTGGCGGCGCGCAGCAGGATCGCCGCGAGCAGCACGGGCACGATCGCGCCGAGCGCGAGCCACCGCAACCGGCGGGGGGCCTGCCGCGGACTGGATCGGTGTGCTGCTTCCAGTCGCCTGCTCGCCACTGGACAGGACGCTAGCGGATGGTCCGGACTGCCGGCGCCGGATCCAAGGCAGGTGAAGGCTCGGACGGGGGATAGGGTAGATCCAGCCCGTGCCTTGCCCCAGAACGGATCGGGATCGTTCCTCGTCGCTGATGCCCGACGAGCTCAGCCCTCGCCACCTGCTGCGTCGGCTGCTGCTGCTCGCGGTTCCGCTCGCACTGATCGCGGTGCTGATCGTCTCACTACCGGGCCTTGGCATGCTGCGGGCGCGCTTCTCACATGTCGAGCCCGCGCTGCTCGCGGCCATCGGCCTGCTCAAGCTCGCATCGTGCCTCTGCAACGTGGTCGCCTTCCGCGACGTGTTCTGCCCCGGTATGAGCTGGCGGTTCAGCTACAGGCTCGGGATGGCCGAGCAGGCGGTGAACGTGCTGGTCCCGACCGGCGGCGCCGGCGGGCTCGCGCTCGGCGCCTGGGCGCTGCATCAGGGCGGGATGAGCAGCGAGCACATCGGTCGCCGCAGCGTCGCGTTCTTCGTGCTGACGAGCATCCCCAACTTCGCCTGCGCCGCGCTGCTTGGGCCGCTGCTGTTGGCGGGGCTGCTCCCGGGCGACATTCCCGTCGCCCTGACGGCGGTGATGACCGGGCTGGCCCTCGCCTCGGCGGCGATCGCCGCGGCGCTGCCGCTGCTGCTCGGTCGGATCGACAGGCACAAGCCGACCGGCGGGCTGCTCGGCAAGATCAGGATCGGGGCGGTCTGGGTGGGAGACGGAATCGCCGACACCGGCGAGCTGCTGCGCACCGGTCGCTGGCAGGCGATCCTCGGCGCTCTGGGATACCTCGGATTCGACATCGCGGCGCTGGTCGTGGGGTTCGCCGCGTTTGGCCCGTTGCTGCCGCTCGGCCCGCTGATCTTCGCCTACGTGATCGGGCAGCTCGGCGGGCTGATCCCGCTGCCCGGCGGGGTGGGAGGCACCGACGGGGGACTGATCGCGGCGCTTGCGCTGTACGGGAGCCCGCTCTCCCAGGCGGTCGCGGCGACGCTCGCCTACCGTGCCTTCCAGCTCGGTGTGCCGGCGGTGCTGGGCACGATCGCATTCATCGGCCTGCGGCGCTCGTTGAGCGACTCCACGGCGCAGGCGGAGCTCTGTGCCTCGCTGGCGCAGGCGCAAGAGACCGCCTCGCAGGGCTCGGCAGCCTAGAATCCCCGCTCGCGCCGCGCCTCGCCGCGCCGGGCGCGAACGGAGCCGACTTCGAATGCGGGTGAGCAGATGAGTGCTGCATACATTTACGAGGCTGTGCGCACGCCCTTCGGGCGCTACGGCGGCGCCCTGGCAGGCGTGCGGCCCGACGATCTCGCCGCCCACTCGATCCGCGCGCTGCTGGAGCGTCTGCCCGAGCTCGAGCACGGCGCGATCGACGACGTGATCCTCGGCAACGCAAACGGGGCCGGGGAGGAGAACCGCGACGTTGCGCGGATGGCGCTGCTGCTCGCGGGGCTGCCGACGAGCGTGCCGGGCGTGACCGTCAATCGGTTGTGCGGGTCGAGCCTGGAGGCCGCGATCCAGGGCGCGCGCGCGATCGAGACCGGCGACGCCTCGATCGTCCTCGCCGGCGGGGTGGAGTCGATGACGCGGGCGCCGTGGGTGCTGCAGAAGCCCGAAAAGGGCTTCCCCGCCGGCCCGGAGACGCTCTACTCCACCGCGCTCGGATGGCGGATGGTCAACTCGCAGATGCCCAAGCAGTGGACGATCGCCCTCGGCGAAAGCGCGGAGAAGCTCGCCGGCATGTACTCGATCTCGCGGGAGGCGCAGGACGCGTTCGCGCTGCGCAGCCACACGCTTGCCGCCAGGGCCTACGAGCAGGGCGCGATGAGCGAGGTCGTGCCGATCCCAGGCGTCGAGCTGCAGCGCGACGAGGGCATCCGCGCGGACACCTCGCTGGAGAAGCTCGCGAAGCTGAAGCCCGCGTTCGTGGCCGACGGAACCGTGACCGCAGGCAACAGCTCGCCGCTGAGCGACGGCGCCGCGATGCTGATGCTGGGAGACGAGGCCGCTGGCGCGCGGCTCGGCGCGCAGCCGCTGGCGCGGATCGCCGCACGGGGCGTGCACGGCGTGGACCCCGACGTGTTCGGGATCGCGCCGGTGGAGGCGGCCAACAAGGCACTGGCCCGCGCCGGTCTGTCATGGGAGCAGATCGACGTCGTGGAGCTGAACGAGGCGTTCGCCTCACAGTCGCTGGCCTGCCTCGCCGGCTGGCCGGACCTCGATCCGGAGAAGCTCAACGTGCGCGGCGGCGCAATCGCGGTCGGACATCCGCTGGGCGCCTCGGGCGCGCGCATCCTCGGGCGTCTCGCGCGCGAGCTGCGCTCGCGCGGCGGCGGGCTCGGCCTCGCGGCGATCTGCATCGGCGTGGGGCAGGGGCTGGCCGTGGTGCTGGAGGGGTGAGCCGGCCGGAGCGCCAGGGCGCCGCCGATGGCGGGTCGCTCGCCTAGCCGCCGGCGCGCATCTTCGACCACTCGGCCTTGTGCGCCTTCTTGGCGGCCTGGTAGTCGATGAGCGCTTGCGGCGAGTCGACGTCGCCCAGCGTGGGGTGGGGCGGCATGAGATTCTTCGCGGCCTTGATGCTGAAGCGCTTGGCCAGCACTGCCGCAAGCGACTTGACCTTCATCTCCCCGAAGCCCGGCAGCGCTTCGAGGTTGGCGCGCAGCTGATCGGAGCTGCGGACGCCCTTCCAGACGCGGCTCGCATCGCCGTCGTACTCGTCGAGCACGTGGGCGGCGAGGTCATGGACGCGCTTGGCCATCGAGCCGGGGAAGCGGTGGATCGCGGGCTTCTCGCGGAAGACCTCCTCCAGGTCGGCCGAGGCGATCGTCTGCGCGTCGAGCGAGCCGATCCGCTGCTTGAGCGCGAGCGGCCCTGAGAATGCCTTCTGCACCGTCACCTGTTGGTCGAGCGCGAACCCGATCAGCAGTGCCATCGGGTCGGAGGCGATCAGCGCGTTGGCCTCATCGGAGTCGGTGAAGTAGAGCTTGGCGGGCATGCGCGCTCATCCTAGGGCCTATCTCGGCAGAGGGCGTGCGGACCTGACGAGATAGGCCCTCACCCGCCGATCCCGGAGATCAGCTGCTTCTTGGCGGCGGTGTACTCCTCGTCGGTGAGCGCGCCGGCCGTATGCAGTGCCGCGAGCCTGCTGAAGTTGCGCGGGCAGGTCGTGGCCGACCGCGGTGGACGCGGTACCGGCGGCGGCCGCCACTGCCCCGGAGTCCGGTGGCGGTACACCGGGCGCGCCGGCCGGCTCGCCGGGAGGGACGGCGCTCTGCGGTGGCGGGCCGTTCGGCCGCCAGCGCTGACGGGCCGCATGAGCATCGGCGCGCAATCCTGCCTGCGCGCCGGAGAAGCGGTGGCGGAACGACTCCATGCGCGCCTGCAGCCACACGGAAGGTCCGATCTGCGCGTCGGGGAACTCGAGCGCCGCCTCCCTGCGCAGCATCTCGATGGCGAACATCGCCAGCGCGATGATGATCAGGATGCCAAGCCAGTTCCGCGTCGCGGCGATCGGGCCCCACGCGATCAGGATGATCAATAGCGCTCCCATCGCGCCGAAGGCGATTCCCGGGCGGTCACGCAGATAGGGGGCCATCGAGCGGCGCAGGCCCCTCGCGGGCCGCGTCGGGCCTCCGATCAGGCCCGTGAGGATCACGGGCACGCCGATGAAGATCACTGCGCCTGCGACCGAGACGAGGATGCCGGTGCCGATCGACCATGCCGCCGCGGCCGCGGGCTGGATCGCGGCGGTGCTGGCAAGCGATTCGACGACGACTTTGCCGATCAGCGATCTGGCGATCAGGACGATCACGCCGGCGAAGACCAGGGCGGCGCCGACCTCGATCAGCACCCGCGGCCGACGTCCACGCGCGAGGTAGATCGCCAGCCCGTAGAGCAGCAGCGCCAGCAGCGGCAGCGCCAGCGCGAGGTTGCGCAGCACGTTGACCGCGGTCTGCATCGTCTGCAGGTTTTTGGACTTTACGACCTGGATTTCGGCGACTTTGGCGGGGAGCTTGGCCACGGTGGAGGAGGGGACCCCCACCTGTTCTGCCGCGTGCGCCACGAGCGGGCGCAGGTCGAGCACGACCGCGCCGCCGCCGGGCGTCTTGACCACGCTGCCTTTGTTCTCGATCAGCTTCACGAACTCGGCGTGGGCGACTTCGTTTGCCGAGCGCCACAGTTCCTGCACGGCGGGGCGTTCAAGGGCGAGGTTCACGCCCTTCTGCACGAGGCTGCGCAGCGCGCCGGCGGCAGGGCCTGCGAGCGGCTTGAGCTCGCTCGGGAAGACGCTGCGCAGTTCGCCCGTGACGTTGATGTGGGCATAGATTTCTTCGGTCGCAAAGCCGGAGACCGCTTCGCGGATCGGAGGGCTTTCGATCAGCTTCGTGCTGGTCGAGGTCCAGCCGCCGGTGTTGAGCAGCTGGCGGTTGGCCCATACGGCGAAGATCGCGAAGATCCCGATCAGCGTCGCGACGCCTATGAGACTTCTGACGAGCCATCGGTGTGGAGGGTGCGCGGCCTGCTCCATCTAGACATGCGAGGGTAGATGTTCGTCGTCGGGGCGGTAACCGTGAAAATCACCTACGCGGGTCGGGGTTTGCCCCCGTTGCACCCTCGCGTCCGGGCTGCGAGGGTGGCCAGATGCACGGAATCGCCGGCCGGGCAGCGAGCAGGAGCAGGGGCCGTCTCGTGGCCCTGGTTGTCGGACTGGCGTCGCCTGTGCTGCTGCTCTCTGGCTGCGGGTCGAGCAAGCCGACCTACTGCGCCAAGGTAAGCGAACTGAAGTCCGCGGTCAGCGCGCTCAGCCACCTCGACCTCTCAAAGGAAGGGATCTCCGGCGCCGAAGCGGCTGTGCATCGGCTCCAGAGCAGCGCCACCGGGCTCGTCGAAGCGGCCAAGAGCGAATTCCCGCAGCAGACCGAAGCGGTCTCCACCGCGGCCAAGGAATTCGCCGACTCGGTCAAGGCCGCATCCGACCCCCAGACGCGCAGCAGCGCTGCCTCCCAGATCCCGGCCGAGATAGTCGCGCTCGGGTCCGGGGTCAACGAATTCCTCAGCGCGACCAAATCGAAGTGCGAATAGGCGCTCACGAAAGGTGAGAAGATGACAGCTGTATCGAATGATACGCAGAACACGCTCGAAAGGATCGCCCTCGGCGAGATCGATCTGCTGGAGGCTTCGATCGGCCTGCGGGAGATCAACCGGGAGGACAGCGGCCTTGACGCCAGAGCGTTCTCGCTGGCGAAGATCGCGGCTCTGGTGGCGCTCGACGCGCCGCCGGCCTCCTACGCATGGCAGGTCGCAAACGCGCTCGCCGAAGGCGTCGAGGCGAAGGACATCACCGGTGTGCTGTGCGCGATCGCGCCGCAGGTCGGCGGGCCACGGCTGATCGCCGCTGCGCCGGAGATCATGCTTGCGCTCGGGCTGGATCTGCCCGAGAGCGCAGAGTAGGTGAGCGCGATGCCACTGAGAAGACGTCGTCCACTGCTCAGGAGCTGCGGCCGTCGGCGGCGGCGCTTACATGATGGGCAAGCGCCATGCCGAGCGATCCGCGGAGGAAGGCCCGGCGCAAGCGCAGGCAGCGTCCGCGACCGCACAGCCGCAGGGAGCTGATGGCCTCAGTGCCGAGGACATGGAGCGACTGCAGCAGCTTGCGCAGCTGAACAAGGAAGGCGTGCTCACCGACCAGGAGCTCGCCGAGCAGAAGGCGCGCATCCTCGGCTGAGCCGGGACGGGACGGTTTCGGGATCGCCGGGGCGGCGCCTCCCGGCGTCCGGCGGCTAGGAAAGGACGGTGCCAGATGCTGATCGAGGATTACGGTCTGATAGGCGACATGCAGTCTGCCGCGCTGGTGGGCCGCGACGGGTCGATCGACTGGCTCTGCCTGCCGCGGTTCGACTCCCCGTCCTGCTTTGCGGCGCTGCTCGGCGATCAGAGCCACGGCACCTGGCGTCTGGCTCCGGCCGGCGAGGTGCGCTCATCGCGCCGCCGCTACCGGCCCGACTCGCTGATCATCGAGAACGAGATCCTCACCGACACGGGCACCGTGCGGGTGATCGACTTCATGCCGGTGCGGGCGGGAGGGCCGCCGCGGCTGATGCGGATAGTCGAAGGAGTGGAGGGCGAGGTGCCGATGCACATGCAGCTCTGCCTGCGCCCCGACTACGCCTCGATCGTGCCCTGGATCGAGCCCTCGCCCGACGGCGCCTTCGCGACGGCTGGCCCCGACGCGTTTCGGCTCAGCACGCCGCTGGCGCTGCAGATACGGGGCGGCACGATCGCCGCGGACTTCACGCTGCCCGCGGGCGCGCGTGAGCGCTTCACGCTCTGCTGGCACCTCTCCTACGAGCGCACGCCCCCGGTGGAGGACGCCGACTCCGCGCTCGCCCGCACGGAGGCGTGGTGGCAGGCCTGGTGCGCGCGTTGCGCCTACGAGGGGCCCCATCGCGACGAGGTGATGCTCTCGCTGCAGGTGCTCAAGGCGCTGACCTCCGAGCAGACCGGGGCGGTGATCGCGGCGCCGACCACCTCGCTGCCCGAGGACATCGGCGGTGAGCGCAACTGGGACTACCGCTACTGCTGGCTGCGCGACTCGGTGCTCACGCTGGAGGCGCTGCTGGCGGGCGGCTACGTGGAGGAGGGCCTTGCGTTCCGCGATTTCCTGATGCGGGTCGGCACCGGCGATCCGGCCAAGATCCAGATCATGTACGGACTCGGCGGCGAGCGGCGCCTGACCGAGTTCGAGCTGCCCGACCTGCCCGGCTACGAAGGCTCCAAGCCGATCAGGATCGGCAACGCCGCCTCCGAGCAGTTCCAGCTCGACGTCTACGGCGAGGTGATCGGCGCCGCATACCTGGCCGCAAAGGCGACGGGCGCGATCCACGCGCGTTACTGGCCGCGCTGGCGCGCGGCGATCGAACACGTCGAGACGATCTGGCGAGAGCCCGACGACGGCATCTGGGAGTCGCGTGGGCCGCGGCGGCACTACACCTACTCGAAGGTGATGGCCTGGGTGGTCTTCGACAGGGCGGTCAAGCTCGCCGAGCAGTTCGGGCAAGACGCGCCCGTGGAGCGCTGGACGCAGATCCGCGACGAGATCCACGCCGAGGTCTGCGCGCAGGGCTATGACTCGCAGCGGCGGACCTTCACGCAGTACTACGGCTCCCAAGAGCTCGACGCGAGCGTGCTGAACATCGCGATCGTCGGCTTCCTGCCCGGTGAGGATGAGCGAGTCACCGGCACGATCGACGCGGTCGCCGCCGAGCTCGGTCGCGACGGCTTCGTCTCGCGCTACTCCACCAGCAAGACCGACGACGGTCTGGCCGGCGACGAGGGCCAGTTCCTGGCCTGCTCCTTTTGGCTGGTGAGCGCGCTTGCGATCAACGGCAGGGTGGATCAGGCGGAGGCGCTCTTCGGGCGCCTGCTCTTGCTGGCAAACGATCTCGGCCTGCTGGCGGAGGAGTACGACGTGGCGCGCAAACGTCAGGTCGGCAACTTCCCGCAGGCCTTCAGCCATCTGGCGCTGATCGGCGCCGCGCGCGCGATCTCGACCGCGGCGGCGCCTGCCGGCGCGGCTGCGGCCGCCTGATCTGTGGCGGCGAGCGCGGCTCAGAGTCGGGCCGGGGGCGCGGCGGGCAGGCTGCTGCTGCCGCTGGCGATGACGCAGTTCGTGGCTAGCTTCGCCGGCTCGAACATGAACGTCGCGATCAACTCGATCAGCAAGGACCTGAACACGACCGTCCACGGCGTGCAGACCGCGATCACGCTGTTCCTGCTGTGCATGGCGGCGCTGATGATGCCCGGCAGCAAGCTGACCGACATCTTCGGCCGCAAGCGCTGCCTGATCGCGGGCCTGTCGATCTACGGCACCGGAGCGGTGATCGCGGCGGCCGCTCCCGGCCTCGGCGTGCTGATCCTCGGCTACTCGGCCTTCGAGGGCGTCGGCTCGGCGCTGATGATCCCGCCGATCTACATCCTGGCGACGATGTACTTCGGCGATCTGACCTCCCGCGCACGCGCCTTCGGCGCGATCAGCGGGATGGCCGGCGTGGGCGCCGCCGCGGGACCGCTGATCGGCGGGCTGATCACGACGAGCATCAGCTGGCGCGCCTCCTTCCTGCTGCAGGCGCTGATCGTGGTCGGCATCGTGCTGCTGAGCCTGAAGCTGCGCGACCCGGCGCCGGCCGATCGCAGCCGCCCGTTCGACGTGCGGGGCAGCGCGCTCTCCGCGCTCGGGATGCTGGCGTTGATCGTCGGGATCCTGCAGGCCGGCTCCAACACCGCGCTGACCGTCGCGTTCATCGCCGCCGGCGTGGCGCTGCTGGCGATCTTCGTCTGGCACATCCGCCGCTTCGAAGCACAGGGCAGGGAGCCGCTGCTCTCGATGAGCGTGTTCGCGAGCCACCGGGCGAACCTTGCGCTGGTGACGCAGAACCTGCAGTGGATGCTGCTGATGGGGCTCTCCTTCGTGGTCTCGGTGTTCCTGCAGGTGGTGCGCGGCTACAGCGCGATCCACACGGGCCTGATCTTCACCGGCGCGACCGCGGGGGTGCTGGTCTCTTCGCTTGCGGCCGAACGGCTGGCCAAGCGGCGCGAACAGCGGACGCTGATCCGCGCCGGCTTCCTGGTCACGCTGCTCGGGATGGGCCTGCTGCTGGCGCTCGTGCATCTCTCCTCCAGCGTGCTGGCATTCGAGCCGGGGCTCGTGCTGATCGGCCTCGGCGTGGGCACGATGCTGACGCCGTCGGTGAACGTCGTGCAGTCGAGCTTCCCCGAGGCCAAGCAGGGCGAGATCTCCGGGCTTTCGCGCAGCGCCTCAAACCTCGGGTCCTCGCTCGGCACGGCGATCGCCGGCACGATCCTGGTCTCGGCCGTCGCCTCGGGCAACGGCGGCTACCTCGCTGCGACGGGCATGCTGGCCGCGGTGGCGCTGGGTGGGTTCGTGGTCGCGATGCTGCTGCCGGCGCAGTCGCGCGACCGCAAGAGCGCCGCCACGCCGGCGGTCGAGCCGTCCGGCTGAGGTCTCGGCTGTCGGCGCCTGCACGGGACGTCGGTCGCATCCTCGCCAGCGCCTATCGTGCAGTGCTCATGTCGTTTGCCCTCTACGCCTACCTGCAGGACGGAGAGGCGCTGCTGCGCTTTCCCTACGACGACGACCTGCGCAAGCTGCTGCGCGCGCTGCCTGGCCGGCGCTGGGACCCCGAGCAGCGGGTCTGGCGGGTGCCGCTCGATCCCGAGCGCGCGGAGGCGGTCGGCCAGCTGCTTGCGCGGCTGCCCTGCGAGCCCGAGGTCAGCGAGGAGCTCGAGGGCGAGCTCGCGCGGTTGCGCCGTCGCAGGCACTGGCAGGAGTGCGTGATCGATCTCGCGCGGCCGGATGAGAGCTGGTGGCTGAGCTTTCCGACAGACCGCGCGCCCGAGGTCGTCGAGGCCCTGCTCGAGCACCCCGGCGCCCACCGGCTGCCGCTGATCGACCGCGGCCTGATGCCGCTCGACGAGCAGGCGGCGGCGATCGTCGGCGCGCTCGCCCGCGGCGGCGGCGCTTTGAAGATCTCGCGCGACGCAAGGCACGCGCTGACAGAGGTCGGCAGGGGCGACGTGCCCGAGCCGGCCGACTCGAGCGGCGCCAGCGCCGGCGGCGACCGGCTCACCTACGAGGTCGAGATGCGCCGCGACCGCTCCGGGCGGCGCTGGATCGTGATCGACGCCGAGCACGCCTCGCTCGGGCGCGAGCTGGCGGAGAGGCTGGGCCTGCACGCGCGCGAGACGCTGGGCGGCAGCCTCGCGCTGGCGGCGGCCGAACCCGACGCGGTGCAGATCGCAGAGCTGATCGACGCGCTCGAGGTCGCCGAGGTGGACGGGCGCGTGAGCCGCTGGGTGCAGCAGTCCTCGGCCTGGCGCGGCACGCTCGATATCGCGGGCGCCGCCGAGGAGGCGGGGTTCCTGCTGCTCGGCGAGACTGCGCGCCTGCCGGCGCCGCTGCGCGATGCCGCGGCGAGCGTTCCCGGCGGAGCCGGCCTGCCGCTCACGCTCGATTGCTGGCGGCTGATCGAGCAGGAGCTGGGGGACACGCGATCGCAGGGCTGGATCAGTCCGGCCGCCAAGCGGTGCATCGCGGCGCTGCATCGACGGGCGGCCCGCGCCGCCTTCGGTGCTGGAGCTCTCCGAGGTTCACGAGGAGGCAACCTTCGTGCTCGCGCCGGGACACGATCCCGGCCAGCAGCTCGCATTCGCCGCGCTGCCTGGTGCGCTGGCGGCGGGCGGCGAGGCCGGGCCGCGAGGCCACGAGCACGCGCTGCTGCCGGCGATCCACGCCGACCCGTTCTGCGTGCCCGAGCTCGACGCCTTCCTGGCCGAGCACGAGGCGTGGGTCGACTCCGACGCGCTCTGCCTGCTGCAGGAGATCCGCGAGGAGCACGCGCAGGCGGCGGGGCTGGTCGCGCTCTCGCAGGCCAAGGACGCCGAGATCGAGCTCGCCGAGCCTCGGCGGGGAGCTCAAGCCCTTTCAGCGGGCCGGCGTGGCCTATCTGCTCGCGCGCAGGCGCGCGTTCCTCGCCGACGAGCAGGGTCTCGGCAAGACGATCGAGGCGCTGGCGGCGATCGAGGCAGACGGCGCCTACCCCGCGATCGTCGTCTGCCCCGCCAGCCTGAAGCTCAACTGGGTGCGCGAGATTCGCCGGTGGCTGCCGTCTCGCGAGGTCCAGATCGTCTCCGGCACGAGGTCGGGGCCGCTGCCGCAGGCGGAGATCAGCGTGGTCAACTACGACATCCTCGATGCGCGCTTGCCGGCGCTCTCGGCGCTGCGCCCGAAGGCGCTCGTGCTCGACGAGGCCCACTACTGCAAGAACGCTGCGGCCAAGCGCACGCAGGCGGTCCACCGCCTCGCTGCCGCGGTGCCGAAGGACGGGCTGGTGCTGGCGCTCACGGGAACGCCCGTGATGAACCGGGCCGCGGAGCTGATCTCCCAGCTGCGAATCCTCGGCCGGCTGGGTGAGTTCGGCTCCGGCGCGCAGTTCAGCCGCCGCTTCCGCGGGCCCGACGCCAACCTGCGGCTGCACTGGCACCTGCGCGCGCGCTGCTTCGTGCGCCGGCTGAAGTCCGAGGTGCTGCCGCAGCTGCCGGCCAAGACGCGCGCGATCGTCCCGGTCGAGCTCGACAACGAGTCGGAGTACCGGCTGGCCGAGCGCGATGTGATCGCCTGGCTTCGCACCCAGCCGATCGATCTGCGCGAGCTCGACGCGAAGGTCGCCGCGGCGCTGCGGGCCGAGCGGCTGGTGCGGCTGAACGCGCTGAAGCTGCTCGCGGCCGAGGGCAAGCTGCACGCGGCGCTTGCCTGGATCCACGACTTCCTGGCCTCGGGCGAGCGCCTGGTCGTCTTCGCCAGGCACCGCAAGATCCAGCAGGCGGTGGTCGAGCGCTTTCCGAACGCGCTGCACGTGCTCGGCGCCGACAGCCACGTCGCCAGGGATGCCGCCGTGTCCGCCTTCCAGGAGCCCGACGGCGCGGGTGGCATCTCCAACCAGTTGATCGTCTGCTCGATCGAGCTGGCCGGGCACGGACTTACGCTTACGCGCTCCTCCAACGTCGCCTTCCTGGAGCTCGACTGGACGCCGGCCAAGCTCGAGCAGGCCGAGGACCGCTGTCACCGGATCGGCCAGCAGGACGCCGTCAACGCCGCCTACCTGCTTGCGGCGGGGACGATCGACGAGACGATCGCGACGCTGCTGGAGCGAAAGCGCGCCGTCATCGGCGCGATCACCGACGGGCGACAGCTGGATGAGGAGGGAGTGCTCGACGCGGTCGTGCGCGAGCTGCGCGGCGCTCCCTACCGGCGCTTGAAGGCGGTTGCGTGAGTGTGGGCAGGCGCGTTCCCGAGCACGACGAGATCCTGCTCGGCGAGAACCTCGATCTGCTGGAGGAGCTTCGCCGACGGCTGCTTCCAGCTGATCTACATCGACCCGCCCTTCAACACCGGCGTCGCGCGCCGGCGGGTGACGCTGCGCACGGTCGCAGATGCCGACGGCGATCGGGTCGGCTTCCAGGGTCGCCGCTACCGCAGCGAGCAGCTGGCGCAGCATCTCTACGAGGACGCCTACGACGACTACCTCGCCTTCCTGGACCCGCGCCTGCGCCAAGCCCACAGGCTGCTGGCCGAGCAGGGGACGCTCTACTTCCACATCGACTACCGGGAGGCGCACTACTGCAAGCTGCTGCTGGACGGCATCTTCGGCCGGGAGTGCTTCCTGAACGAGATCGTCTGGGCTTACGACTACGGCGGCCGCTCCAAGCGGCGCTGGCCGGCCAAGCACGACACGATCCTCGTCTACGTCAAGGACCCGGCGCGCTACCACTTCGACAGCGAGGCGGTCGACCGCGAGCCCTACATGGCGCCCGGCCTGGTCACGCCGGAGAAGGCGGCCAAAGGCAAGCTGCCCACCGATGTGTGGTGGCACACGATCGTGCCGACCAACGGCTCCGAGAAGACCGGCTATCCCACGCAGAAGCCGCTGGGGGTGCTGCGCAGGATCGTGCTGGCCTCCAGCCGGCCGGGGGACTGGTGCCTGGATTTCTTCGCCGGCAGCGGCACCCTCGGCGCGGCGGCGGCAGAGGCCGGGCGCCGCTACGTGCTGATCGACAGCAATCCGGAGGCGGTGTCGGTCATGCGCTCGCGGCTTGGCGTGGCTGCCGAGCGGATCGGCGCGGGCGCCGGCGCGGTCCTCGGCAGCGACGGCGCCTGACCGAGCAGCCTGCGGTAGGGCCAGACCACGTGGCAGTACTCCACGATGCTGCGCTTGGCATGCCGGTCGGCGGAGGCGATCGTCGCGCCGACGCGCCAGCCGTCCTGCGTGCGGTGGCAGGAGCGCACCTGCGCTTGCACGGAGATCGGGGTCGACTCGTCCTCGTGTACGCCCGGCAGGTGCAGTGAGAGCCGCACGAAGCTGTCATCCGGCAGCGGTGCGTCCATCTCGAAGCCGAGGCCGGTGGTGGTCACGTCGTGGACCTTGGCGAGCAGCAGCATCTCGGTCGGCGCGCCGGCCTCGAAGGCGTGCAGCGGCTCCACGAACGCGGAGACCTCCAGCGGCGTGCGGTACTCGGTTCGCAGCTGCCGCCTGCGGCCGGCCACGACCAGGGTTCGCAGCACGCGCCGCAGCTCGATCACGCCGAGCAGCGGCACGAACCATGCGGCAAAGCCCGGCATCGGCGGCAGGAAGCCCACGCCGAAGTCCTGCGCGAGGCGCAGCACGATGCCGAGGCTCAGCAGCACGGCGATCGCGAGGATCGCTCGGAACTGGCGAAGCGACTGCCAGCCGCCGTGGTCGACGCCCTCCTTGGGGGTGACACGGAAGTGCGTGCGTCCGGGCCGCAAGGCGCAGCGCAGCGCACGGGTGAAGATCTCGGCGGTGCAGAGCTCGAAGTGGCAGGTCTCGGCGGCGCTCTGCACGCCGCGGCAGATCGCCGTGCCGGCGAGGATGCCGAGCAGTGTCGCCGGCGCCCACAGGGCTGCCAGCGCGAGTGGCGCGATCCGCAGCGGCAGCGCGGCGCTCCACAGCACCGTGATCAGGACGCTGAGCAGCAGCAGTCGCATCGGGCCGGCGAGGTAGCCGGTCAGGCTCGAGAAGTAGCTCAGCCGCTGCGCCCGGCTCAGCTCGCGGGCGCGCAGCGGGCTCTCCGACGTGGTGAAGACCGCCAGGTTGCCGCGCGCCCAGCGGTCGCGCTGGAGCAGGTAGGAGGCCAGGTCGTGGGGCGCGAGCCCCTGCACGACGGTGCGCGGCTCATACACGCTCCTCCAGCCGGCGCGATGCAGCTTGATCGTGGTGTGAAAGTCCTCGGCGATCGTCTCGGTCGCCACTCCGCCCACTTCCAGCAGCGCCCGGCGGCGGATCACGGCGGCCGAGCCGCACCAGAAGGAGGCGCCGTGGCGGTCCTTGCCGGGGCAGATCACCGAGAAGAACAGCGACTGCTCGTGGCGGCCGAGCCCGTAGTGCTGGATCGAGTCGTGGTTTGAGAAGTCGTGCGGGCTCTGGACGAGCGCCACCTTCGGGTCCGCGAACGGCGCGCAGAGGGTGCGCAGCGCGTCGGGCATCGGCACGTGGTCGGCGTCGAGCATCAGCACGAGCTCACCGCCGGTCAGCGGCAGCGCATGGTTGATGTTGCCGGCCTTGGCGTGGGATTTGTCGGGGCGGGTGACCCAGATCGCGTCCCACTGCGCTGCCAGCTGCGCCACCTCCTGGCGCTGACCGTCGTCGAGCAGATAGGTGGTGTGCGGCTCGGGCAGCAGCGCGCACCCCGCAAGCGTCGCCTCCAGCACGTGCAGCGGCTCGTCGTAGGTGCAGATGTAGATGTCGACGCTCTGGGGCGTCGGGTCCGCGGGGGCGCCGCTCGCCGATCCGAGCGCCGCCGGGCCGGGGCGGATCTCCCAGGTCATCCACGTCAGGCTCGCCAGGTTCCACACGCCATAGAGCTCGGCGAGAAGCAGGGCGCCCCAGAGCACGGGCTCGGCCCCGCGGGAGCTGAAGCCGATTCGCCACGTGAGATAGCCGGCGCTCCAGCAGAGCGCGAGCAGCGCGAATCCCCGCAGCAGCCTCGGATGGCCCGCCCACCAGGCGCCGAAGCGCTGGCTCCAGCGCGCGGTCAGGCGGCCGCTGCGCGAGGGGTGGGGCAGGCCGAGTAAGACTCTGCTCAGCGCTCGTTTGATCGTGTGCCCGATGGACATGGCATCTCATCGGCAGCGACCCCAGCGATGTCAAGCGTCTGCGGGCATCGAGCGCTCGATCCAAGCGCTTGGATGCCGATGATCGCGCACATCTGCGAGCCTTTGGCGATGTTCCACATCGAGTTGCGCCAAGCCCCTCACCGTCTGCACAGGTTCAACCTCGGCGAGCAGGAGTTGCGGGCCACCATGCTGGAGCCGTGGGTGAGGGGCGAGCAGATCGAGATGGGCGATCGCGCTTGGAAGCCTTCGACCGCGTCGATCCTCGTGCTCGAAGGCCCCGAGATCCCGGTCGGCCGACTGACGATGGGGCGCGGGTGGTCGATCGCCGCACGCGACGGCGCCGACGTCACCACCCGCGTGATGGCGGGCGTCAGGGAGGCGTTGGTCGCGGCGTCTGCCGCGGCAGCCGAGGCCGCGGTGGTGGCGGAGGGGTCCTCGTCGGCTGGCGAAGGAGCGATTGCCCAGGCCGCCGCGCCGGCTCGGATCGCCGCGGCGGACGCGGCCGTGCTCGCGGACGCGCTTGGGCTCGAGCTTCTGCGCGGGCTCGGCGAGACGCCGATGTTGCTCACCTCGGCGTGGAGGGTCGCGGCCGAGCGTCATCCGCAGATGCCCCTCGGGGTCGCGCTCGACCTCGCGCGCGGTGCGGTCGCCTCGCTTGTGCGCTCGCGGCTCGTGCGTCTCGCTCGCGCCGGCGAGCCGGAGGGCCGGGGGGTGCAGGAGGCCGATCTCGACGCGGCGCTGGCCTCGATCGACTCC
This sequence comes from uncultured Actinomycetota bacterium, assembly GCA_963725915.1. Lineage (GTDB taxonomy): Bacteria > Actinomycetota > Thermoleophilia > Solirubrobacterales > Solirubrobacteraceae > Palsa-744. The sequence goes on along the minus strand of CAVSAL010000009.1, from coordinate 258,999 downwards.
TGGACGCTGGAGTCGGGGCCGGACGCGCTCTGGATCCGCCGCGCCTGAGCGGCGGCGCGGGCGCTCGCTAGACTCCCATCAGCCGACTTGGTGGGCGTAGCTCAGCTGGTAGAGCTCCTGGTTGTGGTCCAGGCGGTCGGGGGTTCGAGTCCCCTCGCTCACCCCTTGGGAAGTAGTGCCGCGTCGTGGCATTCAACGACGACTTGAAGGGCATCCGCTGCGCGCGTCGTTCTCCAACTAGGACCAGCCGGCGACCATCGCCGGCGAGATATCTGTGTCGCCGCGCGAGTCGTGTGCTGCAAGTGACAGGTGGGTTCAAGGCGCCGCCATCGTCTGCCGATCTTCCCGGTGTCGGCGTTGCAGCGCGGTGTCGGCTCCGTTCCCATGACCACGATCGAGCAACAGCAGCCCTCGGCACGCGGCCGGGGAGACCCGGCGCCGCTGGCGCCCCCGTCACCGGAGATCTCGCCGATCCGCGTCGCGGTGCTGGTGGTCGTGCTCGCGGGGCTTGCCTTCGGCGGTTGGAGGCTGATCAGCGACGGGACCTCGGCCGCGCAGGCGCGCTCGAGCGCCGTGCCGGTCTACGCGCCCTACGTCGATGTGACCCAGACGCCGATCTACCCGTTTCAGCTGCCCTCCGCCAACCCGGTCGCCGGCGTCTACCTCGCGTTTATCGTCAGCGATCCCTCGCAGGCGTGCACGCCCTCATGGGGCGGCTACTACACGCTCGAACAGGCTGAGCAGGCGCTCGACCTCGACGCTCGCACGGCCCAGCTGCGCAACCAGGGGGGCAACGTGATGGTCTCCTACGGAGGTCGCGACAACAGCGAGCTGGCGGTCGGACTGCACCGACCCGAGCAAGCTGCTGCAAGCGTACATGGCCCCGATCGACCGCTACCACGCCAGCGCGATCGACCTCGACCTCGAGGGGCAGACCCTGGCCGACACGGCGGCCGACGCGCGCCGCGCGCAGGCGATCGCCGCTGTGCAGCGGCAGATGGCAGCCCGCCACGCGCCGCTTGCCGTCTGGATGACCCTGCCGGTCTCGGGCGTAGGGCTGACCGCTGAAGGGATCGCGGCGGTCCGGTCGATGCTTGCCGCGCACGTCAGGCTCGCCGGCGTCAACGCGATGGCGATGGACTTCGGGCCAGATGAAGGCGCAGCCAATGACATGGTGGGCACGATCGAACGCGCGCTCTACGCCACCCATGCGCAGGTGCAGTCGCTCTGGCGTGCGGCGGGGCTGCCAAGCGGCGCCGCGGCCGCATGGGGCCACGTCGGCGTGACGGTGATGCTCGGCGTCAACGACATCTCAGATCAGCGCCTCACCACCCATGATGCCCACGAGCTCGCCGCTTTCGTCAACGCTCACGGGATTCCGCGGGTCTCGGCCTGGTCGCTGAACCGCGACTCCGAGTGCGGCGGGGCGTTCCCCCAGACCGGTGTTCTCTCCAACACCTGCAGCGGCGTCATGCAGAGCTCGCTGCAGTTCACCCGCATCTTCGGCGCGCTGAAGGGCACGAAGACCGCGCGCCCGCAGAGCGAAGCGAATGGTAATACCTCTAGCTGCGCAGCCAGCCTGTACCGACTTCAACCGACGATCCGGCCACCAGCCCATACCCGATCTGGCGATCGACCGCCGCCTACGGCAACGGCTACAAGGTCGTCTGGCAGGGTGAGATCTATCAAGCGAGCTGGTGGACCCAGGGCACCCCGCCCGGCTCCGCGGCGGCCGACTCGCCCAACGGTCCCTGGCAGCCGATCGGCCCGGTGCCGGCCGGCAGCAATGCGCCGAAGCTGGTGCTGCTCGACCTCGGGCAGGCTTGCCCGCTGGTCGGCGAGTGCCGTCTATCACCAGGGCGACCGGGTCACCTTCGAGGGGCTGCCCTACCGGGCCCGCTGGTACACCCACGGCGAACAGCCGCTGGCGGAACTGCCCGCCAACCCGAGCGCCCCCTGGGAACCGCTCTTCAAGTACCCCGGCGAGCCGGCCGAGCTCCGGCAGCGAAGCGAGGTGCCGGGATGATGGCCCTCCTGCGCCGCAAGAAGCCAGGCGAGCCCGGCATCCGGCGCCAGTGGGGCGCCGACTCGCACGACGATCCGATGCCAGCGGTGCCGCGCGATCGCCGGCGACTGGACGATGGCGTTCGGCCGCGCCGCCGTCGTCCTCACCGTCGCCGCCTGGGTGGCGCTCGTCGTCACCGTCGCTCAACGGCCAGGTGATCGAAGGCGTCGCCGGTCATGCCAGCCTGACTCGAGACGGTCGGCTTCCTGGTCGCGGTCAGCCTGCTCGCCGCCTCGGCGACCGCCTACCTGTTCGGGCGGCTCGGCTTCTACTACCGCGCCCGAAGCAGCACCGCCGGATGCCGCGGGCGATGCTCGACGAGTTCTTCGCCGACCGCCGGCCGAGCCGTCACCGCGCTGGTGCCCTCCTACCAGGAGGAGCCGGGCGTGATCCTGATGACGCTGCTCTCGACCGCGCTGCAGGAGTACCCGGACCTGCGCGTCGTGCTGCTGATCGACGACCCGCCGAACCCGCGCTACGCCGGGCCGCACGGCTGCTCGACAGCGCGCTGGCGCTGCCCGCCGAAGTCGAGCGGCTGCTCTCCGAGCCGCGCCGCCGCTTCGACCTGGTGCTGGAGCGCTTCGAGTCCACGGTCGATCCCGATCGCAGCCGACGACCGCTGCGACGATCTCCTCGCGCTCGCCGGCGAGTACGAATACGCGGCCGCGCTGGATCCGCTCGCTCGGCCGAGCAGTACCACGTCTCCGACCACAACGAGGCTTCTTCACCAACCACGTGCTCGGCAGACTCTCCGCCGACCTGGCGCTGACCGGCCGGCCCTGCGCGCCGCCGCCGACAGCGAGCCGGAGCAAGATCGGCGACCGGCGCGCCTCGCGCAGCTCTACCGCCGCCTCGCCTGGACCTTCCGCGCGAGGTCTCGAGCTTCCAGCGCAAGCGCTACGCCTCGCTCTCGGCCGAGGCGAACAAGGCGATGAACCTGAACAGCTACATCGGGCTGATGGGCGGCGCTACCGCGAGGTCGCAGACCCCGGCGGGGCTGAACCTGTTGCCAGCCGGCGAGCCACCGCCCGACCTGGTCGTGCCGGAATGCGACTACGTGCTGACGATCGACGCCGACAGCGTGATCATGCCGGAGTACTGCCTGCGGCTGGTGCACCTGCTCGAGCGGCGAGGAGCACAGCGACAGTCGCCGTGGCCCAGTCGCCCTACAGCGCCTTCCCCGGCGCCGCGACGCGGCTCGAGCGGATCGCCGGCGCGACCACCGACCTGCAGCACATCATCCACCAGGGGATGACCTACCACTCGCCACCTTCTGGGTCGGGGCCAACGCGATCCTGCGCAAACGCGCCCTCGACGACATCGAGGAGATCGAGTACAAGGGCCAGTTCCAAGATCCGCCGCTACATCTCCGACCGCACGGTGATCGAGGACACCGAGTCGACGATCGACCTCGCCGCCCGCGGCTGGACGCTGCTACAACTATCAACGAGCGCCTCGCCTACAGCGCGACGCCGCCCGACTTCGGCTCGCTCTGCATCCAGCGCCACCGCTGGGCCAACGGCGGCCTGCTGATCATGCCCAAGCTGTGGCGCGCGGTGCGCGGCGCCGCAAGCGCGAAGAGCGCACCAGCATCGGCGAGCTGCTGCTGCGGATGAACTACATGGCCTCGATCTTCTGGAGCTCGCTGTTCGTGCTGTGCCTGATGGTCATTCCCGTTCAGCGGACACCTGATCTCGCCGCTTACCTACGCGGTCGCGGTCGCCCTACTTCCTGGCGATGGCGTCGACCTTCACTACTGCGGCTACAAGCGACTTCGACGCGGCCCGCATCTACGGGTTCAACCTGCTGCTGCTGCCGGTCAACCTGGCGGGCAGCCTCAGCTCGATCGTCCAGGCGCTGACCGGCGCGAAGGGCAAATTCATGCGCACGCCGAAGGTGCGCAACCGCACGATCCCGGCGTTCGCCTACGTCGTGCTCCCGTACGCGCTGGTCGGCTTCTCGGTCTACACCTTCAGGCTCGCGTGGGACAGGGGACTTCTGGTCGAACGCGATCTTCGCCGCGATCAACGGCCTGCTCGGCGCCTACGCGATCGTCGCGTTCATCGGCCTGCGCAACTCGCTCGTCGACATCTGGACCAACGTGCTCTCCTGGCTCTACAAGCCGCAGAGCTACAACGCGACGCCGGCGCGCACCCGTGGACCGGCCGCCGATCCGGAGGGGCAGGCGGTCTCCAACTGGGAGCTGGTGCTCTACATGGGGTTCGCCGACCGCCGCCGCTCCTCTCGCGAGCTCTCAAGCGAGCTGTCGGATCCCGATCGCGCTCCGCTGCCGCTGCCGGTATCGGCCCCGGTGATCGATCCAGGGCAGATCGGCGAGCCGGAGCGGCTTTCGCAGGGCGCTTGATCTGGCCCGGACCCAGGTGCCTTCCGCTCAGTCGATCGACCCCGGCTCAGCCACCCACACACTTTCGATCCCGAGCACGCGGCAGAGCGCGTCGAAGTGGTGGTCATAGTGCAGCACTGAGGCGCCGCGCTCGGCGGCCGCGGCGGCGATCAGGTAGTCGGCGGCAGGGATGCGTCGCTCGCCGCGCAGGTCGCGAGAGGCGCCGATGGCGGCCGTGCCGGCGCTGCGCGTAACCGGGGCCGACGTCAGCGCTGCGAGTGCGTGGTCAAGCCTGCGGAACGCGTCCTCGTTGCGCGCGGCGGCCAGCAGCTCGAGTGCCACCACCGGACAGACGGCCAGCAGATCGGCGTCGCGGGTCGCCGCCCATCGTGGTAGCACGGCTGGATCGGTGCGGCGGTTCCACGCAGATGTGTCGAACACGAGCGGGGAGCCTGAGCCGTACGGCTCAACGGCGTTCTGCATGGAGCCGCTCGGACACCGCGAAGTCGTATCCGTCGTCCTCGCCCGAGTCGAGTGCTCGCAGGAACTCGAGCGCCGCCTCACGCTGGTTCTGCTCAGCGCGGAACGCTTCTGCCCCGCGCAGTGCCAGGTCGCGCACCGCGCGCGAGCGCGGCTTGCTGCCACCAAACTCCTCAACGGCAGCGTCGAGCTCGGGATCGAGCGTCACCTGGATGCGGGGTGTGGTCTTTGGCACGAGGCTAGTGTACCAGTTGGCTGGTACGGTCAGCAGGCCCCGGTTGGGGTACGATCCCGTTTTCAATATGAGTACGATCCCTATAGCAGCAGTGCTGTCCACGGCGGAAGTGAACGCAGCCTGCGGTGCGCTGCTCGTGATCGTGGCTGACAGCCCGACCTACACCCGCCCGGACGGGGTGCTGGTCACCTCGATTGCGGCTCTGGGTCCCTGACGGTTACGGGTCTGCCGACGGACCGACGCGATTCCGTCATCCGGGCTTTTATGCTGTGCACATGGCGAGGATGGGCAGATCGCGGATGCGCGGGCGTTCGCAGGCCGGATCGTCTCGGCGCCTGTGGCTGGGCATAGCGGGCACGCTTGGCCTGGTCGTGCTGGTGGTCGTGGTCGCGGTGGTCGTTTGGTCGGGGGCCTCGCTTGCAAGCGACTCGACCGCGCTTGCGCAGATCAGCGTCGGGCCGTTCGGCGGCACGATCCGGAGCGTGCATGCGTACGGGCCGCGCGGCAGGGCGATTCCGCTCTCGGTGAAGGAAGGCAGGCTGACCCCGCGCGTGAAGCTCACGCCGGGGGAGCGGGTGAGCATCGAAGCGGTCGTCGCGCGCCCGGGCTTCGACGGTTGGGCGCTCGGGTCCACGAGCCGTCAACATCTGACAGTGCAGGCGCCGGTCGCGCAGGTGAGCAGCCGGTGGCTGACGGTCGCCCCAGGGTCGGCGCCGCGCGTGCGCTTCGACATGCCGGTGGCCGCGGTCGCCTACAGCAACGGCGGCGATCCGACGCGGCGCACGCTGCTCCAGGCGGCCGACTCGGTGAGCCTCGGGTACCGCACGGACACAGGCTCGGCGCTCGTAGCGCTCGCGGCGCGCTCCTGGGAGCGGCTCGGGCGGCCGGTGAGGGTGGCGTGGTTTCCCGCCTCTGCGGGGTCGATGATGGTCGTGAGCCCGGCGCCGGGCTCGCGCATCTCTCCGGCGGGCCAGATCGAGCTGACGTTCTCAAAGCCCGTCGCGGAAGTGTTCGGCTCGCAGCGGCCCCGGCTCTCGCCGAACACGCCCGGACGCTGGCGCGAAGCTGACAGCCACACGCTCGCGTTCACGCCATCCGGCTATGGCGCCGCGCTGGCAAGCCGAGCTCCACATGAGCCTTCCCCACGCGATCGAGGCCACCGGTCCCGCCGGCGAAGCGGCGCGCAGCGTCAGTCAGCTGGAATGGACCGTGCCCGGCGGCTCCACGCTGCGCCTGCAGCAGCTGCTCGCGCAGGCGGGATACCTCCCGCTGGAATGGAGCCCGTCCGGCGGCGAAGTGCGAAGGACGCCCGCGGCGCAGGTGCAGGCAGCGGTGCAGCCGCCGGCGGGCCGCTTCACGTGGCGCTACGCGAGCACGCCCGCCGCGCTGAAGGGGCTTTGGAGCGAAGGCGAAGCCAACGTCGTCACAAAGGGGGCGGTGATGATGTTCGAGCACGAACACGACATGACGACCGACGGCATCGCCGGGCGCCAGGTCTGGCAGGCGCTGATCGGCGCGGCGCTCGCCGGCCGGCAGCATACGGGCGGCTACACCTACGTCTACGTGCACCGCGAAATCCCGGAGACGCTGACTCTCTGGCACGACGGCAGGACAGTGCTGACCACGCCTGCCAACACCGGGATCGCGGGAGCGGAAACCGAACTCGGCACCTTCCCGGTCTTCGAGCACATCCCGGAAGGCACGATGGAAGGCACCAACCCGGACGGATCCCATTACCGCGACGAAGGGATCAAGTGGATCAGCTACTTCAACGGCGGCGACGCGGTGCACAACTTCGATCGCGCCTCCTTCGGCAGCCCGCAGAGCCTCGGGTGCGTGGAGCTGCCGCTGCAGGCCTCCGCCGAAGTCTGGCCCTACATGCCGATCGGGACGCTCGTCACGATCGCGGGCTGAGCCGGCCGGCCGCGTCCTGCTCTGCTGCGAGCGCCCGCCTGGCCAGCCGCTCGTCGGAGAAGATTTGGATCTGGGCCACCAGGCCGTCCCTGAACTTGAAGACCCAGGTCGTGGGGACCGCGTCCAGCCGGCCGCCCGCTCCCCGGCCGCTGGTCTGTCCCAGGGCGACAACCGCCAGGCCGGCGGTGCGGATCTGGATCGGGTTCACCTGCAGCTCGCGCCAGTGCTCGGAGACGTGCTCGAAGTAGAGGCGCATCCCCTCGTGGCCCACGTAGGGCCGGCCGTCGTTGAGCAGCAGGCCGGAGATCGGTTCGAAGACGACGTTCTCGTGCAGGTCTGCGAGCGCCGCCTCGAGGTCTCTGCGGTTGAACGCATCGAACAGGCGCCCTATGAGCCCGTCGGCGTCGATGCCTTCGCTCATATGCGCATTGTTGCACTCGCATCGAGCCGCGGCCAGTGCGACGCAGCTTCGAGCGCTGTCATGCCGCCCGGCATTCTCAGCGTCGGCGCGGGCGGGGACAGCTCACCGCGCTGCGGGCGCTGGCCTGCGCGCCGCCGAGGAAGCTCAGCTGGAGCAGGAAGGGGAACCCGCCGCGCGGGCATCGGCTGGGCAGAACGGCGCCCTCCGGATGGAAGCTGATCAGCCTGCCGTGCACCCGTTCGTGGTAGAGGATGCCGTTCGGGCCGATCGTCGTGGCGAACTGCACGACCGCGACATCCGGCCCGCCCGCCAGTCCCGGCACCGGGGGCATCTTCGCTTCTATCAGCGAGCCGAAGGATCCCGAAGCCGGCAATGCAAGCCCCGGAAAGACGACGTCGGTCAGCGCCGGGTGTTCCCCGCTCACGTAGACCAGCAGCGTCTGATGCTCTTCCTGCCACGGCCCCGCGAACAGCGTGATCGCGACGCGCTCGGACACCAACTGGGGACCGAACGGCAACACCGCCGTTGCCTGCCCGTGCCCGATCTGCGAGTCGGGCGGGCAGCCCGCCGGTCCTTGCGCTTCGAGGATGGCTGCGTGACAGGTTTCGAGTCCCAGTTCGCTGTTGGTGATGCTCAGCCCGCGCGGCAGCAGCACGCGCATCCCCGTCAGCGGGACGGGCGGGGTGCCCGGTGGGCTTTGCACCCGAAATCCGATGCCGATCGTCGTGCTTGCGCCCAAACGCTCGGGCGCGAAGGAGGCTTTGAAGGCGATGCTCGGAGCGCTCTGATCGGCCGGCGCGACCGCTGCCCCGACTCCGAGGCTGCCTGCGAGCAGCGCGGCGAGCAGGGTGGCCGCAATGCTGAGGGATCGCCACATCGAGACTCGATCGCCTAGGGTCGGCGCTCGTCCGTGCGGTCGCTCAGTAGAAGAGGGTGCCGACCGTCTTGACGGTGACCGCGTGCGTGCGCCGGTCCAGCACTCCGTAGAGCCTGCCCGTGCCGTGAGCATGGGCGAAGCGGCCGCCGCCGCCGGAGACGAGCAGCCAGCCGCCGAAGCTTGCGTAGCGGGAGGAGCTGTGCAGCGAAGCGCCGCCGCGGCCGTTGATCGACCCGCCTTTGGTCCATATGGTGAAGCTGGCGCTCACTTTGGAGCCGATCGCCATGCGCACCCACGTACGTCCCGGCAGGGTGCCGCTGGCATAGCCTTCCTCCACCAGGGTCTCGCCGTAGGCTTTCACCATGTGAAGCGAGGCATGGTCGTTGACGCTCACAGAGCTCTGACGCGCGATGCTCCGCTGCGAGCGCTCGGGGTGTCCGCTTGCGGCGCCGGCGGTGACTGAGGCGGTGAGCGCGATCACGCACGCGGCCGCCGCCGTGAGCCAGAAGGCGCTGCTCGGCACGCTTATCTCCCCGCGACCGCTGAGCCTCGCCTTGCTGCGCGACCGCCTGCGTGCCGGCCGCGCAGTCAGGTCGCTGGCGTTCTGATGCTGCCGTGTGCTCGATCTCATCGGCGCCCCTCCCCGTTCGCGTTGTGACCCATCCCTCCGGGCATCCGTGCTGTGGCGCCACCCGATGAATCCAGCCAACCACGATAGCGGGCGCAATCATCGGCAAAAACTGGTTGACAACAGTATCACTATCTGTCACCGCCTGGCATCCGTATTTCCCCCGACAGTATTCCTTATTGCCATAGGATGAGCTGCCACATGATGTATACTTGTTGTCAAGTGATGACGAGCGGATAGGGAGCGGCTGCACTGCCGGATGCGTGTTGCTGCGCGGCGCCTTGCTGGGCTGCCGCTGGAGCGTCCCCGGCAATGGTGAGGACCTCGCCACGGCTGGTCCGAGATCGGATGCCGAGGCTGCTGCTCGGCGATTCGGGGCGACGCCCCGCCTGTGATGCGGTGGGCGCCGGAGAGTGCCCGCGGATCTCGAAAGTCAAGCTCCCGCTTTTCCAGTTGCGCTCGCCACGTGCGTTGTGAGAACGTGGGATTGCTGGCGCCCGAGCGGGCGTTTCAGCCAGGCCGATTGGCTAGTTCTCGAGTGGAGAGGGAGAAGAGGCATTGGGAACCAGAACGCAGGTGAGACGCGCCGATCGGCCACGGTCCGCAGCGCAACTCGTTTTCGACTGTGACGGCCAGTCGCCGACCGGCCTTTGTTGGCATGCGGCCCGTATGGGCGCACCCGTAGCGCGGCACTCGACTAGGAGGGGATGCTGGTGATAGGCAACTTGTTCGGATCTCGCAGCGCATGCGGCCGGCGCATTTCGCCGGTCGCTGCGCGCTCCGGCACGCGGGGCGGCACCCACGCCGCCAGAATGACACGGGGACGCGGCGTCGGAACGGCTGTCGCGCTCGGGGCGGCTGCCGTTCTCTGTGCTTACCTGCTGCTGATCGCGCTCGGCGGGTCCCCACGGGCGGCCGCGGCGCCGAGCGCGCCGACTTTCCTGGGGGAAGTGGCTGCGAGCGAAATCGTGCCAGCCAACACGCTGTCTCCGCGCGGCGCCGGGGTCGAACTGTCAACGGGAGACGTGTACGTGAGCACCGAAGGGCGTCTGCTCGAGTTGTCTCCCTATGGCGCCTTCATACGTGCGATCGGCCACGAAGTCGATCTGACGGAGGTCGCGAAGCGAAAGGCGGAGGAAGCGGCAAAAGAACCGGTCACGGTGACCGAACTGCAAGAAGAGGTCTGCACGGCTGCCTCGGGTGACGAATGCGGTGTAGGGAAGTCCTACGAAAACAATCATGGCGGCGAAGATCTTGGCGGCGCCATCGAAAACCCGCATGGTGTGGCCATCGAACAGAGCACGGGCGCGATCTACGTGATCGGCAGTAGAAAAGAGGGACGCGTCGAAAAGTTCGCAAAGAGTGGCAGCTTCGTCTGGACGATCGGCAACCACGTCAACAGGACCAAGGTCGAACTGCGTAAGAAAGAGGAAGAAAAATCTGAACCTGTGACGGTCACTGAAGAAGAAGAAGATCTTTGCACTGCGGCATCTCACGACGAATGTCAGCCCGGTGAAAATGGAGGCGGCGGTCCAGGCGAAATTCTCAGGAGAAATCGGACACGACGCTATCGCTGTCGGCGGGCCGGCGGAACACCTTTACGTAGGCGACAAGGGTCGCATCCGCGTCTTTGACGGCGAAGGGCATAAGGTCGGCGAAGACTCGCTGAGCTCGCTCTCTGCGACCGGCACCGTGGAAGCGATAGCGGTTGACGCGGCCGGCGATGTGTTCTTCGGTGAGCCCGGTGGAGTCGCAGGTGTTCACGAGCTGGAACCCGGAGGAGCGGTGTCGGGCAACGTCTACGATGCCACAAGCACGGACGTGAGAGCCCTCGCGGTAGACGGCGCCGGGCACCTGTTCGTCGGCGACTACAGTACGTCCCCGCGCCTGCTCGAGTACGAAGTCAGCAGTCCAAGCGCAGCCCCCGCCGAACTCGCGGACAGCGAACCTGGGAAGCTCCTCCTGGCTGAAGACGGCATTGCGGTCAACAGCATCGGCGCGGTGTATGTCGGCAACGGCGAAGGACTTGCAATGTTTGGATCGCTTGCGGCGATGGAATCGACGTTCGGAGCGCCGCCCAAGTTGGCGCCGACCGTAGGCGCCGAGAACGCTGCGGGCGCCGTCGAAGTGCCGGAAGTGACGATGCATGCGACCGTCAACCCACAATTCTCGGCGACAACCTACCAATTCCAGTACGGAATCGAACCGTGTACGACTGGTCACTGCGTCGGCGTGCCGGCATCACCAGCAAGCCTGGGCGCCGTGGTCAAGGCGCCGGTATCCGTATCGGCGACTGTCGCCGGCTTGACGATCGGCAAGGTTTACGACTTTCGTGTCGTCGCGAAGAATGCGGCGGGCGAAAGCTTTGGCCCTGAAGCGCAGTTCACAGTGGGAGAGAACACGGTCGCCGGCACGCCCGGCCTTCCAGACGGTCGCCACTACGAACTGGTCTCCCCTGCAGACAAGAACGGCAACCAGGTGTACCCGAACGAAGGACTCCTCGGCGCCGAAGTCGAAGACGGCAGCAGCGTCGCCGCCGAAAACGGCAACTCGCTTCTGTTCGAGGCCACCGGCGCAATGGGCACCGCCGACTCGTCGGTCACGGGATACGACGTGGCGACGCGCACATCCACCGGATGGAGCACGCAGTCGGCAGTATCACCCGTGCTCGCCGGAGAAGCAGCTATCTGGGGTCCGGAGCAAGTGATCCCGTCCGATTCCTTCTCAAAATTCTTGTTCATGGCAGAACACGCCGAGTACAGCCGGGAAGAGCCGCTCGGTCTGGAAAGCTCGGTGAACATCTTCCTCGCCGAAGCCCCAGGCGCAGAACCATCCTGGCTTGGCAAGCCGTCGATCAGCAACCCGTTCCCTGCTCCGGGGCACATGTACTTCGGCACCTACTTGATCGACGGAGCCTCGGCAGATCTGAGCACGGTCTACTTCTCGACCGTCGGAACGCTCGTGCCCGAGGATGAATCGCGGGTCAAGCACATCGGTCAGGCTAAGGGCGAAAGCAACGAACCTTGGGGCTTCTACGAATGGCACGACGGCGTGCTCAGCCCTGCGGGCGTGTTGCCGAACGGCGGGGTGAGCGAATGGGGTGCGGTGCCGCCTCACATCACAAGGGGTGGCTTCGGGTATGAAGGGACCATGCCCGACTACTACAACAACCAGGTCTCCGAAGACGGCACGAAGGCGTTCTTCGTCAGCCCGGATCCGAGAGCTTCCTCGGTGAGCAATCAAGCAGTGTGCGCGGAACTCAAAGACTGCACGAGCGAAGCGCCGGGAGCTGTACGTGCGGGAGACGCTGCCCGATGGCTCGAAGCGGACGGTGCTCGTGTCGCAATCGCAGCTCCCCGGCCAGGAAGGACGGCCGGCGCCTGACGGGCCCATGCAGTTCGAAGATCCAGTGGGGGTGCCAAGTAACGAAAAAGCAGTGCAAAGCGCGTCGTACGTGTACGCGACGCCGGACGGCAAGCAGGCGTTCTTCTTCAGCGTCGATCGCCTGACGGGCGCCGCGCCAAGCAATGAAGAACCGAAGATGTATGACTTCGATACGGAAACGGGGACGTTGACATATCTGCCGGGCGTCGACGGGTCGATCGCGGCGGTTGCGCCAAACGGCACGGACTTCATATTTGAGGACAAGACAGAGTCGCCCCAGGAGCTGAAGCTGTGGGCGGGCGGGCCTGACGGTGGAAGTGTGCGTACAATCGCGCAGCTGCCGTTCCCCGCGACCGCGACCAAAACCGAACAGATACACAACATCGACAACGCGCGTGCGAGCGAAGACGGTTCGGTGTTCGTGTTTGGCACGAACGCGCAGATCCCCGCCAGCTTCAACGATGGTGGCGGATTCTGGCAGATGTACCGCTACTCGGTGAACGGCGGCGAACTCTCGTGCGTATCGTGTCCACCACACGGCCAGGCGCCGAGCGGGAACGCGGAAGCGTCATATGCCGACTCACCGGAATCGGGTTTCTCCGCTGCTCACTCGACTATCAACACGCGTGTGATGAGCAGCAGCGGCGATCGCGTGTTCTTCGACACGCCGAACGCGCTGGTGCCGCAAGCCACGAACGGCAAGCGTGACGTGTACGAGTGGGAGAACGGGACGGTGTACCTGATTTCCGCGGGTACCAGCTCTGAAAACTCCTACATCATGGACTCCAGCGCAAATGGGAATGACGTGTTCTTCTCAACTGCCGCAGGCCTCGTGCCGCAGGACACCGATGGCGCGTATGACGTCTATGACGCGCGTGTCCCACACCCAGGTGACACCCCGCCGTCGAGCGCGGTGCCGTGCGAAGGCTCGGTCTGTCAAGGCCCTGCCAGCATGCCCGAGCTTCTTGGCGCTCCGGCGAGCGCAACGTTCAGCGGGGCTGGGAACCTGACGCCGACAGCCACGAAACAGGCCGGGCACAGTTCGACCAAACATCGCAAACGCAAGCGCCACAACCGAAAGCGGGCAAAGAAGGCACGACGTCGCCAACACGGGCACAACGGGAGGGGGAAGTGATGCGTATCTGGACGATTGGAGCGATTCTCGCCGTCGCGCTGCTCGGCGCACAGGTCGCCGGCGCAAGCGCGGCCGAATCGCCGCAATGGAAGATCACGTCGATGGTCGATCCGACGCATCTCGTGCCGGACAGCCCCCGCGATGAGGCGCAGGAAGTGACGGTGAATGCGACCGGCGGCACGTTCACGCTGAGCTGGGCGGAACAACATGGCCAGGTTACGACAGTCCCGCTGCCCTACGATGCGAACGCGGCGGAAGTTCAGAGCGCGCTGAGCAAATTTTCAAACTGGAGCGGGACGGTGAAGGGCAGCGGCCTCACAGAAACCAGCCCGTACACGGTCACGTTCGAAGGCCTTGTCAGCAACGCGCCGGTGCCGATGCTGATCGCGAACAGCTCGGGTCTCACGGAAGGTACCGCGACGGTCAAGGAGGTGTCGAGAGGCCAGTTCGCCGGAGAAGTGCGTGTGGTGGCCACGAACATTGGCGGAGCGCCGACGAACGGAAGCCTCGTGACGCTGACCGATGCGCTGCCGCCAGGCGTGGTGGCCAAGAGCGTGACCGGCGGGGACGTGTGGGCGGTCGCGGGCTTTCCCTTCGGGATGAGTTGCGCAGCCCCGCCCACGGTCAGTTGCACCTACAGCGGAACGACCCTGCCGGGGGATCAGTTGGCCGTCGACATAGAAGTTGAAGTCTCTGGCAGCGCCGCCGAACAGCTCGTCAATCAAGTCGAAGTGAGCGGGGGCGGCGCGACGTCGTCGTCGGCCGGACTGCCGCTGACAGTGAGCAACACGCCGGCTGGATTCGGAGTGCAGCCCGATAGCGTGATCGCGGCGGTGTCGAGTACGCAGGCAGGCGCCCATCCGAGCGTAACCACGGCTTTTGCCATGAACACGAGCGAAGAGAACGTGGACGCGGCCAAGCCTCGGGACATCCGCTTCGACCTGCCACCGGGCCTCGTTGGACAGGTTACGGGCATGCCCCGTTGCACGATGGCTGCTGTGGAGAAGCAGCGCTTTAGTCAAGGAGGCAAGGTGTGTCCGAGCGACACCATGGTGGGGATGGCGGTGGTGCAGTACGAAGTCGCTCGAAGTCCTGCGGCGGACATACTGACGTTTGTGACTCCGGTGTACAACATCGCGCCCGCGCCTGGTGAGCCAGTGGCGTTCGGGTTCGAGACGTCGTATCTGCCGGTGCGGTTGGACACGAGCGTGCTCTCGAACGGCGACTACGGCGTCCGCGTGACCGCTCCGGCGTTGAGCGGGGTGGCCAACGTGTTGAGCAACTCGGTGACGATCTGGGGCGTGCCTGCGGAATACAACGGCTCAGGACCCGACTTCGATTACTTCACGGCCTTCACTGAAGGCTGGTCGTTCGGCGGCTCTGGAGCGGGCTCGGGCGAGCCGGTCGTGCCACTGCTGACGAACCCGCAGCGGTGCGGGTCGGCGTTGACGGCGGTGATGGAAACCGATTCGTGGGAACACCCGAATCAATTCGTGAGCTCCGAAGCGCTGCCGATGGGTACCCTTGAAGGTTGCAACGAGCTTCGGTTCGAACCGAGCTTCTCGATGCTTCCAGATACGCTGGAAGCCGGCAGGCCGGCTGGATACAGCTTCAATCTGCGTGTTCCGCAGCACAACGAAGTCGGCACACCTGCAACGCCAACGGTGAAAAGCGTGAAGCTGACGCTGCCGCAAGGCACGGTCATCAACCCGTCCGCGGCGTGGGGCCTGAAAGCCTGCAGCGATGTGCAGTTCTACGGCGCTGACCATCCATCACAGGAAGCGGCCCAACCTGCGGAATGCCCGCGGGAATCACAGGTCGGCAAGGTGACGATCAAGACCCCGGCGCTCGAAGAAGCGTTGGAAGGTCAGGTGTACCTCGCCCAGCCGGAATGCGATCCGTGCACGGCGCAGGACGCTGCAGGCGGCAAAATGGTGCGCTTGTTCGTCAACGTCGTCGGCAACGGCGAAGCGGGGATCGTGATCAAGCTGGAAGGCCGCGGGATGATCAACCAGGAAACCGGCCAGATCACCACCGTCTTCGAAGAAGACCCGCAGCTCCCGTTCAGCGAATTCGATCTGAAACTGACCGGCGGCGAACGCGCTGTCCTGGCCAACCCGCGCACGTGCGGATCGGTGAGCTCGAGCCTGCAGATGTCTTCTTGGGACGAAGCGCTGCCGGCGAGCAATCTGGAAAGCGCCTTCGAAGTCAACCAGAACTGCTTCGGAGCGCAGTTCAATCCGAGCTTCGCGGCCGGCATGCCGAACATCCAGGCCGGCTCCCACGGCGAATTCACGCTTGCCTTCGGGCGCTCGGACCACGATCAGTTCCTCAAGCAGATCACGCTGCACATGCCGCCCGGTCTGCTGGGGACGCTCACCGGCGTGGAACGGTGCAAGGAAGCCCAGGCCAACGCCGGCACCTGCGGTGCGGGAAGCCTGCTGGGCGAAGCCCAGGTCCTGACTGGGCCGGGCGCCAACCCGTTCCTCGTGGAAGGCGGCAAGGTCTACCTGACCGAAGGCTACGGCGGCTCGCAGTTCGGGCTCTCGATCGTGGTGCCCGCGGTGGCCGGCCCCTACACGCTGTCCGGCACGACCGGCAACGGCACCGTGGTCGTGCGCAGCCAGTTGTTCATCAACCAGCAGACTGCGGCGATCACCGCCGTCAGCGGTGAACTGCCGAGGATGCTGGACGGGATCCCGCTGCAGCTGAAGGCGGTGAACGTGAAGCTCAACAGGACGGGCTTCATGTTCAACCCGACCAGCTGCGAAAAGATGGCGGTCACGGGGACGATCGCCTCTGCGGAAGGCATGAGCGCGAACGTTTCCAGCCCGTTCCAGGTCACCAACTGCGCGCGACTGCCGTTCACGCCCGGCTTCGAAGCCAGCACGAAGGCGCAGCACACCCGCCGCGACGGAGCGTATTTCCACGTGGTCGTCAAGTCCGGCGAAGGGCAGGCGAACATCCATGAGGTGCACGTGGAACTGCCCAAGCAGATGCCGACCCGCTCGGCGACGCTCAATCATGCCTGTCTGGTGAAGGTGTTCGAAGAAAATCCGGCCAAGTGCCCGGCGGAATCCGAGGTCGGCTACGCAAAGGCGCTCACGCCGGTTTTGCCGGTGCCGATCGAGGGACCTGCCTACTTCGTCAGCTACGGCGGCCAGAAGTTCCCCGAACTGGTGATCGTGCTGCAGGGCTACGGGATCACGATCGCCCTGCACGGTGAAACGTTCGTCAATGAAAAGACGGACGTGATCGCCTCGACGTTCAAGAGCGTGCCCGACGTGCCTGTGAGCCAGTTCGAACTGACGCTGCCCGAGCGCGAATACTCGGCGCTCGGCGCGACCGCCAACCTCTGCCAGGCTGGCAAGTCGGTGACCGTGACCAAGCGCGTGCGGCGCAAGGTGAACGGGCACATGCGCACCGTCAAGGTCAAGGTCAAGAAGAAGAACCCCGCGCTCTCGGTGCCGACGACGCTGATCGGCCAGAACGGCGCGGAGATCCAGAAGACCACGACCGTGAAGGTGTCGGGCTGCGGGAAAGCCAAAGGCAAGTAGCGAGGGCGGGGAGGCTTTCGAGGATGGCGGCGGCGAGATCAGGCGTTGGTGGAGGGTCTCGCGTCCGCCGTCGTCCGCCGCCCAAGGCTCGAGCGCGATCACTTCCTCCCCGACGCGCTCGAGGGGAATACCGGGATGCGCCGTGGGCGCATTGCGGCCCCTCTCCCATGCCGGGCGCCGTCCACCGTTCGTGGACGGCGCCCGGTCGTCTTCTGCTTGTGCCCTTCCTGGCCGCAGCCCGCGTCTACTGGTGCTCGGTCTTTCCAAGCGCACGCCGGGAGCTCCGCGGCTGGCGTCGGAACGCGCTTGCGATCCCCGATCCAAAGCTTCGGCGCGTTGCGCTGCGGGCGCTGGCGGAGCGCTCGAACATGGAGGGCGCGGCCGCATTTGCGACCTTCGTCCCCAGAAGACGCCGAGCGGCGCTCGTGCGGGCGGCGGTCGCCTTTCAATCGACCTACAACTACCTCGACCTGCTGGCAGAGCAGCCGCACGCCCGGGCGGTGCGCAACGCCGGCACGCTGCATGCGGCGCTGCCCGCGGCGCTGACCTCGAGCCCGCCGATCTCGGGCGGCCACGCGCGCGAGTGGTATGCGCACCTCGACGGACGCGACGACAGCAGCTACCTGCAGGCGATGGTGGATGCTGCCCGGCAGGCCGTCACCGTGCTGCCCTCGCATGCCGCGGTGCAAGACACGGCGCTCGCGGCCGCCGCGCGCGTGGCTGCCTTTCAGCGTTGGAACTGCGGTGAGCGCCAGGGCGATCAGCGGGCGCTGCGACGGTGGGCGCTTGCCAAGGCGCCGGCCGCCGGCGGCGTTGCGTGGTGGGAGCTCGCAGCATCGGCTGGCTCTTCGCTCGGCGTCTACGTCGCGCTTGCTGCGGCGGCGACGCCGCGTGTGCAAGGAGATGAGCTCGCGGCGCTCGAGCGGCTTTACTTCCCGTGGGTCGGTGCGCTTCATTCGCTGCTCGACCAGCTCGTTGACGTGGAGGAGGACGAGCGCACCGGACAGCACAACTTCGCGCTCCGCTACGCCTCCCCGGAGCATGCGGCCCGGCGCCTCGGCTGGCTGGCAGACGAAGCGATCGGCCGCGCGGGCGCGCTGCCCCGGCGCGAGGCTGTGCGCCAACGCCTGATCGTCACGGCGATGGCCACGATGTACCTGAGCCGCCCCGAGAGCAAGGCAGCTCACGCGGTCGCGGCGCGGCGCGAGGTGCTGCGCAGGCTGGGGCTGGCCGGAGCGCTGTCGATGGCGGTCTTCAAGCTCAGTGACTGCCTGCGGGGACGGAAGCGGCTCGCTTTGGAAAGTCAAACACAGGAGTCTCCAGTTGTCTTCAGTCCCTCGCTCTGCGAGCTTCCAGCCGGCCGGTAGCCGCCTCGGAGGCATGCGTCCAAGCGAGCGCGCCGCTCGCTTCCGGCTGCTCGCGATGCCAGATTTGGAAAGCCACAGCACGCAGGGACGACACGGACAGCGACAGGCTCGCGGCGGCTCGCCTGGCGCCGCCAGATCGATCATGCGCGACGCGCAGCGCGGGCGGCTGTTGCGCGCGGGCGCGGAGGCGGCGAACGAGCGCGGGATCGCGGACGCGACGGTCGCAGAGATCGTGGCTCGCGCCGGAGTCTCGAGACGCACCTTCTACGAGCTTTTCGACAGCGGCGAGGATTGCCTGCTGGCAGTCTGCCAGGAGGCCGTGCGGCAGGCGATGGCCTCGTTGGAGCACGGCTGTGGCCAGGGTGGGGACTGGCCATCGCGGATGCGCGCCGGAGTCACCGCTCTGCTGATGTTCCTGGACGACCAGCGTACGCTTGGCCGGTTCGCGGTGGTGACAGCGCTCGGTGCGGGCGAGCAGACGCTGAGGCTGCGGCTGGCGAGCATCGCGCAGCTGATCGACTTCGTAGACGAGGGCAGGCAGCTCGCACGCTCCCGCGAGGGCCTCTCGCGGACGACCGCGGAGGGCCTGGTCGGAGGTGCGCTCAGCATCGTGTACACGCGGCTGCTGCTGGAGCCGCGCAGGCCGACGCTCGATCTGCTTGGTGAGCTGATGGCGATGCTCCTGCGTCCCTATCTGGGCGCATCGCTCGCCGCCGCGGAGCTCGAGCGCGCGCCGCTGCCCGCACGCCCGCCGCGACGCGAGGCCGAGGTGCTGCACGAGGTCAAGCTCCGCTGGACCTACCGCACGATGCGCGTGCTGGGAGCGGTGGGGAGCAGTCCGGGAGCCTCAAACCGAAGCGTCGGTGCGTCAGCCGGGATCGCGGACCAGGGCCAGACCTCCAAGCTGCTCTCGCGCCTGGAGCGACTTGGTCTGGTCGAGAACCGCTGCTCGAGCCCGGGCAGGGCGGCGAACGCCTGGTTTCTGACTCCCACCGGCGAGGAGTTCGAGGCGGTCGTCGGCCCCGAGCTGCGGTGCGGGGACTCGCTGCACGCCGGCTGAGCGGCGGCGCTTCGGGCGTGAGGCCGCGTCGCGGCAGGTCTCCCGACCGGCGGGTCGAAGAACGCGAAGATGGAGTCGGTCTCATCTGCTCGCCTGCGGCGCTCGCAGGCTGCCCTGCCGATGTGGCTGCGCGTGCGACCACGGCGGCGGACGCTGTCGATCGCGCTGCTTGCCGCCGTGGCGCTCGCCGGCGGCTTCATGCTGTTCAGAGGCTCGCCGCTCGTCGCGGTCGATCGGGTGCGGATCAGCGGGGTCCGTGGCGTGCAGGCGGCTCCGGTCAGTCAGGCGCTCGAAGGCGCGGCGCGGCAGATGAGCACGATGGACTACAGCGTCGGCGCGTTGCAGGCGGCGGTGGCCCGGTATCCGGTCGTGCGCTCGCTGAAGGTCAGGGCGAGCTTCCCGCACGCGATCAGGATCGAAGTCTCCGAGCAGCTGCCGGTGGCCGACCTCTCGGCCGGCGGGGCTCGCAGCGCCGTGGCGGCGGACGGGGTCGTGCTGGGTCCGGCGCTCGCCTCGGCCGCGCTGCCCACCCTCCCCGCGGGCGTGATTCCCGGCGTGGGACGCCGCGTCGGCGTGAGTCGCCTGCGCTCCTATCTCACGGTGCTCGGCGCCGCTCCTGCGGCGCTGCTGCCGCTCGTCTCGCGTGTGTTCTCCGGCCAGCAGGGGCTCACGGTGAAGATGGCAAACGGCCTGCTCGTCTACTTCGGCGACGACGCGAGGCCGCATGCGAAGTGGGACTCGCTTGTGAGCGTGCTCACTGCTGCTGGGTCGAGCGGTGCGAGCTACGTTGACGTGCGGCTGCCGGAACGGCCCGCTGCGGGGGTGCCGAGCGGGGGGATCGGCAGCGGCGAATCCGGCCAGGTGAGCGCGTCGGATTCCGACCTCGGCCGCGCTTGCCGCGAGCCTTGCGCGGGCCGTGAACGGGGAATCGAGCTCGACACCGCTCGCCCCGGCCACAAGCACCGCCGAAGCCCAGGGCTCCACGCAGTCCGGCGCCTCGGGCAGCGAAGAAGCGGCCTCCTCGCAGGTGGGCGAAGCCGGTGGGTCCGCGGGCAGCGAAGGCGCTGCCGGCGCCGCCGAAGGCGGGTGAGGCGGGCTCGGTCCGGGAGCCGCCAACACTCGACCTGCACCTGAGGGTCACTCCACACTACGTCAGATTCTCAGCGCCGGGTTGAGGGTTCGCCGATCTGCAACGTTTGTTGCGAGAGTCGCGGGCGACGTTGACATGGCGAAGTTCCCTGCATAACGTGCTGTTGTCGGACTCTGGCAGCTAAGCTGCGCTCAACCCTTAATTTCTAGTCAAGGCTTCGGACGGAAACCCACACATGGAGAGCGGCGGAACCTATCTCGCAGTCATCAAGGTCGTCGGCGTCGGCGGCGGCGGCACCAACGCGGTCAGCCGGATGGTCGACGCGGGCCTTCGCGGCGTCGAGTTCATCGCGGCCAATACCGACGCGCAGGCGCTGAGCATGTGCGAAGCCGACGTGAAGCTGAACATCGGCCACGTCTCCACCAAGGGGCTCGGCGCCGGCGCCAATCCCGAGGTCGGCTTTGCCGCTGCGGCGGAGAGCAGGGACGACATCAAGGAAGCGCTCAAGGGCGCGGACATGGTTTTCATCACCGCGGGCGAGGGCGGCGGCACCGGCACTGGCGCGGCCCCCGTGATCGCCGAGATCGCCAAGAACGAGATCGGCGCGCTGACCGTCGGCGTGGTGACGAGGCCGTTCGAGTTCGAGGGCTCCCAGCGCGCGCGGCAGGCATCGGAGGGGATCGAGCGCCTGCGCGAGGTCGTGGACACTCTGATCGTGATCCCGAACGAGAAGCTGCTGGCGGTCGTGGAGCGGCGCACCTCGATGCTCGACGCCTTCCGCGAGGCCGACAACGTGCTGCGTCAGGGCGTCCAGGGGATCACCGACCTGATCACGATCCCCGGCCTGATCAACCTCGACTTCGCCGACGTGCGCACGATCATGCACGACGCCGGCTCGGCCCTGATGGGCATCGGCGCCTCCAGCGGCGAGAACCGCTGCGCCGAGGCAGCCAAGGCCGCGATCTCCTCGCCGCTGCTGGAGGAGTCGATCGACGGCGCGACCGGCATCCTGCTCAACATCACCGGCGGCAAGGAGCTCGGGCTCTTCGAGGTCAACGAGGCGGCGGAGATCATCCAGAACGCGGCCGACCCGAACGCGAACATCATCTTCGGCGCCGTGATCGACGAGGGCCTCGGCGACGAGGTCCGCGTGACTGTGATCGGCACCGGCTTCGACCACCGTCCGGGGCGCTCGGTGCGCGAGGATCGCCGGCGCGAGGGCGAGCGCGGCGGCGGCGAGCGCCGCGAAAGGCGCCTGCGCAGCGATCAGGACAGCATCTCCTCGCTTGAGATCTCCGATGAGGAGATCGACGTGCCGCCGTTCCTGCGCTAGCCGGGGCTGCTCGATAGCCTGCCGCGGGATGGCCGGCACTCCGCGTCGCACCCCGCTGTACGAGACCCATGTGGCGGCCGGTGCGAAGATGGTTGACTTCGCCGGCTGGCTGATGCCCGTTCAGTACCCGGCGGGCCTGCGCGCCGAGCACATGGCGGTGCGGGAGTCCTGCGGGATCTTCGACGTCTCGCACATGGGCCAGATCGAGACGGTCGGCCCGCGGGCGCTGGAGCTGTTGCAGCGGCTGCTCTCAAACGACCTGGCCGCGATCCCGTGCGAGGGGGGCGACGGCGGGGCGCAGTATGCGCTGCTCTGCCGCGAGGACGGTGGCGTCCTGGACGATCTGTTCACCTATCGCCTCGGGCAGGAGCGCTATCTCACCATCACCAACGCCGCCAACCACGAGCGCGACCTCGACCGCTTCGTGGTGCACGCGCCGGTCACGGGCGTGAAGGTCCACGACAGGCGCGATCAGCTTGCGATGCTCGCCCTGCAGGGGCCGGCCGCGCGGGGGATCGCCGAGCAGATTGCGAGCGCGCCGCTGCCGGCGCGCCATCGCGCGCATCGGCAGGAGCTTGCGGGCGTGAGCGCGCTGGTCTGCGGCACCGGGTACACCGGCGAGGACGGGGTCGAGATCGTCTGCGCAGCCGAGCGGGCGCCGGCGCTGTGGGGCGAGCTGGTGGCGCGCGGGGCGCAGCCGGCGGGCCTCGGCGCGCGGGACACGCTGCGGCTGGAGGCCTGCTTCCACCTCTACGGCAACGACCTCTCCGTCGATCGCAACCCGATCGAAGCGGGACTTGGCTGGTGCTGCAAGGAGCAGACGGGGTTCATCGGCTCGGAGGCCGTGGCGGCGATGCGTGCGGAGGGTCCTCCGCAGAAGCTGGTCGCGTTCGCGATCGAGGGCGGCGGGATCGCCCGCGCGGGCAACGAGATCGTCGGCGGCGGGGCCGTGACCAGCGGCACGCTCTCGCCGTGCCTCGGGCTCGGCGTGGGGCTCGCCTACGTGCCGGCCGATTGCGCCGCGGTGGGAACGCGCCTGCAGATCGACGTGCGGGGCCGCGTGCGCGAGGCGGTCGTGCGCGAGAAGCCGCTCGTGGCGAAGCACGGCTGAAGGGCGCGGATAGGTATAGCTTATGGCTTGCCTATCTTTCACAAAGCTATAGCTTGTGATTTGGTAGCGATATGGTAAGGTATACATATGCAACCCGTAGAAAGAGCCGCCCAAGCTCGCCGTGAGCTTGACCGCAAGTTCGCCAGTGCTCGGTTGGAGCCCATCGCGGCGCGGCCGCGTGCCGGTTGGATACGGGCGATCAGGGGAGCCCTGAGCATGAGCCAAGCCGTACTGGCCGAGAGGCTGGGGGTGACAAGCGCGGCGGTGACTCAGCTGGAGCGCTCGGAGCTGCGCGGGGGTATCACGATCGGCAAGCTGGAAGATGTGGCGAGGGCGCTTGACTGCACTCTCGTCTACGCCCTGGTGCCGAACTCCACGCTCGAGCAGACCGTGAGCGCTCAGGCACGGCGGCAGGCCGCGCAGCTTCTGGGTTACGCGGCGCGTACGATGGCTCTCGAGGCTCAGGGCATCGACGCGGACCGGCAGACGGAGGCGGTCGAGCGCTACGCGCAGACGCTGCTGGACAACAATCAGCTTTGGCGCAGCCGAGCGAGCAGGTCGAGACGGGGGACGTGACCGCTTCGCCCGGTGAGCAGCCGGCCGCGCGTTTCAACGTGCGCACGATCGGTCCCGAGCCGTCGGGGGCGACCCCGATCGAGGATGAGGACCTCGATGGCCTGATTCCCGACTTCGTGGCCACTCGCGCCGACCTCAACCAGGTGGAGTTCGAGAACATCGCCAGGGCGCTGCCCTGGGCGGGGCGGCAGGCGCGCACCGTCGGAGTGGACGGGATCCTCGACTACACGTTCCTGCTGACGCTGCATCGCCGCATGTTTGGCGACGTCTGGCAATGGGCGGGCACGCAACGGCAGCGGATCACGAACATCGGCGTGGAGCCGCACCTGATCGCCACCCAGTCGCGGCTGGCGCTGGACGATGCAAGGCTCTGGCACGCCCAAGCGGTATTCGGCGCGGACGAGTTGGCGGCCAGGATCCACTGTCGGCTCGTCGGCATCCATCCCTTCCGGAACGGGAACGGCCGCTGCACGCGGATGCTGGCCGACCTCTACCTCGTCTCGATTGGAGCGGAGCCGTTTGCTTGGGGCGGCGTGAGCCTGGACATCGACGGATCGGCCCGCGCGCGGTACATGGCGGCGCTGATCGAGGCGATCGATACCGGGCATCACGCGGAGCTCATACGGTTCGCCCGGGGCGAGGACCCACGGCGGTGAGCGGGGCTGCCATCCCGTGCTCGCACTATGTTTCCGGAGATGCGCAACAGCGAGCCCAGGAGAGTCGATGGCTGACGCGAGCTACCCCGAAGACCTGCTCTACCACGCAGACCACGATTGGGCGCGGATCGATCCGCAGAGCCCCGAGCAGGCGACCTTCGGGATCACCTGGTACGCCCAGGATTCGCTTGGCGAGGTCGTCTTCTTCGAGCCGCCGGCGCCCGGGACGATGCTGGTCAAGGACCAGCCCTACGCCGAGGTCGAGTCGGTGAAGGCGGTCTCCGACGTGGTGGCGCCGCTCTCGGGGGAGATCGTCGAGGTCAACGCGGCGCTGAGTGAGCACCCGGATGCGATCAACGCGGACCCCTATGGCGAGGGCTGGCTGGTGAAGGTGAGGCTGAGCGATCCCGCCGAGCGCGATCGGCTGATGGACGCCGGCGCCTATCGCAGCGGCCTCGGCGGCTAGGCTCAAGTCGTTTGAGTCGCTACACCGCCATCACGCAGGCAGACCGCGAGCATATGCTCGCCGCGATCGGGGTGAGCTCTGCGCAGGAGCTCTTCGATCGCCAGATCCCCCGCGGGCGTGCGGCTTGGGCGCGCGCTGGATCTGCCGGATGGGATCGGCGAGCAGGAGGTCTACGAGCACCTGCGCACGCTCGCGGCGGCCAACGTCTCCGCGGAGGACGAGCTGAGCTTCCTCGGGGCCGGCATGTACGACCACTACGTGCCGGCGATCGTGGACATGCTCTGCGAGCGCTCGGAGTTCCTGACGCCGTACACGCCCTATCAGCCGGAGGTCTCCCAGGGGGGGCTGCAGGCGATGTTCGAGTATCAGACCGCGATCTGCGAGCTGACGGGGCTGCCGGTCTCAAACGCCTCCGTGTACGAGGGGCCGAGCGCGGTGGCCTCCGCGGGCTACATGGCAAAGCTGCACAGCGGTCGCAGCCGCTTCGTGCTCAGCGCCGGCCTGCACCCGCACAGCCTGCAGACGCTGCGCACCTACGCGCACGGCTTTGGCGCGCAGATCGTGGAGGTGCCGCTGCGCGGCGGGGTGACCGACCCCGATGCGTGGGCGGATGCGATCGACGCCGACACGGGCGCGGTCTTCCTGGCGCAGCCGAACTTCTACGGCGCGGTGGAGGACGTGCAGCGACTGGCGGAGCTGGCCAAGCGCGAGGGCGCCGCGGTCGGCGGGGATCCGGTCGTGGTCGCGCAGGTCGATCCGATCACGCTCGGGATCCTGCGCTGCCCCGGCGAATGCGGCGTGGACGTGGCCGTGGGAGAGGGTCAGCCGCTCGGCGGCCGGCTGGACTTCGGCGGGCCGTCCTTCGGCTTCTTTGCCGCCAGAGAAGAGTATCTGCGCCGGATGCCGGGACGGATCGCCGGCGAAACGGTCGATCTCGACGGCCGGCGCGGCTTCGTGCTCACGCTGCAGACGCGCGAGCAGCACATCAGGCGCGAGCGGGCGACCTCGAACATCTGCACCGCGCAGGCGCTGAATGCGCTGGCGGGAATGGTCTACCTGTCCTGGCTTGGGCGGGAGGGGATCGTGCAGCTCGGGGAGCTGCTGCTTGCGCGCACCGACTACGCCCGGCGGCGCCTGTGCGAGATCGAGGGCGTCAGTGCGATGCACGATCAGCCGGCGATCCGCGAGCTCGCGGTGCGGCTGCCGTGCGAGGTCGCCCGGGCGCGGCGGCATTGCATCGAGCGCGGCGTGAACCCGGGCGTGGACGTGCAGGCGCTGACCGGCCGGCAGGAGGACGAGGGGCTGCTGCTGGTGGCGATCACCGAGCGGCGCAGCGGGGCAGACATCGACCGTCTGGCGCAGGCGCTCGGCGCCGCGGTGCGGGCGTGCGAGGCGGTGCGCGCATGAGCGTGGTGGCCGCCGGCGAGACTCCGCTTCAGCACGAACGCGCGCTCAGCATCTTCGAGAAGGGGGCGCCGGGCCGCGGCGCGTTCGTCTGCCCCGAGCTTGATGTGCCGGCGGTCGAGCCCCTGCAGCTGCTGCCGGCGCATCTGCGGCGAGAGCGGCCGGCGCGGCTGCCGCAGGTCTCAGAGCCCGAGATCGTGCGCCACTACGTGCGGCTCTCCAAGCGCAACTTCGACCTGGACTCCGGCTTCTATCCGCTCGGGTCCTGCACGATGAAGCACAACCCGCGCCTGCACGAGCGCGTCGCGGCGCTGCCGGGACACTCGCGGCTGCACCCGCTGCAGGAGGCCGCTCACTCCCAGGGGGCGCTGCGGCTGATGTGGAATCTGCAGCAGGCGCTGGGCGAGATCTCGGGGCTGCCGCACGTCTGCCTGCAGCCTTCGGCGGGCTCGCACGGCGAGCTTGCGGGGGTGCTGCTGACGCGCGCCTATCACGAGGACCGCGGGCAGGAGCGGCGCAAGGTGCTCACGCCCGACACCTCTCATGGCACCAACCCGGCGACCGTGACGATGGCGGGGATGGAGGTCGTCAAGCTCGCCACCGACGAGCACGGCGGGATCGACCTCGACGACCTGCGGGCCAAGGCCGACGAGCAGGTCGCCTGCCTGATGCTCACCAATCCGAACACGCTTGGGATCTTCGACCCCAACATCGCGCAGATCGCGGAGATCGTGCACGGGGCCGGGGCGATCCTCTACTACGACGGCGCGAACCTGAACGCGATCATGGGCTTCTCGCGGCCGGGGGACATGGGCTTCGACATCGTGCACTTCAACCTGCACAAGTCCTTCACCCAGCCGCACGGCGGCGGTGGGCCGGGGTCGGGGCCGATCGCGGTCTCCGACCGGATCGAGCCGTATCTGCCGGTGCCGGTGATCACGGCCACCGGCGGCAGCAACGGGGACGGCGAGAGGTTCCTGCGCCTGGACGAGGATCGGCCGAAGTCGATCGGCCGCCTGCGCGGCTTCCAGGGCAACTACGGCTGCTTCGTGCGCGCCTACGCCTACATTCGATCGCTCGGCGCCGACGGGCTGCGCGACGCTTCCGAGGCGGCGGTGCTGAACGCCAACTATCTGCTGGCGCGACTGCGGGAGCTCGGGGTCGCCGAGCATCTGCCGCTCGCCTACGGGGAGCTGTGCATGCACGAGTTCGTGCTGTCGGGGGCACCGATGAAGCGGGATTTGCAGATCAAGACGCTCGACCTGGCCAAGCGGCTGCTGGATCACGGCTTCCATCCGCCGACCGTCTACTTCCCGCTGCTGGTGGCCGAGGCGCTGATGGTCGAGCCGACCGAGACCGAGACCCGCGAGACGCTGGACGAGTTCGCGCAGGCGATCGCCGGGGTCCTCGCCGAGGCCGCCGAGGACCCCGAGATCGCCCGCACCGCGCCGCACAGCACGCCGGTGCGGCGCCTGGACGAGGTCGCCGCGGCCAAGCGGCCCGTGATCAGGCAGGATCTGCAGGGCTGAGAAGCGACGGAATCTCGCGCCAGCCGAGCAGCCTCGCCGGCGCTTCGGCGCTGGGATTCTTGGCCGCCGTAAACCACTGCCTGGCGCTTGAGCGTCCATTGGCTTTCGCCGCGTGAGGCGATTAGCTGCGCAAAGTGTGGGAAGGCCTTGAAGTAGGCGCTCGTGGGTGTGCGGCCCGCCTTGATCTCAATCGCGGTCAACTCGCCCCCTCGGTCGGCCAGCAGGTCGATCTCGTGCCGGTCACGGTCGCGGTAGAAGGAGAGCTCGACACGACGTGCGCGGTGCCGCTGCATCTTCTGGAACTCGGAGATCACCCAGTTCTCGAACAGTGCGCCGCGCAGGGGATGGCTTTGCATCTGATGGGGGCTCTGGATGCCGATCAGGTTTGCCGCGAGTCCGGTGTCGTGGAAGTAGAGCTTCGAGTGCTTTGTCAGGCGCTTGCCGAGGTTCGCGTGGAACGGGGGCAGTCGAAAGAGGATGAAGCTGGCTTCGAGCACTGAGATCCAGCTCCGGGCCGTGGGCTGGGCAATGCCGCAATCGGCGGCGAGGGAGGCGAGGTTGACCAGCGCTCCGACGCGGCCGGCGCAAAGGCGCAGGAATGTATGAAAGCTGGCCAGATCGCCGACATTCAGCAGGCTGCGAACGTCTCGCTCCAGGTAGGTGGCTGTGTAGTCGGCCAGCCACTCGCTCGCCTGCAGGCCGCGATCGTGGATTCGGGGATAGCCGCCCATCCAGAGCAGTGTGTCGAGGTCGGTCGGGGCGTCGGGGAAGCGGCGGATCTCCGTGAGTTCCAGAGGCAGCAACTCCAGCAGCGCAGTGCGGCCGGCAAGCGACTGGCTCACCCCCGCAAGCAGCGCCAGGCTCTGGGAGCCGGTGAGCACGAAGTGCCCCGGCGTTGGATCCTCATCGACGATCGCTTGCAGGTAGGAGGTCAGCTCCGGTGCGCGCTGGATCTCGTCGAGGATCGCGCCCCCGCCGTCGAAGCGAGCCAGAAAGGCAAGCGGATCCTCGCGGGCAAACTCACGCTCGGATGGGGTCTCCAGCGAGATGTAGACGTGGCTTGGGAAGACCGCGCGGGCGAGCGTCGTCTTCCCTGACTGCCGCGGCCCTGTGATCGTGAGGACGGGCTGCATCCTCGCCAGCCGCTCGAGCTGGTCCTGAAGGGTGCGGCGTATCATGGTTGGACAATATCAAAATTCAATCTTCAATCTGCCCAAACAGCGAGCGCTGCGGTTGCGGATGCGGCGCGGCGGGACGGCCAGATCAAGCCGAAAGACGCCGATCGAGGACGACCTGTGTCCCGTCAGCCGGCGGCGCGGCGGGCGTCGAGCACGACCGTCGTGCCCTGCGCCGGGACCATCGTGACGTTGCGGTGCCGCAGCCGTTCGGGCGCCGGGTCGGGGGCGTGCATGTCGGTGCGGGCCGCGATCACCTTCAGCACCACCCGCTGCTCGGCCATCGCCAGCGTCGCGCCGAGGCAGCGCCTGATCCCGCCGCCGAACGGGATCCAGGTGTAGGTGCCGGGCTTTACGCCGAGGAAGCGCTCCGGCTGGAAGGCGAAGGGGCGGGGGTAGACGTCCTCGCGGTGGTGCAGCAGCACGATGCTCATCGCAATCGGCGTGCCCGCCGGCACCCTGAAGCGACCGAGCTGCCAGGGCACGCTCACGCGCCGGCCGACCGAGGGGATCACCGGGCGCACGCGCATCGTCTCGTTGATGACCGCCTCGACGTATGCGTCTGCCTCGGCGGCGGCGCCCGGTCCGGTCGCCCTCACCAGCTCCCGCAGCCGGTCGTATGCGCGCCGGTTGCGCAGCAGGCGCTCAAACGCCCACGCGAGCGAGTTCGCGGTGGTCTCGTGCCCGGCGAGCACGAGCGTTATGAGCTCGTCGCGCAGTTCTTCGTCGTTCATCGGCACGCCGTCCTCGTCAACGGCGGCCAGCAGCAGTGAGAGGATGTCGGTGCGCCCGGTGTCGGTGCCCGCCTCGCGACGCTCGCCGATCATGGCGTAGAGCAGCTCGTCCACGCGCTTCATCACCCCGCCCACGACGCCGTCGCGCTCCTTGCGTCGCAGCAGCACCATCTCCGCCGCGATCGCCAGCGGCCGGGCCGAGAGCGCGACGATGCTGCGGATCTCGTCGCGCAGCTCCCGCTCCAGCGTGCCCTTCGGCGGCAGGCCTTGCACGCCGAAGATGCCGGCCATGATCACCTCGAGCGTCACCGCCTGCATCCGCGGGCCGATGGCGAAGGGCTCGTTCATGGGCCAGCTGTCGATCTCGTGCCGCGCGGCGTCGGCGATCATCGCGGTGTAGCGCTCGATCGCCTCGCCGTGGAAGGGCGGAAGCAGCAGCTTGCGCTGGCGCATGTGCTTGGGGCCGAGCAGGGTCAGCACCGAGTTCGGGCCGACGATCGGCCGCAGCGGCGACTCTCCTGTGAGCGAGGGCGCAAGCTCGGGGTCGGCCGTGAAGAGCGAGCGGATGTGATCGGGGTTGCTCGTGACGATCACCCAGTCGTCCGCGAGGATGCCTCGCATCCTGAACGTCTGGCCGAGCTTGCCGGAGGAGCGCAGGAAGAAGGAGGACTGGCGCATGCTGAAGCGCAGCTGCTGCAGCGCCCGCGGTAGCCGCACTGCCGGCGGCAGGGCGATCGGCGCGCCGTCCTGCGGCGCGGGGCCGGCCGCGGAGGGCTCCACGCGCGCGCTCCACTGCTCGGCGGCCTGCGCGGCCGTGGCTGTTGCTGCGCCGATTTGGTCAGTCGCGCTCATCCGCTTCTCCTCAATTCAATCAGAATGGGTGCGCACGGCCGCTATGCGCATGGGGAGCGCGCTGGCGTTAGCCTGCCGGTGGTGCGCATCTTCTCGGGCATCCAGCCGACCGGCACCAAGCATCTGGGCAACTACATCGGGGCGATCCAGCAGTACGTTGCCGGCCAGGACCGCGGCGAAGCGCTCTACTGCGTCGTCAACCTGCATGCGACCACCGTCTCCTACGACCCGCAGGAGCTGCGGCGAAGCCTCTACGACCTCACCGCGCTGCTGATCGCCGCGGGCCTTGACCCCGGCCGCTGCATCCTCTTTCGCCAGAGCGACGTTCCGCAGCACACCGAACTGTGCTGGCTGCTTTGCGGCCTCACCGAGCTTGGGCGCCTGCAGCGGATGCACCAGTTCAGGGACAAGTCGGTCGCGCAGCGCGAGCTGGTCTCCGCGGGCCTGCTCTTCTACCCGGTGCTGCAGGCCGCCGACGTGCTGGCCTACCGTGCGCACGAGGTTCCCGTGGGCGAGGACCAGCGCGAGCACCTGGAGCTGATGCGCGACGTCGCGCGCCGATTCAACCAGCGCTTCGGCGGCGGCCGCGAGGTGCTGGTGGTGCCCGAGCACCGGATCCCGGTGCTCGGCGCGCGGATCATGGACCTGCAGGAGCCCACGCGCAAGATGTCCACGACCGGCGGCTCCACCGAGGGCACCGTCTACGTGCTAGACGAGCCCGATGCGGTCGCCAAGAAGATGCGCCGGGCGGTCACCGACTCCGGCAGCGAGATCGTCCGCTCGCCCGAGAAGCCCGGCGTCTCGAACCTGATTGAGATACTTGCGGTGGCAACGCAGAGGAACCCCGAGCAGGTGCAGGCGCAGATGGCTGACGCACGGGGCTACGGCGACCTGAAGGCGGCGACGGCGGAGGCGGTGATCGAGATGCTCGCCCCGGTGCGCGAGCGCTACGGGCCGCTGCGAGCCGATGAGCAGGCGCTGGAGGAGATCCTGCAGCAGGGCGCCGCCAAGGCGGGCGAGCTTGCCGTGCAGACGCTTGCCGAGGTGCGGGAGTGCATGGGATTGGGTCCCGCCCGCCCGCCCGCAGCGCGCCGTCGGCAGCGCTCGGTACCGTGACGCGATGAACATCGCCACCCTGGAGCTGGATCTCGAGGTCTTCAGCGGCCCCTTCGACCTGCTGCTCACGCTCGTGCTGCGCGAGGAGGTCGATCTGATGGAGCTGCAGATCGCAGAGGTCGTGCTCGCCTACCTCGACCACCTCGAAGCCAGAGGCGAGCTGGACCTGGAGTCGGCCACCGAGTTCATCGTGCTGATCGCCGCGCTGCTGGAGCTGAAGTCGCGGCTGCTGATCGCCGGCGACGACGCCGAGGAGCTGCTGGACATCGAGCCCGAGCAGGCCGCCGAGGAGCTGCTTGCGCGGATGCTGCAGGCCCACCGCTACCGCGGCGCCGCCGGGCACCTGAAGGCGCTGCTGGCGGCCGAGCACGGCTACCGCTATCGCTCCGCGCCGCTGCCGGCACACCTGCGCCGCGCCATCGTCACGCCGAGCGAGGGCACCGAGAGCCCGCAGGCGCTTGGCGAAGCGCTCGGCGGCCTGCTGCGAGTGCCGCCGGCGATCAGCGTGCGGCACATGACCACCCCGCGGGTGAGCCTTGCCGAGCGGCTCTCGCACCTGCGGACGCTGCTCGCGCGCGGGCGCTTCTCCTTCGATCAGGCCGTGGCCGGTGCCGACCGCGTCACGGTCGCAGTCACGCTGTTCGCGCTGCTGGAGCTCTACAAGCGCGGCGAGGCCAATTGGGAGCAGAGCGAGAGCTTCGGCGAGATATCGATCCTTGCCTGCGCCCCGGGCCAGCGGCTTGCCGGCACCGGGAGTCTCGCCGCGTGAACGAGGAGCAGGCGCAGGCCGCCGAGCCGACGCAGGCCGGCGCCCCCGAGCAGGTTGGCGAGGGCGAGCTGGCCGGCGGGGGCGAGCAGGGCCTCGAGGCGCTTGCGCGGGTGATCGAGGCGCTGCTGTTCCTGTCCTCCGACCCCGTCTCTCTGGTTGACCTGGCCGAGGCTGCGCAGGCAGAGCAGGAGGCGACGCTGGAGGCGATCTCACTGCTGCAAGAGCGGCTTGCGCCGGGGCTGCGCGGCCTGCAGGTGCGCCAGATCGGCGGCGGCTATCTGCTGGCCAGCTCCCCGGAGGCCGAGGAGGCCGCGCGCAGGCTCTTCAGCCGGCCGCGGGTCGCAACGCTCAGCCCGGCTCAGACCGAGACGCTGGCGATCGTCGCCTACCTGCAGCCGATATCCAGGCCCGAGATCGGGCGCATCCGCGGCGTCAGCGCCGACTCCGCGGCCGCGGCTCTGCTTGAGCGCGGCCTGATCGAGGAGGCCGGGCGTTCGCAGTTCGGCGCCGCCCTCTACCGGACCACGACGACGTTCCTGAAGCTCTTCGGTCTGGGCTCGCTCAAGGATCTGCCTGATGTGGCGCAGTGGGACCCGAGCCCCGAAGAGCAGGCCGAGTCCTGCGCGACCGGCTGCTGCGCGCGGGTGAGGCGCGCGCCGGGGGCGATCCCTCGCCCGAGTAGGCCTCGGCCCGCCTTGGCGGCTCAGGCGGCCTTTGCGGCCAGCTGCCCGCAGGCGGCGTCGATGTCGCGCCCGCGGGTGAGGCGGACGGTCGCCGGAATCCCACGCTGCACCAGCACGTCCTTGAAGGCGGCGATCGACGCGCGGCTTGCGCCGTGGAAGCGTGGGGCGGCGCCCGGCGCGGGATCCTCGCTCGGCGCCGGGTTCGACCGGGTTCCACGGGATCAGGTTCACCTTGAAGATCGTCTCGCCGTTTGCGCCCACCGCCGCGCCGAGCAGCCGTGCGAGCGCCAGCGCCTGCTCGTAGCGGTCGTTGACGCCGGCGAGCATCACGTACTCGACGAACACGCGCCGGTGGCGGCGAGCGTAGAAGGCTTCGCAAGCCTCGATCACGTCGGCCAGCGGGTAGCGCTCGTTGACCGGCATCAGCTCGCTGCGCAGCGCTTCCTCGGCTGCGTGCAGCGAGAGCGCCAGGCGCAGCGGCATCGGCTGCTGCGCCAGAGCTTCGATGCCGGGGATCCAGCCGACCGTCGAGACGGTGATCCGGCGATGGCCGATGCCGATCGCCGGCAGCCGCTCGCAGGCGGCGAGCACGTTCTCGACGTTTATCAGCGGCTCGCCCATGCCCATGAACACGCAGTGATCGATCGCCTCGATGCGCCTGAAGTGCAGCGCCTGGTCGAGGATCTCCGATGCCGTCAGATTGCGCGCGAACTTCATCGCGCCGGTGGCGCAGAAGGTGCAGGTCAACGGGCAGCCGGACTGGGAGGAGAGGCAGATCGAGCGGCGCCCGTCGCGGTAGCGCATCAGCACCGCCTCGATCGGCCGGCCGTCGGTGGTGTGGAAGAGCGCCTTGACCGTGCCGTCGCGCGAATGCGCCTCCCGCTCGAGCGTCAGGCAGGAGAGCGGCACCTGCTCGGCGAGCATCTGACGCAGGCCGGCCGGCAGGTTGCTCATCTGCTCGTAGCTCTCCGCGCCGCGGCTGAGCCACTCCCACACCTGCTTGGCGCGAAAGCGCGGCTCGCCGGCGGCGGCAAGCGTCTTGTCGAGCAGCGCGAGGTCCATCGCCCTATCTTGCAGCAAGATGCGCCTGGCCAAGCACCTCGCCCATTCCGGAGTCGCCTCCAGGCGCGCCAGCGAGACCCTGATCGCGCAGGGCCGGGTCACGGTCGGCGGGCTGGTGGTGCGCGATCCGGCGCGGGAGGTGGGGGAGGGCGATCGGATCGCGGTTGACGGGCGGCTGCTCCACGGCTTTCAGGCGCCGGTGCTCTACATGCTCAACAAGCCGGTGGGAGTGCTCTCCACCGCCAGCGACCCGCATGGCAGGCCGACCGTTGTCGAACTGATCTCCGGCGAGAGCAGGCGCCTGTATCCCGTCGGCCGCCTCGACCTCGACAGCGAAGGGCTGATCCTGCTGACCAACGACGGGCAGCTCGCGCATCAGCTCACCCATCCTCGCTTCGAAGTGCCGAAGGCCTACCGGGTCTGGGTGGACGGCGGGCCCGTGGAGCAGCGGGTGCTGCAAGCGCTGCGCGACGGGGTCAAGCTGCAGGACGGTCTCACCGCTCCGGCGCAGGTGCGCGCGCTTGGCCGCCAGCGGCTGGAGATCGCGATCCGGGAGGGCCGCAACCGCCAGGTGCGGCGGATGTGCGAGGCGGTCGGCCACCCCGTCACGCGCCTTTGCCGCGTGCGCTTCGGTCCGCTGGAGCTCGGCGATCTCGCCGGCGGCACGCACAGGCCGCTCGCCGAGTCCGAGGTACAGGCGCTCAGAGCCGCCGCGCAAGGGCCGGACACCGTCTCGCGGGTCCTCTGACAGAATCTGCCGCGATGAGCCAAGCGCCCGGCCGACTCCACGCCCTCAGAGGCGCGATCACAGCCGATCGCAACGAGGCACAGGAGATCCTGACAGCCACGACGGAGCTGATGCGGGCGCTGATCGAGCGCAACGAGCTCGCCCCCGAGGATTTCGTGTCCTGCATCTTCACGGTGACCGACGACCTCGACGCGGAGTTTCCCGCGGTTGCGGCGCGGGCGCTCGGCTTCGAGGGGGTGCCGCTGCTGTGCGCGCGAGAGATCCCGGTGCCGGGCGCGCTGCCGCGGGTGATCCGGGTGTTGATTCATTACTATCCATCGGACGGCAATGCTGCCAATCACGTCTATCTCCGCGGCGCCGAGGCGCTGCGCGCCGACCTGCGGGCGGCGCAGTGAGCGCCGCTCAAGGACGCGGCTCGATCGAGCCGATATGACGCGGTGATGGAGATGCGACGAGGGCTTTCGCTGCTGCTTGCCGCGATGTTGCTCGCCGTGGCGTGCGCTGGCAGTGCGGCGGCCGCCCCGCGTGCGGTCGTGCCCGCGATGGCCCTGCACGGCGCCAGGAGCCCATTCAAGCTCGCTGGCAGCGCCGCACGCGGCATCGTCGGGCACCGGAACACGCGTGGGTCTGCGCTCGCCTCCCCGCTGAGCAGCCCGCTCGCGCAGTCGTGCAGCGCGTCGTGCGCGGCGCCGGTTCTCTATCACGGCGGACAGGTGATGCACAAAGAGAAGCTGTATGTGATCGAGTGGGAGCCCACCGAACCGAGCAAAAACGGACAGGCGGGCACCACATTCGAACCGTTGCCAGCGAAATACGCCGAAGAAGTCGGGACCTACCTGCGGGATGTCGCCGCCGACAGCGGCAAGCTCACCAACGTGTATTCGGTCGAGACGCTTTATGGTGAACCGGAAGCATCCAAGCTGGGTGAATACAACGCCACCTTCGGCGGAGAATTCCTCGACACGAAACCCTACCCGGCTCGATCGAGCACGTACTGTCCCTCGGGCGAAGGGCTACCACCCGCCGGAGAGCCTTGCATAGCCGACACCGAAGGCTCTCTCCAGCTTGGCGAAGAGGTCGCGCACTTCGTCGAAGAACAGCACCTTCCGAGCGGCCTGGAAGCGATCTACTTCATGCTGGTGCCGCACGAGGTCAACAGCTGCGCGGGCTTCGAAGGCGGGGTCGCTGCGTGCAACACCAACTACTACTGCGCCTACCACAGCGCCGTGAGCTTCAAAGGCAAAGACATCGTGTATGCGAACATGCCCTACGACGACGTAGAAGGATGCCAGACGCCCGACCAGCCGCATGAAAGCCCGGCTGACGACGATATCGACACGCTCAGCCACGAGAACAACGAGGCGATCACCGACCCGCTCGGCAACGCGTGGTTCGACTACGACGGCAACGAGATCGCCGACAAGTGCACCTACCCGTTCTTCGATCCGCTCAGCGACTTTGACCCCGAAGAAGACGACTACGGGCCTCTGATTGGCGGCACGCGAACGGCCACATATGAACCGGTTGAAATAGAAGGCGTCGAATACGAGGCCCTGAAGGAACCGGGCAACTCCTACAACCAGACGATCAACGGCGGCCATTTCCTGCTGCAGCGAGAGTGGAGCAATGCGGCGGGTGGATGCGTGCAGCGGGCTCCGGCGGTGAACGCGTCGTTTACGGTCACGCAGCAGTCGGAAACCGAACTGACGTTCAACGGCGGCACGTCCAGCACCGAAGCCGGAGACATCGCCGAATACAAGTGGGAATTCAGCGACGAAGCCGGCAGCAGGACTGGTGAGAAGGTCAACCGAGAATTTGTGGTGCCGGGCAAATACACGGTGACGCTGACCGTCACCAACAACAGCGGTGCAGTCGGTGTCAGCGAACAGGAAATCACGCTGAAATCAGGCTCGGGCGGCCTGGTCACCTCCACGACGACCACGACCTCCACGACCACCGAACCGGCGGTGATGACCACGCGAACGACGACATCGTCGGTCACGTTCTCGGCGGCGCCGCTGACGACGACCACAACCGTCACGAGCGCTACAGCCTCTGAAGCGCCGGTGAGGCAGTACACAGCCTCCGAAATCGCCAAGCTGCTCGGCCTGCCCGGCAACGGGGCCAAGCTCTCGGGCGTCGGCGCGATCCCGCTCGGCAACGCCACCTGCCCGCCGGCCTGCGGCGTGTACGCGCGGGCTCTGGCCTCAGTTCGCGAAGGCAGGCGCACGCGGCACATCCAGATCGGATCGCGGCAGGAGGTTGTGGCGGGCAAAGGCTCCAGATCGATCTCGCTGCGGCTCACCGAAAAGGGCGGGAAGCTGCTGCACGCGCGCCACACGCTTGCGGTGGCGCTGGCTCTGACCGTCGAAGACCCCGCCGGTGCCAACTGGAAAATCGAACGTCACCTGACGCTCACCAGCAGCGGCAACGCAGCGCGGCGCTAGCTCGTCCAGCGTCGGGCGCGCCACGCTGGCCAAGATCGCGGCGGCATGCTCAGCCGATCCGCCACAATGCGCTGATGCCCCTCGAGTTCGCGCAGCGGATCGCCCGCATTCCCGTCTACCCGGCGGCAGACGGCTATGGCGCCGCGGCGCCGGAGGTCAAGCTCGCCTCCAACGAGACGGCCTACCCGCCGCTGCCGGCGGTCAGGGAGGCGATCGAGCGCGAGATGGCGAGCCTGAACCGCTATCCCGACCCGACCAATGCGGCGCTGCGGCAGCGGCTCTCGCAGCGCTACGGCGTGCCTGCCGAGCGGATCGCGATCGGCAACGGTTCCTGCGACATCCTGCTGGCGGCCGGAGAGGCGCTGCTTGAGCCGGGCGCTGAGGTGCTCTATGCGTGGCCCTCCTTCTCGGTCTATCCGCACCTGGCGGCGGCGTCGGGCGCGCGGGCGATCGAGGTGCCGCTGGACGAGCAGGACTGCCACGACCTGCCCGCGATGGTGGCCGAGATCAACGCAGCAACCCGGCTTGCGATCGTCTGCAACCCGAACAACCCGACGAGCACGGCCGTGCCGCTGGCCGCAATTGCGGAGTTCCTTGCGCAGATCCCGCCGCACGTGTGCGTGATCCTCGATGAGGCCTACTGCGAGTTCAGCCTGCTCGAGGACCCGGACGCCTCGATCGAGCTGCTGGACGCGAACCCGAACCTGGTGCTGCTGCGCACCTTCTCGAAGGTCTACGGCCTCTGCGGGCTGCGGGTCGGATACGCGCTCTGCGGCTCCTCGCAGCTTCCGCGGGCGGTGGACCAGGTGCGCCAGCCGTTCTTCTGCAACGCGCTGGCCCAGGCGGCTGCGCTGGAGGCGCTCGCCCACCAGGACGCGGTGGCCGATCGGGTCACGCGCACGATCGCGGAGCGGATCTCCGTGCACGAGCGACTGCTGGCGCTGGGCCTCACGCCCGCCGCCTCGCAGGCGAACTTCTGTTGGTTCGGGCTCGACGGCGCGCCGGGCGCAGGGAGCCGGCCCGATCCGCAGGAGTTGCAGCGCGCAGCGGAGATCGAGTCGGAGACGATGCGCGGTCTGGTGCAGCGCGGCGTGCTCGTGCGCGCCGGCGGCGCGCTCGGCCGTCCCGGCTGGCTGCGAGTGACCTACGGCACCGCCGAGGAGAACGCGCGCTTCCTCGATGCGCTGGCCGAGGTGCAGTCCGAGGTGGGCGCCGCGCGCTGAGCGCACAGGCTGAGCGCCCGCGCGAGATTGCGCTCATTTCTGGACCATCCGAGCTTCTTCTGCTACAAAATCATCAGAGCGATGGCGACTGCGCACCCCACATCGAGCATGATCGAGTCTCGCGACATCTGGACGACGATGTCCGCGCGTGCTCTGCAGGGTGCGTTCTTCTACGCCACCTATCGCGCCTGGCGATTTAGCTAGGCGCTTCGGTTGGACCCCGTCTTCCGTGAGCGGGGCGATCAGCCGCTTCAGGGCCTTTTGGCCGGGCGCCGCAAAGCGAGCATCATGACCGCAGTCGGGAGACGGTCTTCACGGGAAGCGCGGGCGAGGCGAGGCGCCTGCGGAGTGCCGATACACAAACCCAAGACTTGATCTGAAAGGAAGCGAGAAATGATGATCGTGATGAAGGAGACGGCTAGCGAGGATGAGATCGCCGCCGTCGTGCAGAAGGTGGAGCGAGCCGGCGCGCGCGCCCACCAGAGCCAGGGCGCGCGCGTGACCGTGATCGGGGCGATCGGCGACGTCGAGCAGGATGCAAACGTCTCGAGCCTCGGGCTGGAGGGCCAGCCGGGCGTCGATCGGGTCGTGCCGATCCTCAAGCCCTACAAGCTGGCCTCCGCCCAGTTCCGCCACGGGGAGCGCAGCGTCCTGGAGATAGACGGTCAGAAGATCGGCGGCGGCCACTTCGCGCTGATCGCGGGACCCTGCACCGTCGAATCGCGCGACCAGGTGCTGGCGACCGCAGAGGTGGTCAAGGACGCCGGCGCGAGCATGCTCCGCGGCGGCGCCTACAAGCCGCGGACGTCTCCGTACGCATTCCAGGGGCTTGGCCTGGAGGGCCTGCGGCTGCTGGCCGAGGCCAAGGAGCAGACCGGCCTGCCGATCGTGACCGAGCTGATGGACGCGCGCGACCTGGAGCCGGTGCTCGAGGTCGCCGACGTGATCCAGATCGGCGCTCGCAACATGCAGAACTTCCCGCTGCTGGCCGAGATCGGCCGCTCGGGGCGGCCGGTGCTGCTCAAGCGCGGGCTCTCCGCGACGCTTGAAGAGCTGTTGATGGCCGCGGAGTACGTGCTCAAGGAGGGCAACCCGAACGTGATGCTCTGCGAGCGGGGCATCAGGACGTTCGAGGGCGCCTACCGCACGACGCTCGACCTGCAGGCGGTGCCGGTGCTGAAGGAACTCTCGCATCTGCCGGTCGTCGTGGACCCGAGCCACGCCGCGGGCCGGCGCTCGCTGGTCGCGCCGATGTCGCTGGCGGCCGCGGCCGCCGGAGCGGATGGCATCATCGTCGAGGTGCACCCCAACCCCGACGAGGCGCTGTGCGACGGTCCGCAGGCGCTGCTGGCCGACGACTTCGCGGCGTACGCGGATGCCGTTCGCGCCGCCGCAGCGCTGGCGTCGCAGGCGCTCAGCTCCGTCTGATGGCAGCGATGAGGCTTGACATGCAAGCAGCTCTTCGCCGGGAGATGCGGTGCGCGATGCAGGCGCACTCCCGGCGGAGGCGAGCTGCTTGAACGTCGCGGTTCTTGGCCTCGGGCTGATAGGCGGATCGGTCGGCCTCGCCGCGCGCGAGCGCGGGGCCCACGTCGTGGGCTTCGACACCGATCCGCAGACGCGCGCTGGGGCGCTGGCGGCGGGGGCGGTCGATGCGGTCGCGCAGGACCCGCAGCGGGCGGTCGCTGACGCAGAGGTTGTGGTCGCGGCCGCGCCGGTCGGGGCGCTTGCGCAGATCGTGCGGATGGCGCTGCGCGAGGCGCCCGCCGGGTGCGTCGTCACCGACGTCGGGTTGACCAAGCGCCTGCTGGTGCGCGAGCTGGCCGGCGAGCCGGGCATCGAGCGGTTCATCGGCGGGCATCCGCTGGCGGGCGCCGAGCAGGGCGGGATCGAGCGCGCTCGTGCCGACCTGTTCGCGGGCGCCTGCTGGTGCTTGATGCCCTCGCCGGAGACCGAGCTTGCGGCCCGCCTGCGCGGGCTGGTGGAGGGCTTCGGCGCCCGGCCGGTGGAGATCGATGCCGAGGCGCACGATCGCCTGATGGCGCGCATCTCGCACTTGCCGCACGTGCTGGCCAACGTGCTGATCGCGGGCACCGCGGGCGCGCAGGACGGCGGGGACCTGAGCGCCGCCGAGCGCGCGCTTGCCGCCAGCGGCCCGAGCTTTCGCGACGCGACCCGCGTGGCCGGCGCCAGCAGCGCCGTCTGGACCGACATCTATCTCTCAAACTCCGACATGCTGGTCGAGGCGATCGACGGCGCGATCGACGAGCTCGCGCAGGTGCGCGAGATGCTCAGGGAGGGCGAGTCGGCGGTGCTCTCCGCCTGGAACGATCTTGCCCGCGCCCGCCGCCGTACGCTGCTGCCGTAGGGTTCTGCGCGTGAACATGCGCTTCGAGCCGGCCGCGAGGCTGTCGGGCACGCTTACGCCGCCGCCGGACAAGTCCGTCTCCCACAGGGCCGCCCTGCTGGGGGCGATGTCCTCATACCCGACGCGGATATCCAACTACCTCGACGCGGCCGACACGCGCTCCACGCTGGCCGCCGTGACCAAGCTTGGCGCGCTCGTGCAGACCCGCACCGACCGCGCGGGGGCGCTGGAGGTGGTGGTGCGCGGCACCGGCCTGCGCGAGGCGCGCGAGCCCGCGGAGCCGATCGACGTAGGCAACGCCGGCACGCCGCTGCGACTGCTGCCGGGCTGGCTGGCCGCGCAGAAGGACCGCGTCTTCACGCTCGACGGAGACGAGTCGATCCGCCGTCGGCCCGTAGACAGGGTGATGGAGCCACTGGCGCAGATGGGCGCAAAGCTGGAGGCTAGGGAGGGGCGGCTGCCGCCGCTGAGGATCGCCGGTGCGCGTCTGCGCGCGATCTCTTACGAGCTGCCGGTCGCCTCCGCGCAGGTGAAGTCGTGCGTGCTGCTGGCGGCCCTGACCGCCGATGGCGCGAGCACCGTGGGCGAGCCCGCGCCCAGCCGCGACCACACCGAGCGGATGCTGCGCCGCGCGGGCGTCAAGATCCACCGCTTCGGCCATCACGTCACCGTCGTCAACGCCGACGAGCTCGGTGCTGGAGGAGGTGAGCGTGCCCGCCGATGCGAGCTCGGCCGCCTTCATGGTCACCGCCGGCCTGATCGTCCCCGGCTCGCGGCTGCTGATCGAGGGCGTCGG
This sequence comes from uncultured Actinomycetota bacterium, assembly GCA_963725915.1. Taxonomy (GTDB): domain Bacteria; phylum Actinomycetota; class Thermoleophilia; order Solirubrobacterales; family Solirubrobacteraceae; genus Palsa-744. Next base: position 217,394 of record CAVSAL010000009.1, on the reverse strand, counting down.
CGCGAACTGGACCCGCAACGGCTTCCTGAACATCGTGCGCCGGATGGGTGGGATCGTGCTCGGCGACCTGGAGCCGCACGGCAGCGACCTTGCAAGCGAGGAGCCGGTCAGCGACCTCGACGTGGCCGCCGGCCCGCTGGAGGGCACGACGGTAGAGCCCGAGGAGGTGCCGCTGGCGATCGACGAGCTGCCGCTGGTGGCGCTGCTCGGCTGCTTCGCCGAAGGGGAGACGTTGGTGCGCGGCGCCGCCGAGCTGCGCGTCAAGGAGTCCGATCGGATCGCCACGGTGGTGGACGGCCTGGCCGGCCTCGGCGCCGACATCGAGGCGCTGAGCGACGGTTTCATCGTGCGCGGCGGCGGCGGGCTGCGCGGCGGCACGATCGACGCGAACGGCGATCACCGGATCGCGATGATGGGGGCGATCGCGGGCCTGGCCTCGCGCGAGGGCGTCGAGGTGATCGGGATGGAGGCGGCCGGGATCTCCTATCCCGGCTTCGTCGAGGATCTGGAAGGTCTCGTGCGCAGATGATCGTCGCGATCGACGGTCCCGCGGGATCGGGCAAGTTGACGGTCTCGCGTGGGCTGGCCGCCCGGCTCGGCTTCAATTTTCTGGACAGCGGCGCGATGTACCGCTGCGTGGCGCTGGCTGCGCTCGAGCGCTGGGGGGCCGACGGCGCTCGCGAGCGGCTGGCGGCTCCGCACGACGGCGCCGCCGTGGCCGCGCTGGCCGCCGAGCTGCGGATCGAGTTGGACGGAGGCGTGCGGCTGGACGGGCGCGATGTGGGCGATGCGATCCGCACCACCGAGGTATCCGAGATGGCCTCTGCCGTGGCCCAGGTGCCGGGCGTGCGCAGCGCGCTGGTGGCGATGCAGCGTGCGCTGCTCGCCGACGGCGGCTGGGTGGCGGAGGGCCGCGACATCGGCACCGTCGTCGCGCCGAACGCGGATCTGAAGGTCTTCCTGATCGCCGATCCGCAGGAGCGGGCGCGGCGGCGTGCGGCCGAGCTCGGGGCAGACCTGCAGACCGTTCTCGCCGAGCAGGCAATCCGCGACGCCCGCGACCGCGAGCGGGAGCACAGCCCGCTGATCGCTGCGCCGGATGCGGTCACGCTCGACACTACCGGCCTTACCGTCGAGGAAGCTGTGGAGCGCATCGCCGAGCTGGCGGGGGCGCGCGGAGCCAGGGCGACCGGGTGATATCGGCCCAGCCGCCCCGGCCGGGCATACTGAGTCGATGTTGAAGGTCGCGATCCTCGGGTATCCGAACGTCGGCAAGTCCTCGCTGGTCAATCGCCTGTGCGGCAGCCGCGAGGCGGTCGTGCACGAGCGCGCGGGAATCACCCGCGACCGCAACGAGGTGCCCTGCGAGTGGAACGGGCGCAGCTTCGTGCTGATCGACACCGGCGGGGTGGACATGGCCGACGAGGACCCGCTGGCCGGCTCGATCAGGGATCAGGCGCGCTCGGCGCTCGCGGACGCCGAGGTCGCGGTGCTGGTCGTGGACGCGCGCGGGGGCGTGCGTCCCGGCGACGAAGAGCTGGCGGACCTGTTGCGACGCGACTCGACGCCGCTGATCGTGGCGGCGAACAAGTGCGACGGTGTGGCCGACATGCCGCTGGCGGCCGAATTTCACCGCCTCGGGCTCGGCGATCCGATGCCGGTATCGGCCGCCCAGGGGCTCGGCACCGGGGACCTGCTCGACCGGATCGTCAGCTTGCTGCCGCAGCAGGACCCGCCGGAGGAGGAGCAGGCGATCCGCCTGGCGGTGATCGGGCGCCCGAACGTCGGCAAGTCCTCGCTGGTCAACCGCATGCTCGGCCAGGAGCGCGTGATCGTCGCCGACCTGGCTGGCACCACGCGCGATGCGATCGACACGCCGCTGGAGGTGGACGGCCGGCGGCTGATCGTCGTCGACACCGCCGGCATGCGACGCCAGGCCAAGGTCGCCGACTCGGTCGAGTACTACACCACCCTGCGCTCGCGCCGCGCGGCCGAGCGCGCCGACGTGGCGCTCGTGATCTGCGACGCGACCGACGGCGTGACCTCGCAGGACCTGCGGATCGCCGAGCTTGCGATGAAGGCCTCCTGCGCGACCGTGATGGTTCTGAACAAGTGGGACAGATTCGGGACCCACCCACCCGACGAGGAGGCGCTGGACCACGAGCGGGCGCTGGTGGCCGAAAAGCTGCGGCTGCGGCCGAAGGTCCTCACCGTCAGCGCCAAGAGCGGGCGCAACGTCTCCCGCCTGCTGAGCGAGGCGATCGCGCTCGGCGACCGCATGGCCGGGCGGATCCCCACGCCCGAGCTCAACCGCTTCCTGGCCGAGGCGGTGCAGGCGCGCCAGCCGCCGATCGGCATGAAGCGCGGCGCGGCCGGGCACCGCCTGAAGCTGATCTACATGACCCAGATCGGCAGACGCCCGCCGCGGTTTGCGATCCAGATCAACTCGCGAGCGCGCCTGACGCGCGACTACACCTACTTCCTGGAGAACCGGCTGCGCGCGCGGTTCGGAATGGACGGGGTGCCGCTTGTCGTGGACTTCGTCGAGCGCGGCGGCCGTCGCCCGCGCGGGCAGGCCGCACAGGGCGCGCTGCCCAAGAGCGCCTGAGTGATCCGCCATTTGCGCGGATAGACTCCGCGGACATCGAAAGCGCACGATACGGAGTCGCAAAGCCCATGAGCGAGCACAACGACAGCGAGTACCTGTTCACATCCGAGTCGGTGACCGAGGGTCACCCGGACAAGATCGCCGACCAGATCTCCGACGGGGTGCTCGACGCGGTGCTCGCGGAGGATCCCTACGGCCGCGTCGCCTGCGAGACGCTCGTCAACACCGGGCTGGTGGTCGTCTCGGGTGAGATCTCGACCGACACTTACGTCGACATCCAGGAGATCGCCCGCCGCACGATCCGCGACATCGGCTACACCGACGCGAGCTTCGGCTTCGACTATCAGACCTGCGCGGTGATGAACACGATCGACAAGCAGTCGCCCGACATCGCGATGGGCGTCGACGCCGCCTATGAGACCCGCCGCGGCCCATCCGGACACGACGAGCTCGACCTCGCCGGCGCCGGCGACCAGGGGATGATGTTCGGCTACGCCTGCAACGAGACCGACGAGCTGATGCCGCTGCCGATCGCGCTTGCGCACCGGCTGGCCAAGCGGCTGGCGGAGATCCGCAAGGCCGAGGTCGTGCCCTACCTGCGCCCCGACGGCAAGACCCAGGTGACGATCCGCTACCGCGACGGGCGGCCGGTCGCGATCGAGAAGATCCTGATCTCCACCCAGCACGCCGAGGGCATCGACGCCGAGTCGCTGATCAAGCCCGACCTGTTCGAGCACGTGCTGCGTCCCGTGCTGCCGGTCGAGCTCTACGACGAGCGACAGCTGATGCGCAACTTCCTGGTCAACCCGACCGGCCGCTTCGTGATCGGCGGGCCGATGGGCGACTGTGGGCTGACCGGCCGCAAGATCATCGTCGACACCTACGGCGGGATGGCTCGCCACGGCGGCGGCGCCTTCTCCGGCAAGGACCCTTCCAAGGTCGACCGTTCCGCCGCATACGCGGCGCGGTGGGTGGCCAAGAACATCGTCGCCGCGGGCCTGGCCGACCGCGCCGAGGTCCAGGTCGCCTACGCGATCGGCGTCGCGCGCCCGGTCTCGCTGATGGTCGAGACGTTCGGAACCGAGAAGATCCCGCGCGCCCGGATCGCGGCGCTGGTGGACGAGCACTTCGATCTGCGCCCCGGCGCCTTCCGCCAGCAGCTCGACCTGCACCGGCCGATCTACCAGAAGACCGCCGCCTACGGCCACTTCGGCCGCGAGGACGCAGACTTCACCTGGGAGCGCACCGACAAGGCCGACGAGTTGCGGCAGGCCGCGGGCCTGGCGGCTTCGGCGGCGGGCGTCTGATCGCGACGAGCGCGCATCGGCGAGCGGCCGCGGAGCGGTCCAGGGAGCAGCCGTCGGAGGCCGGCCGCACGGGCGCCACGATCGCCCAGGTCCAGCCGCTGAGCAGCGCCCGCGCGCTGCGGGGGCCCTTCGACTACCTGCTGCCGAGCGAGCTGAGCGAGAGCGTCGAGGTCGGCTCGCTGCTGGTCGTGCCGTTCGGCCGGCGTGAGGTGCTCGGCGTGGTCGTCAAGCTGGCGCAGCGCAGCGAGATCGCCGAGGACCGACTGCTGGCGCCGGTGCGGGCGCTGCAGGCCGGCGTGCCGCACGACCTGGTCGAGCTCGCCGCATGGATCGCGGCCGAGTACTGCTCGACGGTGCCGCGCGCGCTCAAGCTGGTGCTGCCGCCGGGCCTCACGCGCGGACAGCTGAGCGGCAAACCGCGCCGCACCCGCGTCCAGCGCGCGCAGCACAGTCCCGTGGGCGTTCTGCGAGGCGCACCGCCGGCACTGACCTCAGCGCAGGCGCAGGCGCTGGAGCAGCTGACCGGCGCGCTCGGGAGCCCGGAGCCGCAGGCGCATCTGCTGCACGGCGTGACCGGCTCGGGCAAGACCGAGATCTACCTGCGGGCCGCGGCCGCCGCGCTCGATCGCGGCGCGGGAGTGATCGTGATGGTCCCGGAGATCGCGCTGACGCCGCAGATGCTCGCCCGTTTCCTGGAGCGCTTCGGCGAGACCGTCGCGGTGCTGCACTCGCGGTTGACGCCGCCGCAGCGGCGCGAGGAGTGGCGGCGGCTGCGAAGCGCGGAGGCGCGCGTCTGCGTGGGGCCGCGCTCGGCCGTGTTCGCGCCGATCGAGGATCTCGGGCTGATCGTGCTCGACGAGGAGCACGACGCCTCCTACAAGCACGAAGGCGACCCCCGCTACGACGCACGGGACGTGGCGGCGCAGCGCGCGAGGGCGACCGGCGCGCTGCTGCTGGCCGGCAGCGCGACCCCGAGGCCGGAGAGCGTGCAGCGAATGCGGTCGATCAGGCTGCCGCAGCGCGTCGACGGGCGGCCGCTGCCGAGCGTGGAGCTGCTGGACATGCGCGGCCGCAGCGAGGCGCTTCACCCGCGCAGCGCGCAGGCGCTGGCGCAGCTGCGCGCCGACCGCGGCAAGGCGATCGTGCTGCTCAACCGCCGCGGCTGGTCGAACTTCCTCTCCTGCCGCGCCTGCGGAAAGGTCTGGAGCTGCCCCAACTGCGACGTGACGCTGGTGATGCATCGCGCCCAGGGCGTTCTGGCATGCCACCACTGCGACCATCGCGAGCCGATACCGACCCTCTGCGAATGCGGGTCGAGCACGCTCGCCCGCCACGGCACCGGCACCGAGCGGCTGCAGGAGGAGCTTGCCGCCACCCTCGACGACGGCTCCTTCCCGGTGTTCAGGCTCGACGCCGACACCGCCGGCGCCGATGTGGGCAAGCTGCTGCGCGGATTCCAGGACGCGCCCGCCGGGGTGCTGATCGGCACCCAGATGGTCGCCAAGGGCCACGACTTCGCCGACGTGGCGCTCGGGCTGGTGCTCGACGCCGACGCGACGCTGCGATTCCCCGACTTCAGGGCCGAGGAGCGCACGTTCGCGCTGGTGGCGCAGCTGGCCGGCCGCGTCGGCCGGGGCGCCGAGGGGCACGTGCTGGTGCAGACGCTCGCCCCGGAGGCGCGCAGCCTGCGCTGCGCCGCCGCCCATGACAGCGACGGGTTTCTGGCAGGCGAGCTGGAACGCCGCCGCGCGCTCTCCTACCCGCCGTTCTCGCATCTTGTGCGCGTGATCTGCTCGGCCGTGGAGGGCGAGCGGGCGCTGGCAGCCGCGCAGGCGCTGGCGCGGGCGCTCGCCCCGGCCCGCGCAAGCGGGGAGATCGGCCTGCTCGGCCCCGCGTCGCTGTTTCGCCTGCGCGGCCGCGAGCGTCAGGCGCTCGTGATCAAGTCCGCAGCGCGGGCGGTTGCGGTGCTGGGGATCGATGCGGCGGTACGGGAGGCCGCCGCCGACCGCCGCCACGCCGGCGTCAGCTTCTCGGTCAACGTTGACCCGCAATAGCGGGGCGGGCGGTGCGGGGCGCCGCTCGCGCAGCCCATCCCAAGCGATCCTTATCTTGTGCGGCCGTGAATGATCTGCGGCCGAAATGTCTGGGTGCGGGGGTGCTTGTGCGCTGCGCTGGGGAGGGATAACGTTGTGGCGATGGCTGTGCCTGCATCCACTCTCACGACCGCCGAGGAGCTTTGGCGCATGCCCAACGACTCATGGCGGCGCGAGCTCGTGCGCGGGGAGCTGCGGACCATGAGCCCGGCGGGCTCCAGGCACGGTCGGGTGGCATGCACGGTCGCTGTGCTGCTCGGCACCCATGTCAGGCAGAGCGGTGTCGGCGTGGTGTACGGCGCCGAGACGGGTTTCGTGCTCGCTCACGACCCGGACACCGTGCGCGCTCCGGACGCCGCCTTCGTCTCCAAGGACCGGTTCGACGCGGTGGGCGACACCGAGAAGTTCTGGCCGGGCGCCCCCGATCTCGCGGTCGAGGTGGTCTCGCCGAACGACACCTTTCGCGAGGTGCAGGAGAAGGCGCTCGAATGGGTCGCGGCGGGCGCTCTGGCGGTGCTCGTGATCGACTCTGACGAGCGCACTGCCACCGTTTATCGGCCAGGCGGCCAAGCGCGCGTCTACGGCAGCGGGGAGACCCTGGAGCTTGACGACGCCGTGCCGGGTTTCGCGGTGGCTGTCGACGATCTGTTCGGCTGATCGCTCCTCCAGTCGGTCCGACGCGCCGGCTACCGAGCTGAGGTCGGGCTTGCTCGGCGGGCGCCGCCCGCGTATACCAACCCAAGCGGTCCCTATCTCGCGCAGCCGTGAATGATCTGCGGCCGAGATTTCTGGGCGCGAAGGCTCTTGTGCGCTGTACGGGGGAGCGTTAACGTTTGTGGCGATGGCTGTGCCCGCATCGACGCTCACGACCGCCGAGGATCTGCTGCGCATGCCCAGGGGGCGCGCGCGGCATGAACTTGTGCGCGGGGAGTTGCGCGTGATGTGCCTGCCGGGGGCCAGACATGGGCGAATCGCGTTGCGGATCGGACGGTTGCTGGACACGCATGCTTCGCAGACGGGCGCCGGCGTGGCGTTCGGCGAGCTTGGCTTCCTGCTCGCCCGCGACCCGGACACCGTTCGCGGCCCGGACGCCGCGTTCATCTCCAGGGAGCGATACGACGCGGTGGGCGAAACGACGAAGTACTGGCCCGGCCCTCCCGACCTCGCCGTTGAGGTGCTATCGCCGAACGACACCTTCCGCGAGGTGCAGGAGAAGGCGCGCGAATGGGTCGCAGCCGGGTGCACAGCGGTGCTTGTGCTCGATCCGGATGAGCGCACCGCGACCGTCTACCGCGCCGGCGGGGACTCGCACATATACGCCGGTGAGGAGAGGGTCGATCTGAGCGACGCCGTGCCGGACTTCAGGGTCGCTGTCGGCGAGCTGTTCGGGTGAGCGCCTGACGAGCGCGCACGGCGAAGGTGCTCATGGCTCGCACCGCCGGCGCTGTTCTCTACGTCAGGACGGCCGCGATCCTCATGCCGGTGCCGCTGGCCCTAAACTGAGCCCGATGAGCGAGCTGGATGTCGCAGAGCTGGAGCAGGACCAGGAGTCCGAGGAGGAGATCGAGGAGCTCGATCCCGAGGTCAAGGCGCGGCGAGACGCTGCGCTTGCGCAGGTGCGAAAGCTCGGGGACCCGGTGCTGCGCGCCAAGGCGCTGCCGGTCGAGCGCTTCGACGAGCGTCTTGCCGATGAGGTGGAGCGCATGGGGGCGCTGATGGACGACGCGCTCGGCGTCGGTCTGGCCGCCACGCAGGTCGGGGTGCTGCACCGGCTGCTGGTCTACCGCACCGATCCCGAGCAGCCGTTGACGGCGCTCGCGAACCCGGTGCTGGAGTGGCAAAGCGAGGAGACCGAGGCAGCGCCGGAGGGGTGCCTGAGCATCCCCGGCGTCCACGTTGACGTCGAGCGGCCCGCGCGGGTGCGGGTCAGCGCGCAGGACCCCACCGGGGCCCCGCTGGAGATCGAGGCAGAGGGGCTCCAGGCGCGCGTGATCCAGCACGAGGTTGACCATCTCGACGGCGTCCTGATCCTCGATCGCGTCTCGCGGGAGCAGCGCAAGGAGGCGATGCGCGCGATGCGCCAGGCGCTCTCCGAGCGCGAGGCCTAGCCCGGCGGGCGCTCGCCCTTGCGCACCGTCTTTCTGGGGACATCGCAGTTCGCGGCCGGAGTGCTCGACCGGCTGGCCGGGAGCGATCATCGGCCGGCGCTTGCGATCACGCGGCCCGACCGGCCCAAGGGCAGGGGCAGGCGGCTTGCGGCGCCGCCGGTGGCGCTGCGCGCGGGCGAGCTTGGGATCCCGGTCTCCCAGCCGCAGAGCGTGAACACGGCCGAGGCGCTGTCGCAGGTGCAGGCTCTGGAGCCGCGAGCGCTGATCATCTGCGCCTTCGGCGCTCTGATAAGAGAGCCCCTGCTCTCCAGTTGGCCGATGCTCAACGTGCACCCGTCGCTGCTGCCCAGATGGCGCGGAGCGGCGCCGATCGAGCGGGCGATCATGGCTGGCGAGACGCGCACCGGGGTCTCGATCATGCGGCTGACCGCGGGCCTTGACAGCGGGCCGGTGTGCCTGGCTGCGCCTGAGCCGATCGGGCCGCAGGACGACTACGGCAGCCTGGCGCAGCGGCTGTGCCTGCTCGGGGGGGATCTGCTGGTTCAGGCGCTCGATCGGATGGCGGGCGGGGAGCCGCTGGTCTTTCGCGAGCAGGACGAGCGCGGGGCGAGCTATGCCGAGAAGATCGAGGCGGCCGACCGGCTGCTTGACACGAGCCGCACCTCGGTGGAGCTGGAGCGCGTGGTGCGCGCGCTGCACCCGCACATCGGCGCGCGGCTTGAGCTGGGCGACGGCTCGATGCTGGGGGTGCTGCGGGCGCGAGCGCTCGCAGCCGGGCAGGAGGGAGGTCTCGCGCAGGGCAGGCTGGGTCGGAGCGGGGAGCGCCTGCTCTATGGCCTTGCCGGCGGGCAGGCGCTGGAGCTGCTGGAGGTGCAGCCGCCCGGCAAGCGGGCGATGGACGCCCAGGCGTACATGCGCGGGCATGCCATCTGAGGCGCGCGCCTGCGCCTACCGGGTGCTGCGGCGGGTCTTCGAGCAGGGCGCCTACGCGGACAGGGCGCTTCATTCGTGCGCGGAGGGCCTCTCACCGCGCGACCGGGCGCTGGCGATGCGCCTCTCCTATGGGGCGATCCAGCGGATCGGCACGCTCGACCCCGTGATCGCGCGCCTGAGCGCTCGCGACCCGGGCACGCTCGACCCGCCGGTGCTGGCGGCGCTGCGGCTCGGGCTCTATCGAGCTGCTCTACAGCGGCGCGCCGGCCGCACATGCGATCGTCGACGACGCGGTCGAGCTGGTCAAGCGGTCGCGCAGCCGCGGGCATGGGCTTGTCAACGCCGTGCTGCGGCGCGCCGCGCGGGAGGGGTCGGCGGTCTTGGGCCAGTTGGATGACGCAACGCCGGAGGCCGCCGCGGTCGCACACTCTCACCCGCAGTGGCTGGCGCAGATGTGGTGGCGGCAGCTGGGAGCCGATTGCGCGCGGTCGGTGATGGCGGCTGACAACGAGCCGGCGGAGAGCGCGCTGCGGGTCAACACGCTGCTGGCCGACCCGGCCGAGGTCGCTGCGGGGCTCGGCATGCCGGCCGGCTCCAGGCTGCTTGGTGTGGCGCTGCCGGAGGCGATCGTGCTCGACGGGCCGCTCGACCTGCATGCCTCGCAGCTCTGGCGGCAGGGGGCGGTGATCGCCCAGTCGCGGGCTGCGATGCTCGTCTGCCGCGTGCTCGACCCGCAGCCGGGGGAGAGCGTGCTCGATCTCTGCGCGGCCCCCGGCGGCAAGAGCACGCACATCGCGGCGCTGATGGGAGGGGAGGGGCGCGTCGTGGCCGTGGAGCGCCATCCGGGACGCGCGCGTGAGCTGCGGGAGGCGCTGGCGCGCATGCGGGCGGGCAACGTCGAGGTTCAGGTCGCCGACGCGCGGGCGCCGCGGGCGGCGGGGACCCGCTTCGACCGGGTGCTGGTGGACGCGCCCTGCTCGGGGCTTGGCACGCTGCAGGGGCATCCGGATCTGCGCTGGCGCGCGAGCGAGCGGCAGATCCAGGAGCTTGCCGAGCTGCAATGCAAGATCCTTCTCGCGGCGGCGCAAGCGGTGAGTCCCGGCGGGACGCTGGTCTACTCTACGTGCACGATCTCCCACGCAGAGAATGAGCGACAGATAGAACTTTTCCTGGATTCGCACGCTGATTTCGTGGCCGAGCCGGCGGGCCCGGCCGCCGCGCTGTCGGACGGCTCGGGGCCGTTCCTGAGCACCCTGCCCGACCGCGACCGCACCGCGGGGTTCTTCGTCGCGAAGCTGAGGCGGCAATGCGGATGAGCGGCAACGCGATCGACCTGGGCCCGACCTGCCCGCACTGCGCCGAGCCGTGGCTCAGGCCCACGAACCTGCCCGGGCGCTACCGCTGCGTGAACTGCCTGCACCGCTTCGAGCTGGCGTCCGTGTGCCCGAACTGCGGCGAGCACTCCACGATCGTGAGGATGTCCTCGACGGCGATCATGAAGTGCAACAACTGCGGCGATTCCATGTTGATGCCGATTTGATCGTGTCCGGCTGCTCGGGCAGGATTGCGGTGTGAGCGGCGAGAGCAATCCCATGCACGAGGTGCGCGTCGCGCCCTCGATCCTCTCTGCCGACTTCTCACGGCTGCGCGAGCAGGTGCGGGAGGTGCTGGACGCGGGCGCGCGCGTGATCCACGTCGATGTGATGGATGGGCACTTCGTGTCGCCGATCACCGTCGGGCCGCTCGTGGTCGCCGGGCTGGCCGAGCAGGCGCGGGCCGCCGGCGCGGTGCTGGACGTGCATCTGATGATCGAGCGCCCGGAGCGCCATGTCGCCGACTTCGCCGAGGCGGGCGCCGGGTCGATCACCGTCCACGCCGAGGCCACGTCGCATCTGGCCTACGCCGTCGAACGGGTGCGCGAGCTCGGGGTGGGCGCGGGGGTGGCGATCAACCCCGCGACGCCGCCGGCCGCGCTCTCCGAGGTGGCCGAGCTGCTCGATCTCGCGCTCTGCATGACCGTCAACCCCGGCTGGGGCGGGCAGCCGTTCATCGCGCGCTCGCCCGCCAAGATCGCCCGGCTGCGCGAGCTGCTCGGCGCGCGGGTTGCGATCGAGGTCGACGGCGGCGTTGACCCGGACACCGCGCCGCTGTGCCGGCAGGCGGGCGCGAGCCTGTTCGTCGCGGGCTCGGCGATCTTCGGGACGCCGAGCCCCGGTGAGGCCTACCTCGCGATCGCGCGGGCGGCGGGGGCGAGCTAGGGAGCAGCCCGCGCCCACGAGGGCATCGCGAACGTGCGAGCACCCTCGCCTTCCAATTCGCCGAGCGGTGTGATCGGCTCTAGCAAGCTAAATCCGCGCCGCGGCAGGAAGATAGTCGAAGGACGCAAACGCTTGCATGACATGCGGGTAGATCGTCTGGTAGCGTTCCCGCGCGCCCGGAGCCCGTCCGCAACTTTTCCCGGCCAAACGTTCTGATGCTGAATAGCAAAACTGTCTTTCGATCATCGGGACCCGGTGGCCTCGCTTGGACGGCGAGCATTGAGCACCGGGAGACCCGACGGCGGGTACCAGGCGAGAGAGATTGGGGCATGAGACGCCAGAAGCCAACAACATGGGAAGTCGCCGAGATCAGATCGCCTTCCTCGGATCACCCGTGTCACGCTGGGCAGCAACCAGAACCGTTCAACAGACAGAAACACGACTTGACGCGCCGAGCGGCCCCGGACGCCGAGCGGCCCCGGATAGTCATACCGGCATGAGAAGGCCTCTCGACCTTGCACGGACCTCCATCGTGTCCCGCCAGCACGGCCGATTGGGAGCGATCACCATCGTCTATATGCTGGCGCTTGTCGCCACATCGGCGATGCTCGCCTTTGCAACCGGCGCTGACGCGGCCCATCCACATGACTCCGATACAAATCTAGGATCCGATGTCCTGCAGGCCGGCGTCAAGACCGAGCAGAAGCACATGCTGCCCGCAATCAAGATGAAGTTGCTAGGCGGCCGTGTCCTCTCCTGGGTCGGGCGGGAAGCGTATATCACCCAGCTCTACGCTAAAGGACGGAAGTGGCATAGTCCGTACTATAAACTGGCCGGCCTTCCGAAGGAAGTGGGTGGCACAGTCCCATTTGTGCAGCATACTACGAACATGGTGTTCGCGACGATTGAGCCTGGGCTAGGGTCAGCGCAGGTGTACTTGGCGCGCTTGCCGTGGGCGCGATCGGCTAGGTGAGATAGCAGCCATGTCCACTATGGAGTCAGGGCTACCAAGGGGAGCAGTGATGCAGGGTATAAGCAGGGTATCCGCGTTGCGCGGATGCCGGCGTGGGATCACGTATCTAGAGCTATTCGATAAACAGAAACACCGCTTGACGCGCCCGGCACTACGGGATAATCCTACTAGTATGGAGACGGGCCGTCGCCACCGAGCGCGTAACCTGTTCCTGGTCTCTGTGGCGCTCGCATCCATGTTGGTGCTTGTCGTTGTCGCGGGCCTTGCGTCTACCGCTGGCGCCGCCACTGCCGGTGCTCGTGCAAATGCCCTCATGGCCAAGCAGAGCACGACCAAGGCCAAAGCAAAGAAGAAAAAGAAGAAGCCCGCGCCGCCGACGATCAAGATGAAACTGCTAGGCAACGTGGCATCGGAGTCTCCCGATCTTAGCAGTAGCAGGCAGGGGTGGCTGTATACGGACGGGGTCCGGTGGGCGGCATATGAACCGACGGCCGGTCTGACACGGCTGATCGATACGGCCAAGGACAAGACCATCAACCGTTCAGATCCGGAAGGATGTGCGAATGGTCTGGTAGCTGTCGGTGGCGGCGAGATGCTTTATAGCTGCGAAGATCCCGAATGCCCCGAACGCGAGCATGTCTGTCCTCTGCCGTCCAATAATAAACTCGCTGCGGAGCGGTATGTGGTGGAGGACATCGCCTCGGGCGAACAACATTCCGTCGCGGGCGAGAACACGCTGCTAGACAATGGCACCGAAGGAGGACCAAGCGGACTGTATGAGATCGGCAGCCAATGGGCAAGGGGAGAAATCGGCTCAAACGTGAGTTCCCACGAGTTCTTCCTCAATTGGCATACTGGCTGGTGGGTTTGGGAAGAAGACGAGGGATCAGAAAACAGCATCGAGAATCTGAGCAGCCCAAACCTAGCGCAGCGTCTCTGCGAACCGATTACGCGACCAGAAAATAAAGGCGAATACCAATCGGTTGCCTATTCTCCGCTTGCGTACGAACCGCCATTCGCGGCGGTCGGGCCGCTCGAAGAAGCCGAAGTTCACGTTCGATTGCAGTTGCGCAAGTGCGGAAGCGGCAAGCGTGTATTCTTGCCGGCGGGAGGTGGCGTTCAGCTAGGTGGCCGTGTCCTCTCTGGGGGGATAGCACACGGTCCGTACGTTACTCAACTGTACGCTAAAGGGGGGAAGTGGCATGGTCCATACTACAAGCTGGCTGGACTGCCGAGCGAAACGGGGGGCGTGGTCTCCTTCGTGCAGCACACGTCGAACACAGTGTTCGCGACCAGCGATTCCGGGCCGGCACGGGTGTACTTAGCGCACCTGCCTTGGACGCGATCAGCCAGGTGACGTAGTACCGCCACCACCTTTTGGTAGGCCAGCAGTAATGACACAATGTGCCGCAACGAGCGCGGTCGCTCGTGATTTATGAACGATGGCCTGAATAAACGGGCCGCAACAACGATCGGGGGGCGCGACTCCATGCTCGGAAGGACGCAGCGTAAGACCATCGTACGACGACAAAACGCGATGCGCGGCGTATCTATGCCGCGCCGCATCTCCGGCGCCGTCACAGCCCTGGTCGCTTGCCTGGCCTGCTTCGCGGTGGCACCGCGCGTTGCATTCGCGGGCACATCATATGTAGACGGTAATCATCGCAGGAAATATGCAGGATGGCTCAGGGATGGAAAAATATGAGAAAGAATATGAGAAATACCTGAAACCTACACCGAAAATTTGGGGGTGCATCCGTATAAAACGGTCGAAGAACTAAAGCCGAACAAGACCCCGGCTGGGGCGGGCAGCCGCTCATTTCGCGCTCGCCTGCCAAGATCGCGCGGCTGCGCGAGCTGCTCGGCGCGGAGGTCGCGATCGAGGTCGATGGCGGCGTTGACCCGGACACCGCGCCGCTGTGCCGGGCGGCGGGGCGAGCGAGGGGGTAGTCCGCGCCCACGAGGTCATCGCGAACATGCGCCGAGCGGTGTGATTGTTTCGAGCAAGCCAAATCCGAGCCGCCGGCTGCAAGAGCTTCGAAGCACGCACGCGCTTGCATGACATGTGGGTAGATCGTCTGGTAGCGTCCCCGCTCGTCCCGAGCGTATCCCGCAACTTTTCTGGCCCAAACGTTCTGATGCTGAATAGCAAAACCGTCTTTCGACCACCCGAACCCGGATGTCGCTGGACGGCGGTCCTCAATCGCCCGGGAGGCCCGACGGCGGCAGCGGGCAAGGGAGACACAGGCATGAAACGCCAACAACTGACCACGCGGCAGGCCACTCAGGCTCGTCCGTCGCGCCCGCAACGCTCGCGTCACACCGGGCGGCAGCTAAAATCATTCTGTAGACAGAAACACGACTTGACGCGGTGCACCGCGCCAGATAGTCATACCAGTGTGACAAGACCTCTCCACGCAGAGCAGACCGCTTTCGCGTCGCGCCATCGCGGTCGATTGCGAGCGATTTTCCTCGCCTGCACGCTGGCGCTTGCTGCAACCTCGGCGTTGCTCGCCTTTACTACCTGTGCTTACGCGGCTCGCGCACACGGTTCAGCCGCGCGACTAAATTCTCTCGTCCAGCAAGCCAGCGCCAAGGCCAAGAAGAAGCGCCTGCTGCCCGCTATCAAGATGAAGTTGCTCGGTACTGCTGTGAGCAGCATTTACACCGATGGGGTGAGATGGGCTGCCTATGAACCGAGTCACGGGGTCACGCGGGTGATGGACACGATTGCAGGTACCTCTGTGAAGCGTGATGATCCCGAAGGCTGTGCCGGCGGACTAGAGGCGATGGGTGGCGGCGAGCTGCTTTACGAATGCACTGATCCGATGTGTCCGCCTGAACATGCGCATATATGCGTTTTGAAATGGCCTGAAGGCAGCCTCCTCGGATACGAGACGTTCGCGCGCTTTGTGATGGTGGATGTCGCCACGGGCGTTCAGCATGTTGTGGTGGGCACCGAAGGCACGTCGTTGGGTGCGTCGATGGAAGGCGCCTTGTCACAAGCCACGGTGGGTTTTGGTGGACCGATCGGCTCGCAGTGGATGACGGGATGGACACGTGACCAACTCACCAGCAAACAACTCTTTTTGAATTGGCACACCGGCTCGGTGATCTCTGAATCGGGCGGCTATGGATCGCCACGGAACTACGACTGGGAAGACCTGAACAGCGAACAGCTCATGCAGCCACTTTGTAAACCTCTCAGCAGGCCGCTTCGCGTTCAGGGGGGCGAAAACGCACCGCTATATGTTCCAGCGGCATATGCGCCGCCGCTGGCGGTGATAGAAGTGGGCGAAGAAGGAGAAAGAGAAGGTCCTCAGTTGTGGCACTGTGGCGCCAAAGCACACGTGCTACTGCCCTCTTGCGGCGGCGATTTCCAGTTTGGCGCTGGCGTGCTTTCGTGTACCGATGGGTTTGTCACTCAATTGCGATCGCGTCGCTATCCGTGGCATGGTCACTATTACAAGATCGGTGTGCCTGCACGTGAACTTCCCTACCGGCGTGCTCAGCACACAGCCACGATGATTTTTGAAATGCTATCGCCTGTCGGTCAGGGACCAAGCGTGCCTAGCCACCTGTACGCTGCGCGACTACCGTGGGAGAAGGTTAAAGTGCAAGAGAACAGCGTCAAATGAACTTGACACCAACGTATTTCCGTCGTCTTGCCGTTTTACGTAACTACCTCTGGCCCCATCCCAAGGTGTAGTTTAGTAGCGATTAGTAGCACGCTAGTCGATGTAAGTAAAGGGGAAGAGCCTCGCTGATCAATGTAGTGTGCGCGTCGCGCACACTACGGCATCAACGTGGGCTCGGCTGCATAGTTCCTTATAGAAACAGACGACGACAAGAGAGGACGGTCGTGCGCCGCAAACTAACGATCCAGAGAATCAGCGTGGCTCGCGGCCGGTCGGCGTACGGAGAAAAACAAAGGGCTCCCACGCAGCCGCGCACCGTATTGTACGCGTGCGTAATCGCAGCCATGATTTGCTTTACGGCCGCACAAACGACAGCACCGGCTGTCGCCGCTACCTACGTTGATGGTCTGTCGGGGCAGAACTTGAATTCTTGGAACAATCCGGAACATCCTTGGGATGGGCCGTTTGAAGCGGGTAGCTTCGCGGAATTCTTTGGTGACTCGTGGGTGACTCATGGTCATATTCGCCTGGCGCGAGAGGTGGCACAGTGGAACACATTGAGCAAAGTGGCTCCCGGCACCGGCTTCCTCACCGAATTTGAACATCAATACAAAGATCTAACCTCCAGCGGTTACAGTGAAGCTGGAAAGCTAACGCTCGACCTATCTCTCACGAACTATGTAAAACTAGCAGAATGTGAAAAACACGAGAGCGAATGGGAATGCTACCCACGCTCTGTCACAAAGTATAAGAATGAATTGGAAAAATTTCTGGTTTGGGGCGTGGAACGCGAACGTCGAGGGGAAGGGCAGCGCTTCAGCTACGTTGAGCCCTGGAATGAGCCCAACGAGCAGGGCAACATGAAGGGTGGCATAAAGCCATACAAAGAAGAAGTATCTAAATATACGCCCGCCACCGTCGCTGAATACACGGACGCGGCAGAAGAAGCATGTAATTCCTATGGATGCACGGTGATAGCTGGCAATGTCTACGCAAACGGCGAAGGCGAGTCACCGAAATGGGAGAAGGAATACAAGACGAAGCTCGAAAAACTTGGGAGAGAACCCAAAACGTGGGGCATTCATCCGTATTGGCCTGTGAAGGAACGTAGCCTGTCGATGTACGAAGAATCCGCGAAAGAATTTCCGTCGAACGCGACGGTGATCTTCACGGAGGTGGGCGTGTACCGCTGTTACAACGAAGGCAAGACCGAACTTAGTGAATACGAACAGGCCGACGATGCAAAGTGGCTTGTGCAAACGTTGATGCCGGAAGCGAAGATCAAACCGGCGCATGTATTTTATTACGACCCTTATCAGTACACAGC
Source organism: uncultured Actinomycetota bacterium (assembly GCA_963725915.1). GTDB lineage: Bacteria > Actinomycetota > Thermoleophilia > Solirubrobacterales > Solirubrobacteraceae > Palsa-744. Next base: position 200,149 of record CAVSAL010000009.1, on the reverse strand, counting down.
AACTTGCCGCAATGAAGAAAATAACCCTGAAACTGACACCGGGCTCTATCAGGTGACGTCTAATCCGTGGGTTCCGGATAAAGCGTTGCCGCGTGCGGCTGCGAGCTGGATTTTGGATAATAAGGATGTTCCGTGGGCGTATACGGGTGGTCCGCCGGCGGCGCATGTTTCTAAGCGGTCGGTGTATTTGGAAGGGTTGGTGTTGCCGGGTGGGGATGATGCGGAATCGCGTTTTGAATATGGGTTGAATACGGGGTATGGGGATAGTACTGGTGGTGAGGGTGAGGGTGGGAGTGGTGAAGCGGGGGCGGCTGCGACTGTCGAAGGGTTGACGCCTGGCACGACGTATCATTTTCGGTTGAAGGCGTGGAACGGCGAATCGGGCGGCGAAGATTATAGTGGGGATGCTACGTTTACCACGGAAGTGGCGCCGCCGTTGGTGGGTGCGCAGACTGTGAATGTGGGTGCTACGACCGCGAAGCTCGCTGCGCAGATCGAGCCGGAAGGCTTTGAAACGAAGTATCATTTTGAATATGGTCGTGAAGCAGGTAAATACACGGCCGCGACGACCGAAGAGACGTTGAAAGAAAAAGGTACGGGTTGGGAAAGCGTGCGTGCGGAAGTGTCGGGTTTGGAAGTTTGCCAGACCTATCACTTCCGGGTGGTGGCCACGAATCAGGATGGGACTGTTGATGAGTCGGATCAGGAATTCAAGACGGAATGTTTGCCGCCGGAAGTTGTGACGGGCGTGGCCTCGGAACTGCAGCCGCATTCGGCGACTGTGAGCGGGACTGTGAACCCGGAGGGCGAGGCGGGGTCGTTCCAGTTTGAATATGGGACGAGCAACAAATTTGGGTCGTTGGCGCCGGAAGTTGCTGGTAGCGCGGGCGAAGGTCGCGGTGCGGCTCCGGTCAGCGCGGGTTTGACGAACTTGAAGCAGCATGCGACCTATCACTATCGCTTGTCAGCGTCGAACGCGCGCGGGGTCAGCAAGGGTTCTGAAGATACGTTTGAAACGTTGTATGCGCCGCCGCGGGTTTGTGGGGAGAAAGCCGCTGAGCTGCGGCCTGAAAGTGCTGTGTTGGAAGCTGAAGTTGATCCGGAAGAAAACGCGACGAGCTACTATTTTGAATACGGGTTGACGGAAGCGTATGGGACGCGGCTTCCGTTGTTGGGTGAATCCGCGGGGTCGGGAGTTTCGTGTGTGAAGGTGAGTGATGCGGTGGTGGGTCTTGTGGAGGGGCAGTCGTATTATTTTCGGGTGGTCGCGGAAAATGGCGGTAAGACGGCGGCTGTGGCTGGTAGCGCTGATGAGTTTAGAACGCCGGTGGATTGGCAGATGGGTGGGCGTGAAGTCGAAGCGGGCGAGCCGTTGAGGAGTGCGGGTACGTTGCTGTTGGAAGCTCCGGTGTATGGGACGGTGCGTGCGGAATGCTCGGTGGATGAGGCCGGTGAAGCGGAAGCGGATGGTGCGGGCACGATCACTTCGGTGACGGGTGCGAAAGGCGAAAAAGCGATCTCGTGCGGCCTGGTCAACAAGGGTGAGTGTTTCAGTTCGACCGGTGAAGTCGAAGCGGTTGGGTTGCCGTGGCGTACCGAACTGGTGGATGTGCCGGTCAAGAACGCCGCTGGGGATGTCGAACGTTATGAAGTACGCGACCGGTTTTATAATGGTAGTGGCGGTTCGATCGGGTGGATGGTGAAGTGCAAAACGGGCGAAGTGACGCATTCGGATGTGTGTACCGGGGAATTCTCGGGAAACCTTGAAAATGTGTCTGCGGGAGTGCCGGTCGAACTGGATGCAGCGTCGCCGCGACTGACGTGTGAATACAAAGATCCTGGTGCCGTGACGGGTGTGCTGGTGTTTTCCAGTGGCGTGGAAGGAGAGCTGTTGAGCGTCTCCGGCGCGCTGGCGGGACCGCAGAGGCCGGTGGTGGTGACTGGAGAAGCGGACGCTTCGGCGAGCGAAGCGCGGTTGACGGGCACGGTTGCTGCGAGGGGTGCTGCTACGAGCTACTGGTTTGAATATGGGCAGACGACGGGTTATGGGGTGAGGGTGCCGGTTTCGTCGGGGTCGGCTGGCGAAGCGCGGCTGCCAGTCGAAGTCTCACAGAGCGTAAGCGGCCTGGAAGTAGGCGTGCTCTACCATTACCGGCTGGTCGCGAGCAACAGCGGCGGCATCACCTACGGCGAAGACAAAACGGTGACGCCGGGCGACCCGTCGCGATGGCATCTGGGCAGCGAACAGAAACCGAGCGCTCTGGATGGAGCCGGCACGCTGCTGATAGAAGCACCAGCATACGGCAAGGTTCGCGCCGAATGCGCCGTCGCGATGACCGGCGAAACCCCAATCCTGGGCGCCCTGTACCAGTACGGCACGATCACTGCGGTGACCGGAGCCAAAGGCGAAAAAGCGATCCCGTGCAGCCTGGCCAAGAAAGGAGGCTGTCTCAGCTCGACCGGGGAACTGGAAGCCGTTGGTCTGCCGTGGCGCACCGAACTGATGGACGTGCCGGTAAAGAACGCGGCGGGAGAAGTCGCACGCTACGAAGTCCGCGACCGGTTCTACAGCAGCGACGGCGAAAACGACGCCGGCTGGACACTTGCCTGCAAGAACGGCGAAACGACCCACGCAACCACCTGCGCCGGCGAATTCTCCGGCAACCTCGAAAACACCCCCGCGGGAGTACCAGTCGAACTGGACGACAGCAGCCCGCCACTATCATGCTCGTCCGGCGAAGAACCCGCCGTACTGGCAGGCGCAATCGTGTTCTCCAGCGGCCAAGAAGGCGAGCAGCTGAACGTAACCGGCGCGCCAACAGGACCACAAAAACCAGCCGTCGCGACCGGCGAAGCACAAGAAACCACCAGCACCACCAGCAAGCTGACCGGCACGATCGCCACCAGGGCCGCCGCCACCAGCTACCACTTCCAATACGGGCCGACCATCAAATACGGGTCAAGCATCCCCGGCGAAGGCAAAGAAGCCTCCGCCGGCGAAAGCCGCACACCACTCGAAGTCTCCCAAACCATCAGCGCACTGCAACCCCGAACGCTCTACCACTACCGTCTCGTCGCGACCAACAGCGCCGGCACCACCTACGGCACAGACAAAACGCTCATCACAGAACACCCCGCCCAATGGCAGATCAACGCCAAAACCATAATCGACGCGCCGATCCAGGGCGAAGGCACCCTCACCATCCACGACAGCGGCCTCGACCTCACCGCAGAATGCGCCCTACAAAACACCGGCTACGTCAAAGACTCCAGCGGCGAGATCGAAACGCTCACCGGCAGCAAAGGCGAAACGAGCATCGACTGCCACCCAACCAGCAGCGGATGGTGCGCCACCACCCAAATCGAAATCACCGGCACCCAACTACCCTGGAACACCGAACTCATCGACCAACCCACCGAAAACAGCGAAGGCGAAACCCACTACGAACCCCGGCTACGCCTCCAAAACACCAGCTGGACCATCAAATGCGCCTACATGGGCAGCACCATCACCGACACCTGCACCGGCCAACCAACCGCACACACCGAAAACACCCCCACCGCCACCCTCATCGACTTCGAAACCAACACCCCCACCCTCACCTGCACCGGCAGCACCATCAGCACCGGCACCATCCAAGGCACCCTCACCCTCAAAAGCACCGAAACCGGCAAGACCCTCAACATCTACGGCGCACCCGGCCCATAGTGAGCCGGTGGCCCGGCAGCAGGAGGGCCATCTAGCGCGTTGCCGCGGGCACGAGCGGCGCCGGCCGGTCATTGGCCCTGTATTCGGCGTTCAGCGCCGCGACCGATCTGGAATAGGACTGCTCGGGCCGCGCGCCACTGAAATCGAGCGTCAGCGAGCCGGAGTCGCCTTGCAGCGGCACGGTCGAGCCGACCCGCGTCCCGTCGGGCAGGTGGGTCTCGCGCGCCCATGCCGGCAGCGCCCAGCTCAGCTGCGTCCCGGGGGCGAAGTCGTCATGCCACGAGACGGTCTCCGCGGTGGCGGTGGAGCGCTCGGTGAAGGAGATCGTCCCGGCTGCGGTGGGCGCGGAGCGCACCGAGATGCGCTCTCCGGGGCCTAGCCAGGCGGGGCTTGTGCCGGACAGCAGCACCAGCTCGCCGGTCGGCGTTTCCCGCAGCAGCAGGTTGCGCAGCAGCGCGATGTATTCCGCGGCGAACGTCCCGTGCGGGGCCAGGTTGTTTTCGGAGGCGCGGCCGTTGAAGGGGGCGGGGATCGTCTCCCAGCCGGCGTCGGTGGAGGTCGTGTGGTCAAGCTCCGCGTATAGACCTTCGACGGCGGCGCCGGCGTCGCCTGCCTCGAGGTCGGTCTCGAAGACGCGAAAGCCGAGGTAGTCGTGCAGCGCTTTGCCGTCGTTGTAGGTGGGCAGGCCCTGGATCATGTGCGCCTTGGCCCAGGCGAGCGTGGCCTGCACTGCGGGGGAGTCGGGTTCGAGGATCTGCGCCGGGAATGCCGCCCAGTAGTTGCCCCAGTCCTGGCCGCCGGCGGCGTCGAGCACGGGCGGGATGTGGCCTTCGCGCGCGAAGGCGGCGGCGATAGCGGCATTGAGCGACCGCTCGAAGCGTTCGTCGAGCGCCTGCCATGCGGTGGCCAGATCTTCGCGGCCGGCGAGCTTCGCGTCGGCGATCGCGGCCCGCAGGCCGATCGCCGCCCAGAGGTCATCGCCGGTGATGTGCCCGGAGGCGAGCTCGTTGTCGCCAGGGGTCGCGGCCGGCAGCAGGCCGAGCGGGTCGGAGGCGACCGCCGCCGAGAGCCAACCGATCGCGGCCTGCATCAGCGGCAGCTGCTGGGTGGCGTAGGCCGGTTCGCGGGCCAACTGGGCGTGCTGGGAGAGCGCCCACAGCGCCTGCCCGAGCTCGTCGTACTGTTCGGGTTGGCTGATGAACAGGCCGCTCTGATTCTGGAAGGCGTCGATGAAGGCGAGGTTCTGGGCGGCCGCGAGGTGCAGGCCGGCGAGGTCGAGCGCCTGCGTCTCGATCGCCGCGTCGCGGATCCAGAATGCCTGGTACTGGAGCCGGTTGGGGGTCTGCTCGACGCCGGCGCTCGTGTGCAGCCGCGAGTCGAGGATCTCCGCGATCGCCGCTTCATAGGCGGCGCTCACCTTCGACTCGGGCACGGAGATCTGCATCATTCCCACCTCCTGCGCCTTCCATTCCGCCTGCAGCCGCCCGCGCGCCGCCGCGAACGACATGCCGGAGAGCGTGCTGTCTGATGCGGAGCCGGCAGGCATCTCCTCCAGCGGAATCTGCCACGTCAGGCTTGCCTGCCCGTGCGCGGGCAGACGCAGCCCGAAGAGCCTTGCGTCATGGACGGCGTCCGGCGTACGCAGCGCAGGCGTGGAAATCGAGCGGCTCGCGGCAGCCGGGCCGCGCGCCAGCAGCAGGCCGCTGCGATCCAGATCCCTGCCCGTGGAGGTGTAGGAGAAGGCGCTGGAGAACGGCTGCCCCGGCTGGAAGTAGGCGCCGAGCGTCCCGCTCGCAACCGGTCTCTGAAAGCGAAACGCCGTGGTCGTGCCCCCGTCGGGGCTGCTGACCGGGGCCCCGTCGGTGTAGGCGATCGACATCTCGACCTGCGCCAGGCGCGCTCTGCCGGTGGGGTTGGCGACGGTGACCGTCTCATATGCAACCGGGTGGCCGGCGAGGGGCACCGCAAAGACCGTCTGGGTGTAGCGCACGGACCCTTCGAGCAGGGTGGCGCTGTAGGCGGGGACAGCGGGGTCGGGCAGCGTGCGCGTCGGCTGATCCCACGGGCGCAGGTGGGCGCCGAACCGCAGCCGGTATTCAGCCAGGCCCGTGTAGAGGTTGCCCTCGGGAGTCGAGCTCGGCGCTGCCCGGCATGCCCGGCACGGCGACCTGGTCGGTCGGCTGGGAGAGAAAGCCGGTGAGGGTCGCCTGCGCGCTGGCGGCCGGCACGGCAATGCCGAGCGCCAGCGCGCCGAGCGCGAGGCTCCTCAGCGTCCTCGCCGGGCGCATCGGTCGGGGTCGGGCCTATCTTTTGGCGGGCGGATCGGAGGCTTTGATCGGTGGGCCTTCGTACTTGGCGCCGCTGGGGCTGACCCAGCGCACACGCCAGTAGCTGGCGTTGACCGGCGATTTCAGCGTCCAGTAGCCAAGGCCGCCCGTTTTGACCTTCCTCAGCACCTGCCATGATTTGGAGTGCGGCTTCTGGATCAGCACGGTCACGGTCGTCGCTTTTTTGGCCGGCCGCACGAAGCCCCAGAGGTCGTATCCGCCGCGGGTGCTGGTCACGGTCAGCGGAACCGGGAAGGCGTAGTAGAGCTGCTTCTTTTTGCCGCCTATCTTCTCCAGGCCGGTCAGTGGCCCCCTGCCGAGCACGCTGTCTTTGAGCAGGTACTGGCAGAAGCTGGCCACGCGCGAGTTTTCCCACGCCAGGCGTTCGCTGATCGCGTCCCATTCGGCCTGCACCGATTCTGAGACGCCGCTGTTGTTCAGTTCGGGCTTGGTCCTGATCCCGAACTCGGTGATGTAGAGCGGCAGATTGGCTTTGATCGCCCCGGATTTGGCAGCCTTGTTGAGCGCGCTCACCATCCGGCCGAGAGTGCCGATCGTGACGTCTTCGGAGTTCGGCGGTTCGTAGTAGGGGCCTGCCGGGGTCGTGTAGGGGTGGATCGAGAACCCGTAGGCGGGCAGCGGTTCGCAGGTCGGCGCCTTCTTGTACTTCGCGTTCAGGCAAAGCGCGCCGCGCAGTAGCGCGATCGGTGAGACCGCATCGTAGAGCTCGCCCAGTTTGCTGGCTGGGGGGTAGTCCTTCACGGTCGGCTGGGCTTCGCCCAGCAGCGCGCCGGGCGGCCGTGGGTGCTCTTCAAGTCCGCGATGACCCTCGACGGCAAGGTCGCCACCAGGGCGGGGGACTCGCAGTGGATCAGCGGCGTGGAGAGCCGCGAGCTCGCCCATGCCTGGCGGCTGGCGCTGGACGCCGTGATCGTCGGGATCGGGACCGTGCTCGCCGACGACCCGCAGCTGACGGCAAGGCCGCAGGGCGCTCTGGCGCAGGCCGAGCATCAGCCGCAGCGGGTGGTCTTCGACTCGCTGGCGCGGATGCCGATCGACTCGCGGCTGATCGCCGACGCGCCCGAGGTTCCGCTCACGGTCGTGGTCTCCAGGGCCGCCTCGCGCGCGGACACCGACGCGCTGGAGGCCGCGGGCGCGCACGTCGTGGTCGCGGCCGGCGAGAACGAGCCGGCGCGGATCCGCAACGCGCTGGACCAGCTCGGGGCGATGGGCATCGCCTCGGCGCTGCTGGAGGGCGGGCCGCACCTGGCCGGAGCCTTCCTGGATGCCGGCGAGATCGACGAGGTCAGGCTGTTCCTGGCGCCGCTGCTGCTCGGCGGTCGCACCGCGCGCGACCCGCTGGAGGGCGAGGGGGTGGAGAAGATCTCCGAGGCGATGCGCGCGCTGACGCTGGAATGCGAGCGCGTCGGCGAGGACCTGATGATCTCCGCGCGGCTGCGGGAGTGGTGAGATGTTCACCGGCCTGATCGCCGACCTCGGCGAGGTGCGCGCGTGCGAGCGCGACCGGCAGGGGGCGGAGCTCGAGATCGCCACGCCCCTGGCGGGCCAGCTGGCGCCCGGCGACTCGATCGCGGTCAACGGCGTCTGCCTGACCGCGACTGCCGTCGGCGGGGGGAATTCAGGGCGCAGGCGATCGCCGAGACGCTGCGGCGCTCGGCGCTCTCGGAGCTGCAAGAAGGCTCGCGCGTGAACCTCGAGCTGCCGCTGAGGGCCGCCGGCGCGGTGCTGGACGTGCATCTGATGATCGAGCGCCCGGAGCGCCATGTCGCCGACTTCGCCGAGGCGGGCGCCGGGTCGATCACCGTCCACGCCGAGGCCACGTCGCATCTGGCCTACGCCGTCGAACGGGTGCGCGAGCTCGGGGTGGGCGCGGGGGTGGCGATCAACCCCGCGACGCCGCCGGCCGCGCTCTCCGAGGTGGCCGAGCTGCTCGATCTCGCGCTCTGCATGACCGTCAACCCCGGCTGGGGCGGGCAGCCGTTCATCGCGCGCTCGCCCGCCAAGATCGCCCGGCTGCGCGAGCTGCTCGGCGCGCGGGTTGCGATCGAGGTCGACGGCGGCGTTGACCCGGACACCGCGCCGCTGTGCCGGCAGGCGGGCGCGAGCCTGTTCGTCGCGGGCTCGGCGATCTTCGGGACGCCGAGCCCCGGTGAGGCCTACCTCGCGATCGCGCGGGCGGCGGGGGCGAGCTAGGGAGCAGCCCGCGCGCACGAGGGCATCGCGAACGTGCGAGCACCCTCGCCTTCCAATTCGCCGAGCGGTGTGATCGGCTCTAGCAAGCTAAATCCGCGCCGCGGCAGGAAGATAGTCGAAGGACGCAAACGCTTGCATGACATGCGGGTAGATCGTCTGGTAGCGTCCCCGCTCGTCCCGAGCGTATCCCGCAACTTTTCTGGCCCAAACGTTCTGATGCTGAATAGCAAAACCGTCTTTCGACCACCCGAACCCGGATGTCGCTGGACGGCGGTCCTCAATCGCCCGGGAGGCCCGACGGCGGCAGCGGGCAAGGGAGACACAGGCATGAAACGCCAACAACTGACCACGCGGCAGGCCACTCAGGCTCGTCCGTCGCGCCCGCAACGCTCGCGTCACACCGGGCGGCAGCTAAAATCATTCTGTAGACAGAAACACGACTTGACGCGGTGCACCGCGCCAGATAGTCATACCAGTGTGACAAGACCTCTCCACGCAGAGCAGACCGCTTTCGCGTCGCGCCATCGCGGTCGATTGCGAGCGATTTTCCTCGCCTGCACGCTGGCGCTTGCTGCAACCTCGGCGTTGCTCGCCTTTACTACCTGTGCTTACGCGGCTCGCGCACACGGTTCAGCCGCGCGACTAAATTCTCTCGTCCAGCAAGCCAGCGCCAAGGCCAAGAAGAAGCGCCTGCTGCCCGCTATCAAGATGAAGTTGGTCGGCACGTCCGTTGGCCCGCTCTTGACTGACGGCGCACGTTGGGCGGTCTACGAACCTGTCTTGGGGACCACACGAATCATCGACACCGCCACCGGAGAAACAATCAATCGCCCCGACCCGGAAGGATGTAGCGGCGGTCTTGAGTCGATTGGCGGCGGGGAGATTTTGTATGAATGCGGAGATCCCGAATGCCCCGGCCAAGCGCGTGCCTGTTTTTTGGGGCCGCCCGAACAACGTGAGTCGCGCCGCTACGAGGCGACCAATGTAGTACGTGGAACTCAGTCGATAATTCCAGGCACAAATAACATACCTGTCGCGTATCCGGGCGAATTTAAAATCTCGGAAATAGGCTCACAATGGGCTTGGGGAACCGTTAGCGCATATAGGTGGGAAGGCTACTCGCTTCTCATCAACCTTCGAGATGGCGAACTTGTCAGCAGCAGCAAAAAGCAAAGTTCTCGCAACGAACAGTACAACCTTAATCAAGCAAATCCTATTCAACTACTGTGTCCGCCGCTGACGCGGCCGGAAAAAGAACGTATTGTCGGCTTGGGATATGTGGGCGGAGAACAGTATGAACCGATACTGTATTCCCCGCCGTTCGGACTCGTGGCGGGCTATCTAAGACGTTGCCGAAGCACTAACCGTATGTCTCTATCGACGTGTGGTCCAGGCTCTGTCCAGCGTCCTCTCGGGGGTGGCGTACTGGCGTGTGGCGAAGACTTCGTGAGTCAAGTATTTGCGAACCAACCCTACCCGTGGCACGGGCGCGTATATCGGCTTGCCAGCCGACGGCCCGGCGGGAGATGGTCTCATATCTCGCATACCGCGACGATGGTTTTCGCGTCCGTGCCGAACGACAAACCGGATAGTGTCTATTTCGCGCGTTTGCCCTGGGCGCATAGCAACACTAAGGCCACGAACGCCAGATGACGAGCGTGAGTCTTCGATGCACGTACACATCGGGTCTTCGTTGTGTCGCGAGGTGGCCGTCTCTTGCGGCTCGTGCGCTGGCTATCGCGGGCTCCCGTGGTGCTGGAACGCTCGGGTCTAGTCTGCGGCTGGGGGCGTCGTCTCTCGTGCGGTGCCCGTGCAGATCGCCAAGGCTACGCAGGCCGAAGAACGGGTCGGATGTGTCCGCCTGGACATACGCATCTAATGTGCATACGACTGCGGTGCTGCTCGTCTAGGGGTTGCGCGGACACTCGCATCTCTCTCTTACGTATCGGCTAGCAGCAGCCGCGCCGACAAGCAGGCGCTTGGGGAAACATCCGCATGTAAATGAGTGTCTGCGCAAGTGGGCAGTTCTGATCGAGGAACGACAAAGGACGGGTCGTGATGCTCCAGAGGGCAAGTGCCGAAGGATCGGAAGTGAAAAAGAGCAAGCGCACAGGTCGGTGGGCTCGAAATGTCCTGGGTGCATGCGTGCTCGCGTGCCTCCTTATTTTGCAACCATCATCCGCTCTGGCGGGGACCACATACGTCGATGGTCTGTCGGGGCAAAATCTGAATGCCTGGAACAACCCTGGTCACCCTTGGAATGGACCGTTCGAAGCGGGTAGCTTTGCGGAATTCTTTGGTAACTCGTGGGTGACGCACGGTCATATTCGCCTTGCGCGAGAGGTAGCGCAGTGGAATACGCTGAGCGGAAAATCTCCAGGCGATGGGTTTCTGACGGAATTTGAACATCAGTATAAAGACCTAACCTCAAGCGGTTTCAGCGAAGCTGGACATCTTACACTTGATCTATCGTTGACAAACTATGTTGACACCGGTAAAAAGACTGAAGAAGAAAGAAAAGACCAAGTTTATCAAATGCCTTCCAGCGCATCCCAATATAAAAATGAATTGGAAAAACTGCTGGTATGGGGTCTAGAACGCGAACGACACGGCGAAGGCCAACGCTTCTCATACGTCGAGCCATGGAATGAGCCCAACGCGCAGGGAGAAATGAAAGGGACTTTGGTCGAAAAAGAAGGTGAAAAATCTAGATATACGGCCTCCGCTGTGGCCGAATACACCCAGGCGGCAGAAGAAGCATGTAATTCCTACGGCTGTACGGTGATAGCTGGCAATGTGTACGCAACCGAAGAAGGCGGGTCAGCGAAATGGGAGAAAGAATACAAGACGAAGCTTGAAAAACTAGGACGGGAACCCAAAACGTGGGGTATTCATCCGTATTGGCCTGTTGAGAAACGCAGCCTCTCGATGTACGAAGAATCCGCCAAAGAATTCCCGTCGAACGCGACGGTGATCTTCACAGAGGTTGGCGTGTACCGTTGCTACAATGAAGGCAAAACCGAACTTAGTGAATATGAACAGGCCGAAGATGCAAAGTGGCTTGTGCTGACGTTGATGCCGAAAGCAAAGATCCAACCGGCGCATGTGTTTTACTACGACCCTTATCAGTACACAGCGACTTGTCGCAATGAACAAAACAATCCCGCGACCGACACGGGCCTGTATCAGGTGACGTCCAATCCGTGGGTTCCGGATAAAGCGTTGCCGCGTGCGGCTGCGAGCTGGATTTTGGATAACAAGGATATCCCGTGGGCGTTTACGGGTAGTCCGCCGGCGGCGCATGTTTCTAAGCGGTCGGTGTATTTGGAAGGGTTGGTGTTGCCGGGTGGGGATGACGCGGAATCGCGTTTTGAATATGGGTTGAATACGGGGTATGGGGATAGTACTGGTGGTGAGGGTGAGGGTGGGAGTGGTGAATCGCTGGCGGCCGCGACAGTCGAAGGTTTGACGCCTGGCACGACGTATCATTTCCGGTTGAAGGCGTGGAACGGCGAATCGGGCGGCGAAGATTATAGTGGGGATGCTACGTTTACCACGGAAGTGGCGCCGCCGTTGGTGGGTGCGCAGACTGTGAATGTGGGTGCTACGACCGCGAAGCTCGCTGCGCAGATCGAGCCGGAAGGCTTTGAAACGAAGTATCATTTCGAATATGGTCGTGAAGCAGGTAAATACACGGGCTCGACGACCGAAGAGACGTTGAAAGAAAAAGGTACGGGTTGGGAAAGCGTGCGTGCGGAAGTGTCGGGTTTGGAAGTTTGCCAGACCTATCACTTCCGGGTGGTGGCCACGAATCAGGATGGGACTGTTGATGAGTCGGATCAGGAATTCAAGACGGAATGTTTGCCGCCGGAAGTTGTGACGGGCGTGGCCTCGGAACTGCAGCCGCATTCGGCGACTGTGAGCGGGACTGTGAACCCGGAGGGCGAGGCGGGGTCGTTCCAGTTTGAATATGGGACGAGCAACAAATTTGGGTCGTTGGCGCCGGAAGTTGCTGGTGGTGCGGGCGAAGGTCGCGGTACGGCTCCGGTCAGCGCGGGTTTGACGAACTTGAAGCAGCATGCGACCTATCACTATCGCTTGTCAGCGTCGAACGCGCGCGGGGTCAGCAAGGGTTCTGAAGATACGTTTGAAACGTTGTATGCGCCGCCGCGGGTTTGTGGGGAGAAAGCCGCTGAGTCTGCGGCCTGAAAGTGCTGTGTTGGAAGCTGAAGTTGATCCGGAAGAAAACGCGACTACTTATTTCTTCGAATATGGGGCGACGGAAGCGTATGGGACGCGGCTTCCGTTGTTGGGTGAATCCGCGGGGTCGGGAGTTTCGTGTGTGAAGGTGAGTGATGCGGTGGTCGGTCTTGTGGAGGGGCAGTCGTATTATTTTCGGGTGGTCGCGGAAAATGGCGGTAAGACGGCGGCTGTGGCTGGTAGCGCTGATGAGTTTAGAACGCCGGTGGATTGGCAGATGGGTGGGCGTGAAGTCGAAGCGGGCGAGCCGTTGAGGAGTGCGGGTACGTTGCTGTTGGAAGCTCCGGTGTATGGGACGGTGCGTGCGGAATGCTCGGTGGATGAGGTCGGTGAAGCGGAGGCGGATGGTGCGGGCACGGTCACTTCGGTGACGGGTGCGAAAGGCGAAAAAGCGATCTCGTGCGGCCTGGTCAAGAAGGGTGAGTGTTTCAGTTCGACCGGGGAAGTCGAAGCGGTTGGGTTGCCGTGGCGTACCGAACTGGTGGATGTGCCGGTCAAGAACGCTGCTGGGGATGTGGAACGTTATGAAGTGCGCGACCGGTTTTATAGTGGTAGTGGCGGTTCGATCGGCTGGATGGTGAAGTGCAAGACGGGTGAAGTGACGCATTCGGATGTGTGTACCGGGGAATTCTCGGGCAACCTTGAAAATGTGTCGGCGGGAGTGCCGGTGGAACTGGACGCAGCGTCGCCGCGACTGACGTGTGAATACAAAGATCCTGGTGCCGTGACGGGTGTGCTGGTGTTTTCCAGCGGCGTGGAAGGAGAGTTGTTGAGCGTCTCCGGCGCGCTGGCGGGACCGCAGAGGCCGGTGGTGGTGACTGGAGAAGCGGACGCTTCGGCGGGCGAAGCGCGGTTGACGGGTACCGTCGCTGCGAGGGGTGCTGCTACGAGCTACTGGTTTGAATATGGGCAGACGACGGGCTATGGGATGAGGGTGCCGGTTTCGTCGGGGTCGGCTGGCGAAGGGAGGCTGCCGGTCGAAGTGTCGCAGCTGGTTTCGGGGTTGTCGGTGGATACGCTTTATCATTATCGGCTGGTCGCGAGTGATGGTGGTGGTGTGAGCTATGGGGAAGATAAAACGGTGACGCCGGGTGACCCGGCGGGCTGGCGCGTGAACGGGAAAACGGAATCGAGTGCTGTGACGGCCGCGGGGACGCTGGTCGTGGAAGCGTCTATCGATGGGAGCGTGACGGCGGAATGCGCGGTGTCGGAGTCCGGAAAAGTACCGTGGTTCGGCTTGTATAAGTATGGTGAAATCGCGACGGTTACGGCGCCGAAAGGCGAAACGGTGGTGCCGTGCACGGTGATAAAGAAATCGTTGTGGTGTCTTGGGTCCTCCGCGAAGCTGGAAGCCGAGGGGCTGCCCTGGAAAACGGAACTTGAGGATGTGCCGATCAAGAACGCGGCAGGCGAAGTGGTGCGCTACGAACTACGCGACCGCGTGGTCAGTCTCGACGCGGGCTGGACGCTGAAGTGCACGCAGGGCGAAACGGTCCACACGGCGACGTGTTTGGGAGAAATGTCAGGGAACATGGAAAACGTGCCGGCGGGCGAGGTCGCGGTCGAATTCGACGCGAAAGCCGCACGACTGAACTGCGGAGAAGAAAAAGAAAATGGTTCGCAAGCCGGCTATCTCGTGCTGTCCGGCGAAAAAGACAGCCTGTTGAGCGTCGCGGGAGCCCCGGAAGGCCCGCTGCCGCCGGTGGTGGTGACTGGAGAAGCGGACGCTTCGGCGGGCGAAGCGCGGTTGACGGGCACGGTTGCTGCGAGGGGTGCTGCTACGAGCTACTGGTTTGAATATGGGCAGACGACGGGTTATGGGGTGAGGGTGCCGGTTTCGTCGGGGTCGGCTGGCGAAGGGAGGCTGCCGGTCGAAGTGTCGCAGCTGGTTTCGGGGTTGTCGGTGGATACGCTTTATCATTATCGGCTGGTCGCGAGTGATGGTGGTGGTGTGAGCTATGGGGAAGATAAAACGGTGACGCCGGGTGACCCGGCGGGCTGGCGCGTGAACGGGAAAACGGAATCGAGTGCTGTGACGGCCGCGGGGACGCTGGTCGTGGAAGCGTCTATCGATGGGAGCGTGACGGCGGAATGCGCGGTGTCGGAGTCCGGAAAAGTACCGTGGTTCGGCTTGTATAAGTATGGTGAAATCGCGACGGTTACGGCGCCGAAAGGCGAAACGGTGGTGCCGTGCACGGTGATAAAGAAATCGTTGTGGTGTCTTGGGTCCTCCGCGAAGCTGGAAGCCGAGGGTTTGCCTTGGAAAACGGAACTTGAGGATGTGCCGATCAAGAACGCGGCAGGCGAAGTGGTGCGCTACGAACTACGCGACCGCGTGGTCAGTCTCGGCGCGGGCTGGACGCTGAAGTGCACGCAGGGCGAAACGGTCCACACGGCGACGTGTTTGGGAGAAATGTCAGGGAACATGGAAAACGTGCCGGCGGGCGAGGTCGCGGTCGAATTCGACGCGAAAGCCGCACGACTGAACTGCGGAGAAGAAAAAGAAAATGGTTCGCAAGCCGGCTATCTCGTGCTGTCCGGCGAAAAAGACAGCCTGTTGAGCGTCGCGGGAGCCCCGGAAGGCCCGCTGCCGCCGGTAGTGGTGACCCGGGAAGCGACGGAAACCACGGCCAGCGAAGCGCGGTTGACGGGCACGGTCGCTGCGAGGGGTGCTGCTACGAGCTACTGGTTTGAATATGGGCAGACGACGGGTTATGGGGTGAGGGTGCCGGTTTCGTCGGGGTCGGCTGGCGAAGCGCGGCTGCCAGTCGAAGTCTCACAGAGCGTAAGCGGCCTGGAAGTAGGCGTGCTCTACCATTACCGGCTGGTCGCGAGCAACAGCGGCGGCATCAGCTACGGCGAAGACAAAACGGTGACGCCGGGCGACCCGTCGCGATGGCATCTGGGCAGCGAACAGAAACCGAGCGCTCTGGATGGAGCCGGCACGCTGCTGATAGAAGCACCAGCATACGGCAAGGTTCGCGCCGAATGCGCCGTCGCGATGACCGGCGAAACCCCAATCCTGGGCGCCCTGTACCAGTACGGCACGATCACTGCGGTGACCGGAGCCAAAGGCGAAAAAGCGATCCCGTGCAGCCTGGCCAAGAAAGGAGGCTGTCTCAGCTCGACCGGGGAACTGGAAGCCGTTGGTCTGCCGTGGCGCACCGAACTGATGGACGTGCCGGTAAAGAACGCGGCGGGAGAAGTCGCACGCTACGAAGTCCGCGACCGGTTCTACAGCAGCGACGGCGAAAACGACGCCGGCTGGACACTTGCCTGCAAGAACGGCGAAACGACCCACGCAACCACCTGCGCCGGCGAATTCTCCGGCAACCTCGAAAACACCCCCGCGGGAGTACCAGTCGAACTGGACGACAGCAGCCCGCCACTATCATGCTCGTCCGGCGAAGAACCCGCCGTACTGGCAGGCGCAATCGTGTTCTCCAGCGGCCAAGAAGGCGAGCAGCTGAACGTAACCGGCGCGCCAACAGGACCACAAAAACCAGCCGTCGCGACCGGCGAAGCACAAGAAACCACCAGCACCACCAGCAAGCTGACCGGCACGATCGCCACCAGGGCCGCCGCCACCAGCTACCACTTCCAATACGGGCCGACCATCAAATACGGGTCAAGCATCCCCGGCGAAGGCAAAGAAGCCTCCGCCGGCGAAAGCCGCACACCACTCGAAGTCTCCCAAACCATCAGCGCACTGCAACCCCGAACGCTCTACCACTACCGTCTCGTCGCGACCAACAGCGCCGGCACCACCTACGGCACAGACAAAACGCTCATCACAGAACACCCCGCCCAATGGCAGATCAACGCCAAAACCATAATCGACGCGCCGATCCAGGGCGAAGGCACCCTCACCATCCACGACAGCGGCCTCGACCTCACCGCAGAATGCGCCCTACAAAACACCGGCTACGTCAAAGACTCCAGCGGCGAGATCGAAACGCTCACCGGCAGCAAAGGCGAAACGAGCATCGACTGCCACCCAACCAGCAGCGGATGGTGCGCCACCACCCAAATCGAAATCACCGGCACCCAACTACCCTGGAACACCGAACTCATCGACCAACCCACCGAAAACAGCGAAGGCGAAACCCACTACGAACCCCGGCTACGCCTCCAAAACACCAGCTGGACCATCAAATGCGCCTACATGGGCAGCACCATCACCGACACCTGCACCGGCCAACCAACCGCACACACCGAAAACACCCCCACCGCCACCCTCATCGACTTCGAAACCAACACCCCCACCCTCACCTGCACCGGCAGCACCATCAGCACCGGCACCATCCAAGGCACCCTCACCCTCAAAAGCACCGAAACCGGCAAGACCCTCAACATCTACGGCGCACCCGGCCCATAGTGAGCCGGTGGCCCGGCAGCAGGAGGGCCATCTAGCGCGTTGCCGCGGGCACGAGCGGCGCCGGCCGGTCATTGGCCCTGTATTCGGCGTTCAGCGCCGCGACCGATCTGGAATAGGACTGCTCGGGCCGCGCGCCACTGAAATCGAGCGTCAGCGAGCCGGAGTCGCCTTGCAGCGGCACGGTCGAGCCGACCCGCGTCCCGTCGGGCAGGTGGGTCTCGCGCGCCCATGCCGGCAGCGCCCAGCTCAGCTGCGTCCCGGGGGCGAAGTCGTCATGCCACGAGACGGTCTCCGCGGTGGCGGTGGAGCGCTCGGTGAAGGAGATCGTCCCGGCTGCGGTGGGCGCGGAGCGCACCGAGATGCGCTCTCCGGGGCCTAGCCAGGCGGGGCTTGTGCCGGACAGCAGCACCAGCTCGCCGGTCGGCGTTTCCCGCAGCAGCAGGTTGCGCAGCAGCGCGATGTATTCCGCGGCGAACGTCCCGTGCGGGGCCAGGTTGTTTTCGGAGGCGCGGCCGTTGAAGGGCGCGGGGATCGTCTCCCAGCCGGCGTCGGTGGAGGTCGTGTGGTCAAGCTCCGCGTATAGACCTTCGACGGCGGCGCCGGCGTCGCCTGCCTCGAGGTCGGTCTCGAAGACGCGAAAGCCGAGGTAGTCGTGCAGCGCTTTGCCGTCGTTGTAGGTGGGCAGGCCCTGGATCATGTGCGCCTTGGCCCAGGCGAGCGTGGCCTGCACTGCGGGGGAGTCGGGTTCGAGGATCTGCGCCGGGAATGCCGCCCAGTAGTTGCCCCAGTCCTGGCCGCCGGCGGCGTCGAGCACGGGCGGGATGTGGCCTTCGCGCGCGAAGGCGGCGGCGATAGCGGCATTGAGCGACCGCTC
Organism: uncultured Actinomycetota bacterium; assembly: GCA_963725915.1. Classification (GTDB taxonomy): domain Bacteria; phylum Actinomycetota; class Thermoleophilia; order Solirubrobacterales; family Solirubrobacteraceae; genus Palsa-744. The sequence goes on along the minus strand of CAVSAL010000009.1, from coordinate 182,387 downwards.
GAAGCGTTCGTCGAGCGCCTGCCATGCGGTGGCCGAGATCTTCGCGGCCGGCGAGCTTCGCGTCGGCGATCGCGGCCCGCAGGCCGATCGGCCGCCCAGAGGTCATCGCCGGTGATGTGCCCGGAGGCGAGCTCGTTGTCGCCAGGGGTCGCGGCCGGCAGCAGGCCGAGCGGGTCGGAGGCGACCGCCGCCGAGAGCCAACCGATCGCGGCCTGCATCAGCGGCAGCTGCTGGGTGGCGTAGGCCGGTTCGCGGGCCAACTGGGCGTGCTGGGAGAGCGCCCACAGCGCCTGCCCGAGCTCGTCGTACTGTTCGGGTTGGCTGATGAACAGGCCGCTCTGATTCTGGAAGGCGTCGATGAAGGCGAGGTTCTGGGCGGCCGCGAGGTGCAGGCCGGCGAGGTCGAGCGCCTGCGTCTCGATCGCCGCGTCGCGGATCCAGAATGCCTGGTACTGGAGCCTGTTGGGGGTCTGCTCGACGCCGGCGCTCGTGTGCAGCCGCGAGTCGAGGATCTCCGCGATCGCCGCCTCATAGGCGGCGCTCACCTTCGACTCGGGCACGGAGATCCGCATCATTCCCACCTCCTGCGCCTTCCATTCCGCCTGCAGCCGCCCGCGCGCCGCCGCGAACGACATGCCGGCGAGCGTGCTGTCTGATGCGGAGCCGGCAGGCATCTCCTCCAGCGGAATCTGCCACGTCAGGCTTGCCTGCCCGTGCGCGGGCAGACGCAGCCCGAAGAGCCTTGCGTCATGGACGGCGTCCGGCGTACGCAGCGCAGGCGTGGAAATCGAGCGGCTCGCGGCAGCCGGGCCGCGCGCCAGCAGCAGGCCGCTGCGATCCAGATCCCTGCCCGTGGAGGTGTAGGAGAAGGCGCTGGAGAACGGCTGCCCTGGCTGGAAGTAGGCGCCGAGCGTCCCGCTCGCAACCGGTCTCTGAAAGCGAAACGCCGTGGTCGTGCCCCCGTCGGGGCTGCTGACCGGGGCCCCGTCGGTGTAGGCGATCGACATCTCGACCTGCGCCAGGCGCGCTCGCCGGTGGGGTTGGCGACGGTGACCGTCTCATATGCAACCGGGTGGCCGGCGAGGGGCACCGCAAAGACCGTCTGGGTGTAGCGCACGGACCCTTCGAGCAGGGTGGCGCTGTAGGCGGGGACAGCGGGGTCGGGCAGCGTGCGCGTCGGCTGATCCCACGGGCGCAGGTGGGCGCCGAACCGCAGCCGGTATTCAGCCAGGCCCGTGTAGAGGTTGCCCTCGGGAGTCAGCTCGGCGCTGCCCGGCATGCCCGGCACGGCGACCTGGTCGGTCGGCTGGGAGAGAAAGCCGGTGAGGGTTCGCCTGCGCGCTGGCGGCCGGCACGGCAATGCCGAGCGCCACGCGTGCGCCGAGCGCGAGGCTCCTCAGCGTCCTCGCCCGGCGCATCGGTCGGGGTCGGGCTCCTATCTCTTGGCGCCCCGGCGGATCGGAGGCCTTGATCGGTGGGCCTTCGTACTTGGCGCCGCTGGGGCTGACCCAGCGCACACTCCAGTAGCTGGCGTTGACCGGCGATTTCAGCGTCCAGTAGCCAAGGCCGCCCGTTTTGACCTTCTCAGCACCTGCCATGATTTGGAGTGCGGCTTCTGGATCAGCACGGTCACGGTCGTCGCTTTTTTGGCCGGCCGCACGAAGCCCCAGAGGTTGTATCCGCCGCGGGTGCTGGTCACGGTCAGCGGAACCGGGAAGGCGTAGTAGGAGTGCTTCTTTTTGCCGCCTATCTTCTCCAGGCCGGTCAGTGGCCCCGCGGCCGAGCACGCTGTCCTTGAGCAGGTACTGGAGAAGCTGGCCACGCGCGAGTTTTCCCACGCCAGGCGTTCGCTGATCGCGTCCCATTCGGCCTGCACCGATTCTGAGACGCCGCTGTTGTTCAGTTCGGGCTTGGTCCTGATCCCGAACTCGGTGATGTAGAGCGGCAGATTGGCTTTGATCGCCCCGGATTTGGCAGCCTTGTTGAGCGGCTACCATCCGGCCGAGAGTGCCGATCGTGACGTCTTCGGAGTTCGGCGGTTTGTAGTAGGGGCCTGCCGGGGTCGTGTAGGGGTGGATCGAGAACCCGTAGGCGGGCAGCGGTTCGCAGGTCGGCGCCTTCTTGTACTTCGCGTTCAGGCAAAGCGCGCCGCGCAGTAGCGCGATCGGTGAGACCGCATCGTAGAGCTCGCCCAGTTTGCTGGCTGGGGGGTAGTCCTTCACGGTCGGCTGGGCTTCGCCCAGCAGCACCTTCGGTTTGGAGATGCCGCTCTTCACGAGGCCCTTGTAGCCGGCCTGGAAGAGACCGCGGTAGATCGTGGGCGCTTCGGCATCGCCTTTGCGCTGAACTGAGGTCGCAGGAACTCGGGCTGGTTTGGCTCGTTCCATATCCCGTACATCGATACCTTCGAGCCGAACTGGCGCCCGACCGCGGTCATGAATTCTTCGAAGTCACGGTCGTCTGGGCGCGTGACGTACGGCGCTTGCTTGTTGGCGGTCGCCCAGCGCGGCACCGGCGAGCCGACCGTCAGCAGCACCTGCCATTTCAGGCGGTTGGCTTCTTCGATCACCGCGTCGTAGTCGGCCCAGTCGTAGGAGGCCGGGTTGGCGGCTTCGAATTCGGGCTCCGTCGCGCTGTTTGCCCCAGGCGCGACGTAGCCACCAGGTCACTTCCAGGCGCAGCGCGCTGACGCCGAGTGTCTGGAGCTGCCGGATCGCGCCGGGCCGGGTGGCGGGGTTGAGCAGTTCTTCGGGCGCCTCGAAGAAGGTCGCCTGCCGCTGGGAGGCCAGCGCCGGGGTCGCGGCGCCGAGCGCGGCGGCGCACAGGCAGGCGCACGCAAGCAGGGCAAACATCGGGACGCGAAGACGCAGCATTTACACCTCGATTTCGAACGGTTGCTTTCCAGAGCGCGGACGTGCTCGCAGAACGGCCGGCGCCGCTCTGCGAGAAGGCGGGCACGCGCATAAGACACCCTAACGGAGGAAGGCGTGGCGCTGGAACCGCGCGGCAGGAGATCGGCGCTCGCGTGCCGTTGCGGGTCCGCCGGTATCCTTGGAGTTGCCGGAATGACATCGACCACAGATACCGACTGGTCCACCTCGCGCGCGCGATCGAGATCGCGGCGCGTGGGCAGGGCGCAGTCTCGCCCAACCCGCTCGTGGGAGCCGTGGTCGCGCAGGGCGAGCAGGTGATCGGCGAGGGCTGGCACGCGCGGCTCGGCGGGTCCCACGCGGAGGTGCACGCGATCGGCGCCTGCGGCGATGCCGACCTCTCGCAGGCGACCCTGTACGTATCGCTCGAGCCCTGCTGCCACACCGGCAAGACGCCTCCGTGCACCGAGGCGATCATCGCCGCAGGCATCAGGCGGGTGGTCGTCGCCTCCGACGACCCGACGGAGAAGGCTTCGGGCCGCGGGCTTGGCATCCTGCGCGACGAGGGAGTCGAGGTCGTGCTCGGCCGGCGGCGAGATCGCGCCAAGGACGCGCGGCTGCAAAACCAGCCGTTTCGCAAGCATCGCGCGCGTCGGGCGGCCGTGGATGCTCTTCAAGTCCGCGATGACCCTCGACGGCAAGGTCGCCACCAGGGCGGGCGACTCGCAGTGGATCAGCGGCGTGGAGAGCCGCGAGCTCGCCCATGCCTGGCGGCGGCGCTGGACGCCGTGATCGTCGGGATCGGCACCGTGCTCGCCGACGACCCGCAGCTGACGGCAAGGCCGCAGGGCGCTCTGGCGCAGGCCGAGCATCAGCCGCAGCGGGTGGTCTTCGACTCGCTGGCGCGGATGCCGATCGACTCGCGGCTGATCGCCGACGCGCCCGAGGTTCCGCTCACGGTCGTGGTCTCCAGGGCCGCCTCGCGCGCGGACACCGACGCGCTGGAGGCCGCGGGCGCGCACGTCGTGGTCGCGGCCGGCGAGAACGAGCCGGCGCGGATCCGCAACGCGCTGGACCAGTTCGGGGCGATGGGCATCGCCTCGGCGCTGCTGGAGGGCGGGCCGCACCTGGCCGGAGCCTTCCTGGATGCCGGCGAGATCGACGAGGTCAGGCTGTTCCTGGCGCCGCTGCTGCTCGGCGGTCGCACCGCGCGCGACCCGCTGGAGGGCGAGGGGGTGGAGAAGATCTCCGAGGCGATGCGCGCGCTGACGCTGGAATGCGAGCGCGTCGGCGAGGACCTGATGATCTCCGCGCGGCTGCGGGAGTGGTGAGATGTTCACCGGCCTGATCGCCGACCTCGGCGAGGTGCGCGCGTGCGAGCGCGACCGGCAGGGGGCGGAGCTCGAGATCGCCACGCCCCTGGCGGGCCAGCTGGCGCCCGGCGACTCGATCGCGGTCAACGGCGTCTGCCTGACCGCGACTGCCGTCGGCGGGGGGAATTTCAGGGCGCAGGCGATCGCCGAGACGCTGCGGCGCTCGGCGCTCTCGGAGCTGCAAGAAGGCTCGCGCGTGAACCTCGAGCTGCCGCTGAGGGTCGGCGACCGGCTCGGCGGGCACATCGTGCAGGGCCACGTGGACGGCGTCGGCAGAGTCGAGTCGGTGCAGCACGACGGCTTCTCGCGCGTTCTCGCCGTGGAGATGCCGGAGGAGCTCGTGCGCCACGTCGTGCTGAAGGGCTCGATCGCGCTCGACGGCGTGAGCCTGACGATCAGCGCGCTGGAGGGCTCGCGGCTGTCGGTCTCGCTGATCCCGGAGACGCTGGAGCGCACGACGCTGGGCGCGGCGCAGCCGGGCGAGACGCTCAATGTCGAGGTCGACGTGCTGGCAAAGCACGTGGAGCGGCTGCTGGCCTCTACCCTTATGAGCCGATGAGCACCGCGCCCGATCCACAGACCACGCCCGCCGCGCTTGGCGAGCGCCGCGTGGCCAGCAGCCCGTTCGCCAGCATCGAGGAGGCGATCGAGGAGATCAGGCAGGGCAAGATGGTCGTCGTCTGCGACGACGAGGACCGCGAGAACGAGGGCGACCTCGTGATGGCCGCCCAGTTCGTCACGCCGGAGGCGATCAACTTCATGGCCAAGGAGGGGCGCGGCTGGATCTGCCTGGCGCTCAGCCCGCAGCGTTGCGAGGAGCTCGGGCTGGAGCTGATGACCGCCAAGAACGAGTCGGCGCTGCAGACGCCGTTCACGGTCACGATCGAGGCGCGCCACGGCGTCACCACCGGCGTATCCGCGCATGACCGTGCCCACACGATGCAGGTCGCGATCGATCCCAAGACGCGCCCCGAGGATCTCGTGCAGCCCGGCCACGTCAACCCGTTGAAGGCCAAGGCCGGCGGCGTGCTGGAGCGCACGGGCCACACCGAGGCGAGCGTCGACCTGGCGCGGCTGGCCGGCCTGATCCCCGCCGGGGTGATCTGCGAGGTGATGAACGAGGACGGCTCGATGGCGCGCGTCGGCGACCTCGAGGGCTACTGCGCCAAGCACGACCTGAAGATGATCACGATCGCCGAGCTGATCGCCTACCGGCGCCGCAACGACCGCCTGATCGAGCGCGTGGTCTCAACCCGCCTGCCGACCACCTTCGGCGAGTTCGAGGCGATCGGCTACCGCTCGCTGGTTGACGAGAAGCACCACGTCGCGCTGGTCAAGGGCGATGTCGCCGGCCGCTCCGACGTGCTCGTGCGGGTGCACTCGGAGTGCCTGACCGGCGACGTCTTTCACTCGTTGCGCTGCGACTGCGGCGAGCAGTTGGCCTCGGCGCTGTCGATGATCGAGCAGGAGGGGGAGGGCGTGCTGCTCTACCTCTCCCAGGAGGGCCGCGGCATCGGCCTGCTGAACAAGCTGCGCGCCTACCGCCTGCAGGAGGACGGCCTGGACACCGTGGAGGCCAACGAGCGCCTGGGGCTGCCGGCCGACCTGCGCGACTACGGCATCGGCGCGCAGATCCTCGCCGACCTCGGGCTCTCCTCGATCAGGATCCTGACCAACAACCCCAAGAAGATCCGCGGGCTGGAGGGCTACGGCCTCTCGGTCAGCGCTCAGATCCCGATCGAGCACGCGCCCAACGAGCACAACGCCGACTACCTGCGCACCAAGGCGCAGCGGATGGGGCACATCCTGCACCACCAGGGGCTGAACCTCGATGAGGAGCTGCTGCACACGGAGCGCGAGCGCGACCGCGAGCAGCGCGCGGGCGAGCAGCGCGGTGGCGAGCAGGAGCGCGGGCAGCGGTGAGCGCCGATCCAGGGCGCTTTGCGATCGTGGTCGGCCGCTTCTACGAAGAGCTCGCCGCTCGCCTGGTCGCCGGCGCACAGGCCGCCTACGAGCAGGCCGGCGCGCGCTTTGCGATCTTCGAGGTGCCGGGGGCCTTCGAGCTGCCGCTGGCCGCCGCCTATGCCGCCGCCAGCGGCCGCTTCGAGGGGGTCGCCTGCCTCGGCGCGGTGATCCGCGGGGAGACCGACCACTACGACTACGTCTGCGCCGAGACGGCCAGGGGCATCCAGGAGGTCTCGCTGCGCACCCACGTGCCGTGCGCGTTCGGGGTGCTGACGTGCGAGACGATGGAGCAGGCGCTCGCCCGCACCGGCGGCGGCAAGCGCGATCAGGGCGCGCACGCCGCGCAGGCGACGCTGCGGATGGCGGCGTTGAGAAGGGAGCTCACGGCGGGGGCAGCCCCGCTCGGCTAGACTCACGCGACTATGGCAAAGGTATGTCACAGCTGCGGCAAGCGGCCCGCGTTCGGTCAGAGCAGAAGCCACTCGATGGTCGCCACCAAGCGGCGCTTCGAGCCCAACCTGCAGAAGGTGCGGATCCTCGTCGAGAAGGCGCCCAAGCGCGTATACGTCTGCACCCGCTGCCTGAAGGCCGGCAAGGTCGTCAAGGCCGTCTGACGGCCGGCTCGTGAACGACAGCGACCTCGCTCGCTTCCGCATCGCGGTGGCCGGGGGCCTTGCGCATCTCGAGTCACGGCGTCAGGAGGTAAACGACCTCAACGTCTTCCCGGTCGCCGACGGCGACACCGGCGACAACATGGCGCTCACGCTGCGCGCCGTGCTGGCCGAGCTCGACCGGCTGCACGAGCTGCACGGCGAGCGCACGATCGACGAAATCGGCCGCGCGGAGATCGTCGAGTCGGTCGCCCGTGCTGCGCTGCTCGGCGCGCGCGGCAACTCCGGCGTGATCCTCTCCCAGCTGATCCGCGGCGCCGCCGAGGAGCTCGTCTCGCGTCCCGGCGAGCTGGTGGACGCCACGCTGATCGGCGCCGCGCTGGCAAACGCGGCCGACAAGGCCTATTCCTCGGTGCGAAACCCGGCCGAGGGAACGATCCTCACCGTCGCGCGCGAGATGGCGCGGATGATCGCCAGCGACGTCGCGCACACGCAGGGGAGCACGCGCCTTGAGCCCCAGACCTCGCCTGACGTTCAGGACGGTTTGATCGCGGACACGCTGGAGCGCGGGGTGGTCGCGGGGCAGGAGGCGGTCAAGCGTGGCCCGGAGCTGCTCGCGGCGCTGCGGGAAGCGGGCGTCGTGGACGCCGGCGGCTACGGCCTGACGATCGTCTTCGCCGGCGTGGTGGCGGCGCTGCGGGGACAGGAGCCGCCCGAGCTCGAGCATCACGCGCCGGCGCGGATCACCCATCCGCAGCACAGCTCCGGCACCTACCGCTACTGCACCAACTTCGCGGTCACCGGCGTCGAGCTGCGTCCGGCCGCGTTCATCGAGCCGCTTGAGCGGCTCGGCGACTCGGTGCTCGTGGTCGGCGACTCCTGCACGCTGAAGGTCCACGTCCACACCGACGAGCCCGAGCGGGCCGCGGCGGTCTTCGAGGGCGCCGGCGAGGTCTCGCACTTCGACGTCGCCGACATGCGCCTGCAGGTCGCAGAGCGCGACGATCGCCTCGCCGGGCAGGCGGCCGGCGATGGCCAGTTGCCGCTGCCGAGCTTCACAGTATCCGGCGATGGGGCGGAGCACGTCCGGCGGCGCGGCGGAATCGGGCTCTGCGCGGATGCGCTGCGGAGTGCTCGCGGTCACCTACGGCGCCGGTCTGATGCGGCTGCTGGGAGAGCTTGGAGCGCATGTGATCGACGGTGGCCCCACGCTGAACCCCTCCACCTACGAGCTGCTTGCGGGCATCCATGAGGTTGGAGCCGAGGAGGTGGTGGTGCTGCCGGGCAGCCGCAACGTGGTGATGGCGGCCGAGCGCGCGGCAGAGCTCTCCGACAAGCAGGTGCGCGTTGTGCCGGCGGTCAGCCAGCAGGCCTCGCTGGCCGCGGCGATCGCGCTGATGCCCGATGTCGGTGTGGCGGAGAACGCCGCCGCGATGATCGCCGCGATCGAGAGCCTGCGGATCGGCGCGGTCGCCCCGGCCGCGCGCGACGACGCCCGGGGGCGCTTCACGCGCGGGCAGGCCGTCGGGTTCCTGGAGGGAGAGGTGGTGGCCTGGGGGGAGCCGCAGCGCACGCTGCTGGCAGTGATCGAGCAGCTTGCCGACGAGGCCGAGCTGATCAGCGTGCTCTCGGGCCAGGGCGCGCCGCTCAGCGATCGGGAGATCGAAGAGATGGTCAACGGCAGCGTGCAGGCCGAGCTCGAGCTGCGGCAAGGCGGCCAGCCGGCCTATTGGTGGCTGCTCTCGGCCGAGTAGCGAGCGCGAGCGCCACGCTGCGGCAGCGACCGCGGCGCGCATCATCATGGGTTGCCGTGCAAGCAGCCAGCGCAGCCGGCGAGCCGGCCTCGAAGGTCTCCGCGTCGGGGGCGCCCGGCGGATTGGGCTCGCATGCGCCAGCTCCTCCCGTGAGCAGATGCTTGCCGCCGCGGCGCGCACGCCGCGTCCTTCGGCTCTGCAGAGCCCGATCGCGGGGTCCTCGGGCAAGCTCGGCGCCGCGCTGGGAAGCCTTGGCATCGCCACCGTCGGCGACCTGATCGAGCACCTGCCCCGCCGGCTGCGCGCCGGGCGGACGGTGGAGACCCTGAAGGTGGGCGAGCAGGCGACGATCGCGGTGCAGGTCAGCTCGATCCAGCGGCGCACGATCCACCGCCGCGGCGGGCGCAAGCTCACGCTCGTGGAGGCGGTCGTCTTCGACCACAGCGGCTCGATCCCGGCGACCTTCTTCAACCAGCCGTGGCTGGTCGATCGCTACGGGCAGGGCACGAGGCTGCTGCTGCACGGCGCCGTGCGGCCACGCCGCGGGTTCGCGGTCGCACATCACGCGCTTGCCGAGGCCGGCCAGGAGTCCGAGCAGAAGTCCGCGCAGGCGCCCGAGCAGGGACAGGACGCCGGCGCCCTCACCGCCGCGGTCGCCCACTACCCCGTGACCGAGGGCGTCTCCTCGACGCAGATGCTCACGCTCGTGCAGCGCCACCGCGCCGCGATCGCACAGGTGCCGGAGCCGCTGCCGGGGAGGCTGCGCGCCGCGCAGAGCCTGCCCGATCGCGCCGCCGCACTCACCGCGATGCACTTCCCCCGCGACCCTGAGGAACAGGAGGCGGGCCGCAGGCGCATGGCCTTCGAGGAGCTGCTGCTCTCCCAGCTCGCGCTGCGGCGCCGGCGCGCGCTGCACGGCGGCACGCAGGCGCCCGCGCTGACCGGGCCGCGAGAGCTCACGGCGCGCTGGCTGAGCGAGCGCCTGCCCTTCGAGCTGACGGACGACCAGCAGGCGGCGCTGCGGGAGATCGACGAGGACCTCGCGCGCTGCGCGCCGATGCAGCGCCTGCTGATGGGCGAGGTAGGCTCCGGCAAGACGGTCGTCGCGCTCTACGCGATGCTGCGGGCGGTCGAGCACGGGATGCAGGCGGCGCTGATGGCGCCGACCGAGACGCTGGCCGAACAGCACTTCGCCACGCTGCAGGCGCTCGCGCCCGAGGGCCTGATTGCCTCGGCGCTGCTGACCGGCTCCACCGCCGCGGCCAGGCGGCGGGACGCGCTCGGAAAGCTCGCCTCCGGGCAGCTGCAGCTCGTGGTGGGCACCCACGCCCTGATCGAGGGCGACGTCGAGTTCTCTCGGCTGGCGGTCGTGGTCGTGGACGAGCAGCACCGCTTCGGGGTCGTGCAGCGGAGCGCTCTGGCCGCGCGCGAGCCCTCGCCGCACGTCCTGCACATGACAGCGACCCCGATCCCGCGGACGCTGTGGCTGGCCAGCTACGGCGATCTCGACCAGACGCGCCTGGTCGGGCTGCCGAAGGGGCGCAAGCCGATCGCCACGCATGTGGCCTCCAGCGCCGCCGAGCGTGCCCGCGCATATGAGCGCATCCGCGAGGAGCTGCGCGCCGGCCGCCAGGCGTTCGTCGTCTGCGCGCTGGTCTCCGAGTCGGAGCAACTGGAGGCCAGGGCCGCCACGGCCGAGCACGAGCGCCTTGCCGCCGGCGAGCTCAAAGGCTTTCGGCTCGGCCTGCTGCACGGCCAGATGCGCCCGCAGGAGAAGCAGGCGGCGATGGCAGCCTTCGCGGCGGGGGAGAGCGACGTGCTCGTGGCCACGACCGTGATCGAGGTCGGGATCGACGTGCCCAACGCGACCGTGATGCTGATCGAGGACGCCGACCGCTACGGCATCTCCCAGCTGCACCAGCTGCGCGGCCGCGTCGGCCGCGGCGGCCACGCCTCGCTGTGCCTGCTGTTCGGCTCGAAGGCCTCCCGCCGGCTGCAGGCGCTGGCGCAGCACGACGACGGCTTCAGGCTGGCCGAGATCGACCTGCACCTGCGCGGCGAGGGCGACCTGCAGGACGCCGGGCAGGGCGTGCGCCAGAGCGGGCAGCGCGAGGCGCGGGTGGCACGCCTGCCGCAGGACACGCCGCTGCTGGAGGACGCGCACGCCTGGGCCGGGCGGCTGCTGGCGGAGGACCCCGAGCTGGCCGCACCCGAGCACGCGCTGCTGCGGGACGCGCTGAAGGCGATCCCGGCATGAGGGTGATCGCGGGACGCTTCGGCGGCCGTCGCCTGAGCGCTCCGCGCGGCGCCGGCACGCGGCCGACCGCCGATCGCGTGCGCGAGGCCCTGTTCTCGATGCTCGGCCCGCTGGACGGGCTGGCCGTGCTCGACTTGTTCGCGGGCACCGGGGCGCTCGGGATCGAGGCGCTCTCCCGAGGCGCGGCGGCCGCGGTGTTCGTCGAGCGCGACCGGCTTGCGCTCGACGCGCTGCGCGAGAACCTTGCCGCGCTCGGCCTCGACCCGGATGCCGACGCCCCCGCCGAGGTGCGCTCCCAGGACGCCTTCGCGGCGCTCGCCGGCGCGGCGGCCGGCGGTGAGACATACGACCTGATCTTCCTGGACCCGCCCTACGCGCAGGCGCTCGCATGGGGGCCAAAGCTTGCGCAGGCGCTGCCCGACGTGCTCGCCCCGGAGGGCCTGGTGGTGGTCGAGAGCGACCGGCGCGCGCCGCTCGCGGTGGGGCTGCCGGTGCGGCGGCAACGCCGATACGGAGACACTTCGATAACAATCCACAGCGGCGATGAAGGCTGAAAAGGCGATAGCGGTCTGTCCAGGGTCCTACGACCCGGTCACCAACGGCCATCTGGACGTGATCCGGCGCACCGCCGAACTCTTCGACGAGGTGATCGTCGCGGTCGTCGGCCGCTCGGTGCGCAAGAGCGGCACGCTCTTCACCACCGAGGAACGTGTGGGCTTCATCGAACGGGCGACCGCGGGCCTGCCCGGCGTGCGCGTGGAGCCGTTCACGACGCTGGTCGTGGATTTCGCGCGCAGCGTCGGCGCGCGGGCGATCGTCAAGGGCCTGCGCGCGATCTCCGACTTCGAGTACGAGCTGGAGATGCACCAGCTCAACCGCCGCCAGGCCCCGGAGGTCGAGTCGGTCTACCTGATGGCCAGCTCGGAGTACAGTTTCCTCTCATCCAGCGGCGTGAAGGAGCTTGCGACCTTCGGCGGCAAGATCGACGATCTCGTGCCAGCGGAGGTCGCGGTACGGTTGCAGGAAGAGTGCCAACGCTGACGAACCAAACGGCAGCGCTCCAAATGCGAAATGCGACTTTTCCCCTCGACAGAATCAGCGCCGTCCCGCGGCGCCCCGTCACCGTGGAGGTGAGATGAGCATGGATGTCCTCGTCCTGATCGACAAGCTCGACGACCTGGTTCACAACGCAAAGCCGGTCCCGCTCACCGACCAGGTGCGCGTGGACAAGGAGGAGATCTACGACATCCTCGACCAGATGCGCGCGACGATCCCCGAGGAGATCAAGCAGGCGCGCTGGATCGTCAAGGAGCGTCAGGAGATGCTGGCCGAGGCCAAGCGCGAGGCCGAGCGGATCCTGACCGAGGCGCGCGAGCGCCAGGAGCGGCTGCTGGGCGAGGAGGAGGTCACAAAGCAGGCCGAACGCGCGGCGGAGGACATCGTCGAGGACGCCAAGTCCAGGGAGCGCGAGATCCGCCTCGGCGCCGAGGACTACGCCGACGAGATCCTCGGCACGCTGGAGGTCAACCTCTCCAAGTTCATCGCCGCGGTGCAGCGCGGCCGCGAACGGCTCGCCGGCAAGGACGAGCCGGCCGAAGTCTCATAGCTGGCGCTGGAACTGATCGCCGCAGTTATCGGGTAGGGTCACCGCCGATGAGCTCGCAGGTGAGGCACAAGCTCGAGGTGGCGCGGGTCCTCCTCGGCACCGGAATGATCGCGCCCACTCGCCCCGACAGGGCGGTGCGGGCCGTGCGTGCGCTGCGCCAGTGGGGCCCGACGCCCGCGGCCGCCTACACCGGCTCGGCGGCGCGCTATCCCAAGCGGCTCGCGCTGATCGACGAGCGCGGCACGCTCACCTTCGAGCAGGTGCACCGGCGCAGCAACGCGCTTGCGCGCGGGCTGGCCGCGGAGGGCATTCGCGAAGGGGACTCGGTGGCGATCATGTGCCGCAACCACCGCGGCTTCATCGAGTCGACGATCGCCTGCTCGAAGCTGGGCGTCAGCTCGCTCTACCTGAACACCGCCTTCGCGGGGCCGCAGATCGCCGACGTGATGCGCAGGGAGGACCCCAAGGGGCTGATCTACGACTTCGAGTTCGCAGAGCTGGTGCGCGAGGGCGGCCAGGGGCGCACGCGCTTTGTGTCCTGGTGCGATCCCGGGGAGAGCCCCGAGGACCCGACGATCGAGCAGACGATCGCGGCGATGAGCGACTCCGACCTGACGCCGCCGACCGAGCGGGGCAGCGTCGTGATTCTCACCTCCGGCACCACCGGCTCGCCGAAGGGCGCGGCCAGAAAACAGCCCGAGTCGCTGGACCCCGCGGCTGCGCTGTTCTCCAAGATTCCGCTGAAGGCGCGGCAGACCACGATGATCGCCGCGCCGATGTTCCACTCCTGGGGCTTTGCGCACTTCACGCTGGGACTGCCGCTGGCATCGACGCTCGTGCTGCGGCGCAAGTTCGACCCCGAGGAGACCCTGCGCGCGGTCGCCGAGCATGGCGCCAGCGCGCTGGCGGTCGTGCCGGTGATGCTGCAGCGGATGCTGGAGCTGCCGGCCGACGTGCTGGCTCGCTACGACGTGAGCTGCCTGCGCGTGATCGCCGCCAGCGGCTCGGCGCTGCCGGGCGAGCTTGCGATCAGGGCGATGGACGCCTTCGGCGACGTGCTCTACAACCTCTACGGCTCCACCGAGGTCGCCTGGGCGACGATCGCCACGCCGGCCGAACTGCGCGCCGCGCCGGGAACCGCGGGCACGCCGCCGCTCGGCACCGTCGTCAAGCTGCTCGACGAGGGCGGCCGCGAGGTGCCCAAAGGCCACACCGGCCGGATTTTCGTGGCCAACGAGATGGTGTTCGAGGGCTACACCGGCGGGGGCAACAAGGAGATCGTCTCCGGCTTGATGAGCACCGGCGACGTCGGCAGGCTCGACGAGCAGGGCCGCCTGTTCGTGGAGGGTCGCGACGACGAGATGATCGTCTCCGGCGGCGAGAACGTCTTCCCGCGCGAGGTCGAGGATCTGCTCTCCGACCATCCCGGAATCGAGGAGGCCGCGGTGATCGGCGTGGAGGACGCCGAGTTCGGCCAGCGCCTGAAGGCGTTCGTGGTCACGCGCGAGGGCGCGAGCCTGACCGCGGAGGAGATCCAGGAGTACGTCAAGCAGAATCTCGCCCGCTACAAGGTCCCGCGCGAAGTCGTCTTCGTGGAGCAGTTGCCGCGCAACGCGACCGGCAAGATCCTCAAGCGCGAGCTGGCCGCGACCGGCTGAAGCTGCCGCTAGCCTGGAGCGGTGACGCCGCTCACGCACATCTTCGATCTGGGCAGTCTGAAGCTGCGCTCCGGCGAGGGCCGGCGACTCGAGCTCTGCGTGCCGTTGGAGGGGCTCACGCTCGGCGGGCAGGAATATGCGGCGGAGCCCGCTGCGGTGCCGGTGAGCCTGGAAATCTCGCGGATGGCCGGCCAGGGATATGCACTGCGGATGAGCTTTGCCGCGGCGCTTTCCGGGCCGTGCATGCGCTGCCTGAAGGACGCTCGGCCGGTGCTGGAGATCGACGCGCGCGAGGTCGACGTGCCCGGCGGCGAGGGCGACCTGGACAGCCCCTACGTGCATGACGAGACGCTCGACATCGCCGCGTGGGCGCGGGATGCGTTCGTGCTTGCGGCGCCGGTGGCGGTGCTCTGCCGCGAGGATTGCAAGGGCCTCTGTCCGGTCTGCGCGGTGGACCGCAACGAGGCCGGGCCCGAGCATGGCCACGAGCGCGAGCCTGACCCGCGCTGGGCCAAGCTGCGCGAGCTGAAGCTGGAATAGGCGCGGGGGGGCCGCCACGTGGGCGCGCTTGCGCTAGCCTTCAGCGACCATGGCCGTCCCCAAGAAAAAGCAGTCGCACACGCGCACCGCCACGCGGCGCGCTCAGCACCGCATCTCCGTTCCGACCGTCAACGAGTGCCCGCGCTGCCACAGCCCGCGGCGCCCGCATCGCGTCTGCCCCGTCTGCGGCACCTACGCGGGCCGCGAGATCCTGGCGCAGAGCGAGCACGATCACGACCACTAGCTCGCCGGAGGCCCCGGCGAGGCCCGTCGTGGTCGCCGTCGACGCCAACGGCGCCGACCTCGGTCCTGCCGAGGTGGCGGCGGGCGCGGCGCTTGCGGCCGCGCGCGGTGCCCGCGTGCTGCTGTTCGGGCCCGCTGCGGAGATCGGTCCGACGCCGGCGGGGGTGGAGCTGGTCGACGCGCCGGTATCGATTGCGAAGAGCGCCGATCCGGTCCGCGCGGCTCGCGCCACGCCGGACGCCTCGATCGTGCAGGCGGCGCGGGCGGTTGCCGACGGCCGCGCCGACGCGCTCGTCTGCGCCGGCGGAACCGGCGCGGCGCTTGCAGCGGGCCTGTTCAACATCAAGCGCGCGAAGGGGATCCACCGGCCGGCGCTCGCGCTGCCGCTGCCGGCGCCGGACGCGACCGTGACGCTGCTGGACGTGGGCGCAAACGCCGAGGCGCGGCGGGAGCATCTGGTCCAGTTCGCCTTCATGGGCGCGGCGCTGGCGAGCAGCGTCTTCGACGTGCCGCGCCCGCGCGTTGCGCTGCTCTCAAACGGGGCTGAGCGCGAGCGCGGCAGCGCGCTGGTCCAGGGGGCGCACGCCGAGTTGCGGGAGCGCGCCGGGGCGGCGCCGTTTGAGTTCGTCGGCAACGTCGAGGGCGGCGACGTGCTGGCCGGGGCGGCGGAGGTGATCGTCACCGACGGCTTCACCGGCAACGTCTCCCTGAAGCTGATCGAGGGAGTCTCATCGACGGTGCTCGGCGCGGTGCGGCAGGCGGCGGGCAGCTCGATCTCGAGCAGGCTCGGCGGCGCGCTGATGCTGCCCTCGCTGCGCGCATTGCGGTCCCAGATCGACCCCGAGCGCCAGGGCGGCGCCTACCTGCTCGGGCTGCGCAGCCTCGGTGTGGTGCCGCACGGGAAGTTCAGCCGCAATGGCTTTGCCGAGGCGATCCTGCGGGCGCAGCGGGGCGCGCAGGAGCAGATCGCCGATCGCACGATCGCCGCCCTGGATGCGGCCGGAGCGCTGCGGAAAGCGCCCGCGGCCGTCGGCGCATCCGGGCCGGACGCTAGCCTGCCAGCCCAATGACAAAGGACCAGGTGCTGGAGCTGATCAGGGACCATCTCGCCGACGAGCTGGACCTCGATCCGCAGAAGATCGAGACGGGCACGCGCTTCAAGGAGGACCTGGAGGCCGACTCTCTCGACCTCTACACGCTCGTCCAGGAGCTGGAGGACAGCTATGGGATCAAGATCTCCGATGAGGACGCGACCAAGATCCTCACGGTCGGGCAGGCGGTCGATTTCGTGCTCGCCAATGCCGCCTAGCGGGTCGCGGGAAGCCGCAGCGGCGCAGCGCACAGGCCAGGAGCTACCGCCGCCCGCGCGCCTGGAAGCACTGCTGGGGGAGCTGCCGGCGGATCTGGCCACCCAGGTCTTCACCCACTCCTCGTGGAGCGAGCGGCGCGGCGCCTCCTACGAGCGCCTCGCGTTCCTCGGCGACAGCGTGCTCTCGCTCGCGGTGACCTCGCATCTGTATCCGCGCCTTCAGGCCGACCGCTTCGGGGCCGGGCGTTTGACGAAGATCAGAGCCCAGGCGGTCTCCGGGTCATCCTGCCGCGCGGTCGCCGAGCGGCTCGGCGTGACCGAGCGCCTGCGGGCCGCTGCGCCGGCGGAGCTGGCCCGTGGCGCGGCCGGGATGCTCAACACCGAGCGGGTGCTGGCCTCGGTGATCGAGGCGGTGATCGGCGCCTGCTATCTGAGCTGCGGGTACGAGCGCACGGCGCAGGCCGTGGTCGAGGCGTTCGCGCCGGAGATCGAGCTGGCGCTGGAGCACCCGGTCGATTTCAAGTCGGCGCTGCAGGAGCTGCTGGCTCAGCGCGGCGCGGTCGTCAGCTATGCGGTGAGCGACGAGGCCGGGCCGCCCCACGACCGCACCTTCGAGGTCACGGCAAGCGTCGATGGCAAGGTGATAGGAAAGGGAGAGGGTCGCAGCAAGAAGCTCGCCGAGCAGCACGCGGCAAGGCAGGCGGTCGAGAGGCTGCAGGAGGGATGATCTAGGGCATGCATCTGCGCTCGCTGAGCATGAAGGGCTTCAAGTCGTTCCCCGACCGCGCGCGCCTTGACTTCGGGCCCGGCGTGAGCGTGGTGGTCGGGCCCAACGGCTCCGGCAAGTCAAATGTGACAGACGCGGTGCTCTGGGCGATGGGCGAGCAGTCGCCGCTGGCGATCCGCGGCGCCTCGATGCAGGACGTGATCTTCGGCGGCGGCCGCGGCGTGCAGGCGCGCAGCGCCGCCGAGGTGGAGATCGTGCTCGACAACTCCGATGGCGCCGCGGGCGTGCCCTTCAGCGAGATCTCGATCGTGCGCCGCCTCGACCGCTCCGGCGAGGGCGAATATCGGCTCAACGGCGCCCGCTGCCGCCTGGCTGACGTGATCGAGGTGCTCTCGGACACCGGCCTTGGCAAGGAGAGCCACTCGGTGATCTCCCAGGGGCGCGTGGAGTCGATCGTGATGAGCAAGCCGCGCGAGCGGCGGCTGCTGATCGAGGAGGCCGCCGGTCTTGGCAAGCACCGTCGCCGTCGCCGTCGCGCGCAGCTGAAGCTGCTCAAGACCGAGGAGAATCTCGACCGGGCGCTCGACGTCGAGCGCGAGGCGCGCAGCCGGCTTAGGCCGCTCAAGCGGCAGGCCGAGGCCGCGGAGCTGCACGAGCGCCTGGAGCATCAGAGCCTTGAAATCAGGCTGCGTCTGGCCTGCGAGGCGGCGCGGGCGCGGGGCCGGCAGCTGGAGCAGGCGCAGGAGCAGGTGCGCGCTGCGCGCGAGGCCCAGGCGGAGATCCAGGGGCGCCTGGAGGGCGTGGTTGCGCGCCGCGGAGAGGCCGAACGCGCGCTGCAGGAGCGCGCAGCCAAGCGCGATGCGATCTCGCGCCGCCTCTACGGCGCCCGCTCCGCGCACGAGCGGCTGCAGATGCGCGCAGAGCAGGTCGCACGGACGGGCGAGTCAGTGGCGGCGCGGATGCAGCAGAGCATCGCTGAGCTGCAGAGGCTTGCGGCCGCGGCCGAGCAGGAGCGTGAGCAGGGGCAGGATGCGAGTCGCCTACAGGAGCTCGAGCAGGCTCTATCGGAGCTTCTGGCGGAGCAGGAGCAGGCGCTTGAGCGCGAGCTGGCGCAGCTGCGGGAGCAGTGCGAGCAGGCCGCGCAGCGCACGGCAGAGCTCGAGCAGCAGGCCGTGCAGGCGCGGGATGCCCGGGGCGCAGCCGACGAGGCGGCCGAGGGTGCCCGCAAGGCGCTGCGCGAGGCCGAACGCGAAGCCCAGGAGGCCCGCCGCGCCGCCGCGCAGGTCGGTGCCGAGCTTGCGGCCGCAAACCAGTTCCTGCGCAGCCACTCTCATCCTCTGGCGCGGCGTTCGAGCGGCGCGAGCGAGACGCCCGTGCAGGCGCTTGGCGAGCTGCTCGGCGTGGAGGAGGGCTGCGAGCTAGCGGTCGCGGCCGCGCTCGGCGGACGTCTGGAGGCTGCGCTGGTCAGCGACATGGCGGGCGCCAAACGGCTGCTTGACGCGGCTGGTCCCGACGGCGGCAGCGCGCTGCTCTCGGGGGGCGCGGCGGTGAACGCCGCGTTGGAGGGCGGCAAGCCGCCGGCGCCCGGCGCCCGCGCACTGGCGGAGACCCTGAGCGGCCCGGACCCGATCGTCGCGCTGGCGCGGGAGCTGCTGGCCGGCGCGTGGCTGGTTGAGCGGCTCGAGGATCTGCCCGAGTCCTTCGGTGGCGTCGCCGTCACTCGCGGTGGGCGGGTCTGGTTCTCGCAGTTGCGTGAGGTGCGCCAGGTCGCCGAAGGCGGCGCCGAGCGCGTGCTGGCCAAGCGCAACGAGCGCGACCGGCTGATCGCAGCCACCGAGCAGGCCGCGCAGGCCGAGAACGCCGCCCAGGGCACGGCGGAGCAGGCGCTTGTGGCCGTCGGCGCCACCGAGACGCAGCGCGAGGGTGCCGAGCGGCTGCTGCGCGAAGCCGAGCGCGCGCTCGGCGAGGCGCGCGAGGAGGAGCGGCGCGCGAAATGGGTGATGGAGCGTCGGCGCTCCTCTCCGCAGGAGGGACCGCTGGCCGTGCGCCGCGCCCAGCTGGAGGGCGAGCTCGCGGCCGAGCGTCGCCAGGCGCAGCGAGCGCTGCGCGAACAGCAGGAGCGGACCAGGCGCACGCTGGCGCTTCAGGCGCTGTGCGCGGCTGATGAGGAGCTGCTGCCGGCGGGCCGGCGGCTTGCGGAGGCGATCGAGCAGGCGCGTGAGGCGCTCGCCGCGCGCGTGGCCGAGCTGGAGGCGCTGCTGGCCGCCGACGATCAGGAGGGGCAGCAGATGGCCGCCGAGCTGCGCTCCTGCGCCGCCGAGGAGGCCGAGATCCAGGCGGCGCTGCGGCGCGAAGGCGAGACGGTCACCGCGGCTGAGGTCGCCGCCCAGCGGCTGCGGGACGCGGTCGCCGAGATCGAGCTGGAGCTGGCCGCCGTGGCCGAGGGGCTGCAGATCGAGCAGCCCTCGCCGCAGAGCGAGGAGCCGCTCTCGGCCGAGGAGGAGCAGGGACTGCAGGATCGCCTGCAGCGGCTGCGCCGGCGGCGCGAGCAGCTTGGGCCCGTGAACCCGCTGGCCCAGGAGGAGTATGCAGAGGCGCTTGCGTACGTCGAGGAGCTCGAGGCGCGCCGCGGCGACCTGGAGACGGCGCTGCGCGAGCTGCGAACGGTGATCCGCGACACCGACCGCCAGATCCAGGAAACCTTCCAGCAGACCTTCGACGCGGCCGCACGCAACTTCGAGGAGCTGGCCCAGGAGGTCTTCCCGGGCGGCGGCGGGCGCCTGCGGCTGGTCAGCGAAGAGGCCGGCCCAAAGCAGGTGCTCGGCGGCCAGCAGCCGGAGGCAGGCGACGCGGCCGAGGCGGAGGCGAGCGCAGACGCCGAGAGCGCTGAGCAGGAGGGCGAGACGGAGCTCTCGCCCGGCGAGGATGCGCTGCAGGGAGTGGAGATAGAGATGACCCCGGCCGGCAAGTCGACCAAGCGGCTCTCGCTGCTCTCCGGCGGTGAGAAGTCGATGACCGCGCTGGCGTTCCTGTTCGCGGTCTTCCTGGCCAAGCCATGTCCCTTCTACATCCTCGACGAGGTCGAGGCCGCGCTCGACGATCTCAACCTCGACCGCTTCCTGGGACTGCTGCGCCGCTACGCCGACAGGGCGCAGTTCATCGTGATCACCCACCAGAAGCGCACGATGGAGGCAGCCGACTGGCTCTACGGCGTCTCGATGGGCGGAGACGGCGTCTCAAAGGTGATCTCGCGGCGCCTGCCGCCGGCCGAGAGCGAGACGCAGCCGCCGGCAGGCGCGCCCGCGCCGAAGCTCGAGGCCGCCTGAATCCCGCAGCGGCCCCGGTCGGGCGCCTGAGATAGTCTCGCCGGCCGATGGCACGGCAGTGGAGCGAGCTCTTCATCACGGCAGACGGCGCGGCGAGCGCTGAGCCCGACGCCGAGCAGCGCCGCGGCTTCCTGCGGCGCCTGCGCGAGAGCCTCGGCAAGACCAGGCAGGCGCTCTCGGGCGAGATCCAGGCCACGCTGTTCGCGAGCATCGACGAGCACACCTGGGAACGCCTGGAGGAGGCGCTGATCATGGCCGACGTCGGGGTCGCCACGACCGCGGCGGTCGTCGCCGAGCTCGAGCGCGAAGCGGGCGAGGGCTCGCTGCAGAGCGGGCAGGAGCTCAGCGAGCGGCTGATCGCGCTGCTGGCCGCCACGGCGAAGGTCGGAGATGCCACGATCGACATCCGGCCCCACCCGACCGTGATCATGGCCGTCGGGGTCAACGGCACCGGCAAGACCACGAGCATCGGCAAGCTCGCCTGGCACCTGCAGCGCGAGCTTGGCAAGCGGGTGCTGCTCGGCGCCGCCGACACCTTCCGCGCGGCCGCCAGCGAGCAGCTGCAAGGCTGGGCACTGCGGGCGGGCTGCGAGATCGTGACCGGCCCGGAGGGCTCCGATCCCGGCGCCGTGGCCTTCGAGACGATCGCCGCCGCCCGGGCGCAGGACTTCGACGTGGCGATCATCGACACCGCCGGCCGGCTTCACAACAAGGCCGACCTGATGAACGAGCTCGGCAAGGTCGGCCGGGTGATCTCGCGCCAGCTCGAGGGCGCGCCGCACGAGACGCTGCTCACGATCGACGCCACCACCGGCCAGAACGGCCTGCGCCAGGCCAAGATGTTCGCCGAGACGATCCCGATCGGCGGGGTCGTGCTGACCAAGCTCGACGGCACCGCGCGCGGCGGAATCGCGCTGGCGATCGCGCGCGAGCTGGAGATTCCGGTGAAGCTGATCGGGGTGGGGGAGTCGCTGGAGGACCTGCGGCCCTTCGACCCAGACGAGTTCGCGCGCGCGCTGATAACGGCGCAGTGACCATGCGGTGCGATAATCGACGGTATGGACGCAGGAATCGTCCTCCTGGTTGCAGCTTTCCTGTTTGGAATGGGAGAGATGCACACGGGCGGCCTCTTCCTCGGGCCGTTCGCGATCGGCGCGCTGATCGGCGCCGTGCTCGGCTTCGCCGGCGCGGGCGCGGGCGCGAGTCTGATCGTCTTTGCGCTGGTCTCGCTACTGACCCTTGCGATGCTGCGCCCCCTGGCACTGCGACACAGGCGGCTGCCGCCGGCGGTGCGGAGCGGCGCCGCGGCGCTGGTCGGGCGCGACGCGGTCGTGCTGGAGCGGATCGCAAACCACGAAGGAGTCGGATGCGTGAAGATCGGCGGCGAGGTTTGGACCGCGCGCAGCTATGACGACGACGAGGTGATGGATCCCGGCGAACAGGTCCAGGTCGTCGAGATCAGGGGCGCAACCGCGCTTGTGATGCATTGAGTGCGCTTCCAGCGGGCGACCCGGCGCTATCGGCCGCATCCAGGCGTGCACGCATTTGGTAGGCGCTCTAAGAAAGGAAGCGGGTCAGAGATGGTCGCATTGATAGTCGTCGCAATAGTCGTCCTGTTCGCGCTGTTCACAGCCGCACGGGCAATCAGGATCATCCCGCAAGCGCGGGCCGGCGTCGTCGAGCGCCTCGGCCGCTACAGCCGCACGCTGGAGCCGGGCCTCGCGGTCGTGACCCCGTTCGTCGAACGGGTGCGACCGCTGGTAGACCTGCGCGAGCAGGTGGTGAACTTCTCGCCCCAGCCGGTGATCACCGACGACAACGTGGTGGTCGCGATCGAGACGGTGCTCTACTTCACGATCACCGACCCGCGCTCGGCCAGCTATGAAGTCGCAAGCCCCCTGCAGGCGATCGAGCAGCTGACGGTCACCACTTTGCGCAACGTGATCGGCGGGCTGACGCTGGAGCAGACGCTGACCGCGCGTGAGAACGTCAACGCCGAGCTGCGCACCGTCCTCGACGAGGCCACCGGCAAGTGGGGGATCAGGATCAACCGCGTGGAGATCAAGTCCGTCGACCCGCCGCAGGACATCAGGGCGGCGATGGAGAAGCAGATGCGGGCTGAGCGCGATCGGCGCGCGGCGATCCTCACCGCCGAAGGCGAGCGGCAGGCCGCGATCCTCACCGCCGAAGGCGAAAAGCAGGCCGCGGTGCTGCAGGCCGAAGGCGAGAAGCAGGCGGCGATCCTGCGCTCGGAGGGCGAAGCGAAGGCGATCGACACGGTCTTCACCGCGATCCACGAGGGCAAACCGGACAAGGCGCTGCTCAGCTACGAATACCTGCAGATGCTGCCGCAACTGGCCGAAGGCGACGCCAACAAGGTCTTCGTCGTGCCCTCCGAGTTCGCGCAGGCGTTCGGCGGGATCGGCCAGGCGCTCTCCGGGCGCGGCGAGGGCGGGCCCGACGGTGGCCCCGACCAGGGCGCCGAGGCCATCAAGGGCGCCCAGCTGCCGCGCGCGGTGCGGCCGGCCAAGCAGGACTGATCGCGCCGCCAGATGTTCGAGGCGCTCTCCGAGAAGCTGCAGGCCACGCTCACCGACGTGCGGCGGCACGGCACGCTGAGCGAGCAGGACATCGACGCGGCGATGCGCGAGATCCGGCTTGCGCTGCTTGAGGCCGACGTCAACTTCAAGGTCGTCAAGAGCTTCACCGCGGATGTCAAGCAGCGCTGCATCGGCGCCGAAGTGGTGGGCAAGCTCAATCCGGCCCAGCAGGTCATAAAGATCGTCGCCGAGGCGCTGGGGGAGCTGATGGGGGCGCCCGGATCGGCGCTGGGCGCGGCGGACGGCGCCGAGGGTTCGCTCGACCAGGCCCCGCCCCCTGAGCACAAGCTGCGCTTCGCCTCAAGCCCCCCGACGGTGATCCTGATGGCGGGGCTGCAGGGCTCGGGCAAGACGACCGCGGCGGCCAAGCTCGCGCGCAACCTGCGCGAAGAGCACGGCTCGGCGGTCGCGCTGGCGGCCTGCGACGTATACCGGCCGGCGGCCGTCGATCAGCTCGTCAAGGTCGGCGCCCAGGCCGGGGCGACCGTCTATCACCAGACCCCGCCCACCCCGCCCACCCCCGACCACGACCCGGTCGAGATCGCCTCCTGGGCGCTTGCGCAGGCGAAGCAGGACGGCAAGGACGTGCTGATCGTCAACACCAGCGGGCGCCTGCACATCGACGAGGAGCTGATGGCCGAGCTCGTGCGGATCAGGGATGCCGTCAAACCCGACGACGTCCTGCTCGTGCTCGACGCGATGACCGGCCAGGACGCCGTCGGCGTGGCCGAGAGCTTCCGCGAGGCGGTGCAGTTCGACGGTGTGGTGATGAGCAAGCTCGATGGAGACGCCCGCGGCGGCGCCGCGCTCTCGGTGCTCGCCGTCACCGGCAGGCCGATCCTGTTCGCCTCCACCGGCGAGCGCCTGGAGGAGTTCGAACGCTTCCACCCCGACCGGATCGCGCAGCGGATCCTCGGCATGGGCGACGTGATGAGCCTGATCGAGACGGCCGAGAAGGAGTTCGACGAGCAGCAGGCGATCGAGATGCAGCGCAAGCTGCGCCGCAACGAGTTCGGCCTCGACGACTTCCTCGACCAGCTGGGGACGATCCGCCGGATGGGCCCGCTGACCAGCCTGCTGGGGATGATCCCCGGCCTCGGCGGCGCGCAGCTGCGCAACATGAACGTGGACGAGCGCGAGCTCGACCGGCTGCAGGCGATCATCCTCGCGATGACCCCGGAGGAGCGGCGGCGGCCGGAGAGCATCAACGGCTCGCGGCGGCTGCGGATCGCGCGCGGGTCGGGCACCAACGTGCAGCAGGTCTCGCGCCTGATCAAGCAGTTCGGCCAGATGCGCAAGGTGATGCGCCAGGTCGGGCGCGGCAAGATGCCCGACATCGGCGCTCTGATGCGCCAAGCGCGCTGAGAGGAGTGGCAGCCGCTAAGCTCTTACGCTTCCAGGAAAGCGGATTAACCAGAGAGGACTACGTGTCAGTCAGGCTCAGGCTCACGCGAGTGGGCGGCAGAAAGGATCCAAAGTGGCGAGTCGTCGTCGCCGACCAGCGCTCCCCGCGCGACGGTCGCGTGATCGAGACGATCGGCCACTACGACGCGCAGACCAACCCCTCGACGATCGTGATCGACGAGGAGCGGGCGCGCAACTGGCTCGCGCGCGGCGCCCAGCCCTCCGAGGCGGTCGCCAAGCTGCTGCGCATCCAGGGCATCGCCGGGCCCTCCGGCCAGGCCTGACGCGGAGCGCGCCTTGTCCGGGCGGGAGCATGCAGGCGCGCAGGGCTCGGCCGCAGGCGGAGAGGGGTCCGCACGACCGGTCGAGGATCTGCTCGACTACCTCGCGCGCGGGCTCGTGGAGCATCCCGACGAGGTGCTCGTCGAGCGCTTCGACGAAGACGACGGCACGATCCTGCTGGAGCTGAGCGTCGCCGAGGGCGACTACGGCAAGGTGATCGGCCGCGGCGGGCGCACCGCCCAGGCACTGCGAACGGTGGTGCGGGCGAGCGCCGATGGGCAGGCGCACCGGGTGCTCGTTGACATCGTCGATTGAGAGTGAGAAGACAGGCCCTGAGAGCGCCGGCACCCGGATCTCCGCCGGCCGGGTCGGCCGGCCCCACGGCCTCGACGGGGGCTTCTACGTGACGGGCGCGCGGGCGCGGCTGCTTGCGGTCGGGGCGCCGGTGAGGCTCGGCGATCGGCGGCTGAGCATCGAGTGGCGCGGCGGCACCGACGAGCGGCCGATCCTGCGCCTTGGCGGCGTCGAGGACCGGGACGCGGTTGCGGCGCTGCGCGGTCTCGAGATCGAGGTCTCCGTCGAGCAGGCGCCAGCGCTGGGCAAGGGCGAGTGGTGGGCGCATCAGCTGGAGGGGTGTCTGGTCGCAGACGGCGAGCGTGTGCTCGGCAGCGTCGCGCGGCTGATCGAGCCTGCCCTCCTGCGAGGCGCTCGAAGTCCGGCGCGAGCAGGGGGAGGCGCTGCTCGTGCCGATGGTCAAAGACGCGATCCGCAGGGTGGACGTCGAGGGCCGGCTGATCGAGGTGGATCTGGGGTTCCTGGGGGAGCAGGCATGAGCGCTGCAGGCGCGGTCAAGGAGGCCTGGATGGCCTCCTTCAGGCTCGGAGGCGCCTCCTGGATGGAGGCGCAATGAACATAGATGTCTTCACGCTCTTTCCAGACTGGTTCGATTGGTTCTCGGGACAGCGGCATGTGGCAAACGCGCTCGCCACCGGCTCCGAGCTCAAATGCGTCAACATTCGCAGCCACACGCCGCTCACCGGCGGGCAGGTCGAACGACACGCCCTACGGCGGAGGGGCGGGGATGGTGCTGCGGGTCGATGTGATGGACGCCGCCCTTCACGGTCACTACGGCGTAGATCCCGTGCGGCTGCGGCAGCGGCGCCGCGTGATCGCGCTCACGCCCGCCGGCCGGCTCCTCGACGAGGCCTACGCCACCGAGCTTGCCGGCGAGCGCGATATCACGCTCCTGTGCGGACGCTACGAGGGCTTCGACGAGCGCATCGTCGAGCACTTCGCCACCGAAACGCTCTCGATCGGCCGCTACGTGCTCTCCGGTGGAGAGCTTGCGGCGATGGTCGTGTGCGATGCGGTGATGCGCAAGCTGCCGGGCGCGCTAGGGCACGAGGAGTCTGCGGTTGAGGAGTCCTTCAGCGCGGCGCTCGACGGCGCGCCGGAGTACCCGCACTACACGCGCCCCGCCGAGTACCGCGGCTGGGAGGTGCCCGAGATCCTGCTCTCCGGCCACCACGAGCGGATCCGGCAGTGGCGGCGGCAGTGCAGCGAGCAGCGGGCCCGCGGCTGATCTCGCGCGCGGGGCCGCGCCGTGTCCGCTACCATTGCGGACCGCGTCGCCCGAGGCCTGCGCTTGCGCGTTACCGCGCCCATGCCTCGGTGCGTGCCACTCACCAAAGACCATGAGCAGCGTCATCGAAAACCTCGAGCGTGCGCAGCTGCGCCGCGTCCCACAGTTCGCCGCCGGCGACCGCGTCCGCGTTCACTTCCAGGTGATCGAGGGCAACAGGCGCAGGGTGCAGGTGTTCGAGGGCGTCGTGATCAAGCGCCAGGGACATGGCGTCAGAGAGACCTTCACCGTGCGCAAGAACTCCTTCGGCATCGGCGTGGAGCGCATGTTCCCGCTGCACTCGCCGAAGATCGAGCGCATCGAGGTCGCCGCGCGCGGCGACGTCAGGCGAGCAAAGCTCTACTACCTCCGGGATCGGGTCGGCAAGCGTGCGCGCGTGCGCGAGCGCCGTTACATCGGCCCGGAGGAGGCCGTGGAGCCGGGGCTGCTGGCCGAGCAGGAGTCGGAGCAGCCTCAGACCGCCGAGGATCAGGAGCCGCAGGGGAGCACCCCGGAGGGCGACGCCGAGGCGGTCGCAGAGGTGGTGGACACTCCGGCGGCAGCGCCGTCGGAGGATGGCACGGAGCAGGCCGAGCAGCCCACTGCGGATGCGCAAGCAGCGCAGGGGCCAGACGACGACGATGCGCAGGCATCCTCCGAGGCCACGGAGTCCGCTGCCGATTCTGAGAGCGCCTGAGCCGGCGTGAGCACCGCCACCAAGTCGCGGGGCGGCTCGCTCGTCGAGCTGGTCGTGATCGTCGCGGTCGCGCTCGGGTTGGCCCTGCTGATCCAGGCGTTCGTCGTCAAGCCGTACAAGATCCCCAGCGGCTCGATGGAACCGACGCTGAAGATCGGCCAGCGCGTGCTCGTGGACAGGATCGGGATGCACTTCGGCGGCCCCTCCGTCGGCGACATTGTCGTCTTTCATCCGCCGCAGGGCGCAGAACAGGAGGTCTGCGGCTCGGTCGCCCAGCCGCCGCACGTCGTCAGCTACGGCGGCGCGTCCTGCGCGCGGCCGGCGCCCAAGGAGGCGAGCGTCAACTTCATCAAGCGGGTCGTGGCCGGCCCCGGCGAATGGATCTACGTCAAGGAAGGCCACGCCTACACCGCAAAGAGCCGGCAGGGCCCCTTCAAGCGCGAGCACGACCCCTACATCGCGCCCTGCGGGAGCAGCCCCGAGTGCAACTTCCGGACGCCGATCGAGGTTCCGGCCGAACACCGGTTCATGATGGGGGACAACCGTGGCGACTCCGACGACAGCAGGTTCTGGGGCCCGGTGCCCACGAGCTGGATCATCGGCGTCGCCTTCGCGACCTACTGGCCGCCCGATCGGGTTGGGCTGCTGTAGGCGCCGCGCTTGCTTGAGGGAGAGGAGCTGAGCATGGCTGCAGCCGCCTCGACCAAGGAGCCCGGGGCCCGCCGCGCGCGCGCCGCGCGCAAGAAGGCCAGCCGCCCCGGCCGCCGGCTGTTCAAGTTCGACCGGGAGATAGGAACGCATCTGGTCGCCGGCGCCGACGAGGCCGGTCGAGGCTGCCTGGCCGGGCCGCTGCTGGCCGCCGCGGTGCTCTTCGACGTGGAGGCGCTCACGCCGGCGCAGATCAAGGCCCTCGGTGACCTCGACGACTCAAAGCAACATACTCCGGAGGCGCGGGAGCGGATGTATCCGCTGATCCTGGAGACTGCCAAGAGGGTCTGCGTGGTCACCAGGAGCGCTCGCAGCATCGACAGGCGCGGGCTGCACAAGACGAACCTGAGCGCGCTTGCCGACGCGCTGCGGCGGGTGAGCTGCGACTGCGATGCGGACGTCACGCGACTCGTGGACGGATTTTCGCTGCCGGGGCTGGAGACTGCCGCACAGGGCGGTGATCGGAGGCGATGGGCGCAGCGCCGCGATCGCAGCGGCTTCGATCGTGGCGAAGGTGACCAGGGACCGGTTCATGCATCACGCCGACGCGCTGCATCCCGGGTGGAGCTTCGGCCAGCACGTCGGCTATTCGACGCCCGAGCACAGGGACGCGATCCTGAAGCTGGGACCGAGCCCGCTGCACCGGATGTCGTTTCAGTCGGTGGCCTATGCGCAGCTGGAGTTGATTTAGGCGGGGCTCACCACGCGCCTTCGACGTGATCCAGGCGCACGAGGCGGTCGTCTCGGTCGAGGAGGATGCCGATCGCGTCGAAGCGCAGGTCGCGGGCGTACAGGCCCGGCCCGTGGTCTCTCAGCCAAGCGCCTGCAAGGCCACGCTGGCGTGCTCGCTGACGGTGGCGCAGGCCTTCCAACGGCGATGGAGCGGCGTTGTCGTGTGGCCGCTGCGCGCGCGTCCGCCGAGTCTTGACCTCGACAAAGGCGATCGCGGTTCCGTTGAACGCGACGATGTCGATCTCACCGCGGCGGGTGCGGTAGTTGCGAGCGAGGATCGTGAAGCCGAGACGTTCGAGATGGGCGACGGCAAGGTTCTCGCCGAGGCGCCCGAGGACACGGCGAGGGTCTTCTGGACGCTCGGCTGGCGAGTCGGGGTCGGGCGGTGTTGGGGGATCGACGCGGGCGATGCTTGCAAAGCATGCTCGGCGCTTGGGACGGTAGACGCGGACGGCGATAAGGGGGGCGCGGGTTCGAGGCCCCCCTCTCATCACCCTCGACGCGACGCGATCTCGGTCAATCGGCCCCCGCGTTCCACGCGGGCACTTGCCACAACTACAATCGACATCTATGAATCGTGTCATGGAGCCGGGAAAGCTCGTCGCGATCTCACGGCTCATAGGCCCGTCCGCTCCGCGCGCGAGCTCGATCCTGAGTAGCGCTGCAAGGAGCGTAGTCACGCGGTTGCGCGAGGACGAGGACTCGCAGGATCGGGAGGCGAAGCGGCGTATCGTTGAGCGCGAGGTGGACGCTGGCGGCCGGCGTCTGGGTGTGGTCGAGCGCGCTGAGCTTTGCCGGGACGCGCCGATCGCGGTGACCGAAGAGGTCGCGGCGTTGTTGTATGTGCTCGCGCGGCGTGGCGGCGGGCGGATCGTGGAGTTTGGTGCGTCGCTCGGCATCTCCACGATTCATCTCGCCGCCGGGCTCAGGGATCGTGGGCAGGGGTCGCTTATCACGACCGAGATCGACGCGGTGAAGGCGAGCGCTCTGAGCGCCAACCTCAGCGACGCGGGCCTTGGGGAGATTGTCGAGGTTCGTATCGGCGATGCGCTGGAGACGCTGCGGAGTCTGCCAGGCCCGGTTGATCTGCTTTGCCTTGACGGCTGGAACGAGCTATATCTGCCGGTCTTGCAGATGGTGGCGCCGCATCTGCCGCGAGACGCCCTCGTGGTCGCCGACCTCTCGGCCGATGATCCTGACCTGAAGCCCTATCTGCGGCATGTGCGCGACGCGCAGGGCGCTTGGATGTCGGTCACGCTGCCGCTGGATGCCGGGGTCGAGATCTCGCTACGGCGCGAAAACGTGCCCCCGCTAGCGGGCCGTGTCGCGGAATCCTGAGATGGGTCTGAAGCCGAGGTGGTCGTCCACACGATCGAGGCGTTGGAGGACTCCGTGGTCTTGGAGGTCTCCAACCGGAGCTGCACGGCGTGGTGCGCGTCCAAGATCGCTACGGGCGCTCGACCGTCTGAGCCTCCCAAATCCCACGGCAGACCTCAAGGGTCGTTCCACTTGCGGATCCATGTCCCATCGTCCAAGCAGTGCTGGGCAACTGGCAAGTAGGCTGCGGTTACGAATGTCAACGATGGCTGAGAGCCGCTACGACCAGATCGGCGCGGGGTATGCCACGACGCGACGCGAAGACCCGCGCATCGCCGCGCGTATCCACGCAGCGCTCGGCGAGGCGCGGACGGTCGTGAACGTGGGGGCCGGTGCGGGCTCCTACGAGCCGCGCGACCGCCAGGTGATCGCGGTGGAGCCGAGCGAGGTGATGGCCGCCCAGCGTCCGCCAGAGCTGCCGCGGGCGATGCTCGCCGAGGCGTACCCGTTGCCGTTGGCCGACGGCAGCGTCGATGCGGCGATGGCGCTGCTGACCGTGCACCATTGGGACGCCCAGCAGGAGCGTGGCGTCCGCGAGCTGCGGCGCGTGGCGCGCGGCCCGGTCGTGATCCTCACCTACGACCCGCGCGTCAGCGCGTGCATGTGGCTGATGGCCGAATACCTGCGCGAGGTCGCCGAGCTTGACCGGCGCATCTTCCCGCTCCCGGAGCAGCTTGCGCACTGGCTCGGCGCCGGCACCGCGATCGAGACGGTGCCAATCGCGTGCGACACGCCCGACTGGACGCTCGGCTCCTTCTGGGCGCACCCCGAGCGGGTGCTCGACACTCAGGCACGCGCCGGCACATCGGGCTTCGCGCGCATGCCCCCCGAGGTGGTCGCCCGCGTCGTGGAGGCCGTCCGCCGCGACCTCGAGGACGGTACCTGGGATGAGCGTCACGGGCACCTGCGCGGCCTCGCGGAGTACGACGCCGGGCTGCGCCTGGTCACGCACAGCGCCGAAAAGACGGCAACAAAGCACGTTCACGATGTCATATGGGCGGCATGACCCGTCGTCAGCCCGGCATGAGCTGGCTCCCCGCTTTGCGCCGACCCCGGGGCTCTCGGGCCGCATGAGGCCAACCTCGCCGATATATGGCATGATGTATGGCATGAGGCGCACGACTATCTATCTCCCCGAGGATCTGAAGGCTGCTCTTGAGAGGACCGCTGCTGCGGAGGGACGCAGCGAGGCTGAGGTCGTTCGCTCTGCGGTGGCCACTGCGACGGCCGAGCACACCTATCCGGCGCCACGGCTGCCTCTTTTCAGCAGCGGCGACGCGACGCTCGCTGAGCGGGTGGACGAGGAGCTTGCCCGCGGCTTTGGCGAGTGATCCTGCTTGACACAAGCGGTCTGCTTGCCGCGTTGGACAGCAGCCAGACGCATCACGAGCAGGCGGCGGCAAGTCTCGCTTCCGCCCGTCCGCCGCTGTTGCTCTCGCCGTTCGTATTGGCCGAACTTGACTACCTCATCGCTTCACGTGTCGGTTTCTCTGCACGAGCGAGCCTTCTGGAGGAGGTCAAGCGCGGTGCCTACGCGCTGGAGCCAATGGCAGCTGGGGATGTCGCGAGCGCGCATGCGCTCATTGAGCACTATTCCGATCTTGGGATCAGTCTCGCCGATGCGTCGATCGTGGTGCTCGCCCTGCGTCATCGCGTGCGAGACGTCCTGACTCTCGACGAGCGACACTTCCGTCTCCTGACTGCCAACGGCAAGCCATTCCGGCTGCTGCCCGCCGACGCTTAGGACCCGCGTCAAAATAGATGGTGGGTTGAGGGTGCCGGGCCGTGGATGGCAGGCGTCGCACGCAAGCGCAGGCGTACTGGTGGTACGGCGAGCATTGCGGGTGGCGGCTGACGCCGCGGAACGGCGGTCTCAATCCCGGCAGATATTTTGACGTGGGTCCTTAGCTGCGGCCGCTACGAGCCGGTGCGGTGCGGTGGTCCCAGCCCTGGCGGGGCGTGCCGGGTCCGTAGCCGCCGCCGCGTGCCGCGGTGACCGTCAGCGCCTTGCCGCCGAGCAGGCCGCCATCCTTGCCGAGGGTCAGCCTGGGCACGACTATCCGGTCGAACCATGCCTTCACGGGTGCTCGGCCGTGCGCCTCTACCGCAACGTGACTGCCTGAGCGGACGCCTCGCGGTGCTCGCCTCAGCGGGACGCGCTGCGAAGGCTCGCGGTGCCGACGACGATTGGTCGCCGGGTCGCCCAGGCTTCGGCGAGCCAGTTGGGCTGGTAGCGCACCTGCAGAATCTCGGTGGCTGAGCAGGCGCTTGGGCTGAACGACCAGGTGGACAGTTCCTTCACGGATTCACCGCGTTTGACGTCGCGGTCGATCGACCAGCTCGGCACGGGCGTGTTCGGGCAGCTTGCCTTCGTTTCGATGCTGTATTCGCTCGCGGCATTTCTGACGGCGTAGGGGGCCTTGAACTGCAGCCGCACCTGGTAGCAGGGGTCGTTGAGCGAGGCTCGGCGGCAAACGGCGGGCGTGTCCTTGACGAGCGTGAGGCGAAGCGGCTCACGCAGGTTGCGAGCGGGCTTGTGCGAGACGGGGAGGGCAGGGCGCGGCATAGGACAGCGAGTGCTGACCGGCGCGCCGAAGCCGCTTGTGCACGTGTGCGATCCGAGCCGGTAGGTGATGGCGCTGACCGTGCTCCCCTTCAGACCGGGCGGCGGCAGGATGAGCACGTGCTGGGATACCGATCCGACGTCGGAGCCTCCGTGTTCGAACTGGCTGCCGGCGTGCGCGACCGGCTCGACGATCAGGTAGGCGCCCCTCCCCGAGCTCACAGGCTCGGTCCTGAGTCCGGAGCTCGTCCTGTAGGTGACGCTGGCTGCATCGGGGCCGAGCAGCCCGAAGGAGATCGAGCGCAGCTCGCGTGCCGGTGGCCTGACGCCCTCCCTGGGGACCGGATCGCCGCTGCGGTCCGCGCTCGCGTCCGTGAATGAGAACGATTGCGAGGGCAGCACGCATTCAATCATCGCTTCGGAGGTGCCGTAGAGCACGTCCGGTGCGAGGGGGTGGAAGCGGCCGTCGTCGTGGAACGCGCCGTCGACGCCGAGCTGGCCGAGCGCTCCGCGATAGACGCGGCCAACCTGCACGCAGACCAGTCCCCGAGTCGTGTGGACGATGCGCATTCCCCAGGGCAGGCCGCCTTCCGGGTCGGCGGCGCGCAGTGCCAACAGGTCCGAGCCGCCGGCCACGGGCACGCCGTAGTCGGCGTGCGGAACGGGCGGTCCTGCGGGGCTCGAAACGGGGCTGCCGGTCAAGAGCCCTGTCGCCGCGGCTGCGATCGCGCCGCCCGCGAGCACCACGATCGCCACGATCAGAGGCGCGTTCATCCGCCGTGGGCGCCAGGCTCGGACCCTGCTCGCCGATCCCCCGCTCGCCTGCTGTCGTGCCGCGGCAGCCGTGAGCTGTGCGCCGAGGATGCTGTAGGGGTCCCTCGTCATGATCTCTCCTGACTGGTTTGCCGCAGCGCGGACAGTCCGCGCGAGACACGCTTGCGCACGACCTGCTCCGAGCAGCCCACCTGCTCGGCGATAGCGGCATATGGATCCTCGTGGAGCACGCGCCGTTCGATCGCCTCTCGCTGCTCGCCGGGCAGCCTGCCGAGCGCTCGCAGCAAATCTGGAGCGCTTTCGCGCTCGATCAGCTCGAGCTGATCGTCCTCAACGTGTATCGGCTCCATGCCAAGACGCCGACGCGACTGGTCGGCCACCCGGCCCCGACGCATCGCATCCACAAGCAGATGCTTTGCGATGCCCAACAGCCACACGGCAGCAGGCCCTCTCTGAGGATCGAACTGCTCGCGACGCTCGAGTGCCCGCGCGAAGGTCTCCGCGACGAGATCGAGCACCAGATCCGGTCGTGCTCCCGCGCGCCGGCGCAGATAGGCGCGAACCAGCGGATACGTACGTTCGTACAGCGCCCCGAAATCCTCGGCACGCCCACCCGCCAACAGCTCCTCGTCACTGCGCTCGATTGACATTCACACGTGTATACGGTCGGTCGGCCTGTTTGTGACCCGCACGATCGACAGCCGCGGGCCGCCAACAGGCCCGCCGCGAAACCCGTGTCAGGCAAAGGCGCTCGCGTAATATGCGCACGCCGTTCGCCGGCGGTGTGCAGCCATCGAGGAGAGGAAGACGTGGACGAGCCGCAAGCAATCATCGTCGGAGCCGGTTTGGCCGGGCTCGTGGCCGCGCATGAGCTCGTCGAGGCGGGACGGCGCGTGCTGATCGTCGAGCAGGAGAACCGCAACAACCTCGGTGGCCAGGCCTTCTGGTCGCTTGGCGGGCTGTTCTTCGTCAACAGTCCGGAGCAGCGTCGCCTGCGGGTCAAGGACTCCTATGAGCTCGCGCTCCAGGACTGGCTGGGCTCGGCGCAGTTCGACCGCGAGCGCGAGGACCGCTGGCCGCGCAGGTGGGCGCAGGCCTACGTTCGCTTCGCCGCGACCGAAAAGCGCGCCTACCTCCACGATCTGGGACTGCGGGTGGTCCCGCTGGTCGGCTGGGCCGAGCGCGGCGGCGGCCATGCGGACGGACACGGCAACTCGGTGCCGAGGTTTCACCTGACGTGGGGCACCGGGCCGGAGGTCGTGAGGGTGTTTGCGCAGCGCGTGCTGGCCGGCGAGCGGCAGGGGCTCGTCGAGTTCGCGTTTCGCCACCGCGTCGATGAGCTGATCGTGCAAGACGGCGCGGTGCTCGGCGTCCGCGGCGCGAGGCTGAAAGCCACCGACGCGGAGCGGGGCCAGGCATCCGACCGCGAGGTCATCGGCGAGTTCGAGCACCGCGCCGCGGCGGTCGTGCTGAGCACCGGGGGGATCGGCCACAACTTCGATCTGATCCGCCGCAACTGGCCCACGGAGCGGCTTGGAGCGGCGCCGCAGCACATGATCGCCGGCGTGCCCGCACACGTTGACGGGCGGATGCTCGGGATCGCGCAGGACGCCGGCGCGAGCGTGATCAACGGCGACCGCATGTGGCACTACACGGAGGGAATCCACAACTGGAACCCGGTCTGGCCCAACCACGCGATCCGGATCATCCCGGGGCCCTCCTCGCTCTGGCTCGACGCGAACGGCGAGCGCATGGAGGCGCCGAACTTCCCCGGCTTCGACACGCTCAGCACGCTGAAGCGCATTCTGTCCACCGGGCACGACTATTCCTGGTTCATCCTGACCCAGACCATCATCGAAAAGGAGTTCGCGCTCTCGGGATCCGAGCAGAACCCCGACATCACCGGCAAGGACTTCAAGCTCCTGGCCCGCAGCCGGCTTGCCGGCGGCGCGCCGGGCCCGGTGGAGGCCTTCAAGCAGCACGGCGTCGACTTCGTGGTCGCTGAGAATCTCGAGGCCCTGGTGAGCGCGATGAACGATCTCGCGCGCGGACCTCGACTCGACATCGAGCACGTGCGGGCGCAGATGCAGGCGCGCGACCGGCAGATCGAGAACCGCTACAGCAAGGACGCGCAGCTGATGGCGATCGCCGGCGCGCGCCGCTACCAGGCCGACAAGCTCAGCCGCGTGGCCAAGCCGCACCGGCTGCTCGACCCAAAGCACGGCCCGCTGATAGCCGTGCGCCTGAACATCCTCACGCGCAAGTCGCTCGGGGGCCTGGAGACGAACCTGGACTCGCAGGCGATGCGCCCGGACGGCTCGCCGTTCGAGGGCCTGTATGCGGCCGGCGAGGCCGCGGGCTTCGGCGGCGGCGGCGTGCATGGCTACAACGCGCTCGAGGGAACCTTCCTCGGCGGCTGCATCTTCTCCGGCCGCGCGGCGGGCCGAGCGATCGCCGGCGGCGCGGCGGCAGTGCCATGCACCCAACCGAGATCGGAGACAAGGACATGACGCGACTCATGATCGTCATCGCAAGCACCCGTCCCGGGCGCGTCGGCCTGCCGGTGGGGCTGTGGTTCGATGCGCGGGCGCGCGCCCGCGGGGGCTTGCAGGTCGATCTCGCCGACCTCGCCGAGATCGACCTGCCCTTCATGGACGAGCCGAATCATCCGCGCCTTCAGCAGTACACAAAGCAGCACACAAAGCAGTGGAGCGCTCGCGTGGCGGCGGCGGAGGCGTTTGCGTTCGTGACCCCCGAGTACAACTACGGCCTGTGCGCCCCGCTGAAGAACGCGATCGACTTCCTCCACAACGAGTGGTGCTACAAGCCCTTCGGGTTCGTCTCCTACGGGGGCGTGTCCGCAGGGACGCGGGCAGTGCAGATGGCCAAGCAGGTGCTCAGCCCGCTGCGCATGTTCCCGGTCGCCGAGGCCGTCTCGATTCCGTTCGTCGCGCAGTTCATCGACGACGAAGATCGGCTCCAGGCCAATGACGCGATGGATCAGGCAGCCGACGCGATGCTCGACGAGCTGGCGCGCGTCAGCGACGCGCTCGCGACGCTGCGCGGTGGAGACGCCGTCTGAGCCTGGGCCGGCACGACGAGCCGGCTCACAGCCAGTCCGCGAGCGCCACGGCGACGCGCTGGGAGCGCGGATCGTCCGCTCCGAGGATTCGGTCGAGCCACGAGAGGATCTCCGCCGCGTCGAGATCATCGACGCCGACCGCGATCTGCTCGATATCCAGCCAGTCCTTGGGCCTGTTGAAGATCGCCTTGCAGACGAGCAGATGCTCGGGCGCGAGGATCGGGATGCTCGCGTCCGCGAAAGGCTCGGTGCGGATCGCGCCCTTCATCGCCTCATGCAGCGCGTCGTAGGCGAAGAAGAGGTCGATCGGCGTTCGTCCCCACCACAGCCTGCATTGGCCGTCCCGTTCCACGATTGAGACCTTGGGGCCGTCGCTCACGCCGAGCTGAGCGAGGATGGCGGCCACCCGCTCGTAGTCGGCGGGCGCGAGGAAGACGTTGAGATCGATGTCGATCGTCGCCCTCGGCTCGGCGTAGTAGGCGAGCGCGAGCGCGCCGCCGAAGGCGTGAGGCGCCTTGCCGGTCGCGAGCTTGCGATGGACCGCGAGAACCTTCTCGGGAAGGCTCGGCTGCGGCGCAGCGCTCAGGCCGGTCTCGACTCGATGCGGGGAAATCGGGCGCGAGCGGCGCCCCGGCCGGTGGGCAGGCTGTCCACCAGCAGCAGCAGGTCGTGCAGCGCTTCGCCGCGTCGCTGCGGCGTTGACCCTATCCAGGCCGCTGCGGCCACCGCGTTGCTGCTCAAGCTGTCGGCCGTGCCGGCCAGCGTCTGGTGCAGCAGCCGCTTCAGCGAAGCCCGCGGCGGGCGGCCATGCTCGAGCTCTGCCAGCAGCGTCGCCGCGGCCATGTCGGAGGCAGAGCCGGCGATTGGGGCGCCCTTGCGCTGCACGGCTCTGCGTACCTGCTCGGCGTCAAGTGGCTTGGATGCCCGCGCGGCCGCCTTCGTAAGCGTCTCGGGCGTCAGCGTCCGAAACGAGGCGAGCGTGCGGCTGCGTGGTCCGCGCACCGTCGCATGAGACTCGCGGATCTCGAAGATGCCGCTGACCTTGACTACGACATAAGCCATAGTGGGTAAATTGTACCACTCGGTGGCCCGCATGCGCCGCCTGAAGCCGGTTGCGCGCGTCGTGTCGATTTCGCGAAGGCCTGTTCGACGTGTGGGTAGTGCGGAGGTGCGAACCTGTCTGGTTGCGGCGCACCGAAGCTCAAACCACACCACAAGCAGAGGAGTCACGACGATGCGCTTCATGATGATCATGATCCCGAACATTCCAAACGAAGCCGACTGGACGCCGAGCCTCGAGGACATGGCCGCGATGGGCCGATACAACGACGAGCTGACCAAGGCGGGGGTGCTGCTGGGCCTCGACGGTCTGCATCCGTCGGCCAAGGGCGCGCGCGTCGGGTTCTCCGGCGGAACCGCCACGGTGACCGATGGGCCGTTCGCCGAGGCGAAGGAGCTGATCGGCGGCTACTGGCTGATTCAGGCGAAATCCAAGGAGGAGGCGGTCGAGTGGGCCTCGCGCTGCCCAGCTGGCGAGGGCGACGTGATCGAGGTTCGCCAGATCTGGGACAGGTCGGAATTTCCGCCCGAGGTTCAGGCCGCGCTCTGAGAGCGTCGCCCTGCCGGTGAGAGCCACACCCGAGCACCGTGCGATCGAGGCCGTCTGGCGAATCGAGTCGGCGGCGCTGATCGCGGGGCTTGCGCGGATCGTGCGCGACGTCGGCGTCGCGGAGGATCTTGCCCAGGATGCGCTGGTGGCTGCGCTGGAGCGGTGGCCGCAGTCGGGCGTTCCGGACAATCCCGGCGCCTGGCTGATGGCCACCGCCAAGCATCGGGCCATAGATCTGCTGCGCCGCAACGCGCGGCTGCAGCGCAAGCACGAGCAGCTCGCCTACGAGCTGAAGCTTCAGGGCGATGCCGTGGAGGCTCGGCTGGAGCTCACGGTGGCAGAGCAGGTCGGCGATGACCTGCTCTGCCTGATGTTCATGTGCTGCCACCCGGTGCTTTCGGGGCAGGCGCGGGTGGCGCTCACCCTGCGGCTGTTCGGCGGCCTGAGCACCGAGGAGATCGCGCGGGGGTTCCTCGTGTCCGAGTCGACTGTCGCTCAACGGATCGTGCGGGCCAAGCGGACGCTCGCCGAGGCCCGCGTGCCGTTCGATCTCCCGGATGCGCAGGAGCTCACCGTCCGGCTCGCCTCCGTGCTCGAGGTGCTCTACCTGATCTTCAATGAGGGCTATACCGCGAGTGGCGGCGAGGATTGGCTGCGCGCCGATCTTTGCGAGGAAGCGCTGCGCCTCGGCCGGATCCTCGCCGAGCTGCTCCCCGGAGAGCCGGAGGTGCATGGCCTGGTTGCGCTTCTGGAGATCCAGGCCTCGCGCCTGAGGGCACGCATCGGCCCCGGTGGCGAGCCGGTGCTGCTGCTCGACCAGGACCGTGCGCAATGGGATCGTCTGCTGATCGGCCGCGGCCTGGCTGCGCTGGAGCGGGCTGAGAAGCTCGGCGCCACGCGCGGCCCGTACTCGCTGCAGGCCGCGATCGCGGCATGCCACGCTCGCGCGGCGACCCCGAGCGAAACCGATTGGGTGAAGATCGCCGCTCTGTATGAGGCGCTGGCCCAGCTTGCGCCCTCTCCGGTTGTGGAGCTCAACCGGGCGGTGGCGGTCGCGCGCGCGTTCGGCCCGGCCGCGGGGCTCGAAATCCTCGACGCGCTGGGGGAGGAGCCCTCGATGAGGACCTACCACCTGCTGCCGAGCGTGCGAGGCGATCTGCTCGCCCGCTTGGGTCGCTATCGGGAGGCGCAGGCGGAGCTCCAGCATGCCGCTTCGCTGACGGGCAATGCGCGCGAGCAACGAATGCTGCTCGACCGCGCCATCGCGTGCGCGTGGCGGGCGGACGGGTGATCCAACCGATCGGGAATCGAGAAACGCGGCCCTGTGGCCGCGGCTAGAGTGACCGCGATGAGCGGTCCAGGCCGGCGGATGCAGAGAAGATGAGCGCAGCCACGAAGACGGGCAAGCGCTCGCCTGCCGCCCACGGCGCCGACAGCCACGACGCGATCCGCGTCCACGGCGCGCGCGTGAACAACCTCAAGGACGTGAGCATCGAGATCCCTAAGCGTCGGCTGACGGTGTTCACCGGCGTCTCTGGCTCGGGCAAGAGCTCGCTCGTGTTCGGCACGATCGCCGCAGAGTCCCAGCGGCTGATCAACGAGACCTACAGCGCGTTCGTGCAGGGCTTCATGCCGAGCCTGGCGCGGCCCGAGGTCGATGTGCTCGAAGGGCTGACGACCGCGATCATCGTCGATCAGCAGCGGATGGGCGCCGACGCGCGCTCCACCGTCGGTACCGCCACCGACGCCAACGCGATGCTGCGCATCCTCTTCAGCCGGCTCGGGAAGCCGCACATCGGCTCG
Source organism: uncultured Actinomycetota bacterium (assembly GCA_963725915.1). Taxonomy (GTDB): domain Bacteria; phylum Actinomycetota; class Thermoleophilia; order Solirubrobacterales; family Solirubrobacteraceae; genus Palsa-744. The sequence goes on along the minus strand of CAVSAL010000009.1, from coordinate 142,896 downwards.
CCCAACGCGTTCTCCTTCAACGTCGCCTCGGTGCGGGCGAGCGGGGCGATCACCGTGCAACGGGGTGACGGCAAGACCGTCAGCAAGACCTTCACCCGCGCCGGCGGCATGTGCGCGCGCTGCGAGGGGCGGGGCACGGTCTCCGACATCGACCTCGCCGAGCTCTACGAGGATTCGAAGTCGCTTGCGCAGGGCGCGCTCACGATCCCCGGCTACACGCCGGGCGGCTGGAACTACCGGCTCTACAGCGCATCGGGATTCGTCGACCCGGAGAAGCCGATCGGCAAGTACACCAAGAAGGAACTGCACGACTTCCTCCATCACGAGCCGGCGAGGATGAAGATCGCGGGCATCAACATGACCTACGAAGGGCTGATCCCGCGGATTCAGAAGTCGATGCTCTCCAAGGACAAGGAGGCGCTGCAGCCGCACATCCGCGCGTTCGTGGAGCGAGCGGTCACCTTCACCGCCTGCCCCGACTGCGACGGCACCCGCCTGAGCGAGGCGGCGCGATCCTCGAAGATCAAGGCGATCAACATCGCCGATGCCTGCGCGATGCAGATCAGCGACCTCGCCGAGTGGGTGCGGGGCCTGGATGAGCCGTCTGTCGGGCCGCTGCTGGCGGTGCTGCGGCAGACCCTCGACTCCTTCGTGGAGATCGGGCTTGGCTATCTCAGCCTCGATCGCTCCTGCGGCACGCTTTCGGGCGGCGAGTCCCAGCGCGTGAAGATGATCCGCCACCTCGGCTCCTCGCTCACCGATGTCACCTATGTCTTCGACGAGCCGACTATCGGGCTGCACCCGCACGACATCCAGCGGATGAACGAGCCTGCTGCTGGCACTGCGCGACAAGGGCAACACCGTGCTGGTCGTCGAGCACAAGCCGGAGGCGATCGCGATCGCCGACCATGTGGTCGATCTCGGTCCCGGCGCCGGCAGCGTGGGCGGCAGCGTCTGCTTCACCGGCACCGTCGATGGGCTGCGGGCCGGCAAGACGCTGACCGGGCGCCACCTCGACGACCGGGCCTCGCTGAAGCCATCGGTGCGGACGCTCACGGGGGCGCTGGAGGTCCGCGGCGCGAGTACCCACAACCTGCAAAATCTCGACCTCGACATCCCGCTCGGCATGCTGGTCGCGATCACCGGCGTGGCGGGATCGGGCAAGAGCTCGCTGATCCAGGGCTCGGTGTCCGGACGCGAGGGAGTGGTGACGGTCAACCAGGCGGCGATCAAGGGCTCGCGGCGCAGCAACCCGGCGACCTACAGCGGAGCACTCGAGCCGATCCGCAAGGCGTTTGCGAAGGCCAATGGAGTCAAGCCGGCGCTGTTCAGCGCCAACTCGGAGGGCGCCTGCCCCGGCTGCAACGGCGCCGGCGTGATCTACACCGATCTGGCAATGATGGCCGGCGTCGCCAGCGTCTGCGAGGAGTGCGAGGGCAAGCGCTTCGAGGCGTCGGTGCTGAAATACCGGCTCGGCGGCAAGGACATCAGCGAGGTGCTGGCGATGTCGGTGGGTGAGGCGATCGAGCTCTTCGGCGATGGCGAGGCCAAGACGCCGGCCGCGCAGAAGATCCTCGAGCGGCTCGCCGACGTCGGGCTCGGCTATCTGCGCCTGGGCCAACCGCTGACGACGCTCTCCGGCGGCGAGCGGCAGCGGCTCAAGCTGGCCGCTCAAATGGGGGAGAAGGGCGGCGTGTACGTGCTCGATGAGCCCACTACTGGCCTGCACCTCGCCGACGTGCAGCAGCTGCTCGGCCTGCTCGACCGGCTCGTGGACTCGGGCAAGTCGGTGATCGTGATCGAGCACCACCAGGCGGTGATGGCGCACGCCGATTGGATCATCGACCTCGGTCCCGGTGCCGGCCACGACGGCGGCCGGATCGTCTTTGAGGGCACGCCGGCGAAGCTTGTCGAGGCTCGCTCTACGCTCACCGGCGAGCATCTCGCGGCCTACGTCAAGGCTTGACTGACGCGCGAGAGGCGCTCTTCGTCTCTGTCGATCTGGCCAGCTCTATGCTGGCGGCGTGACGCCGGAGGAGCTTGCCAACCTCGCGCATCTGCGCCGCGCCCGCGATCTGATGGACCGCGAGTACGCGCGCCCACTCGACGTCGCCGCGCTGGCCCGCGCCGCATTGATGTCCACCGCACACTTCTCGCGACAGTTCCGGGCGGCATACGGGGAGACGCCCTACGCATACCTGATGACGCGGCGCATCGAGCGAGCGAAGGCGCTGTTGCGCCGTGACGACATGTCGGTCACAGAGGTTTGCATGGCGGTCGGGTGCTCGTCGCTCGGCTCCTTCAGCGCGCGCTTCACCGAGCTGGTCGGGCAGACGCCGAGCACCTACCGGGCTCGCGACCACAGCGCGCTTGCGAGCGTGCCCGGCTGCGTGGCCCGGGACCTCACCCGCCCGAGCCGCAAGCCGAGCAGGATCGAAGAAGCGAGCGGGGCGAGCGCCCCCTAATGTTGGGCGCATGAACCTCACATTCTCCCAATGCTTCGTCATGACCCATGCCCCCGACCTCGCAGTGTCCTTCTACCGCGACGCACTCGGCCTGGAGCTGCGCAACGATGTCGCCCGCGGAGACTTCCGCTGGATCACCGTCGGCGCCGCCTCCCAGCCCGATGTCGCGATCGTTCTCACCAACTACCTGAACGGCAGCCCCGCCGATCAGGATGCGCTTGCCGCGCTGCTTGCAAAGGGCGCTATGAACGGCGTTCACTTCCACACCGACGACCTCGACGACACCTTCCAGAAGCTGAAGGCGTCGGGCGCCGAGATCGTGCAGGAGCCGACCGATCAGCCGTGGGGCACGCGCGACTGTGCCGTGCGCGACCCCTCCGGCAACATGGTGCGCATCGACCAGCCGCCGGCCGGGTAAACGCCCCGGCCACTCGGCGGAGCGGCGCCGTCTATTTCGCTACCAGCGCGCCGTCGGGTACGAGCCAATGGTGTTGCAGGGCGCTGACGCGTGCCAGGCGCTCGTAGTCGCGGTCGTAATGGATCAGCGGCACGTCTGCTCGCTCGGCTGCTGCGGCGATCAAGAGGTCGACCGGGGGGACGCGACGATGGTCTCCGGTGGCAGAGAGCAGTGATTGAAGCTCGCGTGCTCGCTGCCAAAGCTCTGTCTCCATCGCGACGAACTCGAACGCGTCCAAACGTTCGGCCACCTCTTGCGCGCGTGATTGGTTGGGCGTCAAGCGGACGAGCTCCAGAACTACGACGTCGCATACGAGCACGAGCCCGTCGGCGACCTGTGTGTTGAACCACGATGCGAGCTCGGGAAAACGACGATCGCGCGCCCATGTCCAGACTCCCGTGTCAAACAGGGCGGGGCGATCGAGGCGGACAGGCTCGATCTCGGCCGCTGCGCTCAGGGCTGCCTGTCCTGCCGGTTGGTCTCAACCTCGGCGGGAGTGCCGTCGATGTCGCGGACCACGTCGAAGCCTGCCAGTGCCCGCCGCCGCCCCACCTCGCGCAACGCCGCGTTGACCGTCGCACTCACACCCTTCGTGCCCAGCTGCAGACGTGCCGATTCAAGCGCTTGCGAGTCAACATCAACTGTGGTGCGCGACATCTGCATCAATGTAGCGCATCTTTTGAGAGTGCTCGTCGTCGAGCGACGTGTCAGGTCGATGGGGCGCGTGTAGTCGCTGTGAGCGAGCCGAATGGCTACTGAATCTCCGCGCCAACCGCGTCTGACTCGCGCAGCCCGATGCGATCGTGCAGGCGGCGCAGCGGCCTTGGCGCCCACCAGTTCCACTTGCCCATCAGCGCCATCAGCGAGGGCACGAGCAGCGCTCTGACGATGCTCGCGTCGACCGCGACCGCGAGCGCGGCGCCGAGGCCGAGCTGCTTGGTGAAGAAGAGCGCGGAGGTGACCAGCGCGCCGATCGCCACGCAGAAGAGCAGGGCGGCCGCGGTGATGATCCTGCCGGTGCGCTCGATGCCGAGGGCGATCGCCTCGCGACCCGGCAGGCCGTCGTCGTGGGCCTCCTTGATGCGGGCGATCACGAACACCTCGTAGTCGGTGGCAAGCGCGAAGGCGAGCACGATCATCAGCACGAGGCTCGACTCTTCAAGGCCCCCCAGCGGCGTGAACCCGAGCAGGCCCGATAGGTGGCCATCCTGGAAGATCAGCACCTGCAATCCCACGGCGACGCTGACGCTGAGCATGTTCATCACGATCGCCTTGATCGGTATGAAGACCGAGCCGGTCATCGCGAACAGGAAGATTGCGGTCATCGGCAGCAGGATCAGCAGCGCGAGCGGGATGTGCGCGGCGATTGCGGACTGCTGATCGACGAAGAAGGCGGTCGCTCCGCCGACGAGCGCGCCCGTCGGATTCGCGATCGCGCGCAGCCGGTGCAGCAGATGCTGCTGGATGCTGGAATATGGCGATCCGTGGGGGAGGAGCAGGATCTTCCACGTGCGGTGGCCGAGGTATGTGGGGGGCGATGCGGTGGCCAGACGGCCGGCCGTCGCAGAGGCGGCGGCCGCCAGGTGCAGCGCGGAGGAGCGCGTCCCCTTGAGCACGATTTCGATCGATTCGCCGGCGTTGGCGGGGAAGCTCGTGGCCAGCGTGGTTTCGACCTGGCGGCTTTCCGCCGAGACGGGCAGCAGGTTCGCGCCGGGCGAGGTGAACTTCAGGCCCAGCGCCGGTATCGCGCAGGCCAGCAGGACGGCCGCGCTGATCAGGGCGATCGGCGCCGGGCGGCGCACCACGCCGTGCGCCAGCCGCCACCAGCCGCCGTCTTCGGTCGCCCTGGCCGAGCGCGCCGCGCGCCGCTGCAGCCATGCGGGTGAGAGCGCGTTGATGCGCTCGCCGAGGACGATCAGCACCGCGGGCAGCACCATCAGCGTCACCGCGCCGCCGCAAAGAGTGACCGCCGATCCGCCGATGCCCATCGAGGACAGGAAGCCGATCGGGAACACGAGCAGGGTCATCATCGCCGCCGCGACGGTCAGGCAGCTGAACAGCACCGTGCGCCCAGTCGTCCGCAGCGTGTGCGCAATCGCCTCGCGGGCATCGGCGCCGCCGGCGAGCTCCTCGCGGTAGCGGTAGAGCACGAACAGGCTGTAGTCGATGCTCAGGCCGAGGCCCATTCCGCTGACGAGATTCAGCGCGAAGACCGAGACCGGCGTGAACTGGTCAACGATCCGCAGGATCAGGAAGGTGAGCACGATCGCAAAGCCGCCGACGAGCAGCGGCAGCAGCGCCGCGATCAGGCCGCGGAAGAACCAGAACGAGAGCAGCAGCAGGAAGGGGAAGGCAAAGATCTCGGTGCTCGCGAGTGCGTTGGTGGTGCGTTCGTTGAGTTCCTGGTTGATGAGCGCGAAGCCGCCGAAGCGCAGGCTCATGCCCGCAAGCTCCGCGTGGATCGACGGCTTGGCCAGCGCGGAGCGCACGTGGGCGATCGCCGCCGTCCCGTCTGCGTTGGTGGCAAAGGAGGCAAGTAGGACCGTCGCCTTGCCGTCGCGCGAAAGCAGCGCGCGCGAGCGGGTCGCGGGATAGTCGATCAGGCGCTGAGAGCCGTGCTGGGTTGCGATCAGCCTCGCGAGCGTCCCGGCGGCCTGCTGGGCGGCGGCATCGGTAACGAAGTCGTGGGAGCCGCGCAGCACCGCGATCACATTGGTTTCGGGGTTCTGCCCTGTGGCGGCCCTGGCCTCTGCGTTGGTGCGTTCGAACTGGGATGCGGGATCCTCGAAGGACTGCGGGGAGCTGCCGAGCATCCCGGTCACGGGCAGGCCGATCGCGGCGGCAACCAGAAACAGCGCCGCGGCGGCTGCGAGCACCCGCTTTGGGCGGGTCGTGGCGAGCGTCGTGAGCCGTGCGATCACGAGGCTACGATCCTTTCACAGGCACCGTGGGGGCGGTGTGCGCAACGACACACGGCGCGGCCTCAGCCCGGACAGTCGATCCAGCGGTACATCAGCCCGTCGCGAACCTCGTGGTAGGAGGGGGGAGCGGGCGGCGGGTCGCCCGCCAGGCGGGCGATGACCGCGGAAGCGCCGTGCAACTGTTCCTCGACCGCGGTGGTCCAGTGGATCTCCGAGTGCAGCAGGCGCTCCAGGCGAGCCCAGTTGCGGCGCTCAATCGCATCAAGAACGTCGCAGACGGCTGGAACTTGATCAGCCACATGTGGAACATTATCCCGGCGCGTAGCGCTACCTTCCCCAACATGCCCGCTCTGAAGACAGCCATATTCGTCCTGTGGGTCGCCTTCTGGCTGTACTGGCTGATCTCCGCCACCGGTGCCAAGCAGGGCACGCGGACCAGGCGCATCAGGCCGCCGGGGCTGATGATCGTCGTGCTCGTGTTCCTGCTCTTTCGCGTGGTCAGGCCGAGCAGCGGCGCTGTGCACAGTCAGATCCTGGAGGCGCTGGGAGCGATCCTGCTCCTTGCCGGCCTCGGCCTCGCGGTGTGGGCGAGGGTCCATCTGGGGCGCAACTGGGGCATGCCGATGACCCTGAAGCAGGAGCCCGAGCTCGTCACCTCCGGGCCCTACCGGCTGGTGCGCCACCCGATCTACTCGGGCATCCTGCTGGCGCTGGTGGGCACGGCGCTGGCGGTCGATCTCTTCCTGCTGGTGGTCGTGGCCGCGATGGGTGCCTACTTCATCTACAGCGCCACGGTGGAGGAAAGGCTGATGAGCGCCTCCTTCCCCTCCACCTACCCGGCCTACAGGGCGCAGAGCAAGATGCTGATCCCGTTTCTGCTTTGAAGGGTCGAGGCGACCGCAGAGCGGCCGGCCACGCCCAGCGCGTAGCCTCTTGCCTGCATGGAGGAGAGCGCCCCCGAGCTGGAGACGTCCGCGCAGAGCTCGCAGCCGCGCATGCGCGACGCCGAGCGCCAGCACGCCGGTCTCGGCATCGACGGCGTCAGCCGCTTCATGGGCTTTCGCTGGGAGGACCCCAACACGATCTGGCTGACGATCAGGCCGGAGCTGATCAACGCCGGCGGGCTGCTCTCGGGCGTGGTCACCTATGCGCTCGTGGACTACTGCATGGGATCGACGCTGTGGCAGCAGACCAGCGAGCAGGAGCGGATCGCGACGATCGGCATCTCGATCAACTACATCCAGACCGCGACCGAGGGCGAGATCGTCTGCCGCACGCAGCTCGATCGCCGCAACCGCAGCAACGCCGTGATGCGCAGCGAGGTCCACCATCGGGACGGCCGTCTGCTCGTCACCGCGATCGGCAGCTACGCGATCTTCGTGCCCCGCGCGCTGCGGAGCAGCGCTTAGAGGCGATGGCGGACGCCGCCGGGAGGCAGCGCACCCCGCGCGCGCTCTCGATCGCGGGCTCGGACTCGGGTGGAGGGGCCGGCATCCAGGCCGATCTGAAGGCGTTCGCGCGCTGCGGCGTGCACGGCATGACCGCGATCACGGCGATCACGGCGCAGAGCACGACCGGCGTGGATGCCGTGCTGCCGGTGCCCGGCGCGATGATCCTCGCCCAGGTGCGAGCGGTCGCGGCCGACATCGGCGTCGACGCCGTGAAGGTGGGGATGCTGGGCAGCCGCGAGGCGGCGTTGGCGGTGGCGCAGGCGCTGGACGAGCTGCCGGCCGGCACGCCGATCGTCGTCGACCCGGTGATGGTCGCCGAGTCCGGCGCGCCGCTGCTCGACGATGACGCAAGGGCCGCGCTGATCGAGCAGATCGTGCCGCGCGCGAGCGTGCTGACGCCGAACCTGCCCGAGGCGGCTGCGCTGGTGGGGCGGGAAGGCGCCGGCGAGGCGGGCGATCCCGAGCGCGGGGTCCACGACGAGATGCTGCTGGCAGAGGTGCTCGCGCTCGGATGCGGCGCGGTCGTGCTCACCGGCGGGCATCGCAGCGTCGCCGTGGACCTCCTGCTGGACGGCGAGCGCCCCGAGCAGATCGTGGAGATCGCCGGCCCGCGCCACCCGGAGGGCGCCGCCCACGGCTCGGGCTGTACCCACTCCTCGATCCTCGCGGCCCAGCTTGCGCTCGGACGCGACCTGCGCCGGGCGGCAGAGCTCGCGCGCGCGATCGCCGGCGAGGCCGTGGAGCACGGGCTGCGCGAGATCGGACACGGCGCCGGCCCCGTCAACGTGCTCGACCTGCGCTCGCGCCGCTGAGCGATCCCGCGCGGTCGCGCAGCGACCTGGCCCGGACAAGCCCTATGCGAAGGCCGATCCGTTTGCCATAATCGGATCACGATGAGGCTGCTGCGGATGAAGCCCGGTCATGGTGAGATCGTGCTCGCTGAGGGCGATGTCGAGGTGCCCGAGCAGGAACAGGAGCTGATCGAGGCGTTCAGGCGCGAGCTCGACCTCGGCATGTGGGCGGCAGTGCCGACGACAAGCACCGGCGGCGGCCGGCGGGAGGCGGAGCTCGTCAAGAGCTTCGAGGACGTTCCGCGCGACGCCGAGCGGGTGATCTTCTTCCCCCGGGCGGCAGGGGGAGCGCTCCCGCAGGTGGGCTAGCGATGGCGCTCTTGCTGGGAGTGACCTCGCTCGTGCTGTTGGCGCTTGTCGGCATGCTCGCCTTCGAGCGCGTGCGGGCTGCGGTCGAGCGGCGGGGGGGACTGCGCGGCCTGCTGCGGCGCGGCGAGGCCGCCGATGCGGCGTATGACCCCGGCAGGGAGCTGCGCGCCGAGAACAAGGCGCGCCGACTGCTGCGCTCGTGCGTCAACGAGGAGGAGTGGGAGATGTACCGGGACCTCGGCTTCGTCCGCGTGTGGGGAGGCCTCTGCGGCGGCGCTCCCCGCAGGCGCGAGGGCGAGCCGCGCCCCGCCGCGCAGGACGCCGCCCGAGCCGACTACGCCTACCTGATCTATCCGCACCGGCCGATCGTCGCCTACCTGCCGCAGACAGGCGCGCTGCTGAACGAGTACTGCGTCGCCTTCCCCGACGCCAGCGCGCCATACGGCAGCACGCGGCTGCCGGCATCCGACGACGTGCTGGCCAAGTGGATGGGCCTCAAAGGCGACGAGCGTCATCTGATCTCCGAGGCGAACATGCATCTGCCCGGCCGCCAGATCGACCCCGAGATGGTGCGCCGCGACCTGCGCCGCCTGGCGCGCTGGGAGCGAGAGCGCCTGCGGGCGCCGCGCCGCGCTGCTGCGGCCGAGCCGAAGGCTGCCTGAGGGCCCGCGCAGCCGCCGGCCGTGAGTGCAGCGGCAGCGCCCCGCGAGCGCAGCGGCCGGCCCGCGGCTGCAGCGTCCTGCGCTCCACGACCCGATTTGCGGCACGGCGAGCGCGCGATGTAGTGTTCGCCCGCATGAGCGACTTCGACCCAAGGCACCGCAGCCGCACCCTCACCGAGGGCCCCGAGCGCGCCGCCGCGCGCGCCTACCTGCACGGCATCGGCTACAGCGCGCAGGATCTCGCCAAGCCGATCGTCGGCGTCGCGCACTCCTGGATCGAGACGATGCCCTGCAACTTCAACAACCGCGTGCTGGCGGCGAAGGTGAAGGAGGGGATCAGGGCGGCCGGCGGCACGCCGATGGAGCTGAACACGATCGCGATCTCCGACGGGATCACGATGGGCCGGCCGGGGATGCGCGCTTCGCTGGTCTCGCGCGAGCTGATCGCCGACTCGATCGAGCTCGTCGCCTCCGCGCACCAGTTCGACGCGCTCGTGACGATCTCCGGCTGCGACAAGACGATCCCGGGCACGGTGATGGCGCTCGCGCGCCTGGACATCCCCGGTCTGATGCTCTACGGCGGCTCGATCAAGCCCGGCTTCTACAAGGGCGCCGAGGTCACGATCCAGCAGGTCTTCGAGGCGGTCGGCGCCTACGCGGCCGGGAAGATCTCAGAGCAGGAGCTGCACGAGCTGGAGGAGGTCGCCTCGCCCGGCGCCGGCGCCTGCGGCGGCCAGTTCACCGCCAACACGATGGCGATGGCCTTCGAGGCGCTCGGCATCTCGCCGGCCGGCTCCTCGATGGTGCCGGCCGAGGACGGCCGCAAGCTCGAGGTCGCGCGCCAGTGCGGCGAAATGGCGATGGAGGTGCTTGCCGCCGACCGCAGGCCGAGCCAGATCATCACCAAGCCGGCACTGGAAAACGCGATCGCCGCGGTCGCGATGAGCGGCGGCTCAACCAACGGAGTGCTGCATCTGCTCGCCGTGGCCTACGAAATGGGCGTGCCGCTGTCGATCGAGGAGTTCGATGCGATCTCGCAGCGCACCCCCCTGCTCTGCGACCTGCAGCCGGGCGGCCGCTACGCCGCCGTCAACCTGTACGAGGCGGGCGGCGTGCCGCTCGTGCTCTCGCGGATGGCGCAGGCTGGCGTGCTCAACGCAGACGCGCTCACGGTCACCGGCGCCAGCATCGGCGAGCACGCCGCGCAGGCCAGGGAGACCGAGGGCCAGGACGTCGTGCGCCCGCTCTCGGCGCCGCTGAAGCCGACCGGCGGCTTTGCGATCTTGCGCGGCAACGTCGCCCCGGACGGGTGCGTGGTCAAGCTCGCCGGTCACGAGCGGCGGCTGCACAGCGGCCCGGCGCGCGTCTTCGACGGCGAGGAGGCGGCGATGCAGGCGGCGCTCGCGGGCGAGATCCGCGAGGGCGACGTGGTCGTGATCCGCGGCGAGGGGCCCGCGGGCGGCCCCGGCATGCGCGAGATGCTGGCCGTCACCGCTGCGCTGGTCGGCGCGGGCCTGGGGGAGAGCATCGCGCTGATCACCGACGGGCGCTTCTCCGGCGCCACCCACGGCTTCATGGCTGCCCACATCGCGCCCGAGGCGGTGCGCGGCGGGCCGATCGGAGCGCTGCGCGACGGCGATCGGGTTACGATCGACGTGGACGCCAGGCGCATCGACGTGGGCCTCTCCGACGATGAGATCGCGCAGCGGCTGCTCGGCTACGCGCCGCCGGTGCGAGAGCCGGGCAGCATCGAGGTCGCGATCGAGAAGTACGCCAAGCTCGTCGGCTCGGCCGCGCAGGGCGCGATCACGCGTTGATGAGGGCCGCGCAGGGCGCAGGCCCGCGCAGCCCGCGATCACGCGCTGAGAAAGCCCTCCAGCAGCGCGTTGAACTCGGCGGCGCGCTCGAACATCGCCACGTGCCCGGTCTGCTCCCAGACGACCTTCCGCGCGCCGGGGATCTGGGCGGCGAAGACCTCGGCGTCGCGCACCGGCACGACCGGGTCCTTATCGCCCCAGACCACGAGCGTCGGGCAGCCGATCGCGGGCAGGCGCTCGCGCAGCGTCTGCGAATGGGAGACGATCGCTTCCAGGGCGGGCAGGAACCCCGGCTTGCCCATGCCGCGCAGCTGCTCGGCTGCGAACTCGGGGGCGATCCGCTGCGGCTGCGCGGCGACCGCCCGCAACGCGGCTGCGCGCGCCCGCGGCCGGCGCACGACCTGATCGGCGTTTGTGCCCAGCCATCGGGTGAGCGTGTGCACCACCGGGTGCGCGCGGCGGATCGCCGGCAGGCGCTTGGCGACCGCGGCGGTCGAGATGCCGGCGGGGGAGACGAGCACGAGCCGCTGCACGCGGTCGGGCTGGGTGATCGCAAGCTCGGCGGAAATCTCACCGCCCATCGAGTTGCCGACGATCGCGGCGGAGGGGATCTCCAGCGCGTCCATCACGCCCGCGATCGTCTCGGCGTAGTGCGGGATCGAGATCGCGGCGGCCGGCATCGGCGAGGCGCCGAACCCGGGCAGGTCCAGCGCGATCGCACGCCGGCCGGCGCCGAGCACGGGAAGCTGCTCGAGCCAGTTGGGCCAGCTGCCGCCGAGCCCGTGGATGAAGAGGACCGGGTCACCGACGCCGACCTCGATCGTGTTGACCGGCCGGCCGTGCACCGACACCCAGCGCTGATGCGCGCTCCAGTTGAACGTCGAGCCAGGGAGCAGGCGCCTCCAGCGAGGGGTATGCGGTCTGTCCGGCTGCTCGGTCAAACTGCGTTGAGCTGGTGGCGCTTGACATAGGTCGTTAACGTACCGGACCCTTCCCCACCATCCACGAAGGACACCGGAACCGCGATGAGGATCGCAATCGACATCGACTCGACGCTGCACCACTACTGGGATGTGCTCTCGGAGGTCTCGTGTCGGCGCTTCGGGATCGAGCTGCCCTATGAGGAGCAGTTCACGTGGGGGATCACGCGCCTGCGCGAGGACCAGCTGGCGCTCTGCATTCAGGAGAGCCACTGCGACGAGCAGATCCTCGCAGGCAGGCCCTACCCGGGCGCAGTGGAGGCGGTAGCGCGCTGGCACCGGGCCGGTCACTTCATCCACATCACCAGCCACCGCGCCGCCGATCGTCACGACGCGACCGCACTGTGGCTTACGCGCATCGGCGTGCCGTGCGATGACCTGCACTGCTCCTTCGACAAGGTCTCCCGCTGCGCCGAGCTGCAGATCGACCTGCTGATCGACGACAGCCCGATCAACCTCGCCTGCGCCGCGCAGCAGGGAATCGCCGTGGCCACGATCCTGCACCCCTGGAACCAGGAGATCTGTGAGGAAGAGGGCGTGCTGGCGGCAAGGGACTGGCAGGAGCTGCAGGCGCTGCTGGAGCCGCTGCTGGCCGAGGGTCGCAATCCGCGGCTCACGGACGCCGGCCTGCGGGCCGTTGCGCGCTAGCACAGGGGGCGCGATGGGCTCGCGCGGCAGGGCCGTGGCCGCTGATGGCGAAGATGTGGGGATGAGCACCGAGGGCGGGCTGAGCGAGCGCACGAGCGCGGGCGCTGCGTGGCAAGACGCGCTGCGCGGCTTTGCGCAGGACCTCAGCCGGCGCGGCAGCGCGCCGCGCACCCGGCTGGCCTACGGCGCAGACGTTGAGACTTTCGCGCGCTGGTGCGCCGAGCAGGGGCTCGATCCCGCGCAGGTCAGCGCGAAGGCGATCAGGCGCTACGTCGCCCACCTATCTCAGCAGGGCCTTGCGCCGAGCAGCGTTGCGCGCAAGCTCGCAGCCGTGCGCGGCCTCTTCGCCAGCCTGCGCGAGCACGGCGAGATTGCCCAGAGCCCGGCGGAGCTGGTCTCCGCGCCCAAGCGGCCCTCACATCTGCCGCGGGTGCTCAAGGAGGCAGAGCTCGGCCGGCTGCTGGACGGCATCCCCGCCACCGAGCCGCTGGCGCTGCGCGACCGTGCGATCTTCGAGCTCGCATACGCCTGCGGGCTGCGCGCGTCCGAGCTCGTCAGCCTCGACCTCGGCGACATCGACCACGACGCCGAGCAGTTGCGCGTGGAGGGCAAGGGGCAGCGCACGCGCCTGCTGCCGATCGGCGAGCAGGCTCAGGCGGCGCTTGCCGCCTACCTCGCGCACGGCCGCGAGAAGCTGCGCCACGGCGGCTCTGAGCAGGCGCTCTTCCTCAGCCGCAACGGGCGGCGCCTCGACTCCGGGGACGTGCGCCGGCGCCTGCGCGGCTGGGCGCTTGCCACCCGCACGAGCGGCCACGTGCACCCGCATGCGCTGCGTCACAGCTTCGCCACGCACCTGCTCGACGGCGGCGCGGACCTGCGCGCGATCCAGGAGCTGCTCGGCCACGCGAGCATCTCAACGACACAGGTTTACACTCGCGTGGAGTCGGCCAGACTGCGAAGCGCGTATGCTCGCAGCCACCCTCGGGCCTGATCAGGGGAATGAGCACCCTGGATAACAGTGTCAAAGCGATCGAGCTGCGTGAACTCTGGCGCCGCTACAAGGCAGACGGCGACAAACGCGCGCGCGAGCGGCTGGTGGTCGCCTACTCGCCCCTGGTCAAGTACGTGGCCGGCCGCACCGCCGCCGGCCTGCCGCCGCACGTGGAGGAGGCCGACCTGATCTCCTACGGCCTCGACGGGCTCGTATCGGCGATCGAGCGCTTCGACCTCGGCCGCGAGATCAAGTTCGAGACCTACGCGATCACCCGCATCAAGGGCGCGATCATCGACGAGCTGCGCTCGATGGACTGGGTGCCGCGCAGCGTGCGCGCCCGCGCACGGGAAATCGAGCGCGCGCACGCAAAGCTCGAGCACAAGCTCCAGCGCACGCCCACCGACGAGGAGCTTGCCGGCGAGCTCGGCATCGGCGGCGATGAGCTGCAAGACGCGCTGATCGCGATCTCGCACTCCTCGATCGTCGCGCTGGACGAGCTCTGGAGCGTCTCGGACTCCAGCGGCGACCAGGTCTCGCTGATGGACACGATCGAGGACCCCGGCGCGTCCGACCCCGCCAAGGCGCTCGACGTCGGCGATCTGAAGGACCGCATAGCCGACTCGATCGCAAGGTTGCCCGAGCGGGAGAAGCTCGTGATCGCGCTCTACTACTACGAGAACCTGACACTGCGCGAGATCGGCGAGGTGCTCGGCGTGACCGAGTCGCGCGTCTCCCAGTTGCACACAAAGGCGGTGCTGCGGCTGCGCTCGGGCATGCAGGAGGATGGGGGCTTCGAGGAGGACTGAGGGGCCTTAGGAGGCTGTTGGCTCGCATCCGCTCGCATGTGGTGGCGCTCGGCGCTATCGTGCTCGGACGGGTCGAAAAAGGAGGCGTTGATGCCGGCAGCCGATCGGATTCGCAATGTCGCCCTGCTCGGGCACAGGGGGTCTGGCAAGACCTCTCTGAACGAGGCGCTGCTGTTCGAGGCCGGCGTGGTGAACCGCCTCGGCTCGGTCGTGGAGGGCAGCACCGCCTCCGACTCAGACCCGGACGAGAAGGAGCGCCAGATGTCGATCTCGGCTGCGCTGTCCTCCTTCGACTGGCGCGATTGTCAGATCAACCTGATCGACGCGCCCGGGGATCCGAGCTTCATCGCGGACGCGATCGGCGCGTTGCAGGTTTGCGAGTCGGCGATCTTCGTCATCAATGCCGTGATGGGCGTGGAGGTCGCCACGGCGCGGCTGTGGGAGCGCGCCGCGCAGCGCGACATCGCGCGGATGCTGTTCGTGAACATGCTCGACCGCGAGCGCGCCGACTTCTTCCGCGCGCTGGAGCAACTGAAGGAGGCATTCGGCCCGCACGTGGTTGCGACAGAGATCCCGATCGGCTCAGAGCACGAGACCTCCGGCGTGATCGACCTGGTGGACATGCGCGCCTTCCGCCAGGACTCCGCGCAGCGGGCAGGATTCACCGAGATCGAGATCCCCGCCGATCACGCCGAGCTGGCCGCGACCTGCCGCGAGCGGCTGATGGACGAGGTCGCCGAGGTCTCCGACGCGTTGATGGAGCGCTACCTCGATGGGCAGGAGATCTCCCACGCGGAGATCGTCGACGCGCTGGAGCGCGGCACCAACCACGGCCACATCTTCCCGGTCGTCTGCGGCGTGGCCACCCGCAATCTCGGCACCACGCGGCTGCTGGATGCGATCGTGGAGGACCTGCCCTCGCCGGTCCAGCACGGGCCGCTTTCGATCGCAGGTCTGGAGCTCGCGGCCGACCCGGAGGGCGAGCTCTGCGCCTACGTCTTCAAGACGCGCGCCGACCCCTTCGCCGGCCGGATCAACCTCTTTCGCGTCTACCGCGGCACGCTCACCCACGACAGCCACGCGGTCAATGCGCGCTCGCACGCCAAGGAGCGGATCGGGCAGCTGCTCGGGTTTTGCGGCAGCGAGGTGCTGCACCTCGATGCGGTCGGGCCGGGGCAGATCGGCGCCGTCGCCAAGCTGAGGGAAACGCACGCCGACGATTGGCTGCTGGAGCGCTGGCCGATGTCCGATCAGGTGCAGAGCGACGGTCAACCGGACTCGCTGCCGGGGCTGACGCTGCCGGCGCCGGTGATGGCCTTCGCGGTCGCGCCCAAGAGCGCGGGCGATGAGGAGAAGATGATCTCCTCGCTTAGGCGCCTGCAGGAGGAGGACCCGGTGATCGACCTGCACCGCGACGCGCAGACCGGGCAGGAGATCGTCGCGGGCATCTCCCAGGTCCACGTCGAAGTGATGGTGCAGCGACTGCGGCGCCGCTTCGGCGTGGAGGTGAGCCTGCAGCCGCCGCGGGTGCCCTACCGCGAGACGATCCGCGCTGCCGCCAAGGCGCATGGGCGCCACAAGAAGCAGTCGGGCGGCCGCGGCCAGTTCGGCGACTGCCACATCGAGATCGAGCCGCTTGCCGAAGATCCCGCCCACCCCGAGGGCTTTCAGTTCATCGACAAGATCAAGGGCGGGGTGATCCCCGGCTCGTTCATCCCGGCTGTCGAGAAGGGTGTGCGCGAGGCGATGGAATCGGGCGTGCTGGCCGGCTATCCGGTCAAGGACGTGCAGGTCACGCTCTTCGACGGCGCCTACCACTCGGTCGACTCCTCGGAGATCGCCTTCAAGCTCGCGGGCGTGCACGCGATGAAGGAGGCGCTTCGGCAGGCCGATCCGGTGCTGCTGGAGCCGATCATGCTCGCCACGATCTCTGTCCCGGAGTCGTGCGTGGGCGACGTGATCGGCGACCTCAACAGCCGCCGCGGGCGCCCTCAGGGGATGGAACCGGCGGGCGCTATGACCGACGTCAAGGCGGAGGTGCCGATGGCCGAGATGCTCAGCTACGCCCCCGATCTGCGCGCGATCACCGGCGGCCAGGGCGACTACACGATGGAGTTCGTGCGCTACGAAGAGGTTCCCGCGCACCTGGCGCAGCGGATCGTGGAGCACGCGGTCGCCGAACGGACCGCCGCGCACGCTTGACACCGGGCGTCGGGCCGGCCAGCGGACGCCCCGGGGCGCATGTTCACGGCTTGGTCACTACTCTGGTTGGCCGATGGCGACGAGGGCGATCATCACTCATCAACCGGAGGTCTCCTGCGACATGTGCGGCAGGCGGCTGCTGCGGGGGGAGCGCCCGGACGTGTTCCTGGTCGCCGGCAGCAGGCGCACGGTCTGCGAGCTCTGCATCCCGCGGGCGGCCGGCGAGGGCTGGAAGCGCGAATCCGAGGCGCTGGCCAAGGCCGCCGCGGCTCGCTCGCCGCGTGAGCGGCGCGGGCGCTCGCTGCTTGACAGGCTGCGCCAGCGGCGCGGGATGGAGGAGGGCGCTCGCGCCGGCGGGGAGCAGGCTGAGGACTGGGCCAAGCTGTCGGCCGATGCTTGGGAGGATTCGCCTGCCGGCGCCTGGTCGCCGCACGAGCAGGATGACTGGGCACATGAGGGCTTGGCGCGGGAGCCGGACCTGGCCGGGCAGGAGGAGCACGAGCATGAATTGGCGCCAGAGCCGGCCTACGAGTCGCTTGCCACGCAGACCTTCGCGCAGGTGGGCTATCGGCCGCCGGACCTGGTGGAGCAGCCGCTCGCCTTCGAGGAGCCGGTGGCAGAGCAGGCGATCGAGATCTTCAACGCCTCTGAGTGCGCCGGCCGCGTGGCGGGCATCGCGCGGGCGCTCGGGCAGCCGAGCGTGACGGTGCGCGCGCACGAGCACGACGCGGACAGGGCGACGGTCGTTGTCGCGTGGGAGCTGTGCTGGTATCGCTACGAGATCGACCTGCGCGAGCGGCCGGCGACGATCGCGCTGCTCGCCGACGGCACCGAGCTGGAGGAGCTGACGCCGCAGGACATGCTCGCCAACGCCTGCGCAGACGAGCGCGGCGAGCTCTCCCTTCTCTAGACGGCCGATAGCCGGCGCGAGGCGGCGTCCTCGCTCGCTCGCGTGCTGGCCGAAGCGAGTGTCTACCGTCTTCGGTACGCCACGTCGCTTGAGTCCTTGCTTCGCTTGACTCTCGACCGTCTAGTATGTCGGCGATGATCTACTGCGTCGTGCCAGAGCCCCTGGAACAGGAGCTCTACGAGAAGCTCGTCGAGCGCTACGCCAACGACGACGGCGTGCAGGTGATCGTCGAGCGTCGCGTCTGCGATCGGCGTGCGCGGCAGGCCCGCGAGGGCGGCGTCGATCCGGCGATGCGCGAGCGTCGCACCGTGCGCGAGCGCCGCAGGCAGCGCGCCGTCGGCGAGATGCTGCCGCTCGCCAAGCCCTGAAGGCCTCGCTTGAAGCTGCGCGTGAACGTTAACGGGGGCGCCCGCGGCAACCCCGGCCCCGCGGCGGCGGCATGCGTCGTTGCGACTCCCGAGGGGGAGGTGCTGGCGGAGCGTGCCGAGCTGCTGGGCGTGGCCACTAACAACGTCGCCGAGTACCGGGCGCTGCTGCTTGGCATCCGCTGCGCCGCCGAGTTCGGCGCCGGCGAGCTGGAGCTGATCGGCGACTCGGAGCTGATCGCAAAGCAGGTGCAGGGCCTCTACAAGGTCAAGCACGAGGCGATGAAGCCGCTGCACGCGCAGGCGCTGGCCCTGCTGAAGGGCTTTGACTCCTGGTCGATCAGGACTGTGCCGCGCGCGCAGAACGCGGCCGCCGATGCGCTGGTCAACGCCGCGCTGGACGGGGCCCCGGTCGGGGGCTGATCCGACTCAGCGCAGCGGGTGCGCCGACTGCGCGATGTAGATCATCTGCGAGTTGGTCAGTTCCTCCAGCAGCGTGTTGTTGACCCAGTAGAGGTCGCCGCCTTCGTGCCAGGCGATCACGTGGATGTGAGAGCCGTCGTCGATCAGGATGTAGCGGCGGTGGCCGATCGTCTCGGTCTGGGTCGGGTTGGCGATCAGCGGCGGGCCGCTCCAGTCCATGCCCTCGACGTCGTAGTAGCCGCCGATCGGGTTCTGCTGGAAGACCTCGATGAAGCCGCGGTGGGGCCTGCCGCTGCGATCGCGCAGCCGGTAGGAGTGCGCTTCCTGTGGGACCGCGACTCCCGTCTGCAGCGACGGCAGCACGACCGGGAACGGCACGTTCACGGCCATCCCGATCGCTTCCTGGCGGATCGATTCGGCGGTGGGGATCAGGCCCAGCGCCGAGGGCGGGGGCGGGCCGCTGCCGTGGTGACGCCTTGCGGCGGCGTGGCCGCCGGCCGCGCCGTGCCGCGCAGACACCGCGCCTTCGAGGTTGGCGCGGTTGCGGGCCGGGGA
Organism: uncultured Actinomycetota bacterium; assembly: GCA_963725915.1. Taxonomy (GTDB): domain Bacteria; phylum Actinomycetota; class Thermoleophilia; order Solirubrobacterales; family Solirubrobacteraceae; genus Palsa-744. Next base: position 124,080 of record CAVSAL010000009.1, on the reverse strand, counting down.
GAGGAATTCGCGCACCGTCGCGGCGATGTCTTCAGGGGTGGCGGTCACGTAGTCGCCGCCTTCGATGAAGGTGGCCTCGGAGGCGTAGCGGAATTTCACCTGCCTAAGCGGCTTGCTCTGGGAGAAGACGATCAGCTTGGTCAGCCGCAGCAGTTCTTCGGGGCTTGAGGCGAACGTGGTCACGACCGCACGGCCGACGGCCTTTGAGACCCGGTCGATCTGGCCGAGCAGGTTGGAGGCGGAGACCTGCTCGCGCAGCTGGCGGATGAAGTCCTGCTGGCGCGCGACGCGCACGAAGTCGGAGTCGAGGTGGCGGTAGCGCACGTAGGAGAGCGCGTTTTCGTAGCAGAGCTTCTGGTAGCCGGAGGCAAGATGGATGCTGGAGTAGTTTTCTTCGGGATCGAGGCTGTCGGAGGTGTGCCAGTAGCGGTGGTCGACGTTGACGTAGACGCAGCCGAGCGAATCGACCACGTCGATGAAGCCTTTGAAGGTGACATCGACGATCCCGTTGAGCTTGATTTTCAGCAGGTGCTCGATCGTTTCCGCGGCGAGCTTGGCGCCGCCGTCGTTGCCGGCGCTCTCGCTGCCGATCGTGTAGGCGGCGTTGATCTTCTCGGGGTAGTAGACCTGGCCGGCGCGGGTCACGATGTGCACCAGCAGGTCGCGCGGGATCGAGAGCACCGTCGTCTGGCCCTGGTTGGGGTCAAGGCGCACCAGCAGCAGCGTGTCGCTGTGGGGCGGATCTTCCCGGTCGACCGCGTCCTTGGAGAGCGCGCGCTTGTCGGAGCCGATCAGCAGAAAGGTCTGTGGCGCGCCTTCGTAGCCGGCGACGACCAGGCCCTTGGGGCCCTTGATCCGGTTCTTGGCGGGCAGGATCTCCGAGGCCAGGGTGCTGAGCTTGCTCTGGGCGATCGTCCAGGTCGCGACGCCGCTGAGCAGCGCGACCATCACGCCCGCGAGCATGAAGCGACCCCACGAGCTCGGCCAGAGCCGGCGCGGGCGTTCCTCGTCGAGCACCTGCGAAGCGTAGCGAGCACTCCGGCGCAGCGGATACGCTCGGCTGCGTGCTGAGCCCTCGAAATCGCGAGCTGCTGGGCCTGCTGCCCTCGGCGCTGCTGGTCGTCGGCGGCTTCACCGCGATCTTCCTGCAGGCGCAAGCGAACTCATCGAGCAACGCCGAAAGCGCGCGCTCGGCGAACCTCGTGCTCAATCACGCCTCCAGCGTCTCGCTGCTCTACGGCGCGATCTTTCTGGGGCTGTGCGTGGCAGCGCACATGGTGATTCGCTACGCGCTGCCCTACGCCGATCCCTACCTGTTCCCGCTCGCTGCCGTGCTTGCGAGCGTGGGGATCGTGATGCTCTACCGGATCGAGCCGACGCTCGCGCGCCAGCAGGCGCAGTGGATGGTGGTCGGCCTGATCGTCTTCGCCGCGACGATCCTGTTCCTGCGAAGGCGCGGGATCGCGATCCTGGCGCGCTACCGCTACACGATCGCGGCGGTGGCGATCGCGATGACCGTGCTGCCGCGGTTGCCGGTGATCGGCGGCGAAGTCAACGGCGCCTACCTGGCCGTACACATCGGCTCGGTCTCCTTCCAGCCGGCCGAGCTGGCGAAGATCGCGGTGGTGATCTTCCTTGCCAGCTACCTGGCGGACAACCGCCAACTGCTGGTCACGGCGGGCCGCAAAGTGCTGGGGATGACGTTCCCGCCGATGAAGCAGTTCGGCCCGATGCTCGTGGTCTGGGGCGCGGCGATGGCGACGCTCGTGATCACCAGCGAGCTCGGCACCTCGATCATGTTCTACGGCTCGTTCCTGGCGCTGCTCTACGTCGCCACCGGCAGGCTCTCCTTTCCGCTGGTGGGGCTCGGGCTGTTCCTGCTGGGCGGCTGGTTCCTGGCCACGCACGTCGGGCACGTGGAGGCGCGGATCGAAGCCTGGGAACATCCGCTGAGCACGACGCTCTATAACCGGACAACTGGCGGCAGCGAGCAACTCGCCCAAGCGCTCTTCTCCCAGGCCGACGGCGGGCTGCTGGGCACCGGCTTCGACCGTTCGCTGCTGCTGGTGCCGGTGCCCGAAAGCGACATGATCTACGCGGTCATCGCCGACGAGCTGGGGCTCGTGGGCGCGGCGGCGCTGCTCGGGATCTACCTGCTGTTCGTGGTCCGGGGCTTCAAGACCGCGATGCTCGCGCGCGACTCGTTCTCCAAGCTGCTGGCGGTCGGGCTCTCCTTCATGGTCGCGATGCAGGTGTTCGTGATCGTCGGCGGGGTCACGCGCGTGATTCCGCTGACCGGCGTGACGCTGCCGCTGGTGGCCTATGGAGGCTCATCGGTGGTGATGAACTTCGTGCTGGTGGCGCTGCTGCTCGTGATCTCCGACCGCGCAAGGCGCCCTCACGACGCAAGATATATGTCGGGATGAGCGGGTTTGTGCAGGTTTCCTTGTGGATAGGGTGTCCAAACCTCCATCTCTGCCACCGGCATGCAGGCTCGGCGGCGCAGTTGTGGAAGATCGCCCAACCAGGATGAACGACTGCACCACACACGCCGCCTCGACCTTCGTGCTGCGCCGACAGGCGCCCGGCGCACTGGCACGGCGCTACCCCTCGGCTGAGCGCGACTTCAGTTCGCAGGCGGGCCTGCACCCGCGGCCCTGGCTTGGCCGTCTGCGCCGCGCGTTGTCGGAGGGCTTGTTCGTGCTCCACTACCAGCCGATCATCTCCCTTAAAGATGGAATGGTCTGCCATCACGAGGCCTTGCTGCGGCTCGCCGACGGCTTGGACGAAGAGCTCGTGCCCCCGAGCCGTTTCCTGCCGGCAGCAGAGCGCTACGGGCTCGTGCGCGAGATCGATCGGATGGTGCTCAGCGAGGCGATCTGCCTGATGGGGGCGGAGCTCGCCGACCGGCACACGCCCGTGGCCGTGAATCTCTCGGCGCTGTCGGTCACCGGCGAGGGAACGCTTGCGCACATCGAGCGGCTGCTGGCGCTGCACGAGGTCGATCCGGGCCGGCTGATCCTGGAGGTGACCGAGACCGCCGCGATCTCCGACATGGGCCGCGCGAGCGAGTTCTGCCGTGGCGTGCAGCGGCTCGGTTGCGCTGTCGCGCTCGACGACTTCGGCGCCGGCTTCGGCTCGTTTCGCTACCTGAAGCGGCTGCCGTTCGACTACCTGAAGATCGACGGCGACTTCGTGCGCGCGCTGCCGCGCTCGCACAAGGACCAGCTCGTCGTGCAGGCGCTCGTGCGCGTCGCGGAGGGGATGGGCAAGCGCACGATCGCCGAGTACGTCGGCGGCCAGGAGACGATCGCTTTGCTGCGCTCTTACGGCGTCGACTACGCCCAGGGCTTTGCGATCGGCCGGCCGGTCGAGTCGGTGCAGGCGTTTGCGCGGGCGGCCTGAATCGCGCTAGGAAGGTTCTGAGACCTCGATGCCGAGCGCTCGTGCCGCGTTGGTGAGGCGCGCGTCGTAGCAGTAGGTGCGCTCGAGGCACTCGCCGAGGCTGACGATCGTGGCGAGGTGCAGGGCATCCAGCGAACGTAGCTCCGCGGGCTCGAGCTCACCGGCAGCGTCAACGATCGGCTGGTCGATGGGGAGCAACGTGATCGTCGAGAGCGCGGCTCGCGCACGGCTGACCGCCAGCGCGCCGTAACGCTGCGCGGCACGACGTCCCTCGACCGAAAGGAGAGCGCTGCTGAAGAGCTCTCTGCCGGCCAGCTCTGCCCGGAGCGCTGGGCTCTCCGGCTCGGAGCGCACGAGCTTGATGAACGCGGAGGTGTCCAGGTAGTCCGGCAGGGTTCTCAGTCGCGCTCTGAGCGCAGCTCGTCGAGCAGTTGTGCTGAGGGTGGGCCGGGCAGCGGCTCTGGCAGATCCTCGAGCACATTCAGCAGATCGCCCTGGCCGCGCCGCGCGCCTCGCTCCGCGACGAGCCTGTCGATCGCCGTTGCTCGCCCTGGCGCTGGCGCGAGCTGCGCCACCGCATGTCCGCGGTCGGTGATCAGAAACGACTCGCCGCCCTTTGCCCTGCGAGCGTAGCGGCTCAGGTTTTGACGCATCTCCCGGATACCCACCAACTCCATGTGCGTCATTGTAGCGCGTTGCCTAGCGCGGCTGCGGGAACTGCAGGCGCATCATCCGGTCCCACATCCGGTCGCTGAGGTGGTTGGGGTTAAGGCGGCGGATCAGCAACAGTTTTTGCCAAAATAGTGGCGGATGTGCTACCTTTGCTGGGATGTCCGTTCGAGCCGACGATGTTGCAGCCGAGCTGATCGCTCGCGTTCGCAGGAACAGCGGCTTCAGCCAGACCGAGCTCGCGCGACGCAGCGGGCTTGACCGTTCGGTGCTGAGCGCCTACGAGAACGGGCGGCGTCAGCCGTCCGTGGCGGCGCTGGTTCGCATCGCCGCGGCGGCCGGCATGCAGTTGGACCTCGCGGCTTCACCGGGCTTGGCCGCCGACGAACACTCGGGTCGAGTCCTGGCTCAGGTGCTCGAGTTGGCGCAGGCGTTGCCGTACCGGCCGCGCGACGAGCTGGCCTATCCGCCACTGATCCAGCTTCGGGCATGAGCGATCTCGGCGAGCTCCTATTTGCCGTTCACGATGCGCTGGAGCAGGCGGGCGTCTCGCACGCCTTTGGCGGGGCCATCGCCCTTGCCTACTGCACGCTCGACCCTCGCGGCACGAGAGACATCGACGTCAACGTGTTTGTGGGACCTGATCGGGCCCGCGAGGTGTTCGCGGCCATGCCCGACGGGATCGATGTCAGCGGCGAGCGGCTGGAGCAGCTCGAACGCGATGGTCAGGTGAGGCTTAGGTCGCCAATCGCGCCGGTTGACGTGTTCCTCAACGTCCTCCCCTTTCACAAGCACGTTGAAGAACACGTTCGGCAGGTGCCTTTCGAAGGACGCACCATCCCGATCCTGAGCTGCACTGCGCTGGTCGTCTTCAAGGCGATGTTCGATCGAACCCAGGATTGGGCGGACATCGAGGCGATGGTCGAGGCTCAGGCGTTCGACCCCGAGGAGGCACGTCACTGGATCCGGGAGATGGTTGGGGACGATCGGCGTATCGATCAGCTCGCGGCAGCACAGTCCAGACGTCGCTCGCAGGGTGAGCCTCGACCTAGCGGGGCTGCGGGAACTGCAGGCGCATCATCCGGTCCCACATCCGGTCGCTGACCAGTTTGCGCTGGGCGATCAGCATGTGCGCCGAGGGCGTGATCCGGTAGCGGGGGCGGGGCCGGCGGGCGCCGATCGCGCGCTCGATCGCCTTGGCCACGACCTCGGGTGGGCCGCCGAACCTGGCGAACAGGGGGTTCTCGTAGGCCTCGCGGCTGGCCTTGGCGACCGTCTCGTTGAAGGCGCCGTAGGGGCCGGCGCCGTCGCCGTTTGGCGGCAGCGAGTCGATGCTCGCCGAGGCGGCCTGGCCGAAGCGGGTGAGGATCAGGCCGGGCTGCAGCACGACCACGTCGATGCCGAAGCCGCGGACCTCGAAGCGCAGCGCGTCGGAGATCGCCTCCAGCGCGTACTTGCTGGCGTGGTAGAGGCCGCCGCCGGGGAAGGTGAAGTTCGCGCCCATCGAGGAGACGTTGACGATCCGGCCGTGGCGCTGGGAGCGCATGCCCGGCAGCACGAGCTGGCACATCGAGATCACGCCGAAGACGTTGGTCTGGAACTGGCGCTGCACCTCGTCGCTGGAGACGGTCTCGATCGCGCCGCTCTGGCTGTAGCCGGCGTTGTTGACGAGCGCTCCGAGCGCGCCGTGCTCGCGTTCGACCTCGTCTACCGCGGAGCGCATCGAGTCCTCGTCGGTGACGTCGAGCTGCAGCAGCTTGCAGCCGGAGGCCGCCAGGTGCTCGATCGACTCGAGTCTGCGGGCGGTGGCGTAGACCGGCCAGCCGGCCTTGGCCAGGCGGCGCGCGCTCGCCTCGCCGATGCCCGAGGAGCATCCCGTGATCAGCACCGCCCGCGATCGGTCTGCCATCGCGCCAGCATAGAGGCCGATAGGGCGATCCGGTCGCGCGCGCCCTGCAGGCTGTAGGGTCAGCGGCATGCGCGCCGTCACATTTCAGGAGCCCGGCAGGGTGGAGGTGCAGGAGGTCCCCGACCCCGAGCTGGTCGAGCTCGGCGATGCGATCGTCAAGGTGGAGGCCTGTGCGGTCTGCGGCTCCGATCTGCACATCTACCACGGGCGGGTGAAGATCGAGCCCGGGTTCACGATCGGGCACGAGTTCGTCGGAACGGTCGCGCAGATCGGGGCGGGTGTGTCCAGGGTCGCCGTCGGCGATCGCGTCAACGGCTGCTTTCAGACCGCCTGCGGGTCCTGCCCGCAATGCCTGCGCGGCGAGTATCACCGCTGCGAGCGGGGACGCACCTTCGGCCACGGCGCGGCGATGGGCGACCTGCAGGGCTCTCAGGCCGAGCAGGTGCTCGTACCGAACGCCGACATGACGCTGCGGCGAATCCCGGAGGGAATGGCCGCCGAGACGGCGATCTTCGCCGGGGACGTGATGGGCACCGGCTACCACGCGATCGCGAGTTCGGGGATGCGGCCCGGGGATTCGGTGGCGGTGCTCGGCCTCGGGCCGGTCGGGCTCTGCGCGGTGCTGGCCGCGCGCGCCGCGGGCGCCGCGAACGTGCTCGCGATCGATTCGGTGCCGCAGCGCCTGGCAATGGCGCAGTCCTTTGGGGCCACGGCGCTCGATCTCGACGGGGTCAACGTGAAGGCGGCTGTGCGCGCGGCCACGCAGCGGCGCGGGGTCGATGTGGCGATCGACGCGGTCGGCGATCCGCGCGCGCTGGAACTGGCGATATCGCTCGCGCGCCCGGCCGGCGCGGTGGCGGCGATCGGCGTCTATGCGGAGCGATGCGAGCTGCACATGGGGCTGGTCTGGATCAAGGGGCTGACGCTGCACACAGGGCTTGCCAACGTGATCGCCCACGTTGATCCGGTGCTGGCGATGATGTCCGCGGGCGTGCTCGATCCCAGCCCGCTGATCACGCATCGGATGCGGCTGGAGGATGCGCCGGAGGCGTATGCGCTCTACGATCGACGCGAGGCTTTGAAGATCCTGCTGGAGCCTTGAGAGCCCTGAGCACGCGACCCCGGAGGAGACCTGATGTCGAGCATTGCACTGCCTGACGCGCTCGGTGAGAAGGCGCGCGAGTTCATCGGCGAGCCGGAGGGGGTCGCGCACCCGCTGCTGATCGGAGCCCAGCGGGTGCAGGCCGCCGACGGGCGCACCTTCCAGACGCTCGACCCGGCCAGCGGCCGGCCGATCGCGACCGTTGCGCATGCGGGCGTCCAGGATGTCGGCCGCGCGGTCGCCGCCGCGCGCGAGGCGTTCGAGACCGGCCCGTGGGCCACGATGCCGGCGATCGAGCGCGGCCGGCTGATCGCGGCGCTGGCCGACGCGGTGGAGGAGCACGCGCAGGAGCTTGCGCAGATCGAGTCGCTGGACAACGGCAAGCCCGCCAATCTCGCCCAGGTGGTCGATGTCGGCGGCGCGGTCGCGCATCTGCGCTACTTCGCCGGGCTGGCCGACGAAGATCGAGGGCGCCGTACTGCCGGTGCTGGCCCCGAACGTCCTCTGCTACACGCGCCGGGAGCCTGTGGGCGTCTGCGCGCAGATCGTGCCGTGGAACTTCCCGCTGCTGATGGCCGCCTGGAAGATCGCGCCGGCGCTTGCGGCCGGCTGCACGATCGTGCTGAAGCCGGCGGAGCAGACGCCGCTCAGCGCGCTGCGCCTAGGCGAGCTGGCGCTGGAGGTCGGCTTCCCGCCGGGTGTGTTGAATGTGCTGACCGGCGACGGCGAGACCGGCGCGGCGCTGGTCGATCACCCGGGCGTCGACAAGATCGCGTTCACCGGCTCGACGGCCGTGGGCCGCGAGATCGGCGCCAAGGCCGGCGCGGCGCTCAAGCGCGTGACGCTGGAGCTCGGCGGCAAGTCGCCGAACATCATCCTGCCCGACGCCGACGTGGACGCGGCGGTCAAGGCGCGCCTTCCAGGCGATCTACTTCAACTCCGGGCAGGCATGCAACGCGGGATCGCGCCTGTTCGTCCCGGCGGAGCGCTTCGATGAGGTGACGGGTGTGCTGGCCGAGCGGGCTGCGGTGGCGCGGCTGGGCGCGGGCCTCGATCCGCAGACTCAGCTCGGGCCGCTGGTCTCGGCCGAGCAGCAGCAGCGCGTGCTCGGCTACATCGAGTCGGGAGCGCAGGAAGGCGCTCAGCTGCTGGCGGGTGGCGAGGCGGCGCTCGGCGAGAGCGGCGGCTACTTCGTGGCGCCGACATTGTTTGCGACCACCTCCGACGAGCTGCGGATCGCCGCGAGGAGATCTTCGGCCCGGTGCTGGTGGCCAGCCCCTACGACTCGCTGGAGGAAGTCGCCCGCCGTGCCAATGACAGCGACTATGGCCTGGCGGCGGGCGTCTGGACCCGCGACCTGGGCTCCGCGCACCGCCTGGCCGCGATGCTGCGCGCCGGCTCGGTGTACATCAACTGCTGGGGCGCCTCGGATCCCGGCGGCGCCGTTCGGGGGGTTCAAGGCCTCGGGCGTGGGACGCGAGCACGGCCACGTCGGCTTGGACTCCTATCTGGAGACCAAGACGGTCTGGGCGTCGCTCTGAGCGCCGGCCGCGGCCGCGCCGCTCGGGCTCGGTGGAATGCGCCTGCTGCCACGAGCGGTCCTGCGCGTAGATTAGAGTCGGCGCGATGACCGAGACCCTGCCCGGCCCCGGCGGCCTCTCCATATCCAGACTCGATGCAGGACGGCACAGGCTGCCTGGCGCTGCACGGCGAGCTCGACCTGGCCGGCGCGCCGGCCCTGGAGAGCAGCCTGCTGGAGATCGAGCGACAGGCACCGGGACGGCTCGTGATCGACCTTCGCGACCTGCAGTTCATAGACTCGACGGGTCTTCGCCTGCTGCTCGCGGCCAACTCCCGCGCGCAGGAGCGCGGAGGCGAGCTCGTGCTGAGGCCCGGCGACGCCGCGGTTCAGCGCGTGTTCGGGCTCACCGGAGCGATCGACGTGCTGCGCTTCGAGGACGCCGCCGGCAGCTGAACAGAACCACAGCTCACGCCCCACTTGCGTTCAAGACCGACAACATCCACACCCGCGCTCGCGAGCTCCTCGGCGCTGGAGGCGGGCAGCGCGAGCGCGCCGCCGCGGCGCTCGCTGCTGGCGGGCATGCGTGGCGAGCGCGCTGCGCGGGGGACCCCGCCGCTGGCGATCGGCCTGGCGTTGGCGATGGTCGGCGCGCTCGGCCTGATCGTGATCGACAGCGCCGCCGGCAAGTCGCCGCTGCTGCCGCCCTCGCCGAGCATGAGCAAATGGCTGATGGGCCTCGGCTCGACGCTCGAATATCACCTCTTCCTGATCTGCCTGCTGATCTTCACCTGCGCATACGTGGGGCTGATCGCCTGCTCGCGGCGGCTCGGCCAGCGGTTCGCGATCGGCCTGGTCTGCACGCTGACGGCGCTGGTGCTGGTGGCGCCGATCATGATCTCGACCGACGTCTTCAGCTACATCGCCTACGCGCGGATGGCGGTGCACGGCGTGAACCCCTACGTGCACGGGCCGGTCTCGCTCTTCAACGACCCGATCTACAAGTACGTCGGCGGCGACTGGCTGACCGCGACCACCGCCTACGGCCCGCTCTACACGCTGATCAGCCTGCCCGGCGCGGCATTCGGCCTGATCGCCTCGGTCTGGGCGATGAAGATCGAGGCGCTGCTCTCGGTCGCGGCCACGCTGTGGTTCACCTGGCGCTGCGCCAAGCAGCTGAAAATGAACCCGGTGCCGGGCCTGATCGTGCTCGGCGCAAACCCGCTGTGGCTGATCTACGGCTTCGGCGGCGCCCACAACGACCTGATGATGATCGCCTTCATGATGGGGGCGGTCACGCTGGCGCTCGACCACAAAGAAGCGAGCGCGGGCGTGACGGTGATCGCGGGCGCGTTCGTGAAGGCGACCGCAATCGCGCTGCTGCCCTTCATGGTGCTCTCGCGCCGCAGCCCGCGGCTGATCATGGGCGCCGCGGCGGCAGCCGTGGTCGGCGTCGGCCTCGGCTTCGCCTTCTTCGGGGTCCACGGCGCCGACCTCTTCGAAGTGCTCACGCGCGACTCCTCATATGTCTCCTCGGACGGCTTTCCGACCGAGTTCGCGCACCTGCTCGGCAAGCCGGGGGTCTTCCCGGAGGACCACACGCTGCTGAAGGGGCTGCTGGCGGTGTTCGTGCTCTACCTGATGTGGCGCACATGGCGCGGCTACAGTTGGATCGCGGCCTCCGGCTGGGCGCTGCTGGCGATCGCGGTGACGAGCCCGTGGCTGCTGGCCTGGTACACGCTGTGGGGGTTGCCGCTGGGGATCGTCTCGCGCGAACGCCGGCTGCTGATCGCGGTGCTGGCCATCCAGACGTTGTACATCATCCACCAGCTCTCACCCTTGTTCTCGCTCGCGGCGGCAAAGACATGAGCGGCAAGGGCACGAGGTGGAAGATCGAGACGATCGTGCTGCTGGTGATCGCCGCGCTGATCACGGTCGCGAGCGTCTACGACCTCACGCGCGAGGTGAAAGTCGACGACCGGCTGACGGCCGACATCGAAACCTGGCGGCACGTGACCGATCTCAAAGACGAAGAAGTCGCGATCGAACAGGATCTCGCCTCCTACTCCACGAACGACACGGCTTGCGGCAGCGTCGTCGAATCCAAGTCCAAGCCGAGCGTGCGGCTGTGCGTGATGCTGGAAGGGCCGGTCGCCAGCAACAGGCGCAAGGTGGTGGGCGGCTTCTACCTGCCGATGTACCTGCCGCTCGGTCCAAATGATCGCTACGGGTGCTTCGGCTCCACCGTCAGCGCACACTTCTGCACCTACGCGCCGCCGCCGGGCCTGCCGAGCGCGGCGCCCAAGGGATTCCACGACTGACATGCGGGCTGCGACGGCGCCCTCCGCGTCCGGGCTGCAGCCTGCGACGGGCGCCGGCAGCGGCGCCGGCGCCGCTCGCCTGGCGCGCACGCTGCCGGGCTGGCTGCCGCTGGCGGCGGTCCTGCTATTCGCGGCGCTCGTGCGCCTGCCGACGCTCGGCCTGCAGAGCTTCTGGTTCGACGAGGCCTTCACGCCGGTGCACGTGCTGCATCCGAGCTTCGTGGCGAGCATGGAAACGATGGCCCACACCGAGAACACGCCGCCGCTGTGGTACGTGCTGATCTGGGTCTGGACGCGCATCTTCGGCACCGGCGTGGTGGCGATGCGGATGGTCTCCGCGCTGGCCGGGATCGCGCTGGTCGCCGTCGTCTACGAGATCGGCCGCGAGCTCGTGGGCAGGCGCGTGGCGCTGATCGCGGCGGCGTTCACGGCCGCAAACCCGCTGTTCGTCTGGTACTCGCAGGAGGCGCGCGCGTATGAGCTCTACGCGCTCACGGCCGCGCTTGCGGTGCTCTGCTTCATCAGGGCAGAGCGGGTGCCGAGCGCGCGTCGAATGGCGCTCTTTGCGCTTGCTGGCTGCCTGGCGCTGCTCTCCCACTACTTCGCGGTGTTCCTGCTAGTGCCGATGTCGCTGTGGCTGCTGCGGCGCCGGGAGCGCTGGGCGAGCGCCGTGCCGGCGGTGGGCGCGATCGGCATCGTCGGGCTCGCGCTGATCCCGCTCGTGCTCGGCCAGGGCGGCAAAGGCACGCAGTGGATCGGAGAATGGGCGCTGCGCAGCCGCATCGAAGCGATCCCGCAGTACTTCCTGACCGGCTACTCGGGCGCCCCGCTCGGGCACGGCGTCGAGCTGCTGGTCGCGCTGCCGTTGATCGCGGGGCTTCTCTGGGGGCTGCGGCGCGGGCTCTGCGCGGCAGAGCGCGGCGGGGCGCTGATGATGCTCGCGCTTGCGGCCTGCGGCGTGCTGACCCCGATCCTGTTTGCGCTCGCCGGCGCGGACTACATGGCGCCGCGCAACCTGATCGGCGCGATGGTGCCCGTGACCGTGCTGCTGGCGATCGTGATCGGCGCGAGTGCGACCGGGCGGATCGGTATGGGGATCGCGGCGCTCGCGACGCTTGCGCTGCTTGCGATCTGCATCGACGTGGACCTCTCCCCGCGGCTGCAGCGCGGCGACTGGAGCAAGGTGGCGGCGGCCGTCACGCCCGGGGCCAAGGGCGGCGCCGGGGCCCCGCGCACCGCCGCGGCGCTCGCGGTGGTGAGCACGCACCTCGGATCGGCGCCGATCGAGTACTACGCTCCCGGTTTGCGTCCGCCATCCACATCGTCGCTTGCCGTCTCGGAGATCGACAAGGTCGGCTACAAGCCGCTGCTGGCCTCGGCGCTCGTGCCGCCCGCACCGGGATTCACGCTCGTGCAGCGGCTGCACTTCAACGGCGAGCTCGTCTATCGATACATCTCGCCGCGGCCGCAGAGGGTGTCGCTCGTGACGCTGCGGGCTGCCGGCATGACGAGCGGAGAAACCAACGTGCTCGCGTCCGCGGTGGCTCGAAGGGGCGGCTAGATGGCGGTGAAGATGACCTCGATCCTCTGGAAGCTCTAGGTTTCCGAGTCATGTCTTCGCCGATCGTGCAGGCTGGAAGCGAGGCAGAGGTCACGCTGCAGCGCGCATGCGAGCACCTGCTCTCTCTTCAGAGCGAGACCGGCTGGTGGAAGGCGGAGCTGCAGACCAACGTCACGATGGACGCAGAGGACATCCTGCTGCGGCAGTTCCTCGGCATCCGCCGCGCCGATGAGACCGAGCGCTCGGCCGCCTGGATCCGCTCCCAGCAATGTGAGGACGGGACCTGGACCAACTTCCACGGCGGCTCGCCGGACCTCTCCACCACGGTCGAGGCCTACTGGGCGCTGAAGCTCGCGGGCGACGATCCGCAGGCTCCGCACATGAGCATCGCTGCCGAGCACATCCGCCGCGAAGGCGGGGTGGAGAACGCGCGCGTGTTCACGCACGTGTGGATGGCGCTGTTCGGCCTCTGGTCCTGGGAGCAGGTGCCGGCGCTGCCGCCGGAGATCGTGCTGCTGCCCTCCTGGGTGCCGCTGAACGTCTACGACTTCGCCTGCTGGGCGCGCCAGACCGTGGTCGCGCTCTCAGTGGTGCTGACCTGCAAGCCGTGCCGCAGGCTCGACTTCGACCTGAACGAGCTCCACGGCTCCCAGCCCTGGCGCCCGTTGGCGCCGACCTCGCGGCGCGGCGCCTGGCTCGCGCGCCTGGACCGGCTGCTGCGCGCGTACGACCGCCATCCGATCAAGCCGCTGCGCTCGCTTGCGCTCAGCCGTGCCGAGAGCTGGATCGTGCGTCGCCAGGAGGCCGACGGCAGCTGGGGCGGCATTCAGCCGCCGTGGGTCTACTCGTTGATGGCGCTGCAGCTGCGCGGCTATCCGCTCGATCACCCGGTGATGCGCCGCGGCATCGAGGGTATCGACACGTTCATGATCGAGGAAGGCGCCACCAGGCGCCTGGAGGCATGCCAGTCGCCGGTGTGGGACACGGCGCTGGCGCTGATCGCGCTCGCCGACGCGGGCGTGAGCGCGGGTGAGCCGGCGCTCGCACGGGCCGCCGATTGGCTTGCCGCCGAGGAGGTGAAGATCGCCGGCGACTGGGCCGTGCGCAGGCCGGCGCTCGCGCCGGGCGGATGGGCCTTCGAGTTCGCCAACGACAACTATCCCGACCTCGACGACACCGCCGAGGTGGTGCTCGCGCTGATGCGCGCAGAGCCGCCGCAGGGCACCCCGGTTCGCGCGGCGATCGACCGCGCGGTGGCGTGGGCGGAGGGGATGCAGAGCGCCGACGGCGGCTGGGGCGCCTTCGACGCAGACAATGTGAGGACGCTCGTGCGCGAGATGCCGTTCCTGGACTTCGGCGAGGTGATCGACGAGCCGAGCGCGGATGTCACCGCCCACGTGGTCGAGATGTTCGCAGCGCTCGGGCTCGCTCAGCGCGAGAGCGTCAAGCGCGGCGTGCAATGGCTGCTGCGCTGCCAGGAGCCGGGGGATCCTGGTTCGGGCGCTGGGGGGTCAATCACGTCTACGGGACCGGCGCGGTGGTGCCCGCGCTCGTGGCCGCCGGGCTGCCCCGGGATCACCTCTGCATCCGGCGCGCGGTGCGCTGGCTCTACGAGCACCAGAACGAAGACGGCGGCTGGGGTGAGGACCCGCGCTCCTATGACGATCCCGCCTGGATCGGGCGCGGCCCCTCGACCGCCTCGCAGACCGCCTGGGCGCTGCTGGCGCTGCACGCCGCCGGCGAGGAGACCGAGGCGATCTGGCGCGGGATCGACTGGCTGGTGGCCACCCAGCGGCCCGACGGCGGATGGGCCGAGCCGCAGTACACCGGCACCGGCTTTCCCTCCTATTACTACATCAACTACCACCTCTACAGGCTCTCGTTCCCGATCATGGCGCTCGGGCGCTGCCTGCGGAGTCGCGGCAGGTGATCGCCACGGCGCGGGACGCCGCATCCGCCCCGCCCGCCAGGGCCAAGCTGGTGCCCCCGGCGCTCCCGGCCGCCCCGGCGGTGATGGCGCGCGCCGGCGGCGAGAACTTCCCCGTCGCGAGCATCCTGCTGCCGCGCCGCTCGCGCCGCCACCTGCTCGCGATCTACGGGTTCGCGCGCCTGGTCGACGAGCTTGGAGACGAGGCGCCGGGCGACCGCCTGGCGGCGCTCTCATGGCTGCAAGAGGAACTGGACGCCGCCTACGCGGGGAGGGCGAGCCATGCATTGATGCAGAGGCTGGGCGCCACGCTGCGGCAGTGCGAGCTGCCGCGCGAGCCGTTCCTGCGGTTGATCGAGGCCAACCGCGTCGACCAGAGCGTCGTCCGCTATGAAAGCTGGGAGCAGTTGCAGGGCTACTGCGTGCTCTCTGCCAATCCGGTCGGGGAGCTCGTGCTGGGGGTCTTCGAGCTTGCCAGCCCCGAGCGGGTCGCGCTCTCTGATCGGATCTGCACGGCGCTGCAGCTGATCGAGCACTGCCAGGACGTCGCCGAGGACCTCGCGCGCGGGCGGATATACATGCCCGCGCAGGACATGCGCGCCTGCGGGGTCGCCGAGCAGGACCTGCACGCAGAGCACGCCGGCGAGGCGGTGCGGGCGCTGGTCGCGCTTCAGGTGCGACGCGCGCACGAGCTGCTCGAGCAGGGCGCGCCGCTGCTGGACACGATGCGCGGGCGCCCGCGGCTGGCGGTCGCGGCTTTCATCGCGGGTGGCCGTGCGGCTGCACAGGCGGTGGAGCGGGCCGGCTTCGACGTGCTCGCCGGGCCCCCCGAGGCCGGCAACCGGGCGCGGGTGCGCGCACTGTTCACGGTGCTCGAGCAGCGTCGCCGCGCTCGGCGGGGCGGGGGCGACGCATGAGCGTCACGAGCGCCGGCGGCGCATCGCTTGCGCAGGCGCACCGTCACTGTGCGCAGCTGACGCGCCGCGCCGCCGCCAACTTCTACTACGGCATCGCGCTGCTGCCGCCGAGCAAGCGCCATGCGATGTGCGCGGTCTATGCGTTCGCGCGTCGGATCGACGACATCGGCGACGGCGAGCTCGAGAGCGAGGAGAAGCTGCGGCTGCTGGAGGAGCAGCGAGCCGCGCTCACCGAGCTGGCCGCGGGGGACGCGCAGGATCTCGTCACCATCGCGCTCGCGGATGCGCAGCGCCGCTTTGCGCTGCCGCTGGATGCGCTTGAGGATTCTGATCGACGGAGTGAAGATGGACGTGGTGGGGGAAAGCTATGAGAGCTTCGATCAGCTCGTGCTCTACTGCCGCCGCGTCGCCGGCTCGATCGGCCGGCTCTGCCTTGCGATCTTCGGCGCCCACGACCTGGACTCGGCCTGGACGCTCGCCGACGACCTCGGCGTGGCGATGCAGCTGACGAACATCCTGCGCGACCTGCGCGAGGATGCGCAGCGCGGGCGCGTGTACCTGCCAAGCGAGGACCTCGTGCGCTATCACCTCCACGACGACGGGGCGATCGGCGCCGCGGAGGTGCTGGAGCTGGCCAGGCAGGGAGCGGTGGCCGAGGCCTCGGTGGTCGCCGGCTTCGGCGGCGAGGACGTCGGGCAGCTGTTCGCGCTGATGCGCTTCCAGGCGCTGCGCGCGCACGACTGGTTTCATCGCGGGATGGCGCTCGTGCCGCTGCTCGACAGGCGCAGCGCCGCCTGCGTGATGGCGATGACCGGCATCTACCGCAAGCTGCTGTGGCGCATCCAGGATCACCCCGACCTCGCGCTCGCGAGCCGGATGTCGCTGCCGGTGCGCTCGAAGGCGTTCGTGGCGCTGCGCAGCGTGCTGCGGCCGCGCAAGGTGCCCGAGCAGCATCCCGCCGAAAGGGTGATCTGAGGGTGCCCGACCGGGTTGCCGCTCACCGCCGGCGCAAGCGGATCGCATGAGCGCCGAGGTGGGCTCGCGCTCTCTGGGCGCCGGCGCCACCGTCGCCGTGATCGGGGGTGGCCTGGCCGGGATCGCGGCGGCGCTCGACTGCGCCGACGCCGGCGCGAAGGTGGTGCTGCTGGAGGTGCGCCCGCGGCTTGGCGGCGCCGCCTACTCGGTGGAGCGGGACGGTCTCAGCATCGACAACGGCCAGCACGTCTTCCTGCGCTGCTGCATCGCCTATCGGGCGCTGCTCGCGCGCCTTGGCAGCGCGGGCCTTACACGGGTGCAGGCGCGCCTGGAGATCCCGGTGCTCTCACCCGGCGGGGGGCGCGGGACGCTTCGCCGCAATCGGCTGCCGGCACCGCTGCATCTGGCGGGCGCACTGCTCTCACATCGGCCGCTTTCGGTCAGGGAACGGCTCTCCGCCGCCGTGGCCGCGGCGGCGATCGGTCGGATCGACCCCTCCGACCCGGCGATCGATGCGCAGACGCTCGGCCGCTGGCTTGGCGCCCATCGCCAGAGCGCCCACGCGATCGAGGCGCTGTGGGACCTGATCGCGCTGCCCACCCTGAACGTGCCGGCGCGTGAAGCCTCGCTGGCGCTCGGCGCCTTCGTCTTCCAGCAGGGCCTGCTGAGCAGCGCGCAGGCGGGCGACGTCGGCTTTCACGAAGCGCCGCTGCGCGCGATCGTCGGCGAGCCGGCGCTGGCGGCGTTGCAGCGAGCCGGCGTCGATGTGCGGCTGGGCTGGCGCGTGCGCTCGGTGGAGCCCGGCGAGGGTGGATTGACGGTCGGCGGCGGAGCGGGCACCGAGAGCGAAGCGCTCGCCTGCGACGCCGCGATCCTGGCGCTGCCGCACCTGCGCACGGCGGAGCTGCTGCCCTCGCAGGCGGGTGAGATCGCGCATCGCCTGCGGGCGATCGGCACGAGCCCGATCGTCAACCTGCACATCCTCTACGACCGCCAGGTGACCGAGCTGCCCTTCGCCGCAAGCGTGGAAAGCCCCGTGCAATACCTCTTCGATCGCACCAGGGCCGGCGGCGCCCCGCCCGGCAGCCAGTATCTGGCGGTCTCGCTCTCGGGCGCCGTGGCGGACATGCGCCGCTCGGTCGAGGATCTGCGCAGTCGCTACCTGCCCGCGATCGAGCGGCTGCTTCCGCGCGCGCGGGGCGCCCGCGTCGAGCGCTTGCTGGTGACCCGCGAGCACGCCGCGACCTTCAAGGCCTCGCCCGGCGTGGGGGCGCTGCGGCCCGGGCCGCGCACGCCGGTGCCGGGCCTTGCGCTCGCCGGCGCCTACACAGCCACCGGCTGGCCCGCGACGCTCGAGGGCGCCGTGCTGAGCGGCCACGCTGCGGCCCGGACGGTGCTGGCAGATCTTGGTGCGGCGCGGCGCGGAGCCGGCGCGCTAGCGAGGGCGCGCCTGTGACCCGTCTGCTGCTCGCGGCGCCGATGCACGTCGAGGCGCGCCTGGTGGCCTGGGGCGCGCGTGGCGCGCACGTGCACAGGACCGGCATGGGGCCGGCGAACGCGGCCTCAGCCGCTGCACGGCTGAGCAGGCTTCCGGGGGACGCGCTGCTCGTCGTCGGCTTCTGCGGGGCTCTGGAGCGGCATCTGCAGCCGGGCGAGATCGTCGTCGCCGACCGCGTCTACGCGACCGACGACGAAGGGCACGCACAGGCCAGCGTGCAGTGCAATGGCGCACGGCGGCTCGCCGGCATGCTCTCGCGCAGCGGCCTGAGCGTGCACATGGCGCCGGTGGTCTGCGTGGGCAAACTGGCGCTCGGGGAGCGCCGCGAGCAGCTGCGCCGGGGCGGCGCGGCGGCGGTCAACATGGAGTCGGTGTGGCTTGCCCCAGGCGCGGCGCTGCGGCCGTTCGCGGTCGTGCGGATCGTGCTCGACACGCCCGACCGCGAGCTGTTTCGGCCCGGGATGGTGCCGCTGGCGCTGCGAGCCGGGGCGGCGCTGCGCAAGACCGCCGCGGTGTTGCAGCAGGGGGCCTACCAGGGCGGGTTGCATACACTGTTGCGCGACGGGTCGCCAGCAGACGGCGGCGAGCCGACCCCCGGCGGCGAAAGCGAGGTGTAAGCGTTCATGGCGGTTTCGATCAGGCAGCGCGCACGGATGGGCCTCTACCTCGCTCAGCAGCGTCTGGCCAAACGCGAGAAGTTCCCGCTGATCGTCGAGCTCGAGCCGCTGTTCCAGTGCAACCTCGCCTGCGCCGGCTGTGGAAAGATCCAGCACCCCGAGCACGTCCTGCGCAGGCGCATGCCCGTCGAGCAGGCGGTCGGCGCGGTGCTCGAAACGGGCGCGCCGATGGTCTCGATCGCCGGCGGGGAGCCACTGATCCACCCCGAGATACACGAGATCGCCGGCGAGCTGATCAAGCGCAAGAAGTTCGTCTACCTATGCACGAACGCGCTGCTGCTGGAGCGCAAGCTGGAGAACTTCACGCCGAGTCCCTACTTCTCCTGGGCGATCCACATCGACGGGCTCAAGGAGCGTCACGACGCCTCCGTGGAAAGGGAGGGCGTCTTCGAGAAGGCGGTCTCGGCGATCAGGACCGCCAAGGCGGCGGGGTTCAAAGTCACCACCAACACGACCTTCTTCACCCACGACTCGCCGAAGACGATCGCCGAGGTGCTCGATTTCCTCAACGACGACCTCGAAGTCAACGACATGATGATCTCGCCTGCCTACGCCTACGAGAAGGCGCCGGACCAGGAGCACTTCCTCGGCGTGCAGCAGACGCGCAAGCTCTTCGCGGACGCCTTCGGCGAAGGCCGGCGCAAGCGCTGGCGGTTGAACCACAGCCCGCTGTTCCTCGACTTCCTCGAAGGCAAAGCCGACTTCGACTGCACCGCGTGGGGGATCCCCAGCTACTCGCTGTTCGGCTGGCAGCGGCCCTGCTACCTGATGTCAGACGGCTACGCCAAGACCTACCAGGAGCTGTTGGACACCACCGACTGGAGCGCTTACGGGCGCGGCAAGGACCCGCGCTGCGAGAACTGCATGGCCCACTGCGGCTACGAGCCCACCGCTGTGCTGCAGACGACGAAGTCGCTGAAGCAGTCGCTGCGGGCGATGGTCTAAGGCTCCTCGGCGGCCTGCTGGTCGGCCGGCCGCGCGGCCTGCTCTTCGACCTCTCGCGCGCTGCGGATGTCCTTCCAGGTCATGCCCTCGCCCAGCAGCGCCGGCACCCCCAGGCTCATGGCCGTCACTAGCTCCACGGCCTGCAGCAGGATCCCGTAGGCGAGCGCGGGGCCGTAACCGACGCCAAAGAGGGCCAGCGCTCCGACGCAGGCGGCCTGGAATACCCCGACGTTGGAGGGCGTCGCCGGCACCACCGCGCTCACGTTGACCGCCAGCAGCACCGCGGCCGCCGCGGCCGCGCCGGTGTGCGACTGCAGGTTCAGCGCCACGAGCACCAGGTAGCAGGAGCACCACTGCAGCGCCCAGGCAAACAGCTGAAAGCCGATAGCGGGGACGCCGTGCCGCGGCCGCGCGAACACGGCCAGTCCCTGCCTTGCGAGCTGCAGCATCCTGATGCTCGCCAGCGCGCCGGCGCGCACCCGCGGCCTGCGCGAGCGCGTGGCCAGCCGCAGCAAGCGGGGGATGAGCAGCACCAGCGCGACGATCAGCAGCGGCACCAGCACCGCCGCCTCCAGCGCCGAGGCTTTGGTGTGCGCCACGCTGCGCAGCGTGATCGCGGCCAGGATTGCGAGCGCTACGAGGTTGATCAGCGTCTGCGAGAAGACCGTCCCGGCCACGACCGGCAGCATCCTGACCGTGGAGCCGGGCAGTCGCCTGGAGACGACCACAACGCGCGAGGGCTCGCCGAGCCGGCCGGGAAAGACGGCTGAGCCGAGCACGCCGATCATCGTCGCGCGCACGACGACCAGCCGGTTGATCGCAAC
The DNA here is from genome assembly GCA_963725915.1 of uncultured Actinomycetota bacterium. GTDB lineage: Bacteria > Actinomycetota > Thermoleophilia > Solirubrobacterales > Solirubrobacteraceae > Palsa-744. Next base: position 103,831 of record CAVSAL010000009.1, on the reverse strand, counting down.
ATCCGGGATCGCGGCCCGCAGAACCTCCATCCAAGACACAGATCGCGCGAACAGCGAGCTCATCATCACCGCCAGCGCCGCCGCGAGCCATTGCAGGTGGGCCGAGACCAGCGCATGGGTGACCTTGCCCAGTTCGAGGCTGCTGACCGCGGCTGCCAGCACTCCGATCACCAGCAGCGCGAAGAGCGCGATGCCCACGCGCCGGTCGATGTGCGGCAGGCGCCTGCGCCGCCGGCCGTGGAGGCTCTGTCGAGTGCCGGCCATCGTCTCCGGTCTATCAGAGCGCGATCGGCGGCGCCTGCGCGCCGGTCCGGTCATTGACGCTTTTACGGCAATTGCGTAACGCTTCTGTAAGCGGCTGATCCGATCGGCTCCGACTGGCGTATGGTTTTCGAGGGTATTGTGCGGGCACGCACTATTACTTCGTGGTAGGGCGAATACATCTTCGGCATGCATGAGGGAGGCAGATGGCACCGCGGCACCGACAGAGCTCAGCAGCAGATCAGGGAGTGGCGATTGCGCTCACGCACGATCAGGTCGATCACGTGCTGCGAGCGGCCACCCGTCAACCGAAGGGAACGTCGGAGAGCTTGCTGATGGCCGCTCTCGACCACGCTCATCAGCCCGACGGCAAGGGCGCCTCCGCCGAGAACCTGCGCGAGGCGACAAGGCGGGCGCTGCAGGCGGCGCTGGATGACCCCCAGCCTCTCCCAGTCGCTGCTGCGAGGGCTCGCGCTGCTCTCCTGCTACTCGCCGCAGCGCGAGTGGCGCACGATCTCAGAGCTCGCCAAAGAGCTCGATCTGCCGCCATCGACCGCGCATCGCTACGCGCGCACGCTGCGGGCGATCGGGCTGCTCGAGCAGCACCCCGGCACCAGGGAATACCGGCCGGCTGCCACGGCCTAGGAGACCACAACGATGTCGCCCAGGCGCAGCATGCCGAAGACGGTCTGCGCCGTGGAGATCGGAAGCTCCACGCAGCCGTTTGACTGGGGGTAGCCATAGCCGGCGCGTTCGTAGCCGTGCACGGCGTCGCCGCCGTTGAAGTAGTTGACCCAGGGCACGTCGGGAACGTCGTATTTGGTGCCGTCCGGGTCGGTCCCGACCATCGTCGTCGAGGTGTATCGCGCATAGATCGGGAACGTGCCTTGTTCGGTTTCGGCTCCAGGGACGCCTGTGTTGGCGGGGGTGCTGAGCGCCACGCGATTGCCCTTGTGGACCTCGAGCGTCTCGGGCAGCGACTCGGTGACGGTGACGAAGGTGTAGGGCTGCGGGTCGCGGTAGTTGTTCGCGACGGCCGCCAGCAGCTTGTCCCAGGTGGCCGGCCCCGGTTCGCCGTCGGGTTCGAGTTTGTGGTCTTCTTGGAAGACCATCAGCGCGCCCTTGGTCGTGCTGTCGATGCGGCCGTAGGCAAGCGGCGGGGCGTAGGCGACATCGGAGCGCAGCGCGCCCGCGACCGGTTCGTAGAGCAGGTGCGCGGCCCGGCGGGCACCGATTGCACCGTGCGAGACCTTCGCGCCGCGAGCGGCGTGCAGCGAGTCGGGCAGGTACGCAAGCCGCGCCAGAGCCTGCTGCAACGCCCGCGTCGATGGGCAGGCGACTTTCAGCGAGATGCTCCTGCGGTGGCCGAGCGCGGTGTAGTCGAGCGCCGTCGTGGCCGCGGGCACCGTCAGGCGGTAGGAGGAGCAGGGCGAAAGCGTCGAGGACGCCTTGAAGACCCACCCGCTGGAGGATCTCGTCCAGGAGCCGTTGCCGCTCGGGCTGAGCGTCGGGTGCGCCGAGCCGGGGGCCGGCTGGCCCGAGATCGTGACCCTCAGCAGTTCGGTGCCGTTGCCGACGTTTGCGTGCGGCATGCCGAGGATCCTGGTCTGGCCAAGCGGCTTGGCCGGCGCTGCGGGAGCGCTGCCGGGAGAGGTCGAGCTCAGCAGCGAGCCGACGCCGCCTTTGTTGCCGGCGATCGCGCCGGCCGCGACTGCGACGACGGCGATCGCTAGCACGAGCCCGACTCCCAGCGTCAAGGCGCCGCCCGGAAGTCCGCTGAGTCGATGCTCGCCGCTGCGGCTGCGGGCGCCGCCAAAGAAGGCCTGATGCGCGCCGGCAGCCCTGCCGCCATGCAGTCGAGCCCTCATGGCGTTTGAGGATACTCGACGTCGAACCGCATGGGCAAGCGTGGCGACCCGGCGCGGCCGGTCGCCGCATGTCGAAGCATCGCATCCGGCGCGGCCGGTCGGAGACAGGGCGCTGCCGCACGCAGCCTGCAGCCTCTGGCCGTAGGTTGCACGGATAGACGGGCGCTGAGCCGGGCATATCCTCGAATGCGGGCAATACCGCATGTCAGGAGGCGCGCCGTTGATCAAACGCCTGCCGTCGATGATCGCACCATTGCTGATGCTGGTGGCAGTGCTCTCGACCTCTGCGGTCAAGCCGGTGGAGTACGTGCGGATCGACCCGTCGAGGGCGGTGTGCGCCCTTTGCGACCAGGGTAGGGTCTCGGCGAGCGGGAGCCGCGCCTGTACGACCGCAGTCCGAAAGTGCCATCCGAGGCGCCGCGTAGCTTTGGCCCATGAGCTGGCATCTGGGCCCTCTTGCGGCCTTCGATCTAGAGACCACAGGCACAGATCCCGAGAACGATCGGATCGTGACGGCGGCGGTGAGTGTCGTCGGGGCGTCGATCGCCGGCGAGCATCGATCGTGGCTGGTGGATCCCGGGATCGAGATCCCCGCGGGCGCCACCGCCGTGCACGGGATCAGCACTGAGCATGCGCGGAGCGAGGGCATGGATGCCCGCACGGCGGTGCAGGAGATCACCGCGATCCTTGCCGCGCGGCTGCGCGAAGGCACGCCGATCGTCGCCTTCAACGCCCGTTTCGACCTCACGATCCTCGATCGGGAGGCGCGCCGGCACGGTCTGGTGCCGCTCGTCGAGCGGGTAGGAGGGCCCGGTGGCCTGATCGTCGTCGATCCGTTCGTGCTCGACAAGCATCTCGACCGCTTTCGACCGGGCAAGCGGACGCTCGGAGCGGTCTGCGCTCACTACCGCGTCAGGCTCGAGGAGGCCCATTCGGCCAACTCCGATGCCCTGGCGGCGGCCAGGGTCGCCTACAGGCTCGCAAGCGCCGTTCCGGAGCTGCGGGAAGCCGACCTGCGCAGCCTCCACGCCGAGCAGATCGGGTGGGCCGCCGAGCAGGCCGCCTCCCTGCAGGACTACTTCGCGGAGATGGGACGCCCCGAGCACGTCGAGGGCGCCTGGCCGATCGTGCCCGTGCGCCCGCGCCCGCAAGAGGTGGTGGCGCTCGCGGCGTAGGGAGTGCCGGCAGGCAATTCCGGGTCAGCAGGCCGCTGATTCCGAGTCGGCACTTGACATGTGACCATGTGGTCACGTATTCTCGTCTTGTGGACGAGGTGTTCAAGGCACTCGCAGACCCATCCAGGCGCAGCCTGCTCGATGCGCTGCATGCACGCGACGGGCAGACGCTGACCGAGCTCGAGCAGCGGCTGCCGATCACGCGCTTTGGCGTGATGAAGCACCTGCGGGTGCTCGAAGAGGCGGGCCTCGTGCTGAGCAGACGCTCCGGGCGCGAGAAGCTGCACTACCTCAACCCCGTCCCGATCAGGCTCGTCCACGACCGCTGGGTGAGCAAGTACACAGAGCCGTGGGCGGCGACGCTCAGCGGCCTCAAGGACCGACTGGAGGACAGAAGCATGGAGAAGATCTTCGAGATCTACATAAAGACGACCCCCGAGCGGCTGTGGGAGGCGATCACCGACCCGGAGCTGCGCAGCAAGTACAACTTCGGCGTCGGCGTGGTCTCCGACTGGACGCCCGGCTCGCGGTATGAGGCGAGTTCTCCGGCTGCGCCCGCGCCGCTCAGCGAGGGCAAGAACCTCGAGGTCGATCCGCCCAGACGGCTCGTGCAGAGCTTCAACGCGCTCTGGGGGGAGGACGTGCGGCGCGAAGCCACCTCGCGCGTGAGCTGGGAGATCGAGCAGGTTGCCGACTCCTGCAGGCTCACCGTCACCCACGACCAGCTTGCCGAGGGCGCCAACGGCGAACTCTACGGCGGGTGGCCGATGATCCTCTCGGGCCTGAAGACGCTGCTCGAGACCGGCCAGACGCTCACGACGCCGGGGTCGCTGCGCTACGTCGCCCCCGAGGCTTGAGAGGGTGGGCGCAGCCGACGATCGCGGGCAGACCATGAGGGCCTGCTGTCGGGGAGGCAGAGGATCTGCTGGTTGAATACAGCCGATGGACGTTCCCAGATCGCGCCGGCTGCGTCGCGGGCTGCTCTGGACGGTGTTCGCGATCGTGCTGCTCAGCGGCGGCGCGCTCGCGTTCGCCGGCCGGCGCATCGCCGACGAGCAGGCGGCCTACAGCGGCCCGACCGCCGCGCAGTGCGTGCCCGCCCAGCTCGACGTCTCCGACGTGCTCCCGCGCACGAGCGTGCAGGTCTCGCCGCTGCCCGGCTCCTACGACGCGATGCCCGAAACCCAGATCAGCTTCCTCGGCGCGCCTGCGCGCGACATCGGCAGCCTCAGCGTGACGGGCTCCTTCACAGGCAGCCATCCGGGCCGGCTGGAGGCCTACTCGCAGGGCGACGGAGCGAGCTTCGTGCCCGATCAGCCGTTTCGATCCGGGGAGAGGGTGAGCGTCCAGGGCCAGATCCGCTCGGGGACCGGCGTTGTGCCTTTCTCCTTCAGCTTCAACGTCGCCTATCCGGACCCGATCCCGTACGCCACCCAGCTCTCCAAACCACGCAATCCGCCAGCAGGCAGCGTGCAGATCTTCCATTCGGCGCCGCAGCTGCAGCCGCCGAGCGTCTTCGTGAACACCGACTCGGCGGGCGTCTCACCGGGGGACATCTTCATGGCGCCCTACTCGGGCCCGGGCCCGGACGGGCCGACGATCATGACCCAGCAGGGTCAGCTGGTTTGGATGGACGTGCTGCCGGGCGAAATGAAGGCGACCAACCTGCAGGTGCAGAGCTGGGAAGGCCAGCCGGTGCTGACCTGGTGGCAGGGCTACATCCCGGAACAGGGCTTCGGTCTCGGCGAAGAGGTCGTGGCCAACGCCTCCTACAGGCAGATCCTTCACATCAAAGCCGGCAACGGCAACCTCGCCGACCTGCACGACTTCCATCTGGAGGGCGATCACACGGCGGTGCTGACCGTCTTTCGCACGATCCACTGCGATCTCGGCTCGGTCGCGGGGCCCAGGGACGCGGCGGTGACCGATACGAGCTTCCAGGAACTCGACGTGAAGACCGGGCTCGTGCGCCGCGAGTGGACGAGCGTCGATCACGTTCCCTTCAGCGAATCCTATTCCTCGGCGCTGCAATCATCGACGCTGTGGCCGTTCGACTACTTCCACATCAACACGATCGACCCGCGCGGAGACGGCACCACGATGCTCTCCTCGCGCAACACCTCGGCGCTGTGGCTGATAGACGACAAGACCGGCCAGGTGCTCGAGAAAATCGGCGGCAAGACCAGCTCTGTGACGATGGAGCCGGGCGCCCGGACCGCCTTCCAGCACGACGCGATGACGCTGCCAGACGGAGACATCAGCATCTTTGACAACGGCGGCTCGCCGTTCGGTGAATCCTATTCCCAAAACGAATCGCGGGGGCTGATCGTCTCCGTGAACGATCAGGCCAAAACCGACTCGGTCGTGCAGGAACTCAAGCATCCGTCGGTCTTGAAGGCCGGCAGCCAGGGCAGCGTTCAGCAGATGCCAAACGGCAACTGGTTCATCGGCTGGGGCCAGGAACCGTACTTCAGCGAATACGCATCTTCGGGGAAGCTGATCTACGACGCTCACATGTGGGCCGAACCGAAAAACAAAGAATTCGAAACCGAGTCCTACCGCACCTACAAGTTCGAATGGAAAGCGACGCCATACTGGCCGCCGTCGATCGCTGCGCGCGAGAGCGGCGGCGGCGTGGAAGCGTGGGCCAGCTGGAACGGCGCGACCGAAGTGGCCTCCTGGCGCCTGCTCGGCGGCAGCTCTCCGACGCAGCTGAGCCCGATCGGCAGCGCGTCCAGCAGCGGCTTTGAGACCACGCTGCACGGGCAAGGCGCCGCCTACGTCGAGGTGCAGGCGCTGAACGGCGCAGGCGAAGCGATCGGCAGCTCGAAGGCGATCAGCCCCAGCTGACGCTGCGGCCGCTTTTACGGACTAACTCGGCCGGGCTTTGCGGGAAACCGCCGATGGCGGCGGGCAGCCGGGATGAGACGGTCGCAGCGATGACCGCTCCGCCAGGCCCAGCCAGCGCCGCCGCCGGCGCTCGCGCGGACGTCCAGGACCAGGCGCCGGCGCGGGCCGGTCTCGTGCTCGCGGCGCTGATCGCCGTCGCCGCAGTCGCGAACCTCGGCCTGGCGGTCGCGAACGTCGCGCTGCCCTCGATCGGCAGGGCCTTCGACGCCTCGCAGGTGTCGCTGAACCTGATCGCGGTCGGCTACTCGCTCGGGCTGGCGGCGTCGGTGCTCTACTTCGGCGCGCTCGGCGACCGCTACGGGCGCAAGCGGCTGCTGATCCTCGGCATGGCGCTGACGGTGCCGGCCGACGTCCTGGCGGCGCTCGCGCCCTCGGTCGGGGTGCTGTTCGCCGCGCGCGTGATCGGGGCGTCTTGCAGCAGGCATGGCCTATCCGACGACGCTCGCGCTGATCACGGCGCTGTGGTCCGGTCCCGCGCGGACCAGGTCGATCGCGCTGTGGGCGGCGACCGGGGGCGCGATCGCCTCGCTTGGCCCGCTCTGTGCCGGGATCCTGCTCGAGCACTTCGCCTGGGGCTCGGTCTTCCTGCTGACGGCGCCGCTCGCGCTGATCGCCTTGCTGATGGCTCTCAAGCTCGTGCCGGCCCACGTCAACGAGACGACCGAGCCGGTCGATCACCGCGGCGGCATGCTCTCGATCTTCATGGTCGGCGCGCTGATCCTCGGCATCAACTTCGCGCCGGTGCCGAACGAGGGCACCCTCGTGCTCGGGCTGCTGCTCGTCGCTGCCGCCGCGCTCGTCGCGTTCTACATCCGCCAGCGCCGCGCCGAGAATCCGCTCTACGACCTGACGGCGGCCGCACGGCCGACCTTCTGGGTGGCCGCGGTGGCCGGCGTGATCGTCTTCGGGTCGCTGATGGGGGCGATGTACATCGGCCAGCAGTTCCTGCAGAACGTGCTGAGCTACTCGACCGTCGACTCCGGGCTTGCGATCCTGCCGGCGGCGGCCTGCATGGTGCTCGCGGCGCCGCGCTCGGCCAAGCTGGTGCAGAGCAAGGGGGCCAGGCATACGCTGCTGATCGGCTACGTGTTCGTGCTGCTCGGGTTCCTGACGATGCTGCTGCTCTGGAAGGAGGGGATCCCCTACTGGAAGGTGGCGCTCGGCTACGCCTTCGTCGGCATCGGGGTGGGCCTGGCGGGCACGCCCGCCTCGCACTCGCTGACTGCCTCGGTGCCCGTCCGGCGCGTCGGAATGGCCTCGGGCACCGCCGACCTGCAGCGCGACCTCGGCGGCGCGATCATGCAGTCGATCTTCGGCGCGCTGCTGACCGCAGGCTACGCGGCCGCCGCGGGCGCCGCGATCGTCGCCTCCGGCAAAAGCATCGACAGCAACGTCGAAGGGGCGCTCACCAAGTCGTTCTCGAGCGCCGCGGACTTGGCCAAGCAATATCCGGCCTCGGTTCAGCACCAGATCATCGAAGCGGCTAAGAGCTCGTTCCTGAAGGGGGATCAGTGGGCCTACACGGCCGGCATGATCGCCGTGCTGGCGGGGGCGACGCTTGTGTTCTTCATGTTCCCGAAGCGGGACGAGGAGCGGCGCCTGCTGGCCGAGTACGCCAGCGAAGATGAGGACGGCGAGAATGCCGTGCCCGAGCTGGGCGGCTCGCCGTCAGTGCGGGCGCTGCCGGCGAAGCAGGGCCTGTGAGGCAGACCTGGCGGCGACGCGCCGCGCGGCTAAACTGCGCCTCCCCGCCGGAGTAGCTCAGCTGGTTAGAGCAGCGGAATCATAATCCGCGTGTCGGGGGTTCGAGTCCCTCCTCCGGCATCGCCAGACTTGGCTTTGCAGAGCCGAAATCTAGCCAGCGAGCAGCGACGGCAAGGGGGCCGGTTCGAGGAAAACGGTCCCGGAATGGTCCCGACGGAGAGCACGGAGTCAGGATACGCTGGCCGAGCGGCCCTGATTTGATTAGCCTCCGTCGCGTCCCGCGAGTCAGTTGAGCGTCCGTCGCGGTCGTCGGTCGAAACGACGTAGTGCAGCTCCGGCTGGAGACCTCAAGGATCACCGAGTCCTCAAGCGCCTCGATTGTGTGGACAATCTTCGGAGGGTTCGCCATGCCGCGCCAGGGGCAGGCTCGTAGCGCGCATCGCATCTGCTGTCTGCCCCATGTGCGAGCACGAGCGGGCCAGCACGGTTCGGCTTTCAGGCGTTTTGCGCGGCGAAGCGAACACTCGGCTTCAAACGTGAAGCGGGCAGCGCGTCAAGAACATGGTGCAGGGTGCCGGTGAGGCGTGGCTCAGGTATACAGCGCGTCGATCTCGGTCGCGTACTTCTGCGCGATCGGCTTGCGCTTGAGCTTCATCGTCGGCGTCAGCTCATCGCCGCCGGGCAGCCAGTCGCAGGGCAGGACCTGAAAGCGCTTGATCTGCTCGACGCGGCTGAGATGTGCGTTGGCGTCCTGAACGGCGCGCGCGATCTCCGCGTGGACGCCCGGGTTCTCGGCGAGGGCCATCAGCGTCGCTTCAGCGAGACCGTGCTGGGTGGCCCAGGCGCCGGCGCCATCGGGGTCGAGCACGATCAGCGCGACGTTGTAGGGGCGCCGGTCGCCGATCGCGATCGCCTGCCCGATCAGCGGGCTCGGAGATCGGCACCGACGGTCGTGCCGATAAAGATCCCGGCGCCGAGGTTGTACGCAAACGAGCAGAGCGCATCCCACTGATGCTGGTTGAAGCTGACGCTGAGCGCGCGGATCGACGGCTCGTAAGTCTCCTCAACGGACAGCGTTAGGTTCGCTTCAGCCGCAGCACGATCAGCGAAACAGAAGCCCGAGAAGATGCCCTGCGTCTGGCCGAACCCCGCCGTCCACACATGGCCATACGGGTCCCAATAGGCGCAGCGGTCGTAGCCCTCGAAGCTCTCGATCAGACGCAACCCCGTCGCGTCGATATGCATGAGCGCCACGCCGGGCGTTAGACCAATCAGCGGCGGCTTAGCCGGCTTCGCGCCCTCCGGCGTCCTGGAGCTTTCCGGCGGAATGTACGTAACGCGCGGTGCGGGCGCGGTGACCGTCGTGATGCTCGTGACGGTCTGTGTCCGTGTCTGTGGGTGGCCACCGCAGCCGGCGAGCAGCACAGCCAGAAGCACCCCGAGAGGGGCAAGCTTACGAAACATGGAGACCTCCTACGGTCGCTCTTGATCGAACAGGACCGTCGTGGTATGCGGCGGCTGTTTACGAGTCAGCAGCCAGTGCCCCGACATCTGGCCAGCCTTGGTACCGAACAAGTTCGCACCGCCCACGAGCACAAGCACCCAGACCTTCGTCGCAAGGTCGCGCCCGTCCAGTGCGGTGACGCTGATCGTCGTCGTCGCGATCCCGACATACCACCCCGCAGTGTCCATCCAGCCAGCGAGCCAGCCGCGGTTGGCTGCCTCCGCCTGGACCATCACGACGGCCAACATGTCGGAGACCACCATGCACGCCGCCGCAATCAGGGCAACGGTCATCAGGCTCCTGCGATCTGCGCCCGGATCTCCGCTGCGAGACGGTCGCTCTCGGGACCTGGCTGCAACTGGGCGAGGCGTTCAAGGTCACGCTCGATCGCGGTCGTATCGAGGGCCGCCTGCCGGCGTACATGCTCGATATCCGAATGCGAGTCGCCCGCCGTCAACTGCGCGAGGCTTGCGCAGACCTGCCCGAAGTCCGTCGCCGCGTTGGCATAGAGGCTAATCATTGCGACGAAGGGGACGCTCTGAAACAGCGCTGCGGTGAACCCCGCCACATTCGGGAACATCAGATGCAGGACGTAGAGCAGCATCATGCTCACCCACGCCAAGACGCGCCCGAGGCCCGTGACGACGAGAATCAGCGCCGTGCGCCGCTGTTTGCCGATCCGCGCATGTCCGTCCAGTTCGCGGCGGTGCGCGCGAGCGTGGAGATGGCTTCGAAAGCTCATTTGCCGTCCGGGCAAACGACGCCGGGGTAACGCACCGACTGGAGACGAACGTACGCTTCAAGCGGCTTCTCGACGCTCGGGACCTTCAACAGCAGCGGCTCAACAGCCTCCATCGTCTCCAGCAGACACTTGGCGACCGGCCCACCCGCGATTTGCACCGTCCGGGTGTGGCTCTCTTCCATCCGTGCGTGGCTCTCGTCTCCCTCAAGACGCGACCAGAGGTACACCGTCACCAGGCCGTTGAGGAGGATCAGGACCGCGAGGAGCGAAAGGCCCAGCGTGTAGGCACGGTGGCGGGACATCAGTGGACCACCGCGATCACAGTCCCGATCAACGTGGCGAGACCGAGAGCGATGACGCCGATCCCTCGCCACCAGTCCCGACGGGATATCGCGTCCTTCGCACGTGCTGCCTGCACGGCCGCCTCGGTCTCTATGCGTTGGATCACGCCATCCACCTTTCCCTCCACGCCCTTCAGTCGCTTCTCAAGCGCCTCCTGGGCTCTCGCCGACCGGTCGATCGACCCGTTGATACGTGCGAACCGCTGATCGTGCTCAAGCAGGCGTCCGTTGACCTCTTGCTGCCGACGGCCGCGTGCTTCGGCTAGCTCGATCGCCTTGCGGTCACGGGCCTGCTCGGTCTCGGCTTCGGGCATCGGGCCTCCTACGTAGTAACGTTTGAGCGTCCATCACTCCAGGGGTGCTGCGATATCAAGCGTCGCGGAGGCTGATACGGTTTCTGGCTGTCCAAACCAGCAAGGAGAGTTGGCAATGAGACGAACCCTCGCCGCGGCGGTCCTCCTGACCCTCGCGCTACCAGGCGCAGCGTCAGCCCACGCCAAACCAAAGACGGTGCACTGCGAGAGCGGCTACGCCCGCGAGGCGCGGAAGGTCAAGGAGCGCCGGCACGGCATGACCACTGAGCGAAGCGGCGAGACGCCCGGAGGAGACAAACCATGAGACGCGTCGTCGCCCTGCTCCTGATCGGTGCCGCTGCACTCGGCGTCGTGGGGTGCGGTGGTTCCACCGGCAAGCACGCCGAACGCGAAAAGACGACAGCCGCATCCGCGAGCGCGACGGAAACCGCCTTGGCTTGTATCCATGTCATTCAGGGGTGGGACGCGACGTATGAAGCGACCCATGAAGCGATGGTCGCATCAACGAATCGGACCCTCTGGGAAAAGGCGATCACCAAGATGGCCGAGGAGGAAGCCGCCGTAAAGCAGGTGCCAAGCCTCGCGTCTGTCGCCAAGGCCCTCGAACGGGAGCGTGAACTTTATGGCGCCCTTGCAGCGGACTATGTCGGCGATGCGGGGATCAGAGGCCAAGATAGGGTGGAAGAAGGATGGGCCGCGCTGGACGCGCAACTGGAGGCAGATACGCCTGCGCGGCAGAAGGGCGAACTCCAGCGCGCCTGCTAAGGGGCCTCTGCGCGAATCAGGAGCCCGCTTCCTCCACAATCGCCAGACGGGCCATCAGGGCTTCAAAGTTCTGAAGCCGCGAGTTGAGCGTCACGGTCGCACTCTGACCGGCGTGCGTGTATTCGACAGCCGCGATCCTTCCGTCGCGGCCGACGCCGCCCGTGTCCGGATCGATCGCGTGGCTGACGCGGATCAGTTCTTGCACAGACTGGCAGAGCAAGCTCGGATGTACCCGTTGCCCCCCAGGAAGGCGCCGCACGGACCCTACTTTGGCGGTGAGCGATCCTCCGTAGGGGGTGGCGGCATGGCCTTCCAGATACGTTTGGGCGAGCTTGTATGCGAGCGCTTCGGTAAGCACGTTGGAGACCTGGATGGTCTTCGTGCGGCGAAATCTGCGCTGGTCAACGAGCGTTGGTTGCTTGATCGTGATCGTAATATGTTCGATTCGCGCTGTGGCCGTCCCGCCTTTGGTGAAGTTAGTAAGGCGCACTTCGATTGGGGGTTCCACCACGGACGCCGCCAACGCAGGCACCCCCACCACAAGCTTAAAGTGCGCTTCGGTCGCTGCCGCAAAGTTCAGTATCGCAATGGCGCCAAGCCAGATCACTTCAAGGCGATGAGGCAACAAAACGCCGCCTTCAGCGCCGGAGCCGTTGATCTTACCTTGGACGGTAAGCAGGTAAGCATCCCCGGCCCTTGCATCGCCGGCCGTAGGTTTACTACCTTTAATTGTTGCCGTGCTGGAAACTTCAAATCTTCCGCCGAATTCGCCTTCCCACCGCGGTTCGGCAGGTACCTTTCCTTCTTCCAAGTCAAACTGCGTCGCAAGGTAGGCGTAGCTGACGGGATCGCCTTCCGCGTTGGTTCCTTCTACTATCACGCGATTGAAGATTTCGCTGCCTTCCCCCGCGCTCGTGTCTTCGATTTCTTCCCCGGACCAAGCGCCGAACTCCAGAAGGGGTTCCGCGGGGCGCTCCTGGTACACGAGCCGGCGTTGCGTGTCGATCATCGCCGTCCAGTTGTTGTAAGCGTTGACCGCTTCGATCATCTGGCGGGGTGTTTGGAAGCTACTCATCACCAGCGACGGGATCGGGAACACGTCCGCGTGTGCCGCGTTGATCTGCGAGTAGTCTCTCGACAGCAAGAGAGTTGCACGTTCGATCGCGTCCTGGGCCACGACCGAAGCGTTGAGGCGCGAGCCGGATTCGTGGCCCGCGGCTTCTTCGCCGAGCCCTTCGCCTTCTGTCAGCCTCGTCGCCGTTTCGCTAGCGTCCGTGCCGTAGGGGCGCCCGGCGAGCGGCAGCTGCTGCTCGCCGAGCTCGTGCTCCTGCGCACGGATCGCCTGCGCGCGCGCGTTGAGCATGTCCAGGCGCTCGTTAGAGGTCTCGGCGATCACGAGCGTCGAGCGGCCCGCAACACGATCGGCTTGCGCGGCGTCCAGCGCACGGTCCTCCGCGCGGCGGCGGTCCGGCTCGAGCACAACACGGTCGCGGCGCATGTAGCCCTTGATCGCGCGCTCGTGATCGCCGGCGCGGAACAGTGATTGGTCGCGACGGTCGGCAGGGTCGCGCGCCCTGACGATCCGCGTCAGCTCGACGAGCGCGCCGTGCTCGCGTGCGGCTGCTTCGATCCGCGGCCACAGCCCGCCTGCGCCGACCGCCTGGGACTGGCGCGGATCGCCGATCTCGATCAGTCTCGCTCCCGTGTCGCGGGCGGCGCCAAGTAGCCACCGCTGCTCCCTGGTCGAGGCGAGCGCCGCCTCGTCATGCAGGATCGTCACGCGCGCGTCGAGGACGAAGTGGCCGTGCTTCACGTTCGCGCGAAGCGAAGCGGTCGAGAAACCACGCGCATGGACGCCACCATCCCTGAGCTCGCGCGCTAGCCGCTCGGCCGCCTGTGCGCCGGTGCTGGTGACGATCACGCGGCGACCGTCCTGCTCATGGGCGCGGGAGACGCCGAGCAGCGCCGTGCTCTTGCCGGTCCCGGCCTGCCCGACGATCACGACAAGCTGACGATCTGTGGACGCGAGTCCGATCGCGGCCTCCTGCTCTGCGGCGAGGCTCGCTCCTTGCTCGGCGAGCTCCAGCCGCAGCGCCTCGGTCTCGACGTTCACGAACATTTCATCGACCGGCTTGCCGCGGCCCGCCGCTATCTCCTGCGCGAGCGCGACGGTCTGGCGCTCGAGCGCCCGATGCGCCCTGGTGGTCATGCGCCCGTCTGCGAGGTCGAGCAGGCTCGCCCTCCTGCCGCAGCCGGTCGAGCGCCGCGAGCCCATGCTCAGGCCCGAGGTCGGCTGAGACCTCCAGCGCGGTCGCGCGCGCCTCACGGGCAGCGAACGTCGCGTCGAACTCCGTGAGCCGCACGAGTACCTCGCCGGCGATCTCGCGCGGACGCTCCGGTTCGCGGCCCGGCCGCAGCAGCTCCTGCACTGAGCGCGCGTCGAAGTCGAAGTCGATCGCTGTCTCCCACCATGCGCGATCGAGATCACCGGCCGTCAGCAGCTCACCCTTGCCGGCGCGACTGGAGACCGCGAGGCGGCGTTCCTCGCCGGGCATCAGCCGGCCGCTGCGCTCCAAGGCATCCAAGCGTTCGGCGGCCTGGACCGATGCGGTGCCACCGTGTGCGATCTGCGCCTCAAGCTCCGCCCGCTTCTCCGCCAAGCGCTGCTCGATCGCCTCGCCGACCTCGCGATGCCGCGAGCTCCAACGCTCCCGCAAACCATCCGGCACCCCCGCGATCTCGAAGTACCGGCCACCACGACCCGTCCCCCGTTCGATCTGAAAGCCGAGACCGGCGAGCTCGACAGCGAACTGGCTGCGATACGCCGCGCCGATCTCCCGCTGATGCACCATCCACGCCCGCGACTCGACCGCCACCACACGACCATCCGAGCGCAGCGCACCGTGGATCAGTACGTGCGAGTGAAGCTGCGGGTCCGGCGGACGGCCTGCGACCGCGCGCGCCGTGCTCTGCCGCCAACTGCTCGCGAGGATCTCGCGCGGCGTCTCCCGCAGCACCGTCTTCTGATCGACGCGGCGGCGAACCATCGGCACGAGCTCCCGCGCGTGGGCAAGGGCGCGGTCGATCCCACGCTCGTGCGCGGACTCGATCGCCTCGCGCAGCTCCGGCGAGGAGAGCGCCCACACCGCGCTGACCGACTTCGGCGCCGAAAATGTCGCGTCGATCGCGACGACCGCCTCCCCATTCGCGCCGACCGCGCGCAGCTGCTCGCCGCTGACCGGGTGCCGCACCGCCATCACCGCCTTGAACGCGTCGCTCGCCACCGGGCCTGTCGGGTTGACGCCGAGCGCGCTCGCGCCATCCGGTCCGAGCAGCCAGCGGCCCGGCGCCTCGACACGCTCCCCATCGCGCAGGTAGTAGTCGCCCTGCTCGGCAGGCTGGGTCTTGCCCTCAAGGTAGGCCGCGTACCTGCCGCCGCCGCCCGCCGTGACCTTCGCCACCGTCAACACGGCAGAGCGCCCCACGCCACGAAGCGCCGCGACACTGCCCCCCTCAGCGACCCCTGCGCGACGCGGCTCAGGCAGCGTCTGACGGGGCTCTCAGCGGCAGATCGAAGCACGTTCTCTAGCATCTAGTGCGTAGATCATGTGCTGATATGTGGTGTGGTGTAGTCTTGTGTAGGATTGAAGGAGCGATTGTGAGTAAAATTGGCTGTGTGATAGTGGCTTTCGATATGGAGGAGCTTGCATATGCTCACGAAGGAGCGCACGCTTGAGATCGAGCTTCAAGCGACAACACTCGACATCAGCGCGATCGCAGGGCTGCTGCAGGCGAGCCTCGGTCAGGCGCTGACCGCGCATCTCGCGGGCCTGGCCGATACCCGACAGGTGGGACGGATCGGCCGTGGACAGCACCGCCCACAGCCGTTGACCGAGCGGCGCCTGCGAGAGGGTTACAAGGCGGCCGGCATGGTCGCCAAGCTCTACGACTGGGAGACAGCGAAGGCGTGGCTGTTCGGCACCAACACCCGCCTCGATGACCAGGCACCGGTCGAGGTGCTCGGCACGGCCACAACAGACCGCGAGTTCACCGACGTCGCGCGAGCCGCCAAGCAGTTCGCGAGTGCGGACGGGTGAGCGACGCTGAGCGCCGGAAAGGGCTCTGGCGAGTAGCGCACCGATCCGACCCGTTGGAATTCACTCCCCACGAGCGCTGCTCGTGGGGCCACCGCTTCGACGACCTCAACCGGCGACACCGCACGCTCTACTGCGCCGAGACGCCGCAGACAGCGCTGCGCGAGGTGCTCGCGGACCTGCGACCAAACGCAGCCGTGATCGCCAAGCATCATCAGACATACGGGCCAGCGGCCGCCAAGTCGCTACCCCGGACACCGATCACCGGAAGCTGGCGCCAACAGAACGTGCTCGTACCGTGCGCGCTCGTCTACGAAGGTCGCCTGCTCGATCTCGCGGACCCCGGCGAGCGTCGCGAAATCGAGGCGCGCCATGCTCACCTCCTCGCCGAGCACGGCATGTCGCACCTGGATCTGCACGAGATCACCACGCGCCGGCGGATCATCACCCAGACGATCGCCACCGACGTCTATGAGCACCTTGACGTAGCCGCGATCCGCTTCGCCTCGAGCCGCGACGGGCATGCCTGCATCGCGCTCTTCGAGGGTCGCGCCGAGCTCGAAGGCGACGGCGAGCCGCTCGATCTCACCGATCCCGCGCCGGCTGCGCTTGTGGACGTCGCGGACGGTTGGGGATTACAACTCATGCCGGTCATGCCCCTATCGGGCTGAGAGCAGGCGCACACGCGAAACGGCCGCGCCCTGCGCAAGCACAGCGCGGCCGTCACGCCCAGGGTTCTCAGATGACCTGCCCAATCATCTGCACGGCACGAAAGCCCGCGCGGCTGGCGAAGACGTAGCCGTCGATCGTCTTGTGGATCAGGCCGACGCCCTGCAGGTTTCGTACCGCGTCTACGGCGTCGTTGTGGTTTTCGATCGCACGCCCGATGTCCGGCACCGACCAGATCGGCAAGTCAGCGCCAGTCAGCAGGTAGAGCACGTCACGTTCGATCGCGTCGTACCGCTCAACGGGATCAGGGATAGTCTGCGGCTCAGGCATGGGAGGAATCATCTCCTGTGTCCAGGCTCCGGCGTGGGGTATCGCCCGCGTCGGAGCCGCATCGTTATCGTCTCTGCATCAGCGTAACACGCCACGCATCAAAATGAATCATTATGCCTCAGCCTGACGATCAGATCGCCTTCACGGTGCGCCTCCCCCGCGAGACCGCTGAACGCCTCCGCGAGCTCGCCGCACGGGAATCGCGCTCGGTCGCAGCCGAACTACGCCGAGCCGTCGAGACGCACGTCGATCAGCATGCATCCGAGGCGCAGACGCGCACGAGCGGTCGTCGCTAGCCACGGACGCCTCGCGTTGCGACAGCAAGGTCCGGAGCCGGAGATACGATGATCCACGTGTTGACCGTCACCGAAGCCGCCAACCGTGTGGGTCGCAACCCGGAGACCGTTCGGCGCTGGATCCGCTCTGGGCGGCTGCCGGCGCGGCTCATCGGGCACCGCCACACCATCGACGACAGGGACCTGCGCAGGATCGAGGACGAGCTGTACCCGATGGCCGAGCTTCCCGATGACTGGCAGGTGGGCGACGACGGCTCGCCGGCGCCGAACTGGGTCGCCGCGCTGAACCGCTCCCGCAGCGGCCACTGACGCCCGCCGTGCTCGTCATCGACGCCTCGGTCGCAGTCGCCGCGTGCCACTCGCCGATCGGCTTCGCGCGGCTACGCGGACACGAGCTCGTCGCGCCGCAGCTCATGCCCGTCGAGGCAAGTTCGGTGCTTCATGAGATGGCATGGCGCAAAGAGATCACTAAGACCCACGCGGAGGTGATGCTCACACGACTCCTAAGCGCCCCGGTGAAGATCCGCACACCGCGCGGGCTAATCAAGGCGGCGTGGCGCCTCGCCGATGAACTTGGCTGGGCGAAGACATACGACGCCCAATACGTCGCGCTGGCCCAGAAGCTTGGCTGCCGACTCGTGAGTCTGGACGAGCGGCTTCTGCGCGGCATCGCTCGACTCGATGTCGGCGTCAGACCACGCGAACTCTGAACAATGTCTCGAAGGCCGAACCGACGATTCTTCGTGTTACACAGCCTGCCTTTCGTCCCAAACCGGGCGAGGGAGACGTCACTCACCCGGACGCAGTCCAACTACGAGCTCGCTTCAGACGCTATCTGCCTATCCTTTAACACAAGATCGACCAGAGTGGCACAGCGCGATGCATTCTTAAAGAGACTGGTGATGTAATTGCTGGGATACTCCGCCTCGACGTGCTTTATCATGAGACCCAACAGCGCTTCTGTTCGCTCCGCGACGGACTCAAGCTGTATTGACCACCCCTCTCCTCGTGGCTCAACAAGGGTCATATCAAGCTCCCGAAAGACAAGATGAAGCGCTATGCGATTACCTTGCACGGCCACCGCTCGCGGACGACCTTCAAGCTCGCCACGCTTCTTTTCAAGGGCGCTGTCCACTGCCCGTGATACCTCCACGCAGCCCCACAGGCGCTGCGCGGTAGTAGCGTCATTGAAAAGCTGCTTATAAGGCGCGTGATCAGTAGCCTCCCAGAGTCGTCCAACCGCACTCTTAGCGATGACCGCCAAGGCTGGTTCTCGCTGAGCGCAGGCAAGAGCTACGGTAGCTTCGGTGACGGTACAGCCATGCTCTCGGGGAGGCGTTTCCTCACCTCGCTTGATTGAGTAGGTCTTCTGGAGAGAAAGAAGTAGCTCCGTCCGTAGGCGTGACTGTTCAGGGTCAAGAGCTACGAAGTCGCTGCGCTCCGTGCGAGCCGATCGAGCCTGGTCGGTGGCTACGGCGCGGAGCCGCCCGCAAGCCTTGCCGACAGCCGCGCGGCCGCGTCATTCTGTGGTACGTGATGCACGTAGAGCATCGTCGTCGAGATGTCGGCGTGCCCCATATACGCCCTAACGTCGGATAGCGGAAACTCCTGGACGGCGAGCGTGCCGAAAGTGTGGCGCAGGTCGTGGAAGCGCAGGTGCTCGATGCCGGCGGCCTCCAGGGCCTTGTAATAGCGGCGGCGCAGCGCGGAGTCCTCAAGGTAGCCGCCCTCGGGCGAGGGGAAGACGAGCTCGCCGGGCGCCGTGAAGTGCTCGCGCCTAGCGAGCTGCCGCAGAGCGTCTGCGACCTGATCGACCATCGGCGTCGAGCGCACGCGCCCCGACTTCGGCGCGTCCTCGGTGGTGAGCGTGTAGGCGCGGCGCACGTGGATGACGCAGAGCTCGAAGTCGATGTCTCGCCAGCGCACCGCTCGAAGTTCGCTGAGGCGAAGTCCGGCGAACGCGGCGACGAGGAACAACGCGGCGTCCTGTTCGTCCTGGATCGCGCGCGCCGTGAGCTCAGCGTCGGTGAGTTCGCGCTTTGCCGGCGGATGATGCAGGCCCTGCGCGGTGACGCTTGCGAGCTTGTTCACCTGCTCGGCGCTGAGCACCCGGAACTCGCCGCTGCGGCGTACGGGCTGGCGCTCGACGCCGTGCGCGGGGTTGACCGTCAGTCCCCATTGACGTTGTGCGCGGCGCAGGATGCCGTTCATGAGGACGAGGTACTTGTTGATTGTGCGCGCGGAGAGGCGGCCTTCGCTGACGAGATGGACGCGGTAGGAGTCGATCATCTCGCTCGACAGCGAGTCGAGCGCGACCTCACCGAAGACGGGCACGAGCGCGTTTTCGACGACGCGGCGGTAGTCGCGCATCGTGCTCGCGCGACGCTTGCGGTCGAACTCGACGTAGCGAAGCCACTCGCTCGCAGCGTCTGCGAACGTCGGCCGCGACCCGATCCGGCGGCGCGCGCCTGGGCCGGCGCGGCGCGCCTCGGCAAGGATCTCGTCAAGCGCTCGCTGTGCCTGCTGCTTTGTGAGGTAGCCCTCGCGCGGTCGCCCGGCGCTCGTCCAGACGCGGGCGAGCACCTTCTTGTGCTCGACTCCAGCGGCGTCGCGCCACTTCACGAGCCAGCGGTCGCCGGACTGGCGCTTGACGCGCCGCAGGTGTCCGGAGACGGGCCGCGGCTGAAGGTCGGCCAGCTTCAGAGGAGGTGCGGCTACGGCGCTCACTCCTCAGATGATACAGAAAAATGGTCCCGGAATGGTCCCGAACTCGTCTGATCTAACCGAACTCAGCCGCAGCCATACCGCCTAAATAAGCCGAATCCGATCGAACCTGACCTTACGCACGAGAATCATAATCCGCGTGTCGGGGGTTCGAGTCCCTCCTCCGGCATCCCCGGAAAGCGCTCTAGATAGCGGTTTCCACTGTATCAAGGCTCGCGGACGTGGCGTTTTAATTTCCCCACTGATTTCCCCAGGGGGCGTCGCGGGGGCGTGGAGGGGGTCGCTACGCGGCGAACAGGGGCGCCGCCCACGAGCAGTTGGCAGGATTCGCAGCGTCCTGGCGAGCCCCTTGCCGGGGGGCGTCGAGATCGGGGGCTGGTGAGCTAAGGCGCATCGGGCCGGGGGCTCCAGCCGATTGTCCGGGCGTGAGGCGCTTTACGCCGCCGTCAGGGGCTTGCGGCCCGCTGATGGGAGGATCGTGCCAGCCGGGCAGGACTCCACCGTAGAAG
Organism: uncultured Actinomycetota bacterium; assembly: GCA_963725915.1. Taxonomy (GTDB): domain Bacteria; phylum Actinomycetota; class Thermoleophilia; order Solirubrobacterales; family Solirubrobacteraceae; genus Palsa-744. The sequence goes on along the minus strand of CAVSAL010000009.1, from coordinate 83,625 downwards.
GGCGTCAGGTTGGCGCGCGCAAATTCGCTGGCCGGTCGGCGGCGCTAGGGGTCTATATGGGCGTATGCAAGCACCATCAACAGAACAACAGCCGGCGGCGGCCCTGCAGGAGGACCGGCTTCTTCGCCCCGATCAGGCCGCGTGGTATCTGAACGTCAAGACGAGCTGGGTCTACGAGGCCGTGCGGACGGGACTGCTGCCGTGCCGACGAGTCGGCCGGCACATCCGCTTCACCCGCCCGATGCTCGACGAGTGGCTAGCCGAGCAACCACGACGATAGACGGGCCGGTGTAGATGAACGAGGTCCGGCCAAGGGTGGCCGGTGGCCGCCGCTACTTGTGCAGGAGACGGTCAGCTAGTGTCACTCCACGAGGAGGCGCTTGCTCCACAAGCCAGGCAGCCGATCGTTGCGCTGCAGGGCGCACGATCCCGTTGAACAGCCGAGTCGCGACCGCCGCGCGCACAGGCCAGCATCATCGCCGGCCCGCTACAACCCGCCGTCACCAACCATGCCGAAGGACCCTGAGCGCAAAGATAGCTCTCCGACCTCAACTGCAACGGCAGAACTGCAACAGACGTGCTGCCTGACGATCGCCAAGCCTTGCGGCTTTGATGTGGGGGGAGCTACGGAGCCGCGTATTCGAGCACTACGCGTCTATCATGAATCCCATGCCGACTGTCGCAAGTGATTTGGCGGAGCCCCTTTCGCTCTATGCCCGCTATCGCATGTGGCGCAATCATCGACTTGGCGCCGCCGCGCGGTTGCCTTTGCCTCCGGGGGTAGAAGCGCTTGAGCCTTCGTCCCTATCAGAGAACTCGGTTTTCTGGCTTTCGCTCTGGCTGCTTGGTAGCGACTGCTACCGCGTCGAGTTTCGTGGCGGCCAGCACGACGGCGCTGTTGGCATAAGCCGAGGACGCGACTGGTGGGCATCGGAGCCTACGCGGGACACTCTCTCGGGACGACGAGGGCAGGCTGCCACGCCCCCGCAGTGGCTCGGTCACGGGCCTCAAGGCAGGCTGCTCGACCCGGATCTCGGTCATGCACTGCATATCGAGCAACGGACCACCGGCCAACGAGCCGGCCGAAGAGCAACGATCATAGACGCCCAGCCCGCAGACGACCGTACAGACGTCTCTATGAGCAACGGGATGCTCAGTTTCTTCGGGGCGGGCGCAACGCGCTATCGGATCGTCCTGGACTGCCGGTACCGCTTCGTGGTGGAAGCGATCGCATACCTCGGCGAGGAGCCCTTTCAGTCCATCGAGGCTGAGGAGTCTGAGAGTTGACGCGCACCTCGATGACCGGCTGTTCTTGCCGCCAGAGCCTAAGCCTGATGATTCAGCTACCGAGCATTGAGGAACCAGGCCCATCGTCCGGTTCGCCTGCTTCTCGGCCGACGATTCTTTCTGCGCTCGCTACCGCCGCGACAAGCTCTTCATAGGAGTGTCTCAAGGCCGCAACGACATGCTTTGGTAGGTCGTCGGCCATCTCTCGCACAGTTGCGGCGTAGTCCTGTGCCATTCCGCTGGTGAACTGACACCGTCCATCTGTTACAGACAAGCGCACTTCCGCTTGTCGTACCGTTTGTGTCGGTCCCTGCCGCGCATATAGTCGCTCCAGCCAGCTGACAATCGCGTTGGGCGTAGCAAAATGCCTGCCGCTCGCCGCGAGGACACACTGGGACCACTTTCGTGTGCTTCGCGTGACGCTCTCATTCGCGTTTACCATCGCCAAGAGCCGCCCGAACGCCTTGTCACCTTCCGCAGAGATCGCTATTGACTCGCCCTCGCTGCCGTATACTGCCGCGACAGCTTTTCTATGACATTCGTTGATCGCCTGTTCATAGCGGTGCTTTTCTTGCGGGCTTAGTGCCGCGAAGATGCGGCGATCCAGAGCCGCGTTGGTGCCCCCGTCGTCCGCCCGGATTCCCGCCACGGTGTGCCGCTCGTACAGACCATACCCCCACCTGCGTCGCGCGTTCAACTCCAGCCGCATGGATGGCGGCTTTCCGGTCCATGAATAGAGATCGATTGCGTTTTCGATAGGCAACCGGCCGACTGGTGTGCCCGGAAGAAAGCGGAACCCAGCGGCGCGCATGCACCGCTGGGTCAACTGCCCTTCAGCACGGGAGATGATCTGCTGTTCGTCGGCGCCCGGCCCGGCATTCACAACCAGCTCAAAGACTCCCTTGCTAATCGACTGTCCCTGGCCGCGTTTCGCCTGCTTGACGCCAGCCAGTCCGTATGTGGCAAATACGCCTCCAATTGCAATTATGCACGCCCCCGTGATTGCCCATGCACCCTTGTGCGCCTGGAGCGCCTTGAGTCGCATGAGAACACGTTGACTATGCATACGACCTAATAGCCGCAGTTAACCACTGACGAGAACTCGTCGTTCCAATATTCGCCCACATACGACGTGCCTGTGCCCTCAGCATTGTCGTATGCCGGACCACCGAATCCTGCGTCCCAGAACCACTTCGCGCCATCACACATGCCGTAATTGTTCCAAACCGCGCTCGCGCAATCGTTCCACGTTTCGCCGGCATCCAACGAGTAGCAGCCGCCTGCCAAATTCTGGAAGTTTTCGTAGGCGTACTTGAACTGATACCCGTAGCCGGAATAACCTGCGTTTTCCCAGCCGCAAACGCGTTCGTATTTACAACCTGGATTACTGTCAGGGGTCACAGTCGCCGGGGTCTGGGAGGGCAGGATGGCTTCGACTTCTTCCGACGGCTTCGTAGGCTTGGTTTGCGCAGACGGCTGTGTGGTCGTCGGTTGGGTTGCTGTAGTTGTCTGCGTTGCTGTCGTGGACGTAGATGTGGTAGACGTCGATGTTTCAGCAAAGGCCACGCCCGGAACGTTACCGCAGGACCGGGTTTCGTCGTGAGAGCCCGCGCTCTAGGATCGAGCGTGGCCCCCGCGTGTGTGGGGGTTGCTCATAGCGTCATCGCGGGTGCTCTCGCGCGTGGTGGCCAGGTTGTTCCCGCCGCCTCCTTGACCGACGTCGTGCGGGGCCGGTTAGTCTGTGTTTGCGATCGCCCAGCAGAACCCGGCGAGTTCTCGCGCGACAGCGACAGCGACGATCGTGCGTCGCTTACCGCGTTCTGCGTCGAGGCGGCGCCAGGTGCGGTGCAGGCGCTGCTGGGCCTTCCAGGAGAGCGCGAGGATGTGCGGGTCCTGGCCATCCTGGCGGCGCTTGAGTGCTTGACCCTTGGCAGGCGCTCTGCGGTAGTGCCAGGCGCCCTCGACCAGGAGCCGGCGGGCGTGACGGGAACCCGTCTTGGTGATCGAGCCTTGACGGCGACGCTCCCCGGAGCTGTCCTCGCTGGGGACCAGACCGACATAGCTCATCAGCTGCCCCGCGCGCTCGAAGCGCTGCCAGTCGCCGATCTCCGCGCACAGCCCGACCGCGCTGAGCGTGTCCATCCCACGCAGACAGCGCAGCCGAGCGACGGTCTGCGCCCACGGCGAGGCGGGCACGAGTTCTGCGATCGCGCTCTCCAGGGTCTCGCGCCGCACGATCAGCGCGTCGATCGCGCCGAGATAGTCAAGCAGCGTGGCCTGCGCGGCCAGCTCGCCGAGATCCAGGCGCCCGAGCCACTCGCGGTGACGGACCGTCCAGTTAGAGCCGGGGCCCTCGAAGACGACCTCGTGGCGCAGCAGCAGCTTGCTCATCCGGTGACGCGCGCGCATCAGATCCCCACGAACGTCCTCGCGTGCCCTGACCAAGTCCCGCAGTGCCTCTTCCTCGGTGCTCGGAACCCTGACCGGATGAAGGCCCCCCACCATCAACAATCGCACCAAGCGCTCCGCGTCGCGACGGTCGGTCTTGACGCGGTCCTGCGCGGGACGCTCGATCTTGCCCGGCGCCGCGACCACACACCCCACCCCGGCCGCCGCCAGCGCCCGCGCGAGCCCGAACCCCGTCGGCCCCGCCTCATACGTCACGCGTGTCGGCGCGGGCAACGAGCCGCAGAACTCGACCACCTCGCCCGTGCGGCCCGACAGCGTCCGCGAGCGCAGATCACCCGTCACCGCGTCGATCGTTACCGCGAGCACCTTCGCCGCGTGCACATCCAAACCAGCCCAACTGCGAACCTGTGTCATGTCGGCACTCCCATGATTGCGGTCGGGGCCCAGGCCACTCCTGGACCCTCAACCCGCGCACCTCATGCGCGGGTGCCGACCTTCACACCCTCAACGGACGCCAAGACGGCCGTCCATATGGTCTAGGGTCGCGGTGCGCGTCCTTGATGGTGCGGATGGCCTGCTCGGCACCGATCGCGGGCGCTAGCGCGAGGTCGGAGAGCTCGTCGGCGAGAAGCCGCGAGCCGGCTGGTCTGCGCGTGGGTGACGTGGTGGTGAGCCCAGCACCTCCGAGAGCGCGAGCCGCGTGGCCTTGGGCTGCTCGACGACCTCGGCGGCCACCGCCTGGAACACGCTTCCTTGACCCGCGCGGGCGTGAAAAGGTGCTGCGGGTAGGCGCGGACGTCTATTCGGACGCGTGCTGATGCGTTGACCGGCGGCGCTGATAGCGGCGAGCAGGGTGTGGGCGAGCTCTACGTCGTCTTCGATCTCGATGCCGTAGAGGTCTTCATCGAGGATCGCGTTCCACCAGGCGAGCGGCGTGGCGCGCACGGTCGCGCGGAGCGGGTGGTTTCCGTTTCGGCGCAGTGAGATGTGCCCGTTCTCGAGCGCGACTTCGACATCACGCCAGCCGTGTTCACCCTCGCGGGGGATGACGTGCAGCTCGACGACGCCGCGGGCCTCGCGCGGCGCGCGCAGCGCGCCGCCAAGCTCCAGCAGCTCGATGTAGCTGGGCACATCGCCGGTCTGCGGCGGTGCGTCATGCGGGGTCATGCGTATGCGAAGGCGTGCCGCACGCGCCAGCGGGCGGACGAGCGCGGGCGCAAGCTCGGTCAGCTCGTAGGTGTGCTCCTTCGAGCGCGAGCCCGGCCGCTTGCGTACGAGCCCGCAGTCAACGAGCAGCGAGAGGTGCTTGTCGAACGCGGTTTCGGAGATCGTGGGCAGGCTTGTGCGCAGTTGGGTGTGGGTCTGCTCTTTGTCGAGCATCGCCGGCGGGATCATCCGCGCGTACTCGTCGGCGAGCGCGTTCATCAGCGATGGCGAGTCGGAGTTGCGTAGCGTCGGCGAGGCTCCCGCTTCGACGACGCTGACTTCGAGCGCCACCTGCAGCAGCTCTCGGGCGTCCGGGGTCAGCTCGCACAGCCTTTCGCGTTTGTCCTTGGGGTACAGCCTGCTGCTCACCATCCCGGCCCGTGTCAGGCTCCGCAAGCGCAGCCAAAGGCGGACCTGGAGACGTAGGAGCAGTGCTTCTCCTTCAGATGGCGGCGAAGCATCGGGCCGTGCTCGAAAAGTGCCGCAAGGACGTTGCGTTCGGTCTCTTTTTCAAACAGGCCGAGATAGCCCTTCTTCGGGGCAGAGAACAGACCCGGCGATCGAGTCGCGGCTGCACCCCGCACCGCTGTTGCGCGGGCGTGACGCCGTTTCGGCGGACTTGTCGCACGCGGCATTGTTATAGCTCCTTGAACTGCCCCTTCGCTCCAGTCGGACCCGCTGAACTTCGAGACCCTCCCGATACCAACAGAACGCTATCGCAGATGTTGAAATTTGGCGAAGGGTCAACAAACCGAGTGCTTACTTCGTGTTGCGTCGGCGGGTAATCGCGTTGGGGAGGCGGACCAGCCGGGCAGGACTCCACCGTAGAGGGCGTCGGGTTGGCGCGGGCAAATCCGCTGTCCGGTCGGCGGCGCTGGGGGTCTGTATGGGCGTATGCAAGGACCATCGACAGAACAGCAGCCGGCGGCGGCTCTGCAGGAGGATCGGCTTCTTCGTCCTGAGCAGGCTGCGTGGTATCTGAACGTCAAGACGAGCTGGGTCTATGAGGCTGTGCGGACGGGACTGCTGCCGTGTCGGCGAGTCGGCCGGCCATCCGCTTCACGCGCCTGATGCTCGACGAGTGGCTGGGCGAGCAGCCGCGACGGTAGCCACCGTCGCGGTTCTTCGGGAGACGCCTAGCTTCCTACGGGTTCGCGAATCGCTCCGTCAGCGCTGGCTTGCTGGGTGTGGTGGGGCACGATGACCTCTGCTGCCTCGTCAAGGGTGACGTCGGGGTAGAGGACTCTGAGTACGAGGATCGCGCAGATGCAGCCGACGAGTTGCGCGACGGCGGAAGTCGCGCATCACCGCCGCGCGCTTTCTCGGGTTCACCGTCGCGGCCTTGCCGTCGCGCTCCTCAACGATGTGGCCGGCACGCACACCCTTTTCCTTCAATCTGTCGCAGAGCCAGCGGCCGGTCTCGATCAGGTCGCTGCCGACGAGGATCTTCTCGCCGCCCTGGGCGTGCTGGAGGATCAGCTCCAGCGTCTTCATGTTCTTCGGCGTCCAATTGGAGTGCTCCAGACCGGCCAGGCCGGGCCAGCCGCGGTCGGTCGCCGCCTCGGGGACAGTGGTGGCGTACTCGAGCTTGGTCAGCTGGCCGCAGGCGGCGGCGAACCGCTCGATCTGGCCGCTCTCCACGAGCGCGTGGTCGGGGTACTTCCAGGTGAAGAAGGACGCGAAGGTGGACTTGCTCAGCCAGTGCTTGTAGAGCTCGTGCTGCGCTACGCCCATCGGCGCGTAGACGGTCTTCATCGTGCAGGGCACCAAGGGCTCGCCGAAGTCGCGCTTGCGCCGGCGGATCATCGCCGCCGCGGAGAGCCGCCAGAAGCGGCTGACGTTGGTGATCTGCGGCAGCACCTTGCGCTTCTCACGGCGGTGCTGGGTCGCCGATCCGCGGCTGCCGTAGGTGTACTCAACGACGCAGAAATCGCCCTCGAACGCGGCCAGCCCGCCCTCGTAGCTGTAAGGGAACCGCAGGCTGGAGTCGCCGAGGCACCACCACATCAGCCAGAAGATTTGGTTGACGTAGTTTGAGATGGGCGTGCCGGTCGCCAGCAGCTTGTTGCGGGCCTGCAGGCCGCGGATCGCCTTGCTGCGCTGCGAGGTATCGCCCTTGATGAGCGTGCCCTCGTCGATCGCGATCACGCCGTCGCGGAAGGCGCTGGCGAGATAGTGCGCGGCGCTCTTGATGCGCAGCGCCTTGTGGACGTAGCCGCATGTACGGCTGCGAAGCTCGCCTGCGACCTCCTCGGTGTGAACCGCGGAGCAGACGAGCGGGCTGTGCTGCTGCCAGCCATCGTCACGCGAAGCGCGGCAGACCGGGCAGAATTCGGTCGAGTCCAGCACCGTCCGTTCGCCTGCGGCTTCGTGGACGCGGATCTGCTGGACGGGCAGCGGCTCGTTCTTGACGCCGAGCAGCGAGAGGACCTCGTAGTGAGTGATGTACCAGCCCTCGCCGCCTGCCCGCAGGTGCTTGGCCACGCGCCGCGCCTGCGAGGGTGTGGCGATGTGCTCGACTGTGATCCCGAGCCGCTCGGAGATGTCCTGGCGGTACTGCGGGATCAGATCCTGCGGCACGATGAACAGGACTTGGTTGCGGGCGCCGTTGCGCACCGCGCCGAGTGCGTAGCCGGCGGCGCCGAGCGTCTTGCCGCCGCCCTGCTCCCAGGAGAGGATGAACCCGCCGCCGTCCTTGGTCTTCGTCAGGGCTCTGGCAAGGTCCTCGCGTTGAAAGCGCTTCCATGCGAACGTGGCGTCCTTGCCCTTGGCGCGGCCTTCGGCGGCGATCTCGTCCAGTAGCTGACGCTGATGCTCGACCTGCTCTGGGAAGCGCGTTGCGATATCGCCGGGGTTGGGAACCTCGAAGTGCTCAAGGAGGTAGGAGATGTCCTCGGTGGACTCGCAGAACTCCTGGCCGGCGATCGTGATGAGCAGGACCTTCGCCTCCTCCTCGTACTTGCGCACGATCGGCTCGCCGTGCTTGTTGCGCGTGACCTTCTCGCCGCTTTTGACGTTGATGCGGGAGTCGGTGCGCAGCGGGTAGTGCTCGCCCTCGGTAAAGCCGCGCTCAGCGTCCGAGCGGATGCAGAGGATCGAGTCCAGGTCGGTGAGATAACCGAGTCTCATCTGCGGCCTGACCTCGTAGAGCGGGATGACCTCGCGCTCGGCCGCCGCGGCGACCTTCACCACGGCCTCGCGCACGCCCGGCGCGATGCTCAGGTCGCACTCCTGCTCAAGCTCGCCGAGCAGCCGCCAGTCCAACGCATTCAGCGCGAAGTGCCCGACCGGCTGGTTGTGCAGCGTCTGGACGAGCTTCAGCCGCCCGGCCCTGGCGAGCGCCTGCCGCACGAATGGCCCTGGCCGGATGGCAAGCCGATCGCCCGCGCGCAGTTCAACGGCGTAGGTGGGGCGCTGGCTTTCCTGCTCGCGACGGCGGCGCTCAAGCTCACGGGCCACAAGCCGCCAAGGCTCGACCGGACCCACCCGTGGATAGGAGAGCGAGCCGGTGTAGTAGTAGCCGGTGTCGGCCAGCGCCCGCTTGATTTCGTGGCTGAGCGCGCGCTCGGCGAGCTCATCGCGGCAAGCCTCGCTCTGTATGAGCAGGCCGCCCTCGTCACTGCGGTCTTCCGGGCCAACGAAGAACGCGATCACGGACGGAAGGGCCGCGTCGTCGAACAGGTCCTCGCACTCGACGATCGCGAACACGCCCGCTGCGTCCTCGCGCGTGAGTACCTCACGGCGAAAGCGATCGCGGCCGGCGATGAACGCGCCGACGCCCTGCTTTGCCAGCAGCGCGAGGCTCATGCGCCACACCGCGAGGGTGCTGTTCTCCGAGCGGCCGGCGCCGTCGGTCCAGTTCAGCCCGAACGGCGGGTTGGCAACGATCTGCGGGAACTGGATGCCGAGCTTGCGCAGCATCGGGCAGACGCGCTGCAGATCGCCGGTGATCGCCTTGTAGTTGCCGGCCTTGACGTGATCGCCGTCGATCTCCACCCCGAAGCGCTGATCGTCTGGCCACGGGGCGAGCAGCGCACCGTTGCCGGCTGTGGGATCGAGCACCGGCAGACGCCCGAGCGGGTCGATCACCTGCTTGATGAACTCCGCCGCCTGGGGCGGCGAGTAGAACTGCTGCAGCCCGCGCGTGTGCCCGAAGTGAGTCGTATCGAGCACGCTGCGCGAGGAGTCGAGCGCTTCATCGGTAAGCGCCCCGCCGAACAACCTGCCGCCCTTGCCGCCCTTGACGGGCTCTGCGACAGCAACCGTTTGAGACATGGCCGTCCCTTTCGCAAAGGCCCCACCCCGCGTGGGGCCGTTGCCGGCCGCGCGGCACGCCCGAAGGGCGTGCGAAAATCGCGCAGGCAAGGCCCACGCGGGTGGGTCGCGCTACCCGCTAGTCAGCGCGAGCTCAGGCTGCGAAAGGACGACGGCGTTAGAGCACCGGCTCGCCGGTGCCGGAGAGAGCGTCTACGCCTGGTTGTGCAGACGCTGATCGGCGACCTGGTAGACGGACGGCTGCCAGGGCTTCTCGGGGTGTCCGCGACCGAAGGCGCGATAGGCCAGCACAAGCTCCCCCTCGATGCCGGCGCGGACGACCTCGAAGACCATCCGCCACGGACCCGCATCGTCGGGCAGATAGGTCTTCACACAGGTGCTCAAGCGGGTGCCGTCGCGTCCTTCGGGCTGGCATGGGCGAAGCTCACGGGCGGCGATCCCATCGCGCTCCATGCGCGCTCGCGCCTCACGCGCGACACGACGAGCGGCGACGGTGCTGTGCCCAAGAATCCTCGCCGAAGGCCAGCTCGTCGAAAAGGACCGGGTAGACCCGTCCGGCCCGCTGTGGACTCACGAGCTAGCCCTCGTCGTCGGCGGGCAGCATGTCTGGATTCGCGGCCAGGAAGTCGGCGAACTCCTCGCCGCTGATCGCCTGAACACCGAGCCGGCGGTTGATCGCCTCCGCGCTCGTGTCCGGCCTCAAGACCACCCGACCGTCCTCGAGCACCTCATCCAGGAGGTACTCACCGGACATATCGCCGCCCAACGTGACATGCGCGCTCATAGCCGAAGTTTCGCAGGTCTCGCGCACGGAATCCGGCAGCGCGTGCATCATTCGAGCGGTGCCTCGACCGCCATCAAGCGCCGTTGCTGCTCGGACCCGTTCTCGGGCAAGGCCGACCCATCCGTCCCAGCGAGCGGCATGTGGCCTTCGACAAAGATGCGCTGGACCTCGCGCAGCCACTTGGCGGGTATCTCCTCCTCCAGCCGCTCAAGCAACGAGGCATCCGGAGCCGAGCGGATCGGGATGACGTTCTCGGGCAGGCTGTGGGGGTCAAGCGCCCGCGTGATCTGTCCGGCAAGCTCCGGCTGGGGCCTGTAGGCCATGTACTGTTCGGTCGTCGTGATCCGGTCGTGGCGCATCAGCGCCTGAATCGTCCTTACGTCGAGCCCTTTCTGAGCCAGCGTCGTGCCGAAGGAGTGGCGCAGGTTGTACATCTTGATCGGCTTCAGCCCCGCCTTCTTCTGCGCGAGCTTGAACGCCTTGCGCATCGAGCGCTCGCTGACGGGGCCTTCGCGGTCCTCACTGGCGAACACGAAGTCCTCGTTCTGGGTGGCGTAGCCACGGTCCAAGACCTTCGCCAGCGCTCGCGCCAAGCGCGGCGTCATCGGGATCGCTTCGGAGTCCGAGGTCTTGGTCGTATCAGGCGCGTTGCGCACCCAGTTGTCGTGGACGCGAATCACGTTGGCCTGGAAGTCAACAGACTCCCTTACGGAGACCCAATGCCTCGCCTGGCAGACGAAAGCCGGCGTCGGCGCCCAGCAGCCAGAAGGCTTCCTCGCGGACGCTCGGAGCGTGCCCGAGCAGCCTGTCGATCTCCTCGCGATCGTAGAAGTCGTCGCGGCGAAGGATCAGCTGACGCTCGTGCCTCTTGCTCGTGCGCTTGACCTCGGCCAGCGGATTGACCGGCAGCCAGCCTCGGCGAACCGTGTAGTCGAGGACCGCCGCGAAGATGTCGCGGTAGGCGTTGCGGGTCTGCGCCGCCGCCGGAGAGGTTGGTCGGAAGCTCGTAGAAGTTTGGTTGGCGGTTCCGCCCGTCCTGTCCGCTCTTGTTGGGAGCGTTCGGGGCGCTAACCAAGTCCGATAGGACAGGAGGAACCGCCATGAAGAAGGTATCTGGAGCGCAGGTCGTCTCGTGCGGGGAGGCGTCAGAGATGGCGCTGCCGGGGGAGATTCAGGAGGCGCTCGGCGAGCTCGTTGGAGCAGCGAGGGACGGGCTGCTGGCGCTCAGCGTCGGTCTCGGGCTCTCGGTCGTGCACGAGCTGATGGAGGCCGAGGTGAGCGAGATCGTCGGCACGCGGGGCAAGCACAATCCGGATCGTGTTGCTAAGCGGCATGGTCACGAGCGTGGGTCGATGACGCTCGGCGGTCGCCGGGTGCGGGTCAGCCGGCCGCGGATCCGCAGTGCGGATGACGCCCAGGAGCTGCCGGTCGCGAGCTACGAGTATTTCGCCGACCGCGACCCGCTGACCAGGGCGGTGATGGACCGGATGCTCGCCGGCGTCTCGACCCGCAAGTGCGCCGTGGTTGGAGAGCCTGTCGGGCAGCAGGTCGAGCAGCAGGCTGCTTCGACGAGTAAGAGCACGATCTCGGAGCTGTTCATCGAGAAGACCCGCACCGCCTTGGGAGAGCTAATGAGCCGCCCGCTGGATGACGTGCGGCTCGCGGTGATGATGCTCGACGGGCTGGAGATCGCCGGCCGCACGCATGTCGTCGCGCTCGGGATCAGCACTGAGGGCGTGAAGATCCCGCTCGGGCTGTGGGAGGGCAGCACTGAGAACGCGACACTGGCCACGACGCTGCTCTCCGACCTCGTTGACCGCGGCCTGGACCCCGCGCAGGCGATCCTGTTCGTCCTGGACGGCGGCAAGGCGCTGCGCAAGGCGATCAAGGATGTCTTCGGGCAGCACGCGCTCGTTCACCGCTGCCACAGGCATAAGGAGCGCAACGTGACAGACCTGCTGCCCGAAGCAGACCGGCCGAAGGTGCTGGCCCGGATCCGCGGCGCATGGGCGCTCACCGACGCCAAGCAGGCCGAGCAGCAGCTGCAGCGACTCGCCGGCGAGCTGGAGCGCACCTGGCCCGACGCCGCGGCCTCGCTGCGGGAGGGCATGAGCGAGACGCTTACGCTGACACGGCTCGGAGTCGAGGGTCATCTCGCCAAGACGCTCTCCTCGACCAACCCGATCGAGAGCATGATCGAGATCGTGCGGCGCACCCAGCGCAACGTCAAGCGCTGGCAGGACGGCGACATGCGCAAGCGCTGGACCGCCGCCGGGATGCTCCAAGCCGAGCAGCAGTTCCGACGGATCGTCGGCTACAGCGATCTCGCCAAGCTCGTGCAAGCAATCGAAACACACCAGCAGACCCTCACCAGCCCAACCACCCCAGAACCAGCCACAACGACCGAGCCGGCCGCCGCCACACTCGCTACCGTCTAACCATCACAATCGCGGTGGGATCGCCGTCAAAGTTCCACGACGATCCGGGGTGCGCCCAGCGTCGGAGGTGGTGCATGGTATGACCTGAACTGACATAAGCTCGTCGTCGCCTGCCGGGGAAGGTCCGGTCCGGGTAGCTGCCAGGAGGCCCGGTAGCAGGCTGCCGGCTTCGCCTGGAAACGGGCGGGGTCGAAGCGCAGCGTCAAGCATCCTTTGGGGGTGTGCGACCGAGCGGTCCGCAGCGTCAAGCGAAGCCTGCCGCGTCGTGAGCGTATAGCAGGGAGAGCCGAGCCTCGTCCGGTTGGGTGAAGGCCATGGAAGGGGTGAAGAGCCTGGATCGCAGCCCCGAAGAACTCCCCGGCGTAGAGGGCGTGGAACGTTCGGATGGTGATGGCGGGAACTGGGGAGGCCCTCCCCGGCCCGGTTGCCCTGCGAGTGGCAACCGGAGCGTCGCGGCCTATAACCGGCGATCGTCGGGAAGTGGCTGGGTGCCGGGAGGGAGTCGGAGGCGGCCGTATTACCGCTTGAGCCGACGGGACAACAGAACCCGCGGCGAGGGAAGGGCCGCTACTTCGTTCATGCGTGAGATGCGGGGAAGGGCCGGTGAGTGCCAGCGATGGCTAGGACCACCGAGGTAGACAAGGTCAGAGAACTGCAACGAGCGCTCTACCGGGCGGCCAAGGCCGATCCCGGGCGACGGTTCCACGCGCTCCACGACAAGGTCCATCGCAGGGACGTGTTGGAGCGCGCGTGGGAGCTGGTGCGCCGCAACCGCGGCGCGGCCGGCATCGACCAGCAGACCATCGAGGACGTCGAGCGGTACGGGGTTGACCGGCTGCTCGACGAGCTGGCTGTGGACCTCTCGGACGGCAGCTACCGTCCGCTCGCTGCTCGCCGGGTGTTCATCCCGAAGCCCGGTAGCCGTGAGCGGCGGCCGTTGTCGATCCCGGCGGTCCGGGATCGTGTCGTGCAGGCCGCGGCGAGGATCGTGCTCGAGCCGATCTTCGAGGCGGACTTCCTGCCGTGCTCGTTCGGGTTTCGCCCGCGCAAGTCGGCACACGATGCCCTCCAAACCCTCGTTGACGAGGCGTGGCGGGGCCGGTTGTGGGTGGTCGAGACGGACATCGCCAACTGTTATGAGGCGATTCCGCACGACGGGTTGATGGCGGCCGTCGAGGAACGGATCGTCGACCGCAAGCTCCTGGCGCTCGTGCGCGGCATGCTGCGCGCTGGAGTCATGGAGCACGGTGCGGTCACGCGCCGCGATGCCGGCACTCCGCAGGGTGGCGTGATCTCGCCACTGCTTGCCAACGTTTACCTACACCGGCTCGACCGGCAATGGCAAACGGCGGGCGCTGGGGTGCTGGTCCGTTACGCCGACGATCTCGTGGCGATGTGCAAGAACCGCCGGGAGGCCGATCACGCCCTCGCGGCGTTGAAGGCGATCCTTGCGAGCCTGGGTCTCGAGCCCAAGCTCGCGAAGACCCGGGTCGTGCACCTGACCGTAGGTGGTGAGGGTCTGGACTTCCTCGGCTTTCATCACCGCTGGGTGCGCTCCCGGGACCCGCGGTTCCGGCACGTCTGCTTCCTCGCGCGCTGGCCCTCACGGGAGACGATGCAGCGCGCCCGCGAGCGTGTGCGAGAGCTCACCGCGCGGGATCGTCTGCGCTGGCCGGTCGAGCAAGTCGTGCGGGACCTCAATCGGTTCCTGCGTGGCTGGGCGGGCTACTTCCGCTACGGCAACTCGACCGTCCAGTTCGACCAGATCATCCGCCATGCGGATCGCCGCCTGGCGCTGCTGATCGCACACCGCCATCAGCGCGCCTGGTGGTACGGCCGGAAGCTATTGAACTCCCGGCCCGACCGCTACGGCCTGATCAGCCTCAACGGAACCATCGTCGCGCCACGACCAAACCGGCCATGGCGATCGGGACGCTGAATGCCGATGGTGAAGAACGTCGGTGAGCCGTGTGCGGGAGAACCGCATGCACGGTTCGATGGGGGGCGAGAGGAAACCAACGACAGTCGGCCACGCCGCGCGACGCCAGGCGCCTCTCGCCTACCCGACCATCCTCCACCGAAAGCCCAGCCCACACAACGAATTCGAGGCTATCAGAAGTCCCGGACGGCGCCGACGATTTCCCCAGCGATTTTCCTGGAGGGCCGTGTTTGTGTCGCGGCGGGGGCTCGGAAGCGCACTGAACGTCGATCTCGCCCCGCCAGCAGTTCGAAGCACGCGCAGCGCTGCGAGCGGGGTCTCGTCTTCAGGGCCGGGGACGCCGCTGTGGCTCGGGAGTGTCCGTTTAACGGTGGATCGGCTTCTTCGCCCTGAGCAGGCCGCGTGGTATCTCAACGTCAAGACCAGCTGGGTTTACGAGGCGGTGCGCAGCGGCCTGCTGCCGTGCCGGCGGGTAGGCCGGCACATCCGCTTCACGCGCTCGATGCTCGACGAGTGGCTTGCTGAGCAGCCGCAGCGGTAGTTTCGTCCAACGACTCAGAGCCCGTCTCGAGCACGTTGCGTTCCTTGTGGACGCTATGCGGACATTCGCAACGGCCGCTGATAGGGCGGAAACGCTGGCTGACGCGAGTGCTTGCCGTCGGTCCCTCTACTGTGGGGCATCCATAGACCGACGGGGCCGGGTGGTCGCTGGTAGCACGCACGATCCTGCGAGCGTATGATCTGCACCTGTTCATCGGAATCGAGGAGTTGGATGCTAGTCATTGGTTCGAACGGGTGCCGCCGGGGGTCCTGGTGAGTGGCGCGAAGGCACATGCGCATGTGCCTACGGACGAGCGTCCGCCGCACTTGTGGCTGGTTCTTGGCTTGGTGATCGAGCGATCGAGTCATGGCTATGAGATCGCGCAACGCTACGACGACCGGTTCGGTTGGCTCGCGCCGATCAGCAGTTCGAGTGTATATGCAGCGTTGGAGCGGTTGCGCGGTGATGGTCTGCTGGAGGAGGTCGTCGAGGAGGAGCCTTTTGATGACGCGCGCAGCCGTGGTTGACGCTGCCAGCGTGCCACTCGTGCTGGAGCGCAGGCGTACCGAGGTTGGTTGGCTAGACGAATGAGAGACAATCCGCAACGTTTCGAGCTGCTTGGAAGGCTTGCCTCAGCGTCGGTCCTTGGAGTGCGTGGTGCCCTTGATGTGCTTGAGCGTTTCGAGAGCGAGTGCATCCATGATCTGAAGGGGTTGCCGCTGTTGACCGAAGACGTCGCGGCCGGAGAATGCGATGCTGGCGAGCTCGCGCAGTGGCTAGCGGTTGACCGGCATCGCCGTGCGTTGCGAGCGGATTCGGACTGGGCCGCCGATGCCCGCAAGACGGTGCTCGTGTATGCCGAGCACGACGAGGGTCATGCGGAGCAACGCTGATGAGCTTCCTTGAGATCGAGCGTGTGAGCAAGCGCTACCGTCGCGGTCGTCGTGAGTATGTCGCTCTGCGGGATGTTTCGATGAGCGTCGAGGCTGGAGAGGTGGTCGCGGTGCTCGGGTCTGGAAACTCGGGTCGCAGCGCGCTTCTGCGGATTGCTGCTGGCCTTGAGCGGCCAGACGATGGCCGCGTGGTCTTCGAGGGCGTGGAGATGACGGCTGGCTGTGTGCTGGTCGGTCGGCGGGTCGCCTTCTGCCGCACAGCGTTCAATGCGCTGGAGGGCGATCTCGTGGTGGATCATGTCGCGACCACGCTCTTGGCGACGAAGCTTTCCCCGAAGGAGGCCGGTCGTGTTGCTCATGAGGCGCTGGTGCGCTGCGGCGCCTTGGCGTGCGCGGAGCTGAGGCCGTGCGAACTGGACAGCATCGAGCGGGTGCGCGTGGCGCTGGCGCGTGCGGTGGTCTGCTCTCCTGCTCTGCTGGTCATAGACGAGCCGACGGCCGGGATTGGGCTGCTGGAGTCGGACCCGTTGCTGCGGCTTCTTCGCTCGTTCGCTCGAGACGGTATGGCGGTGCTGCTGGCCACGGGCGATGCGTCGTCGCTTGCGGGCATCGATCGAGTTGTCATGATCGCCGATGGCGTGGTGCGCGGCGAAACGCATCCTGGGCAGGCAGAGGTGCTGCCGTTCGTTGCTGCGCGGCAGCAGATCGGGGAGTCGCGCGCGTGAGCGTGCTTGCACTTGAGCGTCTTGTCAAGCACTACAGCGACGCGGAGGATCTGGTGCGTGCGGTCGATGGCGTTGACCTCAGCGTGGCGCCTGGCGAGGTGGTCGCGCTGTACGGCCCGAGCGGTTCGGGGAAGACCACGCTGCTGCTGCTTGCTGCCGGGTTGCTTGCTCCCGATCGCGGTCGGGTGCGGTTCATGGGCGTAGACCTCAGCGACATGTCGGCCAGCGAACTTGCTGCCTATCAACGTAAGGAGCTTGGTTTCGTATATCAGGCGTCTCATTTGATTGGTGGCGTACCTGCGGTGGAGAACGCGGCGGTGAAGCTGCTCGTCGATGGCGTGAAGCTGGGAGCCGCGCGCGAGACGGCGGCGGGTTGGCTTGATCGCGTAGGCCTTGCCCATCGGGTTCACTACACGCCCGACCGGATGTCGGGCGGCGAGCGGCAGCGCGTCGCGATCGCGCGGGCGCTGGTCAACGAGCCTCGCTTGATCCTCGCTGATGAGCCGACTGGCAGTCTGGACAGCCATCGGGGGCTGGAGATCCTGCGATTGCTCTCGGAGATCGCGCGCGAACGTAAGGCTGCGGTGGTGCTGGTCACGCACGATCCTCAGGCGGCGCGTGTTGCCGACCGAGTGCTTGCCCTGCACGACGGGCAGCTTGTTGACCCTACTGGCGGGTTGGCGCCCGGCATCCTCGACGGCTTTCCGGCGCTCAGCCTCTCACCGGAGTAGGCGGCCATGCGATTGTTGACCCTCCTATATCTCTATGGCCGGAGGCTGCGGACCAGCCCGGTGCAAGAGCTGCTGGCCGGCTTCGGAATCGCTGTCGGCGTGGCGCTTGTCTTCGCCGTGCAGGTCGCCAACAGCAGCATCACGGCCGGCAGCGAACAGATCGAGAAAAGCCTGATCGGTCCCGCCACCTTGCAGCTACGAGCGCGTAGTGACCAAGGCTTCAGCGAACGGCTCGCGCAGCGGGTCTACGACCTGCCCGGCGTGCATCGGGCCGCGCCTGTGCTCGATCTCCCCGGCAGCGTGCAATCCGGCAGCCGCCACGTGTCGGTGCAGTTGGCCGGCGCGGAACTCACGCTCGCGGCGCTCGACGGCCTGGCCGAGCATCTGCCCCTCGAACATCTGCAGCCGCAGGTCGTGATGCTTCCGCAGGCGACGGCGAGCGCGCTCGGCGTGTCCGCGACGCTGGGCCCGGGGGTCGCCAAGCGGCTGCCGACGGTGACGTTGCGCGTCCGCGGCCGCTCCGAGAAGGTGCGCGTCGCGGCGGTGCTCGGCAGCGAAACGGTCGGTCCGCTCGCCAACGCAATGACGGTGATTGCGCCGTTGCAGCTGCTGCAGAACATCGCCGGCCTGTCCGGCCGGGTGACGCGGATGCTGGTCGATCCAAGCCCCGGCGCGCAGGCGCAGGTTCGCGGCGAGTTGCAGCGCCTGGCCGCCGGCCGACTGACGGTGGGCCCCGCCGATGAAGATGTCCGTCTGCTCAAGCAGGCGACCATCCCGAACTCGCAGGCGACCGCGTTCTTTGCTTTCGTGAGCGCACTCGTCGGGCTGCTGCTGGCGTTCAACGCGATGCTGTTGGGCGCGCCCGAGCGGCGACGGATGGTCGCCGATCTTCGCATCCAGGGCGCCCGGCCCGCCTCCTTGGTGAAGCTGATGCTCTTCCAAGCGCTGTGCCTGGGCCTTGTTGCCTCGGCCGTGGGCGTGCTTGCGGGCGAGCTGCTGGCAAGCAGTTTTTTCCATCAGACGCCGGGGTATCTCACGAGCGCGTTCATGCTCGGAGATCAAACCGTGATCGGCTGGCAGCCGGTTTTGCTCTCGATGCTCGGGGGCGTGGCCGCCACGTGCCTTGCGGCCGCATCGCCGCTGCTGGACCTGCGTCGCTCGCGGGCAATCGATGCGGTCCATCATGAGGCCGGCGAGCCCGGGCAGGCGCTTTCCACTCGAATGCAGGCGCGCATGTTCGTCGTTGCGATCGCGCTGCTGGCGGGGACGAGCGCCGTGCATCTGATCGCCCCCTCGCAGGTCGTTCTGGCGACGCTCGGCCTCGCCGTCGCAACTCTGCTTGCGATCCCCTACTGGTTCACGCTGCTGGTGCGCGCCGTGCAGCGCCTCGCGGGGCGATCTGGAGGCGCAAACATCCTGTTTCTCGCCGCGCGCGGGTGCAGGGCAAGCACCGTGCGCTCGCTCGCATTGGCAGCGACCGGCGCGATCGCGGTCTTCGGTGCCGTGGTTGCCGACGGCTCGCACAGCGATCTGCTGAACGGCCTGTACCGCGACTACGCCGGCTACGTATCCACCGCGAAGCTCTGGATCACCAACAAGGGCGACGAACTGGCGACCGACAGCTTCGCCGCTCCCGGTCTGGCTGCTCGCATCGAGCACATCCCCGGCGTGGCAGAAGCCCGTCCCTACCAGGGCTCCTTCCTGAACTTCGACGGCCGTCGTGTCTGGGTGATCGCGCGCTCGCCCCGTGCAGCAACGATGCTCCCACCCTCGCAAATCATCGAAGGCAACTCGGCAGCCACGATGCGAAGGCTGCGGGCGGGAGGCTGGGTCACCCTCTCCGAACAGGTCGCACATGCAGCGCACGTGAGACGAAACGACCCAGTGACGCTTGCCACGCCGAGCGGAGCAGCCACCTACCGGGTCGCAGCGATCACGACCAACCTCGGATGGACCGCAGGAGCGATCGTGATGAGCGCCGCCGACTACCGGAGCGCATGGAGCACAGACGATTCCAGCGCGATCGAAGTCAGCGTGAAGGGCGGCGCCGACGTGCATGGCGTCGAGCGCGCCGTCCGAGCCGCCACCGCTGCATACGGCGGACTGCGCGTGCAGACAAGCAGCCAACGAGCCGCGCAGGCGGACGGCCTCGCCCGCGAAGGTCTCAGCCGCCTCAGCCAGATCTCGCTCCTGCTGACGATCGCGGCTGCGCTGGCGATGGCCGCGGCGATGGGCGCCT
Source organism: uncultured Actinomycetota bacterium (assembly GCA_963725915.1). Lineage (GTDB taxonomy): Bacteria > Actinomycetota > Thermoleophilia > Solirubrobacterales > Solirubrobacteraceae > Palsa-744. The sequence goes on along the minus strand of CAVSAL010000009.1, from coordinate 64,158 downwards.
CGGTCTGGCAGCGGCGTCCCTCGCTGGCATCGCTGCAGATACAGAGCTTCAGCGTCTGGCAGCTACGCCGTCTGCTGTTGTACGAGTCAGCTCTGGTGCTCGCCGCCGGTTGCACGATCGGGCTGCTTGCTGGCGTCTACGGGCATGTGCTCAGCGACAACTTTCTCAGGCTCACCACGGGCTTTCCTGCTCCGTTCGCGCTTGGCGTCCACCAGATGATCGAGACGCTGATGATCGTCGCCCTCGCTGCCCTCGTAGTGCTACTCGCTCCCGGATATGCAGCCGCGCAGGCGCCGCCGACGCTCGCGCTGCAGGAGTAAGGCTGCCGGCGCCGGCAGCAGCTCGCCTTCTCACTTAGAACATCTGCGCGCAGACGCCTGTCTCGCGCAGGATGCTGCATCCATGAGATGCCTGACGCTTCGCGGCCTGCTAGCCACAGGAGCGCTCTACTGGATCACGATCTACCCCCGCACGCGGGGGCAACTGGGATGCTGGCACCGTCGTGCCGCCAGCATTCCAGACCCGATACTCCGCGATCATGCGCTTCAGAAGCTAACCGTTGAGCGCCTGAATCCCGAGGCTGCGGCGCTGTTTGCGTGCACTGCACCCAAACGGACACGCACGCCCCTGATCGCGCTGATCGTTGCTTATCAGCTGCTCTACGACTACCTCGATGCCGTCAACGAGCCAGCTGGCAGCCGCGCGCTTGCCAACGGCCTACAGCTACATCTCGCTCTCACTGATGCGCTACAGCCCGGCGAGCCGATGCAGGACTTCTACCTCAACAATCCGCAGCACCACGACGGCTCCTACGCGAATGCGCTCGGCACAACTTGCGCGCGCATACTCGCCGCCCTGCCGAGCAGCGCAATGCATGCTGAGATTCTCTACCGCGCTGCGGAGCGTTGCCGACAAGCACAGGCGCGCAACCATGTTATCGCCGACCAGGGCGCGGGCGCACTGCAATGGTGGTGCCAGTCGCAAGCCGCTACCAGCGGCCTTCTGTGGTGGGAGACCGCTGCTGCCGGCATCTCGTGTCTCGGGGTACACGCGCTGCTCGCGCGAACCGCAGACTCCTTCAGCGTGGCCGCGGACGCAGAGCAAACAGACGCGGCGTACTTCCCAGGAGTGTGTGCAATCAGCGCACTGCTCGATAGCCTCGCCGACCACCACGCCGATCACGGCACCACCAACCACAGTTTCACGGCTCACTACAGCACGAGAACCGAAGCCGCCGACCGGCTTATCACGATCACACAACAGACGGCGGATCGCCTCAGTGGCCTCCCAGGCGATCGGCGGCATGCGTTCATCCTCTGGGGCATTCTCGCCTTCTACCTTTCGGCACCCACCTTGCACCCGTCATTCTCAGGACCCGTGGCCAGATCCATGATCCAAGTCTCAGGCCCTGCCACGCGTGCGATGCGCGCCGCCATGCGAGTTCGCCGCAGCATCGCCTCCAAAAGATACTCAGCTCGCTGAATAATCAGCACAGACGTTATGCGTAGGTGATCGCAATGCGACTGTGCGATCTGTGGCTATACCTGAACCCATTGTGTCATGTGCCGGCCGGCCGCTGCTGGTCTTGTCCGGTGCTCCACCGGGCTCTACGCCTGAAGCGAACGTGCTCGGCTTGCGCGATAGCGCCACATGCTGCCGAAGCAGAATCGACGGCCCGCGTGGCCGGGTGCCGCGAGGTCTGCGCTACGAGACCGCGCGGAAAGCAAGGCGCCAGGTTGCCGGTGGCATGCGGGTGGTCGCGGGGCTTCATCTGGGGATGCGACGCGGGTCGAGCATCGACATTGCGATGGCGGCCGGCTTGCGTTCTGGAGAGGGGTGCGGGGAGCTGGGCGCCTGCCTCGGTGGTAGGCGGGCGTTGGCTTCCTGCATCCAAGATGGATCGCTGGCTATGTTGGCGCTTGATATTGCGGTGCCGTCGTGGGGGTGACGTATGAGGGCCGGCGTCGGAGCGCGTTGCGTCCCTTTGTCGGGCGGCGGGGTATTCGCGTGCGTGTTGAGCGTGAGGATGAGGAGATCGGCGCGCTGGCGGTTCGTTGTGTTGCGGATCTGGGTCCTCTTGTCTCGGAAATTTTGAGTGATACGCGCTCTTGGGCTGTCGTTGGGTTGACGTCGCGTCATGGGGAGGAGCGGCCGGCGATCTCGCCTACTGCGGTGCGGGCGATCACTGGGCCGCAGGTGCCGATCTACCTGATTTCTTGGCAGGTGACGATCCCGCTGCAGAGGCTGTTGCCGAACGATCTGCATGTGTTTGGTGGGGCTGGGCGGGTTTGGTGGCCGTTGCCGAGGCCCGGCCGTGACCCGGCGTCGCATCCGCTGGTTTATGACGCGAGCGGTGAGTATGGCAGGGCGGCATTGGCGGACCTTGCGCGTGCGTATGAGAGTACGCGGCCACCGAGCCGCACGGCTGAAGAGATGCTGCTGCGGGAGCGAAACAGTGCAGAAGCCCGTGCGCGGCGGCTCGCTAAACAGGTTGAGCGGGTAACGCGAGAGCGGGATCAGCTTCTTCACCGCAATGCGCGAGATGGCGGGGAGTGACGGGAGAGCCGGTGGGCGCAGGACGCTGTACGCAACGGTCTCGCGGCGATGCTTGCAACCCGAATGGGGACGGGCTGATGGCGCCTGGGTATTTTAGAGCTACGCGGTCGGCTGGTGTGCTGGCCGACGCGCGGGAATGCCAAGCGTCTGGCGCGCCGGTCGAATATAGGTGTGGGGCAAGACCTGTGCCGGCATGTCGAGCGAGATATGTAGGCTGTGATGGCCTGGCAGGTGAGCCATGACGCCGATGGTGACGGTGGCGACTTCTCGGCTGCGATATGGGCTGCTTGACGTTCTTGCTGTCTATCAGAAAGCAAGTGAGAACGCTTGGACGAGTGCTGTGGTGAGGCCAGACGTGCGGGTGGCGGGAGCGCACTCGCACTATGTGAAGGCCAAAGCGATCGGAGACCTGCTAGATGAGATCGGCTGGCAGCTAGGCGATCTAACCCTGCCGTACGAGCTGGATATTGGCCGTCATGGGTGGGCGGCGACAGCGGGTCTGGGACAGCTGATCGCGCGTGAACAGGATGCCCAATGGCGATTCGCCGCGCTTGGTGAGGATGAGGCGGAAGCCGCTGGCGTAGCTGGCGGTCATCGTCTGAACGCTGAGCGCGAGTTAGGTCTTATTCAGGCTGTGTGTGAAGAGGCCGCAGTGACCATCACTGAGCCCGAGCCCTGATGGCATCTCAGAAGGTTCATCGTGTGATGTACCGACATCCGATATTTCTAACCGCCACCGTAGGACAGCAGGCAGCGTGCGGCCTTTTGGAGCCTGTGGCGGGTGGTTTGGCCTGCTTTACTAGCGATGGCAGATAAGAGTCCTCAGCGATCTAGGGCGAAACGCCTGCTGGTGCCTTTTGTCGTGGCTGGTGTCGCGGCGCTTGTGGCGGGATGGTTCCGCTTGCCGCAGGCGATCGCTGCGCTCATTCTGGTCGGTGTCCTCTGGCTGCTATTTCGCGGGGGCTATGGCCCCCGTTTTCGCCCATGATCGCTTGTTGTCCTTGCGATGCGTGCTATCGAGCGCGTGCGCTGCGGCTTCGGCGCGATGTAGATGATCTATCGCTCGCGTCTTGGCGCGCTGCTGGCTGCCGAGCGGCGGCCGATGGTTGCGGGTGGTTGGGCTATCCACGCGGGCGCCTGAAAGCGAGCCGACCCCTGCAGGAGCGCAGGGTGCGCGCATCTATCGAGCTCATCGAAGAGCTGTTGGGGTCCGTCGAGTCGGCCACGCCAGCATGAGTCCGCGTACCCGAGAGACGGCCCACGACGGGCATGGGCATTTCGAGCCGTTTGCGGCGCTTGCGCCGCGCTACTCCCGGTCGTTGCAGCGCGGTTTGGTGATCCTCGCGTGCTTTACGCCTAACCGTCCTGTGCGTGGTATCGCCGACATCGCCCGCGAGTTTGAGATGAGCCGTTCGAGCACGCATCGCTATGTGAGCACGCTGCGCGCACTTGGCTATCTCGAACAGGTCGCTTCGCGTAAGTATCGTCTCAGTGCGCGCGTCACCGCTCTTGGTATGTCGGTGCTCGCTTCGAGCGGCCTGCAAGAGCATTCAGGTGCCTACCTGAAGGAGTTGTGCAGGCTCACGGGCGGCACCGTCAGCCTTGCGGTGCTCGACGGTCCGACGGTCCTCTACATCGAGCAGGCTCGCGGCTTGCAGAGACACAGGCAGGCGGGTGTTGCGCGTGCCGGCGCGCGCTTGCCGCTCTATTGCACTGCGGCCGGCAAGCTGCTGCTCGCCAACCTGCCCAAGCGTGACCGGCGTACGTTGATCGGCGCTATCGAGTCTGGAAAGGCATGGCCCGAACACGATCGCGAGCAAGATGGCGTTGCGGGAAGAGCTCGATGTCGTGCTCGAGGAGAGCCTCGCCACCGACGATGAAGAGCAGGCCAGGAATCTCTACGCGATCGCCGGCGCCGTGCGCGACCAAACACGCGAGGTAATCGCTGCGGTCGAGGTCGCGGTGCCCAGCCGTAGCATCTCGCTTGAGGAGCTGCGTGATGCGCTCGGCCCACACGTCATCTCGACGGCCGATCGCATATCCGCTCGCCTTGGCTACCGCCGCGCGGACGAGAGCAGAGGATGAGCTGGATGCGGGCTGCGATCGCCGAGCGCCATGACCGGCTGTTGATTACACGGTCGCGTGGGTTCGTCTCGGTGAATGGTCAGGAGACGGTGCTGCTCGCGGCGTTCGCGGCGGCGGCGAGTGAGCCAGCAGCGGCTGTTGCTGGTGTGTGGCGAGGCGACGAGGTGGAGGGCTCGCTGCGTATGGCCGGTCGGTGGGGAGCATGATGGCCAGCGAGTCGAACGTGTCGTTGAACGCTGCGTCGTGTAGCCGGCAGTCGGTTGCTGTGTCAAGACGCGACCTGGAGCTTAGCCGCGAGGTGTTTCAGCCTCTACGCGGGTGGCCTGGGGGGTCGCCACACGACTTGTTTGGGTCTCGCGATGTGCTTGTGCCGGAGCTACGCATGTTGCAATGCTTTGTTTTGGTTGCCGAAGAGGCCAACGCCGCGAGGGCCGCCGACCGTTTGGGCGTGGCTCAGTCAGCGGTCAGTCGGGCGGTCAAGAAACTCGAGATGGAATTGGGTTACGAGTTGCTTCAGCGTCGACGTGGGCTGCCGGGGAGCTGACACCGGCGGGAGAGGTCGTCTTCGCCGCCGGCCGGGAACTGCTTGCCGCCTATAGGGCGATGGTCGCAAATCTCTCCGCTACGAAGGAGCCGCGATGATCGCCCCAGCATCCTCGACGGGCTCTGACCGGCTCTTCGCTTTGGGCTGAGCGTCCACGACAGCCCGCTGGCAGTCCAACTCCAATCGAGGCGCTCCGCGCCGGGCCAGCGGCGCGCCGAGTATGCCTCACACGCCTGGTATTCCGACCCTTGCTTAATCGGCATTGCTTTCGCAGCGACTATGGCATATCGTCGCGGCCATGCGATCTCCTGTACACCAAACTGATTCAACTCATGGGCCAAACTAGACGCGGCTGGCAGCCGTACGCCCGATGTCGAACGACGGCCATCAGGCTTGGGCCTACCCTGGCGCCGGTCAGCTACCAAGGTTGGCGGCAGGGGCGGGAATGGGCCGAGCGGGCACGCGTAGAGCTTCAGGCGTACAGCAGAACGAAGGGCGAGGGCGCCGGCGCGTAAGGGCCGTTGCGGCATCTATCCAGCAATGATCGAGAAACCGGGGGAGAGATGAAGATCTCGTTGTGGCGGCTGATAGTCGGTGTGGCGTGCGCGGCTTGCTTGTTGCTGGGAGGCGTGATCGCGGCGGCGGCGCGTGCTGAAGCGGCGTCGTCGCAGTCGCAGTCGCCTGCGGCTTCGCTTGCTGGTTCCTCCGGTTCGTCGATGGAATGGTTGACTGGCGGCGATGAAGCGCGTGCGGCTCAGGAAGCTGCGTTGGCGAGCCCGGAAGCGGTCGCCGCTCGAGCTCGCTCACGAACCGAGTATGAGGGCTTGACGGGGTCGGGGGCCGTTTCGTTGGCGGAACGCACGTTCGCGATTCAGCGGCCGGCGTGGAAGGGGCCGACGCTTGGAGATGCCGGGGCGCACGTCGAACGGTACCTCAACGAAACTGAGGCTGCCGAGGTGCTGCCTGACGGCAAGGATGTGTTGGCGCAGTTGACTGTGCCGTTGCGCAGCGCGGTTGGCTCTGGCCAGCTGGAGCCGTTGTCGTTGAGTCTGCAAAGCGAAGGCGATGTCTACAGGCCGGCGAATCCGCTGGTCCCCGTCTCGATCTCAAGGCAAGCGGCTGGGGGCGTGACACTTCCGCTCGGGATCAACATCACGCCTGTGCAGGCCGCAGAACCAGAACCCGCATCGACGGTGGGGGACCGGGTCGTCTTCCCCGGAACGGCCCACGACACCGACTATATGGTTGAAACGCTCGCGGCCGGTGGGGTCGAGGCGTCCTGGCAGTTGCTCTCCGAAGAGAGCCCCCAGGAAAACTCTTTGCGGTTCAATCTTCCCGCGGGCGCGTCGCTGCAAATGAGCGCGACGGTACCGGGCCAAGCAGAAGTTGTCTCGGAAGGTAACGTCATTTTGACAATCCCTCCCGCGGACGCCGTCGAGGCCAACGGTGTGATGCTTCCAGTCTCTTACTCGGTGAGCGGAAACGTGTTGAGCACGCATGTGGATCTAGGCGGAAGCGTGGCGTACCCAGTCATGGTCGATCCAACTGTGTTCGGGGGCTATGGCCAGTATGGGGCGGGACACTGGAATGGCTGGAAATACTACAGCAACTGTGGGTGCATCAACGAGGAGGAACAGGAAGGCTTGATTCTCGCCTGGACCGAGCCGGGGCCGGCAAACGGAGATTATGGGGAGTGGTACGTAGATGCGCCTGGGGCTGGAAAAGCCGGGGGAGCGAAGATCACGCGGGTATGGATCGATGAAATGACTCACCAGCCTGCGTACCAGTCAACTGTGGACGCAGAAATCGGCGGGGAAGACGAAGACACCGGGCCAGTCTGGACAAACAACGGGACGGATGAACACGACACCAAACCGGCGCCGATGGTGAGGGATGGCGGGTTCACCGAAGACCTCGAATTCTGCGCGCAAGGTGAGGGCGGCACCGGCGAAGAGCTGTGCAACCAAAATTACGGCGCTAACTACTTTGATTTCCTCGAGGACATGGGGCCAGAAGCGCGCACGGTAGATAACTACACCATGATCTACGGCGCGATCATCTGGTATCTGGATAAGACAGCGCCAAGCGAAGTGACGCTGGATGACCTGCCCAGCGGCTGGGTGAAATACGGGCCGTCCCCGACCTGGATACACGCCAAGGACGAAGGAACGGGCATCGCCGCGTTCAAAGTCGAGATCCCGCCCGGACATCTCAACGAAAAAGGCGAACCTTTCTTCGCCCAGGAAAGCTCGTGTACCACCGAGGCCGGCTTTGTCGGCTGCCCAGAGGAAGAGTATTCAAATGCGGTGAACTTCAGCGAACTGGCTACAGGCTCATACCCGCTAGGAGTTTACGCTTACGACGCCACCGGCAACGTGCGTGAAGAGTCACCCGATCCGCATCTGTATATCGATCACACGCCACCAACGATCGAATCGTTGACTGGCTCGCTGGTCGAAAACGCGAGCAAGATTGGTGCGGGCGACTACACGCTGAACTTCAACGCGGTCGACGGCAGTACCACTGCGCCGCAGTCCGGGGTGCATACCATCACTGTCGCGGTTGACGGCACAAAGGTTGATGAAGTGACTACGAGTTGTCCGAGTCCAAGCGCCGTGCCGACGGCAAACTGCTTCGGGTTGAGTGGCAGTTGGACGATGGAAGGCGAGCGCTACGGCGCTGGTCCGCACACGATCACCGTCACGGCAAAGGACTGGGTCGGTAACGAATCGACCGAAACGCTTCACATCACCTCTGATGAAGCGACCTATACTTCCCTTGGTCCTGGGTCTGTGAACCTACAGACTGGCGACTTCAAGCTTGGTGGTGCGGATGTCAATGTCGGTGGCGCAAGCGCTGCGTTGACGCTCAGTCGCTCATACGAATCGCGTAATTCAGTTGCCGGTGCCAGCGGGCCGCTGGGGCCGCAGTGGTCGCTGGGCCTGCCCGACGGTGCCGCGGGCGGCATCTGGCAAAGCCTCACCGTTGAACCGAGCGGCAACGTAGCAGCGACGTTGGTCAACGGAGAACGTCTCGCATTTGTCCACAGCGGCAGCAGCTTCACCTCGCCAGCGGGCTATCAGACCGAGACACTGTCTGGCAGCCCAACCGAAAAACCAACGGAATACCGGCTCACTAACTCTGTCGGCGGCCAAACAATCTTCAAGCACGCCGAACACGAAGAAGAAGGGCGCTACAGCCCGGTTGGAATCGTTCAGGCCGCGGGAGCTGGCGGACTGAACAAGGTCACCGACCTCTTTGAAAAGACCTCAGAAGGCGTCACGAGGCCAAAGGAGGTGCTCGCGCCATCACCGGCAGGAGCCAACTGTGAAGCAGAACTTGTCAAGGGCTGTCGCGCGCTGACATTCAACTACGCTGAAAGCACCACCGCCACCGGGGAAGGCCCCGAAGAATGGGGCGACTACAAAGGTCGTCTGACGCGGGTATATCTGCATGCGTGGAACCCGAAGGCCGGCGAAAAAGGCGAAATGACGACCACCACCATCGCCCAATACGCCTACGACACGAAAGGCCGGCTGCGCGCCGAGTGGAACCCACAAATCTCGCCGGCACTGAAGACGACCTACGGGTATGACCCGGAAGGTCATGTGACGGCGGTGACCGCGCCTGGCCAGGAGACCTGGGCGCTGACCTACGGCACCACCGCCACCGACAGCAACGCCGGCCGGCTGATGAAGGCGCTGCAGGCGCCCACGTCGGCTGGCGTCTGGAAAGGGGAAGCCGTCGCGAGCAGCGAAGCGCCGAGCCTGTCTGGTTCGCCGGTCGTCGGCGTGCGGATGGCTGTTTCGCTTGGCAAATGGTCAGGCAGCCCGGTCGCCTACGGCTACAAATGGGAGGATTGCAACAGCGCGGGCGGCGAATGCAGCGTTATTGAGGGTGCCGATAACCCGAACTACACGCCTACCGGCAGCGATGTCGGCCACTCGCTTATCGCGCAGGTGACTGCGACCAACGGCGGCGGGTCGACAGTCGCAACGACCAGCGCGAGCGCCGAGGTCGTACAACCCGGAGAAGCTTTCTCTGCCTACAAACTAAGCTCACCATTTGAGTGCCCACACGACGCTACAATTGGGTCCGACGGCAACACCTGGTTTACCGATGCCTGCGATCATCAGGTAGGCAAGATCACGCCTACAGGCGAAACTACCGCGTACAGCTTCCCGTCCGGCGTCTGTCTCGGTGGCATCGCCGCCGGCTCGGACAAAAACCTATGGGCAGCCGAGGAATGCACCAATCGCCTGGCCAAGATCACGACGAAAGGTGAAATCACCGAATACAGCCTGCCGTCTGGCAGCCATCCGGTGCAAATAGCTGCGGGCGCCAGCGGCTACATCTGGTTCACCGAGTACGGCACCAGCAAGATCGGCAAGTTCAACACCACGACCGATAAAGTCGAAGCCGAATATAGCCTACCCCCCTACAGCGACCCGTACGGCATCGCGCTTGGCTCAGATGGCAACATGTGGTTCACCGAGTGGGGACCCGGCAAGATCGGGAAGATCACAACTAGCGGCGAAATCACCGAATACGGCATCGGCGCTACGAAGTACCCGCTGAACATCACGGGCGGCCCGGATAAAAACCTGTGGTTCACAGAGGAAGGCTCTGAGATTGGCAAGATCACCACAGGCGGGTCGATCACCGAATACTCACTGCCCTCGGGAAGCGAGCCGACCGGCATCGCCGCTGGACCCGAAGGGAACCTACGGTTCACCGAGGCGAAAAGCAGCAAGATCGGGGAGATCACAACCGGCGGCGCGATAAGCGAATACACCCTGCCATCCGGCAGCTACCCGATGAGCATCGTCACCGCGAACGATGGCAACCACATGTGGTTCACCGACGAAGGCAACAACCAGATCGGCGAGATCAGCACCCAGGTGCTCGGTGCCTACAAACTCAGCACGCCGTTTGAATGCCCGCACTACGCGGCGCAGGGACCGGACGGCAACATGTGGTTCACAGACAACTGCGACCACCAGGTCGGTAAGATCACACCCGGCGGCATAGCGACCGCATACAGCTTCCCGTCCGGTGTTGAGCTCGCAGGCATCACCTCAGGTCCCGATGGCAACGTTTGGGCGGCCGAGGAAGGCACAAACAAAGTCGCCAAGATCACCACAAGCGGATCGATCACCGAATATGCGCTTGCCTCAGGTAGCGAGCCACGAGGCATAGCGACAGGCTCAGACAAAAATCTGTGGGTGACCTTGTACGGCACAAGCAAGATCGCAAAGGTCACCACCAGCGGTACCGCGACCGAATATGGTCTGCCGTCCGGCAGCGACCCGTCAGGCATAGCCGCCGGCCCCGAAGAAGCGTTGTGGGCGAGCTTGTACGGCACCAGCAAGGTCGCGAAGGTAACGACTGCCGGAAGCATCACTGAACACAGCCTGCCGTCAGGCTCAGACCCCAGTGGACTCGTCGAGGGCTCTGATGGCAACCTTTGGATTGCACTGGAAGGCACCAGCAAGATCGCCAAGATGACGCCAAGCGGAACGGTCAGCGAATACAGCCTACCCTCCGGTTCGCGGCCAACTGGCATTGCCAGCGGCCCCGAAGGCAACCTATGGGTCACCCTCAACGGCACCAACAAGGTCGCACGGATCACCACCGGCGGTACCATCACCGAATACGCTCTGCCATCTGGCAGCAGCCCAGTCGGCATAGCCACAGGCCCTGGCAGCCAACTGTGGTTCGCCGATAACAGCAGCAACTGCATTGGAACGATCACGCCGCCGGCGAGCACCAGCGAAGCCGAAGCGATAAGCGCACAACCAGGTTGGACGATCGAGTACAACGTGCCAGTAACTGGGGGCAGTGCCCCACACGAAATGAGCACGAGCGAAGTCGCTAAATGGGCACAAAAAGACGATCCGGTAAGCGCCACCGCGATACTGCCTGTCAGCGAAACCAAATCGCAAGGATGGCCTGCAAGCAGCTACCCCCAGGCGACCATCTACTACTTCGACAGTCAAGAGCGCACCGTCAACGTCGCCAACCCCGCCGGTGGCATCACCACTACCGAATATAACAGCAGCAACGACAACGTCGAACGCGCGCTCACCGCCGACGACCGCGCGGTGGCACTCAAAGAAGGCAGCAAATCAGCCGAAGTTGCTGAACACCTCTCAACAGAAAGCAAATACAACAGCGAAGGCACCGAGCTCACAAGTACCCTCGGCCCTGAACGCAAGGTGAAGCTTGCCGGCACCACCGAAGAAGTCTCGGCACGCAAGCGCACTGCCTACAGCTACAACGAAGGCGCCCCAGCCGAAGGCGGCCCCTACTACCTGGTCACAAAAACCGTAGAAACGGCGAAGCTCGCCAACGGTGAAGAAAAGAACGAACGCGCCATAGACACCTCTTATAGTGGCCAGGAAGGACTCGGATGGAAGCTCCATGAGCCAACCTCGACCACGACCGCACCCGGCGGACTGAACCTGACACACACCACTCGCTACAGCACAACCACGGGCGCGGAGATCGAAACCCTCGCGCCAAGCAGCCCGCAGATCAGCGAATACGCACTACCGTCTGGCAGCGAACCATACGGCATCGCCGTTGGGTCGGACAAAAACCTTTGGTTTACCGACTACGGCACCGGCAAGGTCGGCAAGATCACTACAGCTGGAGCCATCAGCGAATACGCAGCCGAAAAAGATGAGCCCGAGGGCATCACAAGCGGCTCCGATAACAACCTCTGGTTCGTCGAACACTCTGTAAGGCACGTCAACCACATCACCACAGGCGGCGAACTGACCGTCTACACCCTTGGCCGTACAGGCACCTATAACGTCGGGATCGCGTCAGGCCCGGACAGCAACCTTTGGTTCACCGAGTCGAGCGACAACTACATCGGCAAGATCAACACCAAAGACGAAGTCCAAGGCGAATACGCGCTACCAAGCGGAAGCGAACCCTACGGCATCACGGTCGGACCAGAAAAAGATCTTTGGTTCGCCGATCATGGCACCAGTAAGATCGGCAAGAGCACCACTGCGGGCACGATCACTGAATACACGCTTCCGTCGGGCAGCAAGCCCTATGGCGCCGTGGAAGGCCCTGACGGCAATCTCTGGTTCACCGAGGCAGGAACCAGCAAGATCGCCAAGATCACCAGCACGGGCAGCCTGACCGAATACGCGCTGCCATCGGGCAGCGAACCCTACGGCATCACGGTCGGCCCCGAAAAAGACCTCTGGTTCACAGAGCACGGCACAAACAAGATCGGCAGAAGCACCACAAGCGGCGAAGTCACCGAATACGCGCTGCCATCAGGCAGCAAGCCCCAGGGAATCACAAGCGGACCCGACAACAACCTGTGGTTCACAGAGGCGGGCACCAGCAAGATCGCCAAGATCAATCCCGCTGCGCTCACCGGTAGCCAAGAAGCCCGCAATAGCCAGACGATCTACTACAGCGCCGGCACAGAAGCAGGCATCCCCGCATGTGAGAACCACCCGGAATGGGCGAACCTTCCATGCCAAACGCAACCCGCACATCAGCCCGAAACCGCAGGACTCCCTGAACTACCAGTCACCACCTACACGTACAATCTTTACGACGAGCCGGAAGTCACGAAGAGCACGAGCGGCACCTCCACTCGCACCGAGACCGACACATATGACGCAGCCGGACGCCTCGCCAGCAAAGAACTCATCGCTACCGTTGGCTCGTCGCTGCCAAAGATCACCTACCAGTACAACAAAGAAACCGGTGCATTTGAAACGCAAAGCGCGGGCGAACACACGATCAGCAGCATCTACAACACGCATGGGCAACTGACCAGCTAGAAAGCGCCGGGATAAACCGGTCCGGAGAAAGGAATGGAAGAGTCCGACATCGAAGACGTAGCGAGTCACGGTGGCCCCGGCCATGCGTTGGCGACCCGCGAGGGCGCAGCGAAGCGTTGGATTCGGGGTACGTGCGGGCAGGGCTATTGAGCCGCGAAATCAAGGGATTCGGGGTGCCGACGCCGTTAACTGAGGCGGAAGGCAACATCGTCGGTCGCGTTATCGCGAGTGGCCGGCGGACCCCGCGCGGTCGAAGAACCCAGGCACGCACGGAATCTCCGGGCGCGAGAACCGGGATATCCCGTGGTCGCCCGTTCCCGTCGGTGATGCCCCGTCCTTCATGGATCGCGGGGTGGCATGCCGGTGGATGGCGGGCCGCGAGGGGAACGCTTAGGCGGTAAGCCCTCGATGCACGATCACGGGAAGTCAGACAGGCCCATAGTACCTGCGAGCCCGCCGAACAACGCCGGGTCACCGGTCGCGGAGGCAGGGGAGGGAAGGGGCCTGCCCAAGGGGAACACGGCCAGCAAAACGCGCTCCGGACACAGTGCCGGGCAAGGCGCGTCAAGTGCGCTTGGTCGTGTGCGCCGAGCAGCACGGAAGGACAAGGACGCACAGTTCACCGCGCTCTTGCATCACGTCGATGTCGATCGCCTGCGGGCGGCCTACCGGGCATTGAGCCCGAGGGCCGCAGCGGGGGTGGACGGCGTGACGTGGCGGTCATACGGGCAGCAGTTGGAGGAGAACCTTCACGACCTGCACGCGCGGCTGCACAGGGGAGCGTACCGGGCAAGACCATCACGCAGGGTGTTCATACCGAAGCCAGACGGGCGGTTGCGGCCGCTTGGTATCGGCGCGTTGGAGGACAAGATCGTCCAGCGTGCCGTCGTCGTGGTGTTGAACGCCGTATACGAGGTGGACTTTCTGGGTTTCTCCTACGGGTTCCGGCCGTCTCGCAGCCAGCACGATGCGTTGGATGCGCTCGCGACCGGGATTCTCAAGAGGAAGGTGAGTTGGGTGCTCGACGCGGACGTTCGCGATCTCTTCGGGAGCCTCGATCAGTCGTGGCTTCTGAAGTTCATCGAGCACCGGATAGCGGACAGAAGGGTCCTGCGCCTGATCCAGAAATGGTTGGGGGCAGGAGTGATCGAGGACGGGTCATGGACTGATAGTGAGCAGGGGGCAGAGCAGGGGGCGTCGATCTCGCCGCTCCTGGCGAACCTCTACCTGCACTACGTCCCTGACCTGTGGGCTCACCAATGGAGAAGCCGGCACGCTCACGGTGACATGGTCATCGTGCGCTTTGCGGACGACTTCATTGTGGGCTTCGAGCATCGCGATGACGCCGAGCGGTTCCTGGCCGGGTTGCGCGAAAGGTTCGCGCAGTTCTCCCTGGAGCTGAACGCCGAGAAGACGCGCTTGATCGAGTTCGGGCGGCACGCCGCCCGGAATCGGCGTTCGCGTGGCCTCGGACGGCCTGAGACCTTCGACTTTCTGGGCTTCACGCACTGTTGCGCGAGGACCAAAAGCGGCGGCTTCATGCTGAGGCGCACGACGATCAAAAAGCGGATGGCGGCGAAGCTGCGCGAGGTCAAAACCGAGCTGATGCGACGCCGGCACCTGCCCGTCCCCGAGCAGGGGCGCTGGCTGGCAAGCGTAGTGCGAGGACACCTCGCCTACTACGCCGTGCCAGGCAACATCGACACGGTGGTGGCCTTCCGAACCCAGGCGACCCGACACTGGCACAAGGCGCTTCGGCGTCGCAGCCAGAAGCACGGCCGCTTGAACTGGGAGCGGATGAACCGCCTCTCGATCCGATGGCTCCCACCCGCCCGCATCAAGCATCCCTGGCCCGACACGCGGTTCAACGCCAAAACCCAAGGGAAGAGCCCAGTGCGGTAGTCCCGCACGCTGGGATCTGCGCGGGGGGCGCCTGGAGACGGGCGTCCCTACCGCGATCACAGATGGCAGCGAAGGCACCACAACACGCAAATACGAAATCGACGGGCGCCTTGGCGAAGAATCGACACCATTCGGCAGCCAAACGTACACCTATAACGAAACCACGGGGCTCGAGACGAAGCTCGTGGACAGCGCGGCTGGCACCTTCACCGCGACCTACGACCAGGAAGGCAACCTCGCAAGCGAAACGCTGCCGGACGGCCTGACCGCCTGCTACGGCCGCAATGCAGCGGGCGAAGCGACCAGCCTTGAATACCGCAAGAGCACCGGCTGCGAATCCGGGTCGGTCTGGTTCAGCGACACCACAACACCAACGATCCACGGACAGTGG
The DNA here is from genome assembly GCA_963725915.1 of uncultured Actinomycetota bacterium. GTDB lineage: Bacteria > Actinomycetota > Thermoleophilia > Solirubrobacterales > Solirubrobacteraceae > Palsa-744. Next base: position 48,863 of record CAVSAL010000009.1, on the reverse strand, counting down.
GCAAGCCAGACCAGCAGCCTCTCCAGCGAGAACTACAACTACGATGAAGAGGGCCGCCTGACCGAAGTCCAAGAAACACCAGTCGGCAAAGGTTGCACCGTACGTCTCTACGCCTACGACGAAGAGGGCAACCGCACGAGCCTGACCACCCGCGAACCCGGCACCGAAGGCAAATGCGCCACCGAAGGCGGCAGCGTAAAGACCCACTCCTACGACACCGGCAACCGCCTCACCGACCCCGGAGTCGAATACAGCCCCTTTGGGGACATCACCAGCCTGCCCGCCACAGACGCAGGCGGCTCCACGCTGGAAAGCGCCTTCTACGCCGACGGGCAGGCCGCCGAACAGCGCCAAGCAGGCGTCACGCTCGGCTACCAACTCGACCCAGCCAAACGCATCAGCGAAACCACCACCACCAGCAGCAAAGGCGCCTCGACACTGATCGACCACTACTCCGGCGAAGGCGCCACGCCGGCCTGGACGACGGAAACCGGCGGCAAATGGACACGCTACATCTACGGCATCAACGACGGCCTGGCCGCGATCCAAGCCGACTCTGAAATGCCCGTGCTGCAGCTTTCCAACCTGCACGGCGATATCATCGCCACAGCAGCCGACGAAGAAGCCGCCTCCAAATTGCTCTCCAGCACCAACACCACCGAGTACGGCGTCCCGACCACCGGCAGCCCTGCCCGGTACTCATGGCTGGGCACCCAAGAGCTGCCAACCGAATTCCCCTCCGGGGTCATCGCGATGGGCGCCCGCTCCTACGTGCCGCAGCTAGGCCGCTTTCTACAGCCAGACCCACAGCCCGGCGGCTCCGAAAACGCCTACGCCTACACGCACGGCAACCCACTCAACGAAACAGACCCAAGCGGCGAGTGGAGCCTCAACCAAACCTCCGGCGGACTCTCAGCGGTCGGCACCGGCGAAGGAGAACCACTGGCCGGCGGAACCGGCATCGCCGCTGGCGCAATGATGCCCCCACCCGTAAACACCCAACTCGAAGCAGCTTTCTGGGCCAGCCCACCCTGGGACCAAGAAACCGCCGGCAACGAAGAATACGAAGAATCTGAAGAATATGAAGAAGAAGGCAGCTATGAAGGGGAATACATCTCTGACCGGCAGGGGACGCACGCCAGCGCGGAAGAATCCCACACGAACTCCGGTGTCTACGCGACAGGCACGACGCTCCTAGAAGAAGACGCGCCTCTGCTTGAAGGCGAACTACATGCAGCTAGCGGCGATGGGTGCGGCGATGGGGGGTACTGCAAAGGCGTCTGGGTCAAGAAATCCGGCAAAGGCCACCGTCGCGGCGAACCCATCGGCGAGAACCCCCGGGAAGAGGCAGAAATTGGTGTGTGTCTGGCGGGGTGGGCCTTCGGCCCGGTGGGCGGTGCGTTTTCGTGCGCTGCGGCGGCAGGCATGCATTTCGTACCCACACACTGACAGACGGCATGTATAAGTACCGAATCAGGACGCGGACCCGTTGCATAATGGGATTCGCGTGGGTGCTCGGCGTTACGTTGATAGGTGCTGGCCTCGGCTTGACCTGGCGAGACGCAATGGCAATCACAGCCGTATCAGTTGCGCCTGCTCTTTTTGTCGCGGACCTCTATGTCAGACATCGCTCTACAGAGGAACCTAGCGCCCAAGAGAAAGTCCTGCCTAATCAGTCGCAGATTTCTAGGTTTCTCCGCCGGAGACAAGAACGGCGTAGATAGCATGCCTGATGCAAGGATCGTGCGCTCTCGCGGCGCTCACAGTGGGCTTTGGAGTTATCGAGAGACATCTGTGGGCGAAGAAGAAGGCGAATACGGCGAATACGAATACGTCTCTAGTAATCAAGCCGCCGAAAGTAGCCACGCGCATACGGAATCTGCGCTGCTTGAACAGCCGCTAGGCGAAGCAGCGCTTGGGCAAGAAGGAGCCGGCCTCAGTCCGATCGTCCCACTCTGCGAGACCGGGGCCGAAGGGCCCTGTGCGCAGAGTCGCTGGTGCGCCTGTTCCTTGGACGTGGCCCTCGTGCTTTGCTCTCGGCGTTGTTACCCACATCAAAAAATAGAGCGATGACACTAATGGGTGCCTATCATGCTGCGCGGTCCTCTACGAGTCATGTGCTCAGGTACACCTTTTGGGCTGTGCGGGTGCTCATTCCATGCGGCATCATCTTGATGATGGCGTCGAATTTGGTGGGCAAAGAGTCGTCATTGTGGAACCTGACGTTCACGACAGGATTGATCATTACCTTGCTAGGGGGAGCGGTACTCGTCGGGCTGCTCGTCCACGCGCGATCGGAGGGCGATAAACGCTAAAAGCGGGCCCGACGAGCGGCCGAGTCGGGTTCGTTGTCTGGCGTGCTCTCGCAACCTTCACGGCAAACGTCTTTGTGGCGGGCTCGATCGGTGCGGCGGTAGGCTTCGGTGTCACTCAAGCATGCGAAAGCTAATCTAGAGCGTCTTGGAGGTCCTCAATTGTCGTCGATCATGCAACGTAATTTGCTGGTAACAGGCGGAAAGCTTCTTGCGGGTGCCCTATCTGCCGCCTTCATAGCAACAGCGATCGAAGCGGTGATCGACAAAGGACTCGCTCTGGGGCACCTGGCTAAGTACTCGGGCTTTGCCATCGTCATCGCGCTGGGTATCGGAGCGGCTCTTTGGTGGCTCGATTGGCCAAGTCGGCAGCGGGAGACGACGAAGTGGCCATTCATTGCACTGGCGGTCGTTGTGATCGTATGCTTTGTCGTGGCCCATTTCCTATGAGCGAAGAGCGCAAAAAGATATCTTTTGGCAAGGCTAAAAAGTTGCGGTCGGTCTTCAGTTGTGCATGGACGTGGCTTGTGTTCCGTCAACCAGGTTTCGCAATTGCGTCTTCTCGTGGGCGCCGCGGCGCATGGCTTGCCGGTAGACGCGTAGTGCGAGGCTTGGGTGGGTGTGCCCCACTTCGTCCATGACGGTGCCGGGGTCTTCGCCGAGCGCGTAGAGGATGCTTACGAAGGTGCGGCGTAGCGAGTGTGGCGTTAGCTGCTTGGGTAGCGGCGCGAGGTTCTGCTTGGCAAGATTCTCGTCTGCTCTGGCGATTGCTTTCTTGAGCACTCGGCTGCGGAAGTTATCGTCGCTGAGCGCCCCGCCCGTGAGGGTAGGGAAGACGTAGTCCTCGGATGTGACCTGGTCGCGCGCGAGTGCGGACAGGGCGCGCAGCTCGGCGAGCAGCACGCGGCGGAGCTTGACTTGTCGTATGCCGGCGTCGGTCTTTGAGTCCTGCACGTAGAGCCATCCCTCGTGGAGGTCGAGGTTGCGCCAGCGAAGTGCGCAGAGCTCGCTGATGCGCAGCCCGGCGAAGATGAGCGTTGCGAGCATTGCCTTGCGGCGGATGTGGCTGTGATCGGCTCGCGCCTGGCGGTCCAGTTCGGCGGCGGCGTCGAGTAGCGCGCGGATCTGCGTGGCGCTCTCTAGGTAGCTGCGCCGTGGGGTGCGTTCGCGCACGCGACGCCGCTTGCCGACTGTGGGGTTGCGCGCGATCAGGTCTCGCTCGATCGCGGTCTCGAGGATCGCGGCCATCAGCGTCAGCGTCATGTTGATCGAGCGAGCCGACAGCGGCTTCTCGCCGGCGAGCTTGACGGCGATGTAGTCCTCGACCTGGTCGAAGGCGATCTCGTCGAGGCGCAAATCCTTGAAATGTGGCAGCAGGTGCGCCTCCAGCCGCCAGCGATAGTCAAGGCGGGTGCTCTCGGCGAAGCGCCGTTCGTTGCGTAGCCACCACTCCTCCGCGTACTCGTGGAAGCTCGGCAGCAGCGCGGGCTCATCCGGCGTCACGGTGTCTCGTGGAGGCTGCCAGATGCCACGCTCAACGTCTGCCAGGACATGCCGCAGCTCGGCATCCGCATGCTCGTGCGTGACGGCGCCGAGCGAAACGTAGCGGCGCTTTCCGTAGGCGGTGAACCGCAGCGCCCGGTAGGCCAGGCCGTCCGACCCTTCGTGCTCGAGGAGCGTTCGATGCTGCGTGCAAGACGCCGCCACCTCGGAGCGCTATCTCTCAAGCCAGACCAAAGATCATCTCGATCTACCAACACACGCCCATGATTGATGACGTCAACCATGAGAACAGGTGAGGTCTGCGCCTCGGAGAGCCGCACAAGCTGTAGATCGCGATCTAGGCTTCGAGAAAGCCGCTCGGCCAAGTCGGCCAGCCTGCCCACACCTGGATCGTGCAGGACTACCAGCACGTCGATGTCTGAGCCTTCGTCGTCGCTCCCGGTGGCTGTCGAGCCGAACAGCACCGCAAGCCTGACATTGGGCTCCGTACGCAGTGCCGCGCGCAACGCTCGCAGCAGCCCCCAGTGGCTACGGAGGTACGCTTCCTCGCGGAACGCGATCCGAAAGCGGCGCGGGCTGATGCGCTCCCCGCGTACAAGTCCCTCGGACGCGGCGCGACGCAGCGTCCGCTCAGGGATGGAAAGTTCGGATGCGGTCCGGTTCAGGGACTCCATATGAGTGTGACCAACGATAGTCTCATATGGCCGATAATTCAAGCTCGTATGGCCGCTAACTGATGACGGATAGAGGGCCGCGACGCCCTGCCGGGCTCTCGGCCGGCAGGGGCTTTCTGGACCTGTGGAGATCGAGAAGCAGCCACCCAGGATCTAGACCTTCATGTCACAGAGGGGCGGGTTGGTGCTACTGAAGAGCTGATGGCGAGGCCGCGCGGAAAGCAGGAGGTCGATATCGATGGGCTCTACGCCCGTCATCGGGAGCCTCTGTTGCGATGGTTCCTGCGCCGTGCCGGCGACCCGGAGACGGCACTCGACCTCTGGGCGGAGACCTTCGCCCAGGCGCTGGCCTCGCGTGGGCGCTTCCGCGGAGGAAGCGAGGAGGAGCTCGCCGGTTGGCTCTACGGAATCGCCAAGCGTCAGCTGTGGGTCTACCACCGCCGCGGACGAGCCGAGCAGCGCGCACTGCAGCGACTCGGCCTGCAGCGCCCGGCGGCGGACAGCGGGCTGCTGGAGGAGATCGAGCAGCGGGCGGGCCTCCAGATGCTGCGCAGCGAGCTCGGCGTTGCGCTCGCGGAGCTGTCGCAGCCCGTGCGCGTCGCCGTCGAGCTGCGAGTCGTCGGGGAGCTGCCCTATCCGGAGCTGGCGAACCGCCTCGGTATCTCAGAGCCTGCCGCCCGCGCCCGAGTCTCTCGCGGCCTGACCGCACTCGCCGACGCACTCGAACCACTCAACGCCGAGGAGGCCCCCGCGCTATGACCGACAACCGCTACGAGCAGTTCCTGGACGAGTTCGGGGCGCGGCTACGACAGGCCGACGCCTCGGCTCGCGAGGTGGCTGCAGGCTCTCGCCGAGCGATTTTCGCCGATGCGCTCGCCCTCGCGCGCCGCTCCACCCGCGTCCGCATCCTCATCGCATCGGCGTTGTGCGTGGCGGGAGCCACAGTCGTCCTGCTTGCGATTGCGCCCTGGAGCGGCTCCCCGAGCTATCTGGCACGTGCAGCCGCCGCCATCACGCCCCCCGGACCGGATTCGATCCTCTACGAGAGATGGGAAGCCACCCTCCCCTCCGAGGGACCCAATCGCCCGTCGCAGACCTTCGGCCCCGATCGGCTGTGGATCGAAGGCGCCGCCCCCCGCCGCTACAGGCTCATCATGCAGCCGAACGCCGATAGCCGAACGGCAGGTGCGAGACCTGTCTGGGGCGAGTACGGCGGCGCGTTCTTCGGGTTCGGCGGATACCCGTACTGGCTCGCAGAGCTCGAAGCGGCGGTTGCGGGGCACCCCCTGGAAGTCGGTGGCGAACTGGAAAATCCCACAGAACACGCCAAGCCGCCGCGAACACTGACCTTCACACCGCCGGACACTCTCTGGTCCGGGCGCTTCAGCGCTCCTCTGGGAGCGCCACTGCCAGGAGACTCCGACACGATCGATCAAGCCGTCTCCGATCCGGTGACCGCGCTACGCGAAGCGATCGCCAAAGGCCGCGCCCGGGAAGACGGCACCAGCGAACTCGATGGCCAGACCGTCGAGCGCATCGCGTTCAACGCCGGTCGGAGCTACGCCCTCGTGGACTCGGAAACCTTCAAGCCCGTCGTGATCGACTTCATCGGCTACTACCGATTCCTCTCTTACGAATACCTACCGGCCAACCCCGCCAACCTTGCTCTCGCGAACATCCAGACGCAGCATCCTGACGCCAACGTGATCGCGGACACACCCCCCTCTACGAGCACGCTGAACCGGTCCGGCGTGGCCCACGGCCGGCTAGAGTCAGGCCCCGATGACCACCCCGCTGCTCGCAGTCCCGAACATCTCAGAGGGCCGCGACACGGAGACGATCCGCGCCGTCGGTGAGGCGTTCGAGGCGGCGGGGGCCAGGCTGCTCGACATCAACGCCGACCCAGACCATCATCGCTCGGTGTTCAGTCTCGCCGGCGAGCCGGGCCGGCTCGCTCCCGCGCTGCAAGCCGGCTTTCAGGTCGCGCAGGAGCGCATCGACATCTCCGACGGCCGCGGCCAGCATCCTCATGTCGGCGCGATCGACGTGGCGCCGATCGTGCACATCGAGCCCGCCGACCGCGGCGCCGCCTGCGCAGAGGCGCTGCTGCTCGGCGACCTGATCGGCGAGCGCCTGCAGGTGCCGGTGCTGCTCTACGGCGAGCTAGCCGGCGGTCGCGTTCGTGCGCAGCTGCGCCGCGGCGGCCCGCTGGCGCTCGCGCGGCGGATCGAGGCGGGCGAGCTCACGCCCGACTTCGGCCCGCACCGGCTGCACCCGAGCGCCGGCGCCACCCTCGTGGCCGCCCGCCCGCCGCTGGTCGCCTTCAACGTGGAGCTCGCGCCTCCCGCCGGCCTCGTGCAGGCCAGCCGGATCGCGACTCTGCTGCGCGAAGGCGGCCCGGAGGGCCTGCCGGGCGTCAGGGCGATCGGCATCGCTCTGCAACGCTCCGGCGGCGAGATCGGCCAGGTGTCCTTCAACGTCGAGCAGCCCGCGCACACGCCGCTGCGGGCGCTGGTCGAGGCGGTCGCCCGCCACGCGCCGATCGAGCGCGCGGAGCTCGTCGGGCTCGCCCCGGCGGCCGCACTGGCGGGCTTCCCGGAGGACGTGCCGCTCCCGGGCTTCGATCCGGCGCGACACCTGCTGCAGAACGCACTAGGGTTGTAGGTGAGATGCCCCAGACCAGGCGCAGGAGAAAGACCAAGCACCGCGGAAACGCCGCCGGAATCGTCGAGGCGCGCGGCAGGACCGGACGCAGGCCCACCACTGCCGAGAAGAACGGATCGAGCCGCGGCGCGAGCGGATCGCAGGCGGGCAAGGCCAACCGCCTCGACAAGCCGCCGACGTGGAGGGGCGCGGTCCTGCGCTCGATGGCGGCCGCGGTCGTGATGCTGCTGCTGGCGATCGTATTGACCAATAAGCCTCAAGATGCGGTCGCGCTGTTCCCGATCGTGCTCGTGTTCTACGTGCCGATCAGCTACTACACCGACTCATGGCTCTACAAGCGCCGCCAGCGCCAGAAGGTCGCAAGGGCCGCGGCCGATAAGGCCGCCAGGGCGCAGCAGAGGGCGGCCGAGAAGGCCTCGGCCGAATGAGCGGCGGCCTCGCGCGGTCCGCGGGAGTGGCCGCATGACTGACGTGCGCTGCTTCCCGGTCGGCCCGATCCAGGAGAACGCCTACATCGTCAGAGCCGGCGCCGACTCGACCGGCGCGCTGCTGATCGACCCGGGCGAGGAGCCGCAGAAGCTGCTGGCCGCCGCCGACGCGCTGGGCGCAAAGATCGAGGCGATCCTGCTCACGCACTGCCACTTCGACCACATCGGCGCGGTTGCGCCGATCGCAAAGGCCACCGGGGCCCCCGTCTACTGTCCGGAGATCGAGACGCCGCTGCTCACAGACGTGATGCGCTGGGTGCCGCCGGGCTTCGGGCCGTTTGAAAGCTGGGACCCCGAGCACACCCTGAAAGGCGGCGAGCGCCTGCATCTGGCCGGTTTGGAGATCGAGGCGATCTTCACGCCCGGCCACAGCCCTGGCCACCTCACCTACGCGATCGCGTCGGCCGGATCGAGCGCGCAGAGCCCGCCGCAGGACGCCGGCGCGCAGCCGACCACCCTGCTCTCCGGCGATGTCCTCTTCAAGGGCTCCGTCGGCAGGGTCAACCTCCCCGGCGGAGATTGGGCCACCTTGGAGCGCTCGATCGCCATGCTGATGGAGCGCTTCCCCGCCCAGAGCAGCGTCCACCCGGGCCACATGGGCGCAACGACGCTCGGCGCCGAGCTGCAGAGCAACCCGTTCCTGATCGAGCTGCGGGCCGGCGCTGCGCTCGCGCTGCCGGCGCAGCAGCAGAGCACCACGCCTTGAGCGAAGCGCAGGCAAAGGCGCCGCGCGGCACCTTCGACGTGCTGGGCGAGGAAGCGCGGGCGCGCAGCGCGATCGAGGTCAGGGCCGCCTCGATCCTCGGAGATGCCGGCTACGAGCGGATCGAGACGCCCTGCTTCGAGGCCACCGAGCTGTTCGCGCGCGGGGTGGGGGAGTCGAGTGACATCGTCAAGAAGGAGATGTACACGTTCACCGACGGCTCGGGTCGCTCGCTGACGCTGCGTCCGGAGGGCACCGCGCCGGTGTGCCGCGCCTACGTGCAGCACGGCATGCACAAGCGCCCGCAGCCGGTCAAGCTCTGGTACCTCGGAAGCTTCTTCCGCTACGAGCGCGCGCAGAAGGGCCGCCACCGGCAGTTCTGGCAGGTCGGCGCCGAGGCGCTCGGCAGCGAGGATCCGGCGCTCGACGCCGAGTCGATCTTGCTGCTGCACCGCCTGCTGAGCGATCTTGGCGCCCGCGACCTGCGGCTGCGGCTTTCGAGTCTCGGCAGCCCGCAGGCTCGGGGCGCCTATCGCGAGCAGCCTCAAGGAGCACCTGCAAAGCCGTGAAGATGAGCTCTCCGAGGATGTGCGCAGCCGGATCGAGCTCAACCCGCTGCGCGCGTTTGACTCCGAACATCCCGGCACGCTCGCGGTGATGCAGGACGCGCCGCTGCTGCTGGACGAGCTCGACGCCGACGACGCCGCCCACTTCGGAGAGGTGCGCAGCCTGCTCGATGCGGCGGAGGTGCCCTACGAGATCGACCCCACGCTCGTCAGGGGCCTCGACTACTACACCAGGACCGTCTTCGAGTTCACCTCGCAGGCGCTTGGCGCACAGAGCGGCGTGGGCGGGGGAGGCCGCTACGACGGCCTGGTGGAGCAGCTCGGGGGCCCGCGCACGCCCGGGATCGGCTGGGCGGCCGGCATCGAGCGGATCCTGCTGGCGGGATCGCCACCCATCCCGGCGTCAGCCGCTCTCGATCTCTATGTCTGCTTCCAGGAGCCCGTCGTGCGCCGGAGCGCCTTCGAGTTGCTCTGGCAGGCGCGCTCCGCCGGCCTGCGCGCCGAGATGGAGCTGGCTGGACGCTCGCTCTCGGGCCAGCTCAAGCAGGCCGACCGGCACGGCGCGCGCTTTGCGGCGATCGTGGGCGATCGGGAGACGACGCTTCGGGACATGCAGGACGGCGGCCAGAGCGAGATGGCGCTCGAGACGGTCGTGCACGAGCTGTTGCGGCGCCTGCGCACGCTTAGTTGAGCCGCCGCGGCGCTCAACCCTTTGGCCCTGGATGCCGAAACAGCAGGTGATGGCGCAACTGTCTCGCCCCTACCAGGCCGCGCTGATCCTGATCGCCGTGCTCGCGCTCGCATGGTTCACGGTGCTGCGCGCCCACGTCTCGGCGAGCGCCGGCGGCTCCAGCTCGCCGCCGGCGAGTTCCCCGAGCACGGCCAAGATCGGCTCGATCCGGAGCGACGAGGGCAAGCCCACCCCGATCTACCACGGCGCCGCCCCCGGGCTGCAGGGACTCTCCAGGGACATAAACCGCGCCCACCAAGCCGTCGGCGCCTCCGAAGCGCAAGCCCACAAGATCGAAGGCCGCGCCGGCAGCGCCCCGGCGACCCCGAGCGCTGCGCCGAGCAGGTCCGCGCCGGCCACGCCGGCCACGCACGACCTTGCCGCGACGGTCCGGCATTCAAGCGCCTCCGCGGCGCCACGCTCCACCCAGGGCGCCGCAGCCTCGCGCGCCGACACCGTCGGCGGCCAGCTGAAGCGCGGCAAGACCGTGCTGCTGCTGTTCTGGAAGCCGAGCTCCGCCGACGATCAGGCGGTGCACTCCCAGGTGCAGGCGGCGAGCAGATCGCTGAAGGGCAAGGTTGCCGTCAACTACGCCAAGGCCGGCGAAGTCGGCAGCTTCGGCACGGTCACGCGAGACGTCAGCGTGCTGCAGACCCCGACGCTGCTGATCATCGACCGCAAGGGACTTGCGACCACGATCACCGGACTCACGGATGCTTTCTCGATCGAACAGGCGGTGCGGGAAGCCGGTGGATGATCCTCGCGCGCTGCTAGGTTCGAAGCACGATGCGAGAGCGATGGGCGCGCCGAGCGCAGCAGACGGCCGGCGGCAGCGGACCCCAGGGCGCCTTTGCCGCGGAGATGCGCCTGATCAGGACGATCGCCTGGATCGGCGCCGGTCTTGCGGCGGTTGCGGTGCTCGCGTTTGCGATCACGCGCGGGATCTCTCCGGCCGCCCGGCCGGCGCCTGCGCTGCCGCGGCAGCGGCTCGCCGGTCCGGCGGTCAGCATCGCCTCGCTGCGCGGCAAGCCTGCGCTCGTGCTCTTCTGGGCCAGCTGGTGCGCCCAGTGCAGCCAGGAGGCGCAGGCGGTGCGCAGCTTCGCGCAGAGCCCGGCCGGGGCGGGGCGGATCGTGGGCGTGGACTGGGCCGACCGGCCACGCGCGGCCAGGCGCTTCCTGCGCCACCACCACTGGACCTTCTCGAACCTGCGCGATGTGACCGGCGAAGTCGGCCTCAGCTACGGGCTGAGCAAGCTGCCCGCGCTGTTCGTGATCGACGCCCACGGGCACATCCTCAAGGCGCTCTCCGGAACCCAGACCCGGCAGGGGCTCGAACGCGCCCTGCGCTCGGCCTAGCAAGCATCGCGTTCTGCGGCTGCTCGGTGCTCGCGCGATGAGCAGCACCGCCGCCGCGAAGGCGTGCAGTCTGCGCGCCTCATATGAGGCGATCCCGGAGTCGGTGGGTCAGGCCCGGCGCGCTCTTGCCGCGTTCGCCGAGATGCACGGCGCCTGCGAGGAGGATCTGCAGCGGGTCAAGCTCGCGAGCTCCGAGGCGCTCAGCAACGCCGTCATCCACGCCTACGGCGGCGCGCAGGGAGCCGGTCATCTCGATCTCCAGGCGGTCTGCCTCGACGGCGAGATCAGCATCCTGATCGCAGATGAGGGCTGCGGTCTCGGCGGCGCGCGCGAGAGCGAGGGCCTTGGTCTCGGCCTGGCCGTGATGACCGGGCTCTGCGACCGCCTGCGGATGATCACGACCTCTTCCGGTGGCACCCGTGTGGAGATGCGCTTCCGGCTGGCTGCTCGCGGCCCGTGCGCAACCGGCATGTCAACCCGCGCAGTCGGCTAGACTGAACGTACATGGACATACTGCGAACGTGAGGCTGGCGTCCAGTCGATCGCTCTCAGCGCAGGGGGTCTCGAGGTGGGCCGAGCCGATCGGCCCGTTGGATTTGAAAACCACAGAGGAGGGAGAGTTGATGCGCAGAGCATCGATGTTTCTGGCGTTGCTCGGTGCAGCGGCGCTTGCCGTTCCGGCGGCCGCGGCCGCCGCGCCGACGATGACAGTGAAAGCGAAGATCGTTCCGATCCCGAAGAACCTGTCCAAAAAGGGCGGGCCCACCTGGCCCGGTACCGGGGACATACTCGGCGCCGCGGCGGCGCTCGAAGGCACGTTCATCATCAAAGGCAACGAATACCCGACCGCGGCCGAAGGCTTCACCGAAGGCACCGAGCTGAACGTGGGCCCGGCGCCGGTGCGTCGCATCGAGGTCTTCTTTCCGAAGGGCGTGAAGGTCAACAGCAAAGGCTTCAAGACCTGCCCGATCAGCAAATTTGAAAATCACCTCGAACCGCCCTGCCCGAAAGGCTCTGAAGCGGGCCCTCCCGGCGAAGCCAACGGCAAGGTCTTCTTCGGCAAAACGGCGGTTTCCGAGAAAGTGCTCGTCCAGGCCTACTTCGCGGCCGGCGGCGGCCTGACCTTCTGGATCGAAGGCAAGACGCCGGCGTCGATCGAAAAATACGCCACGGGCTCGATCAGCACGCTCACCGGCCCGTTCACCACGGAGGTGACCGGCAACGTGCCGCTGATCGAAACGACCACGGGCGCGCCCGACGCTATGGCCGAACAGACCAAAGTCGTCGTCGGCGCGGCGATGATGAAGGGTAAAAAACTGGTGTCCTTCGGCTACGTCCCGAAGACCTGCCCCAAGGGCGGCTTCAAGGGCAAGGTCGAAGCCTGGTTCGGCGGTGGCGAAGAATCCACCTGGCAGAAAGTGGCCCAGACCGTCACTGTCCCCTGCCCCAAGAGCTAGCGCAGCGTAGGTAGTTTCTCGCAGCCCGTTGTGGGGATGTCCGGATGACCTCCCTGCAGCGGGCGGCGAGACTGCCGGGCATGTCAAGCAACGCAGAAGATCAGCTTCGCGCCTTCGCCCGCGTCTGGTGGCTGCCGCTGCTGGTCGGCGTGCTCAGCATCGTGGCCGGGGCGATAGTCCTCGTCAAGCCCGGCAACAGCCTCAAGGCGATCGCCGTGATCGTCGGGATCTTCATCGCCTTCGACGGCGTGATTGCGCTGGTCGCGGCGGTGCGCAGGACCACCGAGAGCAGGGGCCTGACGGCCCTGATGGGCGTGCTCGGCCTGGTCGTCGGCGTGCTGCTGATAAGGCACCCGGTGCACGGCATCGCGGCCGTGGCGCTGCTGGTCGGGATCTGGCTGATCGCGGTCGGCTCGATCCGCTTCGTGCTCGCCTTCGAGGAGGAGCACCGGGCCTGGCGGCTGATCGTGGCGGCGGTCGAGGTGATCGCCGGCATCGTGATCGTCTCCAGCCCCGGCATCGGCCTTGCCGTGCTGGCGATCCTGATCGGGGTCTCGCTGATCGCAAACGGCGCGAGCCTCGCGGTGCTCGGCGTCATGCTCCACAGCGTCTCGCGCGAAGAGACGCCCACGCAGCACGTTCACACGGCGTCGGCATAGCCCCGGCATAGCGCCGGCAAGCAGCGCCCGGCCTGCGAGACTGAGTGGCATGCGACCACTTCCCGTCCTTGCCGTGCTGGCGACGCTCGCGACGTCGGGGCTCATGTTGGCGGGGCCCGCGGGCGTCGCGCCCGCCTCCGCGTCCAGCGTTGCATCTCGATCGAGCAAGTCGCGCGTGCACATTCCCTGCCGGCCGGCGAAGGGCACGACCACGATCGCCCACTCCGCGAAGGCGAGGATCTTCACGGATGAGAAGACCGGCAACTACTACGCCTGCCTCTACAAGAACGGCCATCCCCGCGTGCTCTCCACGATCGAGCACTGGGAATACGAGATGGTGCGCTTCTCGGGCAAGTACGTGGCGTTCGTGGCCTTCGCCGAATCCTCCAACGCCTACATCGGCGTGCTCGACTTGAGCACCGGCCACCGCCACAGCTTCCATGAAGGCGAAGAGGTCGCCGCGATCAAACCGCCGCCCGGTCAGTGCCCCTCGGGGGTGCCGAACTGCAGCGTTCTATGTCCGCGGGTTCGACTCGCTTGTGCTCAAGTCCGACGGGGCGGTGGCCTGGATCGCCGTCAACTTCCCGGCGCCGAGCCCGAGCACCGGCGTCTCCTGCGGCAACGAAATCCCGCCTGTCACCGAAGTGCGCCGCTATGACAGCCGCGGCTTGCAGGTGATCGGCCAGGGCGCCAGCATCGAACCCGCCTCATTGCGCCTGCACGGCTCGACCCTCACCTGGGTCGACGAGGGCATGAGCGATAACGCGACGCTGCTCTGAGCGCGGTCTCGTGCCGAGCCGTCGGGAGCGACGTTCGCCGCTCGCGCGCGTGGCCCATGGGCGCTACGCTCGGTGCGATCACGAAGTCATGAGCAAACCTCGACACTACAGCGAGAAGGAATTTGAGGCACTCGTGGCCTCAGCGCTCGACGAGCTCCCGATCGAGTTCCAGCGAGCGCTGGAGCACGTAGCGGTCGTCGTTTCCGACCGCGGTGCAGAGAACCACGCCTACGGCATGTACGTCGGCTCCCGGCTGGGTGGCAGCCCTTTCTTCGGGGGCGGTGGCTTGCCGGAGGAGATCCTGATCTTTCGCGACACGCTCGTGCGCGACTTCGGCCAGGATCCCAACCGCCTGCGGGCGCACATCACCCAAACGGTGCGTCACGAGGTTGCTCACCACCTTGGCTTTGACGAGTCGGGCGTTCGCAAACTCGGGCTCTGATGTCTCTGTGCCCAGCCGACCGGCAGGGCGTGCTCGCCGTGCGCGTCGATGCTGCGGCGTTGGGCGCTACTGCGCCATCAGCCGGTGGGGCTCCGTGGCCAGCACTCGGGCTCGCCCCGCCGCCTTGGCGCGATAGAGCGCCTCGTCCGCCGCGCGCGAGACCGCACCGAGGTCGCGCCCGTCGAGCGGGTACTCGGCGACGCCTGCGCTGAAGCTCACCTTCAACGTGCCGTGGCTGTCGGCGAACTCCTCGCCACCGAACCGGTCGAGCGTGTCGGCGAGACGCTTGACGCCGTTCTCGCGGGTCATGCCGTACATGCCGACTATGAACTCCTCGCCGCCCCAGCGCCCGACGACGTCGTTGCCGCGGAAGTCGCGGCGCAGGTGCTCGCCGAGGCGTCGCAGCACGCTGTCGCCGACGGCGTGACCGTGGCGGTCGTTGACGAGCTTGAAGCCGTCGAGGTCGAGCATCGCCACCGACAGGGGCTCTGAGTAGCGGTCGGCCAGCGCGGCCAGCTGCGTAAGGCTCGCCTCGGACTTGGCGCGGTTGGCCAGGCCGGTGAGATAGTCGGTCTCCGCCTGGGCACGGTAGAGACGTACGCGCTCCAGCCGGTTGGCGACGCGATTGACGAGCTCGGGTCCGACGATCGGCTTGGGGATGTAGTCGTCGGCGCCTGAGTCGAACACCTCTTCGACGGTCGCGGGGTCGGTGTGAGCGGTGGCAAAGATCACCGCGAGGCCGCTCCAGCGAGAGTCGTTGCGCACGGTGCGGCACAGCTCGGGGCCATTGACGACCGGCATGTTGACGTCGAGGATCAACAGCTCTGGCGCCACCTGCTCCAGCGTCTCCCAGAAGCGCAGCGGCTCGCTGAGGGTCGTCACCTCGAGATCGTGGCCCTGCAGCAGCGTGCTCATCGCGTCGAGCACGGCGGGGTCGTCGTCGACGAGGAGCACCCGCGTGGCCGCCAGGCGATCGCGGGCGAGAAACTGCTCGGTGGCGTCCAGGACCTCGCTCGGCAGCAGGGCCTTGGACAGGAAGGCGCGACTGCCGCGCCGCACCGCCTCGACGCGATCGGTGAAGACCCCGGTGCCAGTCAGCACGAGCACGGGAACTGGAGGTGTGGCCCCGGTCAGCTCCGACAGCAGCGCGTAGGCGTCTGTCATGCCGTCCGGCGGAAAGGTGAGATCCAGCAGCACGATCGCCGGAGGACTCTTGGCGCACAGAGCTCGTGCCTCTTGCGGGCTGGCGGCCGAGTCGCATCGCATGCCCCTCGCGGCCGCCTCCGCGACGATCCGCTCACACAGATCGCGGTCGTCATCGACGAGCAGGATTCGCAACCGATCGGCGGCAGGCAGCGCGGCGCGCAGGGGCGCGGTGTGCGCTGCGCCTGCAGGCAGATCGCACTGCAGCTCGCGATGAACGATCGCGGTGAGCCTCGACATCGCCTGTGCGCGCGCCGGGGTCGGGTCGGCGAGCTCGATCTCGAGCTTGCGTGCGACCTCGGAGGCGTGGATGAAGCCGAACGTACCGACCGACCCGATCAGTGAATGCGCGGCGCGCTGTGCCTGCACGCGCAACTGCTCGTCGAGCCCGCCCGCGGTCAACTCGCTCACGGCACGTTCGATCACCTCCAGGCGCTCCAGGGTGCCCGCGCGATGCTTCTGCCAGACCGCGCGCATGGCATCCGCGGATGATCTCACGCCGGGGCTCTCGGGAGCGTCTGCGCTCTCAGGCGGCGAGAACCGCGCCGTACCGCGTTCTAGGTCGGGCCTCACGCGGGCCATCTCAAAAGAACAGCCATTTGCCGGGCAAGATCGGCAACCTCGAATGGCTTGACGATCACGCCCGCGATTGCAACACCCCGCAGACGGGCGCTGTCCTCGATGTGCTCGTGCGCCGTCAGCAACACGATCGGGACCGTGCGTCTCGCGGGAGTCGCCCGCAGACGCTCGGCGACGGCGATGCCGTCCATACCGGGCATCTCCACGTCGAGCAGGATCGCGTCGAAGCGCTCCGATACGGCCAACTCGATCCCATCCTCGCCGCAGGATGCCGTGACGGTCCGCCATCCGTCGATTGCGCCCAGCGCGATTTTGGCGGCCGCGCGGATGAGCGCCGAGTCGTCGATCACGAGGATGTTGCGGCGGGGCATGGCCGCCCGCGCATCGCCGGGAGCGGTCTCGGTGTGGCTGGGTGAGTCCGCCGCCGTTGCGACGGGGATCGTGTCGGCTGGAGGGAACATCGGCTCTCAAATGCATCTTCGACAGCGGCCGGCATCTTGATGATGGTAGATCGGTGTTGTTGCCGAAAATATGGACAGCAATGCCAAAGAGGAGTAGTTAATCGACAATGAGCAAGTAGTTTCACACTTGTGAGACCGCGGGAAACCCGCGGTCTTCTTTCGGAATCGACGTTAAGTTCGGAAACGCTTCAGGTGGACCACACGGCGACCGAAACAACTCATATGCGAACGACCATCGGTGAGCGTCTGAGCGGTCCCACCAGGCGAATCGCGATCGCCGGCGCTGTGATCGTCGTCCTGGTCGGCATGGCGGTCGGTGTGACGTTGTGGCGCTACGGCGCCAGCACGTCGAAGTACGAATCGACGCTGAAGAACACGGCCACCGTCGCCGAAACCGCGCAAGCGCGAACCGCGGTATACGACATCCTGAATGCCGCGCGACCGCTCGCCACTAGCACGAGCGCCGCAGGCGTCGCCACGCTGCGTCAAGCCGGCGCCGAGCTCGATCCCCAGCTTGCCTCGCTCGTCCACCGCACGACCGACGCACCGGTCGAGCAGGCGGCTTTGGCCCGCGCCCGAACGGAGGATGGCGCGCTTGGAGCCACGATCGCGACGCTCTCGCAAAACGCAGGCACCCCAGCCGCCGCCGCGGAAGTCGATCGCATCGCGCGCCTGCTCGATCGCGTAGACCACCAGCTCGACGTGGTGGTCGCCCAGGAGAACGCCCAAAATCTGAGCGATCGGCGCTCGGCCCAGGCCAGCAACCGCTCTGCGCTGCTCCTCTCGCTGCTGGTCGGCGGGCTCGCCATGCTGTGCACGGCGCTGCTCACCGTCTACGTCGTGCGACTGACCGGCAGTCTGCTCAGGCGGATCCGGACGACATCGAGCACTCTGACCGAGGCCACGAACGAGATGCGCGCGGCCACGCTGGAGGCGGCGGCCGCCACCAGCCAGCAGTCGGCGGCGATCTCCGAGGTCGCGGCCACGCTCGAGGAGCTCAGCGCGAGCGCCGCGGCGATCGCCGAGAACGCTCAACTCACGGCGACCGAGGCGCTCGAGACCGGTGAGCGCAGCCAGCAGATCGGCCAGGTGCTGGAGCTGATCGATGGAGTCGCCGAGCAGACCAACCTGCTCGCGCTCAACGCCGCGATCGAGGCGGCGCGGGCCGGTGAGGCCGGCCGCGGGTTCGCCGTGGTCGCCGGCGAGGTGCGCAAGCTCGCGGAGCGCACGGTGCACTCGACGGAGTCGATCGGCCAGATCGCCACCGGCATCCAAGAGAAGAGCAACTCCACGATCCTCGCCACCGAGCAGAGCATGGCGGCGACCGACAACCAGAAGGACGCCGCCGCGCAGGCGGCGAGCACGATGGTGGAGATCCGTCGCGCAGCCGAGCAGCTGGCGGCCGAGCAGCAGCTGCGGGCGGGCACCTCCGAGCGCGTCGAGGAGCTCGTGCGCGCCCTGGAGCAGACGCTGGGACGCTACGGGCTGGCGGCCGCAAACGGCGATGCCGGCACGGCGGCCCGCTGAGAGTGGGCGATGTCCGGTGAGCGGAGCACAGGTACGGGTGCGGGTCGGCGGCGAGCAGTATGCGCTAGGAGTCGAGCACGTCAACGAGGTCGTCGATCTCGGTGAGCTGACGCCTGTCCCGGGAGCGCCCGAGCACGTGCTCGGGCTGCGCAACGTCGATGGCGAGATCGTCCCGGCCTTCGATCTGGCGAGGATCCTCCAGATCAGCAGCGAGCGCAGGCCGCGGCGCCTGCTCGTAACCGAGTGCCGCTCCCAGCGCGCGGGGTTCGCGGTCGATGAGGTGATCGACGTCGGCACGATCGCCGGCGCGATGCAGGAGTCGGAGTCGCGGCACCTGCTTGCGAGCACGGTGCTCGACGGGGCGATGGTCGGCGTGCTTGCCGTGGATGCCCTGTTCGACTCGATCATGGGCGAGGTTTGAGCGATGAGCGTCTCCGAGGCACAGCGATGAGCGCGGCCGAGGTTCCCGTGGAGCTCGCCCAGATCTTCCGCGATGAGGCCGTCGAGAATCTGGACGGGATGGTCGCCTGCCTGCTCGCCGTCGAGGCCGGACAGGCATCGGGCGAAGCCACGGATGCGCTCTTCCGCCACGCGCATTCGATCAAGGGCAGCGCGGGCATGGTCGGCTTGCAGGAGGCCGGCGCGATCGCCAACGCGATCGAGGACGTGCTGGCAGGAGCGCGCGACGTCGGCGCTCTCTCGCCACTGCAGGTCGCGCCGCTGCTGGCAGCCACGGACGCCCTGCGCCGCGCGGTTGCCGGCGAGCGCGGAGTCGCGCCCGTGGCCGTGCAAGCGCTCGCCCGCGACGTGCAGGATGGCGGGGAGCCTGCACCCGATGACGGCGAGCTTGCGCCCGATGGCGAGAGCGCGGCCGCGAACGTCTCACCGGCAGGCGAGGCTCAAAGAGACTTGGCGAGCCCCACGATCCGCGTGGCGAGCCACAAGGTCGACCGCATGCTCGACGCGATCGGCGAGACGGTCCTGCATCACCGGCGTCTGGAGCACATGCTCGGCGGCGCTGCGCCGCAAGCCGGCGAAGTCGTCGAGCAGGAGGTGGACCGCGGCGAGCGCCTGCTCGTAGAGCTGCAGGCGACGGTGCTCGATCTGCGCATGGTGCCGCTGAGCTCGATCACCAGCCAGCTGCCACGAGCGGTGCGCGACCTCGCTCTCGCCGAAGGCAAGCAGGTCGACCTGCAGATCAGCGGCGCGGAGACGCAGCTGGACCGGGTTCTGCTGGACGGCATGTCCGAGGCGATCGTGCATCTGCTGCGCAACGCGGTCGCGCATGGCATCGAGTCGCCGCAGGCACGCGAGCGCGCCGGCAAGCCGCGCCGGGGCGCGCTGCGGCTGCACGCCGAGCCGCGCGGCGGGCAGGTCGCGATCCAGGTGCGCGACGATGGCGGCGGCGTTGCCGCGGCCGCGCTTGCCGAGGGGGAGCGTCGCGGCTCGCTCGTGGACGCGCTTGCCGAGCCCGGGTTCTCCACCGCCCACAGCGTCAGCGAAATCGCCGGTCGCGGCGTCGGGCTCGACGCCGTCAAGCGCCAGGTCGAGTCGGTCGGCGGCAGCCTCGCGATCGACACCGAGCCCGGCTGCGGTACATCCATGACGCTGCTGCTGCCGGCGACCCTCGCGCTGCTGCGCGTGTTGATCGTCGTGCGCGGCGCTCAGCGGTTCGGACTGCCGCTAGCGAGCGTCAGCGAGATAGTAGCGGTGGAGG
Organism: uncultured Actinomycetota bacterium; assembly: GCA_963725915.1. Taxonomy (GTDB): domain Bacteria; phylum Actinomycetota; class Thermoleophilia; order Solirubrobacterales; family Solirubrobacteraceae; genus Palsa-744. Next base: position 29,043 of record CAVSAL010000009.1, on the reverse strand, counting down.
AGGTGATGACGCTTGGTGGACGGCCGTCGATCATGGTGGGGGAGGAGTCCGTCGCGCTCTCCGATCTGGCGCCCGTCCTGGGCATGGCCGCGTCCGATCTGCCGGAGGTCTCCCGCGCGCTCGTGGTGGAGGCGACCAACGGGCGCCTGGCGCTCGCCTGCGAGGAGGTGATCGGCGAGCAGGAGGTCGTCGTCAAGCCGCTCAGCCCGTCATTGGGCGCGGTGCCGGGCTATCTCGGCGCCACGATCCTCTCCGACGGGGCGATCGTGCTGGTGCTCGACCCGGCCCATCTGGTTCGTCAGGCGCCGTGCGTCGCCGCCTCCGCGGGAGCCGGCGCCACGCCGGCGGAGGCGCAGATGCCGAAGGTGCTCGTCGTCGATGACCAGTTCACGGTGCGCGAGCTGCAACGCAGCATCCTGCGCGCGTCCGGATATCGCGTCGAGGTGGCCTGTGACGGTCGCGAGGCGCTCGACACGCTGAGCGCCGCGGGCGACTTCGACATCGTCGTGACCGATCTGCTGATGCCCGAGATGGACGGCCTGGAACTGCTGGGCGCCATTCGCGCCGACCCGGCTCGTGCCTCGCTGCCGGTGATCGTCGTCACCTCGCGCGGCAGCGAGGAGGACCGCAAGCGCGGGGCGCAAGCTGGCGCGGACGCATACATCGTCAAGGACGAATTCGACCAGCAGGCGCTGCTTGAGACGGTCAAGCGCCTGGTGGGATCGCAATGAGCGCGCTCGCCCCCGACGGCGATCCGCGGAGACTGCGATCGCGATGCAAGCGGCCCTGGCCATCTACGCGCCCGGCCACGGGGCGAGGTGATCGGCATCTGCGCTTCGACCGGCGGACCGCGAGCCCTGAGCGACGTCCTTGGACGACTCCCGGCCGGCTTCGAGATTCCGATCCTGGTGGTTCAGCACATGACGCCGGGCTTTCTCGACCAGATGGTCGCCTGGCTCGACCGGAATCTCGCGCCCCCCATAGGTTTGGCGCAGGACGGCCAGCAGCTTGCGCCGGGCGTCTGGTTTGCACCCGATGGGACGCATCTGAAGCTGGAGGCGACCCGTCGCCTGAGGCTCGACGCCCACACGAGCGCCGGCAGTCACCGTCCCTCGGGAGACGTGCTGCTCTGCAGCCTTGCCCGCGTCGCGGGAGCGAATGCCGTGGCGGTGGTGCTGACCGGGATGGGACGCGACGGCGCGGAGGGCCTTGCGGCCGTCGCTGCCGCCGGCGGAGCGACCATCGCCCAGGACGAGCACAGCTCGGGCGTCTACGGGATGCCGCGGGCCGCCGCCGAATCCGGGGCCAAGACGGTGCTCTCCCCGGAGGCGATCGGCGACGCCCTCGCGGCGATGGACCGGACCCGAGCCCGGCCATGAGCACGCCGGCGCTGACGCAGGTCGCGCGCATGATCAAGGACGAGAGCGGGATCGAGCTGGGACCGTCCCAGCTGCCCTCGCTGCAGGCAGCCATCGGCAGGGTCGATCGCGAGCTCACGCCCGAGGCGTTGCTCGATCGACCGGTCCCGCCGGAGACCATGCGCCGGCTGATCGACCAGATCACCATTCGCGAGACGTTCTTCTTGCGCCATCGCTCGGAGCTCGAGGCGATCGACTGGTACTCGATGCTCGAGGCCGCTCGCGCACGCGGATCTGATGCCCTGCGTGTATGGGTCGCCGGCTGCGCCTCCGGCGAGGAGGCCTATACGGTGGCGATCCTCGCGTGCGAGGCGTTTGCCAGCGCCGCGCCGCCGGTGCGCGTGCTCGGGACCGACATCGCGCCCACCGCCCTGGAGCAGGCGATCGCAGGGCGCTACAACGAGCGCTCTGTGCGCATGCTGCGGCAGGGAATTCGCGAGCGCTACTTCACAGGCGCTCACGGCATGACGTGCGTCGGCGAGCGTCTGAGAGGGCTCGTGGAGTTCCGCCGCCACAACCTCGTGCGCGACCCGATTCCCCCGGCCGGCGAATCGTTCGACGTGATCCTGTGCCGCAACGTCCTGATCTATTTCGACCGCCCCACAGTCGAGCGCGTGCTGGGAGCGCTGGAGGGCGCTCTGGCCCCGGCGGGCCTGCTGCTGCTGGGCGCCGCGGACCGTCTCTCACGACAAAGCCTTGTGCCGATGACGCCGCTCTCAAAGGCTCGTCTGCGCGTAGGAGCAGCCGGGATTGGCTCCTGTCGGCCAGTTGCAAATGCCCTGCGGCCGGCAGCCGAAGCGTCAACGCGTGTCCCGAGCGATTCTCGGCCAACTTCCGCCGCGGCGATGAAGGCAGCCAACCGCGGCGAGCTGGAGAAGGCAGTGCGGATCGCTCGGGAGGTGCTCGCCGAGGAACCGCTGGATTGCCAAGCGCACTTCATCCGCGGCGTCGCCGAGCTCGCTCGCACGAACGCGCCGGCCGCTTTGGAGCCGCTGCGCCGTGCTCTGTACATAGACCCCAACTTCGCTCTCGCGGCCTTCAAGCTGGCGTGTGCACACGACCTGCTCGGCGAAGTCCAATCCGCACGGCGCGCCTACGAACGCACCCTGCGCACGCTGGATCACTGCGCGGCGGAGCAGACGGCCCGCCCAGATCAGAGCGACCTGCTCGACATCGCGGGCGCCTGCCATGCGCGCCTGCGGATGCTCTCTCGGGACCAGGTGTCACACGTACCCTCAGCTATTCGATAAATAAAATCATTATTTGTTTATTGCGGTCAGGTGCTTCGGAGTTTATATCTTGTGCTAACCTTCCGAAACCGGAAGTTGACCGAGACATGGACTTAATAGGTGCTCTAAGCCAAAGGTGATTCGGGTGTTGTCGCTCGGGGCTGCGCTCATGGCGGGCGCCCGGCCATATGCGCGGACGAAGGGTGATTGCCGGTGCCAGAGCTGTTGATAGTTGACGACGACGTGACGCAGCGGCGTTGGGAGGAGCGTGTCGTTCGCGAACACGGCTATTCCTGCGAGTGTGCGCGCGACGCGAGCGCGGCTTGGGCGCATTTGGAGCGTGACTCCTACAAGCTGGCGCTGCTCGACGTCAACATGCCCGACGAGTTTGGCATGCAGACGCTTTCTCGCATCCGCATCAGCCATCCCGAGATGGCGGTCCTGATGGTCACTCGCCAGGACAGCATGAAGCTGGCGATGGCGGCGATCGAGCATGGCGCCTATGGGTACATGGTCAAGCCGGTTGGAGTGGGGGAGCTGCTCATCAATGTCGCCAACGCTCTCCATCGCCGCCACCAGGCGCTTGAGAACAGCCGTCTCGTGCGGACCCTCAGAGCCTGCTGTGAATGAGGGCAGTCACGACCTCGAGCACGCGCTGGAGAGCGTCAAGATCGCCGAGACCAAGGCATCCGCGTCTCAGGCCGAGACGATCTCCCGGCTGGCACGCATGGTCGAGTTCCGCGACGTCGAGACAGGGCAGCACGTGCAACGCATGAGCTCATACTGCGAGATCATCGCCCACAAGATCGGTTTCCCCGAGCGCCGCTGCAAACTCCTGCGCCTCTCAAGCCAACTGCACGATGTAGGCAAGGTCGCTGTCCCCGACGGGATATTGCTAAAGCACGGCAAGCTCACCCCGGAGGAGTTCGATGTCATCAAGGGTCACGTCGAGGCGGGGTATCAAATGCTTTCGGGCTCAGCCTCGGATACTGTGCAGTTGGGCGCCCTGATCGCGCGTACCCATCACGAGCGTTGGGACGGCACAGGCTACCCCCGCGGGCTTGCCGGCGAGAACATACCGGTGGAGGGACGCATCGCCGCCGTCGCCGACGTCTTCGACGCTCTTACCAGCGACCGCGTGTATCGCATAGCACTGCCCGTCAAGTCGGCCATCGAGATCATGCGGAACGAGCGTGGCAGCCACTTCGACCCGGAAATACTCGACGCGCTCTTCCTCGCTTTGCCTGAGATAGCCGCTGTTCGACATGTCTATGCCGACTGAGCAATGGCCAGATGAGCGACGCGAAGGTGGATCGCAGCTGCGCTGCGGGCTGGCCCATGTTCGTCGCGGCTCTCCCGCGTCCGGACAGACCCGATAGGCGCTCTAAGCCATAGAGCCCGTCCGCGCGGGGAAGCGTCTCCCGGTCAGCGTAGATGCCGAACACAACTGGACCTAGACTCTGCAATCCTGGCACCCCGGCAGCGATATAAGTGGAGCTTGCGATGCCGCCTCGAAGACAACGCAGCCGCGACGACATAAGGCACACGACCTTGCACAGTCACGACGTGGCCTACCGTCAAGCGGGCAGCGGACCCGTCGTCGTGCTCGTCCACGGGATCACGTCCAGCTCGGCGACCTGGAAGCGGGTGATGCCCTACCTTGCCGACCGCTTTACCGTGATCGCCCCCGACCTGGCCGGTCACGGCGAGTCGGCCAAGCCCAGAGGCGATTACTCGCTCGGCGCCCACGCGAGCAGCCTGCGCGATCTGCTGCTGGCGCTCGGATACGAGCGGGCAACCTTTGTGGGGCATTCGCTTGGCGGAGGGATCGCGATGCAGTTTTCCTACCAGTTCCCCGAGCGCTGCGAGCGACTCGTCCTGGTCGACAGCGGCGGCCTTGGCCGCGACGTCAACTGGCTGCTTCGAGCCGCAACGCTTCCCGGCTCCGAGCTCGTTCTCCCCCTGCTCGCGGCAACCCGCCTGCTCGACGCCGGCGCGCGCGCCGGCGGCTTGCTCGACCGGCTGGGTCTGGGCCTCGGGACGGATCTGCAGGAGATCGCTCGCGGGCACTCGACGCTGTCCGACAGCGCCGCCCGCGCCGCCTTCGTCCACACGCTCCGCTCGGTCGTCGAGCCCGGTGGCCAGCGGGTCGACGCCTCAAACCGGCTCTATCTGGCCGAACATCTCCCATTCCTGCTGATCTGGGGCGAGCGCGACTCGATCATCCCCGTCTCCCACGGACACGCGACCCACGAACGGCTGCCCAGCAGCCGTCTGGAGGTGTTCTCGAATTCAGGCCACTTCCCTCAGCTCGACGAGCCCGAGCGCTTCCTCAGAGTGCTCAACGAGTTCATCGACTCGACCGAGCCGGCCGCGGGGGAGAGGACGGTTTAGGGCCGTCGGGGGAGAAGGTTGGGCTGCCCACCCTGCCCACCCCGAGCACCCATGAGAGATCAGGCCGGGGCGCGCTTGTGGCCAAGGTCGCGGGGAGCTGCTCGAGGGCGGGTATTGAGCTTGACGCCGAGTGCGTGGTCGATGTGCTGGATGAGCAGGCTCCCGCCTTCGAGCGTCGGCTGCTGCCTTCCATCGATCGTCAGCTGCACGGCACCGCAACCCTCGGGATCGACTTCTGCGACCGCCAGCGGGGGTGTGTCGCGGCTGGCATAGAACGCGAGTCGGACGCGGATGCCGAAGTCAGCCGGACAGCTCCTGGCGCCTGGCTGGTCAGCGGGCAGCGCATTGAGCAGCGCAACGACCTCGTCGATCTTCTTCGCGGAAGTGACACGCAACGGGCGTTGCGTGGCCTGCTCGCGCTTCAGTGAGCCATGTACGGAGATTCGCAGGATGCGAGCGCCTGTCGGAATCGTCTCCGACGCAGACGCACCTCGCGTGCCATTGTCATCTGCGGCAACTGCGGCAGAGACAGCACTGGCACCGATCGGCACCGAACAAATCAGCGCGGCAAGCGCGCACGCGGCACGAGCCATCTGGCCCACTCTACCCCAAGCATCCATCTACGACTGCTTGCAAAGCGCCCCGGCCCCACGCGCTTCGCAGGCCCGTATCGTGAGTGTTGATGCGGGGTTCCGAGGTGCGCCGACGCACCGCTCCCTTACGCGCTGCCGGGATCGTCTGCTGGGCTCCGGTCAGTATTGTCCTCACAAGCTGAGATGCGTCGTACTCGGAGACATCGGAGGTGTTGAGGATCGCGGGCTGCGCTCGACTGCGAAGCGGTGTGTCACAAGTCTCCGTGGGCGGCCTCATCGCCGCCGTCGCGGTCACGATCTGCTGCGGCGTGGCAGCGCCCGAGATGGTGGGCGCGGCAACGATTCCCGCTGCGCAGGTGCTCGCCACGACGGCACAGAGTCCTACGGCGCAGGTCGTCATCCAGGCGTCGGACCTCCCCGGGTACGAATCGGGGGGCCTCGGCGGGGAAGGCTTCCCCGAAGACTACGTCAAGTGCTTCGGCGAGAATCCGCTGCTCGCCAGCGCGCCGGCCCCGTTCGTGCGCACCGAGCCCGATGTGGGCAAGGAGGCGACCACGGGAGCGTCGTTCACGCACGGCTTCGTCGCCCTTGGCCCCGAACTGGTGGTCTCGTCTACCGCCTGGATGGCGAGCTCCGCCACCCAGGCCGCCGCCGCGTACTCGGTGCTCGAGGGCGCCGGCTTCGCGGGCTGCGTGGAGCGCGAACTGGACGCGCTGGCGGGGCTCGGGGAAACGAACTCGGTGGCGCTGTCGGAACTGCCTGCCGGCGCGCCAGGAGGCGAAGCCCATGCCTACCGGGCCACCTTGAGCATCTACGACGATCCCGCGGGGGCCGTGATCAAGCTCATCGGCTACGACCTGACGGTGCTGCGGGTGGGGCGCATGGTGGCGCTGCTGGAGACCGACGCGGCAGAACTGGCAGCCAGCGGCACGCCGTTCCCGGAAGCCGAGCGCGAGCACCTGGCGGCGCTCTTGGCGGAGAGGATGGCCGCCGCCCAGCGGGGCGCCACTGGACGCGGCAGCCACCGCCCGGGCGGGGGATCCGGGCGCAGGGTCGAGCGCTCATGCGCTGTGGCGGCCGGCGGCGGCCCGAGCCTGCCCCTGCACACCGAAGGCCGCTGGATCAAGCAGTGCGACGGCAGGAGGCTCACGCTTGAGAGCGTCAACTGGTCCGGCGCGCAGACCGTCGCCGGGCTGCCCTGGGGCCTGGAAGCCCACAGCGCGCAGAGCATCGTGCGGGCCATCAGGCGCGCCGGCTTCAACTCGGTCAGGCTGCCGTGGACCAACGAAATGCTCGAGCTGCCGTCCAGGTCGGCGGAGCTGGCGGCTTTCATGAGCGTGGTGGAAGCGCTCGCCGGGGCCGGGTTGCTGATCATCCTGGACGATCACAGCACCGACGCCATGCCCACGGCGCACGGCGGCTGCTCGTGCGATCCGGCCGACGGCAACGGCCCCTGGTGGACGGGCTACGGCAAACGGTACTGGCGCTACGGCCCCCACCACGGCGCGCCGGAGACCGAGACGATCGACGAAGCGAACGTCAGGGAAGGGACGCGGCGCTGGATCGAAGACTGGGAAGCGCTCCTGCGCCGCATCCCGCCCGGCGCGAGGCCGTACGTGGTGGGGGCCGACCTGCGCAACGAGCCGCGCGACGTCTGCACCGCCGGCGACAGGCTGCTGGTGAACGGCAGCGGAACGCTGGGGGGCGACTGCCAGGGCAGCTTCAAGGGCATCTCCTGGTCTCGCACGCAGCCTCGCCTGGCAGAGCTCGATCAGGGCGTTCGACTGGTCCGCCGCGGCGCAGCAGGCCGGACGCAGGCTCACCAGGCTCGACCCCGGCCTGCTCATCATGGTCGAGGGAGTGGATAACAGCGGGAACTTCACGGAAGTGGAAGGCCATCCCATCGAAGGGCTCGCGGGTCACCTGGTCTATTCGCCGCACGAGTACCGAGAAGATACGACCGACTACCACTTCGACCCGTTCTGCCTGCACCCGAACCCTGACCGCTACGCGGACCTGCGCTGCCTGCTGGGCGACAACTGGGGCTACCTGGTCATAAAGCACCGCAACTTCACCGCGCCGGTGTGGGTCGGAGAGTTCGGCGCCTCCGTGCCGGCGCTCGCCCGGCCGACCGCCGGCACCAGGTGGTTCCACAACTTCGTCAAGTACCTGCGCAGCAACGGCATCAGCTGGTCCTACTGGCAGCTCTACCAGCCCGGCGATTGCTTCAGCGCCCTCCAGACCACGACAGCCTGCGACCTGCCCGCCACCACGACGGTCCCACCGCTGAGCTGCGCGCTCTACGGGCAGCTCAGCAGGATCGGCCTGCGTGGCTCCTGCGCCGCCGAAGCGTCCGCTGCCGACCTCGCCGATCGCCCGGCGCCCCGGCAGCATCGCTGAGCGCATGCGCACAGCACCGGCAGGAGATGCCGCCGCAAACGCCGGTGGCAAGAGCCCGCGAGCCCTGTCACGACCGGCCACGCGGCAGTTCGGTGTGACATGCCTCGTCTCTGGGGCGGCCGATGACCGGGAGGCTTGGTCACTCTCCGCAATAGGCGCCAAAATCGGTGCCGCTCACCGAGAACGAGCTTGCGCCGCGCCAGAACTTGAGCATTCCGTGGATGACACCGACATGCCACCCGTCGAACCGATGCAGACCGGTGACCGGGTGCGAAGGTTGGCCGGTTTTCGGGTTCCCGCCGACGCAGCGGTACAGGGGCGGGAGATGATCGTCGTAGCTCTTCGTCTCGTATGGGGGGATGGCGCGGACGACCTTGCAGGCGGCGGCGGGGCTGACATCGTGGAGATCGACAGCCAGCCTCTCCGGTGGTGACAGGATGCTGACAATCGACGCTTCTCGCGGCCGCTGCCCGGCGGGGAGCGTCAGCCCCGGCGGCGGTTGTGCTCACAAAGATGGCAAGACCCAACACGACCGACGCGACGATCCCACAGGCCGATCCTTCGCCGATTCGTTTCACGATCGCCGTCGAATCTACCAGGGCAAGCGACGGGGCGCGGCTCTCAGGCGGCCTCTTTGGCCTCGCGGTAGCGGAACGTATCGGAGAGGCGACGACCGGAATCGAACCGGTGTAGACGGCTTTGCAGGCCGCTGCGTAGCCACTCCGCCACGTCGCCAGCGAGCCTCAAGCCTAGCGGCCGAGACCGGGCGGCGGAATACGGGGCCGGGCAGGGCGGCTTATGGATCGCTTGGCCGCTGCCTACCGGGGCTTTTGCCGGCGGTTAGCGAATCTTTCGAGACTCGTTAGCGCCGGCGCAGAGACCTCTCTCAACATCCATCTCGTCCCCAATGACGGCGAGGTGATCGCATGAAAGCTCCTGTGGTATCCATGATCGTTGCGGCGCTGCTCGGCTCGGGCGTGGCGGCGGGCGCGACCGTCCTGGCCGTGGGCGGCGGCGGTGGCAGCACGGTCGCCAACCGCTCCAGCCAGGCGGCGAGCGTGTCCTCGGGCGCGAGCGGCAAAGTGGAGGATGTCTCCACGACCTCCTCCAGCACGCTGACGGCGACCCAGATCTACCAGGACTCCTCCTCCGGGGTCGTTCAGATCAGGGCCGTCACGGCAAACGGCGAAGATCTCGGCACCGGCATCGTGCTCAATGACGAAGGACTGATCCTCACCAACAACCATGTCGTCGCGGGCGAGCGCGAGTTGATCGTGAGCCCCGGCAAGCAGACGAGCACCACGCGCTCGGCGACGCTCGTCGGCCAGGAAGCCAACGAGGACCTGGCCCTCATCAAGGTCAACCCGTCCGGGCTTGGCCTGACGCCGCTGAAACTCGTGAGCTCCAGCTCGGCCCAGATCGGCGACACCGTCTACGCGCTCGGCAACCCCTACGGGCTCGACGAGACGCTGACGAAGGGCATCGTCTCGGCGCTCGGGCGCGAAATCCAGGCGCCTGACGGGGCGAAGATCACTGGCGCGATCCAGACCGATGCGGCTCTGAACCCCGGCAACTCGGGCGGCCCGCTGCTCGACCAGGCAGGGAACGTGATCGGCGTCAACTCCCAGATCGCAAGCGACCAGGCGAGCGTAGAGGGCTCCCAGCCGGGTAGCACGGGCGTTGGCTTTGCGATCTCCTCGAACACGGCAATGGAAGCGATCCGGACGATCGAGTCGGGCAAAGGCGTGAGCGGCGAAAGCAGCGCGGCGCAGAGTCGGCAGGAAGCATCTGGTGGCGTGGAAGCATCCGGCAACCGCTCGCCCTACGAAGCCGGCGCGACCGAAGGCGGCGAAGACGAGCTCCGAACTCGAAAGCTCACGTGGCGTCGAAGAAGGCGCCGGCACCAGCGGCCAGAGCGGATCCGGAGGGACGGTAGTGATCGTGCCCTGACCGGGACCCAGGAGAAGCCGGGCGGACGCAGCGACCCATCCGCCCGGCTTCGTTGGCCGCGTGGGCATACACTGCGCCCACGCGGCGGGGAGCCGTTGATAGGCTTGAGGCCGATCCCAGGGCGATTAGCTCAGCTGGGAGAGCGCCGCCTCGACAAGGCGGAGGTCATTGGTTCGAGCCCAATATCGCCCATCGCCCAAAAGCCCCCGCGACTGCGGGGTTTTTCTTTGGTTCAGTGTGACGGATCGGGGGTCGGATCGGGCACATTTCGCCGTTTTGCCCACACTTTGCCCACATGGCTTCGCTCGTCAGGATTCGACGGCGCTGACAAAGGATGAGGGCCGACGCGGCCCGGCGCGCACCCCTTGAGATCGTCCGCGAGTTCTGCTCTGCTCTGGCGCGCAGTCAAGAAACCGAGTGGCCGGACGAGCGCGCCAACGCCCGCCCGGCCGTAGCACCGAAGGGCACTCCTTCGATGCCACGGAGAACCGTAGTCGCTCGCTACGGATCGTCGGTCGTCCGTGCTTTGCGGGAGTGCCCTTCCTCGGTGCGGGAAGGAAGCCGGGTTTGGCCCACGATGCCCACAAGCAGTTTTCGAGCCGGCGCCCGGGCGTGCTGCTCCTGTATGGCGAGAAGCGCGCGAACGCCGGCCTTGCGGGGGAGCTTGAGCTTGACGGCTACATGGTTCATCGAGCAAGCCATCCCGCGACGGTGAGGGAGCGTTGCACCCCCGGCGCGGTCGATTTGGTCATCTTCGGTCAGTCGCCGCATCGCGGCTTCGACGTGCTGCGGGCTCTCCGTGCTGGCGAGCTTGCGCCGGGCGCAGCGGGCGTCCGCGTCTTGTGGCTGAGCGCGAGCCGCGAGCCCGCCGCGATGAGCGTCCTGCGAGCCTTCGAGGCTGGCGCCGATGATGTGGCCCGGACCCCGCATGGGTACGCCGAGCTACTTGCCCGTGTGCGCGCACTCCTGCGGCGCCACAGCTTGCTTGACGGGCCTGCCGTGATGGTGTGCGGTCCGCTCGAGGTCGATGTGGCGACACGCACGGCCACGTTCGGGGGAGTGCCCGTCGAGCTTCGCCGGATGGAGTTCGCGCTGCTCGCCTACCTTGCGCGCGCCCCGACCCGCGTCCATGAAAAGGCGGACATTCTGCACGAGGTCTGGGGCTACCGCGCCGAAGGCTCAACGCGCACCGTGGACTCGCACGCCTCTCGGCTGCGGTGCAAGCTCGCCCGTGCCGGCGCCGACGGCTGGGTCTGCTCAACCTGGGGCGTCGGCTATCGACTCGCGCCGGACGCTCGTGCAGCCGCGTTGGGGGCGGTCGCGGCGTGACCGATACGTCCCGTCGTGAGACTGACTTGGCGCTGGCGAGACTCGGACGAGTCGTGCGCGAGCTGCGCGAGGCACGCCGCCTCAGCGTGGAGGAGCTTTCCGTCGCCTGCAAGATCGCGCGATGGCGCCTCACTCGGATTGAAGCCGGGACTCTCCGCACTGTGGATTACGGGGAGCTGTGCAAGCTCGCCGAGGCTTTCGATCTGAGCGGCGGGGAGTTTGCGAGAAAGGCCAAACTATGAGGAGGTCGGCTAATGCCGTCTAAGAAGTCCTCGGCGAACCGCGCGCTTGCCAGAGTCATCCGGTCTACCCGTGAACGGCGCGGCTACAGCCAGGAGGGATTCGCCCGCCACGTCGGGATGGACCGCTCCTACTTCGGCGCGATCGAGCGTGGCGAGTTCAACGTGTCGCTCGATACGCTCGTGAAGATCGCTCGCGGCCTCGGCACGACGGGCGGCGCGCTGTGCTCGAAAGCGAAGGTATGACGCGGCGTGAGACGAATCAGGCCGCGGCACCGCCTGGGCGCATGGACTATCTGCCGGATAGCCGCATCTTGACTCCCGCCGACAAGGCTGAGCGGCGGGCGCTGTTCATGGCGTTCGGCGCGAATCTCAGGCGCGCACGGCTGAGCGCCGGCATCACTCAGCGCGACCTCGCTGTCCGGGCGGAGTTCTCAAGCGCGACCGTCGCCTCACAGCTTGAGGTCGGGACACGGCCACCGAACTTCCTCCAGCTAGTGATGCTTGGGCACGCACTCGACACACCGCACGACGCGCTGCTGTCGCTTCTCCCCGTCCCGCTGCGCGAGCGCAGCACACGACTCATGCTCGCCCTCGTGCGCAAACACCCCGGAATCACCGCCGACGAGCTAGCCAACGCGCTCCGCGTCAAACCCACCTACATAACGATGCTCGGCGGCCGGCTAAGCCTTGAACAGCGAGTGATCTACGAGCGTTCCCGCTTTCTGCCATCCCCCGATCCCACCAAAGGGGAGCCATGACCGACCCGGCTCAAGCCGAGAGAGATTTCGACAGTACCGTCCTTCGGCTCCTGCTCGACGCGAGCGTGCCGTGGAGCGTCGAGGAGATTGTCCGCGAGCTTCAAGACCCGGACGCGCGGGACTCCGTTGCCCGGCTTACCAGCGCCGGGCTAGTCAACCGCACGGGCGAGTTGGTATTCCCCGCCCGCGCCGCGCGCCGCGCCGCAGAACTGGAGATTGCCGATTAGCCGCTGATCGGCGCGGCCGACTCCTGCGGCACCGAGACGACGTGCGCCGGGCGCTTAGGCTGGGCAGACTCCGGGATGTGCCGACAGGTGCGGCTCATCTGGCCTCCATCTTTCGGGCACGGTAGACGATGTCTGCGGGGATGCGTCCTTGTGTGAGGCGTCCGTGGTGCATGCGGTCGTTGTTGTAGAAGCGCAGGTAGGTATCGAGCTCGCGTCTCAGGCCGGTGTAGCGGGGATAGAGGTAGCGGGCGAATGCTGGTCTCCAGCACTCGTCGAGGATCGTCTTGTGCAGCGCCTCGACGTGTCCGTTGGTCTGTGGGCGTCCTGCGTGGATGCGGGTGTGGCGCACCTTCAGACGCTTCGACGGTTTTCGTGAAGTCGCCCTTGAACTCGTTGCCGTTGTCGCTGAGCATTCGCTCCAGGCGCCAGCCGGCGGCCTTCAGCTCTCGTGCGACACGCTCGGCGAGCTTGCTGGTCTGCCGGGCGGTGGGGTTGCCTTGCTTGCAGATCACGAGCTGCGCCCACGCGTAGGAGGAGGCGATGTCGATCGCGGTGAGCTGCCAGATCGCGCCCTCGGTGCCCCTCAGCCTGCCGACGTAGAAGCAGTCGATCCCGACCAGCTCACCGGGCCGTGATACGTCGATATGACGCTCTGGCTCTGGTGTTCTCGGCGGCTCATAGGGCGCGGCGTAGCCCGCGATCAGCCCGAGGCGCTTGGCGCGGGTGTTCAGCCCGTGACGGCAGAGCACCTTCCACACACCATTCGGCGAGACGACGATCCCGCCCCACTTCTCCCTGGACGAGCTCCGATGAGACACGCCGTGGCCCGAGCCCGGGGTGAGCGATCGAGAAGGACACGATGCGCTCCTCGATCATCTTCGGCAGCGCGTTCGGCATCTGCGGCCGCCGGCGCTCCCTGGGGCCGAGCATCTCCAGGCCGTGCCGGTCGACCTGGCGCTTCCAGGCGTAGTAGGTCGAGCGATGCACCCCGAACGTCCGGCACGCTGCCGACACGCTCGTCCTCGCGGCCTCCGCGAACAACTGCTGGCGGTAGCCGAACAGCACGTCATCCTTCGTCATATGGCTCTACTCCTCTTCACTTTGGCGGTGAAGGAGGCAGCCTGAGCCACGGCCCAGACGGGTCCCGCCGATCGGCGGGACCCGTCTGACCTCAAAGACCTATCGAACCCCCAACTGTCGGGAGCACTCGGAGACAGCCCAGCTTAGGCCCCGATGATCTTGGCCTTCGCCGCCGCGAACTCGCTGTCCGTGAGCGCACCGCCTCTGTGCAGGTCGGCGAGGCGCTGTAGCTCTGCTGCTGTGCCATTGCCCCCCGGTCCCGCGTCGTCCACGTCTGGCGTGCTCGCCACGGCCCGATCCAAGGCTTCCAGAAAGCGGCGTGACACGGTTCCCTTCTCGCCCCACGCGACGAGCTGCCCGCCCGTGATGACCGTCCCCTTCTTTGCCAAGCCGCCGGTCAGCGTAACCCGCGTCCCGCCAGCTTGCTCGATCACGCTGACCGTCATGTCCTGGCCCGACCACGAACGCCACGACATCCCCGTGTTGAACGAGACGATGCGAGACGGGCTGTCGCTGCTGCGGACGGAGTACCCGAGATCGGCTATCGCTTTGATCGCGGCCAAATACACACGGTCGGGTGCTGCCTCGTATGTCCGTTCCTCTGCCTTCGCCATTATGCACGCCCCTTTGGTTCGCAAGTAGCGTACTCGGGTCATCGCAGGGATGGAATGTGGCGCTCACGTCTGCGCCACCTTGGGCAGCGTGATCGCAATGCCCCGGTCATGCACGACTTCGCGCCACGGGCCGTCGGGCTTCAAGCGCAGATACCAGGTGACCTCGTAGCGACCTGTCACGGGCTCGTGCGCATCCGACGGGAAGTTGCTGCTTTGCCCTCCATAGATGAACTCAAACACCTTCCAGTGCGTGTCGGGCACGCGATGCTCCCTCTCATCCATCGCTTCGAGAGTGGTTCCGTCAGGATGCTTGACCGTGCATCGGTTCCCGTAGATGTAGTCCGGGCCACCCATCCGCCTTAGCCCGAGGTTGAGAGGGTTCTGCGGACCCCCTGCATGCGTGTCCGCCTGCCAATTCGGGTCGCGCTCGGGATGACGAACGATCCCGACGAGGAACACGACGAACCCGCCTCCGAAAAGAACGATCACCTGGGCGAGCCCGACCACCAGTCCGACGATCAGTCCTGTTTCGCCCGCTGCGAGATACGCGGCCAGGGCGAGGAGAAGGGCTACGCCCAGCGAGGCGATTCCCCGTGCCATATCAGGCAGCGCCCATTCGCGCGCTCGGGCGCATGCGCGGCGCGCGTACGCGGGCAGGCGCTCCATCAGCCGAGTCTACCCGCGTTGCAATGACCTTCTGCGACCGCGCCTAGCGCGGCTGCTCGGCAGCCAGCCGCATCTAGCGTGGAACGCCGCCAGCGAGTCGGGAGCATCGGCATGGCCGGGCGCGAGTACCACAACTGAGCCCGCCGGGCATGACGAACCGGGCGAGGGGATGGTCGCCTCCGAGCTTGTTCTCTGTCCCGGGCCGGACTGGTTCTATCGGCGCCAAACTCTACGACTGGCGGAGGACGGCGCTGAGCGCGGTCGGCGCGTCCTCAGTCCAGTGTGGTCGAGCAGGTCGCTTCCCCGACTTCCACCGTAACCTGCTGCCCACCGGGATTGCCGTGGACGTAGAGATATATGTCCGCGTACCCTTCGCTGTTTGTCTCGTAACTGAAATGGTCGCCATTGGAAGCACGAGCTTCCGCGCTGCGATAGGGCTGATTTGAGTGGACGAAGATTTCCCAGTTTTCATACTCTGAGCTATATTCGGCGCTCGCTTCGCACCAGGCGCTTGATTTCGCGGGCGGCGAAGGGGTAGGTTTGGGCTTCGGGATGATGGCCCAAACGCAGATCGTCTGCTTGACCTTCCGACCGTGCTCCTTAATCGTTCTTTGCGTCCTCGCGTAGTGCATCCGGCAGTTTTCATGCTTCGGATGCTCCAAAACGTACCCAACCGCAGGCGTTGCCTCCAAGCCGCAGACCGCCACTACCGCCGCGACGACCACCCAGCGACGCATTGCACGAGCGCGGTCATGCCAGTAGTCTGAGCGGCGGTCCATCCGACCGTCGGAGAGTACCACTACATGGAACACCTGCGCCAGGCACGGCAGACTGGCCCGTCCAACGAAAGGCATTCATTTCGCCAGCCAAAATTGATTCAGCGCCAAGTATCGTGCGAGGCGCTGCTGGATGCGCTGATCGGTCCAGCCTCGTGCGTGCAGCTCATCCAGCAGCGCGGGAACCTGGGCGGGATGCAGCTTGGGCACGTTGTCCGCGAACCAGTCCTCGCTGAAGCGCCGAGGCACATAGAGAGTCGGCGCCGGACCCTCCAGCCATTCGCGCAGCGCTACGGCCTTCGCCTCCGCCTCGGCAGCCGCCTGTGCCGCTAGGACCGGTGCTTCGGCCGCCGCCCGTTCGGCCTGAGCTTGCGTTTCGATCGCTACGTGCTCTGCTCGGGCCGCGGCTTGCTTGCGTTCTTTGGTTCGACGGGGGTGTGTCCATTCGTCAGATGTCTTCTCCATCGCGTTCAGTTGCTGCACCCCCGCGGCTCGGATGCGACGGCCGGCGTCCTTACTGACGAGAGCCACCGGCCAGCCACTGAGCCAGATCAGGGTTCCGAGTACACCCCATGCGATGAGCACCAGGACCGCAGCACCGATCGCTGCGCCGACGACGATAACCACGGGAAGGACGAGCACCGTCTGGACGGCAGCGACGATCCAACCTTCCGCTTCGCGTTCGTATCTCCTCTCTAGCCGTCCCATCGCCGGAGAGGATACCCCCGGTTCCACGGCGGCCGTGTCTAACAGTGCTCGGCTAAGTCAACGCAAAGCGTGGCACTCGAATCGCGGCTGCCTGGCGGGTGCTCCCCGGAGCCCGTGTCAATTCTGTCCGAGTAGCTGCCGGTAGATGAGGCGTGTCTCGCGTGCGGGCTCAAGGCCAAGCTGTTCATCGAGGGAGCGGGTCAGCTCGTCGTAGCGGCGGGTGATCGACTCGCGCAGTCCGAGGGCGTGTTCGGCTTGGAGCGCAAGGCGCCAGCTTGACTCGTGCAGCCCGTCGAGTGCGATGGCTTGGTCAGCCATTTGGAGCGCGCCGCGCGCATCCTCGCGTGCGAGCCGTGATCGTCCGACTCTCTCAAGCAGATCGACGAGGGTTGCGTGGAGCACTCGAACCTCTCCCTCGGCCCATAGGTAGTCGCTGCCCTCCAGTGGTTCTCCTCGCCATAGCGCCAGCGCGCTTTCAAGGGCGGCCGGATCGTGGCTCGTGTCGTCGCTGTTCGCGGCGAGCAGGCGGTCGAGGTCGTCGAGGTTGACGCGGACCTTTGAGCGGTCCAGCTCGTAGCGCTCGCCGTGGTGGACCCACGCATCCCCGAGAGCCCTTCGGGCCTCGGTGACGGATTGCCAGAAGCGGGGTCGTGTGCGCTCGGGGTCCTGCGCCGGCCAGATAGCCTCGATCAGCTCGTCTCGACTGGCGCCTTTGGGGTGAAACGCCAGGTAGGCCAGTAGCTCGTGCGTTGCCGCGCGCTTGATTCGCCCGAGCAGCCCGTCCATTGCGAGCGGGCCAAGGACGGCAATCGAGATGGTGCGCGGGTCGTCCTCAAGCGACGTGGCCTCTGCCCCCGCTGGCGGACTCGATGATGGCAATGGGGATCTATCTCTACCTCGCTCGCCCGGTCTACAAACTGCGCCTCTATCGTGCGCTCGAAATCTGAGGAGCCATATTGCCCGAACCAGACAGCGAACAACAAGGCCAACGGATCGGTAGACGCCCAACTATGGTGGACCAGCTGGCGATCATGGCCGATCGAGCCGAGGAGCGTGTTCGCAGCAAGCAAGCGAGACGGCCTGTATTCATTAGGCTCATCGTAAGGCCCGAAGGGCGAGCGATTGACCCACTGATACCCCGGCATCGAGGTTATGTCTCGAACAGCAGGATCATCGGCGGCGGCGTAGATCGCATCAACGCTCAGAGCATCAGCGCGGCGCAGCGCGCCGTCGCCATCAGCGGGATCGAGAAATGGCGTGTAGATACCTCCCCACGATGAGGTCGCGCATTGTGCGGCACGAGCAAGATCGTTGCCGTCAGCGGCCACAAGCAGACCCAGACGTACCGGGCGGACCATCACCCAGCCGCTAAGACTCCCGTTGGCCATTGTTACGCTGCCCTCCCGGGGACAATTGTTAGAGCAAGGCCGTCGACCTCGGTCCATGTGCGCCACGGCCAGAGGACATTCGCGTCGAGATAGATTGCCACGCCGACAAGTTTGACGAATCGTAGGCCCTAGCCGAGGCTCCCCAGGGCCGGTGTGCATGGCGGTCGCTTTCGCCCGATGGGAGTGGGGTATCGAGGGGCGTGGGGCGTGGCCGGGTCCCACGGCCGTTGGCGTAGCGCGCAGTGCCGTCTGCTGAGCCCGCGCATGGTCAGCGTGGACGCCCGCTGCGCGTCATGCTGGGACGGCTCTCCTGAAGGCCGAATCTCAGGTCCTAGACCAAACGTTCGTGCTCACGGCCCCCGAGGCCGCTGATCTGTCTGCCCGGTGTGATGTGATGCTCTTGGGTAAATGCCCGATCTTGTCAACCTCGATTTTGGAAGTGTCGTTATGAGTACGTACATCCAAGCTCAAGCCCTGTTCGATGACCTCAAGAGCGCCAAGGGCACCAGCGTGTCCTGGCAGATAGGCAAGGTCGTCAACGCGCTCCTCGAGAAGGCCAAGGAGGAGGAGCCCGACAACGTGGCGCTCTCCGTCCTCGACCCATTCAGGCCGCGTACGGGCACCAACTACATCGACTGTGCCACGTTCGATGACGTGCGAGCCATCGTCGGTCAGATAGCTGCCGCGACCAAGCCCGGCATCTCCATTGGTTAGGTCCAAACGCAACGCGGGATCCCAGCGACGTGATGATCGCCGGGACCCGCGTTGCCATTGAGCGACGAGCTTTGCAACTCGGCGGCGTTCACGCTGGCCACGTCCACCTGCTGGGCGGGGACTCGGGCGAGCCGTTGACGACCCCAACGCCGACCTTGGAGGTCGAGTCGTGCATGAAGTCGTGCGCGAAGTCGTCCACGAACACGAACCCGTGACCACGGCGCTGATCGCCGTCGGGGGGACCGTTGCAGGTGTGGTGCTCGGCTGGCTGCTACAGGGGTGGTCGAGTCGGCACGTGCGTGCCGAGGAACGCCGAGAGCGGCGAGATTGGGCGCGACATGGGCGCGAAGTGGATGCGGCTGAACGGCTGGACGAGGCCCTGGTCAAGGTGTTTTCGGCATTCCAGGGGCAGCGCGATGGCCAGGCGCATATGGACGCGTTCAACGCCTGGAGCGATGCCTGGGTGGCCTACGCTTTGCGCATCGAGAATGTGGAGCTGACGGAGCGTTATCGGTCGGTCGCCACGATGCTCATGGAGCTGATCGACGCGGAACAAATCCACGGCGCGCAACGGACGCCGACCCGGCACGTCGTGGAAGCCATCCGCAACGCTCGGGTTGCGCTGGCGCACTTCATCAGGGATCAGGGCGAGCTTCCGCCGTCGTCGTTCCCCGGGCCTGTCGAGCTGGTCACACTGCTGAACGAGGGCGAAGGTCAGCGGGACAAGCTGGGGCCGCTGCGAGCGTGGTTGAAGGAGCACAGACGTGCCAACGCGGCGCAAACATCCTCCACGGCTGACCCCGAGCCCGGTGGCCCCAATCCGAGCAGTAGAGCCGTGCCGCCGTGGACTTGATCGGTTGGTCGCAGGTTCGAGCCTCCCACAAGCCTGCCCACATTCTTCCCACAAACCACGCGGGACAACGTGGCGCGGCGACATCAGAGGATGCCGGAAACCCCAGCAAACAAGCGGGTTGAGCCGCGTAGGTCATCGTCGTTTGCGCCGCAGGTCGATTCGACAAGGCGGAGGTCACTGGTTCGAGCCCAGTATCGCCCATCGACGCGGATTTGCAGCAGATTCCTGGACACACTCCCTGACAGTGGTGAACTGTTTGCGTGTGAGATGGCGATCCGTTCCCGTGCAGTGCTCCTTACGCGAGGCTACACTGAGCGCATGGACGTTCATCCCTGGCCCACGCTGCCCGATGAGGATCGCTGGCTTACCGACGCGATGGAGCGCCGACTGCGCGAGACGAACCAGAGCGTGGACGAGTTGCGCGCGCGGGCACATGAGCTCCGCGTCGAGGCTGGGCAAAGCGACATGAAGGGGACACGCGATGCGGCGCTGGCACTCGCGGACCGCTACGAGCAAGCGGCGACCGCTCGCCTGTTGACTTGAAGCAACCGCTGCGTCGCTAGCGTGCTCGGCCGACCAGATCGAGCAACTCAGCGGCGATCTCATCTTGTCGAGCGCGAAGCCCAGTGATCGTCGGCATGATCTCCACGAGGCCGGTCTCCATGCGTTCTATCGTGTGCGCGGCTGCCGGCGGGTCAAGTAGCTCCTGCTCCGCCCATTCGCGTTCAAGCGGGCGCAGACGGAGGATCAACTCTGGCATCCGCTCAAGAGTCAGGGCTGCCGACTCGCGCAGCAGATCACGACTGCGCTCGTCGGCTGCATTGCATGCGGCAAGCTCGCGGTGCAGGTCAGATACATACTCGTGGGCGATCATCGCGGCCGCGAGATAGCGATCAGCGACCTCAAGGGGTTCGGGGCGGTCACCGAAGCTCATGTGTCCGCATGCAGCCGTGCACGTCCCTTGTCGGTGATCTCCCAGGTGCCCCTCGGCGACCCCTTCGTAAGCTCACCCCGTTCAATCAGGCGAAGCCGCACAAAAGCGACGCGATTCTCCCAGCGTACGTCGCCAGACTTAAGAGGCTGTCTGTCTAGGTCCGTGAACTTGTGGTTCAACGCCTTCCCGACGGCTTCGACGACCTCTCGGCTTGGCGCTCTCCCTGCTCGTTCCTCTAGGAAACGCAGAATCGGAAGCTCATACTCGGACTCGGGTAGAAGGGTTCCGGGTGCCGCACGACCGGTTGCGATGGTCGTGGCTGGGGGTGACATTGGTCGATTTTTGTCCCGGTCAACACCGAGCAGACGACGAAGCACCGTGTTCGGACTGTCCACGAACGGCTCCGCGTTCTTCTTGATGACCTCGAAAACCTTGTCGTCGACCTCAATAGAGGGGCACACTTAAAGACCTCCGCGCTGAGATTGGTAAACAGACTTCTAGCCAAATTAGCTTTGAGCCTTCATTATAGCCATACATCGGCGTAGTGCGCCACGCAAGTTTTGCGAGCGCAATTGCGCGGCTCGGTAGGCCTACTGGGCTCCGTCCAGCGACATCCGCCCGCCCAGCAACCGCGCCGACCGGTTCGACTTGAGATCGGCTGGCTCCACTGAACTTGTCGGCGCGCAAACCACAGGTGCGCCGACGCGGTACATGGGTAGGACTTCCGCCCGGCCCGCCCTCCTAGTGCACGATCAGCACGGAGGACGATGAATGGGCTACCACGGCGGAGGTGACGCTGCCGAGCAGATGTCCTGCGAGTCCGCGCCGGCAATGGGCGCCGAGCACGATCAGGCTCGCTTTGCGCTCCTGCGCGACCTCGACGATCCCCTTCCAGGTCGGCGCGGCCCTGATCGCGATGCTCTGCGGTCGGAACCCGGCCTTCTCTGCCAGGGATGCTCCGTGCGCGGCGGCTTCCTCCGCGGCTTTGCACACCTCGGTGGCCGCGGCGGCGTTGAGGTGTCGCTCGTTGACGGGCAGGAATCCGACGTCACCAGGCTGCCAAACGCAGACGACCAACCCGTTGCGTCCAGGCGCAAGTTGGTGGCCGGCCTGTTCGATCGCGCGCTCCGCGAGCTCGGAGCCGTCGTAGGCGAAGAGCACCGGACCGGTGGGCGGGTCGGGCGTTGCGGCGCTCGTGTCGCTGCCGGCCATCTCAGTTGGCGCTTTCGGTGGCCGGCTGTGTGGTGGTCAAGCCCCGGCGGACTCTCGCCAGCAGCGGAGGCGAATACCACGCGGGAGCCTCGCCCGCCACGAAGCGCTCGATGTCGGGCGTCTGCGGGCGTGCGCCGCCGAGCGCGTAGATCGCGACGCCTATGAGGGCGCCGCCGAGAGCGATCCCGAGGCCGATCCACAGCGCGGCGCCGGTGCCGGCGTCGAGGCCGCCGCCGACGGTTGCGGCGAAATGGGCGAAGATCGGCGCGATCATGAACGCCGCCACCGCGCGCATGAGCTCGACGATCGCGAACACGCGCTGGAGGCTGGTGGAGGGCAGCGAGAAGCCGGCTACGAACAGCGCAGGGGCGACTGTGGCGCCGAGACCGATGCCGGTCAGCCCCGAGCCGATGAGAGTGGCCGCTTGGCTCGAAGGCACGTCGATGCGGAAGACTGCGATCCCGGAGGCGAGGCACACCATGCCGGCCAACGGGAGATAGTGGATCGCGCGCTTGGTGATGAGGATGCCGAGCAGGATCGCGGTGATCACCGCGCCGGCGACCTCTGGCAGGTAGAGCAGGCCCAGATGAAGCGGCCCGTAGCGCCCGGCCAGCGCGCCTGCGGTCAGCGCGGTCGCCGACACCGACGCTGCCGCCGCGAACAGCGCCACCACGATGCCCGCGACCGGCATCGTGCTGGTCAGCATCGTGCGGATCGTCAAGAGCGGTCGCCGTGCGCGGAACTGGTAGACGATCAGGACGACGATCGTCGCGAGACCGCCGAGCAGCGGCGCAATCGTCAGGACGTCGAGGAAGGGGTGGGTCAGCAACTCCGAGGCGCCGAAGAACGCGGCCGTGCAGCCGACGGCTGCCAGCGCGAGCGCCGGCAGGTCCCGCGGCGAGTCGGGATCGGCGGGCGGCGCATCGTCGAAAGTCAGCACGGCCAGGACCAAGGAACACAGGGCGATCGCGGCGATGATCCAGAACAGCGGCCGCCAGGCGTCAGACTGCGCCTGCAGCCCGCCCATCGCCGGGCCAAGCGCGACCGCGCCGAAGATGCACAGGTTCATGATCATCGCAGTGGTGCGCAGCTTGCTCGCCGGATAGCCGATCGCCAGCGGCGGCACGGCAGAGATGAGCAGCAGGCTCGTGCAAAGGCCTTGGAGCACGTGACCGGCGATGTACATACCCGGATTCTGAGCCGCCGCCGCCAGCACCGACCCGATCACGAGCGTTGTGGCGTAGACGATCAGCATCCTTCGCTGCGGCAGGTGCTGGGCGAGTTGGACCGCCAGCACCGTGCCGGCTGCGTAGGCGGCATTGGCCAGGCCGGAGCTGAGGCTCATCGTCTGCAGGCTCATGTGCAGCTGCTTGGCGACGATCGGCGTGAGCGGCTCCAGCGCAGCTGACAACGCCAGGTAGGGAATCAGCGCGAACATCACCATCGCCGCGACCGCGGAATACCGGCCGGCGAGCGGGCCCTGGCGCATCAGCGATCGTCGTCCAAGGTTGGCTCGATCGTGTTGCCGCCGCGTCGCTCCGGTCCCGTGGGCATTGCACAACGGTACAGGCGAACAAGCAGCGAGCCCGACTTTACGCTGCCAGCACGCAGGCTTCCCACGCGCAGGAGAGAGTCGTCGGCTCACCGGGGACGTGCGCTGCTGGACCTCACGCTACGGAGGCGCTTGCCTGACGCCACCGTCGCATCGGCTGGCGGGTGGAGCTTCGCGGCCGGTCTCTCCACCCACGGTTCGAGCGCAGACATCGATCCTCGCGACGATGAAACCGCTCGCTCGAAGGCGTAGCGTTGCGGCCATGTCCACGAGCCCACTCGACGCATCCGCGCCAAACGGCGCCCCTGACCCGATCGTGCAGGCCATCGACCTTCGCCGCCGCTTCGGTGAAGGCGAAGCCGCTGTCGATGCGCTGGCGGGCGTGAGCGTCAACTTCCCAGCGGGGCGCTTCGCGGCGATCATGGGGCCCTCGGGCTCGGGCAAGTCGACGCTGATGCACCTGCTGGCAGGGCTCGACCGTCCCACCTCCGGCATGGTGATACTCGGCGGCGTCGAGCTGACCAAGCTCGACGATCGCGCGCTGACGCAGCTGCGCCGCGACCGCGTCGGCTTCATCTTCCAGACCTTCAACCTGCTGCCGGTGCTGAGCGCGGAGGAGAACATCCTGCTGCCGCTCTCGATCGCCGGGCGCGCCGTGGACCGCGAGTGGTTGCACCAGCTCGTGCAGACCGTGGGGATTGGCGATCGCCTGACCCACCGCCCGGCCGAGCTCTCCGGCGGCCAGCAGCAGCGCGTGGCGGTCGCGCGTGCGCTGATCTCGCGTCCCGCCGTGGTGTTCGCCGATGAGCCGTCCGGCAACCTCGACTCGAAATCCTCGGGCGAGGTGCTGCACCTGCTGCGCCAAGCGGTCGATGACTTCCAGCAGACCGTTGTGATGGTGACCCACGACGCACACGCGGCCTCCTATGCCGACCGGCTGCTGCTGCTGGCCGACGGGCGGATCGTCCACGACGGAGAGGCGACCAGCGCCGAGCAGGCGCTCGACCTGATGAAGGCGGTCGGCTGAGATGGGCAAGCTGGTGCTGCGGGGCTTCGCGCAGCGCAAGGTGCGCGCGCTGCTGACCGGCATCGCGATCGCGCTTGGCGTGGCGCTGATGGCCGGCACCTACATCCTCACGGATACGATCAACAACGCCTTCGCGGAAGTCTTCGGCAACGCCTACAAGAACAAGGCCGTGGTCGTCACCGAACGCGAAACGCTGGGCCGTGGAGCGGGTGCCGAAACATCGATCCTCAACGTTTCGACGCTTGCAAAGGTTCGCGCCGTGCCTGGCGTGGCTGCGGCGTCCGGATCGGTCTCCACGGGCGCCGCGCTGCTGCGCACCGACGGCAAGCGCCTTACGAGCGGTGGGGCGCCGGGACTGGTGGATGGCGTTCAGCCGGCCCGCTTCGAGTCATTCAAAGCCAGCAGCGGCCATCTGCCGATCGCCGCCGGTCAGGTCGCCGTTGACCAGGCCACCGCCCAGCGCGAGCATCTGAAGATCGGCGATCGGATCGTGATCGCCGGCCGCTCGCCCGCGAAGACCTACACGATCTCAGGCATCGCGAAGTTCGCCGGCAGCGAATCTTTCGGCGGCACGACCGTGGCGCTCGTCACGATCGGCCAGGCCCAGTATGTGGCCGGTGAACCGGGGATCTACGACGGCATCAACGTCGCCGCCGCAGCGGGCGTCTCGCCCGAAGCGCTCGCCGGTCGCGTACGTGCCACGCTGCCGAGCACCCTGATCGTGCGCACCGGCGCCCGGGAAGCGGCCAATCAGACCTCCGAACTGGAAGAACAGCTCGGCTTCCTGCGCACGTTCCTGTTGATCTTCGCCTACGTCGCGCTGGTTGTCGGCGCCTTCATCATCTTCAACACCTTCTCGATCACCGTTGCCCAGCGCACGCGCGAGTTCGGGCTGCTGCGCACACTTGGCGCCTCCCGGAGCCAGGTGATGCGCTCGGTCGTGATCGAGGGGCTGCTGCTCGGGATCGGCGGCGCCGTTGCCGGCCTGTTCATCGGAATCGCGCTCGCACCCGGGCTCGACCAGCTCTTCAAGGCGTTCGGCGCCGACCTGCCCGACAACGGCACCGTGCTGGAGACTCGCACCGTGGTGGTCTCGCTGCTGGTGGGGATCGTGGTGACGGTGATCGCGGGCTTCTTCCCGGCGCTGCGCGCCACGCGGGTGCCGCCGATCGCGGCGATGCGGGAGGGCGTCAGCATCCCGCCGCGCCCGCTGCCCTCCAGGCGAGTGCTGATCCTCCGAGGCCTGGCCACGCTGATTGCGGTGCTGGCGGTCTCGGCGGTGATCGGCGGCAAGGTGGTCCTGCCGGTGCTGCTGGTGGTCTGGGCGGTGCGCGGCGCGATGCTGTTCTCACGGCTGCGCCGCGCCGGTCAGCCCCGCCATTACCGCGTGATCCCGGCGCTCGGACGCGGTCTTGGCCTGATCGTCAGCTGGCGCGGCGTGATGGGCCGCCTCGCGCGCGAGAACTCCGTGCGTCAGCCCGGGCGCACGCTCGTGACGGCGCTGGCGCTGACGGTCGGTCTTGGGCTCGTCGCCTTCATCTCCGTATTGGCCGCGGGCACGAAGGCCACGATCGACGACGCGGTGGGCCGCTCGTTCGCGGGAAGCCTGATCGTGCAGAACACGCAGAACGGGCAGGGCATTCCCCCGGAGGTCGCGCCCGCGGTCAGGAGCGTGCCCGGCGTGGGGTCTGTCACGGCGGTCGCCTTCACGGAGGGCAGGGTGCGCGACCTCTCAAAGCCGGGTGCGCCGCTGATCGACGAAAAGAGCGCGATGACCGCGATCGAACCACAGTCATTCACGAGGATGTACAAAGTCGAATGGGAACACGGCTCGGCGGCCACGCTCTCAACCCTCAGCCAGGATGGGACGGTGATCACCAAGAAGTTCGCCACCGCATACGGGTTGCATGTTGGCGACCGGCTCTCTGTTTTGACGCCCTCCGCGCACCGGGTGACTCTGACCGTCAGAGGAATCGTCAAGGAAGAAGTGCTCGCCTTGCTGACCAACCTCACGATCACGCGCTCGCTGGCCAGCGCGGCTTTTGCGCAACGCGAAGACGGCGTGGATTTCGTCTCCTACGCGGCCGGCGCCAACGCGACGCAGGTGCGCGGCCGCATCGACACGCTGCTGAAGGGCAGCTTCCCGCAGGCGCACTCGCAGACGGCTACGCAGTACACCCACGAAGTCAGCAGCAAGGTGAACAAGTTCCTGCTGCTCGTCTATGTGCTGCTGGCGCTCTCGGTGCTGGTCTCGCTGTTCGGGATCGTCAACACGCTGATCCTCTCGATCTACGAGCGCACCCGGGAGCTCGGCATGATGCGCGCGATCGGCACCTCGCGTCGCCAGATCCGTCAGATGATCCGCTATGAGTCGCTTATCACCGGGCTGATCGGGGGCGTGCTGGGTCTTGTGATCGGCGTGGTGGGAGCGGTGCTCGTGACCGAGTTCGCGCTCTCCGGCGCGGGGTACGTGCTCTCGATCCCGGTCGGCACGCTGATTCTGCTTCTGATCGCTGCCGCGATCGCGGGGCTGGGGGCTGCGATGCTGCCGGCGCGGCGTGCCGCGAAGCTTGATGTGCTGCAGGCGCTGGCCAGCGAGTAGGGCAACCCCGAGGTCGGCGAGCTGCTACGCCGCGGCGTCGCTCCAGAAGTCATCTTTCAAGATTTCCCCGTCGCCAGCGTGGCGGGGGCCGAAGACAAGCAGCTCCATGCCCTCGGGGCCGGCCTCGAACGCGCGCGCCACCTTCGGTGAGACCCTGATTGCGTCCATCGCGCGCAGATCCTCCACCTCGGCATCGAGCTTGACACGGCCGCTGCCCGATAGCACGACGTAGACCTCCTCGGCCTGATCATGGCGGTGAGCGAAGCTCTGGCGCTTACCGGGCTTGACGACGTGGTAGGCGAGGCCGATTGTCTGCGCCTGCAGATCCTCGCGTGGGAAATGTGCCTCGCCCATCTCGGAGAGCCCGAACTTGGGCGCGAGGTCCTCGGTCTCTTTGAGGTTCTTGATCGTGTAGGTCATGTGCGCAGCGTATCGCCGGACGGGCGAAGGCAATGAGCTTGCCGGCGCGCCGTGTCAGCGACGCATATCGGCAAGCGCGGCCTGCGCCGCGCCAAGCCCGCACATCCCGTGCACGCCGCCGCCGGGAGGCGTCGAGGAGGAGCAGAGGTAGACGCCGGGCAGCGGCGTGCTGTAGGGGTGCAGGCTGAGCGTCGGGCGAAAGAGCGTCTGCACCAGGGTCGCGGCGCCGGAGTTGATGTCGCCGCCGACGTAGTTGGGATTGTCGGACTCGATCTCGGTTGCGGTCGGTCACGGTCTTTGCCGAGCACCAGGTCCCGGAAGCCCGGAGCAAAGCGTTCGATCTGCGCCTCGATCCGCCCGCTCACGTCCAGGCTCGAGCCGGAGGGCACGTGACAGTAGGCGTAGAAGGTCTGCTGTCCCGCCGGCGCGCGCGAATGGTCGACCACGCAGGGCTGCACCGCGATGCAGTAGGGGCGCTCGGCGTGGCGGCCGCCGGCGACCTCGGACTCGCTGCGGGCGATCTCCTCAAAGCGCCTCCCAGGTGCAGCGTCGGCGTGGTCGCGACAGACCTCCGCCTGCCACGGCACGGGACCGCCAGAGCCCAGTCGACCTTGCAGACGCCGGGGCCGTAACGAAAGCGCCCGAGGGCACGGCGGTAGCGTGCCGGCATCCGGTCTCCCGGCGATCTCGGCAGCTGGCGGGGCGTGAGGTCGAGCAGCGTCAGCCGCTGCTTGGAAGCTCTTGCAGGTCGCCGACCCGGCGGCCGGTGGAAGACGCCCGCCCGCGGCCTCGATCTTCGCGGCCAGCGCATCGACCACGCCTGCGCTGCCGCCTCCACGACCGGCCAGCCGACGGTGTGGGAGAGCATGCCGAGCAGCAGTGCGAAGGCGCCGGTGCCGGGCGCGCTGAGCGGCTGCATCGAATGGGCTGCGAGGCCCGCGATCAGGGCCCTGGCGTCCTGCGTGTCGAACCGCGCGCGAGCGCGCTCGCGGGCAGAGGCCGCGCAGGCCGAAGCGCGCCATCGCGATCGGGTGGGCCGGCGCTCGCAGCATCGGCGCGAGCACGGAGGGCAGGATCTGCTGCACCGAGCGGCCATCGGACCGAGCAGACGCCGGTAGCGCGGACCGTCGGCGCCGAGCGTTGCTGCGGTCTGCGCGACCGATCGGGTGTACGGTCGAGCAGACGTCATGGGCGAATCCGGCAGCTCAGCTCGTCGGTCGCAGCCCCGCCTAGGCTCTGTGCGCCCTCGTAGACCTCGACTGAGAGGCCGGCGTCGGCCAGGGTCAGCGCGGCCGCGAGCCCGTTTGGGCCCGAGCCGACCACGATCGCGTCCGGGCGGGCGTTGCCGGCACTGCTGGCCATCGTGCTCACAATTGCAGCACTGGCCCTGCGCGGCCACGATCACGTTGGGCGGGCCGGGATAACGCTGCGCGAGCTCATCCAGTGCATCGTCGGTCGGTCGGGCCGATGATGGAAGAGCGCCACGGTCTTGGCGCCCGCCTGGGCGCCAGCTGCACCGGATAGTCGGCGAAGCATGTCCGAAGCGCCCTTCTGCGGCGAGCTCCTGCGAGCTGAGCAGCTGCGCGTCGTGGACGAGCATGTCCGCGTCCGCGCGAGCTCCATCGCCGCTTGGTGGTACGCTCCGCAGCCTGAAGGTCCGGGGCCAAGCTCCGTGGGGCAGTGGTCGGGGATGTAGGCGATGCTCGAATGGCCGTCGCTGATCCGGTAGCCGAAGGTGCGCCCGCCCTTGTGGGGAACCTCGGCCGCGCGAGCACCTAAGCCCGGACCGGGTGGAGCGCCCGGGCGTGAACGCGCGAAGCTCCAGGTTCCGCGCAGCCCATCCGGCCCCATCGGGAAGTGCGGCAGGGACATCGCGCGCGAGAGCACGGACAGCGCATCCGAGCCGTCAGCAATACGTACTCGTCGCGCCATCCCCGGATGTCGGCGGACTCCGCGC
>CAVSAL010000008.1:0-55559 GCA_963725915.1 uncultured Actinomycetota bacterium | reverse complement strand
AAGGCGCTCGAGGAGGAGTTCGGCGTCTCGGCGGCAGCAGTTGCTGCGCCGGTGGCGGCGGCGGGCGGCGGCGGTGGCGAGGCAGCCGGCGCGGAGGAGGAAGAAAGCTCGACCGTCAACGTGCTCCTCACAGGCGCAGGCGACAAGAAAATCCAGGTGATCAAGGTTGTGCGCGCGGCGACCGGCCTGGGCCTGAAGGAGGCCAAGGCGCTGGTCAACGAGGCGCCCAAGCCCGTCAAGGAGGGCATCGAGCGCGAGGAGGCCGACAAGCTGAAGGCCGAGCTCGAGGAGGCCGGGGCGACCGTCGAGGTCAAGTAGCCCGGACCGACGTGCCTTTGGGGCGCGCGGCAGAACGGCATCGCCCGCTTTGCCGCAGCGCCCTTTTTGCTGTAAAGTCCACTCGCCGGTCAATAGCCGCAGCCGTCCGAGGACGTGAGCCCGCGCCACATACGCGGTGCTTGCCGGACGGGGTCCGTGAGTATCGGCTGCCCTCTTGAGGGCGACGGTAGCCTGTGCTATCTTTGCTGGTCGCGCCCTCGGGCGCCTCCTCTGCCCGATCCTCGCCTTCCGAAGGAGTCGTTTCCTTGGCTGTAGCCGATGCTCTCCGGACGCGCCGCTCATTCGCGCGCCTGCACAAGCCGCTTGACGTCCCCAACCTGATCGACATCCAGCGCCGCTCCTTCGAGTGGCTGACAGACACCCAGAAGGGTGGCCTGCGCGAGACGATCGACGACATCTCGCCGATCGAGGACTACACAGGCAACCTCGCCGTCCAGTTCGGCGAGTTCACCTTCGACGAACCGGTCGCATCGCTCGAGCAGTGTCGCGAGAAGGACCTGACCTTCGCCCGTCCGCTGACCGTCACGGTCGCGTTCGTCAACCGCGAGACCGGCGAGATCCGCGAGCAGTCGGTCTTCATGGGCGACTTCCCGTGGATGACCGAGCGCGGCACGTTCATCATCAACGGCACCGAGCGCGTCGTCGTGACCCAGCTCGTGCGCTCCCCCGGCGCCTACCTGATGGAGCCCAAGGACCGCGAGAAGCAGGTCTTCGTCGCCAACCTGATGCCCGCCCGCGGCTCCTGGCTGGAGCTCGAGATCGACAAGAAGGGCAAGGTCCACGTCCGCATCGACCGCAAGCGCAAGCTGCCGGTGAGCGTGCTGCTGCGCGCGATGGGCTATGCCGCCGATGAGGACATCCTGAACCTGTTCGACAACTCGCTCTACATACGCAACACCCTGGAAGCGGACACCGAAGCCACGCGCACCGAAGAGGGCGCGCTGATCGAGCTCTTCAAGAAGCAGCGCCCGGGCGAGCCGCCGAGCGTCGAGAACGCCAAGGCGCTGCTCAACCAGCTCTTCTTCGACCCCAAGCGCTACGACCTGACCAGGGTCGGCCGCTACAAGCTGAACGCGCGTCTGGGCCTCGACATCGACATCGACACGCGCACGCTCACCCACGATGACATCGTCGGGCTGGTGCGCGAGCTGGTGCTCATGCCCAAGCGCCTGGGCATGCCCGAGAACCCCGAGGTCGAAATCAAGGACTATGCGGCCGAGGCGGCGAGCATGCCACGCGAGCCCGTCGCCGAGCACCTCGACGAGTACGAGCACTTCGGCAATCGGCGCCTGCGCACCGTGGGCGAGCTGATCCAGGAGGCCTTCCGGATCGGGCTCTACCGCATGGAGCGCGTCGTGCGCGAGCGTCTGACGACCGAGGACGCCGACACGATCACGCCGCAGACGATCATCAACATCCGCCCAGTCGTGGCGGCGCTGAAGGAGTTCTTCGGCTCCAGCCAGCTCTCCCAGTTCATGGACCAGACCAACTCGCTCTCGGGCCTGACTCACCGCCGCCGCCTCTCCGCGCTCGGCGCGGGCGGGCTGACGCGCGAGCGCGCGCCGATCGAGGTGCGCGACGTGCACCCCACCCACTACGGCCGCATGTGCCCGATCGAGACCCCCGAGGGTCCGAACATCGGCCTGATGGGCTCGCTCTCCTCCTACGCGCAGGTCTCCGAGCACGGCTTCGTGACCACGCCCTACCGCGTGATCAAGGATGGCGTAGCGACCGAGGAGATCGTCCACTACGACGCCACCCAGGAGGAGGAGCTGCTGATCGCCCAGGCCAACACGCCGGTGGACGAGAAGTCCGGCAAGCTGCTCGGCCAGGAGATCCTCTGCCGCACGCAGGCTGGCCAGTACGTGACCGTCGGCCCCAAGGACGTGGACCTGATGGACGTCTCGCCCGGCCAGATCTGGTCGGTGGCCACGGCGATGATCCCGTTCCTTGAGCACGACGACGCCAACCGCGCGCTGATGGGGTCGAACATGCAGCGCCAGGCGGTGCCGCTGCTGAAGACCGAGGCGCCGCTGGTGGGCACCGGCATGGAGCGCCGCGCGGCGCTCGACACCGGCGACGTGCTGCTGGCGCTGGGCGCGGGCACGGTCACCCACGTCGATGCGAACAAGATCGAGATCGAGAAGAGCGACGGCGCCACGGATGAGTACGAACTGCAGAAGTTCATGCGCTCAAACCAGGGCACGCTGATCCACCAGAAGCCGCGCGTGAGGAGCGGGCAGAAGGTCAAGGCGGGCGCTGTGCTGGCCGACGGCTCCTCGACCGAGAAGGGCGAGATGGCGCTCGGCAAGAACCTGCTCGTCGCCTTCATGTCCTGGGAGGGTTACAACTTCGAGGACGCCATCATTCTGAGCAAGCGCCTGGTCAAGGACGACGAGCTGACCTCGATCCACATCGAGGAATACGAGATCGACGCCCGCACGACCAAGCTCGGCGACGAGGAGATCACCCGCGACATCCCCAACCGCTCCGAGGAGTCGCTGCGCAACCTCGATGACCGCGGCATCGTGCGCGTCGGCGCCGAGGTGGCCTCCGGCGACCTGCTCGTCGGCAAGGTGACGCCCAAGGGCGAGACCGAGCTGACCGCCGAGGAGAAGCTGATCCGCGCGATCTTCAAGGAGAAGGCGCGCGAGGTCCGCGACACCTCGCTGAAGGTGCCTCACGGCGAGGGCGGCGTCGTGATCGACGTCAAGACCTTCCGCCGCGAGGAAGGCGACGACCTGCCGCCGGGAGTCAACGACCTCGTGCGCGTGTTCGTGGCCAAGAAGCGCAAGATCTCCGAGGGCGACAAGCTCGCGGGCCGCCACGGCAACAAGGGTGTGATCTCAAAGATCGTCGACGAGCAGGACATGCCGTTCCTGGAGGACGGCACGCCCGTGGACGTGATCCTCAACCCGCTCGGCGTCCCCTCGCGCATGAACGTCGGCCAGATCCTGGAGACCCACCTCGGGTGGGCCGCCGCGCAGGGCTGGTACGACGATGGCTCCGAAGCGTACAAGCTGGCCCACGACGGGGCCAACGGCTCCGGGGTCGGCAAGAGCAACGGGAACATGTCCGCCAACAAGGTGTTCATCGCCACGCCCGTCTTCGACGGCGCGACGGTGGCCGACGTCGATGAAGCGCTCGTGCGCTGGCAGGACGAGCACAAGGGCGCGATCAAGATGGACGTCGACAAGTCCCGCCGCAAGGGCGAGCAGGCCTCCGGAAAGATGACCCTCTACAACGGCCGCTCCGGCGAGCCCTTCGAGGAGCAGGTCACCGTCGGCTACATGTACATCCTGAAGCTGCTGCACCTGGTTGACGACAAGATCCATGCCCGCTCGACCGGCCCCTACTCGCTGGTCACCCAGCAGCCGCTGGGCGGCAAGGCGCAGTTCGGCGGCCAGCGCTTCGGCGAGATGGAGGTCTGGGCGCTGGAGGCATACGGCGCCGCCTACACGCTGCAGGAGATGCTGACGATCAAGTCCGACGACACGGTCGGGCGCGTGAAGGCCTACGAGGCGATCGTCAAGGGCGAGAACATCGCCGAACCCTCGATCCCCGAGTCCTTCAAGGTGCTGCTCAAGGAGATGCAGTCGCTGGCGCTCGACGTCAAGGTCGTCTCAGACGAAGGCGCCAACACGGACATGCGCGACGAGGAGGACGACCTCCTGCGCGCCGCCGAGGAGCTCGGCATCGACCTCTCCGGCGTGCGCGGGCCCGCGGGCGGCGCAGCCGATGAGGCGGTCGAGGGGGAGGACGACACCGACGCCGGCGCCGCGGAGGAGCTGGAGGGCGACGCCGAGGAGATGGGCGAGATCCTCCAGGAGGCGGCGATCGAAGTTGACCACCTCCTGCCGGACGAGATGCCGGCAGGGCAGACGGATTCACCAGCGAGCGAAAGCGACAGCAAGTGATTGATATTAATAATTTCGACGCAATTGAGATAAGTCTCGCTTCCTCGAAGCAGATTCGCGGCTGGAGCTCCGGCGAGGTCACAAAGCCCGAGACGATCAACTACAGGACGCTGAAGCCTGAGAAGGACGGGCTCTTCTGCGAGCGCATCTTCGGTCCCACCAAGGACTGGGAGTGCTATTGCGGCAAGTACAAGCGCGTACGTTACAAGGGCATCGTCTGCGAGCGCTGCGGCGTCGAGGTGACGCGCAGCAAGGTCCGGCGCGAGCGCATGGGCCACGTCGACCTGGCCGCGCCGGTGAGCCACATCTGGTTCTTCAAGGGCGTGCCCAGCCGGATCGGCTACCTGCTCGACATGGCTCCCAAGGAGCTGGAGAAGGTGCTCTACTTCGCCGCCTCGATCGTGACCTGGGTCGATGAGGAGGCGCGCGCGAAGGACCTCGACACGCTCGAGGGCGAGGTCAACAAGGTGCTCGACGCCTATGCGGCCGAGCGCGAGGAGCGCGTGCTCGAGCTGCGCGAGTCGCTGCAGCGGCGCGAGAAGTACCTGACCGGCGGCAAGCAGACGGGCTTCACCGACGAAGATCACCTGTGGGCCGACTCGCTGGATCTCAACCTCTCAAAGATCTCCGACGAAGAGCGCGAGAAGCTGCTCAAGGATCTGCGCAAGGCCTTTGAGGCCGACATCGCCGACACCGAGGCCTACATCGAGGACGCCGCCGAGCGGATGCGCCACGTGTGGGATCTCTTCAAGAGCATGGACAGCAAGCAGATCGAGCACGACGAGACGATCTTTCGCGAGCTCAAGGAACGCTTCGGATCGCCCTACGGCTTCGGCGAGTACTTCCGCGGCGGCATGGGCGCGGAAGCGATCAGGGACCTGCTTCAGCAGGTGGACCTCGAAGCCGAACGGCTCGACCTGGAGGAGCAGGTCAAGACCTCCAAGGGCCAGAAGCAGGCGCGCGCGGTCAAGCGCCTGAAGGTGGTCTCCGCCTTCATCCAGTCGGGCAATCGCCCCGAGCAGATGGTGCTCGACGCCGTTCCGGTGATCCCGCCGGAGCTGCGCCCGATGGTCCAGCTCGACGGCGGCCGCTTCGCCACCTCCGATCTGAACGACCTCTACCGGCGCGTGATCAACCGCAACAACCGCCTGAAGAGGCTGCTCGATCTCGGCGCGCCCGAGATCATCGTCAACAACGAGAAGCGGATGCTGCAGGAGGCCGTCGACGCGCTGTTCGACAACGGCCGCCGCGGACGCCCTGTCACCGGTCCCGGCAACAGGCCGCTGAAGTCGCTCTCGGACATGCTCAAGGGCAAGCAGGGCCGCTTCCGTCAGAACCTGCTCGGCAAGCGTGTGGACTACTCCGGGCGCTCGGTGATCGTCGCCGGCCCGAGCCTGAAACTGCACCAGTGCGGTCTGCCGAAGATCATGGCGCTGGAGCTCTTCAAGCCGTTCATCATGGCTCGCCTGGTCGAGCGCAAGTCCGCGCAGAACATCAAGGCGGCCAAGAAGATGGTCGACTCGATGATCGGCGAGGTCTGGGACGTGCTCGAGGAGGTCATCCACGAGCACCCGGTGCTGCTCAACCGCGCGCCGACCCTGCACCGTCTCGGCATCCAGGCCTTCGAACCGCTGCTGGTCGAGGGCAAGGCGATCCAGGTTCACCCGCTGGTCTGCCACGCCTTCAACGCCGACTTCGACGGCGATCAGATGGCCGTGCACCTGCCGCTCTCGGCGGAGGCCCAGGCGGAGGCGCGCATCCTGATGCTCTCCTCCAACAACATCCTCTCGCCGGCGCACGGCGCGCCGCTGGCCACGCCCACACAGGACATGATCCTCGGCGCCTACTACCTGACCTATGGCCTGGAGGCCGAGGAGCTCTCGGCCAAGCGCGATCTGCTGACGAATGGCAAGTGGCCCTCAAGCGAGCCCCGCCCGCACGTCTTCCGCACCGCGCAGGAGGCGGAGCTCTCCTACGAGGCGGGCGTGGTCAAGCTGCACGATCTGGCGGAGTTCCGGCCCTTCCAGCGCGAGGGCGGGCACCTGCTGACCACGGTCGGGCGGATCATCTACAACGACCGCATCGAGCGGGCGCTCGCAGAGGCGCTGGGCGACGAATTCGACCCTGCCTCCTACGTGTTCGTCAACCAGTCGATGAAGAAGCGCGACACGACGAGGCTGATCGACCTGCTCGTCCAGAGCTACGGGGCCACGACGATCTCGCTGGTGCTCGACGCCTTCAAGGACCTTGGGTTCCAGTACGCCACCAAGGCGGGGATCACGATCTCCAAGAACGACGTGGTCGTGCCGCCGAGCAAGCCCGAGATCCTCAAGCGCTACGACAAGGTGGTCGCCGAGATCTCAGACCAGTACGACATGGGCCTGATCACCCAGGAGGAGCGCCACGAGGCCGTCGTGGAGAAGTGGAACGCCGCGACCGACGAGGTCGCGGAGGCGATGATCGAGAACCTCGAGACGCTGAACCCGATCTTCATGATGGCCAACTCCGGCGCCCGCGGCTCCTTCAAGCAGATCCGCCAGCTGGCGGGGATGCGCGGCCTGATGGCCAATCCGAAGGGCGAGATCATCGAGCGTCCGATCAAGTCCAACTTCATGGAGGGCCTGTCGGTGCTCGAGTACTTCATCTCGACCCACGGGGCCCGAAAGGGTCTGGCCGACACGGCGCTGCGCACCGCCGACTCCGGCTATCTCACGCGGCGCCTGGTCGACGTCGCCCAGGACGTGATCATCCGCGAGCCCGACTGCGGAGCCAAGGAGCACATCGAGATGGCCGTCTACGACCCCGACGGGGAGCCGATGGAAGTGCTCGTCGGACGGATCGCGGCGCTGCCGATCAAGACCAAGCGCGGGCGCGTGCTCGTCGAGCAGGGGGCCGAAATCGGCCGTCCCGAGCTGGCCGAGATCGGCAAGGCCTTCGAGGACGAGCATGCCAAGGGCGTGACGGTGCGCGTGCCGGTGCGCTCGGTCCTGAAGTGCGAGGCCGTCAGCGGAGTCTGCCAGGCCTGCTACGGGCGCTCGCTGGCGACCGGGCAGCTCGCTCAGATCGGCGACGCGGTCGGGATCGTGGCCGCGCAGTCGATCGGCGAGCCGGGCACGCAGCTGACGATGCGGACCTTCCACACCGGCGGCGTCGCCGGCGCGGACATCACGCACGGCCTGCCGCGCGTGGTCGAGCTCTTCGAGGCGCGCCGCCCGAAGGGCCTCGCCAAGATCGCAGAGCAGGATGGCGTGGTCTCGATCGAGGAGACCGACAAGGCGCTGACCGTCGTGATCACCGACGAGGCCGGCGAGGAGCACAGGCACGCGTTCCCGCGCCGCACGCGCCTGTATGTGACCCGGGCGAGAAGATCGAGGCGGGCAGGCAGCTCAACGAGGGCTCGCTCTACCCGCACGAGCTGCTGGCGATCCGGGGGCGCACCGTGACCGAGCAGTATCTGGTCAAGGAGGTTCAGGAGGTCTACAAGTCTCAGGGCGTGGACATCAACGACAAGCACGTCGAGCTGATCGTGCGTCAGATGCTGCGCAAGTTGCGCGTCGACCAGAAGGGCGACACCGACTACCTGCCCGGCCAGTTCGTCGATCGCTTCGAGTTCGCGAAGATCAACGATGAGATCGTCGCCAAGGGCGGGGAGACCGCGCAGTTCGAGGACATCATCCTCGGGATCACGAAGGCGTCGCTGAACACCGACTCCTTCCTCTCCGCGGCCTCCTTCCAGGAGACGACCAAGGTGCTGACCGACGCCGCCCTGGAAGGCAAGACCGATCGCCTCAACGGGCTCAAGGAGAACGTGATCATCGGCAAGCTGATCCCGGCCGCGACGGGCCTGAAGCGCTACCGGCGGATCGAGATCGAACCGGCCGAACCGCTGCCGCGCGCGATCGACGAGGTCGGCCTGCTCGACCGCGAGGAGATCGAATCCGAACTCGGGATCGGCGACGGGGACGGCGACGGCAACGGCGGGGACATCAACCGCGCATTCGACGACGACCTGGCCTCGCTGGAGCAGATGGGCGCGGGCTCGAGGCGACCCGGGCTTCGCCGAGGAGCTTGCGGACCTCGAGGTCCCCGAGGAGTCTCCCGAGAGCTGAAAGCGCTCTCAGCCAGCTCACCGACGATGCCCAGGCGATCAGCCGGTCCGCCTGGGCATCGGTGAGACCCACCGCCGGCTCGGTTCGCCAGCAGCAGCGTGGGCGCGCCCCGCTGCGCGGCCCAGCGTTCGCAGGAAACATCGAAGGCGTCGTCGACCCAGGCCAGGGCACGCTTGCCGCGCGTACGCCTCGACGGCGTCGAGCTTCCAGTGCGCGCGCATGGAGGAGCCGGCGCCCGCGCTGCGATGCAAGCGCAGGAACGGCAGCGGCCCCGGCATCGCGAGCAGGTGCGGGAGGTGATCGTTGGCGCGATCCTCCCAGCCGCTCGCCCACGCCAGCTCGAAGGACCCGGCCGAGCCGGTGCAACTGGCCCGCGGCTGCGGCAGAGAGGAAGTGGGGGATGCCTTCGATCGCATGGAATCTGCCGGCGGGAGGATGCTGCGGCGGAAAGCCGAACAGCGATATCACGCCGTCGATGTCGAGCAGCAGCAGGGGCCGCTCCCGCGTCCTGGCGGCCTCACGCAACTCACTCGATTCCTTTATCTCGCACACATGCATAGCCCGCTAAGGTGCCTGCTTCGCGCAGCGCAGGTCAAGCGATCGGCTTGCGCAGCCGATGCAGGCAGGGCCGCAGACTAACGGCCGCTGGGGGGCGCGCAATGTTCGCGAGGCTCCCCGCGCATCAGGCCTTCACCGCCAGCAGCAAAACCACCACTTCCATCATGGCTCTAGCACCAGGAATACTGCTCGCCCTCGCCTGCGCGGTCGTCGCGAACCTCGCCTTCTTCCTGAAGTACAAGGGCGCCAACGCAGTGCCGCAGGTGAGCCCCAGCCATCCACTGCGCTCGGCGCGGGCGCTGTTCGCTTCGAAGTGGTTCACGCTCGGCATGATCCTTGCCACCGTAGGCTGGGGCCTGCATGTGGCCGCGCTTGCGATCGCGCCGATGTCCGTGGTCCAGGTCGCGCTGGCCGTCGGCGTGGTGCTGATCGCCGTGATGGCGGACAGGAT
The DNA here is from genome assembly GCA_963725915.1 of uncultured Actinomycetota bacterium. Classification (GTDB taxonomy): domain Bacteria; phylum Actinomycetota; class Thermoleophilia; order Solirubrobacterales; family Solirubrobacteraceae; genus Palsa-744. The sequence continues at coordinate 46,185 of CAVSAL010000008.1, read as the reverse complement.
CTTTGGCTTCAAGGTGGGCGCGCGCCAGTGGGCTGGGCTCTGCCTGACGGCTGCGGCGCTGGTGGTGCTCGGCCTGACGCTGCCGGCCATGCACGGCTCGCACTCGCGCTTCTCGGCGGCAGCGATGATCGGTTTCGAGGGCACTCTGTTCGCCGTCGGCGGTCTGCTGATAATGGGCCCCCGCGTGGGCGGTCGGGTCGAGCACCACGGCGTGATGCTGGCCGCGGCGGCGGGAGTGCTCTTCGGCGTCTCGGACACCGCGATCAAGGCCCTGACGGGCATCGTTGGCGCGCATGGCATGCTCGCGTTGCTGACCAGCCCCTGGCTCGTGGTCGCGATCGCCGCTTCCGTGCTTGCCTTCTACGCCTCCGCGCGCGCGCTCCAGGACGGCGAGGCCATCCCGGTGATCGCCGTCACCGGGACTGCCGCGAACATTGCCGGCATCGCCTCCGGGATCGTCGTCTTCGGCGACCCGATGCCGGGCAGCGCGGCCGGGGTCGTGATGCAGGCGCTCGCATTCGTGATGGTGATCGTCGCCTCTGCCTTGATGCCGGCGCCGGTCCGCTCGGCGGGCCTCGCGCCGGCGAGCGCCTGAGAAAGTCTGACCGCGGCTGCGGCGTCCCCGCCTCGCTGCTACCATCTCGCCCCGATGCCGACTACCAGCCAGCTTGTGCGCAAGGGGCGCGTCGCCCCCAAGAAAAAGCTTTCGACTCCCGGACTGAAGTCTGGGAAGGGACGCAAGAAGAAGGTCGCCGCTCCCCAGCGTCGCGGTGTCTGCACGCGCGTCTACACCACCACGCCGAAGAAGCCCAACTCCGCGCTGCGCAAGGTCGCGCGCGTGCGCATCTCCGGCTCGGCCGAGGTGACGGCCTACATCCCCGGCGAGGGCCACAACCTCCAGGAGCACTCGGTCGTGCTCGTGCGCGGCGGCCGCGTCAAGGATCTGCCGGGTGTTCGCTACAAGGTCGTGCGCGGCACGCTCGACGCGGCCGGCGTCAGCGACCGCAAGAAGGCGCGCTCGCAGTACGGCGTGAAGAAGAAGTAGCCATGCCTCGTCGCGCAGCCGCCCAGATCCGGCCCCTGGAGCCGGACCCCGTCTACCACTCCAAGCTGGTCCAGCAGATCATCAACAAGGTGATGCTCGACGGCGAGAAGTCGATCGCCGAGCGGATCGTCTACGACGCACTGGCGATCCTCGGCGAGCGCGGCGAGAAGGAGCCGCTGGAGATGCTCGAGACCGCGATCAAGGCGCTCACGCCGAGCCTCGAGGTCCGCTCCCGCCGCGTCGGCGGCGCGACCTACCAGGTTCCGGTCGAGGTGCCCTCGCGCCGGGCGCGGACGCTCGCAGTGCGCTGGCTCGTACAGTTCGCGCGCCAGCGTCGCGAGAAGACGATGGCGCAGCGGCTGGCAAACGAGCTGATGGACGCGACCTCCCAGCAGGGCGGCGCCTACAAGCGCAAGGACGACATCTATCGCATGGCGCAGGCCAACAAGGCCTTTGCGCACTATCGCTGGTAGCCGCACTTGAAAGAAAGTCCTTCGGTGCCTAATATTTCGGCACCGAATGTCTTCTGCGGCTGACAACGCACTCGACGGTCGCGGCCCCGCCGTCGGCGAGAAGATCGAGCGTCATGTCTGGGTGATCGCGGGCGTGGTGATCCTCGGGATGATCATGTCGATCCTCGACACGACGATCGTCAACGTCGCGCTCGACACGCTCTCCAAGGACCTGCACAGCCCGATCTCCCAGATCCAGTGGGTGGTGACCGGCTACCTGCTCTCGCTGGCGGCCGTGATCCCGGTGACCGGGTGGGCGGCGCGCCGCTTCGGCGCCAAGCGGGTCTACATGACCTCGCTGGTGCTGTTCACGGCCGGCTCGGCCGCCTGCGGCTTCGCCAGCACGACCACGACGCTGATCCTCTTCCGCGTGCTCCAGGGCGTCGGCGGCGGGATGATCATGCCCGTCGGGCAGATGATCATGGCCCAGGTCGCCGGCCCCCAGCGGATGGGCAGGGTGATGGGCGTGATCTCGATGCCCGCGATGCTCGCGCCGATCCTCGGCCCGGTGCTCGGCGGCGTGATCCTGCAGAACCTGCACTGGTCCTGGATCTTCTTCGTCAACCTGCCGATCGGCGCGATCGCCTTCGTGCTCGGATGGCGGCTGATCCCGCAGACGCAGTCCGGAGAGGCCGGGCGCCTGGACGTGCTCGGGCTGGCGCTGCTCTCCGGCGGCTGCGTGGGCGTCGTGTATGGCCTCAGCGAACTCGGCAGCGGCGGCACCATCGGCTCGGCCGGGGTGCTGATGCCGGTGATCGTCGGCCTGGCGCTGGTGGTGATCTTCTGCCTGCACGCCTCCCGCGTGGAGCGGCCGCTGCTCGATCTGAAGCTCTACCGCAGCCGGATCTTCGGCGCGGCCTCGCTTACGACCTTCGGCCTCGGCGCCGCGCTGTTCGGCGCGATGATCCTCGTGCCCCTCTACTACCAGCAGGTGCGCGGCGAGAGCGTGATCGTGACCGGCCTGCTGAACGGGCCGCAGGGGATCGGCGCGCTGGTGGCGATGCCGTTCGCGGCCCGTCTGACCGAGCGCTTCGGCGGCGGGCGCGTGGCGATGGCCGGCGTGAGCCTGCTGTGCCTGACGACGCTGCCGATGGCATTCGTGGGCGCCCACACCTCGATCGTGGCGATCTCGCTGGTGCTGCTCGTGCGCGGCATGAGCATAGGGCTCTCCTTCATGCCGGCGATGACCGTTGCCTTCGGCTCGCTGCGCCGCGATCAGATCTCTGACGCGACTCCCCAGATGAATGTGCTGCAGCGGGTCGGCGGTGCGATCGGCACCGCCGTGCTCGCGGTTGTGCTCCAGCGCGCGAGCGTGGGGGCGGCAGTGACCACGCATGCGCTGGCACACGCTACGGACCCGGCCCATGCGGCGGCGCTGCAGGCCACGCTCACGCAGCAGCTCGCCCACGCCTTCGACGTCTCCTACTGGTGGGCATTCGGCATCGCCGCGCTCTCGCTGGTGCCATGCGTGTTCCTGATGAGGGCCGAGTCGCCGGCCGGCCGGCAGCGCGCCGAGGAGCTGTTGGAGGGCGCGATGGAGGCCCCGATGGAGGCGATCGGCGCCTGAGGGCGCAAGCGATGAGCGCGACGCGGAAGGCCGAGCAGGTCTCCGAGGTCGGCGGCGAGCGCCGGCGGCTATCCGCCGCGGCGAGCGAGCTGGCCGATGCCTTCAAGGCCACCGTGCGCGGAGTGATCCGTTTGCGCGGGCGCGACACCCGCCTCGGCGGCGCGGAGCTGAGCTACGCGCAGCTGGAGCTGCTGAGCGAGCTCCTGGCCCGTGGGCAGGCGCCTGCGGGCGAGCTTGCGAGTGCGGCACGGCTGAGTCCCGGCGCGGTCACCGAGATGCTCGACCACCTCGCGCAGGCCGGCCACGTCGAGCGGCTGCGCTCGGAGACCGACAGGCGTGTGGTCCTCTCGCGCTTGACCCCGGAGGGGCGGGAGCTTTTGATCGCCAAGCGCGACGCCTGGGAAGCGCGCTGGCAGCGGGCGCTGGAGGGGGTCTCCGAGCGCGATCTGCGCGCCGCCAGGCAGGTGCTGATCCGCCTGCAGAGCCTCTTCGAGGACGCGCCCGAATGCGACTCCCAGAGCCGGTGAAAAGCTTGGTTGCAACCCTTTTGACGGCCGCCTTGGCTCTGCTATAGTCGCGACCGTGCCCGCTGCGGAGGCGTGAAGGTGCGCCGATTCGGACGGGCCAACGCAATCCGACATGAAGACCCTTGAGCACATAGCGACGTAGAACGGTCCACAACGACCAGCAGCGCGCGTGGGCCCAAGGGGCCCAATTTTTTTGCCCGCCGGCGCCAGGCGCCCACACACCGAGAGCCAAAAAGAGCCAAAGAGCGATGCCACGCAAGTTCACATTGGAGAACACCCGCAACATCGGGATCATGGCCCACATCGACGCGGGCAAGACCACGACGACCGAGCGGATCCTCTACTACACCGGTCGCACCTACAAGATCGGCGAGGTCCACGACGGCGCTGCCACGATGGACTGGATGGAACAGGAGCAGGAGCGCGGCATCACGATCACCTCAGCGGCCACGACCGCGGAGTGGAAGGGCAACCGGATCAACATCATCGACACGCCCGGACACGTCGACTTCACCGTCGAGGTCGAGCGCTCGCTGCGCGTGCTCGACGGCGCGATCGCGCTGTTCGACTCGGTCGCGGGCGTCGAGCCGCAGTCGGAGACGGTTTGGCGTCAGGCCGACAAGTACCACGTCCCGCGGATCGCCTACATCAACAAGATGGACCGCATCGGCGCCAACTTCGAGGGCGGCGTGCAGACGATGATCGACCGGCTCGCCGCCAACCCGGTGCCGATCCAGCTGCCGATCGGCGCCGAGGCCGACTTCCTCGGCGTGATCGACCTGATCGCGATGAAGGCGATCGTCTACAAGGACGAGCTCGGCAAGGAGCAGGAAGAAGTCGAGATCCCGGCGGAGTACGCGGATGCCGCAGCGGCCGCCCGCGAGCATCTGCTCGAGGAGGTCTCCAAGCACGACGACGATCTGATCGAGCTGATCCTCGAGGAGGCCGAGATCACCGCCGAGCGCCTCAAGCAGGCGGTGCGCAAGGCGACGCTGCAGATCGCGATGACGCCGGTGCTGTGTGGATCCTCCTTCAAGAACAAGGGCGTGCAGCCGCTGCTGGACGCGGTGATCGACTATCTGCCGAGTCCGCTGGACGTGCCGCCGGTGCACGGCACCGAGCTGGTCAAGGGCTCCGAGGAGGAGCGCGAGATCACGCGCAAGGCCGATGACTCCGAACCTTTCGCGGCGCTCGCGTTCAAGATCATGGCCGACCCTTACGTCGGCAAGCTCACCTACTTCCGCGTCTACTCCGGCAAATTGGAGAGCGGCACGCGCGTGCTGAACGTCAACTCGGGTCGCACTGAGCGGATCGGGCGGATCCTGATGATGCACGCCAATGATCGCGAGGAGGTCTCAGAGGTCTTTGCCGGCGACATCGCCGCGGCGGTCGGCATCAAGCAGGTCGTGACCGGCGACACGCTGGCTGCGCCCGACGCGCCGATCAGCCTGGAGCGGATCGAGTTTCCCGAGCCGGTGATCAAGGTCGCGGTGGAGCCCAAGACCAAGGCCGACCAGGAGAAGATGTCGGTCGCGCTCGGCCGCCTGGCCGAGGAGGACCCGACCTTCCAGGTGAAAAGCAACGAGGAGACCGGCCAGACCGAGATCTCCGGCATGGGCGAGCTTCACCTCGAAGTGCTGGTGGACCGCATGAAGCGCGAGTTCGGCGTGGAGGCCAACGTCGGGCGCCCGCAGGTCTCCTACCGCGAGACGGTCAGGGGCACCGCGCAGAAGATCGAAGGCCGCTTCGTGCGCCAAACCGGCGGCTCGGGCCAGTTCGGCGTCGTCTACATCGACATCGAGCCGGCGCCGGGCGAGGGCTTTGACTTCGTCAACAAGATCAAGGGCGGCTCGATCCCGACCGAGTACATCCCCTCGGTCGAGAAGGGCGTCGAGGAGGCGCTGGTCAACGGCGTCAAGGCCGGCTACCCGATGGTCGACATTCGCGTGACGCTGGTAGACGGCAAGTACCACGACGTCGATTCCTCGGAGATCGCGTTCAAGATCGCCGGCTCGCTGGCCTTCACCGAGGCCGCCAAGCGCGCCAAGCCGGTGCTGCTGGAGCCGATCTTCGCGGTCGAGGTGGTCGTGCCGGAAGACTTCCTCGGCGATGTGATCGGCGACCTCTCGCGCCGCCGCGGCCGCGTGGAGGGCCAGGAGCGTCGCGGCAACGCGCTCGCGGTGACCGCGCGGGTGCCGCTGAGCGAGATGTTCGGGTACGCGACCGATCTGCGCTCAAACACGCAGGGACGCGCCACGTACACGATGCAGTTCGAGGGCTACGAGGAGGTCCCGCCGAACATCGCTGAGAAGATCGTGGAGCAGCGTACCGGCGAACCAATTCCAGCCTAGGCGCAGGCACCAGAGAACACGAAAGCTTCAAGTCAGATAGATTTTCCCGGTTCGTCCCCCTGGGGACGGGCGTCCAATTCGATACAGGAGCGAATTCAAAGTGGCGAAGGAGAAGTTCGAGCGCGACAAGCCCCATGTCAACGTCGGGACCATCGGTCACATCGATCATGGCAAGACGACGCTGACCGCTGCCATCACCACCGTGCTTGCGGAAAAGATGGGCGGCGAGGCCCGCAGCTTCGAGGAAATCGACAACGCTCCGGAGGAGAAGGAGCGCGGCATCACCATCGCCACCTCTCACGTCGAGTACCAGACGGAGAAGCGTCACTACGCGCACGTCGACTGTCCCGGACACGCCGACTACGTCAAGAACATGATCACCGGCGCCGCGCAGATGGACGGCGCGATCCTGGTGGTCTCCGCAGCCGACGGCCCGATGCCTCAGACCCGCGAGCACATCCTGCTCGCCCGTCAGGTCGGCGTCCCCTACATCGTCGTCTTCCTCAACAAGGCCGACATGGTCGACGACGAGGAACTGCTCGAGCTGGTCGAGGTCGAGGTTCGCGAGCTGCTCTCCGAGTATGACTTCCCAGGCGACGACATCCCCTTCATCACCGGCTCGGCGCTGAAGGCGCTCGAAGGCGACGAGGGCTACAAGCAGAAGATCGTCGAACTGGCAGACGCGCTGGACACCTACATCCCCGAGCCGGTGCGCGATCTCGATCGTCCGTTCCTGATGCCGGTCGAGGACGTCTTCTCGATCACCGGCCGCGGCACCGTTGCCACCGGTCGCATCGAGCAGGGCATCGTCAAGACCGGCGACACCGTCGAAATCGTCGGCGTCCACGATTCCACCTCGACGGTCGTCACGGGCGTCGAGATGTTCCGCAAGATCCTCGACGAGGGTCAGGCCGGAGACAACGTCGGCTGCCTGCTGCGCGGCACCAAGCGCGAGGAGATTGAGCGCGGGCAAGTGCTCTGCAAGCCGGGGTCGATCACTCCGCACACCAAGTTCAAGTCCGAGGTCTACGTGCTCAAGAAGGAGGAGGGCGGTCGCCACACACCGTTCTTCACCGGGTACAGGCCGCAGTTCTACTTCCGCACGACAGACGTGACCGGCGTGGCCAAGCTCCCCGAGGGTGTGGAGATGGTGATGCCGGGCGATAACGTCACGATGGAGATCGAGCTGATCCAGCCGATCGCAATGGACCAGGGTCTGCGCTTCGCCATCCGCGAGGGTGGGCGCACCGTCGGTTCTGGAGTGGTCGCCGAGATCATCGAGTAGCACCGCTCGGGGCGGCGAGGGCGGCCTGAGCATTGGCAGTTTCATCAGATACGAACACAGCCGGTAAGGCAGGCGAGGGGCGGATTCCCCGGAATCCGCCCTTTCTATCGCCGGGGCGAGCGCCGTGAGGCGAGATGCCCGGCGTCATCACAACGACAGAGAAGATCAAGAGATTTCGATGGCAGCAGCGACACAAAACAAGATCAGGATCCGCCTCAAGGCGTATGACACCTCGGCGATCGAGTCGGCCGCGAAGGAGATCGTGGAGACGGCGACGCGCACCGGTGCAAGCGTCTCGGGCCCGGTGCCGCTGCCGACCGAGAAGAACGTCTACTGCGTGATCCGCTCCCCCTTCAAGGACAAGGACTCGCGCGAGCACTTCGAGATCCGCACCCACAAGCGGCTGATCGACATCCATCAGCCGACCCCGAAGACGGTCGATTCGCTGCAGCGGCTCGACCATCTCCCCGCTGGCGTCGACATTGAGATCCGACTGACCACCTAGCGCGATGCCGGCGATCCTTGCAAAGAAGCTGGGGATGACCCAGATATTCCTCGATGACGGCAGCGTCGCCCGCGTGACCGTGCTGGAGGCCGGGCCCTGCCCCGTCACCGCCGTGCGCACGGCCGAGCGCGACGGTTACGACGCCGTCCAACTCGCCTTCGGCGCCACGCGCGAGCGGCGGCTGAGCAAGCCCGAGCTCGGGCACCTGAAGAAGGCCGACGCGCCGCCGATGAAGCATCTCGCCGAGTTTCGGATTGATGATCCCGCCCACCCCGCCACCGAGCTGAAGGTCGGAGAGACCGTCACTGCCGACACCTTCGAGGCCGGCGCCAAGGTCAAGATCTCCGGCACCTCGAAGGGCAAGGGCTTCCAGGGCACGATCAAGCGCCACGGGTTCAGCAGCGGGCCGAAGTCCCACGGCTCCCACAACGTGCGCGCGCCGGGATCGATCGGCGCCTCCGCCTATCCGGCGCGCGTCTTCAAGGGGATACGCGGCGCAGGGCACATGGGCAGCGTGCGGGTGACTCAGCGCGGCCTCACGATCGTCTCTGTCGATCCGGCCGAGAACCTGATCCTCGTGCGCGGTGCCGTTCCCGGCCCCCGCGGCGGCGTGGTGGAGGTGCGCAGCGATGGCTGATGCCCCGATCCTCGGCGCAAAAGGACCCGATGGGTCCGGTCAAGGCCGTCAGGAGGGCGGCCGATCGGGTCAGAAGGGGAGGCCGGATGCCGGCCCGAACAACACCGTAAAGCTCAACGACGACGCTTTTGCGCAGCGCTTCCACGAACCGCTCGTGCATCAGAGCGTGCGCGCCGAGCAGGCCGCGCGCCGGCGTGGCACCGCTGCGACCAAGACGCGCGGGATGGTCTCCGGCGGCGGCGCCAAGCCCTGGCGTCAGAAGGGCACCGGCCGGGCTCGCGCCGGATCGAACCGCTCGCCGATCTGGACCGGCGGCGGCGTGACCTTCGGGCCCCAGCCGCGCTCCTACACCTTCAAGGTCAACCGCAAGGAGCAGCGGGCGGCGTTGCGCAGCGCGCTTTCGCTGCATGCTCAGCGCGGTTCGATCGCGCTGGTGGACATCGGCGCGTTCACCGAGCCGAAGACAAAGCAGGCGCGGGAGCTGCTGGAGGATTGGGGTCAGCCCGGTCCGACGCTTGTGGTGCTCGACGCGCAAGAGCGCGATGCCGCACTCTCCTTCCGCAACCTCGCCCGCGTTGCGGTGCTCACGCACGAGAGCGTCGGCGTGGCCGATCTGCTGCGGGGGGCATCGCTTGTGATCTCCCAGACGGCGCTGGATGCGCTGACCGCGCGTGCGACCGGCGAGAAGGCGGTTGCCGAGGAGCCCGTCGCGCCCAAGCCTGCCGCCAAGGCGAAGAAGGCTGCGGCGGTGCCGGTCGCCGAGGCGGCCGAGCCGGAGGCCGCGCCCGAGAGCGATGCCGAGGAGGCCTCCTGATGGATCTCTCCCAGGTTGTCATCCGCCCCGTCGTCTCTGAGAAGACCTATGTCCTTTCGGCGGCGGGCAAGTACACCTTCCGCGTCCACCCCGACGCGCACCGCACCCAGATCCGCCAGGCCGTCGAGAAGATGTTTGACGTGAAGGTGGTCGCGGTGCGGACGATGAGCGTCAAGAGCAAGCCCAAGCGCAGGGGAGTCACCCGCGGGCGCACGCGCGTCTGGAAGAAGGCGATCGTCGAGGTCGCCGAGGGCCAGACGATCCCGATCTTCCAGTCCTTCGAGTCGGTGGAAAACTGAGGATCTGACCGATGCCCATTCGCAAGCCAAAGCCGACGAGCGCGGGGATGCGGTTCGTCTCCTATCCGGACTTCGCCGAGATCACCAAGAGCGAGCCGGAGAAGTCGCTCACCGAAGGCCTGAAGAAGAGCGGCGGGCGCAACGCCCACGGCCGCAAGACCTCGCGTCACCGCGGCGGCGGCGCCAAGCGCCTCTACCGCCGGATCGACTTCAAGCGCCGCAAGGACGAGCTGCCGGCGAAGGTCGCCGCGATCGAGTACGACCCCAACCGCTCCGCCTACATCGCACTGCTGCACTACGCGGATGGCGAGAAGCGCTACATCCTGGCTCCGCAGCGCCTGAACGTCGGCATGAGCGTGCGCTCCGGCGATGAGGCCGACATCGCGGTCGGCCACTGCCTGCCGCTCTCGCGGATGCCCGTCGGCACCGTCGTGCACTGCGTCGAGCTGCAGCCCGGCCGCGGCGGGCAGATGGTGCGCTCCGCCGGCGCCTCCGCGCAGCTGATGGCCAAGGAGGGCGAGATGGCGTCGCTGCGGCTGCCCTCCGGGGAGATGCGGCTGGTGCGCGCCGAGTGCAGGGCGACCGTCGGCGTGGTCGGCAACGCCGAGCACCAGAACGTGAAGGTCGGCAAGGCGGGCCGCAAGCGCCACATGGGCATACGCCCGCAGACGCGAGGCGTCGCGATGAACCCGGTCAACCACCCGCACGGCGGCGGCGAGGGCTCGACCACTGCGGGGCGTCACCCGGTCACGCCGTGGGGCAAGCCGACCCTCGGCTACAGGACGCGCAAGAAGAACAAGTCCTCCGACCGCTACATCGTCCGCGGCCGGCGCAGAGGAAAGGGCAAGAGCCGATGAGTCGCTCGAGCAAGAAGGGGCCGTGGGTGGAAGAGCGCCTGCTGGCCAAGATCAACAAGATGAACGAGGAAAACCGCCGCCAGATGATCAGGACCTGGTCGCGTGCCTCGACGATCTTCCCCGAGATGGTCGGTCATACGCTCGCGGTCCACGATGGCCGCAAGCACGTGCCGGTGTTCGTGAGCGAGTCGATGGTCGGGCACAAGCTCGGCGAGTTTGCGCCCACCCGCGTCTTCCGCGGCCACGCCGGCTCCGGGAAGGTGCGCTGATGGCCGACGAGACGCCAGTCGAGGCGCCCGAGGAGCAGCCTGCACCCCGGCGCGAGCCGGTCGCGTATGACGGCCCGGTGCGCGTGGTCAGGGCGCAGGCTCGCTACGTGCGTACCTCCGCGCGCAAGGCGCGACTGGTCTGCGATCACCTGCGGGGCAAGTCTGTGGAAGAGGCACGCGCTATCCTCGCCTTCAATCCCCGCGGAGTCGCGCGCGACTGGAGCAAGGTGCTGGAGTCGGCGATCGCCAACGCGGAGAACAATCACGAGCTCATCGCCGAAGACCTCGTAGTGCGTGAGGCGTTCGCAGACGAAGGGCCGACGATCAAGCGCTTCAGGCCGCGGGCGAGGGGCAGTGCGTCCTCGATTCGCAAGCGCACCAGCCACCTCACGATCACGCTCGTCCCCGAGCGCCGCTGAGCGGGCACAAAGACAACAGGACTTACAGAGAGACACAGGCAAGCATGGGACAGAAGGTTCATCCAGAGGCGATCCGCGTGGGCTACATCCACGACTGGAAGTCGAACTGGTTCAACGAACGCAACTTCGCGGAGTACCTCGCGGAGGACATCAAGATCCGCAAGCACATCGTGGATCGGCTTGCCCATGCCGGCCTCTCGGAGATCACGATCCGCAAGAACGCCAACGAGCTCGAGGTCAACATCCACACGGCACGCCCGGGCATCGTGATCGGCAAGTCGGGCGCCGAAGTGGACGCGCTGCGCCGCGACCTGCACAAGATGACGGGTAAGCAGATCAAGGTGAACATTCTCGAGATCAAGCGCCCCGAGCTCGACGCCAAGCTCGTGGCCCAGTCGATCGCCGAGCAGTTGCAGAACAGGGTTGCCTTCCGGCGCGCGATGAAGCGCGCGCTCACCAGCGCGATGCGCTCGGGCGCCAAGGGCGTCAAGGTACAGGTCTCCGGTCGCCTCGGCGGCGCTGAGATGGCCCGCACCGAAACTTACGCCGATGGGCGCGTGCCGCTGCACACGATGCGCGCCGACATCGACTACGGCTTCTACGAGGCCCGCACTACCTTCGGCCGCATCGGCGTGAAGTGCTGGATGAACAAGGGCGAGATCATGCCCGAGGGCTACACCGGCGCCGACCTGACTGACATGAGCGCGCCGGCCGCGCCCAGCAACGACCGTGATGGTGGCCGTGAAGGCGGCCGCGGACGGCGTCGCGACGGTGGCGGCCCGGGCGGGGCGGGTGGGCCTGGTGGATCCGGCGGCGGCCGCGGGCGCGGAGGTCGCGGCGGTGGCCGTGGCGGTCGCGGCGGCGGTCCGGGCGGACCGGGCGGCGGCCCCGGCCGGGCGGGTGGGCCCGGTTCGGGCGGCGGCGACCGCGGAGGGCCGCGCTGATGCTCTCCCCCAAGCGCGTAAAGCACCGCAAGCAGCACCGCGGCCGCAGGGCCGGGGTCTCGCGCGGGCAGGTGAAGGTCCAGTTCGGCGAGTACGGCCTGAAGTCGACCGAGTGCGGCTGGCTGACCAACCGCCAGATCGAGGCCGCTCGTATCGCGATGACGCGCAAGATCAAGCGTGGCGGCAAGGTTTGGATCAACGTCTTCCCGGACAAGCCGGTCACCAAGAAGCCCGCCGAGACGAGGATGGGCTCCGGCAAGGGAACGCCCGAGGGCTGGGTCGCCGTCGTAAAGCCCGGCCGTGTGATGTTCGAGCTGGCCGGCGTGCCCGAGCCGCTTGCCCGCGAAGCGATCCAGCTGGCCGCCAGCAAGCTCCCCGTCAAAGCCAAGTTCGTGCTCCGCGAGGATTAGAAAGGTCACCCCACCTGCGATGAAGGCAAAGGAGATCCGCGACCTCGCCGAGGACGAGATCAAGGAGCACATCACGACCCTGCGCAAGAACCTCTTCGGGCTGCGCTTCGCCAATGCGACCGGCGAGCTCGAGGACACCGCGAGCTTTGGGCGCACCAAGCGCGAGCTTGCATGTGCGCTCACGGTCGCGCGCGAGAACGGCTTTACGATTCACGACCGCTAAAGCGGCCAAACCACACTTCGACCACAGAGAACAAGAGCGAGATGGCAGAGACAGACGAGACTGAGCAGGGACCGGAGGAGCAGGCCGTCGCGGAGACACCTGCGGCGCAGCAGACCCCTGCCGCCGAGGCTAAGCCGGCTGCGCCCGCGGAGCCGCAGGAGCAGCTCAGCTCCAAGGAGCGCCGTCGCCGGACGCGTTCGACTCACAGCGGACCGCAGGGCAAGCCGCGCTCTGCCCAGGAGCGTCACGACGAGCGCGTGGCGGAGCGTCGCCAGAAGGCCAGCGCCCGCAGCGCGCGCCGCCGCCAGGAGCGAGAGAAGGCAGCCAAGGCGCCGAAGCCTGCGGTGGCGGATCTCGCTCCCGTGCACGAGCCAAAGCGCGGCGCTCCCAAGGAGCGCCAGGGCATCGTGGTCTCCAGCAAGGCCGACAAGACGATCACGGTTCGCATCGACGTCGCTCGCCAGCACCGTCGCTACGAGAAGATCGTGCGCAGCTCGACCACGCTGCACGCCCACGACGAGAGCAACGAGGCTCACGAAGGCGACGTGGTCAAGGTGGTTGAGAGCAGGCCGCTCTCGCGGACCAAGCGTTGGCGGCTGCTCGAGGTGCTGGAGAGAGCACGATGATCCAAAACGAGACACGACTGCGCGTGGCCGACAACACCGGCGCGCGCGAGATCCTCTGCATCAGGGTCAAGGGCGGCTCTCGGCGTCGCTATGCGCACGTCGGCGACGTGATCACCGCGACCGTCAAGCAGGCCAGCCCGCAGGGGTCGGTCAAAAAGGGCGACGTCGTCACGGCCGTGGTCGTGCGCACCAAGAAGCCGTTCGGGCGCGACGACGGCACCTACATCGCCTTCGACGACAACGCGGCCGTCCTGATCGACGACCAGAACAACCCGCGCGGCACGCGCGTGTTCGGGCCCGTCGCGCGCGAACTTCGCGACCGCAACTTCATGAAGATCGTCTCGCTGGCGCCGGAGGTGATCTGATGGCCGGACGTGCGAGCACATCCGTGCCGCGCCGCCCGATGCGCGTGCGCTCCGGCGACGAAGTCCAGATCATGGCCGGCAAGGACCGCGGCAAGCGCGGCAAGATCCTGCGCGTGGAACCGGCCAAGCAGCGCGTTTACGTCGAGGGCCTGAACATGACCAAGCGCCACATGCGCCCGCAGACCGGCGGCAGCCGCGGCGAATCGACGGCAGGCGGCGTGATCGAGCGCGAGGGTCCCGTGCACGTCTCCAACGTGATGTTGATCGACCCCAAGCAGGGCAAGCCGACCCGCGTGAGCGTCGAGCGCCAGGACGGCCGCCGCCAGCGTGTGACAAAGCTCTCCGGAACCAAGCTCGACTGACATGGCCACACAAGACTCAACCGCCCGGCTGAAGACGCGCTACCTCGAAGAGGTGCGCCCGCAGCTGATGTCCCGGTTTGGCTACAGCTCAGTGATGCAGGCCCCGAAGATCGAGAAGATCACGCTGAACATGGGCGTCGGTGAGGCCAAGCAGGACTCAAAGGCGCTGAAGGCCGCGCAGGAGCAGTTGGCGAGCATCGCCGGACAGCATCCGAGCATCCGCCGGGCGCGCAAGTCGATCGCGGCGTTCAAGCTGCGCGAGGGGATGCCCGTCGGCATCTCGGTGACGCTGCGCGGCGAGCGCGCGTACGAGTTCCTGGACCGGTTGACCTCGATCGCGATCCCCAGGATCCGCGACTTCCGGGGCCTCTACCCGAAGTCATTCGACGGCCGCGGCAACTACTCGATGGGCGTGCGCGAGCAGATCATCTTCCCGGAGATCGACTACGACTCGATCGACCAGGTGCGCGGCATGGACATCACGATCACCACCAGCGCCAAAACCGACGTCGAGGCGTTCGCGCTGCTCACCGGCCTCGGCATGCCGTTCTCTGCGCAGAACCGGCCCGCCGGCTTCGATGAGCAGACCGACGACCAAGAGGAGCAAAGCTAGATGGCCAAGACCGCTCTGCGCGTCAAGCAGGCGCGCCCACCAAAGTTCAAGACGCGCGCATATACTCGCTGCAATCGTTGCGGGCGGCCGCGCGCGGTCTACCGCAAGTTCGGGCTCTGCCGCATCTGCCTGCGCGAGCTCGCCCACAACGGCCAGATCCCGGGGATGACGAAGTCCTCCTGGTAAGGCTTCAGGAGCTTTTCAGGTAAAGCCATGTCAATGACCGACCCCATAGCGGACTTCCTCACCCAGATCCGCAACGCGATTCACGCCGCCCACGAGACGGTCGAGATCCCTGCCTCCAAGCTGAAGGCGGAGGTCGCCCGCATCCTCGCTGAGCAGGGCTACATCGACTCCTGGTCGGTTCACGCCCGCACCGACGGGCAATTCGGTGAAGTGATCGAGATCAACCTCAAGTACACCTCCGAGCGCCGCTCGGCGATCTCGGGGCTGCGCCGCGTCTCGCGTCCGGGCCGTCGCACCTATGTCGATGCGCACAGCATCCCGAAGGTGCTCGGCGGCATGGGCACCGCGATCCTGTCCACCTCCCACGGAGTGATGACCGGTCACGACGCCCGGCTTGCCGGAGTCGGCGGCGAGGTCATCGCACAGGTCTGGTAGCGCCGATGTCGCGAATCGGAAGAAGGCCGATCCCCGTGCCCTCGGGTGTGACCGTCACGATCGAACCGGAGGCGGTCAGCGTGAAGGGCCCCAAGGGCGAGCTCTCAGAGCGCGTGCCGCGCGACATCGACGTCGTCCAGGAGGGCGAGGAACTGCGCGTCAGTCGCCCGACCGACCGCGGCGAGCATCGCGCGCTGCATGGCCTCGTGCGCTCGCTGGTCGCCAACATGGTCCAGGGCGTCACTCAGGGATACGAGAAGCGGCTTGAGATCCAGGGCGTCGGCTACAGGGCCCAGCTGAAGGGCAAGAACCTGGAGCTGGCGGTCGGCTACTCGCATCCGGTGCCGATCCCCGCCCCCGACGGGATCGAGTTCGAGGTGCCCCAGCCGACGAGGATCGTCGTCAGGGGAATCGACAAGCAGCTCGTGGGCGAGACCGCGGCGATCATCCGCAAGCAGCGCCCGCCGGAGCCCTACAAGGGCAAGGGCATCCGCTACGAGGGCGAGTACGTCGCAAGGAAGGTTGGCAAGCGCGCATGACCGTGATGACCAAGCCACAGCAGCGCTTGAAAAGGCGTCGCCGCGTGCGCGCGAAGATCTCCGGCACCGCCAGCCGCCCGCGGGTCTCGGTGTTCCGCTCCAACAACGGCATCTGCGCGCAGCTCGTGGACGATGTCGATGGCAAGACGATCGCGGCCGTGAGTCTGGTTTGAGCCGGAGCTGCGGAACCTTCCCAAGTTGGAGCGCACTCAGCGCGCCGGCGCCCTGCTGGCGGAGCGTGCAAGCGTCGCCGGCGTGTCGCAGGCCGTCTTCGACCGTGGCGGCTATCAGTACCACGGCCACGTGCGCGCCTTCGCGGAGGCGCTGCGCGAGGCTGGAATCGGCTTCTAACCCGCTACCCTCTCTCAGCTCATGCGCCAAGGACAAGCACAAGATCGTTCAGTCAAGCCGACCGGGCTCGACCTCCAGGAGCGGGTCGTGGAGATCAACCGCGTCGCCAAGGTGGTCAAGGGCGGCCGCCGCTTCTCATTCACCGCACTCGTGGTCGTCGGCGATGAACGCGAAGTCGTCGGCGTCGGCTACGGCAAGGCCAACGAGGTTCCGCTCGCGATCCAGAAGGGCGTCGAACGGGCCAAGAAAGACCTCTTCCGCGTGCCCAAGCACGGCACCACGATCACCCACCAGACCACGGGCGTCTTCGGCGCGGGCAAAGTCTTCTTGAAGCCCGCCGCGCCCGGCACCGGCGTGATCGCCGGCGGCGGCGTGCGCGCGGTGCTCGAGCTCGCCGGCATCCACGACATCCTCTCCAAGAGCCTTGGCACGCAGAACCCGATCAACCTCGTCAAGGCGACCGTCTCCGGTCTGCGCGAACTGCGCACCCCCGAGGAAGTGGGCAAGCTGCGCGGCCTCTCGATCAACAAGGTGCTCGGGTTGACCGAGCAGCCGACCGATGGCGCAGCCGAGGGCGGCGAGCCTGGCGAGCCCGTTGCCGCGGCGCCGAGCGAGCCGGCAAGCGAGTCAGAGACAGAGGCGCCTGCGCAGGAGAGCGCCTGATGGCCACGCTGCAGGTCACTCAGCGCCGCTCGCGCAACGGCGCCAACCAGCGCCAGCTCGACACGCTGCGCTCGCTTGGGCTGCGCCGCATCGGCCATACGGTCGAGGTCAAGGACTGTGAGCAGGCGCGCGGCATGCTGCACGCCGTGCGGCATCTGATCGAGGTCAAGGAGCAGAGTCGATGAGCCCCGAGACAGAGACAGATAAGGCCCCTGAGCGGATCGGCCTGCACACGCTCAAACCGGCTCCCGGCAGCCGCAAGCCGCGCAAGCGCGTGGGCCGCGGCGAGGGCTCGGGCACCGGCAAGACTTCCGGCCGCGGTCAGAAGGGCTACGGCTCGCGCTCCGGCGCCAAGCGCAGGGAGCGCTTCGAGGGCGGACAGATGCCGATCCACATGCGGATGCGAAAGCTCCGCGGCCCGCACATGAAGAAGTCGATGCCGTTCGAGCCCTTCCGAACCCATACCCAGCCGGTCAACCTGGCCGACCTGGAGAAGCGCTTCGATGCGGGCGCCGAGGTCACGGTGCAGGCGATGAAGGCTGCGGGTCTTGCGACCCGCAAAGACATCCCGGTGAAGGTTCTCGCCAAGGGCAAGCTGAGCAAGGCTCTCACCGTGCATGCCCACGCGTTCAGCGCTGCCGCCAAGAGCGGCATCGAGGACGCAGGTGGTGCGTGCCATGTGCTCGAGAGCTAGAATCGGCATCTCGGCGGGCTGACTAAGCAGCTCGCGCGGAGATCTAAGCCATGCTCTCGACGATTCTCAGCGCCTTCCAGGTCAAGGACATCCGCAAGAAGCTGCTGTTCACCGGCGGCATGCTGATCATCTACCGACTGGGCGCGCATCTGCCCGTGCCGGGGGTCAACCTCAAAGCGGTCGACGCGATCCAGAAGTCCTTCGGCGGCACCAACATCCTCGGCCTGCTGAACCTGTTCTCAGGCGGCGGGCTGTCGCGAATCGCGCTGTTCGCGCTCGGGATCATGCCCTACATCACCTCCTCGATCATCCTGGAACTGATGAAGGTCGTGATCCCTTCGCTGGAGAAGCTCTCCAAGGAAGGCGAAGTGGGGCAGCAGCGGATCACGCAGTACACGCGCTATCTGACTGTCGGGCTGGCTTTCGCGCAGTCGATCGGCTACGTCTTCCTGTTCCGCTCGCTGCAGGCCTCGGCCGGCGAATCGGTCGTGACCAAATTCGACGTGCCCCACGTCTTTTTGATCGTCGTCTGCCTGACGACCGGCGCGGTGCTGCTGATGTGGGTGGGCGAGCTGATCACCCAGCGGGGGATCGGCAACGGGATCTCGCTGCTGATCTTCGCCTCGATCGTCTCGCGTCTGCCCTCCGGGGTGCAGTCGTGGTGGACCTCGACCGACCAGGTCTTCAAGGTGATGATGCCGTTCATCGTGCTCGCGGTCGTGGCCGGGATCGTCTTCGTCCAGGAAGGCCAGCGCCGGATCCCTGTGCAGTACGCGCGGCGCGTGATCGGGCGGCGCATGAGCGAAGGCGGCCAAACCTATCTGCCGCTGCGCGTGAACATGGCCGGCGTGATCCCGGTGATCTTCGCGGCCAGCATCATGATGATCCCGCCGACGGTGGGCCAGCTCGCGAAAATCCGCGTCCTTCAGGATTTCTTCACTCCCAACGGCTGGCAGTTCGTCGTCGGCCAGTCGTTCTTCATCATCGTCTTCACCTACTTCTACACGGCGGTGACCTTCAATCCCGTCGATCAGGCCGACAACCTCAAGAAGTACGGCGGCTTCATCCCCGGGGTGAGGCCAGGCAGACCCACGGCCGAATTCCTGGATCGCATCCTCGCCCGACTGACATTCCCGGGCGCGCTTTTCCTGGCTGCGGTGGCGGCGCTGCCGACGATCCTGATCGCGCGCACCCACACCAACCTGGCGATCGGCGGCACCTCGATCCTGATCGTGATCGGCGTGGCCCTCGAAACGATGAAGCAGCTGGAGGCGCAGCTGATGATGCGAAGTTACGAGGGCTTCCTGAAGTAGGGGGTGGTCGGGAGGGGGACCTGTCTCCCTCCCGTTGCAGTACGAGGGCTTCTTGAAGTGATCCGACGCAGCCTCACGGGAGCGGATAGTCTGCTCTGAGAGGTGTCCGAGCTCAACCTGATCCTCCTCGGTCCTCCCGGCGCAGGGAAGGGCACGCAGGCAGAGCGGCTGCAGGCCGACTTCAAGCTTGCCCACATCTCGACCGGCGACATGCTGCGAAAGCAGGTCGCCGACGGGACCGAGCTCGGGGTGAAGGCCAAGAGCTACATGGACAAGGGCGAGCTCGTCCCCGACGGGGTGATCGTCGGGATGATCACGCAGCGCATGCAGGAGCCCGACGCTCGCGAAGGCATCCTGCTGGACGGGTTTCCCCGCAACGAGAGCCAGGCCGACGCGCTCGACGCGGCGATGAACGAGTACGGCCGGCGGCTGAACGGCGTACTGATGATCGAGGTGCCGGACGACGAGGTCGTGCGCCGGCTCACCGGCCGCCGGGTGTGCGTGAAGAACCCGAGCCACATCTACCACGTTGAGCTCGACCCGCCCAAGCACGAGGATGTCTGCGACCAGGACGGTTCGCGGCTGATCCAGCGCGACGACGACAGCGAGGAGACGATCCGGCGGCGGCTGGAGGTCTACCACGCCCAGACCGCGCCGCTGATCGACTACTACGACGACACCGGGCTGCTGCGTCGCTTCGACGGCACGCGCTCCCCCGACGAGGTTCACCGCCACCTGCGGGCCACAGCGGCGACGCTGCGCCTGGAGGACAGGCTCTAGTGCGTAGCTAAGCTCAGTCGGTGATCGTTCGGAAGAGTCCCGAGGAGATCGAGAAGATGGCCGCTGCCGGCGCCATCCTCATCGGCACGCTGCGCATGCTGGAGGGGATGGTCGGCCCGGGAGTCGCCACGGCACAGCTCGACGCCGCCGCCGAGCGCTTCATCCGCTCCCACGGGGCGGTGCCGACGTTCAAGGGCTACCGGGGCTTTCCCGGCTCGATCTGCGCCTCGCCCAACGCGATGGTGGTCCACGGGATTCCGGGTCGCTACAAGCTCTCCGGCGGCGATGTGATCTCGATCGACGTGGGCGTCACGCTCGACGGCTGGGTGGCCGACGCCGCCCGAACCTTCCCGGTCGGGGAGATCTCGACCGACGCGCAGCGCCTGCTGGAGGCGACCAAGCGCTCGCTGATGGTCGGCGTGGAGCGCGCGCAGGTCGGTGGTCGCGTGGGGGACATCTCCAACGCGATCCAGCAGGTCGTGGAGAAGGACGGGCTCTCGGTCGTGCGCTCGCTCGTGGGCCACGGCGTCGGGCGCGACATGCACGAGGACCCGCAGGTGCCCAACTACGGCAAGGCTGACCGCGGCCCGCTGCTGCGCGAGGGGATGGTGCTGGCGATCGAGCCGATGACGACGCTCGGCGGGCCCAACGTGAGGATGGGCTCCGACGGGTGGGCGATCTACTCGCAGGACAACACGCTCGCGGCGCACTTCGAGTTCACGGTCGCGATCACCGCGCAGGGGCCGCGGGTGCTGACGCCCTGGCATCTCGATGAGGCGAGCTCGCAGGCCCCCGCAGGTGCGGGAGCGCCCGCCGCCGCGCGGCCGTAGATGCTACTATCCGTTGTCCTGCTCGCGCGCGGGGAGTTCGCGCTGCGAGTTTGTTTTGACGCGGTGGCGGCGCCTGGATCGGCGGCTGGCGCCGGGTCGCAGTGACGAGCCGAAAGGGATCATGAAGGTAAGACCGTCGGTGAAGCCGATGTGCGAGAAGTGCAGGATCATCCGCCGCCACGGAGCGGTGCTCGTCATCTGCCAGAACAAGCGCCACAAGCAGCGGCAGGGCTAGGACGCATGGCACGTATCGCAGGCGTGAACCTGCCCCTGAACAAGCGCGCCGAAATCGGCCTGACCTACATTTACGGCATCGGCCGGTCGACCTCCAAGCAGCTGCTCGCCGAGCTCGGCCTGAGCCCCGACACCTACGTCAGGGACCTGACCGAGGACGAGGTCACGCGCCTGCGCGACGCGATCGACCGCGAGCTGACAGTCGAGGGCGATCTGCGCCGCGAGCGCTCCCAGGACATCAAGCGCCTGCAGGAGATCAACTGCTATCGCGGCATGCGCCATCGTCGCGGACTGCCGGTGCGCGGCCAGAAGACCAAGACCAACGCGCGCACCCGCAAGGGTCCCAAGCGGATGCAGGTCGCGGGCAAGAAGAAGGCGGGCAAGAAGTGATTGACGAGAACACTCGTTGCCGGGGCAGGCGCTGATGGCCGCCCCCAAGCGCGCCAGGGGAAGGCGCAAGCCCAAGAAGAACATCCCCGTCGGACAGGCTCACATCAAGACGTCTTTCAACAACACGATCGTCTCGCTGACGGACACTACGGGCAACGTGATCGCCTGGGAGTCGGCCGGCGGCGCGGGCTTCAAGGGGTCGCGCAAGTTGACGCCCTTCGCGGCTCAGGTGACCGCCGACGCGGCGGCGCGCAAGGGCCTGGAGCAGGGCTTGCAGAAGGTCGAGGTCTTCGTGAAGGGTCCCGGCTCGGGCCGCGAGACGGCGATCCGCTCGCTGCAGGCCGCCGGGCTCGAGGTCACCGGCGTCAAGGACGTCACCCCGCAGGCCCACAACGGGTGTCGCCCCCGCAAGCGGCGCCGCGTCTAAGAGGAAACAGTCAATGGCACGAGACACAGGCGCACAGTGCAAGCAATGCCGCAGGGAGGGCCAGAAGCTCTTCCTGAAGGGCGAGCGCTGCCTCACCGACAAGTGCGGCGTCGAGCGCCGCGCCTACCCGCCGGGCGAGCATGGCCGCGGGCGGCAGAAGCAGAGCGAGTACCGGGTTCAGCTGCGCGAGAAGCAGAAGGCTCGCCGCTACTACGGCGTGCTGGAGAAGCAGTTCCACGGCTACTACGAGAAGGCCTCGCGTCAGCCGGGGATCACCGGCGAGAACCTGCTTGCGCTGCTCGAGTGCCGCCTGGACAACGTGCTCGTGCGGCTCGGCTTCGGCGCCTCCAGGCGCCAGGCGCGCCAGCTCGTGCGCCATGGGCATTGGACCGTGAACGGTCGCAGGGTGAACATCCCCAGCTACCAGGTCAAGCCCGGAGACGTGATCGCGATCAAGGCGGGCTCGCCCGCCACGCAGGTCGTCAAGGATGCGACCGAGCTGACCGGCCAGATTCCAGCATGGCTGCAGGCCGATCACGAGTCGCTGACGGCGAAGGTGCTGCGCAGGCCGGAGCGGCGGGAGGTTGCCGCGCCGGTGCAGGAGCAGCTCATCGTCGAGCTGTACTCGAAGTAATCAACTTGCCCCGCGCCAGGCCCGCTCGGCGGGCGGCGGCGCGCCCACAGCCGGCGTCCGCAGGCGCCGGTGAGAGACCAAACCACAGAGGACCCTGATGCTCGACTTCCAAATCCCCCGGATCACAAGCGAGTCCGTTGACGACAACCGCGGCAACTTCACGATCGAGCCTCTCGACCGCGGGTTCGGCTACACCTTCGGAAACTCGTTGCGCCGGGTGCTGCTCTCCTCGCTCGCCGGCGCCGCCGTCACCAGCGTTCGCATCGAGGGCGTCGCCCACGAGTTCTCGACGATCCCGGGGGTGACCGAGGACGTCACCGACATCGTGCTGAACCTGAAGGGGATCGTCTGCCGGATGCACTCCGACGCGACCGAGGTCGAGGCGCCGCTGGTGGTCACCGGCCCCGGCGAGATCACCGCCAAGGACATCGACCTGCCCGCCGGCGTCGAGATCCTCAACCCCGACGTGCACATCGCCACGCTGGAGAAGAAGACCAAGCTCGAGCTCTACATGACGATCGGCCGCGGCCGCGGCTACCGGCCCGCGGAGGAGAACAAGGCGCCCGACCAGCCGATCGGCGTGATCCCGATCGACTCGATCTTCTCGCCGGTGCGCCGCGTGGCCTACGCCGTCGAACAGGCGCGCGTTGGGCAGCGCACCGACTACGACAAGCTCTCGCTGGACATCGAGACCGATGGCTCGATCGACCCGCAGGCGGCGCTGCGCGAGGCGGCCGAGCTGCTGATCTCCCAGCTTGCGATCTTCACCGACGCCGACCGCATCCAGGAGCTGCGCGCCACCCCGGGCGGGCAGATCGCCGGCTCCGACGGCCAGGGGCTGCCTTCCGGGGGCGGTGCTACGCCGAACGGCATGCAGGGCGAGGAGTGGAACATCCTGATCGAGGAGCTCGAGCTGGGCGTGCGCTCTTACAACTGCCTCAAGCGTGCCGGCGTTCAGACGGTCGGCGACCTGATCTCCAAGTCCGAGGCGGAGCTCAGCGCGATCCCGAACTTCGGCAAGAAGTCGATCGACGAGGTCGTCGAGACGCTGCACGCGCGCGGGCTCTCGTTGCGGCAGGACTGAATCCCACTATCCTTGACCGACTCATGAGGCATCAGAAGACACGCAACAAGCTCAGCCGCGACTCGGCGCACCGCAAGTCGCTGCTGATGAACCTCTGCAAGGAGGTGCTCGAGCACGAGCGGATTCAGACGACCGAGGCCAAGGCCAAGGCCGTCAAGCCGGAGCTGGAGAAGCTGATCACGCTTGCCAAGAGCGACACGCTGCACGCTCGCCGGCAGGCGCTCTCGGCGCTGGCTCAGGACAAGTTCGCGGTGCACCGGCTGTTCGTGGACGTTGCGCCCCGCTACGTGGAGCGGCCGGGAGGCTACACGCGGATCCTGAAGCTTGGGCCGCGTCGGTCGGATTCCACCGAGATGGTGCTTCTAGAGCTCGTCTGAGCTCGCGGCGCGCGGGTGGCCGCGGGCGGCGCTGATGGTGAGCCGGCTGACCATCGAGTACGAGGGAGCCGGCTTCGCCGGGTGGGCCAGGCAGCCGGGGCTGCGCACCGTCCAGGGGGTGCTGGAAGAGGCGCTGCACAAGGTGCTGGGGAGCCTTGACGTCGAGGGCGAGCCGCTGGCGCTGACGGTGGCGGGGCGCACCGACAGGGGCGTTCACGCCTGGGGGCAGGTCGCGAGCTACCGGCACGAGGCGCTCGATCCGGCGCGCTTGAATGCTCTGCTGCCGGAGGACGTGGCCGTGCTCTCCTGCGAGCCTGGAGACGCAGGGTTCGACGCGCGCCGTGACGCGCTCAGCCGCACCTACTGCTACCGGGTGCTCAACCGCAGGGCGCGCAGCGTGTTCATGCGCGGCAGCGCGCTCTTCTGGCCGCGCGAGCTCGACCGCGACGCGCTGGCCGCCTGCGCGGGCGCGCTGGTCGGGACCCACGACTTCACGGCGTTCACGCCGACCGAGACCGACCACGTTCGCTTCACGCGCGAAGTGCTCGACGCGAGCTGGCGCTTTGACGGGGATCTGCTCGAGCTCTGGATCGAGGCCGACACGTTCATGCGGCACATGAACCGGGTGCTGGTGGGGACGATGCTGGAGATCGCCGAGAGGCGGCGCAGCGTGGAGGAGTTCGTGGGCCTGTTGGAGGGGCGCCCGCGCGCGGAGGCTGGCCCGACAGCGCCGCCGCATGGCCTCGCGCTCGCGTCGGTTCGCTATCCGGAATGAAACGGCGGGGACCGGAGCGGCCCCTATCCTGGTGTGCGCATGCTCAATGTGCTGCTCACCAACGACGACGGCATCGAGGCCGAGGGCCTGCAGACGCTGCGGCGCGCGCTCGTGGCGCTGCCGGAGCTGAGGCTTGCCGTGATCGCGCCCGACGGCAACCGCTCTGCGATGGCGCGCTCGATCACCACCCGCCGGCCGCTGTGGGTGGCGGAGGTGCCCTTCTCGGACGGGACCGTCGGGTATGCGACCGACGGCACGCCGGTGGACTGCGTGCGGCTTGCGAGCCTTGGCCTGATCGAGGACTTCCAGGCCGATCTCGTTGTCTCCGGCATCAATCACGGCGCCAACCTCGGTGACGACATCACCTACTCGGGCACCGTCGCCGCGGCGCTGGAGGGCCTCGTGGTGGGGCTGCCCGCGATCGCGGTCTCTCAGCAGTCCCGCGGCCGCACCATGGGCTACAGCGGCGATGGCGGGTTCTCCTTCGATCTCGCGGCCGGCTTCGTCGCGCGGCTGGTGGAACGGCTGGAGGACGTGCCGCTGCCGCCGCAGACGCTGCTGAACGTCAACGTGCCGGCCGGCACGCCGTCGGCGGTCGAGGTTGCCACGCTGGGCAAACGGATTTACCGGGACGAGCTGAAGCTGGAGCAGACCGAGCAGGGTCCGCCCGCGCGCTCGCGCTACTGGATCTACGGCGACGATCCGGGCTTCCAGGAGGAGGAGGGGACCGATCTGGCCGCGGTCGCGGCGGGCCGCGTGGCGGTCACCCCGATCCACTTCGACCTCACCCACCGCCCCGGAATCGAGACGCTGCGCAGCTTCGACCTGCAGGCGCTGCTTGCTGCGGCGGCGTCGGCGCCGGTGACGTGAGCGCCGGCAAGCAGGAGGCGCTCGCCCGCGCGCAGGAGCTGCCACCGCCTCATCGAATACCACTCGAATCGCTACTACGTCCTCGACGACCCCGAGATCGGGGACGACGCCTACGACGCGCTGATGGACGAGTTGCGCGAGCTGGAGCGGCAACACCCGGAGCTGCGCACGCCCGACTCCCCCACCCAGCGGGTCGGCGCAGAGCCCGTCAGCAAGCTGGAGAAGGTGCGCCACCTGGAGCCGATGCTCTCGCTGGCCAACGTCCGCTCGGAGGAGGAGCTGCACGCCTGGGTCGCCCGGATGCACACGCACCTGGCCCGAGAAGGCATCGAGACGCCCGACTTTCGCTACGTGGTCGAGCCGAAGGTCGACGGGCTGGCGATCAGCCTGATCTATCGCGACGGCACGCTGGAGCGCGGCGCCACGCGCGGCAACGGCGAGATCGGCGAGGACGTCACCCACAACCTGCGTACGATCGGCGCGATCCCGCTGCACATCGAGGATGCGCCGCCGCTGTTGGAGGTGCGGGGCGAGATCTACATGTCGCTGCATGACTTCGCGGCGCTGAACGAGCGCCAGGCGCAGGCGGGGCTCTCCACGTTCATGAACCCCCGCAACTCGGCTGCGGGCAGCATCCGTCAGCTCGACCCCACGCTGGCGGCCCAGCGACCGCTCTCGATCTGGTGCTACCAGGTGGGCGTCACCGAGGGCTTGTCCTTCGAGCGCCACTCGCAGGCGCTGGCGTGGCTGCGCGAGCACGGCTTCCGGGTCAACCGGGACATCAGGCTGCTGCAGGACGAGCAGCAGGCGATCGCCCAGTGCGAGGAGTGGCAGGCCCGCCGCGGCGAGCTCGACTTCGAGATCGACGGCGCGGTCGTCAAGATTGACGACCTGGAGCTGCAGCGGCGCCTGGGCGCGATCGGCCGCGAGCCGCGCTGGGCGGTGGCCTGGAAGTTCCCGCCCACGACGGCGATGACCCACTTGCGCGAGGTGTGCTGGAACGTCGGCAAGTTCGGCGACCTGCGCCCCTACGCGGTGCTCGAGCCGGTGAGAGTCGGCGGCGTGACGATAAAGCTCGCCACGCTGCACAACGAGGAGGATCTCGCTCGCAAGGACATCCGCCCCGGCGAGGACGTGATCGTGCTGCGCGCCGGCGACGTGATTCCGCAGGTGCTCTCGCCGGCGCCGCACGTGGGGCAGCGCGACGATCGTCCGCCCAAGCCGCTGCCGCCGAGCCGCTGTCCGTTCTGCGACACCGAGACCGTCAAGCCGGCCGAGGGCGTCTTTACCAAGTGCCCGAACGTGCAGTGCCCGGAGCGGCGCTGGCAGCTGCTCAAGCACTTCGTCTCGCGCGGGGCGATGGACATCGACGGGCTCGGCGAGAAGCAGGTCGCGCTGCTGCAACAGCAGGGCCTGGTGCGGAGTCCCGCCGATTTCTACCGGCTGCGCGCCGAGCAGCTGGTCGAGCTCGAGGGCTTCGGCGAGGTATCCGCCATGAACCTGCTGGCGGCGATCGAAGACTCCAAGGAGCGTCCCTTCTCCAGGGTGCTGTTTGGGTTGGGGATCGAGGAGGTGGGCGAGGTGACCGGGCGCAACCTCGCGCAGCGCTTCAGGGACATCGACGCGCTGCTGGCCGCCGATCGGGAGCAGGTCGCGCAGACCCCGGGGATCGGCGAAAAGATGGCCGCGTTGATCGTGAGCCAGCTCGCCGACCCGCAGATACGCGAGCTGATCGAGCAGCTGCGTGAGATCGGGCTGCGCCTCCAGGAGGAGGGCCCGCCGCCGGGGCAGGGACCGCTGGCCGGCAAGAGCCTCGTGCTCACCGGCACCCTGCCTCACTTCTCGCGCGAGCACGCGACCGAGCGGATCCTTGCGGCGGGCGGGCGCGTGGTCAGCTCGGTCTCCAAGAAGACCGACTACCTGGTCGCCGGCGAGCGTCCCGGCTCAAAGCTCGAGAAGGCTCAGCGGCTGGAGGTCCCCGTGGTCGACGAAGAGGGCTTGAAGGCGCTGCTGGATTACAGAGAGGCCCTCAGTAGCTGGCGACGGACTCGGTCATCGCGTCCTGGATCACGTGGGCCTCGTAGGTTTCGATCCCGTCGTCGAAGAAGGCGAACGCGATCAGGTGCCCATCGCGCGCGTCGCAGTAGCCCGCGAGGTTGGAGATGCCGGTGAGCGTCCCCGTCTTGGCCTGACAGTGGTCTTCGGCGTAGGTGTGGAGCATTCGTTCTGCCAGGGTGCCCGTGCGACCGGCCACGGCAAGGTCGCTGCGCAGGATCTCGCCGTCGCTCGTGCCCGAGAGCGCCCGCAGCAGATCGACTACCTGTTCGGGGGATGTGAGGTCTTCACGCGAGAGGCCCGAGCCGTCAACGACGTGGGGGTGCAGGCCGAGGCTGCCGATCGTGGCCCTGACCACGGCCGCACCGTCCGCGGTCGTGCCCCCACCGCCGTAGCGGGCGCCGAGATCCTTGATCAGCGTCTCGGCGAAGAAGTTGTCCGAGGGCGGCAGCATCAGGCCGAGCAGCGTCGAGAGCGGCGGCGACTGGACGACGGCGAGCTTGCGCGCGCCGCTCGGCGTCGAGGCAGGCGCCGCGCCGCTGCCGTGCGCTACCTGCACGTGCGAGCGCGCAAGGCCGAGCAGCAGTTGCTGCGCGGCGTATTCGGCCGGCGCGTGGGGGCCGTGGAAGGAGCCGGTTTCGCCGCGGTTGAACGCGAGCCCGGAGAGATCGCCTTCAAGCCAGGGGTCGAAGGCGTAGCCGCTGGAGGGCTCGCCGCGCAACGAGTCGAAGTAGGTTTCGTCACCGAGGACGCGGCCGGCGATCCGATGGATGCCGTCGTGGTCGAGCTGCTCCACCAGCGTTGCGACGCTCGCGCCCTGGCCGCCGTACCGCTCGCCGATGAACGGGCCGGAGCCGAACGTGGGGTCCCCGCCGCCGCGCAGGTACAGGTTGCCTTCCCAGACGCCCGCCCGCAGCCGGCCGGTACCGTAGACGGTCGTGCTCAGCCGCGCGGAGGGGCCCATCTTCATCAGGGCGGTGGTGGAGGTGTAGAGCTTCTCCACCGAGGCGGGCGGGTGCAGGCTCGCCGGCGCGCTGCGAGTAGAGCGCGGTGCCGGCCGTGATGTCGTAGACGTAAGCGCCCGAGGAGCGCCCGGCGATGCCCATCTGGTGCGAGAGCGAGGCGGCGAGCGCCGCGGTGGCGCTCTTCGCGGGGGCTGCGTGGGAGGACCCGGCGGCAAGGCTCATCGACAGCGCCAGTGCCACGGCCAGCCGCGAGCCTATTCTTGTCGGAGTTGACGGCAACCACCCATAGAATGAAGATTTATGGGGAAGGTTGTCAAGCTGGAACCGTCGGCCAAGCCGGACAAGACCGCGCTCGTGCTCGGCGGCGGCGGCTTCACCGGGGGCGTCTACGAGATCGGAGCGCTCCGCGCGCTCGACCTGCTCGCGACCGGAATGTCGGTCAACGACTTCGACGTCTACGTCGGCACCTCCGCCGGCTCCTTCATCGCGGCGCTGTGCGCGAACGACGTGACCCCCGAGGAGATGATGCACGCTGTCACCCGCGAGAGCGAGGGTCCCTTCAGGGAGATCGACCTCAAGGACCTGCTGCACCTGAACCTCTTCGACCTCGCCCGTCGGGGGGCGCTGCTGCCGGTGCGCCTGCTCTCACTGGGGCGCAGGATCCTGACGCAGAGGGGCCAGATCTCGCTGATGGATATCGCGATCGGGCTGGCCGAGGCGCTGCCGGCCGGCCTCTACAGCGGCGCCGGCGTGGAGCGCTACCTGCAGCGCGTGCTCGCCGACCGCGGCGTGGCCGACGACTTCAGAAGCTGCCGGCACGAGCTCTACATCGCCGCCACCGACCTCGACACCTGCGAGCGCGTCGTCTTCGGCGAGAAGGGCTTCGACGACGTGCCGATCTCGACTGCCGTGCGCGCTTCGACCGCGCTGCCGATGGTCTACGCGCCCGTCACCGTCGGAGATCGCGAGCTGGTTGACGGCGGCATCGTCTCCACGACGAACCTCGACATCGCGGTGCAGGCGGGTGCGAAGCTGGTGATCGTGATCAACCCGATCGTCCCCTACCACAACAACCTCGACGAGAAGGTGCGAACGCTGCGGGGCACGCGGCCGCGGCGGATCTCCGACATGGGCTTCCCGAAGGTCGGCTATCAGGCCTTCAAGCTGTTGGCCCACCAGCGCTTGCACGGCATGGCCGAGCAGTGGCAGGAGCGCTATCCGGGCGTTGACATCGTGCTGATCGAGCCGCGCGAGAGCGATCTCCTGATGTTCGAGACCTCGATCATGAGCTTCACCTCGCGCGTGGAGATCGCAAAGCACGGGTTCGAGTCGGTCGCCAGGCACCTCTCCGGCGAGTACGAGACCTACCGCGAGATCTTCGAGCGCCACGGCATCGAGATCTCCGCGCAACGCGTCCGCCGCGTGATCGGCAGCTTCGAGCAGGAGGCCCAGGGCGGGCCGGCCTGGCGCAACATCCTTGGCGCCGCGAGTGGCGTACTGCACGGCTGAGCCGGCGCGAGGAACCGGCAGGTCGCGCGACGGTGCGCTAGCCGGCGCGGCCCGCGGGCGCTGCCAGCGCCGCGTCCATCGCGCTCAGCAGGCGCTCGGATGCTGCCTGGTCGCGGACGGTGATCCGCACGTGCCCGGGCTCTCCGACGGGGGCGCCGGCTGCCACCAGCACACCCGACTCGGCCAGGCGCGCGGCCAGCTCGCCCCCCGGCATCTGCGGATGGGCGACCCAGAGAAAGTTCGCCTGGCTGTCTGCGACTTCGATGCCGTGCTCGCGCAGCGCGGCAGTGAGCGCGGCGCGCTGCTCGGCGACGACTCTGCCGCGACGCTCGACCTGGCGCGAGCATGCGCGCAGCGTCTCGAGCGCCGCCGTCTGGGTGAGCTCGCTGACGCCGTGCTCGGGCACGAGCTCGGCCAGCAGGCTCTCTGCGCCGGGCCCGCCGATCACATACCCGCAGCGCAGGCCCGCAAGGCCCCATGCCTTGGAGAAGCTGCGGAACACGAGCAGTCGCGGATAGCGCTCGAGCAGCTCCAACGAGGCGCCCTGCACGGCGGGGTCTGCGTACTCGATCAGCGACTCGTCGAGCAGCACCGCGACCGACTCGGGCAGGCCGGCCAGCAGCGCGTCCAGTTGCGTGGCGCCCATCAGCTCGCCGGTCGGGTCGTTGGGGCTTGCCAGCGCAATCACGCGCGTGTCGTGCTGCGCCGCGGCGGCCAGCAGCGCCTCCGTGTCGCTCTCGCCCACGGGCACCGCGACGCCGTGCGCGCGACGCGCCATCGTCGGGAAGAGCGGATGCGAGGGCCAGCGAGTCAGCAGCGCCTGGCCGGGCCGGATCAGGGCGCTGGTCGCTGCCTGCAGCAGCTCGGATGCTCCGTTGCCGATCGCGATCCGCTTGACCGGCACGCCAAGGCGGTGTGAGAGCTCGCTCGCGAGCTCGGTTTCGCGCGGGTAGCGGTGCATGCCGCGGCGGGCGACGAAGGTGACGGCGCTGACCACGTCGGCGTGCGCCGGGTAGGGCCAGGTCGTCTGGGAGAGGTCGAGCGTCTCCACGCGCGTGAGCTCCAGGGCGCGCCGTTCGGCCGCCTGCTCACGCAGCTCGCTGTTGATCTCTTCCTCTGAGAGCGCCTCGAACTGCTTGTAGTAGTCGAGCAGGCCCATTGCAGGTCACGGGTACTGGTTGTTGGGCGCGACGGTGGAGCCCGGGCCGTGGATCAGGATCAGCCACACCGCGAACGCCGAGGCGCAGATCACCGCGGCCACGGCGAAGATCCGTCCCAGCGCGCCCGAGCGCTGGTCGTGCCCGGCGGCACGCCGCACCAGGATCCAGGCGTAGTCAAGGCGGCGCAGCAGCGCCAGCGTGCCGAAGAGCAGCACGCCGAGCGCGATGAACGCCGACAGGATCCCGAGGCTGACGCTGCCCGAGGCGGAGTTGACATGCGCGCCGACCCACAGGCACGCGAGCGGGATCGGACCCCAGCAGAGCAGGCTGAGGATCACCATCGCTACCCACATCGCGTTGGCGAGGCTCGCGTCCCCGCGCTGTCTGCGCTCGGTGCCGCGCTCGGGGGCCTTGCGAAAGCGCAGCGGCCCCGTTCCCGGCCGCCGTCCGACGAACAGACCGCCGGTCTCGCTTGGATCGCTTCGCATTGATCTGTTCCCTTTCGTGGGTCCCCAACGCTCCTGCCGGCGGCGGGGGCGGTGCGGCTTCTCGCTATACGCTAGCGCGACGCGACTCGCCGGCCAAGCAAGTCGTCCTCATCCTTCTTGTCTCATCCTTCATACAGCGACTCGAGCACGTCGGCGTACTTCTCGGCCACGACGTTTCGCTTCACCTTGAGCGTGGGCGTCAGCTCGCCCGTCTCCTGGGAGAGATCGCCGGGCAGGATCGCAAAGCGCTTGACCCGCTCGACCTGCGCGTAGCGCTCGTTGACCCGGTCCAGCTCGGCTCCGATCATCGCGAGAACCTTCGGCTCGCGGGCCAGCGCGGGGACCTCCGCCGGCAAACCCTCCGAGGCCGCCCACGGCACGATCTCTTCCTCATCGAGGGTGATCAGCAGCACCGGATAGGGCCGCCGGTCGCCGTGCATCACCGCCTGAGAGACCCAGCGACACTGCTTCATGTCGTTCTCGATGTTCGCCGGCGTGAGGTTCTTGCCGCCGGCGGTGATGATGATGTCCTTCTTGCGGCCGACGATGTAGACGAAGCCGTCCTCGTCGATCCGCCCGAGATCGCCGGTGTGCAGCCAGCCGTCCTCGACGGCGCCGAAGCCGCTGTCCAGCTGGCCGTAGTAGCCGGAGAAGATGTTCGGACCCTTGATCAGCAGCTCGCCGTCATCGGCGATCTTGACCTCCACGCCCGGCAGCGGCTTGCCCACGCTGCCGAAGCGGTGCTCCTCCGGGCGCGAGACCGTCGCCGCGGTCGCGGTCTCGGTCATGCCGTATCCCTCCATCACCGGCACGCCGCAGGCGAAGAAGAATTCGAGGATTTCCTTGGCGATCGGCGCCGCGCCGCTGACCGCCTCGCGCACGCGCCCGCCGAAGGCGGCCCGCACGTTTTTGAACAGGCGCTCGTCGGCCTCCTCGAAGGGCGCCTTCAGCTCCTCGGGGATCGGCTTGCCTTCGATCTCCAGCTCGCGCACCTTCATGCCGACCGCGGTCGCCTTGGCCAAGGTCTCGCGGTCCACGTTCGCGGAGACCAACGTGTAGATCTTCTCGAAGATCCGCGGCACCGAGGGCAGGTAGGTCGGCTGCACCTCGGAGAGCTCGACGATGATCTGCTTGGTGTCGCCGCCGAAGTAGGCGAGGGTCACGCCGAGGTCGAAGACGGCCAGCTGCAGCAGCAGCGCGAAGGAGTGCGCAAGCGGGAGGTAGAGGTAGACGACGTCCCCGGCGTTGCTGTCCAGCGAGCCGCGCTCCTCGATCATGTCCACGATCGCGCGGTAGTTGCCATGCGTGAGCACGCAGCCCTTCGGCGGGCCGGTCGTGCCGGAGGTGTAGATGATCGTGAAGGTGTCCTGCGGCTTGACGGCGGCGCGGCGCGCCTCCAGCTCGGCGGGGGCGTGATTGCGGCCGCGCGCGCGGAGCTCATCGAGGGTGATCGCCGGCAGTGGCGAGTCCCCGCTCGGCGGATCGAAGACGATCACGTGTGTGAGGCTCGGGACGCGCTCGCGGATCTCGGCGATCTTCGCCAGCTGGCTCTCGTCCTCGCAGAAGATCGCGTAGGCGCCGGAGTCGGAGATCACCCACTCGCACTCCTCCGGCGAGTTGGTCTGGTATATCGGCACCACGACCGCGCCCGTCTCGGTTGAGCCCATGTCCGCATAGGACCACTCCGGGCGCGTGTTGGAGAGGATGCAGACCCGCTCGCCGGGCGCGACGCCGAGGTCGATCAGGCCGAGCCCGATCTCCTCCGCGATGCTCGCGAACTCCTTGTATGTGACGTCATGCCACGCGCCCTCGCGCTTGTATCGGATCGCGACGCGCTCGCCGTGGGTGGCGGCCGCCCGGGGGATCAACCCCGCAATCGTCTGGGTTGCGCTCGTCGGCGCGGTGCTGGCCTCCATGACTCTCCTCCTCGGCAGGCGAATCGGCTTGCTGGCAGTGATGATGTTATGCCCTGCGCGCTCTTCAGGTTGCGCCGGTCACAAGCATCGCACGCCGGGGAGCCGCAGTCCAGCGCACTCGCTGTCGCGAGGGGAGCGGGTGGGGCGGGGCGATGTTGGGAGCTTGAGTTGTGGGAGGGTGTGGTGCGGGCGCTCAGCTGCTCAGCGCGACGGTGCGCTGGGTACCTGGCTGCTCACGGATGCTTGCGAGGAACAGGCTCTTGTCGATGCGGCCCTGAAAGATGGGCACACCGAGCTCGAGGCACTTCGAGAGGACTTCTTTGCGTTCCAGGCCGGCTTCGCGTGCCAGCTCTGTCGGCGTCAGGTGGTTTGCCATCAGCATCTCCTCCGGCGGTCGAGATCGTGGCTTGCTTGCACCATCTATAGCGCCACCTGCGGACGCATGCAATGCCTGCGACCGACAAATGTCAGCTTGCAACCTGTTGGGACGCCCTAAATGGGGTTTCTTACGTCGATGAAGACGTGGCGCAGATCGAAGCGGTGGGCGAGGTGCTTGCCCAGGGCTCTGATCCCGAACGTCTCGGTTGCGTGATGGCCGGCGGCCAGGAAGTGGATGGCGCCCTCGGTGGCTTGCGCCATAGCGCGCTCGGCGGGCTCGCCGGTGATGAAGGCGTCGGTGCCGGCTGCGATGGCTTCGGGGAGGTGGTCTGTGCCTGCGCCGGTAACGATGGCGATGGTCTTCACGGGGTCCGGGCCGTTGTCGAAGACCAAGGGCTTTTGGCCCATCAGGCCCTCTACGAGGGCGAAGAGGCCGTTGGGGCCGCGGGCGGGGATGCCCTCGCCGGGGAGCGTGGCCAGGAAGCCGATCGGCTGGTTGCGGTGGACTGCGAAGGGGGTCAGGTCGGTGGCGCCGAGGGCCTTGGCGATCAGGGCGTTGTTGCCGAGGTCGGGGTGGGCGTCGAGGGGGAGGTGGTAGGCGGCCAGGGCGATGTTCGCGTCGAAGAGCAGCTTCAGGCGGCGCTTCATGGCGTGGTCGATCGGGCCGGGGGCCGAGCCCCAGAAGAGGCCGTGGTGGACGAGGATCAGGTCGGCGTCCTGCTCGATCGCGCGCTCGAAGAGCTCGGCGTGGGCGCTTACACCTGTGACGATGGTCGAGACCTGGTCGGGGCCGGGGACCTGGAGGCCGTTGGGGCCGTAGTCCTGAAAGCGGGCGGGTTCCAAGAGGCGGTCGGCCTCGGCGAGGATGTCTGCGGTCGGGGCGGGCATAAGGTTGGGTGGCGACGATAGCGGGGCGGCTCGGGGCCGGCGGTATGGGATACTGAGGAAGCGTCGGGGCGTGGCGCAGCCTGGTAGCGCGCACCGTTCGGGTCGGTGAGGTCCCGAGTTCGAATCTCGGCGCCCCGATACAAAAAACCCCTGGTTTGCAGGGGTTTTTTGTTGGCCTATGTCGCTGGAGACGTCGGTCAGTAGGCCGCATTAAGGCATAAATGCGGGTTTTTGGACCGAATAAAACGACAAAACGCGTTTTATGTGTGCTCCTGGGGCGTTGGGTGATAGTGATGCCCGCAGGGACTGGTGCGGTCACTGGGGGTCTCCTGTGGCGGCCGCGCACCCGACCGCCGGGCCCGACGATCCGATCCTCACCACACGCGATGGCAACGCGCGCGATCGCCACAACCTTCGCCAACGAGTCGTCGCACCGGTCATCGCCAGAGCCGAGCGGCTGCTCGCCGAGCGCGGCGGCCAGCCGCTGCCCAACGGAATCACCCCGCACAAGCTCAGGCACACCTTCGCCTCGGTGCTGTTCGCGATCGGCAAGGACCCCACCTACGTGATGAACCAGCTCGGGCACACCGACCCCGCGTTCACGCTCCGCGTCTACGCGCACGTGATGCGCCGCAGCCCCGAGGAGCGCGCCAAGCTAAGGACCCACGTCAAAATATCTGCCGGGATTGAGACCGCCGTTCCGCGGCGTCAGCCGCCACCCGCAATGCTCGCCGTACCACCAGTACGCCTGCGCTTGCGTGCGACGCCTGCCATCCACGGCCCGGCACCCTCAACCCACCATCTATTTTGACGCGGGTCCTAAGGCGCTCATCGAAGGCGAAGACTGGACACTCGAAGAAGACACGGCCGAAGCCTCAGCCGATCAGCCGTAGAGGTGCGGCGTTGGGGCGTTCATGAAGTGACGCACGAGCCCCCGGTGATCGCCAGGATCGCGCTAGCGAGTCCCTATGCCGTCTGTATCGCAGCGGGCGCTCGCTGAGGCCTGGCCTGCAGGTCTCTCAGACCGGATGAGAGACCGTCCATGTGGGCAGGTCATGGCAATCGTGGCCAAGTCGCCGCCAGTCGGGGCATGAATGGTATGCCGAGTGATGTCCTGATACCGCTTGAGCAGATCAAGAATATCACGCAGAATACGATAAGTGGTGTAAGGTGCGCGTATCGTGCTAAACTCTGCCTGAAGACGATCAAGGAACCAATGCCGGCCGTCCGCTCACAACCCAAGCTGCTCTCCACCAAGCAGGCCGCGGAGTTGTTGAACGTCAGTAAGCGCACGATCCTCAACTGGATCGAGAGCGACAAGATCCCCTACGTCAAGCTGCCCGGCGGCGACTACCGCGTCCCGCTCGCTGGACTGCTCGCCTCGCTATCGGGGACCTACCGGCTCGACGAGGAGATCCGGGCGCTGGACGAGCGCTACGCAGCCCTCAGCGACGCCGACGTTCAGGCGGCGCTCGAAGGCGACGACTAGGTTCCCAGCCCGCGCATAGAGTGCCGCCCCGTGCGGCCGGTCGTACTCGACACAAGCGTGGTCCTACCCGCGGTTCTCTCCCCACGCGGATACCGTTGACGTTTCCTGGTCGTGCTGGTGCTCGGTGCGCTTGCCGCGCGCAGGGATCTCCTCCGTCAAGAAGCGGACGCGCTGCGCGGCGAATCGGCGAGCGCCGGGCATCTCGGTGGCGTGGCGCTCGATGTGCTTGCCGAGCAGGCCGAAGCCAGATGCCTGCGGCTGCGGGAGGCGCTGCCGGCGGGCTGCTCGGACGACTGGCGGCTGGTTGTCTCACGTCCGCTGCTGGCCGAGTACGAACGCAAGCTACGAGAGGCGGGACCAAGGCTCGATCCTACGCTGCGCGAGGGAGACATCGACGTAGTGCGTCAACAGATCGCGGCGGCATGCGCCGAAGTCACCGACGACTTCGATCCCGCACTTATTCCCGCCTACACCGCCGACCGCAAGGACGACCCGGTGATCCACACCGCCCTGCTCGCAGACGCCACGTGGCTGATCGCGGATGACACCAAGCACATCTCCATCCAACCAGAGGGCATCACCGAGTATCGGCTACCAGGCACCGACAGGCGCATCAGCGCCTTGACCTTCAGCCGCTTCCTCGACCATCTCGCCGACGTTGACCTCGATCAGGTCGATCCGAGTCTGCTCGAGATCGCGTTCCGGCCGCTTGGCTCGGACTAACTTGCGGATCGTCGGCCATCGCATGGGCAAGCGAGCAAGCTGCCGGTACGACCGGTAGCTTCGGCTCATGGCGTTGACCAGCCAGCAGATATTCGACCTCTTTCTTAGTCATCGCACGGTGCTCAGCCCGTTGCGCTACCCAGGTCTCGATGGCCTGCCTTGCTCGCGTTGTGTAGTCGTGCTCGGTGGTGGTCATGTGCCGAGCATACACGACAAAAATGTAGTAGTGTACGCTTGTGTCTGGACGCCCGAAAAAGGCCAGTGGTGGGCTCGCTCCGCTTGAGTCGGAGATCATGGCCGCGGTCTGGCAGGCCGGCGTCGCGGTGTCTGTGCGGCAGGTCCTCGACAGGCTCAACACACGACGGTCGGAGCCGCTGGCCTACACGACAGTGATGACCGTGATGAACCGGCTGGTCGCAAAGAACGTCCTTGCTCGGCACGGTGAGCGGCGAAGCTACGTGTATGAGGCGACCGCTCCCGATTCCGCCGGGCTTGCGGTGGCGGACGTGATTCGCACCTATGGAGATGCAGCCGTAGCGCGCTTCGTGGACGAGGCGCGTGCCGACCCTGGAGTGCTGAGGCGGCTACGTGCTCTGCTTGCGGAGGACGGATGAAGCTGGACCGAGCCAACCGCAGCTCCCTGGCGTTTATTGGGATCGCGCTACTGTCTGGTGCGATTGTGCTCTGCGGTGCGGTCGGGGCCGTTCTCCTGCCGTTGATCCTGGCGCCGCATTCTCGGTGGGGCGTCTCATCTGTGCCGGCGATCATGTTTATAGCCCCAATAGCGGCTGGCCTGGGACTCGGAAGCCGCTCGCTCGGACGGCAAGTGCTCGCGTCTCACAGGCTTGCTCGCCGCGTCCGGCGGTTGGCCGTGGCAACACCTGACGATCTGAAGCGCTCTGCCACTCATGCGGGATTGGCGGGACGCATAGTGCTCGTTGATGCCGCTGAGGCTTTCTCATTCGTCTACGGCGTCTTTACCCCGCGAGTTGCGGTGAGCCGCGGGCCTGTGCGACAGCGCATCACCCGGTGAGCTTCGCGCGGTGCTTGAGCACGAGCGCTACCACGTATGCAATCTGGACCCGTTGAAGATGCTCGTCTTGCGGGCATTCTCCGCGACGCTGTTCTTTCTGCCCGTGTTGAGTTCGCTGCGTGCTCGCTATGTAACAGGCTGCGAGTTGGCAGCCGATCGACGCGCCGTCCTGACTTGTGGGCGCCGCCCTCTCGTCGGGGCACTGCTGAAGGTCGTGCGCGGCCCCGAGTCGGGGCGGCGGTGCTCACCGCGGAATCCCCAGGCACGTCAAGGGCGCCGTGCCACCCCGAGGATGTGCGGATCCGGCCGGCAGAAGCGGCGCAGGGCTGTAGGAGAACCGCTCGCACGTCTCGATCCGAACCCCGGCGCGCTCGATCGCCGTTGTCGTGTCGCGCGCCAGGTGGCAGCCGCCGGAGAGCCCGGGCCAGAGCGTCGCGTCGGCGAGCCGCTGAAAGCGTGCCTCCCAGGTGGAGTGTGAGCGGACGTGCTCGTAGAAGCGCAACTCGCCGCCGGGACGGATCACTCGATACAGCTCGGCGAGCGCCGCGTCTTGGTCGGGGACGGTACAGAGCACGAGCGCGACGACGCTCGCGTTGAAGGACTCCCCATCGGGGAGACCGTCTGCGTCTCCGTGGGTCACGGAGACCGCGACGGGCGCTGTGCGCTCTGCCATCAGTCGCCCGTTTGGGACAGCTCTCCTCTGGCGAGACGCTGCTTGGCCTCGGCGAGGATCGCTTCTCGGTCGAATGTCTCGCAGGTCCATTGGGTAGAGCGCGCCGTGCCGCGCGGTTTGTACCGGCGCATGACCTGGACGTGGCGCGGCAGTCCGATCCACCGTCGTAGGTCAGCCGCATCGGTCCACACCGACAGCGAGCCCACGCACCGTCGCGGAAGGTCAGTCCACAGGTACAGGCCCACCGCGCCGGGCAGCCCATACCAGCCGGCACGCAACCCGAGCGCGATCCACGCCATGCGCGGCAGATCACGCCAAGCGTGCGCCCTGAACTCCGTGAGGCTCACCAGCACCAAGTCCGCTGTCTCCTCATGGGGTCCCGCTATCCACGGCAGCCACAGCGGCCGGCGTCCTTCGTTCACAGCGCGAAGCTACCACGGCGCCAGCCTGGCGGTCCCCCTCGATGCCGAGGCTTGGCCGTAGAGACCCGCCTGACGCGCGCCTGGGTGCGTGACGGCCATGTAGGGTTCGCGCCGCGATGGCGGTCGAGATCAAGCCCGTGGGGAGCCAGAGCGAGCTCAGCGCGTTCGTCAAGCTGCCGTGGCGGCTCTATCGCGGCGAGCCCAATTGGGTTCCGCCGCTGCTGATGGACGTTCGGAAGCGGCTCGATCGAAAGCGCAATCCGTTCTTCGAGCACGCCGAGGCCGAATACTTCCTGGCCTGGCGTGACGGCCGGCCAGTGGGCCGCGTGAGCGCGCACATCGACCGGAACTTCAACGAGTTCCAGAAGAACGCTTGGGGCCTGTGGGGTTGGTTTGAGTGTGAGGACGATCCCGAGGCCGCGCGTGTGCTGCTCGACGCCGCCGCGGGCTGGTTGAGGGAGCGTGGCCGGGATCGCATGGTCGGCCCGATGGACTTCACGACCAACGACGAAATCGGCCTGCTGATCGCCGGTCACGAGCGTCCTCCGGTGATCCTCTGCCAGTGGCACCACCCGTACTACCAGCGGCTGCTTGAGCACGATCTCGGGATGGGCAAGGCGATGGACGTGTACATGTGGAGCCTGCACATCACCGGCCGCGAGAAAGTCCATCCCGCGATATGGGAAGCCGCCGACCAGCTTGAGGCTGAGCACGGGATCGTGTGCAGACCCTTCCGCAAGAAAGACCTCCACGCGGAGGTCGCGCGCTTCGTGAAGCTCTACAACACGGTGCTGGAACGCAACTGGGGGTTCGTCCCACTCACCGAGGAGGAGGTCTACCACTACGCCAAGGATTCTCAAGCCGATCCTCGATGAGAACTGGGCGATGTTTGCCGAACGTAAGGACACGGGCGAGATCGTCGGCGGCGCGCTGACTCTGCTGGACTACAACCAGGTGCTCGCCAAGCTGAATGGGCGGCTGCTGCCGTTCGGCTGGATGCGGGCGCTGCGTGAGCGCCGTCGAATAGACGCGGTGCGCGTGATCGTGCTCGGCGTGATGCCCGACTACCGCCACACGGGCGTTGCGGCGCGGCTGTACCAGATGCACTTCGACGCGGCCGAACGCACGCCGCAGAAGGGTGGCGAGATGGGCTGGACGCTTGAGGTCAACGAGCCGATGAACCGGGCGCTGGAAGGCATGGGCGGCGAGATCAAGCGCCGCTACCGCGTCTACGAGCGCGCACTGTAGCTGCGACCGCCATGCACGAGCTTGTGATCTTCGACTGCGACGGCGTGCTCGTGGACTCCGAGGTGATCTCCAGCGAAGTGCTCGCTCGGATGCTCACGCGCGAGGGCCTGCCGACGACACTCGCCGAGGCCCGCCAAGCCTGCCAAGGGCTCCTGCTCACGGATGTCCGCGACCGAGCCCAAGCCAAGCTCGGCCGACCTTTTCCGCCGGACTGGATCGCCGAATACGAAGACGAGCGCGACGAGGCGTTCCGCCGCGAACTCACGCCGGTGCAAGGCGCAGCCGAGGCAGTGCAGCGAGTCAAGGCAGCCGGACTGAAGGTCTGCGTCGCGTCCCAGGGCCAGTTGGCGAAGACACGATTGACGCTCGGGCTGACGGGGCTGCGCGACCTGTTCCCGCCTGGCGCGCTGTTCTCGGCTTACGACGTTCTTCGCCCCAAGCCCGACCCCGCGCTCTTTCGATACGCTGCCGCGACGATGGGCGTTCATCCTTCCGCCTGCGCGGTCATCGAGGACACCACGTCAGGAGTCACGGCTGCCGTTGCCGCCGGGATGCGAGCGATCGGCTACGCGGCGGACAGCGACGAGCACGCGCTTCGCAACGCCGGCGCCGAGATCATCCGCTCCCTGGACGGTCTCCCGAACTCTTGGGCCTGCTCCCAGCGTGAACCATCGGCGCGGCGTCTGGTCGCGGCGTTGACTTCGGTCGCGTAGATTCCGACGATGGCATCCGACCCAAAGGTCGTCATGTTGGAGCGCGAGCATCTGCCCGGCGTCATCGAGCTGTTCGCGGGCGAGCGTTGGAGCTACGCCGATGACGAGCAGCGAACATGGCGGGCGCTCACCGCGCCAGGGACATTGAGCCTTGTGGCGCTCTCGTCCGAGTGGACGGTCATCGGGGTCGCCCAAGTTCTCAGCGACGGCGAGGTTCAGGCGTTCCTTGCGGTGCTTGTGGTCGCCCCCGAGTATCGCCGTGAGGGCGTCGCGCGGCGGCTGGTAGAGGAAGCGCGTGCCCGCACACGTTGTCTGCGGCTTGACGTGATCTCCTGCGCGGACCCGTTCTATGAACAGCTCGGCTTCCGTCGTGTCTCGGGCTTCCGCTTGCCGGCGACGTAGGCTTGTATGAGCGTGATGCCCAACGTGTTCGATTCGCAATGGGATGAGCGGCAGGACCGTCCGCCGTTCTCGTGTAGACGGGCGCGACTGGGGCTGACGGATCAGCTTGGATCGACGCCCTCAAGATTTTCGGGCCTGACGGCGATCATCAGCGTCAGCTCCATCCACTTGAAGCCGCAGTCCACCTTCTGAAAGCCGGCGTCGCGCAGCCAAGCGAGTTGTGCGCACAGATCGGCGAGACGATCAGCCGGGTCGTCATCTTCGCGGCCGATCGCTCGACGGAAGCGTTCGTGCTGCTCCGTCGTCGCCGAGGCGACAAGATCGAGATTGGCAAAAACACCGCCGGGACGCAGCAGCGCATAGACCTCACGAAACAACGCTTGCTTGCGCTGATCGTTAAGATGGTGGATCGCCAATCCTGAGACCACCACATCGAATGCACCCGACACGGCAAGCGGCTCGCAGAGGTCGTGGACGGCCAACTCGACCGTCGTATCAGACCCGAAGCGCTCCGCGGCACGTGCGAGCATCGGCGGCGAGGAGTCGATCCCCACGCCCCGAGCATCCAAGTGGCGGGAGCGCACGAGCGCAAGGAGTCGCCCGTCCCCTGTGCCGAGATCGAGAACGCGCTCGACCCGTTGAGGGAGTGCGTCCAGCAGCAGCCCCTCGGCGATATCCCTATGCGGGATATCGCGCGATAGATACTCGGCTACACGCCCAGGATCGGTCCACTCGCCGAGCATCTGGGCACGATACCAAGCGTGCACCATGCCCTTGACGAAGCGCTCGACCTCACGAGCACTGACGAGCAGATACGATTGCTCGCCTTGGACTGGGCTACGGGGGAATACGAGCACATAGCTGGACAACTGTTGCCTGCCGCCCACGAGGTAATCGACCATGCGGCGCTGCGCACAGGTGAGCACGTTGTAGATGTTGGTTGCGGGACCGGGAACGCGACGCTGATTGCCGCGGCGCGAGGGGCGCGCGCCACTGGCGTCGATCCTGCACAACGCCTGCTTGACGTGGCTGCCACAGATGCGAAGGCGCGCGGGCTCGATGCGGCGTTCCTCGGCGGCGAAGCAGCGGCAATGCCGCTGTCCGGCGCGAGCGCAGACGTGCTGGTGTCGGTGTTCGGGGTGATTTTCGCGCCCGACGCCCAAGCAGCGGTAGCGGAGATGGCTCGCGTCGCCAAGGCTCGCGCGCGTATCGTGTTCAGCGCCTGGCTGCCGGGTGGACCGCTTGCGAACGTGATGCGTGCGCGCGGCGAGGCGTTGGCCGCTGTGGTAGGCGCACCTATGCGGACCGCGGGGCTCAGTTCGGCACCGTTTGCGTGGCATGATCTCACCGCGCTCGATGGGCTGTTCGCGCCGCATGGGTTCTCCATCGAGCTGCATGGTCAACATCTCGCGTTCGCTGCTGATTCGCCGTCGGAGTTCTTGAACACCGAGCTTCGGGTACACCCCGCGTGGATCGCTGCTCGCGCCGTTCTGGAGCCGTGCGGGCAGATGCAGGCTCTGCGTGAGCGGGTGCTCGACATCTTCGAGGACGCAAACGAAGATGAGGGCGCGTTCCGCGTGACCAGCGACTATGTTGTGGCCGTGGCGAGCCGGCGTTAAAGCATCCCGCGTCGCCTCGCGTGTCGCCTGGATGCCTACGGAGCGATTGGTGTGACAGGTCGGCTTGCCTTGGTGACGTGTGCGAGTTGCAGCGCGAGCGCGCCGCGGTCGCTCGTCACGCCTATGTCGGTGAATCCGGCGTCCGTGAGCAGGGTGTGCATCTGCTCGTCGGTGTGGACGAACTCCACCCGTCGATGGAGCGCCGCTGTCAGTGCCGCGCGGTGTGCGCGACGGCGTAGTCTCAGCTCGACTGCGACCGTCGGCGTGGTGCGTATTGCGCCGACCTGCTCAAGCAGCGCTCGGTAGACCTCGAAGTCCTCAAGCTCTTGCGGGTCGATCCCGAAGTCCGGGTGGCTGTGGCCGGAGTCCTTGATCTCTTCAGCGCAATTGGCGACCTCTTCAACCAAGACCTCGCGCAGCAGGTTCACCAACTGCACCGGTACCGTGACGACCCTCACGCGGCACCGCACTTGGAGGTTCGCTGCCGAGTACGTCGCCGGCCGGCGTAGGGTCGTCCGGCTTCGATCGCTTCAAGCTCCTGTCGCCTGATGCCCGATGCGCAGGCAAGCTCGGCCGGGGTCATGCCTCGCTCCTCGCGTAGCTGACGGATCGCGCGGCCGAGCGCGAGCAACAGCTTCCGGTCCTCCTCGGATGGCAC
The DNA here is from genome assembly GCA_963725915.1 of uncultured Actinomycetota bacterium. Lineage (GTDB taxonomy): Bacteria > Actinomycetota > Thermoleophilia > Solirubrobacterales > Solirubrobacteraceae > Palsa-744. The sequence continues at coordinate 2,634 of CAVSAL010000008.1, read as the reverse complement.
ACGCCGTTCCATCGCCGCGACCAGCCTCTGAAGCTGCGGGTTCGCTTCGGCGGCCAGCAGGTCCTCCTTCGAGACTGTCCTCGGCGTGCTCATACGGTGCTCCCTTCGGCTTGGGCGATGAGGTCGGCGAGCTGGCTGACGCGCGCCTTTGCGGTCGCACGCTCCTCGTCGCTGACTTCCGGGTCTTCCTCGACGCTGTGCTCGGAGGCTATGCGCGTCAGCAGCGCTCGCAGCAGCGCGTCGTGGTGTTGGCGCACGTCAACCTCGACATCCGTGGGTGTCTCGATCGGGTCGATCCAACCGACGACATCGAGCAGCGCCCGCGCGCCCTCCGCGCGAGCTAAACAGCCGGCGACCCGCAAGAGACAACTGGCTGCACGAGGACAACGACGCGGGCCGCGTGGGCCAAACACGGACGCGCTGAGTGCGAGACTGCACGGGATGAACCGAGTCGATCGCGCTCGCGCCGCAGCGGAAGACCTCACGCGCGCCGGTGGCCGCGATGCCCAAGTCGAGATCGTGGAGTACGACCCTACGTGGCCGGCTCGCTTTGTGGCTGAGCGTGAGCGGATTGGGCCGCTGCTCGGAGGCGCTGAGATACACCACTTCGGCTCGACCGCTGTGCCTGGACTTGCCGCCAAGCCGGTGATCGACATGATCGCTCTCGTGGGGAACCTCGACGCGCACATCGCGGCGCTGATTACAGGTGGCGGTTACGAGTTCCCGCAGGCGTTCAACGCGACGCTTGCTCATCGGCGCTTCCTCTGCTATCCGGGTGCGGCGGTGCGGACCTATCATCTGCATCTCGTTGATGAGCCGGAGGAGCTTGAGCGGCGCCTTCGTTTCCGTGACCTCTTGCGCTCGGATGCCGCGCTTGCAAGGGAGTACGTGACACTCAAGTGGGCGCTCGCGGTACGCCATCGTGATGACCGCGAGGCGTACACGCAGGCCAAGGCCGAGTTCATCCGGGCCAGCCTTGCATCGGACGGTGAGCCGGATAAGTCGAGGTATGGCGGCGTCACGTTCACCTGAGGGTTGGCTCGTACCAGCGCCGCCGCAGGCGCTCGAGGGCACCGACCGCTTCGCCAACGCCGACGCGACGGTGCTGGACTTCTGGCGCTGGGCGTTCTCCGACCTTCGGGACAACACCCAGCGCGGTGTGCTTGCGGAGTTCCTTGTGGCGCTCGCGCTCGGGCGCACTGAGACGCGGCGGAAGGCGTGGGACAACTACGACGTAACGACCGGCTCCGGGCTGCGCGTCGAGGTCAAGGCGAGCGGCTACCTGCAATCGTGGGCGCAGGCCAAGCACTCGCGGCTGAGCTTTGGGCGCGTCATCGCCCGCACCTGGGATGCGAACACCAACGAGTTCGGCGCCGAGCCCGAGGTCCGCGCCGATGTCTTCGTGTTCTCGGTCCAGACCTGCACGGACCCGCAGCGCTACGACGCGCTCGACCTCGGCGTGCTCAGGTCGCGGCGGTCGATGATCCGCTCTACGAGGTAGCCGGCTTGCTCGTTGGCGTTCAGGGCGTGCAACTCTGCCTGCGTGAGTGGCCTGTAGAGGATGCGGTGCTCCCCGCGACGAAGTCGCAGCCACGGTGCGCGGCCAGTCAGCGCCTTGATGTCTAGATTCGCTGGTCGGGGCTCGGCGGTGAGGTCGTTTTCGAGTAGGTCGAGTAGGCGCTTGCAGGTCTTGTGATCGATGCGCCGCAGGTCACGCAGCGCACGCTTGGACAGCTCGACGCGATACATCCATAGGGAGCCCTGCTGGCTCTACCGATCGTTTGTCGGCTCGTCTGCTTCGAGTTCAGCGCGTACGTCGGCGAGCGACACTGTTTCGCCGGCTGCCAGCTCGCCGTCGGCTGCGGCCATGCCCTCGACGAACTCAGGGGCGTGGGCGAGCACGAAGTCCTCGAACTCTGCCGAGTCCACGGGGAGCATGTAGACGACAGGCCGGCCGCGCCGCGTGATCAGCGCTGGCTCCTTGTTCTGCTCGATGTCGTTGACGATGGAGCTTGTGTGTCTGGCAAGCTCACGGACGCCGATCGTGCTCATAGTGGGCCTCTAGATGTAAGTATCAATGTACATACAGGCATAGCACCCGAGTTGCTCCCTCTGCGCGAGCGAACCCGACACGCTCCGCATCGTCGCCGCCCAAGCGCCTCAGGCCGCGACCGTCTCGATCTCGCCCCGCCGCGCCGCCGCAGCCTGTTCGCGGCTGTCGCGCGAGGAGATCAGGATCGCCGTGAGGATCGCGCCCACGATCGCGAAGCCTGCGCCCACGAGAAAGGCGCTGTCAAACCCTTTCGTCAAGGCCACCGATGGGTGGACACCCGCGCTCAACAGACTCTGCGTGCGGCTGTTGGCGACCGTTGCGAGGATCGCCAGGCCGAGCGCGCCGCCCACCTGCTGAGAGGTGTTGATCAGCCCCGAGGCGAGGCCCGCCTCATGCGGCTTGGTGCCCGTCATTGCCCCAATCGTCACCGACACGAACGAGAACCCGAGGCCGAACGCGGCGAGCAGCGAGGGGCCGAGCACGTTCGCGGAGAAGGACCCGCCCGGCGCAGGAACCCGCGAGAACCACACGAGGCCCCCCGCGATCAGCAGCAGGCCGCTCGCCAGGACCGGCTTGAAGCC
>CAVSAL010000007.1:0-809675 GCA_963725915.1 uncultured Actinomycetota bacterium | reverse complement strand
CGACCCGTGTCGCCAGCTGCGAGGCGAGGCCTGCGGAGATGATGATGCCCACTGCCAGGGGCAGGTAGGAGACGCCGGTCTTGATCGGCGAGAAGTGCAGGACGTCCTGCAGATACAGCGAGATGAAGAAGAACATCGAGAACAGCGACATCCCGATCAGCAGTCCTACGATGTCCGCGCCGCGCAGCGTGCGCAATCTGAAAATCGAGAACGGCAGCAGCGGGTGGCGCTGGCGGCGCTCGATCACGACGAACGCCACGAGCAGCACGATCGAGCCGGCGAGCCGCAGCAGCGTTCCAGTCGAGCCCCAGCCGACGTTGACGGCGTTGACGACTGCGTAGACGAGCAGCGCGAGCCCTGCCGTCACCGTCACCGCGCCAGGCAGGTCAAAGCCTTCGGTGCCATCTTCTGAGCGGCTCTCCAGCAATAGCAGCGGAGCGAGCATCGCCGCGACGATGCCGATTGGGACGTTTACGAACAGCACCCAGCGCCAGCTCAAGCCGCTCGTGAGGATTCCGCCGAGCAACACGCCCGCGGCGCCGCCGGCGCCTGCGACCGCTCCCCAGATGCCCAGCGCGCGGTTGCGCTCGGCGCCTTCCGCGAATGTCGTCGTGATGATCGAGAGGGCCGCCGGCGAGACGATCGCCGCGCCGAGGCCCTGAATCGCGCGCGCGATGATCAGCCACGCCTCCGATTGCGCCAGGCCGCCGCCCAGCGAGGCCAGCGAGAACACGACCAGGCCGATCATGAACATGCGTCTGCGTCCGAGCAGGTCGGCGAGTCGGCCGCCCAGCAGCAGGAAGCCGCCAAACGTCAGCGTGTACGCGTTCACGACCCACGAAAGGTCGTCGCGGGAGAAGTGCAGGTGAGCGCCGATCGACGGGAGCGCCACGTTCACGATCGACGCGTCGATCACGATCACGAACTGCGTCATCGCCAGCAGCACCAGCGCGAGATCCTTGCCGCGCGGGGAGCTGAGATCGGCGCCTTTCCTGGGCGGGCGAGAGGCGGTCATCGCTGCACCGTGCCTCGATCTTGGTCGATCATGCTGGTCCTTTCAAGGGTCGATCGGCGGGGGTGATGCGGAAGCGGAAGTACGGTTCCGCTTGTTTATAGCACGATCCGGAGCTAAGATTCCGTTTGTAGAGAGACCTCATGGCCATCGATCAGCGAACACAACGCGCGGACGCCCGCCGCAATCGAGAGCGGATCATGTCCGCCGGCCGCGAGTTGTTCGCCCGCGAGGGCCCTCAGGCGCAGATGGACGAGATCGCCGCTCACGCTGGCGTCGGCGTCGGCACCGTCTACCGCCACTTTCCCACCAAGGAGGCGCTGCTGACCGCGATGGTGCGCGACCGCTTCCGGGGGTTCGCCGAGATCGCGCGGGCCTCCGAGGAGATTCCCGACCCACGCGCGGCGCTCGAGAGTGTGATCCTCGCCTCGGCCGAGGCCGTCGAGGGCGACTCGGGATTTCAGCTCGCGATGATGGGCTCAAACGAGTTGGAGTGGGAGGGGATCGAGGAAGAGAAGGCGGCCCTGGCAGAGGTGGTGTCTCGGATCATCTCCCGCGCCGCCGCGGCCGGCGCGATCCGCGAGGACTTCTGCTTCGAGGACTTTTCGATGTTGATGTGCGGCATCACATCGACGATGTACTACCAGCCTGGAAATGCGAACTGGCGTCGTCACGTGGAGCTGGTCTTCCACGGCGTGTGTGCTCCGGTTCGCGAGGCGGACCCGGCTGTCGCAGACCTCCTCGATCCGCCATCTCATCGCGGATCGCCGACAGCTGCCGCCTCCGCTCGCACCCGGCGTTCAGGACCGATCGCCGCGGAGCTCACGCGCTGAGACCATCTCGCTGCACTCCTCGCCGCTCATCTGACGTCCATATGGCCCCCGCCCGGTCAGGCACATCGCGCCGCAGCGGGCGCCGAGCGCAAGCGCCTGCGGCAGTTGCAGGCCGGCGCCGAGCCCGTAGGTGAAGCCGGCTGCGAACGAGTCGCCGCAGCCGTAGGCGTCGACCGGATCGCCGGGCGGCGTCGCCGCCTCGAAGCGGCCGCGCTCGCCCGAGCTCGTGTGGTAGCTGCCGCCGTGCTCGCCCTCAGTGCAGACGACGACTGCCGCCTCCTCACGGACGCGCTGCAGCTCCCGGCGCTCGATCTCGTCCTCGGCGCTCAGCACGAGCGCGTCGATCGGCACGCCGTGCCCGAGCGCGTGGCCGGCACGGGGACTGGCGACGAGCACGCGGCTGGCGGCACGCGCAGTGCGCAGGGCGGCCTCGTCGCCGGCGGTGAAGTACACCGCGTCGAGACCCGCCAGGCATCGCCACGCGAGCTCGTTCTCGTCTCCGCGGGGTTGCAGGCGCTCGCCGAAGGTCGTGATCGTGCGCTCGCGCTCATCGTTGACGAGCGTCACCGCACGACGCGTCGGCTCATCGCAGGTGCGTGCGCGAACATCGACTGCGAGCTCGCGCAGGCGTGCGAGCGAACGCCGTCCGTGGTCGTCATCGCCGAGCGCCGTGATCAGCGTGCAGGAGCCGGCCAGGCGTGCGAGCTGCACCGCCGCAACCGCCCCTCCACCGGCGGGCTCCTCGAAGGGGTCGCGTGCATGCACCACCTCGCCCGCGCTCGGCACGTGCGGCACCCGCGCGAACTGCACCCACTCGACGTGACCCACCACTGCGACTTTCGGTCTGCGCAAGCGCATGCGCGCCAGTCTCACATAACGAGCGAGCCGCAGCGCGACGCGACGCCCTTTGTGCGTCTGTGCGTCGAAGCGTGTCTGGCGCAGGCGCAACGGCGACTGCGCCAGCTGGATCGCGCGGCGATTCTGGGCGCCGCGCAGGCTGCCGACCGCCAAACGCGCGACGAGAGCGTGTGGGTCGCTCACGCTGGCGCGACCGGCTCGTAGGCGCCCGTTCAGCGCGGCGGCATCCGAAGCGCGCCGTCGAGGCGGATGACCTCGCCGTTGAGCATCCGGTTCTCGACGATGTGGCAGGCAAGCTGCGCGTACTCCGCGGGTGTGCCCAGTCGCTGCGGGAAGGGCACGCCGGCGCCCAGCTTCTCGCGCGCCTCCTGCGGCAGGGCGGCAAGCAGCGGCGTGTCGAACAGGCCGGGGGCGATCGTGTTCACGCGGATGCCCTGGCTCGAGAGGTCGCGGGCCGCCGGCAGCGTCATGCCAACGATGCCGCCCTTGGAGGCCGAGTAGGCGATCTGGCCGATCTGCCCGTCGTAGGCTGCGACGGAGGCTGTGTTGACACATACGCCCCGTTCGCCGTCCTGCAGCGGCTCGGCCGCGATCATCGCGGTGGCCGCGAATCGCAGCACGTTGAAAGTGCCGATCAGGTTGATCTGGATCGTCGTCTCAAACGGCAGCAGCGGATGCGGCCCGCGCGAGCCGGCGAGCTTCTGCGCCCAGCCGATGCCGGCGCAGCAGACGGCGATACGCAGCCCGCCGCCGGCTTCCGCGGCCTGAGCAACCGCAGCCTGCACCTGAGTCTCCTCGCGGACGTCGCACGCAGCAAACTCGACGCCCAGCTCCGAGGCCAGCGTCGCGCCCTTCTCGGCGTTGACGTCGGCGATCGTCACGAGTGCCCCAAGCTGTTGCAGGTATCGTGCGGTCGCCTCGCCGAGTCCGGAGGCGCCGCCTACGACCAGCGCCGAGCTTCCATCGATTTGCATGGCTCGCAGCCTACAGACAAGCAGGCGCGAGATCTCACGCCCCGGCCAGGTCGCGGCGCTGGAACAGGGCCAGCGCGGCGCCGATCCCAAGCGCGCCGATTGCCACCATCACGAGTGCGGCGAGCACGCGGAACGGCTGCGATGGGACAAAACCGATGTGGGCGAACGGGGTGGCCTTGACGAGCCATTGCGGGACCCCGGCGATCGCGCCGACGAGGTACCAGAGGAACGCGATCCGTACACCTCGCCCTCGCGCACCGTCAGGTCGAGCGAGTCGAGCGCGAGCGTCGAGCTTGCACAGCCGCGACGTGCCGATCGCGTTCATCGGGGGTTGCCGAGCGCGTCGCGGCGGCGGTTGCCCGCCCATGTCGTCGCGACGATCAGTGCGGCGATGCCGATCCCGACGGCCAGGCAGTCGCCGGCGACGAGCAGGTAGCCGCCGTCGCGGTGCGGGTTCACGAAGAAGTACGGGTACCAGCCCACGATCGCGCCGCGCGCCAGCGTATAGAGGACGTACAGCAGCGGGAAGGCCATCCACAGCACAACCGTCCATGTAGGGGGCAGGCGCACGCGAGGCGGGTCGAGCAGCCAGTCGAGCGTCACTGCGACCGGCATCAGGTAGTGCAGGATCGCGTTCACCCACGGGTATGCCGGGGCGTGCCCGGAGAGCAGCAACAGGTACACGATCCCGGTCGTCAGGATGTAGACGACCGCGGCGCCTCTCAGCAGCTCGACCGTGCGAGAGCGCATATGTGCGGGGCGAAGCGCTCCGTGCAGGAGCATTGCTGAGGCGAACAGGTTGCTGAGGACGGTGAAATAACTGAAGTAGTCGCCGTCGCTGACCCCTGGTCCCGCCGCCACGTCGTAGCCAATCGCCGTGAGCGCCAGCAGCGCCAGCAGCGCGCGGCAGACACGCAACGCCGGCTCGCGCAGCGCGCGGCGCTCGACGCTTGGGGCCGAAGAAGAATCAGAGGACATGACACGACGCTAGCTGATCGCACCTCTGTCGTGTCAAGCGCTTGTGCGCGCTTGGCCACCAGCCTGAGCCTGAATCCCTCTACTGAAGCCGTACCTTGCTCTCCATGCGCTGGTCGGCGAGGTCCAGGCGGAGCGTGTAGGTCCCGTGCCGGACCGATCGCGTGGCGCGCAGGGCGCCCACGGGGCCGCGCGCGTATATGCGGCCCTTCCTTATCAGTAGCGCTCGGGTGCTGCGGCCGGCGCTCCTGCCGTTGACGGTCACCTGGCAAGTGACTGTGCGTCTGTGGTTCACGAGGCGGCAGGTCACCTTCGCGTCACGTCCGGCCGGGCCGCGTGCGCCGGTCTTGCCCGTGGCGCCCGTCGGGCCTTGGGGTCCAGGGACGCCCTGCTGGCCGCTTTTGCCCTGTGCTCCTTCAGGTCCCTGCGCGCCGGCGGCGGCTTCGCTGCCTTCGCCGTTGAGGTCGAGTTCGAGCGTGCTTGAGGGATCGGTATCGATGGCCAGCGACGCCGAGCGCTGGCCGGTAGCGCTGGGTATGAACCTCACCTGGAAGGTGCAAGATTCCTCTGGTTCGAGCGTTTCCCTGCTGCATTCGTCTTCAGTGACGATGAAGTCCGAGGCATCAGCGCCGCCAAGGCGCAGGCTGTGGATCTGCAGCGTTTCGGAGCCTGCCGTAAGAGTGATCTGCTGCGCGGAGCCGATGGTGTGAAGTGGCTGTGCGGAGAAGCTGACGCTTTCCGAGGTGAGGCTCGGTTCTTCGTGGCAGGGGGCGAGATTGTGGACGTAGGTCTCGAGGAACAGCGGTTCGCCGAAGTTGCTCGCCTCTGTGGCGAAGGCGACGCGGCATCCGTTGGCCGACAGTGCGCCTCCTTCGGGATCGCCTTCAGCGGGCGCGCCATTGGTGCCGCTTTGACGGTTGACGAGCGTCGTCTGCCCGGTGCTGAGGTCGCGCAGGTAGAGATGCCATCGGGCGTTCGTGACTTCGCCAGTGAGTTCCGAGAGGGCGCGGAACAGGATGTAACGTCCGTCTGCGCTGGCCCCGAGGGGGTGCGGGACGACGGCGTTGCCTTCGCCCGCCGGCGCGCCGCTCTGCCCATTTGCGCGGCTGACGAGCGTGACGCTTGCCGGGGTCGAGCAGAGATCGGTGAGGTAGACCTCCGGGGTGAGCACGGGCGAGGCTTCATAGACGTAGAGGTTCGTGGCCTCGGAGGAGAACACGACCTCGCAGCCATTGCCGCCGACGAGCATCGGTTCTTCGGAGGACCCATTGGCGGGTGCTCCCGCCTGCGTTACGCTGGCGAGCGTGGTGGTATCGGTCTGCAGGTCGCGCAGGTAGATCTGTGAGACAGTGTTTGACTGCATGCCCGCAACGAGGTTGGTCGCGGAGCTTTCGAAGGCGATATAGCGTCCGTCCGGCGAGATGGAAGTGCCGCTGCTCGATTCGTTGGCGCGTGCACCGCTTGCTCCATCGGCGCGGCTGACAGCGGTCGTCGTGCCAGCCTGTACGTCCCGGACGTAGACCGTCTTGGTCCCCGGTTCGTGGCTGCCTGCCGGGTCTTCGAGGTCTTCGACGCCGTCTCTGAAGAGCACGTAGCGGCCGTCTTCCGAGATCGCCTCGGCTCTGGCGCCGAGTTCTTCACCAAGGATCGCTCCTTCCTTGCCGGTGACGCGATCGACCAGCACGGTTTCGCCAGTCTGCAGGTCGCGCCGGTAGACGTGCAGTGGATGTTCTCCTGCTGGCGCTTTCGGCAGGCCGCTGACGAGGTTTGATGCCGCTGAGGTGAAGGTCACGTAGCGTCCGTTGCCGGAGATGAAGAGGTCTTCCACGCCGGTGCCTTCGTCCGGTTCGTTGGCGGGTTCGCCATCGAGCCCGCTGGCGCGGCTGACGAGCTTCACTTCGCCGGTGTGCAGATCCTTGACGTAGGCCTCCTGCACGCCTGCCGGCCCGTGTTCGCCGAGGTTCTGCGCGGCGCTGATGAATGCGACATAGCGACCGTCTGCGGAGATCGAGGGGGTTTCGCCGGTGCTCGCGTCAGCGTACCCGCCTGACGTTGCGACCGAGGCGGGGAACGTGTCGCCTGGCGTTTCGTCGCTGCTGGCAAGAGCGCTCGCGCAGAGAAGCCCAAAGGAAGGACGAGAGTCGCGATCAGCATCGAGCTTCGCTTCAGCGCCCTGGCGCAAGGCCTGGACATATCCTGGTGTGGCATCCGGGAACCCCTTTCCACGAGGGTGCTAGACGGGATGGGATCGGAGGGAGGTCTCCTGGCTTCCGAGCCTGTCCCGTCGCGCCTTCCCAGCCCCTGAGGCCAGTGGCTGCCACTGGTGCGTGCGACGGGTGTCCTGCTCGGTCACAGTGGCGGGCCCGCGCCGGTCTCTCACCGGCTTCCCCGTCCACCGATCCTTTCAGTTGTTGCGGGGCAACATAGCGCAACCGTCTGCGACCTGCTTGCATGGCGCCGAGGAGGTCGCTAGTATGCGCGCCGTCCGCCGTTGAGGGAACCCGGTGGGAATCCGGGACTGACGCGCAACGGTGTGAGCCGTGTTCTCAAAACTGAGAACAGCGAGCTCGAGTCCGAGTACTTGGTGGCGGATGCAAGACATAAGGACCCCTGTTCTCGCGAATGGACGGTCAGGTCTTCATCGCTCTCGCTCCAATGCGGGCGCGGGCGGAGAGCCGCCCGTCCTCATTGGAAGGAGATCCATCATGAGGCGTCATTTGACCTGCCGGCTAGTGGCGATCACGGCCGGTGCTTGTGCGCTCTTGGTGCCTGCGACGGCGCGGGCCACCTCGACGAAAGCGGAAATCGAAGCATCCGTGAGCAAAGGTGTGAGCTATCTGGAGTCGCTGCAGACGAGCAGCGGTGGCTTTGAAAGCGACTGGGACCTCAGCGCCTTGGCGGCCGGCAAAGTCGCTGCGGCAAACGTGAAGGGGGTCGGTGCAGCGACCGACGCACGAACTTGGTATCGCGAACTGGTGGGCAACGAAACCGCGACGAAATGGCCGGCGAAAGCGATCGCGACCGAATACGAGCGCGCGGCGCTGAACGCCTATGCGGCCGGCATAGAACCGGCGAGAGTGTCAAAGACGCAGAACCTGATCGCCGGGATCCTCTCCTTCTACCAGCCTGAACACCCTGGCTACTACGGCGAACCGGCAGTATTCGAGGGCGCGATCTTCGGGGTGCTCGCGCTCGCGGACGCAAAGACAGAGGAAGGCGTTCAGCGTGTGCCGCAGGTGCTGCTGGAAAAGTCGATCCCTGTGATCGAAGCCAACCAGCACACAGACGGCGGCTGGAACTACCAGCAAGCCGAAGGCAACGAAACCGTGCGCAAATCGGAAGCGGAACCCGATACCACCGGGGCGGCGATCGCTGCTCTGTGCGCCGCCGGCGTCTCTCCTGCGACCAACGAATCCATCAAAAAAGCAGTCGCTTACCTGAAATCCATCCTGGCTGACTCCACTGGTGCGTTCGAGCTCGGAATTCGGAGCGAACACCGACTCCAACGCCTGGGCGGTGAGCGGGCTGCAGGCCTGCGGCATCGAATCCCAGGAAGCAGGCTTCACGACCACAGAAGGAAAGACGCCGATCGACTTCCTGATCTCCCAGCAACTTGCAGGGGGATGGTTCAAGTACCTGACCACTGGAGCCTCGGCGAACGAATACTCCAGCCAGGACGCCGTGCGTGCGCTCGCGGGCGCGGGCTTCACGGCGTCGCCACCAGTGCCGACCAGCGGCCTGGAACAGTGGTATGCCGCGAGCAACTTCAGCACGAGCAAAAGCGTGAAGAGCCCGCTGGGCCTGATCGTCAACAACGGCTCCGGAACGTTGAAGGTCTGCTCTGTCTCGATCGACCCCGAAGCGACCACGACGACGCTGGAAGCGGTGCTGAAAGCGGCTGAAGCCGATTCGACGCCGTCGTCGTGCGTGACAAGCCACGCCTCGGAAGCATCGACGAAAGCGATCACCCAGATCAACGGCTATCCGAGCACGCCGACGCCCGACTGGGACATCAGCATCAACGGTGGCGCTCAGGAACAGGCGAAGACCACCAAGGTGATTCACCTAGGCGACACGATCTACCTGCACTACGAATGACCCAGATCCAGTCGAGCCCCGCTCTGCATGCGGGGCTCGACTGGCATGGGCCTGGAGAGCCATTCACATGAGGACAAGCATCGCGACGCTTCTGATCGCATCTCTGGCAGCTGTTGCGTTGGCGGGGCCGGCGCAGGCTGCGCTCACGCAGGTGAACGTGAGGATCGAGGGCGCGAGCAAGACGCTCTTCGAAGGCCCGATCCTGACCGAAGGCCACGATGTGAGCTCATACAAGGACGACGGCGGCAACGCCGCACAAGACCTTGCCGAACACCCCTGCAACGGGATCGATCCGCTCGACCCCGAAAACACAACTCCCGGCGCCACGCCGACTGCCGCGTCGGTGGATGCGATGGACTTGATCGGAGAAATGGACGCGCTTGCCGGCCAGTGGTATGCGTCCTTTGACGACTACTTCGTGAAGCAGTGGGGGCAGGAAGAAGAGAACGCGGAATCCGGAAGCAAGTCCTGGGGCGTGCTCGTCAACAACGTCTTCACGAGTGTCGGCGGCTGCCAGTACGAGCTCGGCGCCGGGGATGAAGTCCTGTGGATCTACAACGCCTTCGAATCCAGGCCGATCCTCGGCCTCTTCGCTGCGAGCGAGCACTACAGCTCCGGCGCCCGGCCACTGACGGCGACCGCGGAGCTGGATCAGCCCTTCGAAGTAGAAGTTGCCGCCTACGACGAACACGGCGAAGGCCAGCCGCCGGCAACTCCGGAACGTACCTCGAAGACTCCTAACCCTACGAAGGAGCGAAAGTCGCGCCGGTGACGATGTCCGAAAAGGGATTCGAGACGGTCGCAGACCGAAAGCCCAAAAGCCGTGAGCACCAACAGCGAAGGCAAGGCGAGCATCACCTTCACCACGCCCGGGCTGGCACCGGATCATGGCCGGCGCACCCCTGGATGCAGAGGAAGAAGAAGCCGCGATCCGCTCGAACCGCCTCGACGTGTGCGTGCCCGCCCCTGGAGAAACCGGTTGCGGGCCACTGCCAGCCGAAGACGCAGTCCGCACGCCGCCGAGATATCAGCAGAAATCTGCCTCTGCAGAAGAACATCACGAAGAAGCTCACACGGGCGGTGGTACGGGCGGGTCTGAGCCGAGCGGCAACCAGCCCAGCGGCTCATCTGGCCCGGCATCGACTGCGAAATCGGGCCAGGGCTCGATCGCGCGCCTGGCCAGTGTGAGCGTCAGTCAGGCGCGTGTGGTGCTGAAGCTCACGGCGGCGGGCAGCGTCACGATGAGGATCGCCCGCCTGCTCGGCAAGGGACACCACCGTCACTTCCAGACGGTGAAGACGATCACCGTCAAGGCCAGCAAGGCCGGAACGTTCGAGATCAGGCTGCCACGGCTGGCGGCCGGCAGCTACCGGGTGAGCATCAGCCTCGCCGGCGCCGAGACCGTTGTCAAGACCCTGACCGTGCCCAACAGCCGACAATGAGCAGGCACGCGCTCCGGGCAAGCTGGAACTCGATGACGCCACGGTCGAACGGTAGGCCGGCCGCGGCTGCTGGTGGGACGCTGGCGGCGCTGAGCGCGACGATCGCGGTGCTGTCGATCTACCCTGCCTGTCCCGCCCAGGCGACCACGGCGCGCGATTCGAAGTTCCAGCCGAACCTGGAAGCGACCGTGCGCTATCTGCAGGGCGTGCAGCATGAAGACGGTGGCTTCGCCGAAGCAGGACGCGGCGAGGAATCCGACTTCAGCGCCTGGGTCGCGCTGGCGTTGGCGGCCGCGGGGATCAACCCGCGCGATCAGACGACCGCCAAGCAGCACTGGGCGGGCGGGCACAGCGCCTACAGCTATCTGGCCGAACACGCGCGCGAAGCTTCGCTGACGACCGAATTCGAGCGTGAACTGCTGGTCGTCGATGCCGCCGGCACCTCACCGCACGACTTCGGCGGAGTCGACCTGGTCGGCGAGATCCTCAAGCGACAGATCGCCACCGGTAGCAATGCGGGCGCCTTCCCACACGAAGCGGGCTCCCAGACGCCCGGGGTCAACGACACGATCTTCGCGATCCTCTCGCTCAGCCCGATCCACGAACCAGCGGTCGAAGAAGCCGTCGGCAGAGCCACCCAATGGTTGGAAGCGCAGCAGAAGTGCGATGGCAGCTGGTACTGGATGTATACGTCCAGTACCAGCTCTTGCAACCGAAAAGAAAGGCGGCTGCTGCCGGGGGAAAAGACAGGCGAAATCGACATGACCGGCGCCGCGCTGCAGGCGCTGAACGCCGCCAAGCATCCAGACCCGGAAGGGCAGAAAAAGGCGTTTGAATACCTGCGCGAAGGCGAGGCCGTCAACGGTGGCTTCGTGGAGTTCCTCGCCGAAAGCGAACCAAACGTCGCTTCCACAGCTTGGGTCGTGCAGGCGATGTGGTCCGCGGGGATCAACCCTGAAACATGGACGACTGAACCCGGGCTGGCAAGCGATGAGCCGCTCGGCTATCTCGCCTCGATGCAGCAGGAAGACGGCCACATCCGCTACCGGGCACGCGAAGAACTCAACGGCATGTGGATGACCGCCTACGTCACTCCCGCGTTCGCCGGTGACCCATTGCCGATTCCCGAAGTGCCCTTCATACCGCTCCCCGCGCTGCCGCCAGAAGAACCTGCCGGCAACGGCGACGGTGGGGTATCCACGAATCCAGGCGGCGGCGTGATCTCAGGCGGTGGCGGTGACGGCGCGCCCCTGTTCAGCCGCCCCCAGCCGGGCAGTAAGGGCCATGCTCCCGGCGGCGTGCGGCAGCTCAAGGGCCAGCACAAACGCGAGACCAAGCATCGCTCGCAACCCAGGCGCTGCTCGCAAAACACCCGTACCCGACAGCCACCAGCGCCAGCGTCCACCGCGCCAAGAAATACAACCCGCCCAGCCACGAAGGCACAGGCGGAGTCACGCTGACCGGCACCGGCGCAGGCGGCGGGGCGCAGAGCAGCGGCCGAGAGGTCAAAGGGCTTCTGATCGGAGCATCCGCCGGCGCGCTGGAACCCGGAGCTCCCGGGCTGCACGGCGCCGGGGCAGGAGAAAACCAGACATCGTGGCTGGCGATCGGCATCGCCGCCGCCGCGCTAGCTCTCGCCCTCCTGGGCGCGCTTGTCGAGCTCAGACGTCCGCAGGTGCTCCTGTGAGCATGCTTGCTACGACAGACGCCATCGCCGAAGCGCTGGCACGGATCGCCTCCTCGCTACGCATCCCGGTCCTGATCCTCACGCTGCTCGTGCTGCTCATCTGCGCCTTGGAGCTCGGACGCTTCGCGATCGAGCTCCTCTCACGCGCGCGCGCCGGACGCAGCGCACTGCGTGACCTTGCCCGCCGGGTCGTAGCCAACCCCAACCAGGCCGCAGCACTCGCGGCTCGCGCACCCAGCTCGTTCTCAAGGGACGCGCTGCTGGAGATGGCCCGCGCGATCCTCGGCGACGAACAGGACGGCATCGAGCACGCGCTCGCCGACTACGAGCTTGCGGTCCAAAGACGCCTGGATCACACCCGGGTCCTCGTCCGCGCTGGACCAGCGCTCGGCCTGATGGGCACCCTGATCCCACTCGCACCAGGACTCGCGGCACTCGGCCACGGCGAAGTGAGCACCCTGGCCACAGACCTGCGCACCGCGTTCGCCGCAACCACGGTCGGGCTCTTGGTCGGCACAGTCGCGTTCGCGCTGACACTCACACGCACAAGGATGTACAGCGAAGACCTCACCGCGTTGGAGCGAGCCACCGACTCAATCGCAGCGAAGACGCCACAGCCGCTACGAGCGCCGCACCTGTCCGCTCATGCGCCCATGCCGGTGACCGGAGTGCCGGTATCTGTCGACGGCAGGCAAGCGCAGGCAGCCGGCTCACCGCTGCGGCGAATCATCACCGTTCCCGCCAGCACCGAGACTCCCGTCCCACCACAGCCACCGGAGACCGGTGAATGAACCGCCGCACAGGACTCGGCCGCCACGGCCGCATCGAAGACGCCGCCGGAGACCCGCTCGACGGCCTCGTCAACCTGTTCGACATCGGCATCGTGCTCGCTGTCGCGTTCCTGATCGCCGGCTGGGGCCTCACGCTGGACCAGTCCACCCACCGCCTGCAATCACGCACACAGGCTGCACAGCACACCCAGGCCCTGCCCACACCATCCTCGAGCGCACCGGCAGCCAGCGGCCACGGCCAGGCGGTCGGCACTGTCTATCGTCTCAGCAACGGGCAGCTCGTATATGTCCAGAAGCAGCGATGAGCCGCGAGCCCATGTGAACAGGCGTCCGTGGACGTCGCCGTCTCAGGCGAGGCTCGTCAAGCCGACGATCACGTGGACCGGAAGCTCGTCGGGTGTCTCGCCGGCGCCGATGATCTCGCCGATCCTCGCAACGGTCGCTTCGCGTTGGTCCTCAGGCATCGCCGCTATCCAGCTCATCGACGCTATGTAGTCGAGGACGCGCTCAGGGTCGGCCGGCTGCACCATGGTCAGCTGGATCTCCCGCGGTGCAGTCCAGCAGCCATCTGCTTCGGCGGCCTCCTGCCAGCCTGGGCCTTCGAATTGCGGATGGTCTGGGCGAAGCTCTGCAATCAGGGTCCCAACCTCGTGCGCCCAGGAGGCCCCGCTCCAGTCGGGCAGGATCCTGAGCACCGCCAGTCCTCCGCCCGCGGTCAGCACGCGCCGGATCTCCCGCAGCGCCGCCGCGTGGTCGAACCAGTGAAACGCATCGGCAACGGTGACCGCGGCGACCGACGCGTTCGGAAGCGGGATCTCCTCGGCGACTCCATCGAGCACGCGGTCGGCGCCCACGCTGGTGGCGAGGATCTCGCGCAGCTGCGCCTGTGGCTCGACTGCTATGACATCGAGACCTACGCCGAGCAGCGCGCGAGTGAGCTTGCCGGTTCCCGCTGCCAGATCGAGCACGCGGGCCCCGGGAGCAATATGCAGCTCCGCTGCGATGGCTTTAGCGGCTGCTGGCGTGTACTCCGGGCGTCCGCGCTCGTATGAGTCGGCGACATCGACGAAGCGCGCGGCGAGCGGATGCAGGCCCACGACTGGAACCATACACGGCAGAGCCGAGTATTCCAGCAGTGGTGCCCGCCATGCACGCGTTCGAGCTGAAGGCAGTCAAGCGCTCCGCTGCGTGTCCGTCAGCGCGCTCGAGCGCTCGCTCAGCGCCTCAAGATCTGCATCAGCGCGTCGGTGTCGTAAGGTCCGACGTGGAGAACGCCGTCGATGAACAGGGTCGGCGTGCCGTGCACCTGGCCCGAGGCGAGCCCGCTCTCCACATCTCGCTGAACACGCGCCAGCACCGGTGCGCTGAGACGGTCCTCCTCGAAGCGCTGCGGAATCCAGCGCGAGCTCTGCCGCGTAGCGCCGCAGGTCGCCTGGCTCGAGCGCATCCTGGCGATGGAAGAGAAGCCCGCTCATCTCCCAGAAGCGGTCCTGGAGCGCCGCCGCCTCGGCTGCGGCGGCCGCTGCGAGTGCGTGGGGGTGAATCTTCGTGAGCGGGAAGTGCCTGTATGCGAAGCGGGCCTCGCCCGGCAGCCGTTGCCGCAGGCGTTCGATGTATCGAAAGGCGAGTCGCGCATACGGGCACTCGTAGTCGCCGTACTCGAGGATCAGGCGAGCCGCGGCCGGGCCGCGGAGGTGGTCGATCTGCTCATCGATCGGTTCGATCATCGCCGGCCGCTCATGATTGCGCAGTCGCGATGCTGGCGGCGCTCCCTGCAACCGTCTACGCTTGGCTTCGCAGATGCCCTCCTGCACGCACCTCGACAGCATTCGCATCGCCAGGCTGCCCGAGTCTGTCGATGGCTGCGAGGACTGCCTGGCAATCGGCGATCCGTGGCTGCACCTGCGGATCTGTCTGGAGTGCGGCAAGGTCGGGTGCTGCGATGACTCCCCCAATCGCCACGCCCGCGCGCACGCGGAAAGCAGTGAGCACCCGCTGATCCGCTCGATCGAGCCGGGCGAGACCTGGTCCTGGTGCTTTGCGGACGGGATCGCGCTGCTGGTTCCAAGCGTGCAGGGTCAGACGCGGATCCCTCCCTCTCCGCTGCTCTGAAGCGATGACGGAGCCCGTCAGCCGAATCCTGTCGAGCTCGCAGCTGGCGCTGCTGGCCAAGCACGGCCAGGAGCGTACGGCGCAGATCGGGGAGACGCTCTTTGCGATCGGCGATGAGACCTATCCGTTCATCGCGATCCTCGAGGGAGAGGCGGCGGTGCTCGACGGCGACGGACGCGAGGTCGTGCGGCACGGCGCCTCCGGCTTTCTCGGAGAGGTGAACCTGCTCTCCGGGCAGACGGTCTTCCTCACCGCGGTCGTGACCGAGCCGATGCGCTACATCGCCGTCGATCGCGAAGTGCTGCGGCAGCTGCTCTTCGATGACGGCGCGCTCAGCGAGTTGCTGCTGGGCGCCTTCGTCGCGCGCCGCGAGCTGCTGCAGCGCCGTCAGGGGATCGGATTCGAGATCGTAGGCTCCCGCGAGTGGCCGGACACGCGGCGGCTGATCGAGTTCGCCGGCTTCCAGCGGCTTCCCTATCAATGGGTCGACTCGGATGGGGAGAGCGTCGATGGCGCAGGCGCCGGCCAGGCGCCGCTGGTGCGGCTGCCGGGTGGGCAGGAGCTGCGCAATCCGAGCAACGGCGAGCTTTTGCGCGCGCTCGGGATCGGGCTCGAGCTCGCCTCGCGCGAACAGGTCGATCTGCTGATCCTCGGCGGCGGCCCAGCCGGACTCGGCGCCGCCGTCTACGGCGCCTCGGAGGGGCTGCAGACGCTTGTGGTGGAGGGCACCGTCCTCGGCGGCCAGGCCGGCACCTCACGGCGGATCGAGAACTACCTCGGCTTTCCCGCGGGCATCAGCGGCGCGGAACTGACGAGTCGTGCGATCACCCAGGCGCGCAAGTTCCAGGCTCGGTTCGCGACGCCCTACCGCGCCAAGGCGCTCACCCCCGGACCCGAGCGGCACACGGTCAGGCTCGAAGACGGGATCGAGGTCTGCGCCCGCGCGGTGCTGCTTGCCACCGGCGCCGAATACCGGCGCCTGCCCGTCGCGGGGCTCGAGAACTACGAGGGCATCAGCATCTTCTACGCCGCCGGTCCGCTGGAGGGCCAACTCTGCGCGGCGCACCAGGTCGGGGTGGTCGGCGGCGGCAACTCGGCCGCGCAGGCCGCGATCTGGCTGGCCAGGGGCGGCGCCCTCGTCACGCTGCTGCACCGCCGCGGCGACCTGCACGAGACGATGTCTCAATATCTGATCGACGACCTGGATCGCTACGGCGTGGCGGTCCGCGACCGCGCCGAGGTCGCGCAGCTGCACGGGCACGGCGGCCAGCCTCGAGTCGGTCACGCTCGCCGACGGCTCGACGCTGCAGGTCTCTCACCTCTTCCTCTTCCTCGGCGCGAGCCCATGCACCGATTGGCTTGGGGACGTGGTCGCGCGAGACTCCAAGGGGTTCGTGTTGACCGGCCCGGACGCCGGGGCGGCCGGCCTGCTGGAGACCAGCGTGCCGGGCGTATTCGCCGCCGGCGACGTGCGCGCCGGCTCGATCAAGCGCTGTGCGACGGCGGTCGGCGAGGGGGCGACGGTCGTGCAGCACGTGCACGAGCGCATCGCGGCTCTGGCTGCCGAGGTGTAGATAGCGCCGATGCCGTTCGGCGCTTGCGGCTCACGTCGGGGAGGCAGGCGGCGGAGCAGGCGCGAACGGGAGCACGTCGTCTGCTCCGGCGGCGATCACCGCATAGCTGGCCTCCGGCATCTCCCGCCAGGCGCCCGGCAGGTCGCCGATCGGCTCCGAGACGACGATCCGCGCGTCGGCGGAGAGCTCCTGCAGGATGTGCTCCTTGGGGTATAGGCGGCGCAGCGTCGGCACATCGGCGGTGTAGAACAGCGAGCGGCTTTCGCCGGCGCTGGAGTAGCGAAAGACCCACATGCGCTCGCCGTCGGTCGTGGCGATCGTCCCCTGAAAGGGGTCGGCGACGCCGTGCGAGCGCCCGGTCGCCTCGACCAGCCCGATCGCGCGGGAGACTGCCAGCGGCGGATCCTCGGTGAGGCCGAACGTGAGCGCGAGATGGAAGAGCACCTCCGAGTCGGCGCCCCCTTCGATGTTCGGATAGAGGGCTGGATCGACCGCGAAGACGAGCTCTCGCTTGAGAGCGGCGAATTCGGCGATGAAGCCGTTGTGCATCCACAGCCAACCCTGGTGGCGGAAGGGATGGCAGTTGGTCTGCTGCACGGGCGAGCCGATCGCGGCCCGGACGTGGGCGAAGAAGTGCGCCGAGCGGACGTGGTCGGCCAGCTCGTGCAAGTTGCGGTCGTTCCAAGCCGGCTCGATGCTGCGGAAGGTCCCGGGGCGCGGCGTCTGGTCATACCAGCCGATGCCGAAGCCGTCGCCGTTGGTGGCCTCTGCCCCCAGGCGCGCGTGCAGGCTCTGGTCGATCAGCGAGTGCGCCGGAGCGTAGAGCGCCTGCGAGAGCAGGATCGGCGAGCCGGTGTATGCAAGCCAGCGGCACATGGGATCACC
Organism: uncultured Actinomycetota bacterium; assembly: GCA_963725915.1. Lineage (GTDB taxonomy): Bacteria > Actinomycetota > Thermoleophilia > Solirubrobacterales > Solirubrobacteraceae > Palsa-744. The sequence goes on along the minus strand of CAVSAL010000007.1, from coordinate 792,434 downwards.
ACCACTTGCGCTCCTGCGCGTTCCCGGTGCCGCCGGTCATGTCGAGCGCATCGAGCTCGGCGAGATCCTGCTCTGAGAGCGAGAAGTCGAAGATCTGCGCGTTCTCCTGCATCCGCTCTCGGTGCGTCGACTTGGGGATCACCGGAACGCCTTGCTGCACGCACCAGCGCAGAAGCACCTGCGCGGGCGTGCGCCCGACGCGCTCTGCGATCCGCGCCACGGTCTCGTCGTCCAGGTGAGCGCCGGTTCCCAGCGGGCTGTAGGCCTCGAGCGTCACGCCGTGGCGCTCGCACGCCTCGAGCAGCGCGCTGCGGTGGACGAACGGGTTGAACTGGACCTGATTGGCCACCGGCGGCGTATCGGCCGCCTCAATCACCTGCGCCAGCTCGCCGACGTCGAAGTTCGAGACCCCGATCGAGCGCGCGTAGCCGAGCTCGTGAGCGCGTTCCATGCCGGGCCATGCCCAGGTCGGCCCGCCCTGCGGCCAGTGGATGATGTACAGGTTGACGTGGTCGAGCCCGAGTCGCGCCAGGCTCTTCTGCGCCTCTGCCGCCGGGTCTGCGTGTCCCGGATAGAACTTGGTCGTGACGAAGACCTGATCGCGGGCCAGGCCGCTCTCGCGCAGCGCCCTGCCGACGCTCTCCTCGTTTCCATATGCCTGCGCGGTGTCGATGTGCCGGTAGCCGAGCTCGAGCGCGGCACGGACGGCGCTCACGCACTCGGGGCCGTCGGGCACCTGCCAGACACCGAGACCGAGCATCGGCAGCTCGTGGCCGTCGGTGAGCAAGCGGGCGCGTCCATCTGCTGTGAGCGCATCAGTCGCCATCGCATCTCCTTTCTGCTGGGCCGGGTTGGAATTGCCAGACGGTCATATCACGCATCGCGTGATGTCGCATCTGGGCTCGTGGGGATCAGAGGCGCGCGAGTGGCCCGGGCGCGAGCTTGCGGATCGCCTGGAGGTCTCTGCCCGCACGGGCTTGCTCGCCGCCCTCGCTGCCGCGGCGCGCGTAGGCGCCGGCTAGAGGATGGCCTCCGGCGGTATCCGCGCCTCCGCCATGACGACGCGACGACCGCGGATCGGCACGTCCTCGGCGAGCAGCCGACTGCGTTGCTCGCATCCCTTGGGCCACGTTCCGTCGCTGCGCACCACCCGCCACCAGGGAACGCCGCTTGGCGCCTGCGAGAGCACCATGCCTGCCTGGCGTGGAGCGCCAGGAGCCAGATCGCCGTAGGTCGTCACGTAGCCGGGTGGCACGCGCCTCACGCGGTCGAGAATCGTCTCGTGACTCAAGGCCATGGTGCAGCGGTCAGTATGAACGCAGGAGCGCTACGCTGACCGAGCAAGCCACGTGGGAGTGAGCGTTGAGGCTGCTGCTCAACATAATCTGGCTGGTCTTCGCGGGCATCTGGATCGCGATCGGCTACACGGTGGCCGCGCTGATCTGCTTCGTCTTGATCGTCACGATTCCGTTCGGGATCGCTGCGCTGCGAATCGCCGCGTTCTCGCTGTGGCCGTTCGGCAGAACGATGGTCAGACGCGAGGGTGCGGGGGTGGCCTCGGGAATCGGCAACGTACTGTGGTTCCTGCTCTGCGGCTGGTGGCTTGCGATCGAGCACCTGCTCTCAGGCGTGCTGCTGTGTCTGACGATCATCGGGATCCCGCTCGGACTGGCCAACTTCAAGCTGATCCCGGTGTCGCTGTTCCCGATGGGACGCGAGATCGTCAGCGTGGAGGAGGCCCGCGCGCGTGGCTTGGACCCGATGTTTGGCTGAACGCTGCCGCTACTGCCAGGAGGCGAGATGGACCAGTGTCGCACCGCTCACGCGGTGTCCGACCAGGATGCAGGTGTGGCTGTTGCGCCGCCAGGTCACGATGGTCGCCCCCTGCGAGGCGAGCACATGGAAGTCGATGCCTTTCTCGCTGATCTGGGAGCTGCCGCCCGGGATCGGCAGCGCGCGGCCTCCCACGATCGCGTAGCCGATGCGTTTTGCGCCTGCACGCGAGGCATGCTGGGGTGTGTAGAACACGGTAGTGATGGTGCGGCCGCCGAGGCGGTCGATCCGCGCGCCCGCCGCGCGCCAGCCAAGGCTGTCCTGCCAGTAGGGGTAGGCAATTCCATCCGCCGTGCGCACCAGCACGCCGCGCCTGGTGGCGCTCTGGGCAGGCGCCGGCAAGGTTGCCGGGCGCAATGCCACGTTCGCCGCCTGCGGCAAGGTGGGCGCGCTCGGGCTGCCGGCGCTCAGCGCGATCACCAGCGCGACCACGGCGATGGCGGCCAGCGCTCCCGCGCCGGCAAGCTGGAGGCGCAGCGGCCGGCGCAGGCGCCTGCGCCGGCGGGCGTCCGCGATCATGCTCTGCACCGAGCGATGCAGAGCGGCGGGCGCCTTCACGTCGTCCAGGGCGCCGAGGATCGTGATCACCTGCCGTTGAGCCTCCGTGTCCTGGCCAAGCTCTGGAGAGCTCTCGATCCGCTCGAGCAGCTCGTCGCGCTGCGCATCGGCAAGCGTTCCGTCTGCCAGCGCGGCAAGTTGGGCTTGGATGTCGGACCTATCACGTTTCATCTCTGGCCACCACCGAGTAAGACTCCTTCTTGGCGCTAGATCTTTCCTGAGCGGGACGCTTTCGATCGGCCCGCAGCTGCGGCTTCTCGCTCGCCAGCTCGCGGGCCAGCTGCTCGCGGGCGCGAAAGAGCCTGACTGCAAGCGTCTGCTCTCGCGTGCCGAGGACTTCGGCGGCCTCCCGGTAGGAGAGGCCTACGACATCGACCGCGATCAGAGCGAGTCGCTGGTGCTCTGAAAGCGCAGCGATCGTCGCAAAGACCTCCTGCATCTGAGCCGCATCCTCGGGACGCGTGGCGCCGCTGTGATCGACCGGCTCGACTTCCTCGATGCTCGTGGAGGCCACCTGTGGCCGGCGCGAGGCGGTGCGGCGCTGCGTGCAGAAGGTGTTGTGCAGCGCCCGCATGAGGTAGGCCAGCTCGTCCTGGCCGCGGAGCGCGCGGGGGCGGGCGAGCACACGGGCGAATGTCTCCTGCACGAGATCCTCGGCGTCCTGGCGGGACCCGCACAGAGCCCACGCGGCGCGAAAGAGCCGATCGGTGTGCTGCGGCAGCGACTGCGGATCCAGCGCTGGCATCAGAGCCCCTGCCGGCTCCGGGGCAGTGAGTCCATGGCTCGACTCTAGCAACCGCTGCGCCGCCGGTGAGAAAACTTCGTCAGGCGCGTGGAAGGTATCGCCGGATGGTGGTGTCTTAGTCATATGAAGGCGCCAGCACTGCGAATTGCAGTTGGACGTAGGAGCCATCGGCAAGCAAAATCGTCGGCGTCGGCTGGCGCCGGCTGGAGAGAGGGACGGGAGCCCGCGGGGAGCGCCTGCCGGGTGGCGGCGGCGACTTCCCGCGGGTGATTTCAAGGCCATAGCGCGATCCGGTGCGACCCGGCACTCGGCCCACTCTGCCGGCTCTCAGGGGTGCACGACGACGGTGCGGGTGAGCGTCACTGCCGCGCCGCGTTGTGGTGTGAGTGTGATCTTCACTGTCAGCGTAAGGCGCTGGTGGCGGCGTAGCGCGCGCTTGGCCTGAGCGTCGAGCGAGACCGTGAAGGACACCTTGCCGGCAGGCGCCGAGGAGCGGACGAGCCGCCCGACGCGCGAGCTGCCGGGTCGTTTGACTTTTGCCAGCAAGGCGTCCTGGGTGAGCAGGCTCGACTTCCAGACGTGCGCCATCGTCGGCGGCGGGGATCTGGACCGTGCCGTGCACAGAGTCACCGTGCTGAGCGTTCGCCAGCGCGAGCGTCGCGAGGGGGTGGCTCCCGCTCGGCGGGGGAGGCGTTTCCATCGATTCAGGCGTCGTGGCCGTGGAGGTGGTCACGCTCGTGGAGGTTCCGCCCCCGGAGGGTTGGGTGGAGGTCGTGGCCGTAGGCGTGGTGATCGCCGATGTGGTTGTGCTCGGCGTAGTCGCCATCGTCGTTGTGGTGGGCGTCGTTGTGGTGGTTGTCGGTGTCGTGGTTGTGGTGGTCGTGGTGGAGGTGGTGCCGGTGCTGGCGTGCTGGATGTCCATATGCCAACCTCGGGCGCGCCGTGTCTGGCACAGCGGCATCTTGGCTGTCATCCCCTGAGACTCCCGCGCGCTGAAATCCTTACGGCTGCGCTTCGCTTTGCGCATGGAAGGTTCGCGGCGTGGCGGTGTCTATAGGTAGAGAGAACAGGCACGTGCCCGAACACCCGACATTCGGAGGAACGATGAAGCGAACCCACATTTTCTTGGCCGTTGCGTTGGCGAGCGCGGTGAGCGTCGCGACGGTCGCCAGCGCACAGACGAGCCTTCCGGCCGCGCACGGCAGCCGTGCTGCAACGGTGCAGCTGCGCCACACGAGCCTTGGCAGCATCCTTGTCAGCAGCTCGGGCCGCACGCTCTACGAGTTCACGAAGGATCACGCCAAAAAGAGCAGTTGCGCGACGATCCGCGGGTGCTCGACAGTATGGCCTTCGCTGAAGGCAAGCGGCCGGCCGACGGCCGGCTCGGGCATCAAGGCTTCGCTTCTGTCCACGACCAGCGGCAGTCAGGTCACCTACGCCGGTCACCCGCTCTACACCTACAGCAGAGACAGCGGCCCAGGGCAGACCGACTACGTCGGCGCAAAGGAGTTCGGCGGCACGTGGTACGCAATCAACGCCGCCGGAGGAACGGTCAAGTAGCCCTGGCGCTGAGGACCCTTCCAGCGGGACAGTCTCACTTCGTCGTGACGACCTTCCCCGACAGTGCGATTGCGTCCCACCGGCCGCCGTTGGCTTCGAGCCCCTGTCCGTTGTCCTGGCCGGCCGATTCGTCGGCCGCGTAGGTGTAAAGCGGCCAGCCCGCGTAGGTCACGACACGGCCGCCTTCGGGGTCGGGATCGCTGCCCAGCAGCGACGCCTTCAGCTGGGGCGGCCCTTAGGCTCTGCCGATGGTGCAGCCCGCCAGCAGAGAGGAGGTGGCCGTGCAGCGGCGGACGACGCTCGCGTCGATCGCCGCGGCTGGCCTGTTGGTGATCCTGAAGCTCGGAGTCGGCGTGATAGCGGGCAGCCTGGCGTTGATTTCGGCTGGGATCGAGTCAAGCGGAGATGTCCTCGCAGCGATCCTGACGTTCTTCGCTGTGCGGTTGGGCCGCCAGCCGGCGGACCCCGAGCACCCCTACGGGCACGGCCGCGCCGAGAACCTTGGGGCGCTCGGCGAGGCTGGCATCCTGCTCGCAGGCGGCCTGGTCGTGGCAGTCGAGGCGATCAGACACCTGATCAGTCCCAGCGGCACGCCTGACACCCATTGGTATGTATTCGTGGTCATCGCGCTCGCGCTGGCGGTGGACCTCACTCGCACTGTCATCTCCATGCGTGCCGCACGGTGCTACAGGAGCCCCGCCCTGCGCGCGAACGGGGTTCACTTCGCCGGGGACATGGCAGGCTCGATGGCTGTCCTTGTCGGGTTGCTGCTCGTGCGTGCCGGGTTCGCTGGAGGCGACGCGAGCGCCGCACTAGTGATAGCCGCGATCATTCTCGCCACCGCGGCACGGCTGATCGCGGAGAACGCAAACGTGCTGATGGACCGCACGCCGGCCGAGGCCAGAGAGGCAGCCGAGCGCGCGCTTGCGCGCCTGGAACCCGACATCGAACTGGTGCGCCTGCGGCTGCGCGAGTCCGCCGGACGCTACTTCGCGGACGTGATCGCCGCCGTGGCGCCCGGCGCGGCGGTGGTCGAGGGTCACCAGGCCGCGAACCTGATCGAGGCAGCGATCGAGACCGAGTTGCCCGGCAGCGATGTCGTCGTCCACGTCGAGCCTCGCCGCCGCGGCCTGGACCTCCGCGACCGCGTACTCGCAATCACGCTAGCCGAGCCGCTGATCAAGGAAGCACACGACATCACGATCTTCGAAAACGGCGGGTCAGCCAGCGTCTCCCTGCATCTGAAGTTCCCCACCGATCTCGCCCTGCAAGCAGCGCTCGCGGTCACCGAGCGCATCGAGCAGGCAATCCGCGCCCGCCCTGGCGTCAGCGAGGTACAGACACACCTCGAGCCCCTGGAGCGCCCGCTGAGCGCCCGCCCAGCCACCACAAGCACAGACCTCGACGCGATACGGGAGATCAAGCGCATCGTCCGTGAGCGGACGGGCAAGGAGCCGCGCAAGACGAGGCTGCTTCGCACCGAGGCTGGTCGCGTCATCTTCCTCACGCTCGGCGTCAACGCCGAGACCTCCCTGGTCGACGCTCACCAGCTAGCCAGCGAGCTTGAGGAGGAGCTGCGTCAACAGATTCCCGACATCGCCGATGTCGTCGTCCACACCGCAACCTAGAGCCTGCTACTTTGATGTACATGACCACAGTTGGCGTGGCGGAGCTTCGGCAGAACCTAAGCAAGTATCTACGTCTCGTCGGCCGCGGCGAGCGGCTTGTGGTGACTGAGCGCAACAAGCCCGTCGCAGAGCTAGGGCCACCGCCCAGCACCGGCCAGGCGCTTGACAGGTTGATCGCTGAAGGGCGCATCGCTCGTCCGCTGCGCCCCGGCCTGCCCGAGCCGCTGCAGCTCTCCGGCGATCCGCAAGCGCTTAGCCGCGCGCTCGATGAGATCCGCGGCGAGCGCTGAGCGTGGCGCTGTTCTATCTCGACGCCTCTGCACTTGTGAAGCTGGTGCGCGCCGAGCCCGAGACCGATGCGCTTCGTGCCTTCCTCTCCGATGCCGACCTGCTTTCGAATGAGCTCTCGCTCACCGAGGTGCCCCGCGCGATACAGCGCGCAGCAGCCATCGATCCCGCGCTTGCGCTCGCGCCGCTCTTGACTCGAGCCGGAGAGCTCCTGGATGCCGTCGCTCTCCTGCCAGTCGATCGTGCGCTTCTCGCTGCCGCCGGCGCGCTTGAGGAGCCCGCCTTGCGCGCCTTGGACGCGATTCATCTCGCCGCCGCGATCGACCTCTCGCCGGTCGATGCGTTCGTCAGCTACGACGAACGTCAGAGCGCGGCTGCCCGGCTGGCCGGCCTGCGCACGGTCCACCCTGGGCGCTGAGCCGAAGCCTCGGCCTCTCCACCCCGCAACGGTCGCAGGGTCATGTTGCTGCACGTCCGCAGAGCTATAGGCGCGCGAGTACGAGTCCGGTGGCGAGCAGCACCATCGCTACCGCGCACGCCTGCAGGGCGCGCTCCATCGGCGCCGCCAGGCGCGCGGCGTCGATGGGCACTGTTGATCCGTCCGCGAGCCTCTGTTCTCCGGTGAGCGAGACGGTGCGCCGGCGCAGCTCGCGCACGGGCGTGCTGAGACTCCGCTGAGCGACGAGCAGCATCGCGCACCCACCCGCCGCCAGCAGTGCCGAGGGGCGGAGTTCCAGCGCGTTGACCCAGTACGCCGTAAGGACCGGGAAGACGCCCCAGGCGACCGCGAGCCAGAAGGTGGTGTGAAAGCGCCCGTGGAACCACTCGAGGTTGTAGGCGAGCACTATGAAGACGCCTACGAGTACGAACGGGATCAGGGTGAGCGAGATGGTGACGGCCCCCACGATCCCGATTGCCGCCGCTCCCGTCAGTGAGATCGACCGCGAGAACGACGAGCGTGCGGCTTGAGAGGTGCGTACCCAACGGCCTGCCGTGCAGCTCGTCCAGCACGTGCGCGCACACGCCCACCGCCAGGAAGAACGCTGCGAGAGCCGCCGCCAGCCGTGCCGGGTACAGGTGCGGAGCGAGTGCGGCTCCAATCGCCACGTTGGCCAGATTCCACGCCGTGTAGGGAGGATGAAGCAGGGTCACGAGGTCCCGCCACCCACCCGGGCGCAGCGCGTAGAACGCCGGACGCTCAAGCGATGGTGAGGCCCCTTGGGTTGTTCGGCCGATCGGCTCCATCTCAGTGAACCCTAAGACTCTCACGGCTGACGGATGCTGCCACTCGCGGTGTACGCGCGCCCCAATCGCGCGAGTGGCTCGCCGAGCAGTCTCGGGAGTAGGACTGGCCTCCGCCATCTCGGCTCAGGCGTGTACGACGATGGTGCGAGTAAGCGTCACCGCCGCGCCGTGTTGTGGTGTGAGTGTGATCTTCACGGTCAGGGCCAGGCGCCGGTGGCGACGCAGCGCGGCCCTGCCTTTCGCATTCAGGGGGACGGAGAAGGACACGTTGCCCGCTTTCAGCGATGAGCGCACCAGCCACCCGACACGCTGCGCGGCGCGCCCGGCCTTGGTCAGCGAGGCGCATATGCCAACCTCGGGCGCGCCGTGTCTGGCACAGCGGCATCTTGGCTGTCATCCCCTGAGACTCCCGCGCGCTGAAATCCTTACGGCTGCGCTTCGCTCTGCGCATGGAAGGTTCGCGGCGTGGCGGTGGAGCGAACCTACTGCGCGAGCGTGCGGTTGAAGCGCCGCAGCGCCAGCGGCACGCAGATCGCGATGATCGCCACGCACCAGATGACCATCGCGATCTCCGGGTGATCCAGCTGCCAGGAGCCGGTGGAGACCGTGCCCTGCGTCAGCTTGCGCACAGAGGCCACGAGCGCAGAGATCGGATCCCACTCGGCGATCGCGCGCGGGACGGCGGCCATGCCGGCGATCGGCACGAAGGTGCCCGCCATGAAGCTGAGCGGGAAGATCACGATGAAGCCGAAGCCCTGCATCGCGTCGGACGAGCGTACGAGCATGCCGAAGAAGACGCCGGCCCAGGTGAAGGCGAACTCGCCGAGCAGCAGCAGGCCGAGCAGCTCCAGGGCGGTGATGGGGGTCAGATGCGGGTCCCAGCCGAGGATCAGGCCGAAGCAGATCACGATCGCCATCCCCAGCAGCGCCTCGCAGAACTGACCCAGGACCTGGCTTGTGATGATCGCCAGCCGGTTGATCGGCAGCGAGCGGAAGCGGTCGATCACCCCCTCGCGCAGGTCGTTGGAGGTCGCCACGCCTGCGCCGATCACGCTGAAGGCCAGCGACTGGCCGATGATCCCCGGGAACAGGTAGTCCTTGTAGCTGATCCCCGGCACGTGGATCGCCGAGCCGAACACGTAGAGGAAGAGCAGGATGAAGACGATCGGCTGGATCGTGACGTCGAGCAGGCGCTCGGGCACGCGCGGGATCGAACGCAGGCTGCGCGCGGTCAGCAGCAGGCAGTCGCGCACGAAGCGCATCGGCGCCGGGCGGCGCGCGCGGGCCGACCTGCCGGCCGGCGTGGCGGTGGCGGCGCTCATGCGACGGGCTCCCCGGCCATCTCCCGATCCCCGTCCTGCTCGGACTCCTCGCTGTGAGCGACGTGGCCTGTGAGAGCCAGGAAGGCGTCGTCGAGCGTCGGTCGCCGCAGCGCGACCTCGTCGACCGGCAGGCCGAGCTCGCCAAGCGCGGCGGTCACGCGCGCGAGATCGGCGACCTCCTCGGGCGCGGCGATCGAGATCACGCGCTGCTCGGCGGCGACGCTGATCTCAAAGCGCTCGCCAAGCGCGGCCGCCAGTGCGCGCAGCGTCGAGCTCTCGGCCGCGACGACGTCCACGCGCTGCTGTCCGACCTGGGCCTTCAGCTGCGCCGGAGTACCGGCCGCGACCTCGCGGCCGCGGTCGATCAGCACGACCCGGTCGGCGAGCGCGTCCGCCTCCTCGAGGTACTGGGTGGTGAGCAGCAGCGTGATCCCTTCGGCTACGAGCTCCCTGATCGTCGACCACACGACCTGGCGGCTGCGGGGGTCCAGTCCGGTCGTGGGCTCGTCGAGCACGAGCAACTGCGGCGGGTCGATCAGGCTCGCGGCCAGATCGACGCGGCGGCGCTGGCCGCCGGAGAGGTTCTTGACCAGCCGGTCGCGGAACTCGCCGATGTCGAAGCGCTCGATCAGTCGCTGCGTCGCAGCCTGGGCGTCGCGCCGTCCGCGGCCGCGCAGACGTGCCATCAGACGAGGTTCTCGCGCGCGGTGAGGTTCTTGTCGAGCGCCGCGAACTGGCCGGTGAGGGAGATCAGGCTCCTCACCCGCTCGGCTTCGCTGACGACGTCGTGGCCGGCGATCCGCGCCCATCCCGCGTCCGGGCGCGCGAGCGTGGCGAGCATGCGCACGGTGGTCGTCTTGCCGGCGCCGTTGGGGCCGAGCAGGGAGACGACCGTGCCGGTCGCAACGAGCAGGTCGAAGTCATCGACGGCCGTGAAGCTTCCGAAGCGCTTGGTCAGGCCGCTCGCCTCGATGGCCGGGGGGTTGGCGTCTGGCTGCATGGAGGAGCAACGATAGTCGGCCGCTCGGCAAGGTCCGACCGCTCGCCGGCGCGGAGATCACCCCGGGCAGGCGATGCCCGGTCATCCCCGCCCGCGGTTTGCTTGAAGCACGCTTGCCTTCAGAAGCCCTCTCGCTGGCCCTTGCGGCCTCGTTGTACCCGCCTGCGATCGCGGTGGTGATTGCGCTCGGTCGCGGCCGCGAGGTCAAGCTGCGGGCGGTCCTCTTCGTGATCGGCTGTTACCTCACGGTCTTTGCGGTCGGGGTTGTGATCCTGCTGGTGTTCAAGGAAGCGGGCGCGACCAGCAAACAGGTCCGCACCCCGAGCGCCGGGCTCTACATCGCCGGCGGAGTCGCGCTGCTGCTGCTGGCGCTATGGCTGCGCCGCTCGGGCGCGCGCCCCAAGCCGCAAAGGCAGAGCGGGCCCTCCAAGACCGACCGCTACCTGGAGAGCCGCTGGGGGATCCTGGTGCTCGCGGTGATCCTCTACATCGTGCCCTCGCCGATCTTCGTCGGGGGCGTGAAGGCGATCGTCGACACCCACGCCTCGACCGCGCAGCAGATCGGCTATCTGGCCCAGATGCTCGTGATCATGCTGTGGCTGATCGAGCTGCCGATCCTGATGCTGATCCTCCTGCGCGATCGAGGCGTCGGCGTGCTGGAGCGCGTGAACGCCTGGTTTGCCAGCCACGGGCGCGCGCTGGCGGTTGCGGCGGCCAGCGGAATCGGCGCCTACCTGCTGATCGTCGGCATGGTCGAAACGATCGAGTGAGATCGGCGGAGCGCTAGCGTGAGCGCGGAGAGGCTGAGCGAGCGAGTGGGCGCCAGCGCCTATGAGATCCGCATCAAGGGCGCGCTCAGCGAGCAGGTGCGCAGCGCCTTCGAGGGCATGGACGGGACTCTTGCGGCCGGAGATACGGTGCTGCGCGGCCCCGTACGCGACCAGGCCGCGCTGTATGGGCTGCTGGAGCGCATCCAGGCGCTGGGGCTGGAGCTGATCGAGGTCCGGCGGCTGTGAGCGCTGGGGCGCTACGACCGCTGCACCACGCGCGGCCGCCTGATCCCGCGCGGCAGCAGGCCAAGCGCGCGCGCTCGTTGCACGGCGTCGGCACGGTTGCTCGCGTCCAGCTTGCGGTAGATGCTGCGCAGGTGCGTCTTGACGGTGTTGAGCGAGACGAAGGTCTCCGCGCCGATCTCGGCATTTGAGAGCATCGTGGGCAGGTAGCGCAGGATCTTCAGCTCCCGCGCGGTCAGCGGTACCGGGAGCGAGGTTGCCTCAGCATCGCGGAGGCGCCCGCCAAGGGCGTCGAGCAGGGTCTCCAGCAGCGCCGGGTGCTCGGTGCTCGTCTGTCCATGGCGCTCCAGCAGCGCTCGTGTCGTTGCGCCGCCGGTGAGGAACGGGCCGCAGATGCGCTCCCGCTCGGCCAGCTCCAGCGCGCGCTCCAGCGCCTGCGCCGCCGCCTCGAGCTCGCCCCGCTCCTGTTCGAGCAGTGCCAGCAGCAGCCACGCTTCGAGCTTGGGCGCATCGTGCGGGGCCATGCTCTGGCAGCCGGCGTCGGAGCGGCCGATCGCGTCGGCAATCAGCTCGCGGGCCAGCACCGGATCTCCTGCGCGCAGGGCCGTCTGCGCTTCGCGAACCACGAGCGCCGAGCATTCCGGAAGCCGAGCGCGCGCCGCGTCCAGCAGGCTCTGCGCCAGCTCGGTCTCACCGGCGGTGAGGCTCGCTCGCGCGTGTGTGTCCTCGATGCCGGCAAGCACGAACTGCGGGATCCGCGCGCGAGATGCGATCGCGGCGCGGACGGCGTCGAGCTTGACCATCGCCTCGGAGGCAGACTGGGGGCCGCCGGCTGCGAGCGCGAGTGCGCTCAGCGTCCTGCCGGCAAGCACGACGGCCTGGTTGGCGCCCTGCGCCGCGCTCACCGCCTGCCCTGCCAGCCCCTCGGCACGCTCGATTTCGCCGTGCCAGTAGGCGATGTTCCCCGCGGCGAGGTAGGCGCAGGCGGCCGCTTCGCCCTGCTCCCACCCGCGGCGCTCGCTGAGTTGCAGCGCTTCTGTGGCGGCCTGCTCGGCGTGCGCAAGCTGGCCGCAGAGCAGGCTTGCGATCGCGAGCTGGGCCTGGCAGTCGAGCTCGACGTGCTCGCAACCGCACTCGCGCGCGAGCGAAAGCGCCTCCCGCAGGTGGGGCGCTGCGGCCTCCGGGCTGCCGCTCCACAACAGTGTGGCGCCGAGGTTGCAGAGCGCGAAGCCGCGCAGCGAGGCCCAGCGCTCCTGCGCCGGCGAGCCGGCAAGCTCGGCGAGCCGCCGGCCGTGCTCTTGTGCCTGCGTCGGATCGAGGCGCAGCCGGGCCCGAAGCAGGGTGACCGCTGCAAGCGCGATCTCCAGATGCTCGTTCGGCTGGCGACCGGCCGCGGCCTGAGCCGGCGAGAGGTAGCGGTCGGCGCTTTGAAGGTCGCCGTCCTGGAGTCTGCTGCCGGCAAAGGCGACCGCGAGCCGCGGGTGGGCGGCGATCACCTCGGCGGGCAGCTTGGTCATCTGGTCCCTGACCGAAAGCGCTGAGCCGCTGATGAACAGCTCCAGCCAGCTCTCTTCGATCAGGTCGCCCGCCTGCTCCCAGCTCTCGCCGGCGAGCGCGTGGCCGATCGCGGCTCTGACGTGGCCTTGCTCTGCGTACCACCGTGCGGCGCGGCGGTGCAGCAGCGGCACTTCCTCGGGATGGGCGTGGTGGAGGTGGGCGCGCAGCAGCTCGCCGAAGAGCGGGTGGTAGCGGTACCACGGGCCCTCCGTGCCTGCGATCTGAAGGGGCGCGCCCGAGCGCTGCAGGGCGGCGAGGATCTCCGCGCTGCCCTCCATGCCGGTGAGAGCGTCGCCCAGCTCCGGGGTAAGCGCGTTGACGACGCTCGTGCGCAGCATGAACGCGCGGCGCTCGGCGGGGGCGTTGGCAAGCACCTCGGCGACCAGATAGTCGGCTATCGCCCGGTCGGTGCCGGCGAGCTCCTGCACGAATCGCGAGGGGTCGCTGTGGCTCTGCACCGAAAGTCCGGCGAGACGCAGGGCGGCGGCCCAGCCCTCGGTGCGGCGCCAGAGCGCATCGATCTCGCCCTCGCGCAGACCGAGGTCGAGCTGGCGGCAGAGCTGGCCGGTCTCCTCGCGGTCGAAGGCCAGGTCGGCGCTGCGCAGCTCGGTCAGGGCGCCGCTGACGCGCAGCCGCTCGATCGCGATCGGGGGGTCGGCCCTGCCGGCCAGCACGAGGTGGCAGCCTCTGCGGTGCGTGGCGCACGAGGAAGTCGACGATGCCGGTCGCCTGCGGGCTGGTGAGCTCGTGAACGTCGTCGAGCACGAGCGTGAGCGGCGTGCGCAGCTTGGCCAGGCCGTTGACCAGCAGCGCGAGGAACACGTCCGCGCGGGCGCCGTGGGGAGGGCGCAGGCGCTCCAGCGATCCGCCGCGGCGGATCGCGCCCGCGGCGCGCAGCGCGCAGAGCAGGTCGGCTGCCAGGCGGTGGGCGTCGTTGTCGTCGCCGTCGAGGGAGAGCCAGGCCACGGGCCCCGGCCGGCGGCGGGTCTGAAGCCATGAGGAGAGCAGGATCGTCTTACCGGCCCCGGGCGGCGCGCAGAGCAGCACGAGTGGTCCGTCGGCGCCCGCGTCGAGCACGTCCAGTAGGCGCTTGCGGATGATCAGGTATTGCGGAGTCGGCGGCGCGATCAGCTTCGTGGCGAGTGTGGGGATCTCGGCGTCGGGATCGCGGTCATGCGCTGCGCCTGATGTCGGAAGCTCGCCTTGCATCGCCAGCGTCGAAGTCGCCAAGGCCCGTGGCGGGTGCCGATGCGGCAGTCGCTGGAGCCTTCAACGAGCTTGATGGCGCAAGCGCGTCCGACCTTCCGTGCTAACTACTGAAGTGGCCTGGTGCGCCGCCCGCAGGCGAGGATCGGGAAGTCACGCAACCTCGCTCACACCATGCTCTGCGGGTGAGGCCGATTCACCCTCTGCTGCGGAGACTTGACGGTTGTTCAACTACCTTCTGGAGGAACACCGTGACCACCACGCCAATGGCTGCCGAACGACGCTCACCGCAGGGGTGGGCCACGTTCGTCGTCGTCTATCTCGTGCTCGCCGGAGTGCTGAACCTGATCTGGGGAATCGCAGCGCTGGAGAACAAGGCCTATTTCGCCAGCAACGGGCTCCTGTGGTCCACGCTGAACACCTGGGGTTGGATCGCGATCGTCCTCGGCGCCGTCCAGATGCTCGGCGCGGGGCTTGTGGCCTCTCGCAACGCCGCTGGGGCCGTGATTGCGGTGTTCCTCGCATTCTGCGGGATCATGTTCAACTTCCTCTCGATCGGCGCCTATCCCGTCTGGTCGGTGATCCTGCTGGTGATAGACGCGCTGATCATCTGGGGAGTGACCGTTCACAGCGAGCAGTTCGCAAAGGAATAGGCGATGGCCGAGAATCCAACTTTCCTGTTCGTGGCGGCCTACGGCTCCGAAGATGACGCCTTCGCCGACTACGATGATCTGAAGGCGCTTCACGCCGCGGGACTGGTCGGTACCTACGACGCGGCGGTCGTGACCAAGTCGGAGGGCAAAATCCACGTGCACAAGCACGAGAAGCCGACCCAGCACGGCGCCTGGACCGGGCTCGGGGTGGGTGCGCTGCTGGGGATTCTGTTTCCGCCGAGCCTGCTGGCCTCCGGCGTCGTGGGCGCGACCGCGGGCGGTGTGATCGGCCATCTCTGGCACGGCATGTCGCGCTCGGACGTGCGTGAGCTCGGCACGCTGCTCGACGACGGGCAGGCGGCGCTGGTGGTGATCGGCACCTCGAAGATCGAAGCCGAGGTGGCCAAGGCGCTCGGGCGCGCCCAGCAGCGGATAGCAAAGCAGTTGGACGCCGAAGCGGACGATCTGGATCGACAACTCAAGACGGCGGCCGCGGCTTGAGCGACCCGGGCGGCTGCGCCCTGCGGATTGGCATCGATGCGCTCCAGCGCCACCGCTCCGGCGGCGGCGCTGGCCGCCAGCACGAAGCCGCCGCCGATCAGCCACCCGAGGATTGCGAAGGCGACGCCGATCGTGCCGAAGTTGCGCGCCGAGGAGCTCAGCGAGTGCGGCAGGTAGATCAGCGAGGCGATGCTCAGGCCCGTCATCCCGGCAGCGGTGATCAGCGCACCCGGAGCCAGGCGCCTTGCGCTCATGCGCCTGCCGAGCAGGATGTAGGGCGTGATCAGCCACGCGGCGATGGCAAGCAGCAGCGATCCGATTGCGTGCCAGAGGCCGCCGGCCAACGCGGCGATCACCGGGCGCAGAGTGAGGTAGGCGGGGATCAGCGCGATCCACAGCAGATGCCACGGTGTGCCCTTCATGCCGCTCGCCGGCAGTTTGTAGGCGGTCTCGTACATCCGTTGCATCGCGCGCGCGAACGAGAGGGCCGCGACGATCAGGATCAGGAAGCCGAGCACCGAGACGCCTTCGGCGACGGTGCCCGGGGGCGCGATCGCCTGATGCACCGACTCGGCCGCGGCGCCGGAGAGTTTCAGCTTTTCGATCAGCCGCTGCGCGAAGCTGCGCGCGTCGGCGATCGGCACGACGGCGCTGTAGACGATCATCAGGGGGATCAGCGCCGCGAAGGCCTGCGCCCCGATCGTGACGCTGCGCTCGACGAACTGCATGCCGGCCAGGCGCTCCAGCCAGGAACCGATCGGCTTGCCGGGGGCAAGCAGCACGTGCACCGGCTTGGAGATCCGCTCGCGGACTCCCGGATGCGGCGCGCCCGCCATCTGTCGCGGCTCAGAGCCCTGTCTCGGCGACGATCCGGCCCGACTTCACAGCCTGCTTGAGCGCGTCGTAGTCGCGCAGGTTCTGCTCGGCGTAGGCCTTCGAGAACTCGACGATCGCCTTGTCGAATGTGGGGCTGCTGCCCAGGTAGGAGGCGATCGCGATCCGGTCGCCGGTGCGGGCGTGGGCGCGGGCCAGCGTCCAGCCGCAGAGGCCGCCGTAGGTCGCCATCCCCTTCGGCGCCATCTGGTCGATTTCGGCCGAGCCCTTCCAGTCCTTGAGCTGGCGCACGTAGAAGTCGCGCGACTGCCCGTCCAGGCCGGACTTGACGCGCATCCATCCAAGGAAGATGTCGCTGCTGGCCTGCATCAGGCGCTGTCCGACCACGACGCGCTCGCCGTGATTCTTGAAGCGGCTGCGGGTCAGGAACTGCTCCATCACCGAGGAGTCGGCCTCCTTGAGCTGCATGAACAGCGGGTCGCCCTCGTCGCGGCCGAACAGCAGCGCGATCCAGGCGCGGGTGCCGACGCTGCCCACGCCGACCACCTTGCGGGCGAAGTCGGCGAGGTGGAACTGCTCCAGCAGCACCCGGCGCTCGTAGGGCAGCGTGTCGTAGTAGACGTGCATCTCGCCTCGCAGCTCGGCGAAATCTCATCGCGGCTGCGGTCCTCCGCCAGGTCTTCGATCGGCACGATCAGCGGCGGGTCGGGTTCGATCCGCGGTTCTCCGTCGACCATGTGGGTCAGCTTCGAGAATGCCTGCATGCTGTCGCGCGTGCGCGCCTTGGCCAGCGTCTTCTCGGTGCGCTTGATCGCCTTGGGCTTGAACTGGCCTGCAAGTTCGGAGAGCATCGATTCGACGTCCAGATGTGCGTACCAGACCTCCAGGTTGCTCATCCCGGCGAAGTCGGCCAGCGCGGTGCGGTACTGCTCGACGGTCTCCAGCACGACCTGCTCCTGATCCTTGACGGGGAATCCCCGATCCTGGGCGGCGATCAACATGCTCACCGCCAGGCGCTTGACATCCCACTCCCACGGGCCGGGGTGGGTCTCGTCGAAGTCGTTGATGTCGAAGACCAGCTTGCGCTCCGGCGATGCGAAGACGCCGAAGTTCGAGAGGTGGGCGTCGCCGCAGCACTGGACGGTCAGGTCGGAGCATGGCGTGTGGGAGAGGTCGCTGGCCATGATCAGCGCAGCGCCGCGGTAGAAGGTGAAGGGCGAGACGAGCATGCGCCCATAGCGGATCTTGACCAGTTCCGGCACTCGGGTCAGCGCCTGGCGCTCCAGCAGATCGACCGGGTCCGGACGCTTGGGGGCCGGCTCGTAGGTGCCGTGGCTGGAGCGCGGCGCCGTGCGGCGGGCGTCCTTGCCGACTTGCACGCGCTGCGCCGGCGTCAGGCGTGCCATTCTGGTTGCCGTCTGCGCGACTGTGGGCATGGCTCTCTCCTCCTGGCGAGGGGTCGCTCACATGCAACCACCTCCACGGCTGTGGTGCCAGCGGGGTTTGCACCGATGGACGGCGCGGCTTTACACTGAGGCGGAGGTGGCCGCAACGGCGAGCGTCTCCGCACCGATCGCCCGCCCGCGAGTGGGGCTGATCTTCTCCGGCCTGATGCTGGTCGTGCTGCTGGCGGCGCTCGACCAGACGATCGTGGCCACGGCATTGCCGACGATCGTCGGCGACCTCGGCGGCCTGGACAAGCTCTCCTGGGTGACGAGCGCGTTCCTGCTCGCGCAGACGGCCGTCACGCCGCTCTACGGCAAGTTCGGCGATCTCTTCGGTCGCAAGCGGGTGCTCCAGAGCGCGGTGCTGCTGTTCCTCGCCGGCTCGGCGCTGTGCGGGCAGGCGGGCAGCATGACCGAGCTGATCGCTTTTCGCGCCGTCCAGGGCCTTGGCGCCGGCGGACTGATCGTGCTGACGCAGGCCGTCATTGGCGACGTCGTGCCGCCGCGCGAACGCGGCCGCTACCAGGGGCTTTTCGGGGCCGTCTTCGGGGTCGCGAGCGTGGCGGGGCCACTGCTCGGCGGGGTGCTCGTGCAGGCGGTCTCCTGGCGCTTCATCTTCTACGTGAACATCCCGATCGGGCTGGTCGCGCTGGCCGTGATCGCGGCGACGCTTCCCGCGACCGCGCCGCGGGGGCGCCCCTCGATCGACTATGTCGGCGCCGGCCTGCTCGCAAGCGGGCTAAGCGCGATCGTGCTGGTCACGAGCCTCGGCGGCACGACCTGGGCGTGGGCCTCACCGGAGGTGGTGCTGATCGGCGTGCTCGGCGTGGCGCTGATCGTGTGCTTCCTGTTTGCCGAGCGTCACGCCCGTGAGCCGGTGCTGCCGATCCCGCTGCTGCGCGACCGCGTCTTCGCCGTCGCGGGCGGGCTCTCGCTGATCGTCGGCTTTGCGCTGTTCGGGGCAGTGACCTTCCTCCCTCTCTACTTCCAAACGGTCGATCTGGCCTCCCCGACGGCCGCGGGCCTCAAGCTCGTGCCGATGATGCTCGGACTGCTGATCATGTCGATCGCCTCCGGGCAGCTGATCTCGCGCTTTGGCCGCTACAAGGTCTTCCCGATCCTCGGCACCGCGCTGATGTCGATCGGCCTGCTGCTGCTCTCGCATCTGGACGTGAGCACCAGCTCCACGACCAGCGCCGCGTACCTGTTCGTGTTCGGACTGGGTCTCGGGTCGGTGATGCAGGTGCTCGTGCTTGCGGTCCAGAATGCGGTCGACTACAAGGTGTTGGGCACCGCGACCTCGGGCGTGACGATGCTGCGCGGGATCGGGGGCTCGCTCGGCACAGCCGTCTTCGGCACGATGTTCTCCACGCGCCTGGCCAGCGAGCTGCGGGGTGCTCTGCCCGGGGCGATCGGCGTCCAGGTCAGCCACGGCGCGCGACTGACGGGCGCCGATGTTGCACGGCTGCCGCCGGCTGCGCGCAGCGCCTATCAGCACGCCTACGTGCATTCGCTGAGCCCCGTGTTCCTGATGGCCGCGATCGTCGCCGGGCTTGGGTTCGTGCTCAGCTGGTTCCTGCAGGAGCGCGCGCTGCGCGAGGCGCCTGCGACCAGCACTGGCCTGGAGGACGGGATGGCCGCGCCGCGCGCGCCCGACTCGCTGGCCGAGATCGAGCGCTCGCTGACTCGCGTCACGACGCGGGACGAGCGGGAACGCTTCCGCGAGCGTCTCGCCGAGCGGGCGGGGCTGACGCTCAGCCCCGGCGCCACCTGGGCGCTGGTCCACATCGACGAGCATGGGTTCCCGGCCGCCCAGAGCATCGCCGAACGCGAAGGGGCGAGCGCCGAGCGGGTCTCGGCGGTGGTCGCCGAGCTTGCGCAGCGCGGGCTGGTGATCGGGCAGGACGGCGCGCGGGCGCTCACGCCGGCCGGGCAGGAGCACACTCAGCGCCTGCTCAGCGCAAGGTGCGATCTGCTCTCCGAGGCGCTTGCAGACGGCAGCGCGCAGAGGGCCCCCGAGGTCGCCGAGCTGCTTGCCCGCCTCTCGCGCGAGCTCTGTGGCGAGCCGCTGGTGGCTGCCGAAGCGGCGCGTGAGGGGGCCGCGGTCGGATGAGCCGGCCGCTCGCGCCCGATCAGCTGCCCGCGGGCTTTCTCGTCGGGCACTGGAGCGATACCGTCGGTCGCACGGGCTGCACGGTCGTGCTTGCGCCCGAGGGGGCGGTCGGCGGGGTGGACGTGCGCGGCGCCGCGCCGGGGACGCTCGGCACCGACACGCTGCGGCCGGGGATGCTGATCGAGCAGATCCACGGGGTGCTGCTGACCGGGGGCAGCGCGTTCGGGCTGGCGGCCGCGAGCGGGATGATGCGCTATCTGGAGGAGCACGAGGTGGGCTACCAGCTGTCCTGCGTGAGGGTGCCGATCGTTGCCGGCGCGGTGATCTTCGATCTGCCGACCGGGGACCCACGCGCTCGGCCGGATGCGCAGGCGGGATACGAGGCGTGTGCCGCGGCCGATCGCACGCCGGCGATCGGGGCGGTTGGCGCCGGAACGGGCGCGACCGTAGCCAAGGGTGGCGACGGGTCGCAGGTCGCTCCCGGCGGCGTCGGAATCGTCGCGGGTATGGCGGCGCAGGCGAGGGTGGCGGCCGTGATGGTCGTCAACAGCGTCGGCGGGATCTGGGATGAGCAGCGTCAGGAGTGGGTCGCGCAGATGGGCTCCTGGGATCGGCACTCGGGCCTGCTGCCGGGCGCCAACACGACGATCGGAGTGGTGCTTACCGACGCGAAGCTGAGCAAGGATCAGGCCAACCGCATCGCGACAGTCGCCCACGACGGAATGGCCCGGGCGATCCGGCCGTCGCACACGATGTACGACGGCGACACGATCTTCTGTCTGGCGAGCGGCGCCGCGGCCGCGCCCTATGACGCGGTCGAGGCTCTCGCGGCCGATCTCGTCGGGAGCGCGATCGTGGAGGGAGTGCGGGCGGCAAGTCCCTGATCGGGCGTTCGTGGCGGTCCCAGCTCGAGGTTGAAGCGCACGAGCGCGATCACCAGCAGAGCGGCGCCGATGATGTGGATCTCTACGAGGTCGATCTGCAGTTTCGTGAAGTACTGGACGTAGCCGACGATTCCCTGCAGGGCGAGCATCGCGACCAGGAGCAGATGCAGCTTGCGTATCCGCCGCGGCGCTCCGGTCGCTCGCAGCACGAAGAAGGATGCGACCACGAGCCCGAACAGGAACATGCCGACCACTGCGTGCAGCTCGACTGTGGAGGAGAACTTGAACGGGAAGCGTTTGGTGTCCGGGCTGCCCGCGCGCGGGCCGCTGCCGGTGGCGACGGTGCCGAGGACTATCACGGCGGTGATCGCAGCCAGCAGCAGTTGCCCCAGCCGGCGCACGTCGGGGCCGACGCTCGGTGCGCGCTCCGCCGCCTCGTCGGCCGAGGCTTGCGTCTTGCTGTCGCCCGCTCGCCAGTGCAAGACGACGGCATCCACGAGCAGCAGCATCGCGAGCACGAGGTGGGCGGCGACCAGCTCCGGCGCGAGCTTCAGCAGCACCGTTATGCCACCGAGCACCGCCTCGCCGACATAGCCGGCGACCAGGCCGGCCGAGAGCCAGGTCAGATCCCGGCGCGGATGCCCCCTCCTGATCGCCGCGATCAGCGTGAGCACGACGAGCACGCCGACGGTCGTGATCACGCAGCGGTTCGCGAACTCGATCAGCGCGTGGTAGGTGTCGTGCGCCGCGAGCTGGTTGGAGTAGCACTTCGGCCAGGTGGGGCAGCCGAGGCCCGATTCGGAGAGGCGCACCCATCCGCCGCTGCCGATCAGCGCGACGAGCGAGACGACGCTCGCAAGCGTCAGGTACCTGAAGTGGCGATCTGGCACGCGCGCGCGTGCGAGGCGCGTCAGCGGTGTATTGCTCTCGGCAGAGGCTGGCACGACCCTAGCTTGTAGCACCCCGGCGCCTTTTGCGGCGCCATGCGAGGATGCTGTGCGCGATGGGCGCCCGCTCCGCATAAGCTGTGGCGGCTGTGCCGCTGCCGCCGTTTCCCGTGCCGTACACAGCCGTTCGCTTCGGGCTCGGCATGCGCGCCCGCGTGCAGGGCTTGGCCGACCGGCTGCTGCCGGCCGAGGCGGCGCTGTGGGATCTCATCGCCGGGATGCAGCGCACGCGGCTTGCCGGCGTGCTCGTTACCTCCGGCCTGGCCGACGCGATCGGCACAGGCAGGCGCGACCCTCGCGAGATCGCCCGCGAGCTGGGGCTCTCAGAGCAGGTGACGCTGCGCGTGCTGGGGGCCGCCGCGGCCTCGCGTCTGGTCCGCCTCGATCGGGATGGCAGGGTGCGCCTGGCTCGTCTGGGCGCGCCGCTGCGCAGCGATCACCCGCAGTCGATCGCCTCATGGGCCGCCTATCAGGCATCCACGCTCAATGCCTCCGCCCACGGCGAGCTCGGGGGGCAGTTGGCGGGTGGCGAGCAGCCCTCGGGGCACCGTCGCGCGTTCGGCAACTCGATCTGGGACTACTTCACAGAGCACCCAGAGGAGGGCGCCCGCTTCGGCGAGGCGATGAGACAGCTCACCAGCGTCGACCTCGCGGCCCTTTCGCGCGCCTATCCCTGGCCGCGCGAGGGCGTGATCTGCGATGTGGCCGGCGGCATCGGCACGCTGCTGGCGGCGATCCTGGCGCGCAGGCCGGGCGCGAGCGGCATCCTGCTCGACTCGCCGGAGGTGCTGAGCGAGGCAGAGGGGTTCCTGCAATCCCAGGGGGTGCTGGACCGGGTGCAGCGTCAGCCCGGCGATCTCTTCGGCGCAATCGAGGCGCGCGCCGACGTCTACGTGCTCAAGTGGATCATGCACGACTGGGGCGATGACGCGTGCGCGAAGATCCTCGGCAACCTAGCGGCCGCGATGCCTGCAGGGTCGAGGGTCGTGACGATCGACCAGCATCTTGACCCGCGCCGGCCGAGCCCGGTCAGCTCGATGGCCGACCTGCTGATGCTCGTCGCCTGCGAGGGCGGACGCGAGCGCCGTCCGCAGGAGGTTCAGGAGATCATGCGGGCGGCGGGGCTGACTCCCGGCAGGGTGCGCCACGCCGGCCTGCACATGCTCATCGAGGGGATCGCCTAGGCCTAGGCAGTCGGCTGCTGCTTGACCCAGGAGAGGATCGCGCGCGATGGCGCGATCACGGTTCCGTCGGGCAGCTTGAGCACGGGCAGCGTCGTCTCGCCGGTGGCGCTGCGCAGCTCCTCGCGCGAGCCTTTGCGCAGGAAGGGGATCGGGTTGCCTTTCGCGGCGACCACTTTCTCGTACTCGATGCCCTTCGCGCGCATCGCCTCCTGCACGCGGGCGCATGGGTGCAGCTTCGCGCCCTTTTTGTCTCCGTGGCACACGTAAAGCGTTGGGATGTCCGCCATGTTG
Organism: uncultured Actinomycetota bacterium; assembly: GCA_963725915.1. GTDB lineage: Bacteria > Actinomycetota > Thermoleophilia > Solirubrobacterales > Solirubrobacteraceae > Palsa-744. The sequence goes on along the minus strand of CAVSAL010000007.1, from coordinate 769,627 downwards.
CTCCTCCTGCTCGGGATGGGCTGCGCGGAGCCTATCGAGTCATGCCATCTTCACAGACCCCCGACACAAGGAGCTGCGAGTCCATGCAGTCAAACCGCTCGATCCCGAATGCCGCCGTGATCCCGGTACTCACCTACCCCGACGTGCGCGAGGCTGTCGATTGGCTGTGCGCCGCCTTTGGATTCCGCGAGCGCGTCTGGATCGGTGAGAACCACCGGGCGCAGCTGAGCTTCGGAGATGGCGCGCTGATCGTGGGGGACGTGCGTGGGGAGCGCCTGCCGCCGCGCCCGGGAGAGGAGATGCATTCGGTCGTGGTTCGGGTGCAGGACGTTGACGCCCACTGCGAGCACGCGCGGCAGGTGGGGGCGAAGATCCTGATGGAGCCGCGGAGCTTCGAGTACGGAGAGCGCCAGTACAACGCCGAGGACTTCGCCGGGCACCGGTGGACCTTCTCGCAGACGGTTGCCGACAAGGCCCCCGAGGAGTGGGGCGGGGTGTCGGTCGCTGGGGGTTGGGGCGCTTAGCGCCCCGCAAAGAGCGCCGCACGGGCGAGCTCGCCCGACGCTATCGGCGTTGGCTTGCTCGCGCCCACGAGGATCAGCCGGAAGCCGTGCAGTTGCGTGCTCTGCAGCGTCACGAACCCGGGCAGGCTGGGGGTCGGGGCGGGGCCGAGCGCGCGGTGGCCGGCAGCCCGCATTGGTTCCACGACGATCCATGCCCGCGTGGCGAGGACGGCGCTCGGCGCGGGGTGGCGCCCCAGGTACGTTTCGATCGTCGGAACGCTGAATTCGTTGACGGCTACCACGGGCGCCCCCGGATCGATCGACTCGATCCGAGCCAGGGCTCCCCTCCAGTCGGTCTGCTCGTAGCGCCAGTTGGTCGCAACCCAGACCGATGTCAGGGTCGCAAGCGTGAGGTAGAGCGCCAGCGGCGCGGCTCGCAGGCGCAGCATCGCCGGGGCGGCGAGCGCCGCCGCCAGCGGCAGGGTCGCGATCATGTTGCGCGCATAGAAGCGGTCCTCGATGTGCAGCGCGGAGAGCAGCAACGGCGTCAGGAAAGCGATTGCGGCGATCGCCAGCAGCATCAGCGCTCGCCCGCGAGCCCTGATCGCCATCCAGATGCCTGCGGCGACGGGCAGGCAGAAGAGCGCAAGGCCGGCTGCCTCCAGCCAAGTCCGTGGCACGTTGGCCCCCATAGCGATTTGCCGGACCGCTTCGATCAGCCTTTTGCCAAGCGGCATCGCGGCGATGAAGCCGGACCGTTCGTTATCGGTCTGGCTTGAGACCACTGAGATCAGAGGGACCAGGCAGAGTCCGAGCAGAGCGCTCCAGCCGACCGTGCGCCACCGTGCCTGCGGGTGGACCACAAGCAGGACCACGACCTCGGCGCCGACGATGAAGACGCCGAAATAGTGGGTCCAGATGCAGGCGACGCAGGTCGCCACCCAGAGCGCGTAGCGTCGAGTCGAGCCGTGCTCGACCAGTGCTGAGAACGCCCACACCGAAAGCAGCGCGCTCAGCACGAACAGGCCATAGCTGCGGGCGTCGGTCGAGTAGGCCACGAGCATCGGGTTGACCGCGAGGATGGCCGCGGTGGCCAGGGCTGCGCGCGATCCGATCAGCCGGTGAAAGGCGAAGTATCCAACCGGCACCGCGGCGGTCAGCGCGAGCGCCGGGATCAGCCGCAGCGCCGCGGCGCTGCGCGCTCCGGTCAGCCAGCCGAGGACGTAGTAGAGCGGCGGCGTGGACTCTGTGGCTTCGATGTGGCGCCAGAGCCCCGCGAGGCTCGATTCGCCGAGGATCGATCGGGTGTAGATCTCGTCGAACCACAGGCTCGAGTGTCCGAGAAAGGGAAGGCGCAGCGCCGCGGCCACCAGCGTTGTCGCTGCGAGCAGCAACCAGATCCGCGAGTGCTCGGCCATGCGCGCCCGGTATGCGGCTTGCGGTCGCGCTGCGAGCGCCGATCGTGCCGTCGCCACGCGAATAATCTAGTGACCTGCCGGCAGATTCGAGGAGGTACGATGGAAGGCGCCTACCCGCGCCCGATGCTCACGGTCGATGTCGTGGTCATCAGGGCTGCTCAAACGCCCGAGGTGCTTTTGATTCAGCGTGGCAACACGCCCTTTCGGGGGCGATGGGCGCTTCCAGGGGGTTTTGTCGAGGAGGGCGAGCCGGTTGCGCGGGCCGCTCCGCGCGAGCTCGCCGAGGAGACGGGCTTGCGGGCGAGCGATCTGAAGCTGCTCGGCGTCTACGACACGCCGGGGCGCGATCCCCGCGGCTGGACGGTCTCGGTCGTCTATCTGGTCCAGATCGCCGAGCGGGTAGACGTCGCCGGCGCCGACGATGCCAGCGATGCGCGGTGGTTCGCCCTCGACGCGCTGCCGGAGCTTGCTTTCGACCACCCGATCATCCTCGCCGACGCGCTGCGCGCGGTGCGGGTGCGATGAGGCATTGCAGACTTTTCACAAGCGGGGATGACGCGCAGGCATATGGTCTGTGACCGGCGTGCGAGATCGGCCGGCAGGCTCACGCGCGCCCTTGCTCTGACACCATGCCCTTCATGACCGCAACATCGCAGTCTCAGACGAGTTGCCTGAGGCTGTGGGCCTGAAACCTCACCACGGGCTCCGCAGGCTTGCGGCATGCCTGAGTCTCGCCCTGGCCGCGGCGGCGCCTCTGAGCGCGCCGACCGGTGCCGGTGCGGCTGCGCCGCTGTCCTGGTCGGTGGGCCGGTCGATCGGCGGCGCCGTGGACGGCATCTCCTGCCCGACCTCGTCGCTCTGCGTCGCCGTCGATGGCGCCGGAGACGTGATCGAAGGCGATCCGACTTCGGGGTCCTGGCACACCGCCGCCAAGCTGACCGGCGCTCTGGACTCGATCTCGTGCGTCTCTGAGTCCGTGTGCTTCGCCGTTGACGAGGCTGGCGAAGTGCAGCGCAGCAGCGATCCTACCCATGCGACCTGGACCAAACTCCCAGCAACCGGCGAGCCTCTGAGATCCATCTCCTGCGCAAGCCAATCGCTGTGCGTCGCGATCGATCAGGCTGGCGGCGTGCTTTCGAGCTCGGAACCGGCTGGCGGCGCCAGTTCCTGGCAGCAGGTGAGATTCGACTCCACCAGTCAGCTGGCCGGCGTGTCGTGTGCGCCGAGCGGGCTCTGCGTCGCGGTCGGCGAAGCCGGCGCGGTGATCGCAAGCAGCGACCCGGTCTCGCCAACCTGGACCTTGACCTCGATCGGCGCCGAAGCGCTGAGCGCCGTCTCCTGCGTATCCACTGGCCTGTGCGTGGCCACCGAACACGGCGAACACGGGGGCGCCGCGCGCGCGAGCGATGACCCGACCGGGCTCCCGTCCGGCTGGAGCTCCTCGCCAATCGGCCTCGTCGAACCGACCGCGATCTCCTGCCTGGCAGAAGGCTTCTGCGTCGCGGCCGGGGTCAACGGCGAAGTCTCCATCGGCCGTCTGCCCGCTCCCGCCGTCGGCACCGGCGGGCCCTCCGGTGTCACGCAGAGCACGGCGAGCGTGGCGGGGACCGTGAATCCGGAGGATGCGCCGCTGTCCTTCTGCCGCTTCGAATACGGCACGAGCAGCAGCTACGGCCAGAGCGTGCCCTGTGCGAGCGCTCCTGGTCCGGGCAGCGCGGCGGTCGAAGTCTCGGCCGCGCTCGCCGGCCTCACGCCGGCCACGGCATACCACTACAGGCTGGTGGCCGCCAGCGCCATGGGGCAAGAGGTCGGCGCGGACGGGACCTTCACCACCACGGCGACCATCACGGGGACGCTCATTCATCCCGCCCCTTACATCACGGGCGTGCCTGCGATCGGCGACAGGCTCTCCTGCAACGCGAACATCCACGGCGCCACCGCCACGCTCGCTTACACCTGGTGGCGCGACGCCTCACCGATCACCGATGCGAGCAATCAGATCTACCACATCGGTCCAGAAGACGCCGGCCAGCACCTGCAATGCGAAGTGACCGCCACCGTGGCGGCCGGCAGCGCAAGCGCGCGCAGCGCGTTCGTCGCGGTTCCGGCCGAGGGTCTGCCTCCCTCGGTGGGCGAGACGGCGATCGGCGCGGCCCGCATCAGCGGTGGCAGGCTGGTGCTGCCGGTCAGCTGCTCGCCGCAGGCCGACCCTGCCTGCGAGCTGGAACTGCGTCTGACGGCCGTCGAGACGCTGCGCGGCGGCAAGCTGCTCGCCGTCAGCGCTCGCACACCCTCGCAGCGCTCGCCGCAAGAGCATTCCCAGCCGGTCACGCTGCTTGCCCGCCAGGCGCGGGTGCCGGCCGGCAAGCAGCGCACGATCTCGATGGCGCTCAACGCCACCGGCAGGCGGCTGGTCTCTACCGACAAACACCTCTCCGCGCAGCTGACGGTCGAAGGCACGGTGCTCGGCGTGCTGAACGCGAGGCTGGCGAGAGAGCAGGTGAGCGTCGTGGCGCAGACCGCCCACGCGGGGGCCCGCCGGCACAGGCATGCACACGGCGCAAGGCGCCACAGGTGAGCCTGCGCCGGGCCACGCTCGCGATGCCGGCTTGCCTGCTCGCCCTGCTGGCATCCGGACCGGCGGTCGGCAGAGCGGCGGGCAGCGCCGCGGTCCAGACGCAGGCGACGCTTGCCGCCACGCCCTACATGGGTTGGGACACCTATCTCGCGCTCGGCCCGCGCATCAACGAGTCGATCATTCTCACGCAGGCCAGCAAGCTGGTCTCCGACGGGTTGGAGAAGGCGGGCTACAGGCTCCTATGGTTGGATGTCGGCTGGTGGCAGGGGCAGCGCAACGCGAAGGGCGAAATCGCCGTCAACAGGCTCGCAGTGGCCACACGGCATGGCCTGGCTTGCCAGCACGCTGCACAAAGCGGGGTTCCTCGTCGGCCTCTACACAGACGCGGGCAGGGAAGGATGCGGCGGCAGCAAACAGGGCAGCTACGGGCATTATCAGCAGGACGCCAACACCTTCGCCGCGTGGGGGTTCAATGCGGTGAAGGTCGATTTCTGTGGGGCCGGGAAGATGCATCTGAATCCCGCCAAGGCCTACGCCTCCTTCCACAGGGCGCTGGAGCACAACTCCAGCCATCGTCCGATGCTGCTCTCTATATGCGACTTCAGGGAACCGGGCCAGATCGAAGGGGAACCGCCGTATGACGAATCGGCGTTCACCTCCTACAGCTTCGGTCCCAGCGACGGCAACAGCTGGCGCACCGACACCGACATCGGCTTCCCGGGGATCGTCGGCTTCTCGCAGGTGCTGAGGAACCTCGACGCCGACGCCGCGCATCCAGAAGCCGCCGGCCCGGGCCACTGGAACGATCCGGACTACCTGGCGCCCGACCAGGGCCTCACGGCCGCTCAGTTCAAGACGCAGATGAGCATGTGGGCGATGGTGGCCGCGCCGATGATGGTCAGCGACAACCTGACTACGATCACGCCGAGAAGTCTGAACGCGCTCAAGAACGAAGAAGTGATAGCGATCGACCAGGATCCCGCCGGCATCCAGGGCAGGCTGCTCAGCTCCAGCGGCGAAGGGCAGGTCTGGGTCAAGCCGCTCTACGGCGGCGACCGCGCAGTCGCGCTGCTGAACGTCGGCTCCAAGTCGCTGCGCATCTCGACCAGCGCCGCCGCGATCGGCATGGCCCACGCCGGCAGCTACCAGCTGCGCAACCTCTGGTCGCATCGCACATCGACGACGTCCGGCGCGATCTCGGCACAGGTGCCGGGCGAATCGACCGTGATGCTGCGGGTCTCGGCGGCGAAAGCAAGCACCGTGAGGTCGGTCCGCCGAGGAGAGATCGCCGCCGGATAGGTGCGGGCCTCCACGGATGCCCGCCGGCCGGCCCCTGCTTATCGTGGACCGGTCTGGTTTGGATAATCGAGGAAGGAGCGATCAATGGGCGCACAAGAGAACAAGCAAACGGCTCGTGACGCATATGCGGCGTTCGCCGGCGGCGACGCGGCAGGCGCGATGCGGAACATCGACGACTCGATCGAGTGGACCACGCGCGGCGACAATGCGCTGACAGGGACCTACAAAGGCAAGCAGGCGGTCGGCGAGTTGTGGGGCAAGCTCGTCGGCAAGGGCTTTCGCACGCAGCCGCACGACTTCATTGCCGACGGCGAGAAGGTCGTGGTGCTTACCACGATCTCGCTCGATGGCGACACCGTCGAGAGCGCCGACGTGCTCACATACAACGGCTCGGGCATGCTGGTCGCCTTCGATGCGCTCGGCGACCCCAAGGCTGTCAACAGGTTGTTCCCCAAGTAGAGCCTGGCGGGCCTGCCTCAGCCTTTGGGCAATTTACCCTAAGTTGGCATTCGTGGCTGGGTTCGGCGAGCGCTTGCGCAGCGCGCCATCGGCCGTCCGGCTGTAGCATCCCGCGGGCCGATGAGCGACGACGGTTCAAGCCTCCAGGAAGGGCAGAGCGAGCAGGACGCCTCGCTCGCGCGTCTGCAAGCTGGCGGCATCCCACTTTCGGCGGAGCGCCGGCTGCGCGAGCTGCAACAGGGCGAGGGCGCCTTCACGTCGGACCTCTCCGTGGCGGACTTCGCGCTCTGCCACCGGCTCGGCGTCAAGCCGCTCTCCCAGGTGATGGGCATGCTCGATCTACCAGGTCGGCTATCAGCCCACCGAAGAAACCTGGGGCATGGGCGGTAACGTCGGCGTGGCGATGACCGAGCTGCGCGTCATCTCGCAGGCCTGGAACGAGGCGCGCGACCGCGCGTTTGCGCGCCTGCGCGAGGAGGCGGACTGCGTGGGCGCGGCCGCGGTGGTCGGCGTGGACGTGCGCAGCGGCACGGCCAACTGGGCCGAAGCGGGAGGCTATGGCGCCGTGGAGTACATCGTCAACGGCACGGCGGTGGGCCGCGAGGGCCACAAGCATGGCCGCCCGCCGGTGCTGACCGAGCTGTCGGTCGCCGACTACGCGAAGCTGCTGGATGCAGGCGTCGAGCCCGTGGGGATGGTCGCCTGGACGTCGGTGTTCTTCGTCAGTTGGGTCTACAACCTGCTGATGGGCTCCTCGTTTGGCGGCGGGGCGATGCAGAACTTCGAGCTCGACCGACGTGACCCAGTGCTTCTACACCGCCAGGGAGCAGGTGATGGGCAGGATCGGCGCGCAGGCGCAGGCGCTTGGCGCCTCCGGGATCGTCGGCGTGCGCGTGCGACACACGACACGCAGCCAGACGGTCGGCGGCGCTGGCCGTGAGCGCAGCGGCCTGGTCGTCAGCTTCAGCGCGATCGGCACCGCGGTGCGCGAGGAGGCGGCGTCTGCGCGCAAGGCGCCGTCGCCGATGATGGCAATCGAGATGACGAGCTAGAGGAGAGCAGGCAGATGAGCGACGGCGAGAGCGAGATCACATACGACCCCACCTCGCTGGAGGGCGTCCCGGAGGCGGGCAGGGAGCGGCTGGCGCAGAACAAGCAGGGCCTGTTCACCTCCGATCTCTCCGTGAATGAGTTCCTGCTGATCAGGCAGGCCGGCTTTGATCCGGTCGGGCTGGTGGTCGGCAGCTCGATCTACCACATCGGCATCCAGCTGGCGGGCTGGAAGAAGAGCCAGGAGCTCACCGTGCTCTCGCAGGCGATGTATGAGGCCAGGCAGCTGGCGATGACGCGCATGGAGGAGGAGGCCGACCAGCTCGGCGCCGACGGCGTGGTCGGCGTGCGCCTTGACATCGGCCGCTACGAGTGGGGCCAGGACATGGCCGAGTTCATCGCGATCGGCACCGCCGTCAAGCACCGCGAAGGGGTGCTGCACCGGGCGAGCAACGGCAGGCCGTTCACCAGCGATCTCTCCGGGCAGGACTTCTGGACGTTGCTGCGCACCGGCCATCGCCCGGTCGGGATGGTGATGGGCAGCTGCGTCTACCACGTCGCCCGCCGCGGGATGCTGCAGTCGCTCGGCCAGACCGGGCGAAACGTCGAGCTCTCCAACTTCACCCAGGCCTTCTACGACGCGCGCGAGCTTGCGATGGAGCGGATGCAGAGCGAGGCGCAGGAGCTGCAGGCCAGGGGCATCGTCGGCGTGGACCTGCAGGAGAAGAGCCACGGTTGGGGCTCGCACACGATCGAGTTCTTCGCGATCGGAACCGCGATCGTCGAGGCCGAGGGTCACGACGGGGAGATCGAGCCGCCGACTCCCGTGCTCGATCTCTCCAACTAAGCACTCTAGAATCGAAGGGTGGCTGCAGAGGAGGACTTCGACCTCGATGCCGCCGGGCTGCGTCTCGACGGCGGAGACTTGGCCGTCTCGGTGGAGGTGCTGGCGAGCAAGCTCGAGGGGGCGCTGCCGTCGGCTGTGAAGGTCCAGCGCCGGCGCAAGAGCCCGCTCTCCAAAGATCAGCGAGTCAAGGAGATCGAAGTGCGCCTCGGCGCCAGCTGCTTCTCGCTGAACGTGCAGGACGGAGGCGTGGAGGCGTGGCGCGGGCGTGAGGTCGGGGGATCCGGGTCAAGCGCGAGGCGCTGGACCCGCAGGAGTGGGTGATCGCGCTGGCGCAGGAACTGCACTCCGAGGCCAAGCGCAGCGCCGAGGCCCGCTCAGCGCTGGCCAGCCTGCTCGGTTGAGCTCGTGCGGCGCCGGTATGGGCGCCACCGCGTCCAGGGCAGCTCGGCGACGATCGGCGCCAGGCGCCGCGCGGCGGCCTGCAGCTTGTCCAGGTGTGCCCGAAGCATCGCAAGCGTGACCTCGGGCGCATGTCCGATCAGATCGATCGCGGCGATCGCCTCGGCCCCGTCGGCGAGGACGATCGGCACCGCGACCGCGCACGAGCCGGCCCTGCCGGCGCCCTCCTCGATCGCCACGCCGCGCTTGCGCACCTCGGCCAGCGCCGCGTGCGCGGCGTGGCCTCGGCGCCTCAGCTCGTTCGGCAGCGCGTCGAGATCGAGGTCGGCGAGCAGCACCTGCCGCAGTGCGCAGTGAGCGTCTTGGATTTGGGTGCCCGGGCGTGCATCGAGTGCGAGCGTACCCTGGCCCGGTGCGAAGCTGACCGCCTGTTCGACCAGCAGCGCGTCGAGTCCCAGCCTGATCGCGAGCCGGGCGGTGCACGCGCTGTCCCGGCGAAGCGCGACCAGCTCGTCGTGCGCGGCTGCACCAAGGCCGGTGCAGGCGATCGCGACGATGCCCGGACCGCCGGCGGCGGCTGTCAGCCGGTAGCGGCGGCGCGGCGTTCCACGCTGCTCCACGAGTCCGAGCACGGCCAGCGTCTGCATGTAGCGATGAACGCTGGAGCGAGGCAGATCGACGGATGCGGCGATGTCGGCGATGCTCTCCGACCCGCGTTGCCCGGTGAAGCGTTCGAGGATCGCAAACCCTCTGTTGACGGAGACGCTGTGGCGGTTGTAGCCCGGGTCTCGCTCGGCAGCGGACGTGCTCCGTGGCGGCCGTCTCTGTTCTGAAGAGTCGGACACACTCTGCATCCTGTCAGATCCGCGACGGCGTTGATAGTCGGACCTGCGGCTTTTCTGCCCTAATCATTCCAACTGCGAATATCGGCAGCGACAAAAGCGACGCTCAGACCAGCTCCGGCAGTCGTTCGCCGGCGGCAAGCAGCTGTCCGGCTCCGGCAGCAGCAGGCGCATGCAGTGCGGACTCCGCGGTGCTGACCCGGTTGCGCCCGGCGCGCTTGGCTGCGTAGAGCGCCTGATCGGCGGTCCTGAAGAGCGCTTCGTAGGAGGCATCCTCGCCGCGGCCGGCGCTCACCCCGAGCGAGATCGTCGTGGGGATGCCGGTCGGCCTGGATTCGGCGATCGCCAGTCGCAGGCGCTCGCCGAGCTCGGCGGCCTCCCGCGAGGTCGATCCCCGGCAGCACGATCAGGAACTCCTCGCCGCCGAGACGGTAGACGAGCTCGAAGGAGCGCAGTCGCTTGCGAAGCTCATAGGCGATGTCGCGCAGCACCGCGTCGCCGCGGTCATGGCCGAACTCGTCGTTGATCGCCTTGAAGCCGTTGACGTCGCAGAGGACCAGGCAGATCGGCTGGCCGGTGAGCTCCGCCTGCTGTGAGAGCTCGTTGAAGCGCGGCGCGAGCGCGTGGCGATTGAGCAGTCCGGTGAGCGGGTCGAGGATCGCCTCGTCGCGGTGGTGGAGCTCGGCTGCCTGCAGCGCCCACACGATCGCGACGATGCTCATCAATAGCGCCAGCGTCGCGAGCACCGATACCGGGTGGTGGATCGTTTGATCCGGGGCGGCGCCGAGGGTCGCCCCGAAGATCGCAAGCACCGTGATCGCAAGACCCGCGATCACGACCTGCGGGCGAAAGCGCGCCGCCACCATCGCGGCGGGAAGCACCATCCACGGCAGTGCCGGGCTGCGGGGACCGCCGCTGATCGCGACGCCCACCGCGAGCATCGCGACCGTGACAAGGATGCCAAGCGCGCTGACGCGCTCAGGCCGCGGGCTGCGGGCGATGCGGCGATCGATGTGCCAGAGGTTGAGCGCCGCGACGGCGAAGGGGATCAGAGTCCACCATCCCACCCACGGCACGGCGATCAGCAGCGCGACGCCGATCGAGGCGGCGCCGACATGACGGATCGTGCGCACGCGAGCATTCGCGTCCACGACACGCATGCGATCGAGCTCGGTTGGGCACAGCCACGATCCCTCCATGAAGAGTCATTCGGCTTACACAGCCGGCGGCTTGAGAGCTGGAAGCGGGCTGTCGTCCGCGAGCCCGCGTCCCGCAGAGGGCGAGCTTCTCAGCTCATGTTCACGTAGCCGGTCGGTTCGCTCGGAGTGCGGATGTTGCGGGCGACTTTGTTTTCGTAGTTGCCCTCGATCGTTTCGATGTTGCCGTCGGGAAGCACTTGCCGCACGATGCCGACGTGCTCGTCGCCGAAGACGATCAGATCGCCGGGCTGCGGCACGACGCCCGGGCCGTTGGGGATCGCGCGGCCGGTGCTCTGCGCCCATGACCAGATCTCGGAGACCGCGCCAAGGCCCTGGCCCTGGCTCCCCAACGGCTCGCCGGCCTGGTGGGCTACCCAGGAGGCGAAGTAGGCGCACCACGGAGCGCCGGGGATCGCGCCCGCGGTCGCGGTGCGGTACTGCGCGATCGCGGGCGATTCGTTGGATCCGGGCGGCTGCTCGGTCTGGCCGATCTGCGTTTCGGCGATCGAGACGATCCGCTGCCCGGTGGTGGCGTCGGGTGAGGGGCTGCCCACCGCGGTGGTCTGGTAGGGGCTCGCGGCGGTTGTCGGCGCGCTTGCTTCTTCCAGCGCCTGTGCGAAGGAGCTCGAGCCGCTTGGCGCCTGCGTGCCGCCGGTGCGCGTGAGAGTGCTGCTCGCGCTCGCGGCCGGGATCGAGCTCTCGATCAGCAGGGCCGGGTTGGCGAGGGCGGTTTCGATCGCCGCGACGCGCTGGATCGCCGATTCGATGGACATCGCCCCTGTGATCGGCCGCTGCCGGGCCAGATTGAGAGAGGGGCATGGGCTTGCGCCCCGGAGAAACGACGAGGCGGGCAGCCTATGGTAGGGCTGCCCGCCTCGACCACCGTTCCCTCGATGAATCGGCGGTATGTGGCTGCGCCGGCCGTCCGTGGCCAGAGCAAGCGTTATGTGTCCCCCGCGCGCGTGGAGATCGCCGCGGAGGGCTTCGCTGAAGCGACGACGCCGCCTAGGGCGCCGCCGCTTCAGGAAGAGGGGTGGCGATCAGCCGCCGACGAGCTTCAGCACCGCCTGGGGCAGCGAGTTCGCCTGCGAGAGGATCGCTGTGCCGGCCTGCTGCAGTACTTGCTCCTGGGTGAAGTTCGTCATGGCTTCGGCCATATTGACGTCCTTGATGGAGCTGTTCGCCGCAGCGAGGTTCTGGCTGTAGATTTCCAGGTTGCTCTGCGTGTACTGCAGGCGGTCCTGGACCGATCCGAATTCACCGGCTGCCGTGGAGACGGCGTTGATCGCGGAGTCGATTTCCTTCAGCGTTTCGGCACCGCCGAGGTTGCCCGCCAGCACCTTCGCCACTGACGCGTTTGCCGCGAGTTCGAAGGTTTTGACGCCGATCGTTTCTTTGTCGTTGGCGCCGACCTGGAACTTGATTTCTTCTTTGCCTTCCAGCAGCTTGATTTCGCCGAACTTGGTCGTTTCACCGACTCGTTCGATCTCTTTGTTCAGCTGCGTGACCTCTTCTTCGATCGCTTTCTTGTCTTCTGCTGAGTTGGTGCCGTTTTCATACTGCACCGCGAGCGTCCTGGTGCGCTGCAGCATCTGCTGGACCTCGTTCAGCGAGCCCTGAGCAGTCTGGACGAGGGAGACCGCGTCCTGGCTGTTCTGGTAGGCCTGGTTGAGGCCGTTGATCTGGCCTTCCAGACGCTGGCTGATCGCGTAACCGGCGACATCGTCGGCCGCCGTGTTGATGCGCAGACCCGATGAGAGTTGTTCCATCGAGGTCGCCAGCTTGTTTTCCGTCGCCTGCAGGTTGCGCTGCGCGTTCAGCGCAGCGACGTTCGTGTTGATCGAAAGGGACATGCGTTCATCTCCTTGATGACGTTGGTTTACTAGTCCCGGGCCGACTCCTTGTCAGCCCTGTCCGCCTGTACATCGGCGGTGGACCGGCGAACTTGAGCCCCTGGACGAACGTGTGGCCGCTCATGCCCTCACGTCGATCCTGCGGGGCCCGTCCTGGTCCTCGCCTTGGCCTGGCTCCTCGTCGGTGAGCCATTCGCGGTTCTCTTCCTGCTCCGGGTCGGCCTGTGCCCGCCTGCGCTTGGCATCTCGTTGTCTGCCCTCGCGCTGCTGTGCGGCTCTGCGTTCGCGCTCCTCGGCGATCCTGCGCACGTGAGTCGTGTCGATCGACGGAAGGCTTGGCCGGATCGGTTCGATGCGGTCCATCGATCATCACCGTTCCTGCGCCTTGGCGCGGGCCTTGGCAGCGAGAACCAGCGCATGCTCCCGGCTCTTCAGCTCGGCGACGATCAGATGGCGAAACAGCGCCACCGCGGCCGCCCACACGACGACCTGGCAGACGATCCCGGCGACCAGCGCCCGCAGCAGCGTCTCGGCCAACGTGCTCGTGGCCATCGAGGTCCAGCCCGTGACCGCGAAGCCGATCAGGCCGGCCGCCTGCCGCGCCTGGCGCACGTGGCGGGCGGCGCCCGGGTGCTCGGCGATGCTCGGCTTGTGGGTGCCCGGCAGCTCGGTGTTCACCGCAGGTTGCACGCGCGTTGCCTCAGCGTCCATCCGAGCCCTCCACACGCAAGCCCTTGCGACGTTCCTCACGCTGGCACTCGAACAGGAACTTGATCAGGCGGCGCCTGTCGCCTTCGCTGATCGAGTCGAACGCGACTGCTCGCCTGCCGCCGGGATCGCTGCGCACAACCCTGCCGGTGCCGACGATCTGAGAAGCGCTCCCCCCGTCGGGCTCGGTGGCCAGGCGGAAGGAGATCCGCTCGCCGACCCGCACGTGGTCAAGGCCGCCGAGCAGCATGCCGCCGCCGCTGAGATCCACCGAGTAGCTTCTCGATCGCGGCAGAGCTGCCATCCAGCAGGATCTGCACCGGCCTGGTGGCTCGCACGCGCACGTACTCACGCCGCTGGACCACGTCAATCGAGTGCAGGTTCGCGAACCGCAGCAGCTCGCCGTCCTGCAGTGTGACCGTGCCGCCGAGGCGCAGGACGCCCTTGCCGCCGGAGAGCTCGAGCACGATCTGCTGCAGCCGCTCGCCGCTCAGCCCCGCATCCAGACGCACCATTGCGAGCACGAACAGGGTCTTGCCCTCGCTGCCGGCGATGCGCGCGGGCAGGTGCACACCGTCGGGCATCACCAGCGTCGCCGGCTGCTGCGGCTTTGGCATCTGGAAGTCAGGGGGAAGTCCGGGAGCGCTCTGCTGCTCGGAGCGCTCGCGCCATCGCAGCTTCATTGCAGCAGCCTCTGCGCCAGGCTCGCGGGAGTCAGCGTGGTCAGGGCGCGCTCGATGCGAGCGCTGCCGAGCAGGTACTCGGGTGCGATCCCCGATTCGCAGGCCGCCTGCACCGCGACACCGAGCTGGTCGGTCTCGTCGGCATGAGTGATCGCAAGCGCTGTTGGCCGGAGCGGCGCAAGCGCCTTCAGAAGCTGTGCGCTTGCCCTTGCGCTGAGCGTCGCCGGCAGCGCGATCGTGACGCGGTCGGGCTTCACGGCGCAGAGCAGCTTGCCCAGCGCCTTCACCTGGGCCTGATCGGCCGGCGAGAGCGAGGGGGTGTCGATCAGCGCCAGACCCTCGGCGCGAGTGGCCGCCAGGGCGCGCAGCGCGCGCGGCGCAGAGGCGTTTGCAGGGGTCGCGATCGCGGGGGTGAGGACCATCTTGAGAGTGCCGTCCTCGCCGTCGGCGAGCAGTAACGCACACGATGCCTTGAGTGCTTCGCTGCGCCTGTAGGCGCCCGCGAGCGCGGCGACGGCGCGGGTCTTGCCGGCGCCGCCGGGCCCCACCAGCACGATCGCCGCGCCCCTGGTCGGCAGCGGCGAGGCGACCGGGATTCGGCGCTCCAGCTCGATCCGCACTGCGCCCCGCAGTCCGATGCGGGGGCTGAAGGCGAGCACGTGGACGCTCGCCGCGTCGATCAGCTCCTCCACGAAGCGCTCGTCCATCCCCGTTGCGAGCAGCTCCTTGGCGACCGTGCGCCGCGTCTTCGACGGGGCCGCGGTGGCGGGGCCGGCCGGCGTGGCGGCTGGGGCGGGGGCCCATGTGGCGAGATCGGCCGGTGAGGCCGGTGAGGCCGGCTCGGCGGGAGGGGCCGGCTCGGCGGGCGCGTCGGCGTAGGCGGCCAGCGCGTGCGGCGCCGCGAGCGGCCTGGCCGCGACGGGCGCTGCCGTCTCCCCGGTCTCGGTCGGCCTCGTGTCAGAGATCGAGATGCCGGCGGCCGCAAGCGCGCCCACGAAGTCGCCGACGTCCGGCTCAGTCGGCTGCGCAGGGATGCTCGCGAGCTCCAGAGCGCTGAAGTCGCTCGGCGCGGGAGTCTCAACGCGGCCGTCATAGAGGTCGATCCTGGCGCCCCCCTGCCGCGCTTCGATCTCCACGAAGGGGCGCTGGAAGAAGCCGCCCAGGCCGCCTTCCAGGCCGCTGCGGCGGCGCAGGACGATCGCCTCCGGGCCAAGCTCGGCCTGGATGCGCGGGATCAGCTCCGCGACGGTGCGTCCGCGGAACAGGCGCCCGGGGAGGCTCTCACCGACGGGCAGCGGAGGCTGTGGCGCGTCGGCCGGCAGCGACTGCTCCTCCGGGGCCTGCGGAAGGGTTTGGGTTGCGGTGCTCATGCGTTTATGACTCCAATCGTCTCGACGTCTATGCCCGGTGAGATCTCGTTGTAAGAGCAGACCGGAAGGTGCGGCTGAGCCTGGGAGGTCAGCCGTCGCAGGTGGCGGCGCACGCGCCCTGAGCAGAGCAGCACGGGGCGCACCCCGCGGGCGGTGGCGTTCTCGACCTGGGCGCGCAGGGCGCCGATGATCGCGTGCGCCCGCGTGGGCTCCATCGCCAGGTACTCGCCCTCGCCCGTCTGGGTGATCGAGGTCGCGACCTCCTGCTCGATCGCGGGATCGAGCGTGATCGCGCGCAGGCGCATGCCTTCCTCCAGGTGCGGCGCGGTGATCGAACGGCCAAGCGCCTGGCGCGCGTACTCGGTCAGCAGGCTCACGTCGCGCGTGACGCGCGCCTTGTCGCCGATCGCCTCGAGGATCACGGAGAGGTCCTTGATCGCGACGCCCTCGGAGAGCAGGTTTTGCAGCACGCGCTGGATCTCGCCGAGGGTCAGCACGTCGGGCACGATCTCCTCGACCACGGCGGCGTTGCTCTGCTTGAGCTGATCGAGCAGCGTCTTTACGTCCTGGCGCGTGAGCAACTCGGCGGCGTGGCCGCGGATCGTCTCGGTCAGATGCGTGACGATCACCGACTCGGCATCCACGACGGTGTATCCGAGCTCCTCCGCTTCGGCGCGCGAGCTCTCGTGCACCCACTTGGCGGGCAGGCCGAAGGCGGGCTCGGTGGTCGCGATCCCCTGCAGGCTGGAGTCGGCGTCGCCCGGGTCCATCGCCAGCAGATGGCCCGGCATCACACGCCAGCGGGTGACCTCCGAACCGCGGATCTTCAACACGTACTCGTGCGAGTCCAGGCCGAGCTCGTCGTGGATGCGGACCGCGGGGATCACGATCCCGAGCTCGCCGGCGAGCTGGCGGCGGATCGTGCTCACGCGGCGCACGAGGCTGCCGCCGGAGCTGCCGTTGAACGTGCGGCACCAGGCCGAAGCCGATCGCGAGCTCCAGCGCGTCCACGCCGATCCGCTCCAGCGCCTCCTCCCCTGGCGACTTGGCGGCAGGCAGGGCCTCCGGTGCCTTCTCCTCATCGCCGGGCATGCCGTTGCGCAGGCTCCAGCCGATCGCGCCGAAGATCGCGCCCACGAGCAGGAACGGGATCTTCGGCAGGCCCGGGATCATCGCGAAGAGGCAGATCGCGCCGGAGGCGACCAGCGGCGCCTTGCGATGGCGCAGGATCTGCCCGGCGATGTCGGAGCCGAGGTCCTGGTCGGAGGCCGAGCGGGTGACGATGATGCCGGTCGCGACCGAGATCAGCAGCGCCGGGATCTGGGCGGCCAGGCCGTCGCCGACGGTCAGCATCGAGTACTTGTGCGTCGCTTCGCTGAAGGGAAGGCCGTGCTGGAGCATCCCGACGACGATCCCGCCGAGCAGGTTGATGCCGGTGATGATCACCGCCGCCATCGCATCGCCCTTGACGAACTTCGAAGCGCCGTCCATCGCGCCGTAGAAGTCGGCCTCCTCGGCGATCTCCTTGCGGCGCGCTCGTGCCTGATCTTCGGTGATCAGGCCGGCGTTGAGGTCGGCGTCGATCGCCATCTGCTTGCCCGGCATCGCGTCGAGGGTGAAGCGAGCGGAGACCTCGGCCACGCGGCCGGCGCCGTTTGTCACCACCACGAACTGGATCACGACGAGGATCAGGAAGATCACCAGGCCGACGACGACGTTGCCGCCGACCACGAACTGGCCGAAGTCTTTGACGACGCTGCCGGCTTCGCCGTTGGTGAGGATCAGGCGCGTGACCGAGACGTTGATCGCCAGGCGGAACATCGTGGTCAGCAGCAGCAGGCTGGGGAACGAGGCGAACTGCAGCGGCTTGTTGACGTACATCGTCGCCACCACGACGGTGAGCGCGCCGGAGATGTTCAGCGTGATCAGCACGTCGAGCAGCGCCGAGGGCAGCGGCACCACCAGCATCGTGATCACGACCACGACGCCGACCGCGGCGAGCATGTCGGTGTAGCGGAGCATCCGGCGCACCGCGCTCATCGCGCCCGTCTCTGCGGCCCCTGGGGCGCTTGCTGCGGGGGCGCTCATCGTGCGCCTCCTGCGGCCGCGGCCGCGCGCTTGCGCCCGGCGACGCGATAGACGAAGGCGAGCACGCGGGCGACCGCGATGTAGAGCTCTGCCGGGACGACCTGGCCGATCTCAACCGAGCCGTGCAGAGCGCGCGCGAGCGGCGGGTCGGGCACGATCGGAACCCCGTGCTCGGTGGCGACCTTCCTGATCTGGGCGGCGATCAGGTCCTTGCCCTTGGCGACCACCTCAGGCGCGGGGCGGCTGCCGTCGTAGCGCAGCGCGACCGCATAGTGGGTGGGGTTGGTGACCACCACGTCGGCGGTCGGCACCGCGGCCATCATCCGGGCCCTGGCGGCCTGCATCTGGCGCCGGCGCTGGGCGCCCTTGAGCTCGGCCGAGATGTTGTGCTGGCGCACCTCCTCGCGGACCTCCTGCTTGGTCATCCGCATCGCCTTCTCGTTGCGGCGGCGCTGCCAGGCGTAGTCGATCAGGCCGATCAGGGCGTAGGCGAACGCGGCGCGCTCGCCGACTCCAAGCGCGCTGCCGCCGGCCAGGCCGCCGAGCGCGAGCGGGGGGATGCCGACCTTGGAGGCGAGGCCGCCGATGTCGGGCAGCAGTGAGATCGCCGCGACGCCGGCGACGAGGAGCACCTTCGTGGTCGCCTTGCCGGTCTCGAAGAGCACGTTCGGCCCGAAGATGTTCTTTGCGCCCTTCATCGGCGAGATCCGGTGGGGATCGATTTTCGGCGCCTGCAGGTGGGGGCGAAAGCCGACCTGCGCCAGGCTGCCGAGGATCGCGGCCACCAGGCAGGCGCCCGCGACCGGGCCGACGGTCAGCGCCATCGTGGTCAGGCCGATTTTCAGCAGTTGATTGAGCCCCGCCGCGCTCGTGACGGCGTGCGGATGGGCGATCTCGGCGAGCATCGCGCGCATGCAGTCGCCGATCGACTGGGCGATGTGCGGTCCGAGCGCGGCGATCGTGACGATGCCGGCGATCAGCACGAGCGCGCCGTTCAGGTCGGAGCTGTGCGCGATCTGGCCCTGCTTGCGGGCCTTCTCGCGATGCTTGGGCGTTGCCTTCTCTGTGCGGTCTTCGCCGGCCATGGCCTATGCGACGTGCAGCGCTGTCAAGGCGGCGCCGACGCTCGTCGAGAGTTGTTCTGAGAGCCAGCCCGCGACGAAGGGCAGCGTCACGCCCACGAGCGCGAGCGCGACCACGACCTTCGTCGGGAAGCCGACGGCAAAGACGTTCAGCTGTGGCACGACCCGCGAGACCACGCCGAAGGCGACGTCGGTCACCAGCAGCGCGATCATCACCGGCGCGGCGAGCTCTACGGCGGAGGTGAAGATCGTCGCGAAGGCCTGCTCGGCGCCGCCGACCAGCGATTTGATCTGCGGGCCGGAGGTCAGCGGCACGAGCTGGAAGGTGCGCGCTATGCCCCGCAGCATCCATCCGTCGCCGCCGACCGCGAGGAAGATCGCGGTGCCGATGATCGCGTAGAGCTCTGAGATGACGCCGGCCTGGGGGCCGTTCATCGAGTCGATCAGCGAGCCGAAGGAGAAGCCGGAGATCGCATCGAGGAACGCCGCGGCCGATTCCAACGCGGCGAACAGGGCCGCGATCGAGAAGGCGAAGGCCAGGCCGGTCAGCAGGCCCTCGACCACGAGCTCTGCAAGCCTCACCGGGTTGCTGGGGATGTGCTGGCCGTGCAGCGCGATCGGCGCGAGGCCCAGCGAGATCCCCACGGCGACGATGCCGCGCACCTGCGGCGGCAGCATCTTCGAGGAGAACAGCGGCGCGACCACGAACAGCGGCGCCACGCGCGCCAGGACGAGGATGAAGCCGGCAAGCTCGCCGCCGGCCAGCTCTGAGAGCAGCTTGCTCATGAGCCCACCATCGAGGGGATCGAGCCGTAGAGGTTCTGGGTGTAGGTCACCATTTTGTTGACCATCCACGGACCCAGCACCACGATCACCAGCACGATCCCGACGATCTTCGGGATCAGCGAGAGCGTCTGCTCCTGGATCTGGGTGACGGCCTGAAAGACGCTGATCACCAGTCCGATCACGAGGCTTGCCAGCAGCAGCGGGCCCGCGACGCTGAGCGCGAGCGTGATCGCCTGGGCGGCGAGGTTGACGACTGTGTCCTGGCTCATCCCGTTTCCCGATTCACTGGTGGAAGCTCTGCACCAGAGCCTTGATGACGAGGTCCCAGCCGTTGACCAGGACGAACAGCAGGATCTTCAGCGGCAGCG
This sequence comes from uncultured Actinomycetota bacterium, assembly GCA_963725915.1. Lineage (GTDB taxonomy): Bacteria > Actinomycetota > Thermoleophilia > Solirubrobacterales > Solirubrobacteraceae > Palsa-744. Next base: position 750,095 of record CAVSAL010000007.1, on the reverse strand, counting down.
AGATGAAGGTCGGCGGCAGCATGATCATCCCCATGCTCATCAGCGTGGATGAGACGATCAGGTCGATGATCAGGAATGGGAGGAAGATCAGCACTCCGATCTGGAATGCGCTCTTCATCTCCGAGACGATGAAGGCGGGGATCAGCACCTGGGTAGGCAGTTCCGCCTGGGTCTTGGGTTGCTTGATTTTCGCGAGGCTGACGAACAGCGAGATGTCCTGAGCCTCTGTCTGGCGGAACATGAACTGTCGCAGCGGCACCTCGGCGTGTTCCAGGGCCCCGGCGGTGCTGATGGTTTTGTGCTCCAGCGGCTGCAGCGCTTGACTGTTGATCGCGCTGATCGTCGGCGACATCACGAAGATCGTCAGGAACAGGGCGATGCCGATCAGCACCTGATTCGGAGGCGCGGTGGTTGTGCCCACCGCGGTCCTGATGAACCCGAGCACGATCAGGATGCGGCTGAAGCCGGTGACGGTGAACAGGACCGCGGGGATCAGGGTGAGGCCGCCTGCGAGCAGCAGGATCTGGACTGCGCTGCTGGAGGAGACGTTCACGGTCGCACCGTCCAGCTGCGCAGGCGGTCGAGCGCGGTCTGGGGGCCCTGGCCGGGGACGCCGGTGGGGCCGCCGATCGGCGGCTGGTCGGCGAGCATCGGGTTGCCGGCGGAGAGCTGCAGCAGGCCGGCGTCGCGCGCCTGCTGCTCGCTGTAGCGGTGGATCGGGACGACGCCCTGCTCGGCGACGCCCAGCAGCACGTAGTCGCTGCCGGCGCGCACCAGCTGAAGCGAGCGGCCGGAGCCGAGCGGCAGCGTGGCCATGCTGGCGAGGCCGAGGCCGGCGGCCTTGGCGTCGCGGCCGGACTTGACCTGTCGCAGCACCCAGGAGAGCCCCCAGACCACCGCGATCACGATTGCCAGGCCGACGATCGTGCGCACCAGGCTTGCGCCGCCGGTGCTGCTTGCGGGGCTGCTCGTGGTGCCCGTGAGGTGCAGCGCTTTGTGTTCGCTGCTTGCTTTGGCGATCACGCCGGCGGCCGAGGCATCGGCAGGGGCGAGCAGCGCGCCAGGGGCGAGCAGCGCGCAGCCGAGCGCGAGCATGGCGACCGTAACGGTCGCGCGGGTAGGCGTGATCGACCTAGGCATCGAGGGAGACTCCGAGGAGAGTCGCCCAGGTCATCGGCCGGACCGTCGCCGGCTTTAGCGCCGCAATTTCGGCGTGTCAGCTAAGCGAGCCGACCTGGATCGCCCAGTCGCCCTCGGCGGTGACCGCGAGGGTGCCCGAGGCGAACGGGAGGCCGTTGACGAACAGCTCGATCTCGTCCTCGGCGCCCTGGTCGAGGTCGATCACGCTGCCCTGCGGCAGTCGCAGGGCCTCACCGAGCGACATGTGCGTGCGACCCAGCTCCGCCCATACGCGCAGGTCCACGCCGCGCAGGCGGGCGAGCCCTTCGAGGCTCGCCCGGCGGTCGGCCGGCGCCCGGGGCTGAGGGGGCGCGGAAGCTGCGGGCGCGCAGCGGATGCCGAGCTCGCTCTCCGGTTCGATCGGCGTGGTGAGCTTGATCGCGCGTCGCACGCCGCTGCGGCCCGGCATGCCGCGGGCCAGCGGGACGTTCTCGGCCAGCAGCGTCACGCCCTGATCGGCGCGGGCATCGAGGCGCAGCATGCTGCCGGGCTGCAGCTCCAGCACCTGCTCCACCGGCAGCGTCGCGGCGCCGATCTCGGCCCGCAGCAGCACGCTTGCGGCGGAGAGCCCGCGGTGGACCGCGCCCGCTTCGCGTGGGTCGGTGTCCTGCGCAAGGCCGCCGCTGCCTAGGATCTCGCCCGCGACCGGCTCGATCGCGGCCCACGGGAGCAGCAGCGAGAAGGTGGAGGACAGGCCGGCGGTCTCCCACTCGAATGTGACCGCGAACGTCGGCTCGCCGATCGGCACGATCAGGCCGGCGTCGCCCTCGAGGTCCATTTCGCCGAGGGCGAGCTCGAGGCCGCCGAGGTCGCGCCACACCAGCGAGAGCTGCAGCACGACCGACTCGATCAGCCGGCGCGAGAGCGCCCAGTCGATCTCGCTGAGCTTGCGGTTCGGTGGCGAGGGCTCGGGGCTGCCGCCGAGCAGGCAGTCGAGCGATCGCAGCACCAGCGGCAGCTCCAGCGCCAGCAGCATCTGTCGGCCGATCGGCTTGACGTTGACCGCGGCCAGAAGCGACTCCTCGGGCAGCGAGGCTCGCGCCGCCGTCCATGAGAGCTGGCGCGCGTCGATCTGGCGCACCTCGACGGGGGCGTGCAGATCGGTTGCCATCCGCATCGAAAGCGCCTTGCAGAAGGGGCTGTGCACGCGGCCGATGCGTCGCCGCAGCTCGGTGGTGAACTTCGTCGGCTGGGAGAAATCGAGCGCCTGAACGTGGGCGACCGCCTCCGCCTCCTCGTCCTGCGCCGGCGAGCGCTCGGGCTCTGCGACTGTCGCGGTGCTCATCCCGATCTCCTCCTCTAGCCCTGCTGTGCCGCCGGGACGTCCTGAGCCTGCTCGGCCTCGGCGGCCGCCTCCTGCTGCAGGTCGCTCTCCTCGATCACCTGGGAGATGCGCAGCCCGAACTTGTCGTCGACGACTACGACCTCGCCGGTGGCGATCGGCGTGCCGTTGACCAGCAGGTTGACCGGCTCGCCGGCGAAGCGGTCGAGGGTCACGATCGATCCGGCCCGCAGCGAGAGCGTCTCGCCGACGGTCATGTGGGTGCGCCCGATCTCGACGCTCAGCTCCATCGGGATTCCGCTGATGCGGCGCAGATCCACCTCGCCGTCCAACGGCGAAAGCGGGGCGCTCGAGTCCAGCTGCTCGTATTCGATCTCCTGTGCCACGGGTTCTCCTGTTCTCGCTGCTACTGGATCGTGAGGTCTGGGAACAGCACCGATTCGACCTTCACATCGGTCTGCTTCTCGATGTCGTGCAGGATCTCCTGCCTGATCTGATTGCGGCCGCGTTCTTCGATCAGCAGGCTGCTGCTCTGGCCGGTGACGACATTGGTGATGATGCTGCGCACGACGGCTTCCTCGGGCAGCGTTCCCTGTTCGTTTTCGCCGCCACCTCCCGAGGAGGTGCCACCGGTCGCGCTGGCGCCGTCGCTCTGGCCCGGGGGCAGCAGCAGCGCGACGTTGATCTTCGCGTAATGGCTGCCCTGGAGGTTCAGCAGGAAGCTGGCCGGCAGCTGGTAGATCGTGCCCTTGATCTTCAGCTTTTCGGCCGGCTTGGGCTTGGCGAACGAGTAGCCCGCGCCGATCAGGACGATCAGCACGACGGGTATGGAGATGAACTTGCGCTTGCCTTTGAGCATCGATCTAGCCTTCGGTTTCGCCGGTTTGTTCGGGGTCTGAGTACAGCCGCTGCAGGACGATCTCCACGCGCCGGTTGCGCGCGCGGCCGGCGGCGGTGGAATTGCTGGCGATCGGGTGCTCTTCGGCGTAGCCGATCGCCGAGAGGCGGCTGGCGGAGACGCCCTGGCCGATCAGGAAGTTGACGACCGTGCTCGCGCGCGCGGCGGAGAGCTCCCAGTTGCTTTCGAATTCGCTGGTGTGGATCGGGACGTTGTCGGTGTTGCCCTCGACTGCGATCGGGTGCACCCTGTCGATCTGGAGCAGCGAGGAGATCTTTTCCAGCAGCGGGTAGCCGGCGGTGGACAGGGTCGCCTTGCCGGAGGCGAACAGCAGCTTGTCGGTGAGCAGCCTGATGACCAGGCCGCGGGGTTCGATCACCGCCTGGACGTCGGAGCTCAGGCCGTGCTGGTGGGCATAGGCTTCGACTTCGCGCTTGAGTCGCTCGAAGCCGGCCTGCTCCTGCTGGGCGGCGCTCGCTGCGCCGCCGGGCGTGGTGCGCAGATTGGTGCTCGATTTCGATTCCAGCGAGAAGGGCACGATCGTGGTCGCGGCGGTGGGGTTCGGCACGTGGCTTTCGCTTTCGGTTGAGCCCGTGTGCTCCAGCGCGCGGCCGCCGGGCAGGATCTGTCCTGAGAAGGCGTCTTTGAGGGCCTGCTGCAGCGTCCTGAACTTCGAGATGTTGACCGAGGAGATCGAGAACAGCACCATGAACAGCGCCATCAGCAGCGTGATCATGTCGGCGTAGGTCAGCAGCCAGCGCTCGGCGCTTTCCTCCTCCTCGCCGCCGTGGCGCCTGCGAGAGCGGGATCGGCCCCTGGCCATGGCTAGGCGGCCTCCGGCTGCAGGCTGCCCGCCCGCCCGCCGCTCGCCTGCGCCTGCTCTTGCTCGCGCTCGACCGGCGGCAGGTAGGACATCAGCTTGTCGGCGACCAGCCGTGGGTTATCGCCGGCCTGGATCGAGAGGATGCCCTCCAGCGTCATCATCCGCAGCTCGACCTCTTCGGCGGAGATCGCTTTCAGGCGATTGGCTACGGGCAGGAAGATCACGTTGGCCGAGCCGACGCCCATCAGCGTCGCAAGGAACGCGGAGGAGATCGAGGGGCCGAGCGTCGAGGGCGCGGAGAGGTTCTGCAGCACGTGCACCAGGCCCATGACCGTGCCGATGATCCCCATCGTCGGCGCAAATCCGCCGGCCTTCTCAAACGGCTTGGCGGCCGCCTCGTGGCGCGCGGCCATGCCTTCCACCTCGGCCTCGACGATCGTGTGCACCATCTCGGGGTCGGTGCCGTCGACGACCAACTGCAGCGCGTTGCGGGTGAAGGAGTCCTCGATGTCTGGAAGCATCGAGTCGAGCGCGAGCAGGCCCTCGCGGCGGGCCTTGTCGGCCAGGGAGACGAGCAGGTCCAACCGTGCGCGCAGGTCCGGTGGCTCGGCGGAGAAGCTCATCTTGTAGAGGCTCGGGATCCGCTTCATCGAGCGCATGCCGACGCTCGCCAGCACGGCGCCGCCGGTGCCGCCCATGATCGTGACGAGCGCCGGGATGTTGATGAACGCGGCCGGGCTGGTGCCGTCCATCATCGCGCTGAGCAGCAGCGCGAAGATTCCCAGCCCGATCCCGATGGCTGTGGCTGCCTTCATCGACTCTTCTCATCTGTGCTCGCGCGCGCGGACCTCATCAACCTCGTTCATCGACACGCGCGCCCGATACTTCAGCGGGCGCCGCCGGCGATGGCCGTAAGCGCGGGCGGCTGCCGCGGGGCCGCGGCGAGCACCTCTGCTCGCCAGCGGCACACCGCGTCCCGGATCTGCTCCGGGGTGTCGGCGACGACCACCTTCGCGCTCGTGGCGAGCGTGATGACGGTGTCCGGCTTCGACTCCACCAGCACGATGAGGTCGGGGTTGAGCTGGAAGGACTCCTGCTCGTGGCTGAGCCTGTGCAGAGTGATCATTGGACCATGCTGACGGCGGCCTGCAGCATTTCGTCTGCGGTCGTGATCACGCGTGAGTTGGCCTGGTAGCCGCGCTCGGCGGTGATCATCGAGGTCATCTCGCTGGCCAGGTTGACGTTCGACATCTCCAGCTCGCCGCCGATCGTGGCGCCGAAGCCCTTGGTCGAGGGCGTGCCGACGATCGGCGCGCCGGAGTTCGGGGTCTGCGCCCACATCGAGCCGCCGAGGCGCTCCAGCCCCGATTCGTTGGGGAACTGGGCCAGCGAGAGGTAGCCGGCGGTCACCTGCTGCTGGTAGGTGGGCGATTCCGGGTTCTCGTCGAGGTAGCTGACCGCGCCGTCTTCGCCGATCGAGACGTTCGCCGAGCCCGGCGGGATCTCGATGTAGCTGTCTTCGGTGCCCGGCGCGTAGGTGGTCACGCCTTCCTTGGTGGTCGCGACGGCGTTGCGACCGATCACGTACTGGCCTGTCTGGGTGGTCAGGAAGCCGTTGGCGTTGGTGGTCAGATCGCCTGCACGGGTGTAATCCACCGTGCTCGGCAGCCCGGTCGTGTAGGGCGCCGCGGCGGGCGGGGTGCCGGTGCCGACGCGCAGGAAGCCGTTGCCCTCGATCGCGACGTCGAGCGGGTTGTTGGTGGACTGGAAGGCACCCTCGCCCATTTCGTTGGTCGTCGCCGAGACCTGGACGCCGAGGCCGACCTGGACCGGGTTGGTGCCGCCGGTGGAGCCGTTGGCGCCGGAGGAGCCGCGCAGGACCTGCGTCAGCGAGTTGGCGAAGGTCGTGCTGACCGCCTTGTAGCCGACGGTGTTGACGTTGGCGAGATCGTTCGCCGTCACGTTCAGCATCGTCTGGTTTGCGTCGAGGCCGCTGATCGCGGCATACATTCCACTCATCATGGTTTGCTCATCTCCTTCTGCGGCCTCCTCACAGAGGTCCAGCCGCGTGGTTGTGACAGCGTCATGCGATCACGGCGCTGTCGATGTTCGTGAACACCTGTTCCTTCATGTGCTCCTGCGGGACCGCAGTGAGCACGGTCTTGTTGGTCACCGACACCACGAAAGCGGTGCCGTCCACAAGCACTACGGAGGCGCGCGAGCCCTTGCCCGCGGCGCGTCCGACTCCCTCGGAAAGCCGCCCGAGGGTCGAGGCAGTCAGCGGCACGCCGCGACGTTCCACGCGCTGGAGCGCATGGCGGGAGAAGCGCAGCTCGCCGGTGGGTGACTGCTTTGAGACGTTCGCGAGCACGTCTGCGAACGGCGGCTGTGGGGCGCCGGTGGGGGTGGGCGCCGTGGCGGGGCCCGTCGGCGTGCCCGGGCGGCCGGCTTGCGCGGGCGCAGGGGTCGCGCCGGGCGGCAGCAGAGCTGGGTTGGCGATCGCGCTCATCGTTGCCGGCCTTCAAGCGACCTGAGTCACCTTGGACACTTCGATGCCGGTCTGGCCGCCGACCGTCACCGTCATGCCGGAGCTCGTGCGCTGCACGCCTTCGACCGTGCCGGTTTCCAGCTTGCCGAGCGCGTTGGTGTAGGAGACTTCGTGGCCGATCAGCTGGACGGCGCCGGAGAGCTCGCTGGAGCTTGCGAGGTTGGTCATCTGCTCCATCTCGGTGAAGGTCGCGAGCTCGTTGACGTATTCGTTGCTGTTGCCAGGTTCCATCGGGTTCTGCTCCTGGAGCTGGGCGACCATCAGCTTCAGGAACCCTTCCTGGCCGAGCGTGCCGTTCGGGTTGGTCGCCGCGGTTTCGCTGCCGGCGGATGGGGTGGCGCTTGCCATCGTCGCGTTCGCTATCTGGGTCATCTGTCCGTTCCTTCCACTCGATCAGGCGAGCACGTCGATCAACGCGCTGTTGGAGGAGAGGGAGACCGCTGCGGTCGTGGTCGAGGTCGCGGCTTCTTCGGCCTCCTCGGCCAGGTCGGCGGCGCGTCCTGCCTGCTGCTGAGACTGCTGGGGAGCCTGGCCGCCGGCGCGGGCTTCCTGCTGGGAGAAGGCGCCGATGTCCAGGCGCAGCAGCGAGATGCCGAGCGAGCTGAGCGTGCTGTGCAGCTCGCCCTGGCCGGAGGCGATCGCCTGGGCGCCGGCCGCGGTCTCGGCGCTTACGCGCGCGACCAGGCCTTCGCTGGTCTGGGTCAGATGGATCCGCAGGGCGCCAAGCTCGGCCGGTTCGAGCGAGATCTGAGCCTGGGCCGCGCCCTGGCTGCTCGCCAGTGCGACGGTCGCATGGATCGTCTCGATCGTCTCCTGCATGTTGGCCAGGTAGGGCGTGGCCTGGCCGCCTGGGGTCGGCGCCGGGGCGGCTTGTCCCGGGGCGGTGGAGCCGGCGATGGGGGAGGTGGTGCCTGGGGTGCTTGCGGTCGCGGGTATGTTCGTCGGTGCTTGCGTGGTATCGGCAGCGACGAGGTGGCCGGCCGCAGTCGTCGTGTTCGACGGCTCTTGTGTCCGCGCGGGCGCGCTCACGGCAGCCTGTTTGGGAGCGGCCGGCATTGGTGCTGTGTTCGCGCTAAGCGGGGCGGGATTCTTCGCGGGCCCGTTGGCGCTTGGCGCGCTCCCGTCGAGCCACGGAAGGCGAAGTCGGACGTCGCCTGGTGCCGGGCGGCGGCCGGGGGAACTCGCGGGGGCTTCGCCACTGCTCTGAAGTGCCTCTCCGGGTACCGTGGTCGAGGAGCTCGCAGGCGTGGGCGCGCTCGTACTCGGCGCATTTGTTGGCTGCGGATCCGACGAGGGGGCCGGCGCCTTTCCGGGCTGGGGAGATGGCTGGTTCGCTGGGGCCTGATCCTGCTCGCCGGTGAGACGGGGCGCTCCGCCTACGCGGGTGGTCTGGCCAGCAGTGCCGGGAGCCTTGTCAACCGAGCTCGAGTCGGTTGCGTCTTTGCCGCTGGTGGCATCGCTGCCTGTGGCCTGGCTCGTGGCATGACCCATAGCAGGGGTCGGCGCGTGGAGCTGGAGGCTCGTCGTCGAGCTTGGGGTCGCCGGATCGCCGGTGGGCGACGCCGAAGGTGCGGAGTCGGCATCTGTCTTGGCTGTAGCGCCCGCGGTGACCGTGGCGATGGCTGGGGGTGTGCTCGTCGCCGTCGTGGCGGCGTCGGAGCCGGTCGAGGGGCCACCGCTGACGTGCGGGGCGCCGTCCTTCGCGTCCGGGGAGAGTGCAGGCTTGCCGTGGCCGTGAGCATCTACGCTCGTGGTCTGTGCCGAGCTTGCGCCGGGATCAGTGCTTTCAGCGGGCTGCGACGTTGAGCCCGTCGTGGCCTGCGCGGCCTGTGTCGGGGGGCCTACGCTCGCAGCCGCTTCGACCGCGCCTGAGGAAGCGCTGCCATTGTGGCCATGCGCTTCTTCGCGTCGGTCGACGCTTGACGCTTCGCCGCGTTCCTCGCCTTGGTGGCCTTCCGCAATGGCGGTCCGGGCCAATGAGTCTTCGAGCGCGCCCTTAAAGCCGGGTCCGTCGGGGGGCCTTGCGTCGGGCATTTCTGCCAGCCCCTGCGTCGCCGCTCCAAGCGCCTCGCAAGGAGGTGCCAGTGCTGTCATGCGCCGTTAATCGGACGGCGCGTCTTCAACTTGAGGCGTAGGACTGCGCGTTGGCGAGCACTTTGGAGACGTAGGCTTCGGTTTCGGGGTAGGGCGGCACGCCTCCGTACTGCTCGACCGCGCCCGCGCCCGCGTTGTAAGCGGCGAGCGCGTCGCTGACGTTGCCGTGGAACTGGCGCAGCAGCTCGCCGAGCAGGCGCGCGCCGCCTTCGATCGACTGAGTGGGGTTCAACGGTTCGGTGACGCCGAGCGAGGCGGCGGTCGATGGCATGAGCTGGGTCAGGCCGAGCGCGCCGGCGCTGCTGCTTGCGCTGGGATTGAAGCCGGACTCCTGCTCGATCAGCCCGCGCAGGAGCGCCGGTTCGACGCCGTTGCGCGTCGCGGCCTGCTGGATCAGGGCTTCGTATGGGCCGGAGCCGGTTGGGGCGGTTGCGGCGCCGGCGGGAGCGGCGCCCTGGGTGCTCACGGGAGTGATGGCACCTGCCGCGCCCGTGTAACTGGCTGCGCTGGCGGCGGCGGCTTCTGAGGACGGATTTGCGCCGCCGACTTCCGCGGAGCTCGAGGGCGATTCGCCATAGCCCGAGTAGGTCGTGCTCGCGATCGGTTCTGATTCGACGTTGGAAGCTTCCGGGGCGGAGCTCGGGATCGGTTCAGGTGCCGGGCCGGCTTCGGTGCCTGAGGCCTGCGCGGCTTCAAGCGCCGCGGCAAAGCTCGTTTCGCCGGGCGGGGAGGCGCCTTCGGCAGACTTGGCGGCGAGGTCTTCGATTTGGGCCGCGCGCGTGAGCGCCGCCGCTTCGGCCGGTGTTATCAGGACGCTGGCGATCTGACTGCTCATCGGCGACTCATTGTGCGTGCACGCTTGCGCCCCCGGATGGGGCAGGGCTCAGGCAACGTTTCGGCGGAAGCGGTCGAGGGCGATCTCGTCGAGCGTCTCGCCTTCGCGGCGGGCGAGCTCACGAAGGTGGGCGGCGCGGTGGCGCTCCTTCAGGCGCTCGAGCATCTGGTGCTCCTGGGCGGCATCGGTCAGAGCGGCGCCGCGGTTGGCGACATCGTGCTCGCTGCGCTTGACCTCGTGCGTGCCCTGCCTGCGCTGCTGCTCGACGCGCTCGACGAACGCCTGGCGCGCGATCAGGTCCTGGGCGCTGAGGCTGTCGCTGGAGTCGGCCGCACCGCGCTGGCCATCGAGGGCGGCGGCGAGCTGGTCCTCCACCTCGCGCAGGCGCTCCTCGTTTGCCAGCAGCCTGCTCAGCGCATGGGCGAGCTGCTGCTTGGCGATCTCCTCCTTGCGCTCGCGCAGCGCGCGCACGCGCTCCAGGCGGAAGCGGAAATCCGAGTCGGACATGACTGGTTAATCGGATCTTCGCGCGATCCCTTGAGTCGGGAGGGCGTTCGCTCGCGCGCCTGGGCGCCCTATCTGGCCAACGGGACGGCCGCGTCCGGCGTGGCGGCCTGGAAGCTGAAGCTCTCCTGCAGGTACAGGCGCACGACCTCGCGATCGTGGGAGTCATATCCGATCGAGATGTCCTGGCCGCACTCGAACAGGAAGTCGCCGCCGCGCTGGCTGAGCAGGACCGCTCCCCGGACGCCTGGCGCCCACACGATCGGGCCGTCGAGGATCGTGCGCAGATGCTCGAGCAGGGGATAGCCGCCGTGCTCGGCGCTCTCGATCACGCGGCGATGCTCCTCGGCGCCCAGGGCCAGGGCGTAGGGGCCGCCGATCCCGCTGCCCAGCAGCAGCTCGATGCCTGCCGCGATCGCGCGCAGGTATTCCTCGGCGCTGCTGCCAAGCGGCACGGGGGGATGTGGACACGCCTCGGTGATGCCGTCGATCGCCTCGCCCCAGCCGTGGAAGACGGCGACGTTCTCGGCCACAGCGATGCGATGCGCGGCCCGGTCGAGCGCGTCGAGGTCGGGGTCGGCGGCGCCGCGGTCGGCGTCTGCGAACTCCGCGAGCGGGATCTCGAAGTCCGCGCGGCTCTCCACGAGCGTGAGCGCACGCCGCTGCAGGCCGCTGACGCCCTCGCCGGCGGGGGATGGCAGCGGGCTCGTGCGGCCGAGATTCGTCGCGGAGTGCGACCAGCCGTGGGGCCCGGAGAAATCGACGAGCCGGCGCGCCGCCAGCGCCGGAGTCAGCCGTTGCCTGGCCTCCTGGTCGAGCAGCTGCCATCCGGCGTCGCTGATCGGAGCGTGCGATCGCAGCAGGTGGCTGGTGGTCGCATTGTCTGGATCGAGGGTCACAGGTCTCTCTTTGTGCGAGGAGTTGCCGGATCGGACTGCGATGTGTCGGTGTCGCGCAAGGACACTGTATTGCGTGGGGGTCTCCTCGAAGCGCTCGTGCGGTTGGTCTCATGGCCTTTACGGGTGTAGCGTCCTGGCGGAGGTGAGCTCTCCAGCAAGCACCGCCCCGCGGGCGCCGGTCGCGCCGGTCTCGATGCCGGCGGCAAAGCCTGGCCTTCCTCCCGGGCCACGCTGGCCGCGCCTGCTGCAGACGGCGCTGTGGGCAACCCAGCCAGGTTGGCTGGCGCGCTACTGCCAACGCAGGTTCGGAGATACCTTCACTCTGCGGCCGCTGGGCCTCGGTGACGTCGTCACGATCGCCCGTCCGCAGACGATCAAGGAGATATTCGGCGGCGACCGCGATGTCTTCCACGCGGGCGAGGCCAACGCGGTGATGGGCCCGATGATCGGCAGGCATTCGTTGCTGCTGCTCGACGGGGAGCGGCACCTGCGTCACCGGCGAATGTTGACCGCACCGTTCCATGGTGACGCCGTGCGCGCATATCGCGAGCGCGTCGAGGCGATCGCCGCCGCCGAGGTGCAGCGCTGGCCGGTCGGGCAGGAGTTCGCAATTCGCCCACGGATGCAGGCGATCACGCTGGAGGTGATCCTGCAGGCAGTCGTCGGCGTCACCGACCAGCGCAGGCTTGCCCGCCTTCGTGAGCTGCTCGGCAAGATGACCAAGGTCGGCATCCTCGAGATGTGGCTCGTGTTCGCCTATCCGAAGCTGGCCTCGCGTCCGCGCGTGCGCGCTTTGACCACGCTGCGGATCATGCCCGAGATCGACCGGCTGCTGTTCGAGGAGATCGCGGCCCACCGTGCCGACCCCGACGGCCGTCAGGACGTGCTCGCGCAGATGATCGCCGCGCGGGACGAGCACGGGCAGGCGCTCAGCGACCAGGAGCTGCGCGACCACCTGATCACGCTGCTAGTCGCGGGCCACGAGACGACCACGACCGCTCTGGCCTGGTGCTTCGAGCGTCTGTTGCGCCATCCGGCGGCGCTGGCGCGCTTGGAAGAGGAGATCGGCGCGCAGGACGGCGAGGCCTATCTCGACGCCGTGGTCAGCGAGACGCTGCGCGTGCGCCCGGTGATCGACGGGGTCTGGCGCAAGCTGACCGCGCCCGCAGAGGTCGAGGGCAGGCTGCTGCCCGCCGGTGCGGTCGTGATGCCATCGATCGCGCTCGTTCAGGGCTCCGATGCCTTTGAGGACCCGGAGGAGTTCCGGCCTGAGCGCTTCCTGGAAGGCTCGGCGCCGCCCTACACCTTCATCCCCTTCGGCGGCGGTCCGCGGCGCTGCATCGGCGCGAGCTTCGCGGCGATGGAGATGAAGGCGACGTTGTGCACCGTGCTGGGGCAGGTGCAGATGTGCGCCCCGACTCAGAAGTCCGAGCGCATCAAGGTCCACCACATCACACTCGTGCCGGCACAAGGCGGCCGCGTGATCGTCACCGCTCGCAGAGACGTGTAGGCGGCGGCCGGCGGCTTACCCTCAGGGTGCTCTGAGGCTGCCGATGCCGAGGGACTGCTCGCCGCGGCGCTCTTGCGCTGCGTCTGCCGGGGATTTGACCGCCTCAGTCGCGAGGTCCGGCAGGCCGTCGAGGAAGTCCACCGTGGGCACGAAGAAGAGGCTGCCCGTCTCGGCGGTCGAGAAGTCGAGGATACGGTCGGTGTTGCCCGGCGGGCTGCCGATGAACATATTCGCCAGCATCTGCTCGAGCACTTCCGGGTCGCGCGCGTAACCGATGAAGTAGGTGCCGAACTCGCCCTCGCCCACCCGCCCGAAGGGCATGTTGTAACGGACGACCTGGCGCTGGTTGCCCTCGGGGTCAAGGATCGTGTTCAGCGCGACGTGCGAGTTGCTCGGCTTGGCCTCGTCTGGGAGCTCGATGTCGCTGAGCTTCGTGCGGCCGACGACGCGCTCCTGCTCGGCGACCGAGAGTGCATCCCAGGCGTCGAGGTCGTGGAGGTAGCGCTGCACGAGTACGTAGCTGCCGCCGGCGAAGCCAGGGTCCTCATCGCCGACCAAGACCGCGGCCGGCGCGGCGGCGCCTACGGGGTTCTCGGTGCCGTCGACGAACCCGAGCAGGTCGCGCTCGTCGAAGGACTTGAAGCCGTGCACCTCGTCCACGACCTGCGCGCTACCGCGCAGGCGTTGCACCAGACGCTGGGCCAGCTCGAAGCAGAGGTCGGCGCGGCGAGCGCGGATGTGGAACAGCAGGTCGCCCGGGGTCGAGGGGGCCTTGTGGCGAGCGCCTTCGATCTCGGCGAACGGGTGCAGTCCGGCGGGGCGGGGTGCTCCCACCATTCGATCCCAAAGCGAGGCGCCGATGCCGAGAACGCAGCTGAGCGCGCCATCGGGGATCCGGAAGCCGACCGAGCGGATCAGGCCGTCGAGGTCGCCAAGCGCCTCGCGGATATCGGCCTCCGCGCCCTCACTCGCGCACAGGACGAGAAAGATCGCCGCCTCGGTGGGCGCTTGGAGGATTGCCTGTGGCTCTGGCGTGCGTGCCACTGTCGAAGGGTCGCGGCTCAGCTCGGGTCAGCGTCGAGACGACGTTCGCGTGTCAGCGCTGCTGAACTGCCAGCGCATTCCAGGGCCGAACTCGAGCACGACACCGGTAGGGTCAATCAGTTCCCAGTTAGGCGGATCGTCCTCCGCGTCAACGGGAGTCGGCCCGATGTCGAGGACCGACTCATCGGACAGCCAGAGCCGCAGCTCGCCGTTCGCCTCGTCGATTTGCGCGTCGTCGATGGAGCGCCCGACAAGCTCGGTTGGATCGGCAGGCGACCAGCTTGCGTCTTGGGTTGCCAGGCGCCAGAGGTCTCCACGCGCATCTCGAACCTCGATGTGAAGCACATCTGGATGGGCGATCCGTGCACCGACTATCTGCCCGCGCATCGAGCGCAGGAAACCAACCGGGGAAGCATCCAGAGCTACGACTGTCGCCATGAGGTCTTCCATTCTCGCAGCCAGACCAGCATTTCGCCATAGGTCATGTCGGCCTGCGGCGCGCCAGACGCCTTCTCCGCATGCAAAGCCTCACTGGCCTGATAGCGCTCATCGGGGGTCAGGTCAGTTTCTCTGCAGGCCTGGCGAAATTGCTTGATGTCGCGCTTTCTACCCACGGGCGCCGCGAGTCTAGCCGCGGCTTGGGATACCTCTACAGCCGCAACGCTGGTATCGCCGACGGCCCGGCGTCGAAGACGGGGACGCCCTCCGGCTGCGGCACCGCTTCGCCGTCGAGCACCTGCTCCTCGCCGGCCTGCGCCAGGGCGGCGTTCAGCGAGGCGGCGATCTGCAGCAGCGTGGCGTCGGCCTCGGTCGCGTCGCTGTGCTCGCTGACGCGCTGGCGCAGGAACGCCTCGATCCGCTGCTTGTGCGCTAGGGCGGCGTCGAGCTCGGGGTCGCTGCCGGGGCGGTAGGCGCCGATCGAAATCAGGTCTTCCTTCTCGCGCAGGGCGGCGAGCGCCGAGCGCACGCTCTGGCCGGCGGCGATCACCTCGGGGGTGGCGATGTCGGAGATCAGGCGCGAGACGCTCTGGAGCACGTCGATCGCGGGGTAATGGCCGGCATGGGCGAGCGAGCGGGTGAGCACGACGTGGCCGTCGAGGATCGAGCGGACGGCGTCTGCGATCGGCTCGTTCATGTCGTCGCCGTCGACGAGCACCGTGTAGAGGCCGGTGATCGAGCCCTGCGGGTTGGTGCCCGCGCGCTCCAGCAGCCGCGGCAGCAGGGCGAAGACGCTGGGGGTGTAGCCGCGCGTGGCCGGCGGCTCTCCGATCGCCAGGCCGACCTCGCGCTGGGCCATCGCGAACCTGGTGACGGAGTCCATCATCAGCATCACATCGTGGCCTTCGTCGCGGAAGTGCTCGGCGATCGTGGTCGCGGTGAACGCCGCCTTGATCCGCACGAGCGCCGGTTGATCCGAGGTCGCCACGACGACGACCGAGCGCTCGATCGCATCGCCGAGGTCGCGCTCGATGAACTCGCGCACCTCGCGGCCGCGCTCGCCGACGAGCGCGATCACGTTCACCGAAGCGCTGCTGGAGCGGGCGATCATGCCCAGCAGCGAGGACTTGCCGACGCCGGAGCCGGCGAAGATGCCAAGGCGCTGGCCGCGTCCGCAGGGCGTAAGGCCATCGAGCGCGCGCACGCCGAGGCCGACGCGCTGCCTGATCCGGGGGCGGCGCAGCGGGTCCGGGGGCGCGGCGATCGTCGAGCGCGGGGCGGTGCCGGCCGGCGGCGCCTGCGGGCCGCCGTCTGCGAGCTCGTCCTCCAGCGGCTGACCCAGGCCGTCGAGCACGCGGCCAAGCAGGTGCTTGCCGACCGCCACGCGAAACGGGGCGCCGGTGCCCTGGACCTTGGTGCCGGGCCCGATGCCCTGCAGCTCGCCGAGCGGCATCAACAGGGTACGTCCCTCCCTGAAGCCGACGACCTCGGCGGTGACCGGCGGGCGGTCGCGGCCGGCGCTTATGCGACAGACCTCGCCGACCTCGGCGACCAGGCCGGTCGCCTCGATGATCAGCCCGATCAGGTTGCTGACGCGGCCGTGGCGGCCGAGCAGCTCCGCGCGTTGCAGGGCACCTGCGGCTCTGCCCATGATCTCGGCAGGCAAACTCGTCTGGCCGAGCGCCTGCGCCTCGACGGGCGTCTCGGTCCCGGCGCTCACGGCTGCGGCCTTGGGCCGAGCTCGGCGATGACGATCTCGCGCGCTTTCTCGAGCTGAGTGGCCACGCAGGCATCCACCTCGCCCTCGGCGTTGCGGACGATCGCGCCGCCGCGGCCCACGCGCCTGTCGGCCTGAACCTCGCAGAGCTCGATGCCGCCGGCCTGGGCGCGCAGCCGATCGATCGACTCGGTCACGATCTCGAGGTCGCCCGGATCGACGAGGATCGTGATCCGGCGCCGGTCGGCGATCGGCCGCAGCGCATCGCGGACCACGTCGATCACGCGCTCCGGCTGAAGCTCCAGCGCGCCATGCACGACCTTGCCTGCCAGATCCAGCGCGAGCTCGACGGCGTCGTGGGCGAGCGCGAGGCCCGCCTGCTCCCGCTGCTCGCGCTCCTGCTCGATCGCCTGCCCCAGCGCAGCGGCGGCCGACTCCACGGCGGCCTCGCCCTCGGCGCGACCCTCGGCCAAGCCCTGCTGAAAGCCTTCCTGTCGCGCCTGCTCGCGGATCGCCTCCGCCTGCGCCTGTGCACGCGCGACCGCCTGTCCGGGCGTCCCGGGGTTCGGCGCCGCCGATGACTCCAGGTGCTCGAAGGCGTAGAGCGTCGCGGCGGACGGCGCGCTCGACTCTGTCGCAGCCTCAGACAACGTCGCTCTCAGCCTCGTCATCGCCGCGCGAGATCACGATCGTGCCGGCCTCCTCCAGGCGCCGCACGACCGCCACGATCCGGCCCTGGGCAGCATCGACGTCGCGCTTGCGCTGGGGCTGCTGGATCTCCAGCTCCTCGAGCAGCATCGCCGCACCGCGCTCGGACATGTTTTTGAGCACGCCGTCCTTGACGGCCTCGGGCGCGCCGCGCAGCGCGAGCGTGAGATCCTTCTGATCGGCCTCGCGCAGCACCTGCTGGATCGAGCGGTCGTCGAGCTTGACGATGTCCTCGAAGACGAACAGCATCCGTCGCACCTCCTCGGCCAGCTCGCCGTCCTCGCTGCCGAGGTGGTCGAGCACCACTCGCTCTGTCGAGCGGTCGGTGTGGCCGAGGATGTCGGCGAGCGCTTTGACGCCGCCGGCGGTCGAGTACTCCTGCTGGACCACGACCGAGAGCTTCTGGCGGATGATCTCCTCGACCTGGTGGATGATCTCCGCACTCGCGTCGCCCATCCGCGCGATCCGCAGAGCGACCTCGGCGCGCATGCTCTCGGGCAGCCGCGCGAGCACCTGAGCGGCGAGGCTGGAGTGCAGGTTGGCGACCACGAGCGCGACCGCCTGCGGGGACTCGGTCTTCAGGAACGCGGCGATCTGGTCGGGGGCGGTGCGGCGCAGGAACTCAAACGGCCGCATCTCGGTCACGCTGGAGAGCCGGCCGAGCAACTCCTCCGCGCGCTCTGAGCCGAGCGCGCGCTCGAGCACTTCGCGCGTGAGGTCGAGGCCGCCGGAGACGGCGACGTGCTCCTCGCTGCGGGCCGCGAGCTCGGAGAGGATCGACTCGGCGGTGCGCTCGCCGATCGCGTCGAGTTTGCTCATTTCCAGCGAGATCGCTTCGACCTCGTCCTCGGCCATGTGCTGGATCACGCTCGCGGCGCGCTCGGCGCCGAGCGTTGCGATCAGCACCGCGGCCTTGCGCCGCCCGGACATCCGCGGCGGCGTGTGAGCGGGCAGGGCGGGCGCCTCCTGGGCGCCCGGCAGCTCGATGCTCACCGGCTCAGTCCTCCTTCATCCAGGTGCGCAACTGCTTTGCGACCGTGTCGGGACTGCTGGTGGCAAGCTCCTCGACGCGCTGGCGCGCGGGGCTTCCGCTGGCCACGACATCGGGCTCGCGGTCGGCGCTTGCGGTTTCGCGCTGCAGCTCGGAGAGCGGCATCGGCATCTGCAGCTCGCTCAGCCAGATCGGCTCGTGGTCGATGGTCTCGCGCTCGCGCTTTCGCAGGAAGCGGGTGGTAAAGAACAGGAACACGATCGCCGCGATCCCGAGCAGGGCGTCCTTGGCGTAGCCGAGCATGCTGCTGGAGGAGGATGCGGCGGCCGTAGCGCTCTTGGCGAAGGCCATCCTGCCGATGTAGATCGTGTCGCCGCGCTTGGTTTCAAGGCCGGCGGCGTTGGTGACGGCGGAGGTGATCGAGGCCACCTCCGAGGCGGGCACGGACTTGTCGAGCAGCACCGAGACGTGCTCATCGGTGACGGCGCCCGGGGCGACGGTGGTGTGCAAGACGGTCTTTTCCACGCCGAGCGTGGTGTTGGTCACTTCGTGCTTGTAGTTGGACTTGCCGCTCGAGCCGGCCGCGTAGGTGGGGATCGCGGCGGCCCCGGTGCCGCCGGTGCCGGCACCGCTGCCGGTCAGCGTCTCAAGGTTCTTGCTCTGCTGCAAGGGCACGCCCTGCTTGCCGTACTTGAGCTGTTCTTCGGTCGTCTTGTTGACGTTGAGGTTGGCGTAGACCTGTACCTGGGCCTTGCCCGGGCCGAGCGTCTGGGCGAGCATCGCATCGAGGCCGGCGGCGGTCTGCTGGTCGTATTTGGTCTCGGCCGCCTGCGTGGTGTCCGCTTCACCGCCTTCACCGCCTTCGGAGCCCTGGGTGGGCCAGAGCAGCTGGCCCGAGCCTTCGGTGATCGTGACGTCGCTGAGCTTCAGTCCCGGGACGCTGGAGGCGACCAGATGTGCGATGCCGCGCACCGAGCTCGGTTCCAGCGCGGCCGAGGTGGTAAGCAGCACGGCCGCCGAGGAGGGCTGCTGGCTTTCGGCGAAGACCTGGCTCTGGGCGCTTGGCAGCACGAGCTCGACCTGCGATCCGGATACTCCCTGGATCTGGTCGATCGTCTGCTCGAGCTGACCCTGCAGCGCGCGCTGGTAGGTCACCTGCTGCTGGAAGTTGCTTTCGCCGAGGCTGGTTTTTTCAAACAGGGAGAAGCCGGGCTGGCTGCCGTTGCCGAGCATGCCGGCGCTGGCCAACGCGACCCTCGCTTCTGCCACCTTGTTTGACTGGACCGCCAGCGCGGTGCCGTTGTTCTGCAGTTCGTAGGCGATCCCCTTCGCGCTCAGCGCCGCGGTCATCTTGCTGGTCTGGGCCGGTTCGATGCCGGTCATCAGCGTCGAGTAGCTCGGCGCGGAGACCATCTGCATGAACAGGTAGATGACGAAGATGGCGGCGACGCTCGCGCCGCCGGCGACTAGCCATCCGCGGGTGGAGAGACGTGAGGCAAGCTGGGCGAACTTGGGCATCGCGGGCAGGGGTCCGTTCTGGGTCTAGATCTGGGTTTGGAAGATGCTCTGCAGCGCTTCGGTGGCCTTGGTGCGCATCTGGGAGGCGAGCTGCATCTCGAGCTGGGCGTTCTCGACGGTGACCACGGCGCTCTCGGGGTTTGAGACGGTGCCGGTGGCGACACCCTGAGCCGCTGCCTGGCTGGCGGTCTGTGAGGCTTCAAGCGAGGAGATTGCTTTGCCGAGCGCGCCCGAGAAGCTGCCTTCGCCACCGGTGGCCGAAGATGCTTCGGTGGGACTCGAGGGCTGCAGGGGCGCGACGCTGAAGCCGCTGCCGACCGGGGGGATCATTTGAGGATCCCGAGGGTCGAGTTGAACATCGACTTGGAGGTCTGCATCGCCGTGACGTCGGCCTCGTAGGAGCGCGACTCGGAGATCAGGTCGGTCATTTCGGTGACCGTGTCCACGTTCGGCATCTTCACGTAGCCCTGGGAGTCGGCTTCGGGGCTGCTCGGGTTGTAGACGAGCTGGTCCGGCGTTTTGTCGCTGACGATCCCTGCAACCTCCACGCCGCCGGCGGGGCCGCCTTCGCCTGAGGTGGCGGGCATCAGGCTGCCGGCGCTCTCGCCTTCGTCTTGCCCGCTTTCAGACCCGCCCTGTTCCATCGCCCCGGCGAGCGCCGAGCCGAAGTCGGAGGAGCCGATCTGCTGCAGCTCGACTTCCTGGCGCTGGTAGGGGCCGCCCGAGGCAGTGCGGGTGGTCTGCGCGTTTGCAAGGTTCTCCGAGGTGACGTCCATGCGCACCCGTTCGGCGCTCAGCCCGCTGCCGGCGATGTCGATCGCTTCGAAGAGACTCATCCCTGCAGCCCCATCGCCGCCAGCATCGTCGTGTCTTCGGCGCCCAGCATCTGGCTGAGCGTCTGGTAGTCGAGGCCGTTTTCAGCAAGCAGCGCCGATTCCTGATCGACGCTGACGCCGTTGCCGTTGGGGCCGACCACCTGCGAGCTCGTTTCGGGTTCGAACTGCACCGATTCCAGCGAAGATTCGTTGTCGACCGCGTTGCGCAGGGTGGCCTGGAAGTTCACGTCCTGCCGTTTGTAGCCGGGGGTGTCGGCGTTGGCGATGTTGTTGGTGAGCAGCGTCTGCTGCTGCCATGCGCCGCGCATCGCGGTCGCGAGGATCGCCTGAGTGCTGTCGAGGGAAGACATGAATCGGTTAGTGGTGTCAGCCCGTCCTTGGGCTGCACGGCGCTCTTCCCTGAGGCCGTATGTCCCCCGGCGTATGGCCGGGGCTCATCGAGGTCCGCCCTGTGATCGGCCGCGGGCGCGGGATCTTTAGGGTCAGGCGCAGTGGTCGATATGTCGGTTGCGGCGCGAGGCCAGCGCGTATCCACGGGCGGCGCGGCTGGCCTTCGCCGCGATCGCGACGTCGTGCATCAGCGCCTGCTGCAGCTCGGCGATGCGAGTCTCGGTGCGCTGGCTGATCAGCGCCGCGCGCGTGAGCAGCGCGGCAGCGCCGGCGGGCGCACGCTCGGGCAGCGCGGCGGTCAGCTCCTCAAAGCGCCTGCCAAGCGGCGCCAGCGCCTCCAGCTCGCCGCGGTCGGCAAGCTCGGCCTGCTGCTCGGCCAGGCGCAGCACTTCGGCGTAGTGATCGAGCGTCTGTGTAGGAGTCATTGCGCCGCCATCCGGTCGGCGCTCTTGACTTGCTGGGAGGACATCCAATCCTCCTTGACCGCGCTGGTGGCGCTCATTGCGCCACCTCCCGCCATGCGTCTCGCAGCTGGCCGAGCATCCCGGCGACCTCATGCACCTTGGCGGGGTCCTGGGTCACGCGGGCCTCGTTGAGGTGTGCGAGATAGAAGGCGTAGACGGCGTGCAGGTGGGAGGAGATCTCGCCCTGCTCGTCGTCGATCACTCCGTCGAGATGATCGATTATCAGTTCGGCGCGGCGCAGCTTCTGGTGGGCACGCTCGACCTGACGCTCGCTCATCGCCTCGGCGGCCTGGCGCAGGAAGCGACGGGCGCCGTCGTAGAGCTCGACCACGAGCTGCGCTGGGGAAGCCGAGAGCACAGCGTTCTGGCGGTATGCCTTCGAGGAGGCAAGGGGAGAGGCGACCGGCGGACTCATCGCGTCCAGGTGATCGGACGCGCCGCGCGAAAGTTGAGGCTCAGATCGAGGAGCTGGAGCTCGAGCTCGAGCTGGAGCCGAAGCCCGGCAAGGAGGCGAGCTGGCTCGTCAGCCACGAGCTCTGGGAGCTGATCTTCGACATCGCCGTTTCCAGCGCGACGTAGCGCGCTTCGAGCCCCTGCTGGCGCACGGCCAGCGATTCGGTCAGCGTCGTGATCTGCTGGCTCATGTAGGAGGCCTCGGATTCGTCGCCGTTGATCCTGTTGGCAAGCGTGCCGGCGCCCGGTTCCGCATAGGCGTTGACCAAGCCTTCGAAGCTTGTGCCCCACTGCTGGAGCATCTTCTGCACCCCGGCCGGGTTGCTCTTGATCGCTTCTTCGAGCTGGGCTTCGTCGATCGTGAGCTTACCTTCGATCGCCGACTGGGATGAGGGGCTCGCGCCGGAGGGTGCGCCGGTGTTGACGCCGATGCTCGCAAGGCTCGACATCGTGGCCGGCAGGCCTTCCACCGGGGTGTAGATCGCCTGGCGCATAGAGGCCAGCAGGCCCGTGAGTTCGGTGTCGCCGAAGAGCCGCCCTGCCGTGTTTTCGGCCTCTGCCTGCAGGCCGGCAGCGGGCTTGGTTTCCACTTCGTGGTCGATCGCTTCCAGCGTCGAGTTGTACTGCTTGACGAACGCCTTGACCTGTTCTGTGATCTTGGTCGTTTCAGGCGCCGGCGGCGCGACGTTGATCGTCACCGGCCCGGTCGTGGTGAGCGCGCTCAGAGTCAAGGTGACGCCCGGGATCGCTTCGGTCAGGGTGTTGGAGGAGGCGCTGCCGGGCACTCCGTCGATCGAGTATTCGGCGTTGCGGCCTTCCTTGGCCGTCCCCGCCTTTTCGGTCAGCGTGCCGCCGGGATCGGAGACTTCGATGAAGCTCGATCCCGTGTTGCCGGTGGCGCGATCGGAGAGCACGACCGTTTCGCTGTTGGTCGCGGCGGCATAGACGCTCGATTCGCTGTCGGAGTTGATCGAGTCGACCAGTTCGGTGATGCTCTCGCCGGCTTTCAGCTTGACTTCGTGGCCGTCGATGCTCAGGGCCTGTTCTGCTTCAGGGCTCTTGAAGGCGAACGTGCGCTGCGACGCGCTGGCCAGCTGGCTGACTTCCACCTCGTAGCCGCCGATCGCGGCGCCGGTGCCGGTGATCGAAGCGCTCACGCGCGAGGATTCGCTGGAGGTAGCGTTCTGGCTATCGCCAAAGAGCGTCGGAGACTTCAGTTCGCCCGCGCTGAACGCCAGCGACTGGAGGCTGGTTTGAAGGCCGCGCAGCGCGGTCTCCTGCGCCTGCTGCAGCGTCTGTTCCTGCTCCACGCGCGTCAGCGGCCGCCGTTCGATCGACATCAGCTCGGAGATGATTTCTTCGGTTTTCAGCCCCGAGCCGAGCCCCTGGATCTTCAGCGGCGCGGCCGAGGCGCTGCCGATCGCCGATGTTGTCATCGCTGCCCACCCAACCCGTCGGTGCCGCCCATCGCCAGATCGACCGCTTCAGAGGGCGAGAGCGTCTTTACCACCGTGCCGCTGCCGTCGCGCAGCTCAACGTTGGTCTTGCGTGCCTGTTCGTCGTAGGAGTAGTGCACCTCGTAGCCCTGAGCCCGCAGGCTCTCGTAGTTGGCTCCGGCGGTCTGGATCTGCTCCACCACCTCGGGCGGGGGAGCGCTCGGAAGCGTGTCAAGCGACACGGAGGCCTCGCTTTCGCTGCTCGAGGCGGTCTGCGGCGCGAGAGCGCGCGTGGCGCTGCCGCGGAGAAGCGGAGTCACCCCGGGCGCATTGGGCGGGCCCTGGGGCGGCTGGATCAGCGAGCTCATGTCAAGTTCCTCCTGGAAGCACCTCGTGCGGTCCCGTCCCTGGGCCGCCTCGCCTGCATGTCTGTCAACCGTCTTGATCGGCCAGAGGCCGCAGGACTTTAGCCCTGCATTCGCTGCAACGGACGGCGTCGAGATTTCGGATTCATCGCTCAAGTCGGGGCGGGGGCCCACCGATTAGGGCATCGCTGAGCGAGGCCGGCGGGACGACCGACCAGCTTTCGGCCAGCCGGCTCCAAGGAGAGGAGTCGACCACATTCACGCTCGGGCCGATGGAGAGAGGGCCGAGCTGTTCCCTCGAATAGGCCGGAGGACTCGATGCAAAGCACTGAGAAGGGCACCGCCAGGATCTCGGCGTCGGAGGTGCTCGCGCTGTGGCATGAGTACCGCAGGACGGGCGATCGCTGCCTGCGTGACAGGCTGATCTTCACCTTCACGCCGATGGTGCGCTACATCGTCTACCGGAAGGTCAGAGAGGTTCCCGCGCAATGCGACGTCGAGGACTTCCTCTCCTGCGGGTTGGAGGCGCTGATCCGTTCGATCGACCGGTATGACCCGGAGAAGGGCGCGAGCCTGGAGCAGTTCGCGTGGACTCGCATCCAGGGCGCGGTGCTCGACGAGCTGCGCCGCCACGACTGGGCGCCGCGCTCGCTGCGCCGCGCCGAGCGCGCGATCAACGGCGCGCGGCGCACCTTCGCCGCCCAGCACGATCGCCAGCCCACCCGCGATGAGCTCGCGCTCGAGCTCGGGATGAGCGTGAGCGAGCTCTCCACGCGACTCGACGAGCTTGCGCTCGCCGACGTCGGATCGCTCAACCAGACGGTGCGCTCAGAGGACGACACGACGATCGAGCGCATCGACACGCTGGAAAGCGGCGACATCGACTGCGACCCTGAGATCAGCGCGGAGCGCCAGCAGGCCAAGGAGCGCTTCCGGGGCGCCTTTGCCAAGCTCTCCCCGCGCGAGCGTCAGGTGGCTGTGCTGCTCTACGTCGAGGACTGGACGCTGCGCGACATCGGCGCGCGCCTTGGGGTCTCCGAGAGCCGCGTCTGTCAGATCCACTCCGAGTTGCGACGCAAGCTGCGCGGGCAGCTTGCAGACGAGGAGAGCCTGTTCACGTTGGCCTGCTGAGGCCGCGGCAGACTAAAGATCGGAGCCGCGGCGACGATCACCGGACAGAGATGGACCTCGGCCTCTACATCGCCGCCTCTGGGATGGTCGCTGAGCAGGCCCGCCAGGACCAGCTCGCCAACGATCTGGCCAATGCCTCCACTCCCGGCTACAAGGCCGATGAGTCCTCGCAGCACAGCTTCGGGCAGATCCTGCTGAGCAACACGACCAGCGGGGCGCCCGTCGGCTCGATCTCGCTGGGCGTGGAAAGCGGCAAGACCTACACCGATCTCACGCCCGCGCCGGTGCACGAAACCGGAGCGCCGCTCGACTTCGCGATCGAAGGCGAAGGCTTCTTCGCCGTCAAGACCGCGCAGGGCGTGCGCTACACGCGCGACGGCCAGTTCGCCGTCTCCTCGGGTGGGCTGCTCACGGACAGCTTCGGCAACGACGTGCTCGGCCCCGAAGGCGCGCCGATCAAAGTCGGCGCAAACGGGACCGTCGCCGCCTCGGCGGTCGGGATCTTCAACGTCACGGGCGCAGTCAAGCAGGGCGAAAACCTCTTCGCCGGCACGCAGGCGGGCAAGGGTGCCGGCAGCGTCCGTCAGGGCGCGCTCGAAGAATCGGGCGTGAACCCAGTGGAGACGATGGTGGAAATGATGGCCTCGCTGCGCACCTTCCAGTCCGGCCAGCAGGCGATCCAGGCGATCAACGAAACGCTGCAGGCGGCCTCCATGCAGGTCGGCTCGGTCACCGTCAGCTAAGGGGAGGGTGCAAGATGCTCGACGGTCTATTCGCAGCGGCCTCCGGTATGACGGCTCAGCAGCAGCAGCTGGACAACGTTGCCAACAATCTCGCCAACGTCTCCACGACCGGCTACCACGCCGAGCAGACCGCCTTCAGCGACCTGCTCTACAACCAGGTCGACGAAGCCGGCACGGTGACCACCGCCGGTGCCGGCGCGGCCGCTCGCGACATCGGCACGCTCGAAGTTCAGGGCTCGCTGCAGCAGACCGGGCAGCCGCTCGATCTGGCGATCGAAGGCCAGGGGTTCTTCGAGGTCAAGCGCCCGGACGGCAGCACTGCGCTGACCAGGGACGGCGCCTTCCAGCTGGACTCAAGCCGCCAGATCGTCAGCGCGGACGGCAGCGTGCTGCAGCCGCCGATCACGCTGCCGGCGGGAGTGTCGCTCGAAGAAGTGAAAATCGCCTCCGACGGCACGGTTACGGCGAACGGACGCACGCTCGGCAAGATCGCGCTGGTTGACGTGCCGGCGCCGAACGCGCTGCTCAGCGCCGGCAACGGCGAGTTCACGACCACCGCGGCAAGCGGCTCTCCGAGTTCGGTGAGCGGCGCGAGCATGATCCAGGGCGCGCTCGAGGGATCGAACGTTAACGTCGGCAGCGAAATGACGGCGATGGTCGACACCGAGCGCAGCTACCAGATGGGCTCAAGCGCCGTGAAGATCGAGGGCGAAATGATGGCGATCGCAAACCAGCTGCGCTCATGAGCGGACTGCCTGCAGCGAGCGGCCTGCCGACCGTCGCGGCCACCGTGGAACCGGCGTTCGTGCGCAACGGATCGGCGAGCGTCAAGAGCGCCTACAAGGAGGCGGTCGGCTTCGAAGAGATGCTGGCCGAACAGCTCACACAGTCGATGGCGCAGGCGGGCGGGCTCAGCGAAGGCGGCCAGGCCGGCGGCGGCGAAAGCGAAGGCGAAGGCGAAGGGGCAGGCGCGAGCACGCTCGTCTCCTCGATGCTGCCGCAGACCCTGAGCGAAGCGCTCACGCGCGGCGGCGGCCTTGGCCTTGCCACCCAGCTGACCAGCGAGATCGATCCCGCCGCGCTCACGAGCGGCGCAAAGGCGAGCTCGTGAGCGCGCTTGCGCTTCAGGGGCGCCCAAAGCAGGCGCTGCCGCAGCGGGTGGCCGCAGGCGACGCGATGCTCGCGGCCGACCTGCTCTCCCACCTGGCCGCCCAGATCGGCTCGGCCGAGCGGCTGCTCTGCATCGTGCTCGAGCAGGGCGCGGCGATCAGGCGACGTGACGTGCACGACGTCGTGCGGCTTGCAGGGTTGCTGCACGGCGAGATGAGCCGCCGCGGGGAGATCGAGCAGGAGCGCTCGCAATTGCTGGCCCGCGCCGGGCTGCGCCTGGGCGTGCCGCCGGAGGCGGTCACGATTACGCGCCTGGCCGTCGTGCTGCCCCCCGACAGCGCCGCTCAGGCTCAGGCCCGCAGCGCCCAGCTCTCCGGCATGCTGCACGAGCTGCAGCGCGAGCACCTGCTCAACAGGGCGCTGATGAAGGTGGAGCTCGTCCTTCCTGGACCACCTGATGAAGACGCTCGCGCTCGACGGCGGCCCGATCTACGACTCCACGGGTGCGGACGCGCCGCGCTCACGCACCGATCCGACCGCGGGCCTGCGCCTGCTCGACCTCGAGGCCTAGCACCGATGTCGATTCCGACGCTGCAGGGACTCCAGACCGCGCTCAGCGGCCTGCTGGCAAACCAGGAGGCGATGGACGTCACCGGCAACAACATCTCCAACGCCCAGACGCCCGGCTACACGCGCGAGACGGCCGTGATGGAGACCGCGCCGCCGCTGACGATCTCCGCGCTCTCGCCGACCACCGGCGAAGGCGCCCGCCTCGGCACCGGCGTCGGCGTGCAGTCGATCGCGCGGATCAGGGATTCCTACCTCGATGCGCAGTACCGCACCCAGAGCGGGGGGCTCGGCGAAGCGAGCACGAAGGCCGAAGTGCTCGGCCAGGTTCAGACGGCGCTCGACGAACCGTCAAGCTCCGGGCTCTCCGCGCAGCTCTCCTCCTTCTGGAGTGCCTGGAACGAACTCGCCAACGCGCCCACCAGCGCCGCGGCCAGGGAAGGCGTCGTCACCGCCGGCAAGAACCTCGCCACGACGCTGAACCAGCTCAGTGCCCAGATCGAAGCAGCCTCCGGCGAAGCGACCGCGCGCTTTGCCGCGATCACCGGGCCCAAGGGCGAAGTTCAGAGCGACGCCGAACAGATCGCCTCGCTCAATGGCCAGATCAAGATCGCGCTCGGCGCCGGGCAGCAGCCAAACGAACTGCTCGACCGTCGCGACCAGCTGATCGACAACCTCTCAAAGCTGGCCCAGGTCTCGGTCACAGAACACGAAGACGGGACCGACAGCATCAGCTTCGGCAACGCCGCCGAACCGCTCGTGGAAGGCAGCACCGTCCGCTGGCCGCAGGCGCTCACCTCCGCGGCCGGCGGGCAACTCGGCGCGCTGCTCGGATTGACCGCGCCCACGGGGCCACTCGCGGGCTACCAGGCGGAGATCAATGAAGTCGCAAGCGCGCTGGCCGAATCGGTCAACGCCAAGCAGCCGGAAGCCGCCTTCTTCAAAGGCACCACCGCCGCCACGATTGCGGTGAGCGCGACCGCCGCCACCGTCCAGACCGGCCCGGCCGGCGAACCGGGTGCCAACAACCTCGCCGACTCGATCGCCAACCTCCGCGGCGGCACGGCCGACCAGCGCTGGTCTGCGTTCGTGACCGACGTCGGCAGCGCCGTCTCCTCGGCCCGGCAGAACGAAGCGGGCGCCCAGGCGATGGTCACCGCGGTCGAAGAACGCCGCCAGGCCGTCTCGGGGGTCTCCACCGACGAAGAAATGACCCAGCTCGTCACCTTCCAGCGCGGCTACGAAGCCTCGGCGCGCGTGCTGACCGCGATGGACCAGATGCTGGAAACCCTGATCGAGCACACGGGGACTGCAGGGCTATGACCATCCGCATCACTCCGCATATGGTCACCGATGCGACGGTTCGCAACGTCAACTCCGCGTTCGCGGCGCTTGAGCAGCGATCCAACGAACTCACCAGCGGCAAGTCGATTCTCGAA
Organism: uncultured Actinomycetota bacterium; assembly: GCA_963725915.1. GTDB lineage: Bacteria > Actinomycetota > Thermoleophilia > Solirubrobacterales > Solirubrobacteraceae > Palsa-744. The sequence continues at coordinate 722,173 of CAVSAL010000007.1, read as the reverse complement.
CCGTCCGATGACCCGTACGGCGCCGGCAAGGCGATCGACCTGCAGAGCACGCTCGACGGACTCTCCGGCTACAAGACCAACGTGCAGGAAGCGATCTCTTGGGAGCGGACGTCCTCCAGCGCGCTCGGCTCGATCGGCAACGTGGTTCAGAAGGCGCGCGAACTCGTGCTGCAGGCGACCAGCGGCGTCAACGGCAAGTCGGATCTCCGAAAACCTCGCCACCGAGGTCGAACAGTTGACCGAATCGGCCAAGCAGGACTCAAACGTGCAGTACGCCGGGCAGTACGTGCTCTCGGGCACGCTGACCGAAACCGCGCCCTATGGCAGCGGCGCCGAAGATGCCTACCACGGCAACGAAGGCGCGATCACGCGCACGATCGGCCCCGGCATGAACATCCAGATCAACCAGTCCGCCGGCACGCTGCTCGGCAACGGGCAGGCCTCCGAAGACGGCAAGCTGCTCGACACGCTGCGCACGATCGCAAAGCACATGCGCGAAGGCACCCCCGAAGCGCTCGAAGCGCTCGACGGCGGCGATCTGAAGAGCCTGGACGCCAACTTCGAAACGGTGCTGCAGATGCAGGCCAAGGCCGGCTCGACGATCGATCAGCTGCAGATGGCCGAAAACCGGATCGAAGAACTGACGACCAGCACGACCGAGGCGCTCGGCAACACCCAGGATGCCAACTATGCGCAGGTCGCAACCGAATACACCAGCGATCAGGTCGGCTACGAAGCGGCGCTCAAGGCCGGCGCGAGCATCGTCCAGATGTCGTTGCTCGAATTCCTGAAGTAAGGTCAGCGAGGGTATGCCGATTTCGATGCAAAGCGTGAGGTTCGGGACGGTCGAGCTTGCCGATGAGGCGCTGGTCGAGTTTCCGCTCGGCCTGATCGGGCTGCCCGGCAGCGGCTACGCCCTCCTCGACGTAAGCCCGGAGAGCGGCATCCGCTGGCTGCACTCGACCGAGGACTCCGCGCTGGCGCTGCCGGTGATCGACCCGCGCGTCGCGCTGCCCGGCTTCGAGCTTGCCGTCGGGGTCGAGGAACGCGAGCGCATCGGCACGCACGACCTCGACCAGGCGGAGGTCTACGTGACCGTGCGGGCGAGCTCCGACCCGGCGCAGAGCACGGTCAACGCGCGCGCGCCGCTGGTCGTCTGGCGGGGACGCGGATACCAGGTGTTGAACACCGCTCCGGGCGCCGATTTGCGCGCGCCGCTGTTCGCGGCTGCGGCCGGCGAGTCTTAGAAGGGCCTGCGCCTGGCTCGGGTTCGCTTCCGAATCAGGCATAATGATCACGATGCTGATACTTACGCGTCGTCCAGGTGAGCGCGTTGTGATCGGCGAGGGGATTACCGTCACGGTGATGGAGGTCGCAGGCCAGACCGTGCGTCTCGGGATTGCGGCCCCAAAGGATCTCCCCGTCTACCGCGAGGAGATCTGGCTCGCCGTGCAGGCGGAGAACCTTGCCGCGGCGCAGTCCGCCGACCTCTCCGCGTTTCCCGCGGCACCGTCGCCGCAGCCGCCGCAGGAGTGAGCCCCTCGCCGCAGGACGGCCGTGAGCAGGCGCTGCTGGAGCGCCATCGCGTCGCAAGGCTGCGGGCGGAGAACCCCGGGCCGCTGTCGCTTGCGGGCACGAACACCTGGATCGTCGGGCGCGATCCGGCGTTCGTGATCGACCCCGGGCCGGCGCTGCCGGCGCACCTCGACGCGGTGGTCGAGCTCGTGGACGAGCGGGGCGGACTCGGCGGGATCCTCCTCACCCACGATCATCCCGACCACAGCGAGGGGGTGGCGGCTCTGCGAGAGCGGATGCCTGCGCCGCTGGCGGCCGGCAGGGCCGAGCATCTGCGCCGAGGCGGCGATGTTGTGCTGAGCGAGGGCGTCAGCTTCGGGCCGCTCACGGCGCTTGCCACCCCCGGCCACGCCCCCGATCACTTCGCGCTGCTGTACGGGCCGGTGTGCTTCACCGGAGACGCCGTGCTCGGCGAAGGCTCGGTCTTCATCGCGCCCGATCCGGGCGCCCTGGCCGGCTACCTGGCTGCGCTGCGGCGGCTGAAGGAGCTGCCGCTGGAGCTGCTGTGCCCCGGTCACGGGCCGACGGTGCAGCGCCCGCACGAGAAGCTGCGCGAATACCTCGCCCACAGGCTTGACCGCGAGCGGCGGCTGGTGAGCGCGCTCGATGGCGGCGAGCGCGAGGTCGCGGGGATGCTCGACGCCGCCTGGAGCGACGTGCCGCCGGGGGTCAGACCGTTCGCCGCGATCACGCTTGCCGCGCATCTGGACAAGCTGGCCGAGGAAGGGCGGCTGCCGGAGGGCGTGCAGCGCCCGGCATGGGACGCGCCCGGCACGGTATGAGCGCTACGGTTCCCCGACGATGAGCCCCGCACCAGGAGCATCGACGGACGGGAAGGCGGCGACCGCCGAGATCGAACGCAGGGACGCCGGCGGCGAGTCCCCGTTTCCGCCGATCGCGGACTACGCCTTCCTCTCGGACTGCCACACCTGCGCGCTGCTCGCCTCCGACGGCTCGATCGAGTGGATGTGCCTGCCCCACTTCGACTCGCCCTCGGTGTTCGGCGCGCTGCTCGACCGCGGCGCGGGCAACTTCAGGGTCGGTCCCTACGGCGTCTACGTGCCCGCCGGGCGTCGGTACCTGCCCGGAACCAACGTGCTCGAGACCACCTGGATGACGCCACAGGGGTGGCTGCGGGTGCTCGACGCGCTCACGATCGGGGACTGGCGCGACGACAAGCACGAGCTTCAGCCACACCCGGCCGCCCACCGACAACGACGCCAACCACATGCTCGTGCGGACGGTCGAATGCATCCAGGGTCGCGTGCAGGTCGAGATGGTCTGCGAGCCGATGCTGCAGTACGGCTCCAAGCCCGCGACCTGGACGCACGCGGAGAGCGACCGAGGAGGGCGACATGCGCGCTGGACGCAAGCGACGGCGAGTGGACCTTCCGCCTCTACTCCGACGTGCGGCTGGGCATCGAGGGCAACCGGGCACACGGCCGGCACACGATGGTCGAGGGCGAGCGGTGCTTCTGCGCGATGTCCTGGGCGCGTCGATCGCGATGGGCCCGCGCGACGCCGAGCAGGCCTGCAAGGACAGCTCGCCGACACCGAGCACTACTGGCGCACGTGGATCGCCGAAGGGACCTATCCCGATCATCCCTGGCGCTACCACCTGCAGCGCTCCGCGCTGGCGCTCAAGGGCCTCACGTTCATGCCCACCGGCGCGCTGGTCGCCGCCGCGACCACCTCGCTGCCGGAGACCCCGCGCGGCTCGCGCAACTGGGACTACCGCTACTGCTGGATGCGCGACGCGACCTTCACGCTGTGGGCGCTGCACGCGCTCGGCCTCGACTGGGAGGCCGACGACTTCGTCCAGTACGTCGCCGACCTGGAGCGAAACGAGGACGGCGTCGCTGCAGATCATGTACGGCATCGACGGCGCGCAAGGACCTCGGCCGAGTCCACGCTGGATCATCTCAACGGCTACGAAGGCGCGCGGCCGGTGCGGATCGGCAACGGCGCCTACGACCAGCGCCAGAACGACGTCTACGGGGCGGTGCTCGACTCCGTCTACCTGCACTCCAAGAATCGCGACCACATCCCCGAGCGGCTGTGGCCGATCCTGGATGACCAGGTCACCTGCGCGTCGCGGGTCTGGTGCGAGCCCGACCAGGGCATCTGGGAGGCGCGCGGGGAGCCCAAGCACTACGTCTCCTCGAAGCTGATGTGCTGGGTCGCGATCGACCGCGGCGCCCGCCTTGCAGAACGCCGTGGCGAGCAGGAGCACGCGCAGCGCCTGCAGAAGCTCGCCGATGAGGTCAAGGCAGAGATCCTGGAGAAGGGCGTTGACGAGCGCGGCGTCTTTCGCCAGCACTACGACACCGACGCGCTCGACGCCTCCAGCCTGCTCGTGCCGCTCGTTCGCTTTTTGCCGGCGAGCGACGAGCGCGTGCGGGCGACGGTCAGCGCGATCAAGGAGGAGCTGACCGAGAACGGGCTGGTGCTGCGCTATCGCACCGCGGAGACCGACGACGGGCAGAAGGGCGAGGAGGGCAGCTTCCTGATCTGCTCATTCTGGCTGGTCTCGGCGCTCTGCGAAATCGGCGAACTGCGCGAGGCCGAACACCTCTGTGAGCGCCTGCTCACCTACGCCTCGCCGCTCGGTCTCTACGCCGAGGAGCTCGACCCTCCTCAGGGCGCCACCTCGGCAACTACCCGCAGGCGTTCACGCACCTGGCGCTTATCAATGCCGTCGTGCACGTGATCGAAGCGCAGCAGGGTCAGTAGCCGGGCTCGCCGGGCAGCACCACGCGGGGTGTCCCCGACTCCACGATCACCTTTGGCTGCACCGGGCCGATCTGCTTGCCGCGCGAGCGCTCGATCAGCTCGGCGGCGCTGGCGAACGGCGTCAGCTGCTGCAGGTGCTTGATCGTGGGGAAGACGAGCGAGAGATCCCCCGCGCCGTATGCGGCGAGCGCGTCTTCGGGGGTCAGCCAGCGGTGCGCGACGCACTCCTTGCCGTCGACGCGCACCTCCTGGCCGGTCGGCAGCTCGGCCAGGAAGAAGACCGTGTCGTAGCGGGTCTCGACCAGCGCCGGAGTGATCCAGCGCGAGAACTGCACGAGCTCGGCCCCGGCGCCCAGCTCGATGCCGGCCTCCTCGCGCAACTCGCGGCGGGCGGCGATCTCACAGGGGTGATCGGCGTCCTGCTCCTCCGGCTCCACGGCGCCGCCTGGGAACACCCACACGCCGCCCATGAAGCGGGCCTGTGGGTTGCGCTGGACGAGCAGCACCTCCAGCGCCTCGGCGCCGCCACGCAGCAACATCACCGTCGCGGCCGCTCGTGGCACGGTCTCCTTGCCCAAGTTGAGCTGCTGCCCTTGCTCGGGGCGCGGCAGCGAGTCCTCCCCGATCACGCCGACCAACATACCGCCGCGGGCGCGCATGTAGGCTTTCGGCAATGAGCAACACCCAGACACTGCAGCGCTGGATCTGCGAATCCTGCGGCTACATCTACGACCCCGACGACGGCGACCCCGACGGCGGCATCCCCGTGGGCACCGCCTTCGAGGACATCCCGGACACCTGGTTCTGCCCGGTCTGCGGCGCACGCAAGCGCGACTTCGTCCCCTACGAGGATTGACCGACTGGGAGGCGCTGCTCGCGGCTGATCGCGAGCGCGCCTGGCATCCCTACGCGCCGATGCCGGGCAGCACGCCCTCGCTGCCGGTGCGCGGCGCGCAGGGGGTGCGCCTGGAGCTGGCCGACGGCCGGCAGTTGATCGACGGGATGTCCTCGTGGTGGTGCGCGATCCACGGCTACCGGCATCCGGCGCTCGATGCCGCGCTGCGCGAGCAGGTCGAGCGGATGGCGCACGTGATGTTCGGCGGGCTTACGCACGAGCCGGCGGTGCGCTTGGCGCAGCGAATGGTCGAGCTCGCGCCGGCGGGATTGGAGCATGTGTTCTTCGCCGACTCCGGCTCGGTCTCGGTCGAGGTCGCGATCAAGATGTGCCTGCAAGCGCAGCGCGCCGCGCGCGGTCCCGCGGCGCGGCGGCTGCTGACGGTGCGCGGCGGCTATCACGGCGACACGTTCGGCGCGATGGCTCTCTGCGACCCCGTGGAGGGCATGCACAGCCTGTTTGCGGGGACGCTTGCCGAGCACGTCTTTGCCGATCGCCCACCCGACGGGTTCGACGCTCCGCTGGACGCGGCCTGGGCCGCACAGGTCGAGGGGCTGATCGCCCGCCACGCGCACGAGCTCGCCGGGGTGATCCTCGAGCCCATCGTCCAGGGAGCGGGCGGCATGCGCTTTCACTCGCCGGCGTGCGTTGCTCTTATGCGTCGCCTCTGTGACGAGCACGGCCTGCTGCTCATCCTCGACGAGATCGCTACAGGCTTCGGGCGCACGGGGGCGATGTTCGCGTGCGAGCATGCGGGCGTATCGCCAGACATCCTCTGCGCCGGCAAGGCTCTGACCGGCGGCTACATGACGCTGGCGGCGACGCTCTGCAGCCCAGGTGTCGCGGAGGCCATCTCAACGGGGGAGGGCGGTGCGCTCATGCATGGCCCCACGTACATGGCGAGCCCACTCGCCTGCTCGGTCGCACTGGCCTCACTCGACCTGCTCGCCGAGGGCTCCTGGCGCGCGAACGTCTCGCGGATCGAGCAGGCGCTGCGGGAGGGCCTTGCGCCGGCGCGCACGCTGCCCGGTGTCGCCGACGTGCGGGTGCTCGGGGCGATCGGCGTCGTGCAGACGAAGCATGAGGTCGAGGTGGCGGCGGCGACCGCGGCCGCCGTGGAGCGCGGTGTTTGGCTGCGCCCGTTCAGGGATCTGATCTACACGATGCCTCCCTACGTGATCTCAGACGAGGATCTTGCGAGCGTGAGCGGCGCGGTGGTAGCGGCGGCCAGCGCTTGATCAGACCTCGAGCCAGCCTCGCCAGGGCAGCGCGTTCCCGGCGTTGGCGAGCAGGCCGGCGTCCGGGCCGGCGATGTTGGGCAGCCCGGCGACCTCGACCTCGCCAAGGCGCTCGATCGTCTCGCGATTGGAGTGCAGCAGCGGAGAAGGGCTCTCGGGCCACGGGGTGAGCACGACGGCGCGCACGTCGAGGCCCGCGGCGCGGGCGGCCTCGATGCTCAGCAGCGCGTGGTTGATCGTGCCAAGCCCAGTGCGAGCGGCTATAAGTACCGGCAGGGCGAGCTTTGCCGCGAGCGAGCGCACGCTGAGGGTGTCCGTCAGCGGCACGAGCAGGCCGCCGACGCCCTCGACCACCAGGGTCGCGTCTTGCCGTGCTGCGCGCGCGGCAGCGTCGTGGGCGGCAGCGAGAATCTTCGAATCCTGCACGGGGGAGGCGGCCAGGTGCGCTGCGAGATGAGGCGAGACGGCCGGCCCGTAGCGTAGGGGGGCGACCTGCTCGGGGGCCATGCCGCAGAGCGATCCGAGCAGCTCGTGATCGGCAGGCCATTCTGTGGCCGGCTCGTCGAGGCCGCTGACGGCGGGCTTGTGAGCCACGACCGCGATGCCGGCGTCGCGCATGGCGGCGATCAGGGCTGCGCTGAGGATCGTCTTTCCGACCTCCGTGTCCGTACCGGTGACGAACAGGCCGGCAGCGCTCATCTGCGGCTTGCGAGCGCGTTCGCCTCGACGGGCTCGCCCGCGAGGGTGGGGTCGAGACCCACCTGCATGGCGGCTTCACGCAGGACCGTCGCTGCGCTGCTCATCTGCTCCTTGGTGTGCGTGGCCATCGCGGTGAGGCGCAGGCGCGAGGTGCCAGGGGGCACGGTGGGCGGGCGTATCGCCTGGGCAAAGACTCCTCGCTCGAGCGCCGCCTCGCAGAGCGCGACCGCCGCGCGCTCCTCGCGCGCGAGCAGCGGCACGATGTGCATCTCGCCGTCCTGGACGGCGAATCCCTCGGCGCGCAGCGCGTTGCGCAGGCAGTTGGCGGCGCCATGCAGGTCCTCGATCAGGGCTGGCTGGCTGTGCATCAGATCGAGCGCCGCCTGCGCCGCGGCGACCGCGGGAGGCGGGGGAGCCGTGGAGAAGATCAGCTGGCGGGCGACGTTGATCAGGTAGCGCACGATCTCGGTGCTGCCGCAGACGAAGGCGCCGTAGGAGCCAAGCGCCTTGCCGAGCGTGCCGACGATCGCGTCCACCTCATTCTGCAAGCCGGCCGCAGCTACTGCGCCGCGCCCGCCCGGGCCGATCGTGCCGATCGCGTGCGCCTCATCGACCAGCAGCCGCGCGCGATGGCGCTTTGCAAGCTCGACGAGCTCGGCCAGAGGTGCGATCTCGCCGTCCATCGAGAAGACCGAGTCGGTGACGATCAGACGGCGTGATTGAGAGATGCGGTGCTCGCGCAACGCGGCATCGAGGTGCTCCAGGTCGAGGTGCCTGTAGATGACGACCTGTGCTCTGCTCAGCCGGCACCCGTTGACGATCGAGGCGTGGTTCAGCTCGTCGGAGAAAACGACGTCGCCGCGTTCGGCGAGCGCGCCGATCGCGCCCATGTTGGCCAAGTAGCCCGAGCCGAACAGCACGCAGTCCTCCGTGCCCTCGAACTCGGCCAGCCGCTGCTCGAGATCGCGATGCACGCCCATCGTGCCCGAGATCAGCCGGGAGGCGCCCGAACCGACCCCGAGCGTGAGCGCCGCCTGCGCGGCCGCCTGGCGGACCTGCGGATGCGCGGCGAGGCCGAGGTAGTTGTTGGAGCAGAGCAGGAGCACCGGCTTGCCGTCGAGCAGCACCTGTGGCCCCTGCGGCCCCTCGATCAGCCGCGTGCGGCGGTCGAGCCCCAACTCGGCGAGCTCGTCCAGGCGCCACTGGAGGTCAGATCGCGCCTGCCTCCGGTCGGCGCTGCTGAGACCGCCGGGCGGCATCCGGCCGCCTTTGACCGTCGCTTTGCGACTCATGGCCCTACGACTCGTGAGCCGGCACCGCCTCCGCGAGCGCGAGCGGCGCGTTGCTCGCCCCGTCCGGCCGCGGCGGCACCGTGCCCTTGGCCCGGAAGCGCAGCTGCGTCGAGGGGTCCCACAGACGCACCTTCAGATCCGGGGCAGGCGCCGGCTCGGGAGCGCTCGGCTGATCCGGCGTCTCAGGCGTGCTGCCGTCGAGCCAGCCGGAGCGGTTGTCGGGTCGCGGGTGGGCGCCGTTGTCGGGCTGGCGGGCGACGTTCAGGCCCATCTCTTCGAACATCGCCCGATCCTCCTCGGGCGTGTTGCCGAGCGTGGTCAGGAAGTTGCCCATCATCACGCCGTTGATGCCGGCGTTCACGGCCAGCTGCTGCAGCTCGCGCAGGTTCTGGATCCGCCCGCCGCAGAGGCGCAGCAGCGCTTCGGGCAGGATCAGCCTGAAGATCGCGATCCACTTCACGGCCTCCCAGGGGTCCATCGTCTCGCGGTCGCCGAACTTGGTGCCCGGGTTGGGGATCAGCAGGTTGATCGGCACGCTCGTGGGGTTGATCTCTGCCAGCTGGAAGGCCATCTCCACGCGCTGCTCGCGGGTCTCGCCGAGGTTGAGGATGCCGCCTACGCAAGTCTCCAGGCCCGCCTCCTTGACCGCTTCGATCGTGCGGACGCGGCCCTCGTAGCGGACGGTGCTCGATACCTCCGGGTAGTAGCTCTCGGCGGTCTCGACGTTGTGGTGCACGCGCTGGATGCCCGCGTCCTTCAGCGCCTTGGCGCGCTGCACCGACATGTGGCCGATCGAGGCGCAGCGCTTGAGGTTGGTGTGCTGCGCGACCAGGCGGGCGCCCTCAAGGATCTGCTCGAAGTCGCGCTTGGAGAGGCCCTGGCCCTGGGTGACCATGCAGAAGCGGTGCGCGCCCGCCGCCTCGGCCGCCTTGGCGTGCTCGAGGATCTGCAGCGGGTCCATCATCGCGTGCATCGGCGTCTGGGCTTCGGCGAAGCGCGACTGGGCGCAGAAGCCGCAGTCCTCGGCGCAGCCGCCGGACTTCGCGTTGACCAGCGAGCACATGTCGGTCGAGTCGGCGAACCGCTCAGTGCGGGCTTCCCAGGCGCGCTGGATCAGCGCTTCGATCTCGGCGTGATCTTCCAGATCGCCGAGACGCAGGGCTTCCTCGCGGGTGATGAGCGGCGGCATTGCGCTGACCTCCGTGTGGTCGGTACGAACGGGCGCGATGGACAGTACAGGCCCAGGCAAATGCTTACTGCGCGAGGTGCGTGCTGCACGGGTGCGCAGCGCACGACGCGCGCAGTGCCGGGGTGCCCCGATTGCGTCTGGATGGCGCATCGCTGTGGGAAATCCGCAACGGCATGGGTAGCGCCTACCGATGGCGGCGATCCTTCGTCAACGCAGTCTTGCCCGCTGGGACGTGCGGAGCGCAGATCAGTAGTTTCACTGGACCCTGCTGCAAGGTGACACGGATAGCGGTGGCTGCGCCGTCGGCAACCGTTGATAGAACCGGATGAGCGTGATCGGGACAACTATGCGGGACGACTCCACTTCCAGAGTGCTGGCAGCGGTTGCCGCGCCGGTGAGGCGGTGGCCTGAGCGGCGCTTCGTGGTGCTGCTGAGCTCTGGCCTGCTGTTCCTCGCGATCTTCCTGCTGCGCGAGCTCGTGAAGGGGACGGGCGATGCGCTCAGCCTGCTCTACGTGATACCCGTCGCCCTGCTGGCACTCGAGCTCGGCGTGCGCGCGGGGGTGCTGAGCGCGCTCGCGGCCACTGCGGCGACCGGGGTGTGGGTGGCAACCGTCCAGACGGACATCGGCTGGGTCGGCCTGGTGGTGCGCGGTCTGATCTACCTCGCCGTCGGCATGATCGCCGGTCGCTTCAGCGACCAGATGAGACGGCACAGCATCCGGGACGAGACCCTGCTGCGGTCGGGCTTGGATCTTGCGCGCCTGGACGAGAGCGAGGATCTGCTTGCGTTGCTCAGCGACCACGTCGAGCGGGCGGTCGAGGTCTCCTCGGTCAGCGTGCAGCTCGACGGCTCGACCCCGGCGCAGCGTGGACGCTCAGGCGGGAGAGCTGCTGCGGGTGCCGGTGCTCTCGCGCGGCGCGACCAAGGGCTGGATCGAGGTGACCGCAGGCGCCGAGAGGCGCTTCTCGCCCGCGGATCGCCTGATCCTGGAGGCGATCGCGCTGCAGGCGGCGGTCGCAAGCGAAAACCGCAGACTGTTGGAGATCGAGCGTGAGCAGGCGGAGCTGCGGGCCGAGATCGAGCGCATGCGCAAGCGCCTCGGCGACCAGCTGCGCAACGCCAGCCAGCTGATCGAGCATCAAGAGCAGCAGCGGCGCGGGATCGCTCGGCGCCTGCACGACGAGGCCGCCCAGGCGATGGCCGGCGCGCTGCTGACAGTGGGGCTGCTGGAGCGGGGGGTCGATCGGGAGATGAGCCGTCCCCAGCTCGAGGACGTGCGTCGGCAGGTGAAGGCGTGCATCGTCGACCTGCGCCACATCGCCGGCTCGTTGCGGCCGCCAGCGCTCGACGAGATGGGCCTTGCGATGGCGCTCGAGCGCTTCGCCGACGTTGACGGGGAGCGCGGGGGGCGTCCGGTGGCGATCTCGCTGGGCGAGCTTCCGGAGCGTCTGCCGGCCGATGTCGAGACTGCGACCTACCGCGCGATCGAGGAGATGCTCGAGGCGCTGCAGGACGCGGGATCGGTTTCGGTCTCGCTCAGCGCGAGCCGGGACGCGGTGCAGATCGTGGTCCGCGCGCAGGCGGCGTTTGCGGCCCGGGCAGTTGGCGCGGGCGGGCAGCAGGCCGGACAGATGCACGTCGATCTTCTCGCCACACGGGCGCGCGTGGAGTTGATCGGCGGATCGCTGCAGATGACCGCGACGCCCGACGCGGGCAAGCGGATCCTCGTGGAGATTCCGATCGCGTCCGAGGGCGACTGAGACGCCCGCGGGCAAGGGCCCTCGCCACGGTCACGGTCAGGGCCGGCTCAGAGGCCGCGCCAGCGCGGCTTTCGCTTCTCGGCAAAGGCGCGGATGCCCTCGCGCATGTCCTGCGAGGCGAAGGAGTCGTTGCGCAGCTCGATCAGCTCGGCGGCGATCTGCGGATCGAGCCGCCCCTCTCCAGCCAGCAGCTCGGCGATCACGCGCTTGTTGCCGCGCTGGGAGAGTGGGGCGTTGCCCGCCAGCTCGGCCGCGATCTGAAGGCCGAGCGCCTCCAGCTGCTCTGCCGGGGCGACCCTGTTGACCAGCCCCCAGGCGAGCGCGGTGGCCGCGTCGATATGGTTGCCGAGCAGGAAGAGCTCTCGCGTGCGGGGCGCGCCGATCGCGTCGATGAAGCGGCGCAGGCCGGTGTGCGAGTAGACGAGGCCGAGCTTCGCGGGCGGCATGCCAAGCTTGATGTCCTGCTCGGCGATGCGCAGGTCGCAGGCCAGCGCGAGCTCCATGCCACCGCCGATCGTGTGGCCCGGCAGCACCGCCAGCGTGGGATTCGGGAACGCCTCCAGCGCGTCGATCGCTTCGGTGAAGGGGTGCGCGACCAGCCGCTGTGCGCGCTCCTCGAACTCCTCCTCGGGGATCTCACCGATGTCATAGCCGGCCGAGAACATGCCGTCTGCGCCGGTGAGCAGCAGGCAGCGCGCGTCCTGCTCGGCGGCGAGGGAGGACAGCGTGGTCGAGATCGCGTCGAGGATCGGATGATCCAGCGCGTTGCGCTTGGTCGGATTGGCGATCGTGAGGCGGACGACGCTCTCGGCGGGCCGGTCGAGAAGCAGCTTGCCGTCGGCGAGCTGCACGCTCTGCGTGGTGGATGCCATGAGTCCCGAAGGCTAGCTGAGCGATGCCCGCCGGCACGGCCGCGAGCAACCGCACGACATTTGCGGAGACCGTTTGGTGTACTTCAGACCATTCGGGCATCGGGATTAGCGGAAACGGAGATGCGGCTATGCAACCAGGACGCAAAGCAGACACTGCACAGAGGGGCGCAAGCGGTAGGAGCTGGGGTCCGGAGCGCACGCTGCAGGCGAGCGTGAACTGGGCCGTGCTGGGGCTCGTGATCGAGAAGCCGAGCTATGGATACGAGATCGGAAGGCGCTTCATCGCCAGGTTCGGCGGCTTCATCCCTGCGAGCCTCTCGAACATTTACACGACGCTCGACCGGCTGGTTCGCATGGGTCTGGTCGAGCCCACGCACGCGCAGGCCACTACGGCCAGCGGCCGCCAGCACAAGCTTCACTATCGGGCGACCAGCGAGGGCGCACGCGCATATCGCGCCTGGCTTGCTCGCAAGCTGCGCGAGCTCGACCAGCGCTCGGAGCTGCTGTTGCGGCTGCTCTCGGTCTGCCTGCGGGGCGTGCCGGCGCTCGACGAGGTGCTCGAGCGCTACGAAGCGGAATGCGTGCAGGAGCGCGCGCAGTTGCAGGAACAGCCGCAACGGCAGGCGCCCGCCGACCCGGAGCTGATGCCTGAGCCTGCTCGAGCGCATGATCGACGACGAGCGCCGCAGCATGCTTGGCGCGCAGCTGAACTGGGTGCGGCGCATGCGCGCCGAGCTCGGCGATCACCTGGAGCGTCAGCGGCGCAGGGCGGCCACGGCGATGCAGAGAGATCCAGAGGATCCTTCCTAGGGTCCTGGCCGCGTGGTGGTATCTCTGGCTACTGCGCGAGGCGGTACTGCCGGGATACGGGGTCTCGCTCCAGCAGACCGGCCGCGAGCAGCGTGCTCACGTAGCGGTGGATCGTGCTCGTGCGCATGTCCAGGCGACGCGCGAGGTCGGCTATCCCCATCTCGCCGCCGCCGGTGGGGAAGCAGGCGAGCACGAGCAGGCCCGCCAGCAGCGAGCGTGACAGTCGGCGGTCGTCGAGCAGGGCTCGGTAGCGTCGCTCGCGGGCGAGTGAGAGCTGATCTGCGGTCAGCATGCCGCCGGCGCCCGCCGGCTCGTCGGACGTGGCCGAGCGCAGAATCTGTTCGACCTGCGCGGGGGAGAGCGTGAGCATCACGAGCTCCTCCCGGGCGGAAACGGGCTTTCGGCCTGCGACCTTGCGCTTGCCCTTCTCAGCAGCCGCGCGGCGTCTACTCGCCATCATCGGTCCCCCTCTTTGACGTTGTGCGTGAGGTAGGCCGGGCATGGGATCCGCTGCGCGACGCGACGTGGGCGACATTTGAAAATTTGGCAGAATTCCAAGTCCGGCGTGGATTCTGCTAGATCGTACTCGCCGTGGCGGGCTTGTGCAAGCCCGTCGAGAAGCTCTTTCGAAAAGACCTCTTTACTCCAGCTCTACGAGCGGATCTCCCTCGTTGACGGCCTGGCCCTCCTCGCAGAGGATCTTCACGACCGTGCCGCCGTCTTCGGCCTCGACCGGCATCTCCATCTTCATCGACTCGAGGATCGCGACGGTGTCGCCCTCCTCGATCGTGTCGCCGACAGCGCATTCGATCTTCCATATCGTGCCCGTGATGTGGGCCTCCACATGAGCCATCGGCAGCCTCCTGGTCGTGGTGTCGTGCGAGCGGATCTCGCGCGCGCGAAGCTTAGAGTCTGTCCGAAAACTCGGGTGCGCGGATGGCGTGTGCAAGACCAAGTGCCGCCAGGACGCAGGACCGAAGGCTTGGCGGCGCCAAGTCGAGGTCCGAGGACACAGCGGCACGCCGCGTCAGGCGCCGCCAGGCGTGTGCACGAGTTTTCGGACAGACTCGTTATGCGACGGGTCTAGTGTTGGGCACGGAATGATCCTTGCGATAGACCAGGGCACGACGGCGACCACGTGCATCCTCTTCGACGAGCGCGCCGAGCCGATCGGGCGCGCCTCGGCCGAGCTCTCGCAGAGCTTTCCGCGCCCGGGATGGGTGGAGCACGATCTCAACGAGATCTGGGGGTTGGTGCAAAGGCTCGCGGGGCAGGCGCTGCTGGATGCGGGGGTGCGCCCGCGGGAGGTGCTCGCCGTCGGGATCACCAACCAGCGTGAGACCGTGTGCGCTTGGGACGCGGCCACGGGCGAGCCGTTGCACAGCGCGATCGTCTGGCAGGACCGGCGCACCGCCGATCGCTGCGCGCAGCTGCGCGAGCAGGGCCTGCAGCCGCTGATCCGGCAGCGCACCGGCCTGGTGCTCGATCCCTACTTCTCGGCGACCAAGATGCAGTGGCTGCTGCAGAACGTCGCCGGGCTGGCGGAGATGGCCGCGGACGGGCGTGCGCTGCTGGGCACGGTCGATTCGTGGCTGGCGTTCAAGCTCACCGGCGAGCACGTGACCGATGCGTCCAACGCCGCCCGGACGCTGCTCTACGACCTCGCGGCGGGAGATTGGGACCCGGAGCTGCTGGGGATCTTCGGCGTGCCGAGGCGAGCGCTGCCGGAGATTCGCGGGAGCGCCGGTCCGATCGCGACCGTGCGTCCACAGGCGCTTGGAGGAGTTGCCGCGCCGCTTGCGGGACTTGCCGGCGATCAGCAGTCGGCGCTCTTCGGCCAGGCCTGCGTTGACCCCGGGATGGGCAAGAGCACCTACGGCACCGGCTCCTTCGTGCTGCTGAATGCGGGCTTCAGCGTGCCGCCGCCCGCCGAGGGGCTGCTCAGCACCGTGGGCTGGACGATCGCCGGCACGCGCTGCTTTGCGGTGGAGGCGTCGATATTCGCCACCGGCGCGGCGGTGCAGTGGCTGCGCGACGGCCTTGGCATCATCGCCGCCGCCAAGGACACCGAGGCGCTCGCCGGCAGCCTCGCCGGCAACGACGGCGTCTACTTCGTGCCCGCGCTGACCGGTCTCGGCTCCCCGCATTGGGACGCGCAGGCGCGCGGGACGATCACGGGTCTGACAAGGGGGGCGGGCAGGGCGCACATCGCGCGGGCCACCCTGGAGGCGATCGCCTACCAGACCTGCGATGCGGTGCGCGCGATGGAGCAGGCCAGCGGGCAGCCGCTGCAGGAGCTGCGCGCCGACGGAGGTGCGACCGTCAACCGCTGGTTGATGCAGTTCCAGGCTGACATCCTCGGGGTGCCCGTGGTCGTGCCGGAGATCGCCGAGACCACGGCGCTGGGCGCCGCCCTGCTGGCGGGGGTGGGGATCGGCGCCTGGAGCGTGCAGGACGTTGCGGCCGGCTGGAGGGAGCGCGCGCGATACGAGCCCTCGATGGGGCGGCAGCAGCGCCTGAGTCTGCTGGCGGGTTGGGAGCAGGCGCTCGCGCGAGCGCGATTGGCTGGCGCGCCGGAGGTTGCGGGCGCCAGCGCGTAACCTGGACGGTGCAGGGAGGTACAGCATCGCGTGAGATCTCATTTCCGACCCCAACAGGCGCGCCTGCGCGGCGGGCGCTCGACGCACCGGAGGCAAAGTGTCTGATCTGGCGCCGATGAGGGCGCAGGTCTACACCGACCCGCGCCGCAAGGAGCATTTCGACCGCTTTCACGAGCGGGCGCGCACGCGCGAACCGGACTGGGCCTACGAGCTGACGCGGCTGGTCACCTCCCTCTATGCCTACGCGTTCCTGCGGGCGCGCTCGATCTCATGCGAGAACGTGCCGGGGCAGGGTGCGGTGATCCTCGCGCCCAACCACTTCTCCTTCATGGACCATTTCCTGATGGGCTGCTGCATCCGTCGCAAGGTGCGCTTCATGGCCAAGTCGCAGCTCTTCAAAGCGCCGATGCAGTTCATCTACACCCACGGCGGCGTCTTCCCGGTCCGGCGTGGAGCGCGCGACGAGGAGACGTTCATAACCGCCGAGACGATCCTCGGCAGAGGCGGTGCGATCACGATGTACTGCGAGGGCGGGCGCTCGCGGACGGGCAAGCTCGCCGAGCAGGCCAAGCCGGGCATCGGCCGGCTGGCGCTGGAGACCGGGGCGCCGGTCGTGCCGATCGCGATCTACGGCTCCTCCCGCATCCGCAACTGGAAGCGCCTGCGCTTCCCGAAGGTCACCATCCAGTACGGGCGTGCGCTGCAGTGGGACCGCGTGGAGAGCCCGACCAGGGAGCAGCAGCAGGCGGTCGCCGATGCGGTCCTCACCGAGATCAGGGCGCTCTACGACGGCCTGCAGACGCACGGGCGAAAGGGCGTGCTGGCGCGCGTGCGCGAGCAGCGGCGCGCGAAGGCCGGCGCCGCAAGCGGCGCCGCGGCGGCCTGAGCGACGCGCACGTCTGCACCGAGCCGTATCGTGGCGTCCGCAACGATGGCCGACCACGATTTGACCCAGCGACCCGGAGGGGGAAGACGGTGAGCAGTCCCATCGAATTGGGCGCGGTGATCCGCAAGGTGTTCCGCATCTATGTCGATCAGGCGTCGGTGTTGATGCCCGCGGCAGCAGTCGTCTTCGTGATCACCGGAGTCCTCTCCGAGCTGCTGATCTCGTCCAAGTCGGCCGGCCTCGCGCTGCTGGTGCTCGTCGTCGATCTGATCGCAACCACGCTGTTCACCGGCATGGTCGTCGAGCTGGTCGCCGACGTCCAGGACGGGCGCCGCGACGCGAGCCCGACGCAGCTGCTGCGAGCGGTAACTCCCGTGCTCGGCGAACTGATCCTCGTCGGGATCGTCACGGGCGTGCTCGAGGCGATCGGCTTCGTGCTGATCCTGATCCCCGGCCTCATCCTGATGACGATCTGGTCGGTCGTCGCTCCGGTCGTGGTGATCGAGCATCCCGGCGGCCTGCGCGCCCTGGGCCGCAGCCGTGCGCTCGTGCGCGGCAACGCCTGGCAGGTGTTCAGCGTGATCATCGTGCTCGTGCTCGGCGTCGTGATCGTGAGCGGGCTGCTCGACAGCGTGGCCGAAAGCGCGGGCAGCGGCGTCGGCCTCGTGGTGAGGGTGGTGATCGGCGTGCTCGCGGCGCCGATCTCGGCGCTCGCCGCCGCGGTCCTCTACTTCGAGCTGCGGGGCGGCCCGCGGCGCGAGACGGAGCCTGTCGCCTACGCGCCGATGGAAGTGCGGGGAGCGCGTGCGGAGGGGGCTCAGCCGCCGCCGAGGCAGCCGCCGCCAAGCTCGCCGCCGCCGAGCCCGCCGCCGAGGCAGCCGCCTGTCGCTCAGGAGCCTGGCGATCAGGCGCCTGGCTCGGACGTCGAAGCGCACGAGGGCTGAGCAGCCCGGGTTGGGCCGCTCAGCCTCGCGTACGTCTCAGGCGACTCTCAGCCCGTCATCCCTCCGAAGAGCCCGCCGGTGATGTGCAGCGTCTGGCCGTGGACGTAGTTGCTCCAGGGCGAGCAGAGGAAGAACACGCCGCCGGCGGCCTCCTCCGGGCTCGCGGGGCGGCCGAGCGGGATCAGCATCGAGGCCATCTGGCGCAGCTGCTCGGGGATGCCGAGCTGCACTTTCTCGCCGTGGATCTCCATGTCATTGCCCTCCACCTTGGCCTGGGTCAGGCGGGTGTCGATGAAGCCGAAGGCGACCGCGTTGACGTTGATCTTGAACTGGCCCCACTCCTTGGCCAGCGTCTTGGTCAGGCCCACGACGCCCGCCTTGGCGGTCGAGTAGTTGGCCTGGCCGGCGTTGCCGAGCGTGCCGGAGGTCGATGAGACGTTGACGATCTTGCGGAAGACCTCCCTGCCTTCCTCGCGCTCCTTCTTGGCCGGCTCGCGCAGGTGCGGCGCCGCCGCGCGGATGATCTTGAAGGGCACGATCGCGTGGATGTCGAGCATCGCCTGGAACTGCTCGTCGGTCATCTTGTGGATCGGCGCGTCGAGCGTGTAGCCGGCGTTGTTGACGATGATGTCGATCTTGCCGAAGGCGTCGATCGCCGCGGCGACGAGCTTGTCGGGCGTCTCGCCCGCGGTCAGATCGCCGGCGAAGACCGCCGTCTCGCCTTTGATTTCCTCTGAGGCCTGCTTGGCGACGTCGGCGTCCAGATCGTTGATCAGGACCTGCGCTCCTTGCGAGACGAGCAGCTCAGCCGTTGCGCGCCCGATTCCGCGTGCCGAGCCGGTGACGATCGCCGACTTGCCGTCGAGTACTCCCATGGTTGCTTGTTCTCCTCGTTCGTGGGGTGAGCGGGGAGGTTATATGGGCAGGGTCGCCCACGCGGGCAAGCGGGCCCTTCAGCCGGGGATGATGACGCCGAAGTCCTGCGTGTAGATCGCGCCCGGCTGCCCGCTGCCGAAGGAGCGTGGCACTGCCGCCACGACCCCCATCCCGGTTTCGCGATAGTGGGCGTCGAGGATGTTTTCGCGGTGCCCCTGCGAGTGCATCCAGGCTTCGACGATCGCCTTCGGCGTTGCGAGCCCGAGCGTGCCCCACGCGATGTTCTCGCCGACTTCGTAGCCGACGTCCGGGCTGGAGATGTATCCGGCCGCGCGCATCCTGCTGGCCGGAGTGTCTCCCGCAGGGCCGTAGTGGCTGAAGTAGTCCTGGGCGACCATGTCTTCGCTGTGGCCTTGGGCGGCGCGCATCAGCTTGCCGTTGTACTGCAGCGGCCGCTCGCCGTCGAGGGTCCGTTCGCGATTGACCAGGCAGAGCGTCGCGCTGCGGACGGCGGGGAGGTCCTCGCCGGTGGGAGCGAGGTCGGCGTTTGCGCAGGTGAAGGAGGCGCGCGTGGCGCCGCGCTGCGAGGCGCTGGCGCGTTTGTGCGCGCGGCGGCGATGATGCTTGCGGCGGTGGTGCCGATGGTGGCGCTTGCGCCGCTTGTGGTGGCCGTTGCGGTGTTGCGTCGAGAGCGCGATTTGGGGGCCGTGGGCGCCGAGCGGGCCGGCCGCGGAGAGGGCTGGACCGAGCGTCAGCGCCACGGATATCGCCACGATGATCGCCAGCAGGGGTCTGAAGATGCACCTCATACCACTCGCATCGGCGCTTGGCGGCTGTGATTTAGCCTTGCGCGAGGATTTTGGACGTCTTTTCAGCGGCGGCGGCCGTCTCAGCCGGGGCGTAGACTCCTCGATTCGATGGACGATGTGACGAGCGGTTCCGGGCCGGCGACAGCGCCAGGCGCGCGCGAGGGTCTCCCGGACGCGAGGCTGGGCGTGCTGCCGGCGCAGCGGCTGCGCGAGGCCGTCCAACGGGAGTGGGTGACCGCGGGCGACTGGCGGATCCCGTCCCAGTCGATCCAGCCGGCGAGCATCGACCTGCGGCTGGGGGAGCGCGCGTGGGCGCTGCGGTGCAGCTTCCTGCCGGACAGTCGCTCCAGCGTGGAGGAGAAGATCGAGGATTTCGCCTTCGACACGATCGACCTGCGCGACGGCGCGACGCTCGAGCGTGACCGGCCCTATCTGGTGCCGCTGATCGAGGAGCTTCACCTGCCGCCGAGCCTGCGGGCCAAGGCCAACCCGAAGAGCTCGACCGGGCGCCTCGACGTCTTCACGCGCGTGATCACCGACCGCAACCACCGCTTTGACGAGATCGCGCCCGGCTACGAGGGCCGGCTCTATCTCGAGGTCGTGCCGCGGTCGTTCGCGATCAGAGTGAAGACCGGGCTGGCGCTCAACCAGGTGCGGCTGCTCTCAGGTGAGGCGCGGCTGAGCGACGAGGAGCTGCTGCGGGTGCACGAGGAGTTCCCGCTGCTTTATCTGGACTCTCATCCTCTGCGCGGCTCCGAGCTTTCGCTGGCGGGGGGCCTGTTCCTGAGCCTCGACATCACCGGGCACAGCGAGAGCATCGTCGGCTACAGGGCCAAGCGCAACAGCCTGCCGGTCGATCTCACGCGTGTGGGCGCCTTGAAATGGCAGGACTACTGGGATCCCGTCCACCCCGAGCCCGGTGGCAAGATCGTGCTCGAGCCCGAGGTCTTCTATCTGCTGCTCTCCGCCGAGGGCGTCAGCATTCCGCCGCCGTATGCCGCCAAGATGCTCGCCTACGATCCGACCGCGGGCGAGCTGCGCACCCATTACGCCGGCTTCTTCGACCCCGGGTTCGGCTACTCGCGCAGCGGAGATGCCCACGGCAGCAGGGCGGCGCTGGAGGTCCGCGCGCGGGACGTGCCGTTCATGATCGAGCACCGCCAGCCGGTGTGCAAGCTCGCCTTCGAGCGGATGGCGGCCGAGCCCGACGTGCTCTACGGGGAGGAGCTCGGCTCCAACTACCAGGGCCAGGTCACGATGCTCAGCAAGCACTTCGCCGGGCGGGCGGGCTGACCCGGCACGGCGCCGCCCCGGTCGCGTCCGGCAATCTGGCCTAGAGGCCCAGCACGCGGAGAGGATCTCGCGCATGATCTCGTCGGTGCCGCCGCCGATCGGGCCAAGGCGCGCGTCGCGCACGGCGCGCTCGGTCCAGTGCTCGGCCATGTAGCCAAGGCCGCCGTGGATCTGCAGGCAGGCGTCCATCAGATCGAAGCAGGCGCGCTGGGTCAGCAGCTTGGCCATGCTCACCTGCGCGATCGGCTCCTGGCCCTCGTGGAAGCGGCGCAGCGCGTCATAGGTGACGGTGCGCGCGGTGTAGACGCTCGTGGCCAGGTCGGCGAGCCTGTGGCGGATCGCCTGGTGCTTTGAGAGCGGCCTGCCGAACGCCAGGCGCTGCTTGGCGTACTCGGCGGTGCGCTCGTAGGCCAGCTGCATCGCGCCCACAGCGCCGAGCGACATCGCAAGCCGCTCCCACTGGAAGTTGGCCATGATCAGCTTGAAGCCCTCGTTCTCGCCGCCGAGCAGTGCGTCGTCTGGGACGAAGGCTTCCTCGAAGGCGATCGTCGCAGTGTCTGAGGCGGCCCAGCCGAGCTTCTTCAGCTTGCTGGAGCTGACGCCCTGCCCACGCTCCACGATGAAGAAGGAGATCCCGTGGTGGCCGCCCTCCTGCGTTGTCTTGGCGGCCGTGACGATGAAGTGGGCTCGCACGCCGTTTGTGATGTATGTCTTCTCGCCGTTGATCAGCCAGCCGCCGTCCACGCGCTCTGCGCGCGTGCGCAGCGAGGCCACATCTGAGCCGGCCTCGGGCTCGGTGATCCCCAGCGCCCCGATCAGCTCTCCTTTGATCGCGGGCGCCAGGTAGCGCTGCTTCTGCTGCTCGGTGCCGAACTTCCAGATCGGGGGTGTGGCGATGTTCACGTGCGCGCCGATGCCGGCGGCGGTGCCGCCGGAGCCGATTCGCGCGAGCTCCTCGATCAGGACCGCCTCGTGCAGGTAGTCGCCGCCCTGGCCGCCGAGCGCAGTCGGGTACTTCAGCCCGAGCAGGCCCTGGGCGGCCAGCTTGGGGAAGACCTCATCCGGGAACCATTCCGCTCGCTCCCATTCCTGGGCGTGCGGGGTCAGCTCGCGCTCGATGAATCCGCGGATCGATGTCCGCAGCTCTTCGTGCTCGTCGGAGAAAGGAGGCGTAGGAGTCACGAGCCCGCCGCTCGCTCGACCGAACGATCAGAGCCCGTAGGAGCGGCCGATCACGTCGAGCATGATCTCGTCGGTGCCGGCGCCGATCCGGTTCAGGCGCATGTCCCGCCAGACTCGCTCGACGCCGTACTCGCGCATGTAGCCGGCGCCGCCGTGGATTTGGATGCACTCGTCGGCGACTTCGACCGCGATCCGGGAGGCGTGCAGCTTGGCCATCGAGATCTCGCGCACCGGGTACTCGCCGTTGTTGAAGCGCCAGGCGGTCACGTAGACCATCTGGCGGGCCGACTCGATCTTGGTCGCCATCTCGGCGAACTTGTGACGTATCACTTGGAAGTGGCCGATCGAGCGGCCGAACGCCTTGCGCTCGTTGGCGTATTCGAGCGTGCGCTCAAAGCACTTCTGGGCGCCGGCGACGCAGCCGGCGGCGCCGATCAGGCGCTCCCCCTGAAGCTCCCACATGATGTGGTAGAAGCCCTTGCCGACCTGGCCGAGGACCGCGGAGGTCGGGACGCGGACGTCCTGGAAGGCGAGCAGCGCGGTGTCGGATGCGTGCATGCCAAGCTTCTCCAGGCGCTTCTCCCTGATCACGCCGGGGGCGTCCATCGGCACCAGGAACAGCGTGAAGCCGTCGTGGGTGGGGGGTTCGAATCACCGTCGGTCTTGGTGACCAGCACGATCACGTCGGCGCGGTGCCCGTTGGTGATGTAGGTCTTGGAGCCGTTGATCACGTATTCGTCGCCGTCCTTGACCGCTCGGGTCTTGATCCCGGAGACGTCTGAGCCGGCGTCGGGCTCGGTGATGCCGAGGCAGAGGATCTTCTGGCCCTTGATCGCCGGCACGACCCATTGCTGCTTCTGCTCCTCGGTGCCGAAGGCGAGGATCGGCGGCATCGCCATGTCGGTGTGGACCGCGAGCCCCATCGCAAGGCCGCCCGAGTTGGCGTTGGTGATCTCCTCGGCCAGCACGAGGCTCGTGTAGTAGTCGCCGCCCTGGCCGCCGTACTGCTCGGGCTTGTCGAGGCCGAGGAAGCCGAGTTCGCCCATGCGCGGGAACACCGAGTTGGGGAAGGTGGTCTCCTCCCATTCGTCGGCGTGGGGTGCGAGCTCCTTGATCGCGAAGCTCCTGATCGACTCGCGCAGCGCTTCGTGCTCCTCGGTGAAGATGAAGTGCTTGCGCTTTGCGGCGAAGTCGGGCTTGAGGACGTTGCGCGCGGCGGTGGCCATGTCTGGGCGGCTCCTCTCGGTTTGCAGGCGGGATCTCGCTGGGCGGTGCTTGCCGGCAAGCTAGCGCAGGCGACCGGGAAAGTAAACAGTAGGACTGCTTACTTTGCGCAATGGATGGCCGGAGCGCTGGTAGTAGCATTCCCCGGAATCGCGGCCGCCGGTCGCGCTGCTCGGGGAGGCGATTTTTGCGGGGTCTGCGTTGTCGTCGGGTTTGGTCCACCGTGCTGGTGGCGTCGCTGGCGATCGGAGTTGGAGCCGCGAGCGCTTCGGCGGCCAAGCTGCCGACCGATCTGGTCGCGCTCGAGCAGAAGATGCAGGCGCTGCACGTCAACAGCGAGCAGGGCACGATCGTGGAGGTCGTCAGTGGCGCATCGCTTGGTGGCGAAGCGCTGCTTGGATTGGTGTCGAGCAAGCGCTCGGGGCACGGACGTGATCGCAAAGGGCCAGTCGTGCTACCTCACGACCCGATGCTCCTATGGTTGTCAAGTGGTGTTGAGTAGTGTTTGGTAGCGGTCGGCGAGTTGGGTGTCGTGGATGAGTTTGCGCTCGAGTTCTGAGATGCGTATGGGCCAGCTCTGGAGCTGGTCGGCGATGGTTTTTAGGCTGATTCCGGCGGTTTTGCGTGCGGCTCGTAGCTGAGCACCGTCGATGACGGGGCGGGGTTTGGTGAGGTGTCTGTAGACCTCTCGGGCTATGTGGCGCTTGAGGCAGCGGACGATCTCGCGTCGGCTCTTGCCTTCGGCGGATCGTCGTGCTGCGTATTGCTTGGTGGCAGGGTCGGTGATCAGGCGAACCGTCGCGATTCGCCATAGCGCGTGGTTGGCTTGCCGGTTGCCGCCGCGGTTGAGGCGGTGACGCGTCGTCTTGCCCGAGGATGCCTGGACCGGCGAGACGCCGCAGAGCGCCGCGAAGGAGCTATCGCTTCTGAGCCGCTGTGGGTTATCTCCAGCAGCGACCAGCAGTATCGCGGCGACGTCGCTGCCGATGCCGTGCGCGCCTCTGAGCGCAGGGTTCGCGCGTGCTGTGAGCTGATCAAGCATGCTGCGTAGCTGCTCGATCTCCGCGGTCAGCATCCGGTAGGTCCGCGCGAGGCTGCTCAGCGCACGCTTGGTGGCCTGCAGCGGCTCTGCTGGATCTCCCACTCGGGCGCATCGCAGCCAGGAGCTCAGCCCGCTCGTCGGCTCTCAGCCCCTGCAGCGCGCTGCGCAACTCTTCCGGGGCGCTGACCACCAGGTCACGGATCTGGTTCATCACTCTGGCGCGAGCGTTGCGGGCCGAAACGAACGCGAGACGTATCGCCCTGATCGACTCGACGATCCCGTCCTGGGACTTCGGTATGACGTGTGCCTGGCCTGCCAGCGCGGCTCTGGCTGCCGCCTCCGCATCGACGGTATCGCTCTTGCCCTGCAGCCGCCGGAGCTGCCGGTTGGGCCGGTTGACCTCCACCACCAGCACACCCTGTCCCGCCAGATACCGCGTCAGCCCCGCGCCATAGGAGCCGGTGCCCTCCACGCCGACCTTCAAGCAGGACCCGAACTCGCCAAGCCAGTCAAGCAAGCCGCGATAGCCCGCGCTCGTCGTCTCCCACTCCGAGACACCGAGGATCCGGCCCTGCTCGTCGACCGCCGCGGCGACGTGAACGTCCTTATGGGTGTCCACGCCTCCGACCACGACACGCATCTTTGCCATCCTGAGACCTGCCTTTCCTATCGAGACCGATGGGGGTGGCACCACCGGCCGGGACGGCGGACAGGACTCTCACGGTGCTGACACGGCTCCTATCAGGTCACGTCCGTCCGACCGGCTGGTGCACGCCTCCCAGCCCACAACCAGGCCGACCAATCGGTTGCAAGGCACAAACGCCCAATCCCAAGGCGAGTCAAACCCAGCCCAGACTGGAAGGCCCTCACATCATGAGAATCCCAAGCAGAGCATTCCCTTCTTTACTGCTGACTTTGAAGCGAGTGACGCGCCGAAGCTTGCCGTGATCCGCGGGACCGTTTTGGGAGGCCTCGCCTTCCAGGAGCGGACGATCGGCGAAGAGCTCTACTTGCGCTCGCCGCTGCTCACGGCCCTCGACGGCGGAAAGCCGTGGGTCTCCACGAGTCCGGCCGAACGGGCCCAAGAACAGGAACAGGCGCAGAGCAGCGAAGAAGATGTCTCATCGCCGACTTCGACGATCGCGGAATCCGGGTTCGGCAAGCTGATCGAGCTGCTCGACCACGCGGGTTCGGTGGTGGAGCTCGGCCGGAAGGTTGTGGACGGGCAGCAGACGATCGAGTTCGAGGCCAAGCTCGATGGCGAGCAGCTGCTCAGCGCCTCCTCGACGTCCAAGCCCGCCAAGGCCGAGAAGAAGGCGCTGAGGCATTCCGATCTGACGCTCAACCTGTTCCTCGCGGATGACGGCCTGCCTGTCCGCACGCGCATGCAGACGAAGATCGGCAAGGCCGAAATCTCCGTCGTGGAGGACGTTCTCGCGACCGAAATCTCGGTCTCGGCGCAGCCGCCGCCTGCGAGCGAAACGATCACCGAGGCGGAACTGAAAGAACACGAGGAAAAGTCCCTCAAAGTGCATCTGACCAAGCGCGAACGCAAAGAAATCAACCGCTTCGAGGCCTGCGTGAAGCGGCATCGGCCCAAGGGCGACCGGCCGCTGGCCAAGCGTGAGCGCAAGCAGGTCCTGCGCCACTGTCCGCTGCCAAAGTAAGCAGTAGCGCTGCACACTCCGCGCTGCGCCGCCGTGCGGTTAGGATGTCGCCGTGGGCGCCGAACACGTTCTATACGAGGTCTCAGACGGTGTCGCGCGGATCACGCTCAACGACCCCGACACGCGCAACTCGCTCTCGGTGCAGATGCTCGGCGGTCTCCACGAGGCGTTTGGGAGAGCCGCGGAGGATGTTGAGGTGCGCTGCGTCGTGCTCGCCTCCTCGCATGAGAAAGTCTTCTCCTCGGGGGCGAACCTGACGGGCTTCGGTCAGGACGTCGCGCTCGTGCACAAGCACTTCGGCAGCGAGACGTTCGTCGATCTCTTCCGGAAGATCGCCTCGCTTTCCAAGCCCACGATCTGCGCCGCCGGGGGCCACGTGCTCGCCGGCGCGCTGGGGCTCGCGCTCTGCTGCGACCTGATCGTCGCCTCCGAGAACGCGACCTTCGGCACCCCCGAGATAAACGTGGGGGTGTTCCCGTTCATGATCATGGCGCTGATCTACCGCAACGTGCCTCGCAAGAAGGCCAACGAGATGCTGCTGCTCGGCGAGCGGATGAGCGCAGAGCAGGCTCTGGAGGCGGGCATCGTGAACAAGGTCGTGCCGGCCGGCGACCTGGACGCCGCGGTCGGCGAGTGGGCGGACAAGCTCGCCGGGAAGTCGCCGGCGATCATGCGGCTCGGCAAGGAAGCGATGCGGCGCCAGCTGGACATGCCCCTCGACGACGCGCTCGACTACCTGCGCGCGCAGCTGAGTCTCGCCGTCTCCACCGAGGACGTGGTCGAGGGCGTGACCGCCTTCTTCCAAAAGCGCGAGCCGCAATGGAAGGGACGATGAACAGCCCCGCGACCTCCTTGCTGCGGCCGCTCGTAGAGGAGCTGGCGTCGCGGCGCGAGCAGATCAAGCTTGGCGGCGGCCAGGAGAAGATCGACAAGCAGCACGAGCAGGGCAAGCTGACCGCGCGGGAGCGGATCGCGCTGCTGGTGGACGAGGGCACCTTCGTCGAGCTGGGGATCCTCGGCAAGCCCCACACCACGCAGCGCGCGATGGATGGCGTCGACGCGCCGGCCGACGGCGTGATCACCGGCTACGGCAAGGTGAACGGGCGCCTGACCGCAGTGTGCGCCTACGACTTCACGGTGATGGCCGGCTCGATGGGCATGACCGGCGAGTTCAAGGTCACGCGCCTGCGCGAGCTGGCGCTGACCAAGCGGATCCCGTTCGTGTGGCTGCTGGACTCCGCGGGCGCGCGCGGTGCAGGAGGCGGCGGGCGCGATGTTCGCCGGCTCCGGGCACCTCTTCCGCGAGGAGGTGATCATGAGCGGCGTGATCCCGCAGGTTGCGGCGCTGATGGGGCCCTGCGCGGCGGGCACCGCCTACATCCCGGGGCTCGCCGACTTCGTGCCGATGGTCAAGGGCCGGGGCTCGATGGCGCTCGCCGGACCGCATCTGGTCAGGGCCGCGGTCGGCGAGGACGTCACCCAGGAGGAACTTGGCGGCTCGCGCGTTCACTGCCGCAAGTCGGGCGTGGGCGACATGGAGGTTGGGAGCGACGAGGAGTGCATCGCGCGCATCAAGGAGTACCTCTCCTACATGCCCCAGAACTGCGAGCAGGCGCCGCCGCAGATCGCGTCGACCGACCCGATCGACCGCCGCGAGGATTCGCTGCTCGACGTGCTGCCCGAGTCAAACCGCAAGCCGTACGACATGTACGAGGTGATCGAGGCGATCGTCGACGACGGCTCCTACCTCGACATCAAGAAGCAGTGGGCCAAGACGATCATCACCTGCTTTGCGCGCTTCGGCGGCCGGCCCGCCGGGATCGTCGCCAACCAGCCAAAGCAGCTCGGCGGCATCCTCGACAACGACTCCGCCGACAAGGCCGCGCGCTTCATCAACCTCTGCAACGCCTTCGGCATCCCGCTGATCTTCATCCAGGACGTGCCCGGCTTCATGGTCGGCACGAAGGTCGAGGCCGAGGGCATCATCAGGCACGGCGCGAAGATGCTCTATGCGGTCGCGAACGCGACCGTGCCGAAGATCACGGTGATCACGCGCAAGGCCTACGGCGCGGGCTACTACGTGATGTGCGGGCGGGCATACGAGCCGGACCTGATCGTCGCCTGGCCGAGCGCCGAGATCAGCGTGATGGGCGCCGAGGGCGTGGTCGAGATCGCCTTCCGCAAGGCCGTGGAGGCCGCGGAGGACCCCGGCGCCAAGCGCGCCGAGCTGATCGAGAGCTTCAAGAAGATGTTCGACGTCTACATCGCCGCCGGCAACGATCTGATCGACGACGTGATCGACCCCCGCGAGACCCGCGCGACGATCTGCCGCGGCCTCGAGATGGCGCAGAGCAAGCAGATCGAGCGGCCCTGGAAGAGACATGGAGTGGTGCCGGTCTAATGCCCCTGGATGCTGAGGTGGAAAATGAGTCTTGAGGATCCAGCAGTGATCACCTGCGCGATCTCCGGCGTGATCGCCAATCGCGAGCAGTGTCCCGCGATCCCCTACACCCCCGAGGAGTACGGGGAGGAGGCCCGCCGGGCCGTCGAGGAGGGCGCGGCGATGATTCACATCCACGCGCGCAAGCCCGACGGCACGCCCAGCTACGAGATCGAGGACTTCGTCGCGATCACCGAGGCGATCAGGCAGGCGGCCGGCGATGTGATCGTCAACTATTCGACCGGGACGATCGGTGTCCCCGTCG
Source organism: uncultured Actinomycetota bacterium (assembly GCA_963725915.1). Lineage (GTDB taxonomy): Bacteria > Actinomycetota > Thermoleophilia > Solirubrobacterales > Solirubrobacteraceae > Palsa-744. The sequence goes on along the minus strand of CAVSAL010000007.1, from coordinate 693,879 downwards.
AGAAGCGCGTGGCCTACCTGAAGGCGGGGATGCCCGAAGTCGCCGCCCTGAACATGGGCTCGATGAACTACGCGAAGTACTCGCGCGCGCGCAAAGGCTTTGTCTTCGAGATGGTCTTCTCGAACCCGTTCAGCGAGATCGTCGAGCTGCTGATGGCGATGAACGACCTCGGCATTCGGCCCGAGCACGAGTGCTTCGACCTCGGCCACGTCGGCAGCCTCGATCCTCTGATCGACATGGGCGTGCTCAAAGCGCCGCTGCACGTCGACTGCATCATGGGCGTGGTCGGCGGCATCCCGCCGGGAGCGCGCAACCTCGCCGCGATGGTGGAGAACATTCCGGGGCTGCGCGGATGGGCCGACGGATCGCAGCGCTCCCACTGGGGCGTGATCGGGATCTCGCGCCGGCAATGGAGCCTGCTCGGCGCGGCTCTCAGCCTCGGCGGCTCGGTCAGGGTCGGCCTGGAGGACAACCTGTACCTGCCCGACGGGCAGATGGCGCGCAGCAACGGCGATCTGATCGCCAAGGCGCGCCAGATGGCGCAAGACGTCGGTCGCCGGCCGGCGACCGTCGCAGAGGCGCGAGCGTTGCTCGGCGTCACCACAACTGGATGAATCTCTCCAAGGAGGAGAAAGCTAGATGAGCCTGCCGCTCCAGGATGTAAAGGTGCTCGACCTGTCCCGGCTGCTGCCGGGCGGCTTCTGTTCGCTGCTGCTCGCCGATCTGGGAGCGGACGTCTTGAAGGTCGAGGATACGGGCGCAGGCGACTATATCCGCTGGTCTCCTCCCTATTACGAGGGGGCGCATGAGAGCGCCCGCTCGGCGCTCTACCTGGCGCTGAATCGCAACAAGCGCTCGATCAGGCTCGACCTGAAGAGCGAGCAGGGTCGCGAGCTGCTGCTCAAGCTGGTGCGCGACTGCGACGTGGTGCTGGAGTCGTTTCGCCCCGGTGTGCTCGATCGGCTCGGGGTCGGATATGAGGCGATGAAGCAGGAGAACTCGAGGCTCGTCTACTGCGCGATCAGCGGCTACGGGCAGGAGAGCCCCAAGCGCAGCGCACCGGGCCACGACATGAACTATCTCGGCCTGATCGGGATGCTGGGGCTCACGGGGCAGCGCGGCGGAGAGCCGGTCCAGGCTGCGGGCCAGATCGCCGACATCGGCGGCGGCGCGATGATGGCCGCGCTTGGCATCCTCGCCGCGCTGCACGAGCGCGACGGCTCGCTGGCCAAGCCCGGCTCCGGCGAGGGCCAGTTCGTGGACATCTCGATGTCCGACGGCGCGCTGTCCTGGCTTGCGCTGGTCGCCGGCCGCTACTTCGCCGACGGCTCGACCCCGCACAGGGGCGATCTCGAGCTCGCCGGCTCGCTGATCTGCTATCGGCCCTACGAGTGCTCCGACGGATGGGTCAGCCTCGGCGCGCTGGAGCCCAAGTTCTGGCAGGCGTGGTGCAGGGGCGTTGGCCGGGAGGACCTGATCGAGCGCCAGTTCGAGCGCCCTGGCTCGAGCGCCCACGCCGAGGTGACGGCGGTGTTCAAGGGCAGGATGCGTGCGGAGTGGGAGGCGTTTGCGACCGAGCACGAGTGCTGTCTGGAGCCGATCCTCGATCTCGACGAGGCGCTGGCCGGCGATCTCGTCAAGGCCCGCGAAATGGTCGTGGAGATCAGCCAGCCCGGAGTGCAGGGGCCCGTGAAGCAGCTTGGCCTGCCCGTGAAGCTCTCGCGGACGCCGGGCGCTGCCGATCGGATGCCGGCGCCGGCGCTCGGCGAGCACACCGAGTCGGTGCTGCGCGAAGCGGGTCTCTCGGATGCGGAGATTGCTTCGCTGATCGAGTCCGCGGCCGTCGCGGGCGCGACGCCGGGGCCACTCGCTGAGAGGGGCGCGGGCTCCACCGCATGAGCGAGGCTCCCGCGCTGAAGATCAGTGAGGCTCCCGCTCTGAAGATGAGCGAGCTCGCCCAGCGCAGCGGGGTGAGCGCCGGCACGATCAGGCACTACCTGCGTGAGGGACTGCTCGGCGAGGGCTCTGAGATCAGGCGCACGAGCCGCAACATGGCCTACTACCCGTCGCACTTCGTGCAGCGGATCGAGCTGATCAAGCGCCTTCAGGAGGAGCGCTTCATGCCGCTGAGGGTGATCAAGGATCTGCTGCGCTCCGAACCGGAGCGCCTGCAGGCGCTGATCGACCTGGAGGACCGGATCGTCGAGCGCGCGCTGGCAAGCCAGGAGCGAAAGCGGATCTCCGCCGCTGAGGTGCGAGCGCGCTACGAGCTGCCGGCGAACGTCCTGAAGCGGCTTGCGGAGCTGGGGGTGCTGACGCCCGCCAGGGGCGGCTACGACGAGGATGACGTGAAGATCATCGAGGCGATCTCGCGCTTTCGGGCCGGCGGATATGAGGAGGAGCTCGGCTTCACGGTCTATGACACGCTGCGCTACCGGGAGGCGCTGGAGCCGCTTGTGCGCGAAGAGGTTCGCGCGCTGCTCGACCGGCTCGTCGGCGAGGTCGAGGTCGAGCGGGCGCTGCAGATCATCGCGGCCGGGGCGGAGCCGCTGCGGGAGCTCGTCGGCGCGGTGCACTCGAAGCTGCTGCTGGCGGAGCTTCGCCGGCAGAACGAGGGGCGGCGCTATGCTTCACAATGATTGATTGACTTGTCAATCGAGCCTCGGCGAGAGATCGCCGGGAGGGCGGGTTCTTATGAGGGTCGCGGCAGTTCAGCTCAACTCCACCGGCGAGAAGGCCGAGAACCTGGCCGCTGCCGATCGCCACGTCCGCGCCGCGGCCGCCGACGGCGCAAGCCTGATCGTGCTGCCGGAGAAGTGGTCGGCGATCGGCGGCGCCGAGAAGCTGCTTGCCGGCGCCGAGTCGCTGGAGGGGCCGGCTATCTCCTGGGCAAGGGCAATCGCGGCCGAGCTGGGGATCGACCTGGTCGCCGGCTCGATCGCCGAGCGCCGGGCGGAGGCCGGCAAGCTCGCGAACACCTGTGTCCACGTCGATCCGAGCGGGGCGATCCATGCGATCTACCGCAAGATCCACATGTTCGACGTGGAGATCGAGGGCAAGGTCTATCGGGAGTCCGAGCTGGAGCAGCCGGGCGCCGAGATCGTCCTCAGCGAGACGGCCACCGGCGTGCCGCTCGGCCTGGCGATCTGCTACGACCTGCGCTTCCCGGAGCTGTTCCGGATTCTTGCGCTGCGCGGCGCGCTGGTGATGAGCCTGCCCTCGGCGTTCACGCTTCCGACCACGCGCGAGCACTGGGAGATCCTGGTGCGGGCGCGGGCGATCGAGAACCAGGCGTTCGTGGTAGCGGCCAACCAGGCCGGCAGGCATCCGGACGGATACGAGTCGGGCGGGCGCTCGATGATCGTCGACCCATGGGGCAGGGTGCTCGGCAGCCTCAGTGCGCAGGATCGGGGATATGTCGCGGCCGAGCTCGACCTCGAGGCTCAGGCGCAGGGGCGGCGCAAGCTGCCCTGCCTTGCCAACCGGCGCCCGCAGGCGTATCGCTGGCCGGAGCCGGTCGCGGGGACGGTTGGCCGATGACCGCGGTCAGGGCTCGCAGCGCGCCCCAGGACCGTCGCCAGGCGATCCTCGATGCGGCGGTGAGGGTGTTCGCCTCGCGCGGCTTCCATGCCTGCCGGGTCTCGGACATCGCCGACGAGGCAGGCGTGGCCTACGGGCTCGTCTACCACTACTTCGGCTCGAAGGATAGCGTCCTTGACACGCTCTTCATCGAGCGCTGGAACGTGATGCTGAGCATGATCGCCGAGGTCGACGCGACCGATGCCTCCGCGCGCGAGAAGCTCTATGCGATCGCCTCGTTCATCGTCGACAGCTACAGGCACGACCCGGACCTGATGAAGGTGATAATCGTCGACGTGACGAGGGCGGCCAACTCCTTCGGCCAGACGCATCTGGCGCGCATCAGGGAGGCCTACAGCGGGATTGCCGCGATCGTCGTCAAAGCCCAGCAGGAAGGTGTCTTCAAGGCGCAGATCGACGCCGAGTTCGCGGCGATGGCCTTCTACGGAGCGATCGAGCAGGTGCTGACCGGCTGGATCTTCGAGCTGTTGCCGATCGGCGAGGAGCACTACGAGCGGGCCAAGCGGCTGGTCGTCGAGACGATCTGCGGCGGCCTTGAAGCAGGCGGCGCGGGAGCTGGCCGGCCAGACGCCGACCGGGATGGTGATTAGACTGCGCCAGATGGAGAACGACATGGTCAAGCGCCTGATGTGGTCCGGCGTGCTCGCCGCCTGCGGCGCCCTTGCGAGCTTTGCCGCCCAGCGTGTCGCCGCAATGCTCTGGCGGCGGATGTTCGACGAGGAGCCGCCGGAATGAGCGCGCCGCACGTCAACGGCGTCGTGGACCCGCCTGGCTCCGGCAACGGCGCAGGGCCGCAGGAGCCGTCGGGGTCGGCATCATTCGATCCTTCTTCGGGGAGCGCTGAGCGGCGACCGGAGGTAGCGGTCGGCGCGGCGTTCGTCGGCGGCTTCCTGCTTGCGCTGCTGCTGCGCCGGGTACGGTCATGAGCGTCGGGGACGCCCCGGCCGGCAACGGCGAGCCGAGGTCTCCCAACCTTGCCGCTGCGATCACGGAGGTCTCCGAGCGCGCCTCGGTGCTCGTGCGCGAGGAGATAGAACTCGCCAAGGCGGAGATGACTCAGAAGGCGACGCGCCTGGCCAAGGGCGCGGTCGTCGGGGTCGCCGCCGGCGCGTTCATCGTCACTGCGCTGTTCTTCACGCTGATCGGGTTTGCCTGGCTGCTCTACTACGAGTTGCCGATCGGCAGCGCGTTCACCTACTTCTGGGGCTTCTTCGCGATGGCGCTGATCCTGCTGCTGCTCGGCGTGCTTGCCGGCTTCCTGGCCGCAAAGGCGGTCAAAGCGGGCTCGCCGCCGACGCCGCAGATGGCGATCGAGGAGGCGCGCAAGATCCGCGAGACCGTCAGCTCGGGGGCGGAGGGCTCCCAGACGCCATGAGGCACTCCAAGGACTGAAGGAAGGGGATCGCACCGATGCCAAGCCGCTCTCCAGCGGAGATACGCAACTCGATCGAGGCCAACCGCACCGAGCTCGCGCTCTCCATCGAACGCCTCCGGGGCGAGGTCGCAGTCATCGCCGACTGGCGCGGCCACCTCGAGCGCCACCAAAAAGAAGTGATGATCGGCGCGGCGGTCGCCGGGTTTGTGGTCGGCGGTGGGATCGCGGCAATATTCGGCCGCAAACGCCGCCGCCGCTAGCTGTTGTGCCCGGTGACGTCCCGAAGGCAGGCGCGGGGTGGCCGGTTGCCGAGTGCTGAGTGGGTGCGGCACTCGTTGTAGTGGGTGATCCAGTGTGGCAGGGCCTCTTGGCGCGCATCGGATGAGGCGTATACAGTAGACGCCAACTCGCCGGACGTTTGGTTGGGCCTCCATATGAGCCGCGATTCGCCGGATCGAGGCAGTCGCGGCGGCCGGGTGTGATTGTCGGTCAGCCCTATCGGTCCGTATGAGGTGTCCAGCGGATTGATTCCGAACGCCGGATAGATGTCTCTCTACAGAGGCCGCCTTTCGCCTGTGGTGCTATGCTACGGCTCGTGCTGAGACCGAAGCATCGCACGAGACGTTGCGATAGCCAGCACGATTCGCCGTATCTCAATGTGCAGCAGGGGGTCAGCGGGCTGCCACGCATTGATGTCTCACCAGGTAGACTGCGGCAGAGTGTGATCAGACGGAGCGTAGCCGAGTCCGATATGCGCGATCTCGATCTGCTTCATATAGCCGAGCGGCGGCGGTGCTCGGAAGTCATTGAGGTACTAGGAGCGCCTCAGAAGAGTGGCGGCGTTGTCTGAGGTGGATGCGGGTGGGGGCGAGGGGGTGCGCCAGGACGAGACGCGCACGACGCCCGCAGTCGCTCGGAGGCGACGCCTGCGCCTGTTGCTTAAGCTGCTGCGCGAGCCGGAGGCCGCGGATCGCCCGCCCCGCTTAGCGGCGGTCAACGAGCTGATCGGCCTGCAGCTTGAGAGTGTACGCGGGCGCGCGGCATGGCGACTCCGCGCGCCCTCCGTATCGCGCGAGGAGGTCGAGATCGTGGTGTCCATGGCGCTGGCGCGTCTGGCGAGCGCTCTTGCGAACATGCACAGCGTCCGCGAAGTGTCACTGATCGCGCTAGTCAACTCATGCGTTGACCTCGCAGCAGTTGACTTCGTGCGCGAGTGCATTCGGCGCAGGCGATATGAGCAGATTACCGATCCGGAGCTGATGCCCGAGCCCGAATTAGATGACGCGTCAGCGCTCGAGCACGCGCAGGCGGCTGTCGGCGCGCTTGCCGGCCTCACCGCTCGTGAGCTGCGGATCGTCGGCGAACGAGCGCTCCTGGACCTCACACCAGACGAGATCGCCGCGCGGCACCAGATCACCCGCGGCGCCGTCTACGTCGCCTACTCGCGAGCGCTCACGAAGCTGCGCAAACGGGCGGAAGTAGGCGATCGCGAACCGTGGGCGAGTTGCAACGACACGCGGCATTGCGCGGTTTGCCAGGTGCGACGCCCGGAACCTATCGCCTCCGTCGCTCAGTAGTGTCCCGCAGACTTTCGCCAGCATGTAAGAGATCAGGGGCGAAGCGCGACTTAAATAGCATGGCGCGCCCAAACAAAGCTCAAAGCCGACGGAATGTCACTACGTGTCTCATGGGCTCCCAGGGCGCAAAAGCGCACAAGCCGAGGAGGTATACAAGTGGTCGCATACGTTCGACAGCGATGTGAAGGTACCCCATGCAACAATTGCTAGGGTTGCGCCGAAGGCTGCTGGTGACCCTCGCGCTCATAGCGGTCCTCGGCGCCGTCTTCGCCGTCAGCGCACTGGCCGACACTGACGTGTTCCAGCCACGTGGGTGGGTCGGCCCCTATGGGGAAGGGGCGCATTCTCCAACCACATACATTATCGAAATTCAGGGTGAGGGCTTTCAGTACGAATCGTGCGTTAACCTGCATACGAGTGAAGGTTACGAAGAAGAGGCGTGCAACACCAAAAACAGGGTGGAGTATTCGCATCCGATGGGCGTCACGGGCTATGCCCGAGTCTGGAACGCAAAGGGCTACAACAACGAAATTTGGGGGTGGGAGTATAGTTAGGCAACCGAAACCCACACTAGTCCTGCTCCTTGGGGTAGCACTCGCGGCGGTGATAGGCGGTGGTATTGCCTTTGGCACGAGCCTGTCGGCCCAGCCAGAACCGGCGGCAGCCCCGAAGGCAGCCATAGTGCCATCGGTGCTTGCGGCGCACTTTGCGGCTCTCAGCACCAGCGAAAGCCGCGTCAGCACCGGTACCGGCAGCACAAGCAGGTACGCAGGGAGGGGACTCGAACCTGGTGCCGGGGGAATCGCAGCACAATTCGGGTTGAACCCAAGCCTCGCCAGAGAGGTGACCTACGGCGACTCGCACGTATGGATCATTCCGGGCGGTGCGGGCATTTGCGTCGAAGATGAAAAAGGCGGGGGCGGCTGTGGGTCAATTGCCCAGGCCCTCGAAGGCAGCGTCGCGGTTGGTGTCGGCAGCGGGGAAGGCGGCGTCACTGTCTACGGCCTCGTGCCAAACGGCAACTCGCAGGTGGTGGTGCATGACGCCGACGGCGGCAGCGAAGATGTGCCTGTCGAACACAACGTGTACATAATCAACCACTCTGATGCGGAATCGGCCGAAGTGATCGATGGCAGCGGAAAGCCTCAAACGATCGAACTGCCCAAATGATCATGCTACTAACCTGAATCCTCGTCACGCATCTACGTGGGAACTCTGATCCGATGATCCCACGTAGATGCGTTGGGGGATCGCATCAGCCGACTGGTCGGTAGCTGTTGGACGGCCGTGAGCGCTTCGATCCCGTCAAAAACCAAGCCGTCAAAAACCAAGTCGTGAGCCCTTAGACGAGCTGCTGTGTCGCATGCGATCAGTGCGCATTGGTGGAGCTGGCCGACCGTGTCGGGCTCATGGGGATACGCTGTTGGAGGCGCTTGCCGAGACCCGCGGGCGCCGCTCGGCGCACGATCCCGGCGCGTGTTGCGCGACGTCGCGGTGATGCTCGCCGACGGCGGCGGGTGCGTGAGCGATCTGGAGCCTACCGCAGCCAGCAGCGACTGTTCGGGCCCCGGGCGTCGAAGACGACCGCGCACCGGGTGCTTAACGAAACCTGCCCCAAGCTGCCGTCCGTCGAGCTGACGCTCTTCAGGCCAGCAGCGAAGGGTCGATGCCCCCAACGCCGATCAGCCCTGGGCCTGTGTAGGTGCCGATCACCGGCCCGACCTCCGAGATGAACAGCGGCTCGCCGCCGATGCTCTGGCGGCATCGCTCGGCCAGCCGCTCGGCCTGATCTCTTGCCTGGATGTGCTGAACCGCCCAGGCGGTGAGCCCTTCCTCGATCAGCCGATCGCCGTACTGGACCATCCGCTCGAATGCGCGCTTGGAGGTGCGCACACGCTCGACCGGCGTGATCTCGCGCTGGAGCGTGAGGATCGGCTTTATCTTCAGCGTGCCGCCGAGCCAGGCCTGCGCCTTGCCGATGCGCCCGCCGCGGCGCAGATACTCCAGCGTGTCGATGCAGAACCAGATCCGCGCGCGCTTGCGCGCTTGCTTGACGTGCTCGGCGACCGCCTGAAGGTCCGCTCCGCTGCGTGTCGCCGCAACGCCGGCAAGCAGCAGGAAGCCGAGGCCACCGCAGCCGGTTTCGCCGTCGATCACCTCGACCCGCTCGCCGAGGCCGCGCTCTTCCAGCATCGCGCGCGCCTGTCTGGCAGCCCCGCAGGTGCCCGATATTCCGCCGGCAAGGTGGACCGAGACGATGTCCTTGCCCTCTTGCAGAAGCGGCTCCCAGACGGCGAGGAAATCGCCGATTGAGGGCTGAGAGGTCGTAGGCGTCGCCGGATCGCTGGCAAGGCGCGCGTAGAAGGCGTCGAAGCCGTCCATCTCGAGCTCGCGCGTGGATTCGCCCGCCCAGCCCACATAGAGGCTGACCTGGTGGATCCCTTCGCGCCTGACCAGCTCGGCCGGCAGGTAGTGAGTCGTGTCGCTGACGATTGCGACCTGTGCCATCGGCGGCTGACCCTACAGCAACTGGCGGTGACTCAGCCGAGGCGGTTTTCGATGCCGATCCCTTGGGCCGCGGGCTGCGCGGCCTGAAGCGGCTCTTGCGCGGTGGCGGCCTCGGGGACGCCGAGCACCTCCGCAAGCTCGCCGCTCTCGTACATCTCGCTCACGATGTCGCAACCGCCGACGAGCTCTCCCTTCACGAACAGCTGCGGGATCGTCGGCCAGTTCGACAGGGCGGAGAGCTCCTGGCGGATGCGCGGGTCGGGCAGGATGTCAACCGCGGCGAAGGGGGCGCCGGTCGCTTGCAGCGCGGCCACGGTGCGGGCGGAAAAGCCGCACGCGGGCGCCTCGGGGGTGCCCTTCATGAAGAGGATGACCTCGTGCTCTGAGATCGCCTCGGTGATCGCGTCCCGAATCGGGTTGGTCTCGGGAGTGGACATTGGGCTTGCTCCTATCCTGGGCTTGGCGTCTGGACGGAGGCGGTTGAGCCGGCCTCCGCATGGTTGGGGACCCCCGTCTTCAGCGACAGCGCGTGGATCGGGCCTCCGATCTCGGCGCCGAAGACCTCGTATACGAGGCGATGCTGCTCGATGCGGCTGCGTCCCTCGAACGCGGCTGCGAGAACGGTGGCGCGGAAATGGTCGCCGCCGCCGGTCCAGTCCTCCACCTCGGCGTGAGCACCCGGTATCGCGGCTTCGATGCGCTGCTTTATCTCCTGCGCGGTTGGCACGGCACCCACATTAGCGACCCGGGGCGCCTCGCTATACTTTGGAAAGCATGATCTCTCTGACAGACAAGGGCGCAGATAAGGTTCGCGAGTTCCTGGAGGGCCAGCAGGCGGACATGAGCCTCGCCGGCCTGCGCGTCGGTGTGCGCGGCGGCGGCTGCTCGGGCTTCCAGTACCAGCTCGCCTTCGACGAGCAGCGCGACGGCGACGAGGTCTTCGAAGATCACGGCCTGAAGCTGCTCGTGGACGTTCCCAGCCTCCAGTTCGTGCGCGGCTCGGTGATCGACTACGAGGACAGCCTCCAGGGCGCCGGCTTCAAAGTCAGCAACCCGAACGTCGTCGCCGCCTGCGGCTGCGGGTCCTCCTTCCGGGTCGCCGAGGAAGAGCAAGTCTCAGCCGTCTGAGGCTCTGCCCCCTGACGGTCGAGGGTCAAGCAGATCAAGGACGCAGTGAGCGTGGCGTGCTTTACGCACGCGAGCGAGTGAGGACGCCGATATGCGCCGGCCCTCGGCCGTCAGGGCTCGTTGTCCAGTGAGCGCCACAGATAGCGGCACGCGAGCGTCCTGTACGGGCGCCAGGGCGCAGCGATTCGCTCGATGCTCGCGGGATCCGGCAGGTCGGGCAGGCCGTAGGCGCGTTCGATTGCGCGCCTGATGCCGAGGTCCCCGACGGCGAGCACATCGGGGCGTTCGAGATGGAACATCAGGAACATGTGCGCGGTCCAGACGCCAAGGCCCTTGACGGCGAGAAGCTCGGCGATCGCCTCCTCGTCGGAGAGCTCGTCGAGCCGTTGCAGCTCCAGGCTGCCGCCGATCACGTGCTCGGCCAGCGAGCGCAGGAAGCCCACCTTCGCGCGAGAGAGACCGACGGCGCTCCGCAGCTCTTCAGGGTCCTCTGCGAGCACCTGCTCGGGTGTCGGCGGCCGTCCGTCGAAGCGATCGAGCAGACGCTGATAGATCGCCCTGCCGGCGCGCACGGAGAGCTGCTGGTTGATGATCGAGCGCACGAGCGCCCCGTAGTGATCGTCGCGCTGCGGCCTGCCCTCGCGGGAGTCCCGCAGCGGCCCGCCCGCGTCGATCAGAGCGCCGAGCACGGGATCGCTTGCGCGCAGATGCGAGGTTCCGCGGGGCACGTTCGGGGTCAGCCTGCGGTGGAGAGCGTCTCGAGCGCGACCGGCTCGCCGTCGAGCGCGTTCAGCGCCTTGGGCAGCGAGGCGCAGATGCAGGTGAAGCTGGGGGTGTCCCTGACGGTGTAGCGGGAGGCCTCCGTGGTCCGCAGCCGCTGGACGAGGTCGAGGAACGTGCCGATGTCGTCGGTGTCGAAGGCAACCACGAACTCCTGGTCGTCGAGGCCGAACGAGTAGGTGGTGTGGTTGTCGACGCCGGGGTATTCGCGCCCGACCTCGATGTGGCCCTGCATGATCTGCCAGCGCTCCTGCGCGGGCAGCGCGTACCACTCGCGCGACTTCACGAAGGGGTAGACGAACACGTACTTGCCGCGGAAGCCTCTCGGCGTGGCGCGCACGTCTTGCGAGTACTCCGAGCTCTTGCGCATGCCCAGAAACGAGTAGGGCGTGCTGGCCCACTTCATCAGGCCGCTCTGCAGCAGCACGACGTGGAACTCGTGGATGCGGTCGAGGTTCTCGGCCTCGGAGATCAGCAGCAGCTCGGCATCGCCGCGGGTGCCGATGAGCGTGAATGACTGCAGCAGATGGCCGTCGGCGAAGTCCTCGCAGGCGGCGAGGAACTCGAGCTTGTCCCGGGCGCGACGCTCATCGTCCAGGCGACGCCAGGCGGGATCGACCTTCAGGAACGTGTACTTGACGAAGTGGCGCTCGCTCAAGGGGTCCGAGTATAGGCGCGAGCGCTCTGGCCCCGCCAACCTCTAAAGTCTGGGTGTGCGGATTGCGCTGCTCTGCCCCTACTCCTGGACCTATCCGGGGGGAGTGACCAGGCACATCGAGGCGCTTGCGAGCGAGCTGATCGCGGGCGGGCACGACGTGCGAGTGCTCGCGCCCTTCGATCCCGACGACGCGCTCTCGCGGCACCTGCATCGGGGGGCGCGCCCGGAGCCGCGGGAGGCGCCCGCGTACCTTGTCTCGCTTGGGCGCACGCTTGGCATCGAGGCAAACGGGGCGGTCTCCAACCTTTCGCTCTTCCCCGACGCGGTCACGCGGCTGCGCGGAGAGCTGCGCGATGGCGGCTATGACGTGGTCCACATCCACGAGCCCGTCGTCCCGATCGTCTCCTGGGACGCGCTCTGCTCGACGCATGGGGTGCCTCTGGTCGGCACGTTTCACACCTACTCCGACAACGCCCTGACCAACGGTGGGGCGCGGCTTGCCGGCGCGGCGCGGCGGATGAACAGGCTGCACGCCCGCATCGCCGTCTCCGAGGCCGCGGCATGGACCGCGAGGCGGTTCTTCGGCGGGCGCTACAGGATCGTTCCCAATGGGGTGCAACTGCCGCCGGAGCGTGTGCCGGCTCTCGCGGACGATGCTCCGCTGCGGGTCCTGTTCATCGGCCAAGCCGTCGAGCGCAAGGGCCTGCCCGTGTTGCTGAAGGCCTTCGAGGCGCTGCGCGAGCACGTGCCGACGACGCTCACCCTCGTCGGCGCCGGTCCGGAGCAGGTCGCGCCGCTGCTGCTCGAGCACCGCGGCGTCAGCGCGCTCGGCAAGATCTCCGAGGCGCAGAAGGCAGCGGCGCTCGCGGAGGCCGATGTGCTCTGCGCGCCTTCACTGGGAGGGGAGAGCTTCGGGATGGTGCTGACGGAGGCCTTCGCTGCCAGCACGCCAGTGATCGCGTCGAGCATCACCGGCTACCGCGACGTCGTGCGGGATGGGCTCGACGGGGTGCTCGTGCCACCGGGCGACCCGATTGCGCTAGCTGAGGCACTGCGCGCGATCGCCTTGGATCCGCGCCGCCGCGCAGCGATGGCCGAGCGGGCGCGCGAGCGGGCGCAGCGCTTTGCCTGGCCGCAGGTGGCTGCGGAGGTGGTGCAGAGCTATGAGCAGGCGATCTCCGTCGCAGAGCCGCAGGGCCGCGCGCAGCGCTTCGCGGTTCGCTCCGGGCTTGTGCCCGCCGACCTGCTGCCGAAGATCCCGCCCAGGCGACTGCCGAGTCTCGAGCCTGCGCCGCGGCGATCGCGCGCGCGCCGCGCGATCCGGGTGGGCGCAAAGCTTGCGCTGCTCGCCGCCGGCGCCGCGCTCGTCGCGTTCGCGCTGCTTGCGCTGCAACGTGCGGGCGTGGCGAAGGTGATCGCGAGCATCGTCTCTTCGCAGCCGGGGCTGGTCGCGGCCGGCCTGGCTGCGATGTGCGCCTCGATGGTCACGCGCGGCTTCGCCTGGCACGCGATCCTCTCCGCCGCGCCCACGTGGCGAGCGGTGCGTCGGCGCGACGCGCTGCAGGGGACCTTCGTCGGCGTGCTGATGTCGGCGACGCTGCCGGTGCGCCTGGGCGAGACCTCGCGCGCGCTGATCGTCGCGCGCAGGCTTGGGCGCGCGCGTGAGACGCTGCCTCTGCTGCTCGGCACGATCGTCTCGCAGACGCTGCTGAATGTGCTCGCGCTCTCGCTGCTCGGCGTCGCGAGCATGCTGAGCGTCGACCTGCTCCGCGGAGTGGGGATCCTGCTTGCGCTCGCGCTCGTTCCGGCGGCGGCGTTGCTGAGCCTGCTGCTGGCGCCGGTGCTGCTGAGCCCGCTGTCGAGCAACGATCCGCGGAGTGCCGCTCAGCGCGTGCGCACGGCGATCGCGGTGGTCAGACGCCGTATCGGCGAGGGCTTTGCGTTCTTCCGGCACGCCCGAGCGGCGGCGATTGCGACGGTTACCCAGCTCGGCGCCTGGGGCCTGCAACTGCTGGCCTGCTGGCTGGTGCTGATGGCGCTCGGGCTCGACCGCGAGGTCGATTTCGGCGCGGCGGCGGCGGTTCTGTTCGCGGTCAACGCAACGGCGTTCGTGCCGCTCACTCCGGCGAACATCGGCGTCTTTCAGGCTGCCTGTGTCGCCGTGCTCACCGGCGTCTACCACGTCTCCGGCCCCGATGCGCTCGCATACGGCATCGTGCTGCAGGCGGTCGAGCTCGCGGCCGCGGCGGCGATGGGGCTGCCTGCGCTGGTGCGAGAGGGCCTCTCCTGGCGAGAGCTGCGCCTGCGCACGATTCATGCCGCGCCAGTGAAGCTCCGGCCGCTGCCATCCTCTGCCGGCCAGGCTGCGGCGGTCGACTCGGCTGGAATTGGCTCATGAGGCCCATCATCTCGTGAGTGTCCAGCATGCTCTCTCCTGGAGCGGCGGCAAGGACTCGGCGCTGAGCCTCTGGAAGATGCGAGCGCAGGGCATCGAGCCGCAGGCGCTGATCACGACCGTGACCGACGGCTACGACCGCATCAGCATGCACGGAGTGCGGCGCGAGCTGCTGGCGGCGCAGTCCGATGCGCTCGGCGTCCCGCTGGTGGAGGTCGTGATCCCGCCGTCATGCGTGAACGAGGTCTACGAGGCGCGGATGGCGGATGCGTTTGCGGTGCCGCCGCTGGCGGACGTGGAGGCGGTCGCGTTCGGCGACCTGTTCCTGGAGGACATCCGTGCCTATCGAGAGGAGCGGCTGGCTGCAAGCGGCAGACACGGCACCTTCCCGCTGTGGGGCCGCGACACGAGCGTGCTCGCAAGAGAGTTCATCGCCGCCGGCTTTGCGGCGTACATCGCCTGCCTGGACCCGCGGGCGCTGCCGGCCTCATTCGCCGGTCGCGCTTACGACGAGAGCCTGCTCGCCGATCTTCCGGCGGAGGTCGATCCCTGTGGGGAGAACGGCGAGTTTCACACCTTCGTCAGCGCCGGCCCTATCTTCAGCGCTCCGGTTGCATGCGAGACCGGTGAAGTGGTCGAACGCGAGGGCTTCGTGTTCTGCGACCTGCTGCCGGTCTGAGCATCGCTCAGGCGGCCGCTTCTTCGTCAGAGTCGTCCGGATCCTCGTCGGCAAGGTCGGGGGAGTCGCCGTTGCGGCCAAACAGCGATGGATCGCGGGGCGAGCCCTTGATCAGGTCGTCTGGCGAGGTCTCGGCGGGCAGACGCCCCTGGCGGGTGCCGAAGTAGATCGCCTGGGGGTGGTGGGCGATCAGCGCGAGCGTCGACTGCTCCGGCTCGGGGGCGTAGCCGTCAGTGATCGACAGGCCGATCCGATCGAGCCCGAGCAGCCGGTTGACCTTCAGATGCTCGCTCTGCTCGGGGACCGCCGGATAGCCCCAGGAGTAGCGGCGGCCCTGCGCGGCCGGGATGCCGAGCATCTCGCGGGACTTGCTGTGCAGCCACTCCGCCAGACCCTCGGCGGTCTGGACGCCGAGGCCGTGGACGAACAGCTGCTCGGCGAAGGCGCCTTGCGACTCCAGCGTGCCCATCAGCTCGGTCACCTTTGAGCCGACGGTGACGGCCTGCAGGGCGATCACGTCAAGCTGGTCTGGTGGCCCACCCACCCCGCCCGCACCGCCATCGACGGCGGGCCTGAAGAAGTCGGCCAGGCAGATCCGCTCGCCCTTGGGCTGGCGGGGACAGACAAGACGGGTGAGCTCGGTCGCGCGATCCTGCGGATCCAGCACGACGATCTCGTTGCCAAGCGAGTAGCAGGGGAAGAATCCGAGCAGCGCCCTTGGGTGCAGGTAGTCCTGCTGCGCCCACATCCGCTCCAGCCGCGGCCTGAAGTCGTCGGCCACGAGATCCTTCCACGCCTGGCCTTTGACGCCCTTGCCGCCCCAATGCAGCTTGAACAGGACATGGGTGTCCAAGTGGGCGTAGACCTCGTCGAGGTCGACCGGGATCTCTCGCGCGCCCCAGAAGGGGGGGCTCGGGACCGGGGCATCGGTGCGGGCTGCCGAGCGCACCGAGTCGTCGGTGGTGTCCAGTTGCTCTGGCTCCACGCCGTTGCGCCGGTAGTCATCGGCGCCGGCGCGCAGCTTTCCGACCAGCGCGTCGCGCGCCTGATCGTCGATTATCTGATCCATCACCGACAGGCCCTCGAAGGCGTCCTTGCAGTAGAAGACGCCTGGCTCGTATATGTCCTCCGACTCCTTGCCGCCGGGGTAGAGCGCTCGGTAGCCGAAGGCCCGGTTGATCGCTGCGCCGCCGATCAGCACGGGGTAGGGCAGTTCCTTGCTGTGCAGCTCGGCGATGCAGGCGGGCATCTGCTTGGAGGTCGAGACGAGCAGGGCGGAGAGGCCGATCGCGGTGGCCTCATGCTCCTGGGCGGCGTCGAGGATCGTCTGGATCGGCACCTGCTTGCCGAGGTCGATCACGGTGTAGCCGTTGTTGGTGAGGATCGTGTTGACCAGCGACTTGCCGATGTCGTGGACATCGCCGAAGACGGTCGCCAGCACCACCGTGCCCTTGGTGTAGCCCTCGATCCGGTCGAGGTAGCGTTCCAGCCGGGCGACCGCGCGCTTCATCACTTCGGCGGACTGCAGCACGAAGGGCAGGATCAGCTCGCCGGCGCCGAACTTGTCGCCGACCTCCTTCATCGCCGGCAGCAGCACCTCGTTCAGCGTCGGCACCGCGCCGATCTTCTCCACGCAGGCGTCGATCCAGTCCTCCACGCCCTCCTTGCGGCGGCGAAGGATGTGGAAGTGCAGAGCCTCCTCCGGCTCCATGCCCTCGGTGGGGTCGGCGCTGCCTTGGGTCTGCTCCTGCTCGCCCTTGGACTCGAAGTGGGCGATGAAGCGCTCCAGCGCATCCGGTCGCCGGTCGAAGACGAGGTCGTCGGCGATATCGCGCTCGAGGTCGGAGATCTCGCCGTAGGGGGTGATGTGGTTGGGGTTGACCATCGCGAGGTCGAGCCCGGCGTCCACGCAGTGGTGCAGGAAGACGGAGTTGAGCACCGCCCTGGCGGTCGGGGAGACGCCGAAGGAGACGTTTGAGACCCCGAGCGAGGTCTTCACGCCGGGGATCTGCTCCTTGATGGCCCTGATGCCCGCGATCGTCTCGATCGCGGAGGGGCGCCACTCCTCATCGCCGGTGGTCAGCGTGAATGTGAGGCAGTCGAAGATCAGCGCCTCGGGTGCCAGGCCGTGCTCCTCGCAGGCCAGTTGCACGATCCTCTTGGCGATCTCCACCTTGCGCTGCGCGGTCTTGGCCATCCCGACCTCGTCGATCGTGAGCGCGATCAGCGCGGCCCCGTGGGCCTTGGCCAGCGGCGCGACGACGTCGAGCTTGTCGCGGCCGGCCTCCAGGTTGACGGAGTTGACGATCGCCCTACCGGGGATTTGCTGCAGCGCCGCCTCGATCACGTCGGGCTCAGTCGAGTCGATCTGGATCGGCGATGGCTGAGTCAGCGAGATCTTCTTGACCAGCAGCCGCATCTGCTCGGCCTCGTCGTCGCGCTCGGTGAGCGCGACGCAGACATCGAGCACGTGCGCGCCGCCGCCGACCTGGTCCTCTGCTATCTGGACCAGGCCGTCGTAGTCGTCTGCGAGCAGCAGCTCCTTGGCCTTGCGCGAGCCCTGCGCGTTGACACGCTCGCCGACCATCGTCGGCCGCGGCTCTTGCACCAGGGGCGTGGCGGCGATCATCGAGGAGATGCGGGGTTGACCGGGCACCGGGCGCCGGGGTACGGTGCGCCCACCTACCCGCTGCGCGATCGCGGCGATGTGCTCGGGGGTCGTGCCGCAGCAGCCGCCGACGATCGAGACCCCGTAGCGCTCGACGAACTCGGCCAGCGTCGCGGCCATCGGCTCCGGTGCTTCCGGGAAGATCGTCTCGCCGTCAGGCCCCTGCAGCGGCAGGCCGGCGTTGGGGATGCACGCCACCGGCAGCGGACTGTTCTCGCCGAGGAAGCGGATCGCGTCGCGCATGTCCTCGGGGCCGGTGGAGCAGTTGAGCCCGATCACCTGGACGTCGAGGGCGCAGAGCGTGGTGAGCACCGCGTCGATGTCAGTGCCGAGCAGCATCTTGCCGCCGTTTGGCAGCAGCGAGACGGAGGTGTGGATCGGCAGCGTCTTGCCGGTCGCTTTGAACGCCTCTCTCGCGCCGAAGATCGCCGCCTTGACCTCGAGGATGTCCTGAGCGGTCTCGATGATGAGCAGATCGGCGCCGCCTTCGATCAGCCCGCCGGCCTGCTCGGCGAAGACCTCGACCAGCTGGGGAAAGCGGATCTGGCCGAGCGTGGGGTCCTCGGAGGCGGGCAGGTGCCCCGTCGGCCCGATCGAGCCGGCGACGAAGCGGTGCTCGCCGGCGGCCTTGCGCGCCGAGCTCCGCGGCCCTGCGATTGATCTCCAGCGTGTGCTCGGCAAGCCCCCACTCTTCGAGCTTGATGCGCGAGGCCTGGAAGGTGTCGGTCTCGACGACGTCGGCGCCCGCGTCGAGCATCGAGGCGTGCACGCCCTCGATCACGTCGGGACGGTTGAGGACGAGCGCCTCGTGGCACTTGCCCTGCAGGCCGCCGTAGTCCTCCGCGGTGAGGTCGATCTGCTCCAGGGTCGCGCCCATGCCGCCGTCGTAGACGACGACGCGCGTCTGGATCTCGTTCAGGTAGTCGCGCACACGACCATGCTAGTGACGGGCCGGCCTCCGAAGACCGGCCCGTCCACGACCGACTACTTGATGAACAGCATCTCCGAGTACTTCGGCAGCGGCCACAGGTCGTCGGCGACGATCTTCTCCAGGCGGTCGGCGACCTCGCGCACGTCGTCCATCGCCGGGATCACGCGGTCGTGCATGTAGGCGGCCCACTTGGCCGGGTTGGAGTCGGGCTGGTTGTCCTTGAGGTTGACGTCCTCCAGCGCGACCAGCGCGAAGTGCAGCTCCTTGAGCACCGGCTCAACCTCCTCGACCAGCTCGGCCAGGCCGGCTGCCTTGAGCTCGTTCAGGTGCCGCACCGCGGCCGGCAGGATCTGCGTGCGCGCGATCGAGGCGGCTGTCTCGGCCTCGATGTTGAGCTTGACCGCGTATTGCTCGGTGAAGACCTCATACCGCGACTCCAGCTCGCGCTTTGAGAGCACCTTGTACTTCTTGAAGACGGCGACGGTGCTCTTGTCGATCAGCCACGGCAGCGCGTCCGGCGTGCTTTTCAGGTTGGCCAGGCCGCGCGCCTCCGCCTCCTTGTGCCACGCCGCGGAGTAGTTGTCGCCGCCGAAGACGATCCGCTTGTTGGCGCTCCAGCTGTCCTTGACGACCTTGGTGAGCGCCTTCTCCAGGGTGGTGGAGCCCTTCATCCCGGCCGCGAGCTTGTCAGCGAGATTGTCGATCGCCTCGGCGACGATGGTGTTGAGCACCGTGTTGGGGAGCGCCAGCGACATGCTGGAGCCGAGCGCCCGGAACTCGAACTTGTTGCCGGTGAAGGCGAAGGGGCTTGTCCTGTTGCGGTCGCCGCCATGCATCGGCAGCGGGGGCAGCACCGGCGTGCCGAGGCCGAGGAAGGAGCCGGGCTTGGACGCGCCGACCTTGCCGGACTCGATCACCTCGAAGACCTGTTCGAGATCGCTCCCGAGGAAGATCGAGATGATCGCCGGCGGGGCCTCGTTGGCGCCGAGGCGGTGGTCCTGGCCGGGGCTCGCGATCGAGGCCCGCAGCAGCTCCTGATGCTTGTTCACGGCCTGGATGACCGCGGTGCAGAAGAACAGGAACTGCAGGTTCTCGTGCGGGGTGTCGCCCGGCTCCAGCAGGTTCGCGCCGGTGTTGGTGCCCATCGACCAGTTGTTGTGCTTGCCCGAGCCGTTGACGCCCGCGAACGGCTTCTCGTGCAGCAGGCAGACCAGCCCATAGCGGCGGGCGACGTTCTGCATCACCTGCATCGTGATCTGCTGGTGGTCGGCGCCGACGTTCGAGTTCTCGAAGATCGGCGCGATCTCGTACTGATTCGGCGCGACCTCATTGTGGCGGGTCTTGACCGGGACGCCAAGCTTGGCCAGCTCGCGCTCCGTCTCCATCATGCAGGCGAGGATCCGCTCGGGGATCGAGCCGAAGTAGTGGTCGTCGAGCTCGTGGCCCTTCGGCGGCTTGGCGCCGTAGAGCGTGCGCCCGGTCGTCAGCAGGTCGGGCCGTTCGAAGTAGTACTGCTCGTCGATCAGGAAGTACTCCTGCTCGGGGCCGACCGTGGTGAAGACGCGCTTGGCCTGATCGTCGCCGAGCAGTGCCAGCGCCCCGATCGCCGCCTTGGAGAGCGCGTCCATCGAGCGCAGCAGCGGGATCTTGTGATCCAGCGCCTCGCCTGTCCAGGAGGTGAACGCGGTCGGGATGCACAGCAGCGCACCGTTGGGGTTCTCCAGGATGAAGGCCGGCGAGGTCGGGTCCCAGGCGGTGTAGCCGCGAGCCTCGAAGGTCGCCCTGATGCCGCCGGTGGGGAAGGAGGAGGCGTCGGGCTCGCCCTGGATCAGCTCTTTGCCGGAGAACTCGGCGATCGCGGTGCCATCGCCGGCGGGCGCGTAGAAGGAGTCGTGCTTCTCGGCGGTGGAGCCGGTCAGCGGCTGGAACCAGTGGGTGAAGTGGGTGGCGCCCTTCTCCAGCGCCCAGTCCTTCATCGCCTGGGCGACCGCGTCGGCCAGCGATGTGTCCAGGGCCTCGCCCCGTTCGAGGGTCTTCTGCAGCGCCTTGTAGACGTGCTTGGGCAGCCGCGCGCGCTGCACCGCCGGCGAGAACACGTTGGAGGCGAAGATCTGATTGCCGGGCTGGGTGAGGTCCGGCGATCCAAGCGCGGAGCCGTTTGCGCTCCACTGGGCGGCGGTGACGTTTTGCTGACGAGTCCGTGGCATCGGGGGCTTTCAATCCTCCTGGAGAAGAATGGGAATGGGCCACCGGCGGGCCGGGCGCAGGACGCTCGGGCGGCCGCGAGCAGGGCCAGGGTGCATCGTAGACCGATCGGGGGTGCGGGGTGTAACCCCGCGTGGAGAAATCGGCGGCCCGATCTTTCGACAGGCGGCCAAACGCGCCGGAGCTAGGGCGCGACCCCGACCGGGCCGGCTGAGGCCGTGTAGGGGCCTTCGAGCACGGCGCCCGTCTCCGGGTCCACGTGCACGTTCGGGGGCGCAGGCGCGATGTGCACGGTGAGGCTGCCCGAGGCGCTGGTGCCGTCGGCGAGCTCTGCCCTGGCCTTGCCGTTCAGCCCCGCCGCGACCTGGTAGTGGATCACCTTGGTGCCGGAGACGACGGGCAGCAGCTTCCAGGCGAAGACCTTGGTCTGGCCGGGCGCAAGCGGCCCGAGCGCCCAGGTGTGGGTGTTGGCCGTCTCGCCGCCGCCGGCTCTGGTGACTTCTTCGCTTTCGACGGGCGTCTGCAACTTGATGGCCGGGCCCGGCCCGTCGTAGACGATCCAGGTCGGGCGTTCTGGGTCCGCGAGCTTCGGTGGCGCGGTCGCCCTGTAGGTGAGCGAGTTGACGGTGACGGCGACGTTGGGCAGCGTCTTTGCGTCCTTGTTCGCCACCGCGATACGCAGCGTCGTGGGCCTGGCGATCGCCTGCTTGGCCGGGAAGCTCGCCTGCGAGACCGCGACCGTGTAGGCGCGGCGCGGTTCCTTGGCGTCCTGCTTCGATTCGCCGCACCCGGCCAGCGCAAGCGCGCATACGGAGACGCCGGCGGCAAGCGTCGCAAGCCTTGCGCCCGTCGCGGGCAGGCGCCTGAAGCCTCGGCTTCTGCGGGGTATGACCCTCCTCACAGCGGCGCTGACGATACCAGCGGGTAGGGTTGGAGGTGCGCCGCCGCCTCCAAATCGCGTAGTGTTCACGGCAGCGCGATCTTCCCGATTGCCATCCGAGGAGAGGCAAAGTGGTGCGAAACGTGGCAGAGCGGGCCTTCCTTCCAGCGAGGGGCATGCTCGAGGAAGTTGGGGACATGATGATCCTGACGGGCAGGACGATCTCCTCTGCCCTGAGGCCGCCCTACCCCTACGGGGGCGAGTTCGTATCCCAGTTCCTGTTCGCGCTGCGGCTCTGCTGGTTCCCGCTGTTGCTCTCGACCGTGGCGCTCAACTACGCGGCGCCCGGCCTGCAGGCAGCCAACTTCCTGACGCTGTTCGGCGCCCTCGATCGCCTGGGCGGCATCTTCGTGCTCGCGGCGATTCGGGAAATCGGCCCCAACGTGACCGCGATCGTGCTCGCCGGCGTGGCGGGCACGGCGATCACCGCCGATCTCGGCGCGCGCAAGATCAGGGAGGAGCTCGACGCGCTGCAGGTGCTGGGCGTCGATCCGGTCAAGAACCTTGTGGTGCCGCGCTTCCTGGCGCTGATGCTCGTGACCGGTCTGTTCGACATCTACGCGATCCTGTTCGGCCTCTTCGGCGGCCTGCTGGCCGAGCTGACGGAGGGGCAGCCGGTCGGGCCGTTCTGGAACACGCTGTTCGCAAACGCCTCCACGACCGACCTGTGGGGCTCGGTGCTCAAGTGCACGATCTTCGGCGCGATCATCGCGATCGTCTGCTGCTACAAGGGCATGACCGCCTCCGGCGGCGCCGAGGGCGTGGGCCGCGCCGTCAACCAGGCCGTGGTGGTCGCCTTCCTGGCGATCGGCTCCTTCAACTACACGTTCACGCAGATGTTGCTGGCGACTCACCCCAACCTGCTCGTCATCAAGTAAAGATGAGGGCTGCGGCATGAACGAACTCTTCGCGCTGCCTCGCGAATGGCTGGAAGCGACCGGCGAAATCGGCCGCTTCATGGGTCAGGTCTTCGGGGACGTGTGGGGCGGGCGCGTCCTGCACTTCTTTGGCGAGACGCTGCGCCAGGCGGGCATCCTGATCGTCTCCTCGACGCTCGTGATCTGGGCGCTGATGTTCATCCTCGGCCTGATCTGCGGCACCGAGGGCGCCTACTTCCTGGAGGCCAACGGCGCCCCCGCATACGCGGGGGTGTTCGCGGCCTGGTGCGACCTGCGCGAGGTGATCCCCTACGCCTTCGGCTACATGATGGCCGCGAAGGTGGGCACCGGGATCGTGGCCGAGCTCGGCGCGATGCGGATCTCCGACGAGATCGACGCCCTGGAGGTGATGGGGATCGACTCGATGACGTTCCTGTGCGCGACACGCCTGCTGGCGGCGTGGATCGTGCTGCCCTTCCTCTACATGGCGGGGATGGGAGGCGCCTTCCTCGCCTCCTACATCGCCGTCGTGCAGCAGGTCGGCTTCGTCTCCTCCGGAGGCTACCTGCTGATCTTCTGGGAGTTCCAGAATCCACCGGACTTCCTCTACAGCCTGATAAAGGCGATGGTGATGGCGACCGCGATCGTGCTCGTGGGCTGCTACTACGGCTACAACGCCAGCGGCGGCCCCGTCGGAGTGGGGACTGCGACCGCGAAGTCGATGGTCTTGAACTTGGTTCTGGTGCACCTGATAGGCATGCTCGGCACCCAGATCTTCTGGGGCGGCAATCCGAACGCCCCGATCGGAGGCTGAGCGGCCGTGGCCGTCGTAGAGGGCGAGTTCGAGCATCACACGGGCGAGAACCGCCCCGCGGGCGTCCCTGACGCGATCGAGTTCATAGACGTCCACAAGGCCTTCGGCTCAAACCAGGTGCTGCGCGGGCTGAACCTGGGGCTGCCGGAAGGCAAGGTCTCGATGATCCTCGGACCCTCGGGCACGGGCAAGTCGGTCTGCATCAAGCACATCGTCGGCCTGCTCTATCCCGACAGCGGCGACGTGGTGGTCGCCGGGCACTCGATTCCCTCGCTCTCGGACGCCGATCTCTTCGAGCTGCGCAAGAAGTTCGGCGTGCTCTTCCAGGACGGGGCGCTGTTCGGCTCGCTGAACCTCTACGACAACGTCGCCTTCCCGCTGCGCCAGCACACCGAGAAGGGCGAGGACGAGATCGCCGAGATCGTCAACCGCAGGCTGCGCGAGGTCGGCCTCGGCGACGCGAACGAGAAGATGCCGAACGAGCTCTCCGGCGGGATGCGAAAGCGCGCCGGGTTCGCGCGCTCGCTCGTGCTCGATCCCGAGATCGTGCTCTTCGACGAGCCTGACTCGGGCCTCGATCCCGTGCGCACCGCGCTGCTGTGCGAGCTGATCAAGGAAGTCCACGCCGAGAACGGCGGCACCTACGTGGTCATCACCCACGACATCATGAGCGCCCGCCGCGTGGCCGAGTACATCGCGGTGCTCTGGCGCGGACGGATCGTGGAAGCCGGTCCCTCCCAGGAGCTGTTCGAGTCCGAGAACGATTTCGTGCGGCAGTTCCTCTCCGGGGAGTCGACCGGACCCCTCGGCATGGAGTGACCCGCGCTTGAGCGCTTCCAGGGTTTTTGCAGCGCTGGCCGGAGTATCGCTGCGCCGGCCGGTCTTGGTGCTCGCGATCGCGCTGGCGCTCGGCGCCGCTGGCGCCGGGCTGGCCGTGGGGCTGACGCCGAGCACCGCGGTGAGCACTTTCGTCGAAGGGTCGAGCCCGACTTATCGCGCGACGCAGTCCTTCTACCGCAGCTTCGGGCAGGAGCCGATCGAGATCGTGGTCAAGGGCAACCTCCAGCGGCTGCTGCTGAGCGAAGACCTCGAGCGGCTGGTCGGCCTGGAGGGCTGCCTGGCCGGCCGCGCGGGTGGCCGAGAGCCTCTCGGCGGAGGGCGGCTCGAGCGGGCCGTGCGGGCGGCTTGCGCGCACCCAGCCGGCGAAGGTCGTGATCGGCCCCGGGACCTTCATCAACGAGGCGGCGCTGCAGATCGAGGAAGGGCTGCACAAGCTCGAACGCGCAGCCGACCGCAGGGCCGGCGCCGCAGAACGGGCCGTGCACGGACGTGCGCTTGCCCGCGGCCTCGGCGCCGCGGAAGCGCAGACGCTCGGCAAGCAGGCCAGGGAAGTGGTGATGAAGGCCTTCGAGGCGGAAGTGGCCTCGTTCGCGGTCCGCTACGGCATCACCAAACCGCCGAGCCTGAGCGAAGGGGAATTCGTCTCCACGGTCGTCTTCGACAGCGCCGCGAAGGTGCCCGGCACTCCCAAGCAGCGCTTCGCCTACCTCTTCCCGAGCCGCGAAGCGGCCCTGATCTCCGTGCGGCTGAAGGCGGGCCTGAGCCAGCAGCAGGCCCAGCGCGCGATCTCGAACATCCGCGCAGCCGTCGCGATGCCACAGTGGCGGCTGCGGTACGGGCAGTATCTGATCACGGGCGAGCCGGTGATCCTGAGCGAACTGGGCAGCTCGATCACGCGCTCGATCGTGCTGCTGCTGATCGGCGCGATGCTGGTGATGGCGCTGGTGCTGGGCCTGGTCTTCCGCGGCCGGCCGCGGCTGCTGCCGCTCGCCGTCGCGCTGATCTCCACCGCGGTGACCTTCGGGGGGCTGGCGGCCAGCGGCGCGCAGCTGAGCGTGGGGGAGGTCGCGGTGCTGCCGGTCCTGATCGGGCTGGCCGTGGACTACGCGATCCAGCTGCAGTCGCGGATGCAGGAAGCGCTGGCCGGCGGCGGCGTGGACCTGCGCAGCGCGGTGATCTCCGCGGCTCGCTCCGGCGGATCGGCGATCGCGGCCGCGGCCGCGGCGAGCGCCGGCGCGATGCTCGTGCTTGAGCTCTCGCCGGTGCCGATGGTGCGCGACTTCGCGCTGCTGCTCGTGATCGGCCTCGCGGTGGCGCTGCTGTGCGCGGTGACCGTGGGCTCGGCCGCGATCGCGCTGGCGTGGGGGGGCGCTCCCGGCGGCGCCCGGGTCGGGCGGCGCATCGCTGGGCCGCGTCCCGGCAGGCGGCTTGGCGCGGGCCGTCTCGGCGCGGCTGCCGAGCAGCTGCGTGCGGCCTGGCGCGGGGCGCAGCTGCTGGTGCGCGAGAACGCGCTCACGCGCGGGGTCTCGACGCTTGCGGTGCAGCGCGTGCCCCGGCGGCCGTGGCTGGTGCTGGCCGTGGGGGCGGTGCTCGCCGCGCTGGGGTGGGGCCTCTCCGGCCTGACTCCGGTGCAGACCGACATCACCAAGCTCGTGCCGCAGAGCATGCCGGCGCTGCGCAACCTTGCAACGCTCGAGAAGCTCTCCGGCGTCGGCGGCGAACTCGACCTGATGGTCTCCGGGCGCAATCTTCTGAAGCCGGCGAGCATCGAATGGATGCGCTCCTATCAGGGACGGATGCTCTCCCGCTTCGGCTACCGGGAAGGGCGCGGCTGCGGCACGGCGCCGCTGTGTCCTGCGCTCTCGCTGCCGGATCTGCTGAGCGGAGGAGGCAGCGAAGCTGCCGGCAAGGCTCCGAAGCTCACCGCGGCCGAGCTTCAGAGCTTCCTCGCCACGGTTCCGCCCTACTTCTCCGAAGAGGTGATCTCCGGCGAGCGCCGCGTGGCCACGCTCGCGTTCGGCCTGCGGCTGATGCCGCTGGCCCGCCAGCAGCGCATCATCGAAGCGATGCGCTCGGCGCTGCACCCGCCGGCCGGGGTGCACGCCACGCTCGTGGGGCTGCCCGTGCTCGCGGCGCAGGCCGACGCGCAGGTCGCCTCGGCGGGCCGGCGGACGCTGCAGCTGCTGCTGGGCCTGGTGGCGGTCGCGGTCGTGCTGCTGATCGCCTTCCGCGGCAGCGCGCGCCGCGCGCTCGTGCCGCTGGTGCCGGTGGCGCTGGCCTCGGGATGGTCGGCGCTCGTGCTGCTGATCGTGGGGGTGCCGCTGAATCCGATGTCGGTGACCCTGGGCGCGCTCGTGATCGCGATCTCCACCGAGTTCAGCGTGCTGCTCTGCGAGCGCTGCCGCGAAGAGCTCGGCGATTCGCCTGCGGCGCAAGGGGAGGACTGGGCGCGCGCGCTGCGCGCCGCATACCGGGGCACGGGCGCGGCGGTGGCGGCCTCGGCGAGCACCGCGATCGCCGGCTTCGGCGTGCTGGCGCTCTCGGACATCGCGATGCTGCGCGACTTCGGCTTTGTCACCCTGATCGATCTGACCGTCTCGCTGCTGGGCGTGCTGATCGTGCTGCCGGCTGCGCTGACGCTCGCCTACGGCCGCCAGGAGCAGCGCAGGCCGGCGAGCGCCGGCTCGCGGATCGGGCGGCGGGGGCTGCTGCGTCGAGGGGCGCGCGGTGGGATCTCGGCCTGAGCCGCCGATCCAGGGGGTCCCCTACGCGCGCTACATCGCGATCGGCGGCATCGCGATCCTGCTCGTGGTGCTGGTCGTCGTGCTGGTGAGCAAACCGAAGCTGAACAACGGGGTCAAGCCGGGCACGCAGGTGCCGGCGTTCGCGGTGCCGCTGGCCAGCGGCGATCTGAAGAAAGGCGCCGCCGACACCGCCGTCCACGCAGACGAAGGCTCGCGGGGCAAGGTGCCGGCCTGCAAGGAGCGCGGGGCGGGCATCCTCAACATCTGCGAGCTCTATGAACGCGGGCCGGTCGTGCTCGCGCTGTTCATCGACGAAGGCTCCTGCGCGAACGTGCTCTCCGAGATGCAGGCCGCTTCGCGGAGGTTTCCCGAAGTGAGCTTCGCCGCGGTCGCACTCAAGGCTCAGCACCCGGAAGTGAGAGAGCTGGTGCGCAACAAGAAGCTTTCGATTCCGGTCGGATTCGACGAAGAAGGAGCGCTTGCCGGGTTCTACCGGGTCCTCAGCTGCCCTCAGCTGAGCTTCATCTCGCCGGGGGGCACGATGCAGAGCAAGGCGCTGCTGGAAGCGCCCTCGCCGGCCGTTCTGGACGAGCGCGTGAGCCGCCTGGTGGCGGCCTCGCGGGCGCAGGGATGGAGGCCGCATTGAGCTTCTCCGAAGCATCGGTCGGCTGGTGTGAGCCGCAGGTCGAGGAGGAGCTGCCGCAGCTGCGCATCGCGCTGGGGCAAGCGGTGTTGGCGGGGCCGGCATGCCCCACCGGCCCCTCGCCGGGGGCGATCAGGCAGCGGCTGGCGACGCTCTCGGACCGGTTCAACGGCGCCAAGGCGGTGCACCTGCGCCGCGAGCCGGTGACGGCGGCCTACCGAGTCTTCTTCCGGCACATCGGCCTGGATCCCGACGTGGCGCGCACGCCGATCGAGGCGGCGGTGCTGGAGCGGATGCTCGACGGCGGCTTCCTGACGCGGAACCTGCTGGCCGATGTGCTGCTGATCGCGCTGCTCGACACCGGGGTGCCGGTCTGGGCGCTCGATGCGCAGGCGGTGCAGGGCGAGGTCGGCGTGCGCACGAGCCGCGCGGGTGAGTCCTTTGGCGAGGGCCAGATCGTGGTGGCCGACACGCGCTGCGCCCTGGCATCGCTGTTCGGCGAGCCGGCGGCCGGGCATCGGCCGGGCGCGGGCTCGCGCAGGCTACTGCTCTACGCGCTGCAGGTTGCGGGCGTTCCGTGGCTGGCGGTCGAGGAGTCGCTGTGGATCTGCCGCTCGGCGCTGGAGGCGGCGGGCTGAGTGTCGTCTGTGCGCCAGGAAGTGAGTCAGCGCCTTCACCATCTGGCCTATGACACGTCGCCGCAATGGCGGTCGGCGTCCACATCTCGTCCAGCAGCAACCTCACGCGGCGTATGCTGCGCCGAGAGCGCGTCGCAGGCGGTCGGCTGCCTGATCGGCTATCTGGATCCGCTCTTCGATCTCGTCGGGATAGGCGGCGTAGTAGCTGGCGGCGAGCTCGATTGTGCTGCGCTCTAGGCCGCTGATGTCTGCCACCGCTGCAATCGGGTCCTTTGCGTGCTCGCGCGCTGCCGCCTTGAGGTCGCGGATCAGCTCCCAGACGTCGGGGCCGCCGAGAACGCCTGCACGGCGGCCCGCAGGACCCGACCGGAAGACGATCCCTGGGAGTCCTTGGATGTGATCGTGGCGGCCGTCTTGACCTCAACCCCGGCTACAGCGCCGCCACGGAACTCCATGACGACGTCGATCTCCCGCTGCTGGCTGTCCCTGTAGTGAAAGAGGGCGGGCGAGTTGCGAGACCACTCCCTCTGGCGCAACAACTCCATTGCGACAAAGGTCTCGAAGACCTGGCCTGCGAGCGCTGCGTCGTGCGCGACCCGACCGGCGTCGGCGTTCATCAGGTGGGCGAGCAGCCCCGAGTCCGTCATGTACAGCTTCGGTGTCTTGATGTAGCGGCTGCCGAGGTTGCTGTGCCACGGTTGCAGACGCCACACGAGGAAGAGCTCTTCGAGTATCCGGACATGCGATGCGGCCGTCTTGTTGTCGATCGGGGTGAAGCTCAGTCGTGACGCGGGGCCTGCGGAGCGTCGTCGGCGCGCATGACTGGCCCGGTGTAGGGATAGGCGTCGGTCAGCAGCAGGGCGTAGCCGTTGCCCTGTGCCGCGTAGCGCAAGGCGAGCGCGCCGGCGTTGCGCAGGCCCAGCGGCATGCGGCCGGTGGCCAGCGCCGTGAACCAGCCGAGCAGCGCGACGGCTGTGAGCAGGCCGCTGTAGGCGCTCTCCAACAAGAGCGCCGGCAGCAGGAGCACCAGGCGGAACAGCACCTTCCAGCGGTTCTGCGGGCGCGGCGCGGCGATCACGGGATCGATCGGGTAGCTGCCCGCGCGTCCGGTGAACCCGGGGAACGGGTTGGCGATCAGGAAAAGGTATGCGTACACGTGCGCCTGGTAGCGCACATAGGCGGCCAGGAAGCGGTGCAGCGCGGCGGGGGATTCGCCGCGCAGCAGCGTGAGCAGCCAGTTGACGATCGCGACGAGGTAGGCGAGGATTCCCCACAGCGCAAGCCACACCAGATGGGGGATCGCCAGCAGCGCGCGCAGCAGCACGGTCACGCGCGAGCGCGTGAGGTCGTCGCTCACATCGAGTTGGATCGGATCCTCGGCGCGCACCGGCACCTCGGGAATCGCCGTGAGCGGGTCGCTGGAGGGGTAGCGGTCGGTGAGCAGGAACAGGTAGGCGTCGAGCTGCGCGGAGTAGCTCAGCGCGTAGGCGATCGCGTCGCGCAGGCCGCGCGGCAGCCGGGCCTGCGCCAGCGCGGCGAACCAGCCGAGAAACGCGGCCACGCCGGCCAGCCCGAAGCTGTAGCTGAAGTTGAACCCGTAGTTGCGCGCACTGCCCGACACGAGCGCGCCGGAGATCAGCAGCGCGGGTATCGCGAGCACGATGCGAAAGGCGACCTTCCAGCGGTTCTGGGGCTGGGGCGGGTCGATCTGCACATCCACCGGATAGCCGGGTTCGCCGAGGAAGCCGGGGAACGGCTCGGCGGCGAGCAGCAGGTAGGCGCCGACATGGATCGCGTAACGAACGTAGGCGGCGAGGAAGTTGTGCAGGCCCTCGGGTGAGCGGCCGGCGATGAGCGTGGCAAACCAGTTCACCACCACCGCCACGAACGCGACGATTCCCCACAGGCTCAGCCAGATCAGGTGAGGCAGCGCGAGCAGCTGGCGGAAGAACACGCTCAGCCGCGAACGCGACAGGTCGTCGCTGACGATCAGATGGACGGGACGGTCATTCACGGGCGCTCACTCCTTCGCTGGGGGTACGAGGGCCTGGAGACGAGCGGCCCCCGGTGAGATCACGGCCGGCAACGCAGTGCAGGCGTCGCATCGCATCCGCACATTCCTACCGGCGACGTCGGACGTGCTCGGTGGCCAAGTGCTGCACGCCCTCGAACGCCCTCGCGCCATGCTGCGCACTATGTCACGACGATGAAGAGGAGCTGTGCTGCGACACAAGCCGGTGTTGGCGCACGCACTGACGAAAGCTCGATAAAAGACAGTCGAGTTAGCGAGCACATATTGTGTTTCGCCCGCTAACAACCTGGGCATCAATTCCACAAAACCGAGAGCAGCCGTGGCAGGATCGCCGACGCGATGGCGCGTAGGGACACGCACCTCTGGCCTGCAGCACCTGCGACGGGTGGCGCCCTGTGCCGCTCGCCGCGCCAGTTCCCGATACAAGGGCTCATCCCGACAAGAGACGCCCGGCGGATGCCTCCAAGAAGAGGCGGCCAGAGTCTGTCCAGGGGCGAGCAGAGCGATCCCAGTCCGGGGGTCTTCTCTCGCCCCCGCGCCTTCGTGCAGGCGCAGGGGCGGCAAAGGCCGTCGAGGAAGCAGGGTGGCGAAGGAAAGGGGAGGGGTTTGATGATGGGGATGCGTGGCGGCCCTCGCTGGGGTCGGATGAATGCCGGGATTGCGAGCGCCGTGGTGTTGATGTTGCTGGTTGCGTTTGTGGTGGTGCCGGCGGCGGAGCAGGCGGGCTCGTCGCCGGGCGGTGTGCGGTCGGGGGTCGGCTCGGGCTCGGTGTTGGCTGGTGGTGGCGTGTGGGGTTTGTCGGGAGGCTTGGACGATCCGGTGGGCATGCTGGGGGCTGCCGCGGCCGGTCCGGGGGCTTCTGCGGGTGCGCGGGTTGCGGCTGTGCGGGGGCGTTTGCGCAGCGGCCTCACGGATCTGGATGCCGCACGCGCTGCCAAAGTGGATCGTGAGGCTTTTCCGGCTCAGGTGGCGCGGCAGGTGGGTGGTCTGCCTTCGTTGTCGCGTGGGCAGCGGGTGACGCGGCTGCTCTCGGCGCATGTGGCGCAGATAGCGCTTGGGCACGGTGAGCGTGGCGCGGTAGAATCGGCGCAGCCAATGGCGCTCGAAACCTCGCCTGGTCACCCTGCGCCGGTGGATCTTGCTTTGAGGAGGGTTGGCGGTGTGTTTGAGTCGGTGCGGCCGGTGGTGGGGGTGCTGATCCCCTCGCACGCTGGGGAAGGTGTGCGGCTATCTGATGCTGGGGTGTCGTTGACGCCGGTCAATGCGCGTGGCGGCTCGCTGGGTGGTTCTGAAGGCGCGATTGACGGCGCGAGTTTGATATACGCGAATACACAGACCGATGAGGATACGCTTGTGAAGCCGACGACTACGGGTTTTTCGATGGACGCGATCCTGCGTTCGATCGATAGTCCGCGGCAGCTTTACTACCGGGTGGGCTTGCCGAGCGGTGCGAGGCTGCTCCAAAGCCAGCCGGGCACTCCTGTGCGGGTTGTATCGGATGGCGTGACTCTTGGCTTGCTGATGCCGCCTACTGCGGTGGATGCGACCGGCGCGAACGTTCCGGCCACGATGAGCGTTCTCGATGGCGACCTGCTCAGCGTGAGTGTGCAGGATGTCTCGGGCGAGGTGCTCCCTATATCGGTTCAACCCGGAATATGTCACCACCGAAGATCGAAGCCTGACGGGGGGTGTGTTCCCCGTTGAAGAGTATAAGGGCGGCACGAACTGGGTACGCTCTCATTCTGCGGCGTTCGACGAAACTAAAGGGGAAGAAGAAGGAGGTGACGGAAATACCTATAAGAGAGAATATAGTTGTGGCTTGGAATGGTACTGGTGCAACCAGTCGTGGTACATAGGAACCAGTCGCGAATACAACGGCGGCGAATATGCCGGGTTGCAGTACAAGACGCAGGGCGAATCTACGATCTACAACGTTGAATTGTGGCTTGAGGGCTATAACGAACCGAGTGAAACTTCTACGGAAGTCGAATACACCTATTGTCTGGTGGAAAAAGAAGATCCCTGCGAAAAAGGCGAAGGACGGGACAATCATGTGCTCCTGTCTGGGGGCAGCAAACAGACGGAGTACAAGTACGAAGGAGAACACCCGCTCTCGATGACGTCGGGGTATGTCCATAATCCTTTGGAAACGCCGCGCAATAATGACGTGAAGATAATGGATCACATGACCAAGCATGAGAGCTCCAACGGGTTCTGGACTTACATCACGGGGGCTCGTGTGTACGTGGCTCAGGAAGAATCGAAGCATCCGGAAGCGGAACCGACGACGGCCTGTCCGCAGTGTGGGTTCAACACGTCGAGTCCGACGATCGCCAAAGCGGGTGGCCGGACCAATGTGCTGTATGGCTCTGGCAGCTGGCTTGGCCCGAACTCCGGCGCTTATGAAGTCACTGCGCACGATCCCGGGATCGGTGTGAGCTTCGCCGCGCTTTCCGGTGTCCACATGTCGCAGGAGTGGTTCATCCGCAACGAAGAAGGCAAGTGCTTTGGCATTCAGTGCTACCCGACCTTCAGCACGCCGGCGGTCTATCTTCCCACGATGGTCGAAGGTGAAGACTCGATCGAATTCTTTGCGGAGGACGCTGCGGGGTTGTATGGCGACAGCTCTCACACGATCAAGGTTGATGGCAGGCCGCCGGAAAAACTGGAAGTCACTGGCTGGCCCGCAAGGCGCGAAATCAGCGCTGCGCCGCACACGTTGACTCTTTCGGCGAGAGACGAAGGCCCGGAAGGCAGGAAAAGCTCGGGCGTGAAGTCGATCGCGGTCTCGATCGATGGCGGCAAAGAAATCACTGTCCCCGGCGCGTCCTGTGCGGAAGGGCCGTGCACGGCCACCGGCACCTACACGCTGGATGCCGAAGATCTGACTGAAGGCGTGCATCGGCTGGTTGAGACTACGATGGATAACGCGGATAACGTTGCTCCTTCCAAGGAATACACGTTCGACGTACGCCACGCGAGCTCGGTGTCTGTCGGTCCGGGCGCCGTGGATCCGACGACCGGGCAGTTCACGCTGGCTGCGACCGATGTCTCGCTTGGCGGTGTCGCTGCGGTCGGTCGGACCTACCAGTCCCGTGATCTGAGCGCGGGCAGCGATGGTCCGCTGGGTCCGCAGTGGGCGCTCAATCTCGGCATTTCGCAGAGTCTTGTGAGGCTCCCTGAAGGTGCGGTGGCGTTGACTGCGTCGGGTGGAGGGCGCACGACGTTCATGTCTAACGGCAAAGGCGAATACGAATCTCCGCTTGGCGATGAAAACCTCACTCTCGAAAGCAAGGAAAAGGAAGCTGGCAAGGGGATCTCCGAATACCTGCTCGAGGATGCGAAGGCCGGCACGACGACGGTGTTCACGCAGCCGGCTGGCACCGAAGAGACGATGCCGCTCTATGCCAACCAGTTCGGGCAGGAAGGCGCGCAGATGGGCGATCCGGTGAGCGCTGCGGTAGATGCGAGCGGCGATGTGTGGGTGACCGATTACACAAACGACCGGGTTCTTGAGTTCTCTTCGTCGGGAGTGCTGCTCAAAGCGGTCGGCTCTGACGGTGAATATCCTAGCGAGTTCAAAGAACCGTGGGGCATCGCGATTGACAAGTTGACGGGGGACGTGTATGTGTCGGACGCCGGCAACAGCCGGATCGTCGAGCTCAACTCTTCCGGGGAGTTTGTGCGGGCTTTTGGCTGGGGTGTAGAACCGGGAGGGGAGCGAAGAGAAGCATTCCAGGACTGCACGAGCTACTGCCAGGCTGGCATCGCGGGCACTGGTGCCGGCCAGCTCGACTGGCCGCAGGGCGTCGCGATCGATTCGAGCGGCAACGTGTGGGTGGCGGAATACGGCAGCAACCGTATCCAGGAGTTCAACGCGGAAGGCCAATATTTGGGCGGCTACGGGTCGGCGGGGACCGGCGACGGTCAGTTCGAGGGTCCGATGAATATCGCGTTCTACGGTGGCGATCTATACGTGAGCGACCAGAACAACAATCGTCTGCAGGAGCTGACGGCCTCCGGCGCCTTCGTGAAGGCGATCGGCTGGGGCGTCAGCAACGGTGAAGCAAAGCTGCAGGTTTGCACCAGCGGCTGTCGCGCGGGCATCGCGGGCACGGGCAATGGGCAGTTCAACGGGCCGCGTGGATTGGCGATCGATCCGGCGGGGAACCTGTATGTGAGCGAGATCGACAACGATCGCGTGCAGGAGCTGACGGCGGCGGGGGCGTTCGTGACGAAGTTCGGCTCGGAAGGGTCGGGTTATGGCCAGTTCTCGCAGCCGATGGGCGTGGCGCTCGGCGCTCAGGGCGAAATCTACGTCACCGACTATGGCAACAAGCGGGTGCAGGAGTGGATGCGTCCGATATGGCTGCCGGCCAGGACCGAAGGTGCGCTCAAACACGTCTCGACGGCGTATGCGTACAAGCCGGTGGAAGAGGAAGGCAGGCTGGTGATCGAGCCGACCGAGGTGCTGGCGGCCACTCCGGCCGGGATCACATGCGTGGGCGAACACGGCGAAGTGGAAATCGGGTTCCTGAAAGACGGCTGCCGCGCGCTCAGCTTCAACTACGCCGAAACGACGACGGCCAAAGGGGAGGGGCCAAGCGAATGGGGCGACTATAAAGGCGATTTGACACGCGTCTACTTCCACGGTTATGAACCCACCGCCAAAGCGATGGCGACGAGGGAAGTCGCGCACTATCTCTACGATGCGCAGGGCCGGTTGCGTGGCGAGTGGGATCCGCGCACGGAACCGAAACCGGAATCGGGCGAATGCGTCAAAGAACTGCTCGCGAAAGGCTGTCTGGCGATCGTCTATGGCTATGACGAAGCTGGGCATGTGACGTCGGTGACGCCGCCGAGGCAGGAGAGCTGGGGGCTTGTGTACGGGACGATTGCGGGCGACCCTGAAACGGGCCGGTTGTTGAAGGTCACGCGTGCGCCGGCGTCCGCTGGGTTGTGGAGTGGTGCGGTGCCGGTCAACAGCGAAGCGCCGAAACTTTCGGGCACTCCCGCGGTGGGCGTGCGGATGGCGGTGTCCAACGGGTCTTGGAGCAACAGCCCGGTCGTGTATGGGTACCGATGGGAGGACTGCAACTCCGGTGGCGGCGAATGCACAGCAATTCCAGGCGCTACGAACGCGAACTACACGCCGGTAGCCTCAGACGTTGGGCACACATTGGTCGCAAGCGTAACTGCCACGAACGGGGGCGGCTCGGTGGTGACCTCGAGCGCCGCGAGCAGCGTCGTAGTCTCCAAAGCGGGTGATTACACGCAGACGGTTGACGACGGATACAGCCTGAACGGCGTCTCGTGTATTGCGAGCACGACCGACTGTGTGGTCTCTGATAGCGCGGGCAAGGCGTTCTATGCGACGAACGTGAGCGCGTCCTCGGCCGCGAGCTGGACGTCATGGAGTGGGCCGGGCACCAGCCCAAGCGAGGCGGTCGATTGCCCAACCAGCGGTCTCTGCCTGCTGGCCGATGCAGGCGACGTGTATTACGCCACCTCTCTGGGCGGGGGGTGGACGCATGCCTTCTCGCCGTCCTACGGAGTCATCGCGCTCTCTTGCGGCTCGGCATCGTTCTGCATCGACGGGCAGGGCGGCAGCGGCGGCTTCATCCGCTACTCCGCAAGCCCGGCGTTGACCAGCTGGACCGCGGAGGGCATCGCAGGATCAAACAACGTCAACGGGGTGCTCTGTCTCTCTTCCTCGTTCTGCGCGACGGTGGACAGCGCCGGCTACGCGCGCATCGCAACGAGCACCGCACAGATCGAGTCCTCGTCCTGGACCAACACCGATGTCGATGGGTCCAGCGCCCTGAACGGGGTCGCCTGCACGTCTACGAGCTCGTGCGTGGCGGTCGATGGCGCAGGCAACGTGCTGGATCTCACGGTCTCCGGCACCGGCGCGGTGAGCAGCGCAGCCAAGCACAATATCGACGGCAGCACCAGCCTCACAGCGGTGAGTTGCACCGGCAGCTCCACCTGCGTGGCAGTCGATAGCGCCGGCAACGTATTCGTCTCGCAGAATGCCGGCGAAACGTGGGCCAAGGAATATGTGCTCGGCGGCAAATTGACGAGCGTTTCATGCGCCTCCGCCTCGCTATGCGCAACTTCCAATACGGCTGGGGAAGTCACGGCGTTCAAGCCGGCGGGAGCGGGCACTGAAGGGGAAGCGCGCGAACCTCAGCCGGGCTCGACGATCGAGTACCGCGTCCCGGTCTCAGGCTCGGGAGCGCCGCAGAACATGAGTGCAGAAGAAACCGAAAAATGGGGGCAGAAAGACGACCCCGTCGAAGGCACCGCGATCTTCACGCCCGATGAACCGCAGGGATGGCCGGCCTCCAGCTTCGATAAAGCAACGATCGACTACATGGACGAAGAGGGCCGTACGGTCAACGTGCTATCGCCGGTTGGCGGCACCTCCGGGCCACGCGCGATCGCCACGACCGAGTACAACGAAGCCAACGAGGTCACGCGCACGCTGACCCCCGACAATCGCGCTGCCGCTTTGGCGCTGGGCGCGAAATCCAGGGAAGTCGCCGAACACCTGTCGACCATCACCGAATACAACCCGGAAGACAACCAGATCGTCAGGACGCTTGGCCCCGAACACAAGGTGAAGCTCTCAAACGGCGAAGAAACACAGGCGCGCGCGGTCACGCACGACTACTATGACGAAGGCTCTGAAGAAGCCGAAGAAAAGAACGAAGAAGAATACAACCTGCTGACAAAGAGCGTCAGCGGCGCGCTGCTTCCGAACGGTGAAGAAAAGGAACAGCGTACCACCCTCACCGGATATTCTGGCCAGGAAGGGCTTGGTTGGAAGTTGCGGCAGCCGACCTCCACGACGGTCGATCCGGAAGGGCTCAATCTGACGACCGCGACCACGTATGACCCGAGTACCGGGGAAGTAACAGAAACGCAAACGCCAGCCGCTAACGATGAAGCGGCGTCGGAGCAAAAATCGTTCTTCTCCTTCGGAGGCGAAGGCACCGGCCAGGGCCAGCTTGACAAGCCGGCTGGTGTGGCTACAGACTCCTCGGGGAATGTGTGGGTTGCGGATACCGGTCACGATCGGGTGCAGGAGTTCAACTCTAAAGGCGAATTTGTGCGGGAGTTCGGCTCGGAAGGCAAAGAAGATGGTGAGTTCAGCAAACCGTGTGGGATAGCGGTCAGCGCTGCCGGGGACGTGTATGTTGCTGATGAAGGGAATGCTCGGGTGCAGGAGTTCAATGGCAAAGGCGAATTCGTGCGCGTGTTCGGTGGGCGAGGTGAAGGCGAAGGGCAGTTTGAGGGGTTGCGTGGCGTGGCGGTTGATAGTGAAGGTCATGTGTGGACGATCGATACCGGTTTTACACTGGATGGGTATGTGCCGCGGGCGGAGGAGTTCACCCCTGAAGGAGTGTTCATCAAACAGTTTGGTGCTGAGGGCAGCAATAATGGCCAGTTCAAAAGCCCCGAGGGCATAGCGGTTGACGCCAAAGGCGACGTGTATGTCGCGGACACCGGCAACGACCGGATCCAGGAGTTCAAGACCAGCGGCGAATTCGTGCGAGCGTTCGGTGCTGAAGGCACTGGAAATGGTCAGTTCAAGGCGCCGGTCGGGCTGGCGTTTGACTCCGAAGGTGATCTTTGGGTCGCTGACAGCGGCAATAACAGGGTGCAGCGGTTCACCTCAGAAGGCAGCTATCTGAGTCAGGTCGGCACGATCGGCAACAACAACGGCCAGTTCAACAAACCCGAAGGCATCGCCACCGACAGCTCAGGCGACGTGTGGGTCGCCGACACCGACAACAATCGCATACAGGAGCTGACCGGAAGCGAATTCGTACGCAAGTTCGGCGGCGCGGGCTCCGGTGAAGGCCAGCTTGAAAAGCCGGCGAGCGTGGCTACAGACTCCTCTGGGAATGTATGGGTTGCAGATGCCGGTCATAATCGAGTGCAGGAGTTCAACTCCAAAGGCGAATTCGTACGGGAGTTCGGCTCGGAAGGCAAAGAACCTGGCGAGTTCAGCAAACCGTGTGGGATAGCGGTCAGCGCCGCCGGGGACGTGTATGTCGCTGATGAAGGCAATGCTCGGGTGCAGGAGTTCAACGGCAAAGGCGAATTCGTTCGTGCGTTCGGTGGGCGAGGTGAAGGCGAAGGACAGTTTGAGGGGTTGCGTGGCGTGGTGGTTGATGGTGAAGGTCATGTGTGGACGATCGATACCGGGTTCAGCCTCAGCAAAGATTTGCCGCGGGTAGAGGAGTTCACCTCCGAAGGAGTGTTCATCAAAGAGTTTGGTGCTGAGGGCAGCAATAATGGCCAGTTCAAAAGCCCCGAGGGCATCGCGGTTGACGCCAAAGGCGACGTGTGGGTCGCTGACACCGGCAACAACAGGGTGCAAGAGTTCAAGGCCAGCGGCGAATTCGTGCGGGTGTTCGGCAGCGAAGGCGCCGGTGATGGCCAGTTCAAGAAACCAGCCGGTGTCGCGGTCAACAGCGAAGGCGATGTGTGGGTCGCCGACAGCGGCAACGACAGGATCCAGCGGTTCAGCCCGGAAGGCGGGTATCTCAGCCAGGCCGGCACCGCCGGCAACAACAACGGCCAGTTCCAGGACCCCGAAGGCATCGCTACCGACAGCTCGGGTGATGTGTGGGTCGCGGACACCGGGAACAACCGGGTTCAGGAGCTGACGGGCAGCGAATTCGTGCGGAAGTTCGGCGGTTCTGGTTCTGGTGCGGGACAGTTGGAAAAGCCAGTTGCTGTAGCTACAGACTCCTCTGGGAATGCGTGGGTCGCGGATACCGGTCACGATCGAGTGCAGGAGTTCAACTCCAAAGGCGAATTCGTGCAGGAGTTTGGTGCGGCGGGCGAAGCAAATGGTGAGTTCAGCGGTCCGCGGGGGATCGCGGTCAGCGCTGCCGGGGACGTGTATGTCGCTGATGATGGGAATGCTCGGGTGCAGGAGTTCAACGGCAAAGGCGAATTCGTGCGTGCGTTCGGTTCGAGGGGAACCGGCAACGGCCAGTTTGAGAGCTTGACGGGCGTCGCGGTGGACGGCGAAGGGCATGTGTGGACGGTTGAAGAGGGTGTCAAAGGGCTAGGGGGGCAGAATCGGGTGCAGGAGTTCACTTCTGAAGGTGTGTATATCAGTCAGTTCGGTGAAGAAGGCAAAGGCAACGGCCAGTTCGAGCAACCGGATGGCATCGCGGCGGATGCTAAAGGCGACGTGTATGTCGCGGACACCGGCAACGACCGGATCGAGGAGTTCAAGGCCAGCGGCGAACTCGTGCGGGCGTTCGGGTCGGAAGGCACGGGTGACGGTCAGTTCAAGAGGCCGACCGGAGTCGCGGTCGATAGCGAAGGCGACGTCTGGGTCGCCGACGCCGGCAACGACAGGATCCAACGGTTCAGCCCGGAAGGCGGGTATCTCAGCCAGGTCGGCACTGCCGGCAACAACAACGGCCAGTTCCAAAGCCCCGAAGGCATCGCGAGCACATCCTCCGGCTACATCGCCATCGCCGACACCGACAACAACCGCATCCAGGAGTGGCTGCCCGAACACCACTACGCCGACGACACCCACACGCTCTACTACACGCCGGGAGCCGAATCGCGCGTCGAAGCCTGCCGCAACCATCCCGAATGGGCTGATCTGCCATGCCGTGTTGAACCAGCCGCGCAGCCCGCGGACGTCAAAGAAGGCGAGCCGTCGGTTCCCGTCACGACGGTGACCTATAATCTTTGGGACGAGGTCGAAACGACGACCGAAGCGTTTGGATCGCTCACGCGTACCAAGACTGAGACCTACGACGCGGCCGGCCGCGCGATTACCAGCGAAGAGACCTCCACCGTCGATACGGCGCTGCCGAGGGTCACCAACGAATATAACGCGGAAACTGGCGCGCTTGAAAAGCAGACCGCGACGATCAAAGGCGTGGCTAGGACGATCGTCGCGAAGGACAACAGGCTTGGTCAGCTCGTCGAATATCAGGACGGCACGGGCAACATCGCCAACTACACCTACGAAAACGGCGGCGACGCGCGACTGTTGGAAGTTAGCGAAGGCAAGGGCGAAGAAGCCGCCAGCAAACAGAGCTACAGCTACAGCGAAACGACGGGCTTGATGAGCAAGCTGGTCGATTCGGCGGCGGGGACCTTCACGGCCAGCTACGATCTCGAAGGCAAGATGACCAGCGAGATCTACCCGAATGGGATGTGCGCGAACACGAGCTACGACTCGGTTGGGATCGCGATGAGCATCGGCTACATCAAGACCCGTGACTGCGCCGAAGAACACCCATCCGTGTGGTTCAGCGACAGCGTCGTGCCGGGTATCCACGGCGAAACGCTCGCGCAGACTAGTACCCTGGCGTCCGAGCGCTATGCCTACGATGCTGTGGGCCGGCTGACCGAAACCCAGGAAGAACCCGCCGGCAAGGGCTGCACAACAAGGCTCTACGCCTACGAAGAAGAATCCAACCGGAGCAGCCAGACCACGCGGGAACCCGGCAGCGAAGGCAAATGCGCCAGCGAAGGCGGGACCATCCAGCACCACGGCTACGATGAAGCGAACAGGCTCACCGACGAAGGCATAGAATACGAAGCGCTCGGTAACGCGACCAAGCTTCCCGCCGCGGATGCCGAAGGACACGAAATCAAGAGCAGCTTCTACGTCGATGGGCAGGCAGCCACGCAGGAACAGAACGGGGTCGCCGACAGCTACGTCTATGATCCCGCCGGCCGTACGATGGAAACAGCAAGCGAAAACATCGCCAGCAAAGCGACTACCACAGTCCTCTCGCACTACGGCGGGCCGGGTGAAGCGGTCACGTGGACAAGCCTGGGCAGCGACAAATGGTCGAGGAACATTCCGGGTATCGGCGGCGGCCTGCAGGCCACAGAGGAATCAACCAAAGTCGTCACGCTGCAGCTCTCGGACCTGCAAGGCAACATCGTCGCGACTGCCGCTGACAACGAAGAAGAAACGAAACTCCGGTCCACCTACAACAGCACCGAATTCGGTGTGCCCAGCGAAGGCAAAACGCCACCGAAGTACGCATGGCTCGGCGCTGGCGGCCTAGCCACCGAAACCGCGTTCGGCACCGGCATCAGCACACAGGGCGGCGCCTCATATGTGCCTCAGGTCGCACGCTATCTCCAGACAGCGCCGGTCGTGCCGCCAGGAGCCTTCCCCAACGGCATCGGCGGCGGGACACAGTACACTGCCGCGATTTCTGCTGGGGAACAAGCATCCACCCAGGCCATCGCCACACAAATCTACGCCGAAGCCGAAGCCGCACGACAAGAAGCGAAGCGGCGGGAAGCGGAAGAAGCGGCGATTCGTGCAATGGAAGCAGCGATAGGTGCCGATCCATGGGCGCGAACATATTGGGACGAAGAACAAGTGGACGAAGCGGTGGCAAATAGCGGTGGACCACTATTGCTGTACCTTGTAAATCTTGGGCATAAGATAGAAGATGCGGTGAAACAGATCCCCACTATCGGCCAGATCGCTTTGCAACTATTGGGCTTTCATACGCCAACAGAATGGATATACGCCATTACAGTAGGAGTTGAAGCTTGTTTCTACGACATGGCTGCTCACGACAAAAACAAAAAGTCCCGATGTGAGCCTGACTATACCTTTTTACGACCCGCTGGGGTTGCCCGTGCCGAATCCCTTTAAGATGCCTGTAGTGTCGTTGTGCTGGAATTATGAAAAATACTGCGGCAGTTATGGCAACGGCAAGTTCAACTGGTAAAAAATGATCTACAAAAGCGGGTGCCCGCTGTGTGACAACAAAGAGGGCCTGCGACGGCGGGCAGCGACAGATGGGTTAACATGAGAAAGAATAGGACGCAACAAGTTGTAGGCCGGCAATTGATTACTTTCGGCGGCTTTGCGGTCGCTGTTGCGCCAATGTTGACGTGGTTGCAGGTAGTATTGATGGGTAAGCCACATCTTTTTCATGTGTTGAACGTTCACGGCGACAGCGGTGTTGCGGCCTGGCTCGTGGTGCTAATTGGGATCTCTATCGGCATTGTGAGTCTGACGCATGCGCACGTGACGACGGTAGCGGTCGTGGCACTTGTTGTGGGCCTAATCGGGGCCACCGTCGTGGCGATATTTTTTAGCGCGATTACTCAAAACAGTGAGATAACGATTGATCTTTGCGGGCCTTGGATAGCATGGCTGGGTTGCGGTTCGCTTGTCGTCGGTGGGATGATGCTGGGCAGGCGTGTGACGGGCGAGGCGCTGGTGATAGCGAGTCCGGAATCGGAATCAGGGTCGTTGTCTGCTAGTCTGAACTCAGGAGATGTCGCTCATAGGCTACGGTGCGAGGTTGATGAGAGTGGAGCGGTGAGTTTGCGTGCCGGTGAGCTTATGGCGGCCTTTGGCACTGCGGAAATGAGACAACCGGCAAGAGAGCGGGTCGCCACGCGGCTCCTAGCCGTCGGACTCATGACGGAGCCGCCGCTGACAAAGCGAGGCATGGGCGCACGGACGCGGGTAAAGCTCGTTAGGAAAAGCACTTGTGAGC
The DNA here is from genome assembly GCA_963725915.1 of uncultured Actinomycetota bacterium. Lineage (GTDB taxonomy): Bacteria > Actinomycetota > Thermoleophilia > Solirubrobacterales > Solirubrobacteraceae > Palsa-744. Next base: position 651,313 of record CAVSAL010000007.1, on the reverse strand, counting down.
GAGTCGGAGATGCACACTAACTTGCGCGAGCCTACAACCAACAACGAACGCATGTGCGCTTGTAGCTGCCACTGGCCAAGCCTGCAAATGCTGCGCAGACGAACAGGCATGTGGCTGGCTGGGGCAGCGGTCGTCGTGCTGGTGACGGCATCCTGCGGAGCAAATGAAGCAGGACTGAAACGTTTGGGGTTTCATAGGCGAATGAGTGCTCGAAAGGCGCCTGCGTACCTTGAGCGATCACGGGCGATGGAACCGACGCTACCTATCGGCACAAGGGTGACCGCGGAAGCTGGCGTTCCCACCGTTGGAGACATCGTCGTCTTGCATCCACCTGTTGGCGCATTCCTAGGAGTGTGCAAGGGAAGGCTGCGCACTTTGACATACGGAGGTACTGCATGCGACACGCCAGGTTCACGCGAGTCTAGGATCGAGATGGCCAGTCGTGTCGTTGCTGGGCCAGGGGACCAGATCTACGTGCACGCGGGACATGTATATCGAAGAGCACATGGCGTGAGTGGGTTCTCGCGCGAGCCTGATGCCTATATACGCGCCTGCAGACATGGCGCTGCATGCGATCTTCCTGTGCCGATTACGATCCCCCGTGGTCATTGGTTTGCGATGGGGGACAACCGCGCGGCAGCGTCTGACAGTCGCTCGTGGGGGCCAGTGCCGACGAGTTGGATTGTTGGCGTTGCGACCTCAGTGGAATGCCCGAAGTTCGGTGTGCGGCGCAGTGTCTGGGTGCGCCGGACGGTCCAGCAAGGATGTGCTGGTGTCAGCCGGTACAGCTAATCCGGATTGTGCTCTCTACGAGCAGGTCGCGACCCAGGCTTCTCCTGCAAAGGGCTGGGCGAAGAAGTGCAAAGAGGAGGTCTACGCACCGAATCCCAACGGCACCGCTTAACCCGGACCATGCAGTAAGCACCGCGCCTCCGGGGTGAGCGGGGGCGCGGATACGTCCGGTGGAGCAGGGATTCTTGGGCTTGTCGAAGGTCCTTGATCCCGAGCTTGGAGGTTCACCTTGAGGGTGATGTGCGCCACGAGGTGCTGTGAGATATCGAGTGGTCGTTCGTGTTGAGGCTACTCGCCGTGTCGGCTGGGATGCCGGCCGCGGGCCGATGCAGCGGCTCGTTGAAGCTGAGGGCGGTCGCGGCGCGGAAGCGTGTTGCTGTGGCTGAGCGCTCTGACGAAGTGCGGCCGGGTGGTACTGCCAGACGCCCGCGTGCGTGCGAGTGAGACCGAGAGGCATAGCGAAAGCAAAGCGGTGGTCGAAGCCCCTTTATCAAGGAAGCGACCCGGAATCTGGCGGATGCAGCCTGTCCGCGAGCGGAAGATCCCGAAGCGCTCAGGGAAGCTCAGAAGCTTGGGCATCCCAACGGTGCGCGACAGGATCGTGCAGATGGCGCTCAAGCTCGTGCTGGAGCCGATCTACGAGGCGGAGTTCTGCCCCACCTCGCATGGTTTCCGGCCCGGGCGCAGAACCCAGGACGCCATCGAGCAGGTGCGGTTCTTTATCAACCCCCCACGCAGTTACGAGTGGGTGATCGAGGGAGACGTTGAGGACTGTTTCGGCAGCATCCATCACGGGTTGCTGCTGGCCGAGCTGCGCCGTCGGGTGACCGATAAGCGCGTGCTCGGGCTGATCAAACAGTTCCTCAAGGCAGGGCTCATGCGTGAGCACGGGTCGCTGGCCGCCACGCCATCGGGCACGCCCCAAGGGGCGATCCTTTCGCCGCTGTTGGCGAATGTTGCCCTCTCGGTACTCGACCGTCACTTCGAGGCGGCATGGCGCGCGCATACGTGGCAACAACGCGCGCGCCACCGGGCGCAGGGCCACCCCAGCTATCGAATGGTCCGCTACGCGGACGATTTCGTGATCCTGGTTCGTGGTACCCAAGCTCAGGCCGAGTTCCTCAAGAAGCAGGCGGCCGAGCTGATGAGTAATCGGCTGCGGCTGACGCTCTCACCCGAGAAGACACGCATCACTCACGTTGATGAGGGGTTCGACTTCCTTGGCTTTCGCATCGTGCGGCTGCCAAGGCCGGGTCGAACGCCGGTCGCGTTCAGCTTCCCAAGCAAAGAAGCAGTCAACGGGATCAGACGCCGCATCAAGGAGCTGACAGGAAGCAACACCACGAACCTCACGCTCGACGCGCTGCTGCACGCGCTCAATCCAGTCCTCCGGGGCTGGACCGCCTATTACCGACACGCCGCGAGCAAGCGCACCTTCACCTACCTCGACCACTACCTGTGGCAGAGGCTGGTTGGATGGCTGCGCAAGAAGCACTCGCGGCTTCCCTGGAAGCAGATCAGGCGACGGTACTGGGGACGCAACTGGAGCAGCAACGAGGGCACGAGGCTCTACTGGCCGAGCAAAGTGGCGGTCACGCGATACAACCCGCGCCGACACCACCTTCCCTGGACGACCTCGGGAACTACCGGCCCACCAGCCGACCGGAGCGTCGTTGCAACCTAAACACTCACCAGTGCGACCAACGCATGTCCTGTGGAGAGCCGGATGCTCGGGAACGGGCACGTCCGGTTCGGAGGGCGGGGACGAGCAGACCATCTCGCGCGAGCGAGACACGGCGGCTCGTCTCCGACCCTACGCGTGATGGACGCCCGGTTACCGTAGATGTCACGTCGGACGGAGCGGGTTTGGTGTCGCATGCGGGTAGCGTGCTGCTCGCTCAGGTGGCCGACAAGGTTGGTCTCACGCGAGCGCTCTCGTCGAACCTGGCTGTCCTGAAGCAGCGGCGCCGCGGCCACGATCCGGGCCGGGTGATCCGGGATCTGGCGGTGATGCTCGCCGATGGCGGGGAGTGCGTGTCCGACCTTGGCGCGGTGCGCGACCAGGATGCGTTGTTCGGCACGGTCGCGTCCGATTCGACGGCGTTTCGGGTGATCGAGAAGGTCGCGGCGGAGCCTGGCCTGCTGGAGGAGTTGCGCATGGCGCACGCACGGGCACGCGCACGGTTCTGGGAGTTTTCCGGTGCTCCCAAGCGCTTGACGATCGACGTTGACGCGACGCTGATCACGACGCACTCCGAGAAGGAGAGGGCCACCGGCAACTACAAGGGCGGCTTCGGGTTCCACCCGTTGCAGGCATACGCGGATGAGACCAGGAAGGCGCTGGGTGGTGTGCTGCGGCCGGGGAACGCCGGCGCGAACACCGCGGAGGATCACAAGACGGTGCTGGACCGGGCGCTCGCGCAGATCCCGGCCGAGCACATCGAGGATCTTCAGATCTTGGTGCGTTGCGATTCCGCGGGCGCCACGCACAAGCTCGCCGACCATTGCCGCGAACACGCCATGCGGTTCTCCGTCGGCTACGAGCTGACCGAGGCAGTCCGCTCAGCGATACTCGATATCCCCGAGACTGCGTGGATCGGAGCGCTCGACCAGGACGGCAGCGAGCGACAGAACGGGCAGGTCGCCGAGATCACCAGCAGCGTCGATCTCTCCTCGTGGCCTGCGGGATCGAGGCTGATCGTGCGGCGTGAGCGCCCGCACCCCGGCGCGCAACTCTCGTTCACCGACCACGACGGGCACCACTTCCAAGCGATCCTCAGCGACCAGACCGACCAGGACATCGCCCAGGTCGAGCGTCGACACCGCCAGCACGCCCACGTCGAGGACCGCATCCGCGACGACAAGGACACCGGCCTCTCAAAGTTCCCGTTCAAGGCGTTCGCGCATAACGAAGCGTGGCTTGCGATCGTGGCGCTCGCGCACGATCTGATCGTCTGGACCCAAGCACTGCTGCTCGACGGGCATCTCGCCAAGGCCGAGCCCAAGCGGCTGCGCTACCAGCTCTTGCACGTCGCCGGCAGGCTCGCGTTCCACGGCCGCAAAGCAAAGCTGCACCTGCAGGACACCTGGCCCTGGGTTGACGAGGCCCTTGCCGCCTTCAAAAAGCTGCGAGCGCTCTCAGCGCCCGCCGGCTGACGCCAGCAAGCAGCGGCCGTCCCCCGATCATCGAGCAGCCCCACGGCCACGGCCACGATCACGGCTGTCCGCAAACGGCAAGGACAGCTGGCCCGACCCCGTAGGTTCGGTCCGTTCGTCGTCATCCCGTGCCGCTTGACCCGCTCAGCATGAGAGCGATCGAGCGATCTCTGGAGCGCCGCCACGCCCTCCGGACCGAGAATCCGCACCTGATCGTCACCCGCTGCACGCGCTGCCACCACACCGCCGCCTCCGTCGCATATCTCTCTCACGTGCTCGACCCTTCCGGCGTGGTCCCTCGCGTGCTGCGCCAGACACGATTGGCGGGATCTCGCCCATCGCATCGACCCCCGACTGGTAGCTGACGCCTTCGGCATGACCGCCGAGGGCGCGCTGCACTACCTCGTCGGAGCCGTCGAGAGAGAAACACACACACTCACAAACGTGTGAACGCCAAGAGCGATCACGCACACCTTCACTCGAACGTGTGCGCTTTGGTGATGTCACGGTTGGTGGTCAGCACGATCGATCCGCCCTGGTAGCGGCGGCTGATGACCTGGAAGAGATGCGCGGCTGCCTCGCCGGCCATCGGCAGATTGGAGTTCCCCCGGTTCGGTAGACACGGTTGATTATGCGGCGATGGCTTCTGTTTGATGTTGTGGTTGTGAGCCCACCTCGTATTACGCCGACCTGGGTGGACTTGATGCGCGGCCCTCGCGTCACGGCCGTCGCGCCCAGCGGCTGAGACGCACGGCGCACTATGCATCGCGCAGCCCGTAGGCGATCCGCCAGAGCCTGAGGGCGGGGCATAGAAGTCGTGTGAGCGATCCGCCGCCCCTGATGAGGCAGGCGGTCGTCTCACGCATCGAAGGTTCCATCGCGCTGTCCTTCGTGAGATACATCGCACACATGCTCGTTGCGATCACGACGTGCTTCGCAGCGTTGGGCAGCGAGTTGGCTTCTCGGAGGCAGCGACGTATCAGCGTGCAGATGCGCTGGGTTGCAAACTCTGCCGTTACGTAGTGGGCGAGGTAGCTGTGGTTGCCAGTGGTGGCGTCTTCAGCCTGATCAACGTAACTGTCGAGCATGGCCGTGAGAATCGAGACCCAGGGGAAGTAGGCCGTCGAGATCTGCGTGATCCGTTCTGCGCCGCATGTTGGCTCGGTCGCGAGCGCAAGCAATGCAAATATAGTGAGGTCCGTGCTCGCCGCTGCGGTCAGCTCGAACCAGCGTGCCTCATGCCCGGCCGGGAACTCTGCGGCAGCCCAGTGTCGCAGCGTGCGATCTCTACGCAGAGGGTCAGGGTCATGGTTGATCGCGCATACCTGAGCACGGATCGACTCGTGGACGGCGGCTTGGCGCGCGGTGCGGTGGGACGGCAAGCGCGTATATCGATCTCGACATGAGGTTGTAAGCGAGCGCAGATAGCCAGCGTCGTCGTGCTGGGGACTGTGTTCGTAGAAGTCGGAGATCGTCTGGTCGTGGTCAAGCGCGTCGATGAGCGCTTGATGCAGTTGCAAGCCGTTCAGGACACCAGCGTTGCTGGTGCGCTCGTTGAGGTTGTCGAGGAAGTCCCAGATGATCTCGTAGGCGACCAGCAATCGCAGGAGGCTTGGGTTGCGAGCACGGGGCAAAGTCGAGAACAGCGCCGCGCCGTCGATGTGACCTCGCTGCTCTGTCATCGCGTTGAGCGCGTCTTCGCGGATCGATGCATTCGGGATGGCGCGAGCGAGCGTCCGCCAGCACCGAACCTCGCGCGTGACCGCTGGCAGTCCCCACGTGAGCTCTCGTGTCGCCGCGGCCGTCAGCGCCCATAGCTGGCGTGCCGAAAGGGGGGGCGCATCTGGTGTGCCATCAGCTCTTCCCCGGCAAAGCCTACTAGTACGACGGGCTTGCAGTCGTGGGTGGAACGCGCACGACCAGATATCCGGGCAGTGCGACTACGGCAAGTGCTATCGCGATGACCGACACGAAGCTCGTCAGCGCAGCGACCCCTTCGACATTGAAGAGCATCGGAAAGCCGGTGACGCTCGTCAGAGTATGGCTGAGCAAGGTCTGTCCGTACAGGCCAAAGATCGCCCCCGTAGAGCAGCCAGCGATCAGCAGGAGCCCTCCTTCGCATAGCAGCCATCGCCACAGCACTGCCTCCTCGTAGCCCTGGCACTTGATAAAGGCGATCAGGTCACGGCGCTGCCAGATCATCGCCCCCATTGCACCCACGACGGCCAGGATCGCGGCTATCAAGACAAGCACGCGAATCTGCGTGAGCCGCGAGAGTCCCTGAGTCGCGATTGCATATCGGCGGCGGTTGCGTTCTTCGTAGGTTTCCACTGCCAGGCCGGGTACCGAGGCCAGCGCCTTACGGATGAGATTGCGCACGGCAAGGATGTCGGCGCCGCCGGCAGTCTGGATCGCGTAAGCGGTGGGGTCTTGGTTGGCCCAAGCTTGGGCATAGGTGGCCGAGCTGAGTATAAGCGCGCCTGGCGGCCATCCAAGGTTCGTCGTCAGTGCGGCGATGCGCAACCTCAGCGGAAGTGGCGCCGGGAGGATGAACGCTTGGCCAACGTGCAGGTGGTGTTCGGCTGCCAGCGTCTGCGAAAGCGTGACCCATCCGCCTTCGCGTATTCGCTTTGAGGCGAGAACGGGATTGCCGCTGATGATCTGAGAAGCCGGGACCGGCAGCTGCGTGGCAGGCGCGGGAGCCATCAGCCATAGGCGGCGGTCGCCCCAGTCGAGGAAGCTGCCGCGATACACGCTCACATCCCTCACTCCTGGCAGGTGGGCGATGGATGAGGTGTCGATGGCCGCGAATTGCGTCGTGGGCTGGACGCTTGTCTTCCCCCGTGGCATCACCCATATCTCCGCCGCCGAGTTAACTCCGCGCGAGGCAGCATTCAGTCCCTTTTCCAGGTTCGCCTGCGTGCCCTGGAACTCCACCACTCCGAAGACCGCGACCCCGGCGGTAGCCGCTATGGCAAGCGAGCGCACTCTTGTCTGTGGCGTCCGCAGCTCGGTGACGGCAAGCGCAGAAGCGACGCCGTCGAGGACGTTCGAGAGCGCTCCGAAGAGCGCCACGATCCCGTCGAAGATAAGCGGCAGGAGGATGATGAGAGAGCAGACGAGCGCGGCGTTGCCGAGTATTGCCGCTTGCGTGTCAGCCAGCAGCGTCACCCCGGAGAGCGCAAAGCAGAGCAGTCCGATCGCGAGCCGAGCTCGCGTCCACGAAAGCCGATGATTTGTCGAGCTCGCGGATATGAGCGGCCGGGCGAGGATCGTTCGAAGAGGCCAAAACACGCCGAGTACCGCGGCTGTCATGCCCGCAAAGATGGCGAGAGCTACGCTCTGCCAGTTGACGATCCTGTTGTTTCCGATTGGGAATGCGACGGTCAGATATCCCGGCGTGCTGTGGAAGACGGCGATCGAGAGTACCTCTCCCAATGCCAGCCCAAGCGCGCACGCGAGCACGCCGATCACGGTTGCGTCGAACAGCAGGATCTTGGCGGTATCCCATCGCGTGGCGCCATGCGGACGAACGTCTTCGATCAGGGCGCGGCGGGACGGCACGGTGATGAGCATCGCGTTCAGCGCGAACATGAAGCCGACGAGTGCGCTGATCCCTGAGAACAGCGCCTCGCTGTTGGTCTCCGGTCCGACCGCGACTGCGAACAGACGGGAGTCGAAGTGGCCAGGCACGAGGTTCACGTTCCACTTGGCGGCCAGATGCTTCAGCGCGCTCCGCGCTTGTCTTGCTCGTATCGGGTTGTAGCGGACGAAGATGCGGTTGATCTGACCGGTGGCGCCAGCCAGCCGCTGAGCAAAGCTGATCGTGGCCACTGCGATCGGGCTGTGGACGAGGCCGCCAATGTCGGCTTCCCCGAGCGTCGCGCCGACCAGCGTTTCTACGAACCGTGCTCCTATCTGGAGCTTGACTGGTTCCAGCGCTCCGACGCCGACTTCGGCTGCGAGCGGTGTGGGCAGTGCAATGGCCTGCTGCGCGGCGAGCTGCTTGGCCGAGAAGCGCCGGAGAAGCGGGCCGCTCGCGCGAACCGAACGGGGATCCACTCCGACCAGATCGACAGACCGTTCATCGTGCCGTCCGATCAGGTTCAACTGCCGTTCGAAGATCGGCAAGGCAACCTTTACACCAGGCGTGTGCCTGACTTCGGTCAGCAGCCGTTCGCTGACTCCTTCGGGGCCGCGGGCGTCGAGCTGCACCTGGGCGCTTCCGACGAACTGCGCGTTGAGCTGGGCGGTGGATTGACTGAGGCTCGTGCTCGCCACCTGCGAGGCGAACAGCAGCGCCACCCCCACGGCTATGCCGAGGATCGCAAAGGCCTCCTGCACCAGGACGGTCCTCGCCTCGAGCCTCGCCCTGTAGATGTAGAGGATGCCCGAGAGGTTGATGCCCGCCATCGGTCAGGCTCCTCTGTCCGCGGACGCCTCAGCCGGCAGGTGGTCGGGTGGGCCTCCGGTCAGGCGGCCGTCGCGCAGCTCATCGACGCGATCGGCGAAGTCCGCTGCTTGCGGGTCGTGCGTGGCGAGTAGCAGCGCGACGCCGCGCTCGTGGCAGACCTCGCGCAGCAGTTCCAGCACCTCGCGCGTGCGCAGCGTGTCGAGGCTGCCTGTCGGCTCGTCCGCGAGCAGCAGTTCGGGTTCGGTGGACAGCGCGAGGGCGATCATCACGCGCTGGCGCTCGCCCATCGAAAGCTGCTCGGTGCGGTGCTGCAGCCGGCTTCCGAGCCCGAGCTGCGCCAGCAGCGGTTCGATCGTCGGCTCCGCCTTGCGCACGCTGGTGAGCAGCAGCTTCAGCGAGGCGTTCTGGATCGCCTTCGCTCCGGGGATCAGGTTGTGGGGCTGGCCGATGATGCCCAGCTGGTGCAGCCGGTAGGCGTGGCCCTCCCTGCGGGACATCGCAAACACGTCGCGACCATTGACCAGCACCGAGCCGCCGTCGGGCTCCTTCAGGCCGGCGATCAGCTCCAGCAGCGTCGTCTTGCCGGAGCCGCTGGGGCCGTAGAGCGCCACGAACTCGCCCTTGGCGATGCTCATCGAGACCCCATCGACCGCCCGGATGGGCTCGCCCTCGCCCAGCTGGTAGTGCTTGACCAGTTCCCGAAGCTCGAGCATCTACGGGCAGCCTACGCCGCGAGACCCCCTCGCCCGCGAGCTGTCCCTGTCCGGGAACGGCACGACGTTGCCTACGTTCCCCGGCTCTCTGCCGATGTTTTTGAGGGTGTGTTTGCGGGTGAGTGTCCAGATGTGGTCGGCGTAGATGGCGGATTCGAGGTTTGAGGCGCTCATGAGGATCGAGGCTTGGGGTTTTGTTTCTTGGATGAGGGTGCGGAGGAGATCTGCTGTTTGTTCGGTGTCGGTGGGGTTCAGCGCGTCGAGGAGGTCGTCGATGACGATCAGCTTGGGGGTGGCGACGAAGGCTCTGGCGAGTCCGACGAGGACGCGTTGGGGGTTCGAGAGCTCTGGCCAGTGGCGGTGGGCGCAGGTTTGCGCGCCGACGCGTTGGAGTGCTTGCTGGGCGGCTCCCTCGGCGTGGCGGCGGCCGTGGCCGTGGAGGGTCAGGGGCCAGCCGACGTATCTTGCGATCGTGATGTCGAGTGCGGGGCCTTGCCGGTCGATCCAGACGATCTCGCGTCCGAGCAGCTTGCTGAGTTTGCGGTCGCGGGCGCCTGTGATTTCTTTGCCGTCGAGTTGGATGCTGCCTTTGTCCGGGCGCTCGATGCCTGCTGCGAGCTTCAGCAGCGTTGTCTTGCCTTCCAGGCGTCCGCCGATCACCGCGGCGATCTCTCCGGGGAGCACTTCCAGCGAGATCTCGCGGAGCACCGGTGTCCATTGCCCGCCGCGCGAGAAGCCCTTCTCCACACCCGAAACAGACAGCACGCCGCTCATCGGACGGCCTCCTCGGGCGCGATCTCTGCGAGCAGCTCCTCGAGATCTTCGCCAAGGCGCTCGAGCCGCTGAGCCATCAGGCTCCACAGGTTCGCTTCGTCCTTGTTCTGGATGCTGCGCAGCTTCTGCCGCCAGTCGGGTGGCTTGCCGCCGGCCCGAGCGCGTCTGGACCGCTGTTCTTTGAGCACGCGAACTCGCGCGGCGTCGCACATGTCCGTGAACATCTCCTCGAGCGTGTGCACGAATCGCACCAGCGATGCGAGATCCTCGCGCTCGACGAGCTCGAGCTTGCACTGCAATATGTCTCTGACCAGCACCGGCACCTCCGTGCAGCGCAGCCACTCCAGGAAGTGGTCTCTGCCCGCCGGCGTGGCCTCGTAGCGGTCGAGCGTCGGCCTGTCCGGCGGACCGGGTGCGACCAGGCGCACGTAGCCCTTCTTGGCGAGGCTGGGCAGGTTGCCGTGTGCCGACCCCTTTGGGAAGCTGGCCACCCGGAAGTGGTCGGCCAAGCGACGCCCGATGCCGGCAACCGTGTCTGGCTGCCGCACCACGAGGCCGAGCACCAGCATCTGCGGGGCCGCGTCGCCTGTCTTGAGCGCTGGCATCGGCGGCATGCTAAACGAGTTGACCGCGAATGTGTGGGATGCTGGAATAGTCCGGTTTTATAGACATAGAGCGAACGTCCAGCCAAGCCTCGGCGCGCGCTGACAACTGTCTGCCCGGTGCCGTGCCGCTCTTCGTGCAGCAACTCTCGTGTTCCTTGAATAACCGCGCCGTTCCGCACGCAGCGGTTTCTGCGTGCGGCGTTTGTGAAAGTTGCACTGATGCTGGGTGTTGCAGAAACATCTCGCCGCAATGATTCGGGGAATCGGCCGAGGCGACTGAGGTGCCGCGCCACCCGCCCGTCGAGGGCCTGCCGGTATCCACCGTTCACTGGCTGGTGCTCGCGCTGATCATGCGCTACGGCGCGTGCGCACGAGCGCTGGCTGGCTTCGCCGGTCGCCTCCGATCGCTGGCATCTCGAGCTGCTTGCGCGGATCGGCACCGCTCACCTCCAGGGATTGCCGGCGCTGCTGGAACTGCTGGATCGCTACGCCCAGCATGCCGAGATGCACGCCGGGCGCCTTCAGGAGCTGATCGCGGAACGGTCGGCGGGCGAGCGTGAGAGCCTGGCGGCGCTCTGCGCGATGTTCGTGCTCAGAGAGCAGCAGCGCACGGTGGCCGTGCAGCTGGAGTGGATGACGAGCGCGCGTGCGGCGATCGAGCTGCGCGGTCGAGCTGGGCGGTAGCTGGCAGGCCCGGCATCACCGCCCTCGACGCGCTGCACGGTTAGAGCGATGCTATGCGAGCTCGTTCACGTCGATGAGTCGCAGCCGGGGACGCGCTGGATCTCGTCGAGCACGACAGGCGTCGCCTGAGCGCTCGGCCGCGCGCTCCTCGAAGCGACGAGCCATCTCCTCGGCGACGCCCCGCTGCCGATCGTCGGCGAGACGAGGCTTGACTTCCCGAAGCAGCGTAGCCGCCTGCATGCCGGACTCCGGCACCATTGACGCTAGCCTCTGAGCACTTTCTTCGGCGCCACGACGAACTTCCTCACTGACGGCCACAAGCAGAGGATACTCCAGTCCGCACACACCAGCGAGGTCTCACAAGGATGCCGCTGGGCCTGCGTAACGTAGGCGCGCTCGGCTGCGTTACGCGGTGCAGGGCAACGGCTACGCCCTGCTGCTGACCGACGCCTACCCCTACGCCGGACCCGTCATGCGCGAGCCGCAACATACGCCGGCACAAGTTACTCTGACGCATGTTGAGCGGGACGTCGCGCCCGTCCGAGGATGTGCGGGTCCGCCGGCAGCAGCGGCGCCGGGCTGAAGGCGAAGCGCTCGCAGGTCTCGATCGTGAATCCGGCCTGCTCGATGCCCGCGGTCGTATCGCGTGCCAGATGGCATCCGCCGGCCACGTGGGGCCAGAAGGTGGCGTCGGCGAGCCGCTGCAAGCGGGCCTCCCACGGTCGCTGCGAGACCACGTGCTCGTAGAAGCGCAGCTCGCCACCGGGCCGGATCACGCGGAAGAGCTCGGAGAGCGCCTGTGCCTGGTCGGGCACCGTGCAGAGCACGAGCGAGACCACCCCGGCGTCGAACGCGCCGTCCTGCGCCGGCAGCCGGCTCGCCTCGGCCGCGATCACCTCGATCGCAATCGGCGCGCGCGTGGCGGCTTGGTGTGCCCGCGCGCGCAGATGGCGCTCGGGCTCGATCGCGAGCACTTTGCTGACACTCTCGGGATAGTGGCCGAAGCTCGCGCCGCCGCCTGCGCCCACCTCGATCACCGCGCCGCCGAGGCCTGCCAGTAGGCGCCGACGATGCTCGGCGCCCCCGCGCGCTTCGGCCATCTGCGCGACCTTTGTGTAGACGCGCGCGAAGCCCGGGTGGTCGATCGACTGCTTGGAGGACATATGTGCAGCATCGCAGCTCACGCCGTCGGGCTGAGCTGGACCTTGCCCGATCGTGCGTCTGGGCGATAGAATCGGTGGGACCGATGCGATCGGAGGAGGCGGGCGATGTCTCGATCTGAGCAGCTGAGCTTGACGCGCGAGCGACCGGCGCTGGAGCGCCGGCTCGGCCCAACTGCGGTCCAGTCGCAGGACGTGAGCGCGATCGAGGCCGAGGCGTCGGCCCGGCGCGCGCTCAGAGCCCAGATCGCGCGCCTGGAGCGCGAGCTCTCGGCGGTGGTGGCCGAGGGGTTCCCGGGAATAGCCGCCGCGGGTGTGGGCACGGGCGCAGGCGCCGTGCACGCGCCGCGTCTGCTGAGCCTCGCAGAGCTCGAGCGCGGTCGAGATGCGCTGGTCGGATCTCTACGGCAGGCGCAGGCGAGCGCCGATGCGATGGCGCAGCGCCACCGCGCGGGCCGCGAGCTGCTGGCCGCGATGCAGCTCGAACCCGCTCGCTACAAGTTCGTGCGGCTGCGGGCCGTCGACGTCGGCGAACGGGGCTGCGGAGTGTGGGAGGTGCGCCCCCGCCTCGGGGTGATCGGGATGCTCGCCGGCTGGTGGCGAGTAAAGCTCAGCTCCGGTTGTCCGTTAGCCAAGGGCCGCGCCGGAGCGCGCGGCCCCTGCCAGAGCGAGTCCGAGCTCAGACGACGCCGGATGCCTCTTCGGCAAGCCACGGGCTGCGAATGCGCGTGGCCCTGACCGCCGCGAGCATTCGCACCAGCGCCCGGCGCTGACGTTCGGTCATCGAGCCGATCGTCTTCTTCTCGGACATCGGGATCTGCGCAAGGAACCTGCGACAGCGCGTCTGCCCCCATCGACGCTGGCTCATCAGCAGGTCGGCCACCGCCATCGAGCGGGCCTCCTCCGGGCAATCGAGGATCACCTCGGCAATGTCGATCTCGCCGTTCGCGATCCTTCGCTTCAGCTCGGCGCGCGCCAGTCGAACCTCGTTGGCACGTTGGAGCGCACGCAGGTGCTGTGGGACGGCAGGGACAATCGTCGCTGTCGCGTTCATGGTTGTACTCACTCCCCGTCGCGGCCATGTGGAGCGCATGACCGGCGACATCGGCTGGATTTCAGGTGCAAGGTCGCAGCTGCGAAGGCGTTCCAGATGCTTCCCGGCGTTGCGCCCGCGCTGCCTGCGCCCCCTCTGCCGGAAGCGCGTGGGTGGACTCTGGATCGTCTCGAAGCGTGCTCAGAGGAAACTACGGCAGCGAGGCGGCAATGGTCAACTTGCCGCCGACGCTTCGCCCGCTAGAAGCGGGTTTTTTTTCAAGGAGGAGAACTTGTGAAGAATTGGACAAGCTGTGTAAAGGTTTTGAACAGCCTCGGCGGCCGTGCCGGGGACGCCTTGCGGCGAGCGTCGAGCGGGCTTGGACGCCCGGGCGCGTGCTAGGGAGCGGGCAGCGGGCCGTGCTGCGCCTCGAACTCGCGCTTGACGCGCTCGAAGACCGCCAGCGCGCGGTCGAGCGTGTCACGATCGTGTGTAGCCATAACGCTCGTGCGCAGCAGCGCGCCGCCCGGCGGCACGGCCGGGTGCATGGCGCAGTTCGTAAAGACGCCGCCGTCGTAGAGCGCGCGCCAGAGCAGGCCGGCCTTCCAGTCGTCGCCGACCAGGACGGGCACGATCGGGGTGGTGAAGCTCTGCATCGGAGCGTCCGAGCCTGGCCCGGTGCGAACCGGCTCGCCCTGAAGCGTGCGGTAGCCGATCTCGTGCAGGCCCTGTGCCAGATGCCGGGCGTTCTCCAGCACGGCTGCAAGCAGCGGCGGGCCCTCCGGCGAGCGCACGATCCGCAGCGCCGCCAGCGCGGCGCCGAGCGCGGCGGGCACCGCGGAGGCGGTGAACAGGAAGGCTCTGGAGGAGATGCGCAGGTAGTCGATCACCTCCGCGGGGCCGGCGATGAAGCCGCCGCAGGAGGCCAGCGACTTGGAGAAGGTGCCCATTCGCAGATCTACGTCCTGCTCGACCCCGAGCAGCTCGCTGGCGCCCGCGCCGCGGGCGCCGAGCACGCCGGCGCCGTGGGCCTCATCGACCATCAGCCGCGCCCCATGCGCCTGGCAGAGCTCGACCACGTCCACCAGCGGCGCGATGTCGCCCTCCATCGAGAAGACGCCGTCGAGGACGACCAGGATCCCGCCGCCGTCGGCTTTGGCGCGCTCCAGCGCGCGCGCCAGCTTCTCCAGGCGCCCGTGCCTGAACGCGCGCAGCTTCGCTTTGGAGATCAGCGCGCCGTCGAGGATCGATGCGTGGTCGGCGGAGTCGACGATCACGGTGTCCCCGGGTCCGAGCAGCGTGCCGAGCGTGCCGACGTTGGCCTGGTGCCCGGTCGTGAAGACGAGCGCGTCCTCGGTGCCCATCCACTGGGCCAGCTCGCGCTCGAGCTCCAGGTGCAGCGGGGTGGTGCCGTTCAGCAGGCGCGACCCCGTCAGGCCGGTTCCGTAGCTGTGCAGAGCGTCCTGCGCGCCCTGCATCACGCGCTCATCGCCGGTCAGGCCGAGGTAGTTGTTGGAGGCGAGCATGATCCGCGGCGCGCCCTCCATCTCCACGACCGGCATCGCCGGCGACTCCACCGTGCGGAAGTACGGGAGCAGGTCTGCCTCGCGCGCGGCGCGCACCATCGCTTCGCGCTCGTAGCCGCGGACCTTTGCAAAGACGTCTGTCGAGATTGCCATGTAAGGTGGCCCGCGATGGCTGCCAGGAGTCAGGAGCGGGCGTTGGGGGTGCAGGTCAGGAAAGCGTCCGGTTGGCGCGACATGCGCCGCTTCATACGCCTGCCCTTCCGGCTGCATGCTAACCAGTCTCAGTGGATACCCCCGCTGAAGCTCGAGCGCTGGATGTTCCTGAACCGGCGGATGAACGCCTTCTTCAGCCACGGGGAAGCCGAGTACTTCCTGGCCTTCCGCGGCGGCAAGGTGGTCGGACGCATCACCGCCCAGATCAACCACGCCTACAACGAGTTCCATGACACCAAGTGGGGTTGGTTCGGGTTCCTGGAGCTCGAGGACGATCTCGAGGTGCTGCAGGCGCTGCTGGCCGCGGCGGAGGGCTGGCTGGCCGAGCACGGATGCGATCGCATGGTCGGCCCCGCCGACTTCTCCATGAACGATGAGAGCGGCGTGCTGATCGAGGGGTTCGAGATCGAGCCGATGGTCCGCCAGCCCTGGCATCCCCCCTACTACCAGCGTCTGATGGAGCAGGCGGGGATGGCCAAGGCGATCGACCTCTACATGTGGAGCCTGACGATCACCGGCCGCGACAAGGTGCTGCCGGTGATCTGGGAGCTCGCCGACAAAGTCCAGAGCGATCACGGGATCAGGGTGCGGCCGATCAAGCAGCGCCGGCTGCGCAAGGAGCTCGACGGCTTCGCCGAGGTCTACAACTCCGCCTGGGCCAAAAACTGGGACTTCGTGCCCTTTTCCAAGAAGGATCTCGACGCCTACGCGCAGGAGCTGCACCTGGTCTTCGACAAGCACTGGGCGATGATCGCCGAGCGCGAAGAGGACGGGGAGGTCGTGGGCGTCGCGCTTACCTTCCCCGACATCAACCAGGTGCTGGCGAAGATGAAGGGCAAACTGCTGCCGCTCGGCTGGTGGCACTTCGTGAACAAGGGCAAGATCATGGATCGCGTGCGGGTCGGATATCTCGGCGTCAAGCCGGAGTTCCAGCACACGGGGGTGGCGGCGCGCATGTACCAGCTCCACTTCGACGCGGCCGAAGTGCGGCGGCAGACGGGGGGAGAGATGGGTTGGATCCTCGAGACCAACACGTCGATGAACCGCGGGATGGAGGCGATGGGCGGGCAGATCGTCAAGCGGTATCGGATCTACGAGCGCGAGCTCGGGGCCGGCGAGGCCGCTGCGGGCTGAGCCGCGCTCGGGGGCGTCTGGAGCGCGGGCTAGACTCGCTTGCGTGACTGAGGGATCCCAGCGCGAGGAGCCGCGCGACCAGGAGCCCGACGTCCGAGATCCGGGCGTTGCGGAGGCCGCGGGTGACACCGAGGAAATCGATGCGATCCCGGTGCTGGCGGGCGAGGGGCCGATGCTCGTCCCGGATGGTCCGGTTTCCGTCGTTCCGCGGCGTGCCGTCTCGCAGTCGCTTGTGAGCCTGCGCTCGGCGCCGGCGGTGCAGGCCGCTGCCGTGGCCGCAGGTGGATTCGTGGCGGGCGCCGCGATGGTCGGGCTGGCACGGCGCCGTCGGGGCGGTCTCGATCGGGGCGGCCGTCGCGTATCGAGGGCCGCAGGGCGCGGCCGCCGGGGCAAGGGGGCAGGCCAGGGCGCCGGCGAGCTGCTGCAGATAGTGGGCAGCCGCTCGCTGCTCGTGGATGTGCATTTGCTCGGCTCCGCCGGCCGGCAGCGGTGAGCGGCGCCGCGCTTGCGGTCGAGCTGCGCGTCGAGCTGAGGCCGATCCTGCCCTACAGGCTACCCCGCCGTGGCGGCGGCGATGGGCTGACACGTGTGCGCGGGGGCGTGCTGCACCGGCTGCTGCATCACGAGGGCGAGCCGGTGGTCGTGCGCGCCGCCCAGACGGCGCCCGATCGCGTGCTGCTCGGCGCCTGGGCGGCGAGCCAGGAGGCGGCCCGGTACGGCATCGAACGCATGCGCTTTGCGCTCGGCATCGACATCGACGTCAAGCCCTTCTGCCGCGCGTTCAGGAGCGACCCCGCGATCGGGGCCTCGCTGAGGCGCCGTCCCTGGCTGCGGCCCGGACGCCGCCCGGAGCCCTTCGAGGCGCTTTCCTTCGCGATCTGCGAGCAGCTGATCGAGTACGAGCGCGCGGTGGCGATCGAGCGCCGGCTGGTGCATCGTCTGGGTCGCCGCCATGACGCCGGCGCGGGCGTCGAGCTGCGCGACGCGCCCAGCGCGCAGACGCTTGCCGGCGCCTCCGCGGCGCTGCTTCAGTCTCTCGACCTCGCCGGCTCCCGCGCGATCGCGCTGATCCGCGCGGCGGGCGAGGTGGCTCGCGGCAGGGTTGACCTGCACGCCGGCGAGCACGAGCGCGGCTGGCAGCGGCTGCGGGCGATCCCCGGCATCGGTCCCTGGACGGTGGAGATGCTCGCGCTCCACGGCCAGGGACGCAACGATCAGGTGCCCGCCGGCGATCTTGGGCTGCTGCGCGGCGTCGGTCGCCTGCTCAGCGGTGGCGACCCGAACGCGTTTGCCGACGAAGCCCAGGTGCGGGCCTTCTTTGCACGTTACGGACAGTGGGCGGGGCTGGCCGCGATGCATCTGATGAGCGCCTGAGGGGCACGCCGTCGCTCTGCATCAAGAGCGCGAACGTCGGACATGCTTCGGCGGCGCGGCGCCGTGAGGGCCGCGTTCCCTCGTGGGCGGCCGTTCTGACAGCCGTCATCTCCAAAAATAGAACGTATGTCCATTTTGCATACGCCCATCTTCTCGACTCTGTAGGTTGATTGAGCATCGGCCGTCATCAGCGTGGAGAAGGAGGCATGGTGGTTGAACGTGGGGGCGAGTCTGGTCGTGGGGTTCACGGATCGTGAGGCGGCCGCGACTCATCGCGCGGCTCACCATGTGCTTGGCTATGGCGTCATTGACGCTGCTTGCGGGCGGCGCGTTGGAGGCAACTGCTGGTCAGGGAGGGTCGAGAAGAGCAGTCCATCTGCTGCACAGATCGGATGCACGGCATTCTCGCGCCAGGTCCTTCCGCGAACGGCGGGCAATCGGGCGGTCTCGCCGAGAAACTCTCGCATTGGCCAGGCGCCGCCGCAGGTGGCTCGCCGGTCCTCGGGCACGCGCCCAGCGGAGGGCGTCACAGATGGAGTTTGCCGAGCTTCCCGCAGCCGGGGTGCGGCGTCTGCTCTCCAGTGATTTTCGCCCAGCGCTCATCACCGCCGACGCCGATCCCGCAGACATGCTTGCCCCTGGTCACGTGGTGCGATACGAGGGTACGCATCGCGCACTGGTCCGTAGAGGCGGGCATCTGGAGCTCGCGATCTCGACTGCGCCTCTGCGCGTGGCAAGCGCTCACGGTGTGCTCGAACCGGTGGACCTGCGTTTGCGCAAGCGCTCCGACGAGTTCACTGCCGATAATCCGGTGCGGCCGATCGCCATAGCGTCGCGTCTGTCTGGCGGTGTCTCGCTTGGCGAGGCTGGCATTCACGTCGTTCCGGTTGGAGCTGCCGTCGCGGGCGAACTACTCGACGACGCCAGCGTTGTATACCCGGACATTGGGGCCGACGAGGATGTGGTGGCCACGCCAACTCTGAATGGCGTCGATATCTCGACGATGCTTCGATCACGTCTGAGTCCCGAAACGATTGTAGATCGGATGCAGTTGCCCGCAGGAGCCACCATCAGCAGCTACGGTAACGGCGCGGCGATATACCGCGGCACCGAGATGATCGCGCGGATTCCCGCGCCCACAGCGGTGGATGCTCAAGGGACGCTGGTGCCCGTCCACATGGCTGTGGTGGGCGACAGCATCGTGCTGCATGTGAAGCTCACTGGGTCTCTCGCCTATCCGGTTTTGGTAGATCCGCAGATCGAAGAACTCCTGTATGTCCAGGAGGGCGAACACTGGCAGTTTGATGAATTTCTTGCCGAAAACGAATACGAACAGTATGCGGTGACGGTAAGTGGCGGCGGCTACGACGAACCGTTTCATCTCACTCTGGGTCCGATCGAGCTGCCGTTTCTGGCGACGAAGTACCCCGATCGAGACCCCCGACCTATAGATGGCGTCAGTGGCTCGATCAAGAAGTATCCTCTAGCAGAGGGCGATCGAGTTTCAGAAGAGCGTAAGTTCGATGCTGTCCGTTTCGATGGCGTCACAAGTACCGGCTCGGTAGAACTTCGCGCCTGCGATCAGCGACGCGTAGACGCTTCTGGCGACGTTGAATTCACTGGCAGCCTTGCCGAATGCAGCGGCGAAATCATTTCGATCACTATTTCGGCGTCGAGTGGCAGCTACTATGAACACCTTGGCGAAAACGAATGGCGCCTCGTTGGATCGCAGGAAGAAGTTGCTGGCTACGCCAATGTCGAATCTATAATCATTTTTCGTCCCGAAGAAGAAGACGAACAATATGAAGGCCATAATCACGGATCGGACGAATTTTGGCAGCCGTCGAGCATGGGACAAGACAATGCCGGTGAACCTAGTCGATCTACGTGCATGCGTGGAGCGCCGCCGGTGAATTGCGCAACTGGCAATGAGGTGGAAACGCAAAATGATATCGCTGTCGGCGGATACGGGCCTGAGCTCGACCTGACACGTACGTACAATTCAGAACTGGCCACAGAAGAAAAATCGATCTCGGACGCGACTCCGGATATTGTGCGAGGCTCGTCGCTGTCGGAATGGCCGTTTGGATATGGGTGGACCGCCTCATATGGCGCCTTCCTGGAATTTGGCGAAAACTGCGTCAAAGAACCCTGCACGCCGACTGTGGCTACGCATCAAGAAAACGGCAGCGTCGTCTTCTTTGAATATCGCGGCGAAGAATGGCGACCCGTATCGCCTCTTACCCAGGCAACGCTTACGCAGAGCGGTGGCAGTTACGTGTACACGTTGCCAAGCCAAACTAAGCTGATATTCAACGCCGAAGGTCTGCTCACCAGCGAGGCCGATAGTGATGGCAATGCGCTGACTATGCACCGCGACGGCGATGGGCGCCTTGAATCTGTCTCCGATGGCGCGGGCCGTGAACTTACGTTTTCCTATGATGCTGAAGGTCAGGTCAGCGCGGTAACTGAGCCCACAGGCGGTACGGTCAAATACACGTATGAAGATGGAGATTTGACGAGCGTCACCGAGGCAGGGGAAAGTCAGCCGGCTTGGCGCTTCGACTACGGTGCTTCCAACAGGATGACTGCGGTCACGAACGGTCGCGGCGAAACAACGACCACAAAATATGAAGAAAATGGTCGGGTCGCCTCAGAGGTCGCTCCAACGGGCGCAACGCGGCGCTGGGAATACCTCATCACCGCCAGCGGATCAGAAACGACGATACACGAACCGGACGGTGCAGAGACTCAAGAGACCTTCAACGAAGCCGGTCTGTCTACTCGCGTAACGCGAGCAGCGGGTACCTCACAAGCAAGTACCACGCTTTCCGAATACAACAAAAACGACGAACTCGTTGCGACCACTGCTCCGAACGACCAAACCACGACCTACACCTATGACGCCGCGGGCGACCGCACGAGCGAGACGTCTCCCCTCGGCGCAACCACAGAATGGACCTACGACTCCAAGCACGACATCACGAGCATCAAGCAGCCGAGCGGAGAGACGACCACTATCGAACGTAATGAAGCCGGCCAGCCCGTGGCTGTCTCTCGTGCCGCACCGGACGGAGCTACACAGACCACCACATATAAATATGGCGGCGATGGCGAGGCTGGAAAGCATGACAAATCCGGTCGGTCAGACTTGGAAATACGAATATGATGTCCGAGGTGACAAGACGGCCGAAATCGATCCAGAAGGCAACAAGCGCACTTGGACGTACAACGAAGACTCGCAGGAGATCTCTGAAACAAGCCCACGTGGCAACGTCAGCGGCGCTGAAGCGTCCAAGTTCACGACCACGATTGAACGCGATGCGCAAGGGCGCCCGATCACTGTTACCGAACCGGGTCCTCCGAGCCCCGAACACGAACCGACGCGCGAAGCGGCGACGAACACCGCGCCGCCGGCGATCACCGGCCTTGCCGCAGAAGGACAGGCGCTCAGCACGAACAATGGCGAATGGAGGACTGGCCTGCCGTTGACATACACCTACCAATGGGAAAGCTGTGATTCACTTGGCATGGCATGCACCCCAATAGTCGGTGCGGTGCATGCCTCCTATGAACCTACGGCCATCGACGTCGGCAACACCGTGAGAGTCGTTGTGGTCGCAACCAGCGCCGCCGGCTCGACATCCAGCACCTCGAATGTGAGCGGTACCATATCTGGCCGGGAAGAAAGCTCTAACGCTGGTCCCACCTATGTTGCGCAGTTTGCGGCGGGCGGCTCAGGAGCCGGCGAGATCTCCTCACCGTGGGGCATGGCAACAGACTCCTCGGGTGACGTGTGGATCGCTGACAGCGGCAACAATCGTGTCGAGGAGTTCAGCGCCGAAGGATCATATATGCGGAAGTTCGGAACCAATGGGCCCGAACCCGGGCAATTCAAATACCCCGAAGGTATCGCCGTCGAGCCGAGCGGGACTGTCGTCGTGTCAGACAGTAACGACGACCGCATCGAGGAGTTCACCCAGGAAGGCACCTTTATCCGGACGTTTGGCACCGCGGGCGCCGAAGCAGGCGAAATACAGGACCCCGAAGGAATCGGCGTCAACAGCGAGGGCGACATCTTCGTAGCGGACCGCGACAATCATCGCATCGACGAGTTCACCGAAGAAGGCGAATACTTGCGCAGTATCGGAGCGGAAGCCGGCGAAGGACAGCTCGAAGAACCAAGCGATGTCGCCGTTGCTCCCGACGGCGACCTGCTCGTTTCCGATGTTGGGACCGATCGCATCGAGGAGTTCACGCAAGCCGGCGCATACATCCGTAAGTTCGGCGACCACGGCGACGGCGCCGGGCAACTCGAGTCGCCGTGGAGGCTGGCGATCGGCCCAGACGAAGACGTCTGGGTGGTGAACACCGAAGACCATCGTGTTGAGGTGTTTTCGCTCGCCGGTGAATACCTGTTCCAGTTTGGCAGTGAAGGCTCCGGCGAAGGCGAGTTTGCCTATCCGATAGCGATCGCCGGCTATGGCTCGAATGTCTATGTCGTGGACGGCGAACACGAACGTATCGAGCGATGGTCCTACGACGCCGCGCCGGCTAACGGCAGCGCACCGAACATATCCGGCGAAGCCGTAGCCGGGCAAACGCTGAGCGCCTCGACTGGAACGTGGGTCGCACATCCTGCACCCAGCTACGCCTACCAATGGCAGGCGTGCAACGAACACGGTGAAGAATGCCATGACGTGGAAGGCGCGACAGGCAAAACATATGAAGCGGGTGACAGTGACCTTGGCGCAAAGTTGCGAGTCGCGGTCACTGCGACCAACAGCGCGGGGTCAGCGAGTGCGTACTCGGCCCCCACGTCCGTCGTGGTCTCGCCATCCGCCCCATCGAACGTATCCGCACCCGCGATTGGCGGTACGATGCAACAGGATCACTCGCTGGACGTCAGCGACGGTAGCTGGACTGCCACCCCCGAGCCGAGCTATTCCTACCAATGGCAACGCTGCAGCAGCTTGGGCGAGGACTGCGCCGACATCTCAGGCGCCACGCAAAGCGCCTACGTCGCCAACTACAGCGATGTCGGACACAAGCTGCGGGTCGTCGTGACTGCAACGAACGTGGCGGGCGAAGCATCGAGCTACTCCGCTCTGACCGAACTCATCGCGCCCCTCGTCCGCCAGACAAAGTACACCTACGACGCGGCTGGCGACCTGGAAACGGTCACCGATGCTTACGGTGCCACGACGATTTACACGTACAACGCTGAGAATCAACCGATCAAGGTCCAGCAGCCAGATGGCACCACTACCGAAACCGAATACAACGCGGAAGGCCAGGTCATCTCGGAGACCAACGGTGATGGCCGTACCACACGATACGCGCGCAACGAACTGGGTCAGGTCACCGAAGTCATTGAACCGGGCGACCGCAAGACTATCAAGGAATACGATGCCGAAGGCAATCCGGCGAGCGTAACCGCGCCATCGGGGAAGACCGCGGGCTACACTTACAACGCTGGTGGCGAGCTCACCAAGATCTCCTACTCCGACGAACACACTCCCACCACCGAATACAGCTACAACGATGAAGGTAACATGACAAGCATGACCGACGGCACGGGCACCACTACTTATAAATACGACCAGCTCGGCCGCCTCACCGAAGTAACGGATGGCCATGGTGAAGCCGTCAATTACGAATATAACCTTGCCGACCAGCAGACCAAGATCATATATCCAAACGGTAAGTCGGTCGAACGCGGCTATGACAATGACGGCCGCCTGCACAGCGTTACCGACTGGATCGGTAACACCACGACCTTCTCATACGATCCAGACTCCAACCTCACGGCGACTAAGTTCCCGGCCGCTACCGAAGAGGAAGACACATACACATACGATGACGCCGACCAGCCAAGCGAAGTCACGATGGCCAAGAACACGGAAACGCTTGCTTCGCTCGCCTATGTCAAAGACGACAACGAGCAGATCACCGGCACCATCAGCAAAGGCTTGCCGGGCGAGGAAGAACAGGAATACGCCTACTACCTTGGCGACCGCCTCGCCAAGGCCGGAAGCACAGCTTATCAGTACGATCACGCGGGCAACATCACTCGACAGGGCGAAGCAAGCATGCCATACAACGACGCCGAACAGACTCGAAGCCAGCGGCAGCACCACCTACAACTACAACGCAGAAGGCCAACGAACAGAAGCCACGCCGAGCACAGGCCCTCCAACCACCTACGGCTACAACCAGGCTGGCGAGCTCACCGCGATCAACCGGGCCGAAGAGGGCTCGATATCTGAGATCGAAGACGTGTACGCCTACAACGGAGAAGGGCTTCGGGCGACCGAAACCATCAACGGCAAAACCAGCTACCTGACATGGGACACCAGCGAATCGCCCGCATTGCTTCTCAGCAACGGCACCGACAGCTACATTTACGGGCCGAACGAGTTGCCTGTCGAGCAAATCAACAACTCGACAGAAAAAGTCCAGTATCTGCACCACGATCAAGCCGGCTCGACGCGGCTCATCACCGGATCGACGGGGACCGTGGAAGGGGCGTACACCTACGACGCCTACGGCAACCAGACCGGGCACACCGGGACGGCGACCACACCGCTCGGCTACGACGGCCAATACACCAGCAGCGACACCGGGCTTATTTATCTGCGAGCGCGAGTCTACGATCCGGCGACTGCGCAGTTCCTGAGCAGCGATCCGCTCAAGGCGATCACGGGCGAGCCCTATGCCTACGCCGGTGACAACCCGATCAACGCGAGCGATCCAACCGGACTCATCTTCGGGATATCCGGCACGCCGTCGTGGGAAGAACTCGGCGAAGGAATCGCCGGATGGGGCGACACGATCACCTTCGGTGCGACGAACTGGGTACGCGAAGAACTCGGCATAAACAACATCAACGCCTGCTCAGGCGCCTACCAGGCCGGCGGATACGCCGGGCTCGCAACCGCCGTGCTCATACCCGGTGAGGGCGAGGCCGAGATCGGCGCGGAGGGCATCACAATCGGCGCGAAGGTGGCCGGTCAGATGGAGGCTCGTGGATGGACCGAGGAGTCGATTCAGGAGGCGATCAAGTCCGGTGACCAGGTGCAGGCAGTGAACAAGGCGACGGGTAATCCGGCCACCCGTTACATCAATCCGACAACCGGGCAGTCGGTGGTTGTTGACGATGTGACGAAAGAAGTGATCCACGTCGGTGGGCCGGGATTCAAGTACGGGCCAGGAAGCGGCGATCTGCCATGAGCAGCTCGACGGAGATTTTTGTTGGCCTGCTGGATGAGGCAGTTGACGTGCGGCGACCTGTGCAGGCCGAGCGTGTTCACGACGACGTTTACAAGATCATCGAGCAGCCATACGATCGCGAGGTCGAGACGTGGCAATTCGAGCCCGGCGACGAGGTGGTGTGCGAACTGATCGAGTCGAGCGAGGGGCGAATCCTCGCGGCGACTCGCCGTGCTGACTGAGCTTGAGCGAGAGCTCTTGCGTGAGGGGCTGCGCGGGCGGTTGAGCGCGTTCTAGCTCGGTGCCTGGTGCCTTATGCGGCCCAGCGTTTGGCCTCGTGGCTGAGGAGGATGCTCTCGATGACGGCCTTTACGACGTGCTTCTCGTCGTTTGTGAGGCGGGTGGTGGCCTCGAACTGCAACCGCAGGTCCTCGTCGGGTCCTCGCTCGTTCTCATCGAAAACGAGCGTATCCGCGCTGACGGACAGAGCGACCGCGAGCTTGCGCAGCACGTCGAGGGTGGGCGAGGAGTCGCCGCCCTCATAGCGGCGGATTTGCGAGACGTGGACGCCGACGTGCTCGGCGAGCGAGCGCTGGGTCATTTTGCGCTCGTTGCGCAGGGTGGCTAGGCGTTTGGGGAAGTCCATCGCGAGCAGGTCCAGTCCTGGTCGCGAGACGATATGGCCGTCCTCGGGGAGCATTCGTCGGTGCATTGCGTATATGCTATCTCAAAAGACGCTAAATTACGTCTTGACAGGGTGCGGCTGAGGAAGGCATGGCGCGACGGATTCCAGATGAGGTCATCGAGCGGCTGAAGGAGGAGGTCTCCCTTCAGCGGCTGGTCGAGCTGGCGGGCGTGGAGCTGCGCCGGCAGGGCAAGGACCTGGTGGGCCTGTGCCCCTTCCACGAGGAGCGCACGGGCTCGCTGGTGGTCTCGCCGGAGAAGAACTTGTGGCAAGGGTCCACACGGCTACTGACCGGATCGACAGGGAAAACAGAAGCCACCTTCACCTACGGGCCATATGGCGAACTGACCGGCTCCACCGGGACCGCGACCACGCCGCTCGGCTACGACGCCCAATACACCAGCTCGGACACTGGGCTGATCTACATGCGGGCTCGGACCTATGATCCGGCGACGGCGCAGTTTCTCAGCGTTGATCCGCTAGTCGGGCAGACACATGCTCCCTACAACTACGCGGGCGACAACCCGCTGAACGAGAGCGACCCGACCGGCCTCGGGAACTGGCTCAACCTCGGCATCCCGTCCCCCGGCGAAGTAGCTGAAACGCTCAACCCGGTCAAATACTACGAAGAAGAGATCGAATCGTATGAAAACGGGTGCGGCTATCTCGCGTCTGTGGCCCACGGCCTTGAGGGTGCCGTCGTGGGCACGCTCGACGCCAGCGGCGTCGGCGGGCTGGCCGAGGGGGCCGCGGGGCTCGCTGGAGAGGAGGGCTCCACGGCGATCGAGGATGCGCTTGCTGGTCTGACGCCCGGTAACAACCCGGGGGTCTACACGGTCGATAGTCCCGAGGAGTTGCAGCAGATTTATGACGAGCTGAGTGCCGGCGGCAAGCCTACGGGCAGCTCGTATCCGGGGCAAGAAGTCGAGCTACCCGACGGCACTCGTGTGGGGATACGAGAAGCGTCAAAGACAGGCGGCTCGACTGTTGACATTAACACCGGCACCGCGCGATACAGGATTCACTTGTCGGAATGAAGGAGGCTTTGCGCAACGAGCTGTTGGACCGTGGGCTGTCAGACATGCTCCAGCTCGATGAGATGGCCTTTGTTGCGCGGCGTCACCTTGGGGGGTCGCCGAGTGAAAGTGAGACCATGCAAGCGACGACAGAGGTCATCGGCGAGCTGATGGGCTCTGGTTACGCCATCGTGGGTGATGTCGTGAGAGACGAAGGACTGCTTTGCGTTCAGTCCTGGGGGCTGAGCGTCGCCGAGACGACCAAGCGCATCGAAGATGAGTGGCGTGCCCTTGGGCGCATGCCGAATCTCGGCGAGGTGTGCTGGCTTGAACTCACGGACGCGGGGCGAGAGCAGGCGCGGGCGTTGGCCTCTTGATGCCTAGGCTGCGAGGCGTTTGGCCTCGTGGCTGAGGAGGAGGCCGTTGATGAAGCGTTTGACGAGTTCTCTGTCTTGGTCTGTGAGGCGTTGGGTGGCTTCTAGTTGCAGGCGCAGCTCCTCGTCCGAGTCTCGCTCGGCGTCGAAGACGAGCGTATCTGCGCTGACGGACAGAGCGATCGAGAGCTTGCGCAGCACGTCGAGGGTGGGTGAGGAGCTGCCGGCCTCATAGCGGCGGAGCTGTGAGACGTGGATGCCGACGTGCTCGGCGAGTGTGCCTTGGGTCATTCCGCGCTCGTTGCGCAGGGTGGCTAGGCGCTCGGGGAAGTCCATCGCCGGGACGATATGGCTGCCTTGTGGGAGCATTTGTCCTCGCACGCATATATGCTAGCGCATCGCTTCTACAATTTCGTCTTGACAGGGTGTGGCTGAGGAAGGCATGGCGAGGATTCCGGAGGAGGTCATCGAGCGGCTGAAGGAGGAGGTGTCCTTGCAGCGGCTGGTCGAGCTGGCGGGCGTGGAGCTGCGCCGGCAGGGCAAAGACCTTGTTGGGCTGTGCCCGTTTCATGAGGAGCGCACGGGCTCGCTGGTGATCTCGCCGGAGAAGAACTTGTGGCATTGCATGGGTGCGTGTCAGGCGGGCGGGTCGGTGATCGATTGGGTGATGCGCGCGGAGGGCGTGTCGTTTCGTCACGCGGTCGAGCTGCTGCGCGACGGCGTTGCCCCGTCGGCGCTGAGCGGGCAGCGGGTGACGCGCTCGACGGTCGCGCGGCTGCCTTCGCCGTTGCCGATCGGCGCTGGTGAGCGCGAGCTGTTGGAGCGGGTGGTCGGCTTCTACGCGCAGACGCTCAGGGAGTGCCCGGAGGCGCTTGGGGTGCTTGAGCGCCGCGGTCTTGATGATCCGGGGCTGATCGAGGAGTTCCGGCTGGGCTATGCGAATCGCACGCTGGGCTATCGGCTGCCGGCGAAAAACCGCAAGCCGGGCGCGGAGCTGCGCGGCAAGCTGCAAGAGCTGGGCGTGTTCCGCGCGACCGGGCATGAGCATTTGTCGGGGTCGCTGGTGATCCCGGTGTGTGACGTGAACGGCGAGGTCGTGCAGCTCTATGGGCGCAAGCTGCGCGATGACTTGAACCATCGGGGCTCCTCGCGTCATCTCTACCTGCCCGGCCCGCGCCGCGGCGTGTTCAACGCGAAGGCGCTCGCCGGCTGCGACGGCGAGCTGGTCGTGTGTGAGTCGCTGATCGACGCGCTGACGTTCTGGCGGTATGGGCTGCGGCACGTCACCGCGGCGTTCGGCGCGGACGGGTTCACCGAGGAGCTGCACACGGCCTTGAGGGACGCGGGGATCGGGCGTGTGTTGATCGCGTTCGATCGTGACGAGGCGGGCGACCGCGGCGCCGCCGCGTTGGCGAATCGTCTCGGCGCCGAGGGGGTCGAGTGCTTCCGGGTGCTGTTCCCTGCCGGCCAGGACGCCAACAGCTTCGCCACGAGCGTCGAGGAGCCGGCTGGTGCGCTCGCGCAGCTTTTGCGCGAGGCGGTGTGGATCGGCGCGGGCGAGCCGGCCGCGCGGCCGGCGCCGGCACCTGTCGAGTCCGAGTCTGAGCCTGCCGGCGATCCCCCGCGGCCTGCTCCGATCGAGCCCGAGCGGGGCGGCGCTCGAGCGCAGCTCGAGCAGCAGGGCGACACCGAGGACGAGTCGGGCGAGACGAACGGCGTCGAGGGTGATCTTCCCTCAGCCGCGAAAGCCGCCGCGCCTTCATCGCCGCCGCCGTCCTCGCCGGTGCCGCGCCCACCGGGCGCTCAGCCGGTGGTGAAGCTCGACGGTGACGAGCTGCGCGTCGGGATCGAGGATCGCCGCTGGCGCATCCGCGGGCTGGGGAAGGCCAGCAGCTTCGAGCTGCTGAGAGTGAATGTCCTGGTCGCCAGGACTCACCCTCGCCGCGGCGAGGTTTTCCACGTCGATTCGCTTGACTTGTATTCGGCGCGGGCGCGTGGTGTGTTCGCGCGCCAGGCCGGCGAGGAGCTGGACTTGGCCGAGGAGCTGGTCGCGCGTGACCTTGGCCGTGTGTTGTTGACGTGTGAGGAGCACGCGGAGCGGGCGGTGCGCGAGGCGCAGGCCCCGCGCGAGCCCGAGGTCCAGCTTTCAGAGCCCGAGCGCGAGCGGGCGCTTGGCCTGCTGAAAGACCCCGGCCTGGTGGAGCGGATCGTCGCTGACTTCGAGCGTGTGGGGATGGTCGGCGAGCAGGACAACTGCCTGATCGGGTATTTGGCGGCGGTGTCGAGGAAGCTGGATCGGCCGTTGGCGGTGATCGTGCAGTCAACGTCGGCGGCGGGGAAGTCGGCGTTGCAGGAGGCGGTGCTGTCGATGGTGCCCGAGGAGGAGCGGGTGTCGTTCAGTGCGATGACGGGCCAGAGCTTGTTCTACATGGGCGAGTCGGATTTGCAGCACAAGGTGTTGGCGGTCGCTGAGGAGGAGGGCGCCGAGCGCGCCGCCTACGCGCTCAAGCTGTTGCAGTCCGAGGGTGAGCTGCGGATCGCCTCGACCGGCAAGGACGGGCAGACGGGGCGGCTTGTCACTCACACCTACACGGTGCGCGGCCCGGTCGCGATCTTCCTGACAACGACGACGATCGACGTGGACGAGGAGCTGCTGAACCGCTGCGTCGTGCTCTCGGTGGATGAGGAGCGCGAGCAGACCAGGGCGATCCACGAGCGCCAGCGCGAGCGCGAGACGCTGGACGGGCTGCTCGCCGACCACGAGCGCCAGGCGGTGGTGAAGCTCCACCAGGACGCACAGCGTCTCTTGGAACCGTTGGCGGTCGTTAATCCTTTCGCGCGGGCGCTGACGTTCTCGGATGCGCGCACGCGCACCCGCCGCGATCACATGAAGTATCTGACGCTGATTCGCGCGGTCGCGCTGCTGCACCAGCACCAGCGGCCACGCCGCACGGCGAGCACGGCGGACGGCGGGGTGCTGACCTACATTGAGGCCACCAGGGAGGACATTCTGCTGGCCAACCAGCTCGCACACGCGGTCCTGGGGCGTTCGCTTGATGAGCTGCCGCCCGGCACCCGCCGGCTGCTGTCGCTGATCGAGGCGCATGTCGAGCGCGTGGCCGTCGAGCAGGGCACGGTGCGCGAGCGTGTCCGCTTCACCCGCCGCGAGCTGCGCCAAGCGCTCGGCTGGGGCGACACCCAGCTCAAGGTCCACCTCGGGCGGCTCGCGTCGCTTGAGCTTCTGTGGTGCCACCGTGGCCAGCACGGCGCGCACGTCTATGAGCTGGCCTGGGACGGCCAGCAGGAGAGCGAGGCGCGGCTGCCGGGGCTGATCGACCCCGACCAGCTCGGCGCTGACGCCGAGCGGGCGCATGACTATGACCGCGAGCGGTCGGGGTCAGCGGGCGATCGGTCGGGGCCCGGAGCGGATCGGTCGGGGGGTGGTCGCCCCCCGGTCGGGGGCCGGTCGGGGCGTGGTCGGGCCGCGTTGAAAGCGGTCGCGGCGGGCTGAGGTGGGCGCCCGTGGCATGCGTTCGCCGAGGGTGGTTCCGGGCGACCCGGATGACGGCCAGGGCTTCCCGATCATGGTGGTGGAGTTCTGTGAGCACTTGGCGATCCGGGGCTATGCGGCCACGTCGGTCAAGAACCAGCGCACGGCGCTCGCGCTGCTCGCGGAGTGGTTGATCGAGCGTGGCGTGACGCGCCCGCGTGAAGTGACCAAGCCGATGCTCGATGCCTACCAGCGGGCGGTGTTCTACATCCGCAAGGCGGATGGGCAGCCGCTGTCGTTTGCTTCCCAAGGTGCGCGGCTGATGCCGATCCGCTCCTTCTTTGCCTGGCTGACGCGGACCAACCGCATTCTCTATAACCCGGCGTCTGAGCTTGAGCTGCCGCGCGCTGAGCAGCGCCTACCCGCGGTCCTCTCAGCAGACGAGGCCGAGCGGGTGCTCGCGCTCCCCGACCTGGCCACCCCGCTCGGGCTCAGGGACAGGGCGATGATGGAGCTGCTTTACGCGACCGGCATCCGCCGCGCCGAGCTCGCGGGCCTCTCGATCTTCGACCTGGACACCCCGCGGTGCACGCTGACGGTGCGCCAGGGCAAGGGCCGGCGCGACCGCATGATCCCCACGGGTGAGCGGGCGGCGGCGTGGTGCGCTCGTTATCTGGCGCAGGTGCGGCCGGGGTTGGCGACCCCGCCCGAGGACGGGACGCTGTTCCTCGCCGTCGAGGGCGTGGGGCTGGGCCTGCAAACCCTGACCGCGATCATGGGCGACTACGTGCGCCAGATCGGCAAGCCCGGCGCGTGCCACATCTTCCGGCACACGATGGCGACGCTGATGCTCGACGGCGGCGCGGACATCCGCTACATCCAGCAGATGCTCGGCCACGCCAACATCACCAGCACACAGGTCTACACCCAAGTCTCGCTCAGAACGCTCGCCGCGGTCCACGCCGCCACGCACCCCGGCGCCTCAAACCAACCCCGCCACCACGGCCACGGTGGCGGGGCGGTCCTGCGGCCAGCCAGCAGCCCCGCGCCCGGCGCGGCGGACGACGGCGCGCAGGAGCTGCGCAAGACCCTCGACGCCGAAGCCCAAGCCGAGCAGCACGACCTACACCGCCCAGGCCGCCACAAGCGCCCCTGAGCCCCACCGCAGGCCCTCACACCCCTCGCCGCCGCTGTTCAAGGCGTCCGCAGCACCCCTGGCGCGACAGGCGCCGCAGACGCCCAACAGCAAACACTCACACACTTGCACCAAACGGTGCCGGTCGCCCGGCGGGCGCCCCTTCTCGCTGCGAGACTGCCGCGGGATGGGCCACCGACCCGACTCGCGCCGCGCGGCGCTGCTTCAAGAATTGTGCGGCCGCTACGGCTACTGCAACCAGCTCACCGCGGACGCGCTCACGGACGCCCGCAGCGCCGATGAGGTCGTTGACGCGGTGCTGATCGCCGAGGGCCTTGACCCGGTGAAGTGCAGCCGAGCGACCCGAGCGCAGCTCGCCGCGGTAGTGGACGGCTGGCTGTTCGACCCCCACGGCCGCGGCGCCCGATCAGGGCTGCCCCTCTGACCGATCCCGGGGGGGCCGTGTCCGCCCGCTCGCGGCCGGCTCGGGACACAGCAATGTGTCCGCACTGGCCCGTGCATCTCATCTGTGCAGCCTTTCCGGGGGCCGCCAGACGCAGCGGAAGAACGCCAGCGGCGGCAGTGCTGGCAGCTCGGGCACCGGCTGGTGCAACTGTGTGCGGCTACGCCGAGCGCAGCGAAAGCGGCGCCGCAGGAGCACCTTTGAGCGCAGGTCGTGAGTCTGCGGGCGCGTGCCGGTGGTGACGCGAGTGCCGGCGCGAAAGGGGTGGCGTTCGGCTGGCGCAGGGGCTACCGTGTCTGGTGTGAGCGAGACGCTGCGTTTGACGATCGTCTACGAGGACGGCGGCGATGGCTGGATCGTCGCGTCGATCCCGGAGGTCCCCGGCGCGCACAGCCAGGGCCACACCCGCGCGGAGGCGCGCGAGAACGTGATCGACGCGCTGCAGACGATGCTCACGCCCGACGAGGAGTTGCAGGAGCCCTCAGACCGCGAGGCGCTGATCTTCACCGCCCAAACGTGAAGCGCCGCGCCCTGGAAGCGCACCTGCGCGAGCACGGCTGCCGCGTCGTCGGCGGCACCAAGCACGAGAAGTGGCGCGGCCCGACCGATCGAGCCTCGGTGCTGCCCCGCCACAACGAGATCGCGTGGCCGCTCGCGCGCAAGATTTGCCGCGACCTGAAGATCCCACCGCCCACCGGCTCACGCTGAGCAGGAGCGCCACGCCGCGCTCGCCCGTTGGTCCAGCGCTCGTGTTGAGCGCCGCCGCGGGCTCTATCGTCCCCCTCTGATGCTCGCCGATCTGGAACGCGCCCGCCATCCGGCATCTTCTCTCAGCCGCTCAAGTCGCCGCGGCCGGGATCGCTGCGGGCGCTCAAGATCGCGCCCGGGCCTTCACGCCGCCCGCCGACTCTTGCGCCGGGGGTCGGAGTGTCGAAAGTCCCTGCACACGCCGGGGTCGAGTTGCATCCAAGCGAGGGATCGCGGCAGGCAAAACATTTTCGAGCAAATCAACACCAAAGAAGAAGCAACCTACCTCCACCACGACCAAGCCGGCAGCACACGCCTACTCACCAACGAAGCGGGCGAACCGGTGGGCAAGTGCAGCTATAGCGCCTACGGCACCCCCACCTGTGAAGGCCCGTCAGTCGTGTACCTGCTCATCGATGCGGATTGCCGCCGACTGGCGCCGGGGCGCGCTCGGGCGGGAGCCGACTTGCTCTGCGTGCTCGGGCGTCAGATATCCAGAGCTCATATTCCCGATCGCCGACAAGATCGAGCATTGATCGCAGCAGAGCGAGGCCATCGCGCCGACGCAGACCGAACTTTCCGGCGTGCGGCGCGAGCGCGTCGGCAACCACGGCCGATGACTCGTAGACGTTGCGCAGCGAGTCTGTGATGATCTGTGCGACTGCGCCCGGATCCTCGTTGTCGTACAGAAGGTCTGAGGCGATGCGCGCGGGACGCGTGACGGGAAGGCCGCTCAGGATGTTCCATTCGGTGTCGGTCAGCTTGCGCCGGTGCGTCCGCATGTCTGGCCGGCGCGATTGGTGTCGCGCGGCGACGGTAAATTCGTGGCGCTCTTCCGGCGGGTGCCCGATGCCGTACATGTCGGCGGCGGATCGGTGCGAGACCACCCCCTGGGCCTCTACACGCTCCCAGGCCGGCACATCGGGGGCGAGTTGCAGCCACGCTGCGCGCAGGGGCTCATGATCCGGCGGCGGCGCGCCCCGTAGCCGATATACGCCGCGGGCGACTTTCCGCAGGACGCCTTTTTGAGCAGTCAGCCGGTCCAGCGTCCGACGCGCGACACCGAGGTCGAGCGCCTGCTGGCGAGTGATGAGACCCCACTGTTCTTCGGCCATCTCGTTGAGCCGTCCCAGCGCAGAGGGTTACAGCATACACTTCACTATACGCCATTTAAGGCGGAAAGTGCAGTATATCCCTTCGGAGACTACTGCAAAGACCGCCAATATTGGCGGTCTGTGGCACGCGGCGTCGGCCGCCTGCTCAGCGGTGGCGACCCGAACGCGTTTGCCGACGAAGCCCAGGTGCGGGCCTTCTTTGCACGTTACGGACAGTGGGCGGGGCTGGCCGCGATGCACCTGATGAGCGCCTGAGGGGCGCTCCGTCGCTCTGCATCAACAGCGCGAACGTCGGGCACGCTTCCGCGGCCCGGCGCGCGTGCTCGAGCAGGTCGGCCGATAGCGGACGGCCATCGACGATCGGGTATCCCCAGTCGTCGAGCGCGATCCGCTCGGGCAGCAGCTCGGCGCACATCCCATGCGCCTCGCAGGCGATCGGGTTGACCACGACTCGCCGGCTCACGCGCGGCGCCTCCAGTCGGGCAACGGCAGCTCCGCCGGCCGGCTGCAGGCCGCGCAGTAGCCGTGC
The DNA here is from genome assembly GCA_963725915.1 of uncultured Actinomycetota bacterium. Lineage (GTDB taxonomy): Bacteria > Actinomycetota > Thermoleophilia > Solirubrobacterales > Solirubrobacteraceae > Palsa-744. The sequence goes on along the minus strand of CAVSAL010000007.1, from coordinate 616,969 downwards.
CGCGCATGCTCGGCGAGCTCCTGGCCGAAGACCTGGACGGCGCTTTCGATCAGTCTGACCGCGCCGTCGGGGTGGCGGCAAGCGCCCCGCCCGCGCGTCAGCGAGATCAGGCGCGGGAGGTTCTGGGCGGCGCCGCGGTCGGCGTTGCCGCTTGCCACATTCGCAAACGTGGCCGCGATCGCGTGCAGTCCGTTGACGCACGGGCCGCACTGCCCGGCGCTCTGATCGGCCAGCCAGCGCATCAGTCGCGCGGTCTCTGCGACCGGGCAGGCCTCGGCCGAGAGCAGCGCGATCACGCCGGCGCCGAGTGAGGCGTGCAAGGGCGCCAGATGCTCGTCGCAGAGCGCGACGTCGTGCATCGTCTGGGCATCGATCCAGGTGCCGGCATAGCCGCCGATCAGCACCGCTCGGACCGGGGCGGCCAGGCCGCCGGCGGCGTCGATCAGAGTGGAGAGCGATGCTCCATGCTCGATCTCATAGACGCCCGGATAGCCGAGAGGCCCCGAGAGCGTCACAAGCGTCGAGCCCGGCTGGGTCTCGGTCCCGAGCCCGCGATACCACTGCGCGCCCTGGCGAGCGATCATCGCCACGTGGGCGAGCGTCTCGGCGTTGCTTACGAGCGTGGGGCGGCCATCCACGCCGCGCTCGAAGGGCATCGGCGGGGTGAATCTCGGCAGCGCCGGGCCGCCGCTCAGATGGTTGACGAGCGCCGACTCCTGGCCGGTGACATATCCGTTTGGGAGCACCGAGAAGCGCAGCTCGACGCCCTCGCCCAGCTTGCGGCGCTCGGCGATCGCGCGCTCGACGCCGGGAAGGTCCGCGTTGGTCTCGCATACACACACGATCGCCTGCTCGGCGCGCAGCGCCCGCGCGGCCAGGACGGCGCCGTCGAGCACGAGGTGGGGCAGGCTCTGCAGCAGCAGCCTGTCCTTCATGCTTGCCGGCTCGCCCTCGGTGGCGTTGACGACCACGATCGGCTTGCCCTTTGCGCCGGCGACCGCTCTCATCTTCACTGCGGTCGGGAAGCTCGCCCCGCCGCGTCCGCGCAGGCCGGCGCGCTCGATCTCGTCGATCAGGACGGTGCCGCCCTGCGTCCGTCGAGCAGGCCATCTGCCGCTGCTGCTGCCGAACGAGGGCAACGGGCCGTGCACGGCGGTGTGGTCATCGAGCGTGAGCATGCTTTCCGGGTCGATACCGAGCAGCAGTCGTGGGAGCGTTGCTGTCATCGTGGCGCTCATCTGTTCGCCTCCGCGGTCCCGGCGTTGGTGGCGGTGCCGGTCGTGGTGGAATGTGGCAGCAGCGAGGAAGGCGTGCCCGAGCGGCGAGCCCATTCGCTTCCAAGCGGGCCGGAGGGAACCCACAGCACCAGGAACAGCGCGAAGGCGCCCGTGGCCGCGAGCGCCGCACCACGCACGCGCGCGTGCTGTGGCCATCCCCGCAGCACCCTGACGCAGACCGCCGCGATCACGACCAGCACGCAGCCGATCGTGAGCGCCAGCAGCCAGCTGCTTTTGACGTCGCTGCCGGTGCCGAGGCCGTGCACCAGCGCAATCGGCCAGCAGGCATAGGCGAGCCAGTGCGTCGTGCGCCAGGCCGAGAAGCCGAGGCGGCGACGCAGCAGGCTCGTGATCGCGAGCGCGAGCAGCAGGTCGAAGGAGATCGCGCCGAGACCCAGCCAGAACGGGCGGTAGCTGCCGATGAACGGGATGAAGGCGGCGAAGATGGAGATCGAGGTAAAGCTGTCGAGCACGGTCGTGATCACGTGCAAGGCGAGAAAGACGACCGCCAGCAGCGAGACGTTGCGGTGCAGCGCGTCGAGCAGGAAGCGCGGCCACCGGGGCGAGCTGTAGCGGCCCACGTCGAGCACGCCCAGCGCGACGGCGGCACTCAGCAGCAGCAGGGCGACCGTGCCGGTCGCGCGCGTCAGGTACCAGTCGATGCTCGGGCCCGTCGAGGCTCCAAGGATGAAGGTCATGCTGCCCTTTCCAGCTCGGCGGGCCAGCCGCCGACGCGAAGCACGCCTCCGTTGAGTGCCACAAGGCGTGCGGGCAGGCCGATGTCGGCAAGCCATGCCGCCGCGCGCTCGGATCGCAGGATCGCCGCGGTCGATGCGACGTTCGCCTCGGTGCAGCTGGCGGCGGCGACGCTGGCGGTCCTCCATACCCCGCGCGAGGGCTCGCAGGTGGCGGGGTCGATGATGTGGTGCATCTCCGCGCCGCCCCTGATCCAGCGGCGCACGGTCGTGCCCGAGGTCGCAACGCCGCCGTCGTGGATCGCGATCGTCTGGCCGGGAACCTCTGGTCCGGAGCGATGGTCGTCGGTGACCCGGATGCGCCAGCCTGAAGGCGGGGGCGGGCCGGCGGTTGCGATGTCTCCGCCGAGCGCGACGAGCGCGCCCACGCCGGTCGCCTCGAAGGCCGCGGCGGCTGCGCGATCGGCCGCCCAAGCCTTGGCCGTCGCCCCAAGGTCCAGCCTGACCCCCGCGGGAAGTCGTACGAGGCATCGCTCGCGGTCGAGCTCGACGCTCTGCCAGCCGGGCCGGCGCTGGGCGCGCAGATCGACTTGCGCCGGTCGCTGTGCCGCCGGGTTCTCGTCCTTCAGCAGATCCCAGTCCCGGTCATACCCGGCGATATGCAGGGCGAGCCCGATGCTGGGGTCGACATCGCCGTCGGTGCTCTGCGCTGCGTCGAGCGCGACTTCCAGCGCCTCCGCGAGCAGCGGGTCGACGCACACCGCGCGTCCGCCGGCGGCGTTGAGGCGAGCGAGATCGGAATCCTCACGGAAGCGGCTGCAGGCGCGGTCGATCGCGTCGAGCTCTGCTTCCAGCAATGTCCGGGCTTCGGTGAGCGGCGCAGGCGCCGCCAGCCTCAGCAGCGCCGTGGTGCCCAGTGCACGCCAGCTCGCTGTTCTCGATGACGTCAGCATTGCTTGTGGGCATAGCAGCCCGTCCCGATCACGACCCGCCGGAGACCACAGGCGTTTCCGGTATGGTTTGCACCGGTTTTTCAGCTTCGACCGGTTTTTCGGCTTCAACGGTTTTTTCCGGTTCGACGGGTTTTTCGGCTTCGACCTGCGGTTCGCTTTGCGCTTCCGTGCTCGGGCTCGATTCGGTGGCGCCGGTCCCGGATTCTTCGCTCGATTCCGGCGCGCGGGAGGGGGCGCGAAGTCGAGGAGCCCCCGACTGGCCGCCGGTGGAGGCGCCGCTTTTTGCCGAGCGCGCGCCGGTGGCTGTGGTGTGCGATTTCAGCGTGTGCCCGGGGAATGCGTTGGCGGCCACCGCGGTGAAGACGCCGGTGAGCGCAGCGCTGCCCGCGATCAGCCAGCGGTTGAGCGATTTGAGCCTTTGCAAGGCCGCGTCACGGGTCCGTGGCTGGTGAAGTTGAGGCATGCGCGTTCAGTGTGGTCCGATAAAGGTGAATTGGTGAAGCCAAGGGCCAAACCAGGTGATGGAGATCAGTGCGAGCACGAGGCCTGCCACGAGCGCGCCGGAGAGCGCGAGCAGCCGCCCCGCGCGTCCGGTGCCGTGGGCGTCCCACTCGGGCGACTCCTCAACCGGTACGGCGCGGCGCATGCCGGGCAGCGATTCGAGCTCTGTGGCGAGGCCTGAGAGCGCGTGCTGCCGCCTTGCGCTGAGCGCCCCCGGGATCTCGCCGATGTGAGCGATCACATGCAGGGCCGTAAAGACGATCCACACGATGAAGCTGAGCTTGTGCAGCTCCGAGAGTGTGCCGCGCGCCGCCGGCCCCTCGATCATCAGCACGACGCCTGTGACGAACACCGCGATCGTGGAAAGCACGACCATCGGCGCGATCATTCGCAGCAACGGCGCCGGCGGACCCACGCTGCGATAGCCACGGTCGAAGGTGTAGTAGCGCGCGAAGCGGTAGCCGGTGCTGCCCATCTTCAGCAGCACGATCGGGATCAGCATCATGCCCACGAACATGTGCACCGAGGTGAGCTGCCCTATGCGCAAGATGGTCACGCCGATCACGGCCAGCAGCACGATCAGGACGGCGCCGGTCTGCGCGGTGAGCAGGCGGTTCCCGTTTGTGCCGCCGCCGGCCAGGTTTCTGCGCTCATATTCGCCGGAGACGGTGGCGGTGCGGTCCGATGCCATCGCAGCCAGTCTGGGCGCGCTTGCTAAGCGATCGGTAACAGAACGATGAGAAAACTCATTGAATTGATTGTGGGCGCAACGGGATGCCGCGCCCGTCTATCCTGCTCGCATGCAGCAAGGCGCCAAGGAGTCGCCGCGGCCAAGCGAGTCTGTGAGCCAGGCGGCGGTCCTGCTGATCGAGGATGAGCCCGGGATCGTGGACTTCGTCGCCCGCGGCCTCGAGGCAGAGGGCTTCAGCGTTGCGATCGAGCTCGATGGCCTTGCGGGCGAACGCGCCGCCCTGCGCGAGAGCTTTGACCTGGTCGTGCTGGATCTGATGCTCCCGGGCCGCGGCGGCCTTGAGATCCTGCAGGCGCTGCGCACAGCCAAGCCGAGTTTGCCTGTGATCGTGCTGACCGCCAGAGGCGAGCTCGAGGATCGCGTCGGCGGCCTCGAAGCCGGCGCGGCCGACTATCTCGTCAAGCCGTTCTCGCTGGCGGAGCTGGTGGCGCGGATGCGTGCCCAGCTGCGGGTCGCCGCCGAGGCGTCGGCGAGCGTGCTGCGCGGCGAGGACATCGAAGTCGACCTGCTGAGCCGGCGCGTTCGCCGCGGCGGGGAGACCGTGCCGCTGTCCACCACCGAGTTCGAGCTGCTCGTCTACCTGTTGCGACACCGCGGCCAGGTGCTCTCGCGTGAGCAGATCCTCAGCGCCGTCTGGGGCTACGAGCACGACCCCGCCACCAACATCGTTGACGTCTACGTCGGCTATCTGCGCCGCAAGCTGCGCCTGCCCGAGCGTCCCACCCCGATATACACGGTGCGTTCCGTCGGCTATCGGCTCGGACATGGCGGCTGAGCCGACGCGCAGGCTCGGGCTGAGGGGGCTGCGCTGGCGGCTGGCGGCGTGGGTGGCGCTGGTGGTCGTGCTCTCTTCCGGGATCACCTTCGTGGTCGTCTACCGGGGCACCGCGAGCGAGCTGCGCAGCCAGATCGACAAAGAGCTCGGCGGCGACGCGGGCGAGCTCTCCCACGCGATCGTCTCAGCGGGCAGGAGCGCTTCGGAGATGCAGCGCGCGGCCGCCGCCTACATCAAGGGGCAGCCCTTCACCGCGAGCTCGACGGCGCTGTTCGCGGTGATCCCGGGCGAGCCGGTTCAGACCAACACTCCCGAGCTCGTCTCTCGCGTGGGCCCGGACGAAGGCGAGAGCACGGCCGAGCAGGATGCCGAGAACCGCGCCGCCGGAAAGGTGTTGGCGGCGCCGATCGGATACTCGACGCTGCACCTGCCCGACATAGGCCAGCTGAGGCTGCTCAAGCGATCGGTGAAGGTGAGGGGGGCTCCCGCGATCGTCGTCGGTGCGGGCGAGTCGCTTGCGCCGGTGGCCCGCGCACGCCAGGGCGTGGCGCGCGCGTTCGTGCTCGCGGGAGCGCTGACGCTGCTGGGCGCCCTGCTCGGCGCGCTGCTGATCGGCAGCAGCTTCAGCAGGCCGCTTCGGCGGATGGCGGCCGTCGCCGCGCGCGTGGACGCGGGGGACCTGCACCCCCGGATCCATGATGTGGGCCGGCCCGGAGACGAGGTGCGGGTACTTGCGGACGCCTTCAATCACATGCTCGATCGCCTCGGCGACGCTTTTGCGGGCCAGCGCGCCTTCGTCGCCGATGCCTCGCACGAGCTGCGCACGCCCCTGACCGTGATCCGCGGCCAGCTGGAGGTGCTCGCGGCGCAGAGCGAGCCCTCCGGGCAGGAGGTGCGCCGGGTCGAGCGGCTGTTGCAGGCGGAGGTCTCGCGCATCACGCGGCTGGTGGACGATCTGCTGCTGCTCGCCAAGGCCGAGCAGACGGAGTTTCTTCGGGTGGAGGCGGTGGATCTGCGCAGCTTCGTCTCAGAGCTCTGGGACGGCGTGAGCCTGATCGCCGAGCGCCATTTCGAGCTCGGGGACGTGCCGGACGGCACGCTGAATGCCGACCCCGACCGGCTGGCCCAGGCGCTGCGCAACCTGCTCTCCAACGCGATCGATCACACCGAGCCTTCGAGCGGGCTGGTGAGACTCGCAGTGCAGCGCACGCCCGGCTCGCCGCTTGGCGGGATCCGCTTCACCGTGCAGGACGACGGTCCGGGGATCCCTGACGATCAGTGTGAGCGGGTGTTCGACCGCTTTCACCGCACGGACTCCGCTCGCGACAGGGCATCCGGCGGCACGGGCCTGGGGCTGGCGATCGTGCGGGCGATCGCGGAGGCTCACGGTGGCGTTGTCAGCGCCGGGCGCGCGGCGGAGGGAGGAGCCCGCTTCGACCTGGAGCTGCCGGGCTTCTCGCCTGCGAGCGCATCAGGCTGCTCCGATCAGGCATCCGCCCCCGATCGTGAGCACCCGGTCAAAGCGGGCGATCTTGGCGCTGGCGGCGTGCGCGAGGACGAGCACTCCGCGGCCCTGCGTGGCCGCTAGGACGCTGCGCATCTACTACGGCTGTGCGTTTGGTCGTGCCAGCACCCGGAGCCGATCATCAGCCGGAAGGCCCAGTAGACCACGCCTCGACGGATCATCGAGCGGACGGTCCCAGATGAACGGGTTGAGCACCCTCGACACAAGGCTGATTGTACCAGGTATCAGGTACGTTTTCGGCTCTGATGGCCGGTACAGGCATGCATCTGGGTCGATCGGCGACCTGCTCGGCGGTGGTGAGCGGGCGCGGCGATCCCTGCAGCGCGTTGTGCAGCGCACTCAGTGCTTTGCCACGCGCATCTGGCGCGTTTGCACGGTGGCAGCCACGGATCTGGAGGCTAGTTTCTGCCTATGAACACGACCGCGAGCACAAGGACCGCGGATGGCGCGCAGCAGATGACGCTCGATGGGCTGAGCGCGCGCGAGATCGAAGTGTTGAGGCTGATCGCGCTCGGCAACACCTCCGCGGAGGTCGCGCGCCAGCTGCATCTCTCGCCGCGCACCGTGGAGACGCATCGGGCCCGGATCAACCGCAAGCTCGGCCTCTCCAAAAGAGCCGAGCTCGTACGCTACGCGCTGCGACGCGGGCTGCTGGGCGTCTGAGCGTCGGCTGGGCTGGTCTCTGGCTCGGCGGATGCCGACTCGGGCTGCTGCGCCGCGGCCGAGTCGACGCGCGCGCGGCGCTCCTGCGAGAGCATCGCCTGCAGGTCAGCTTCGCCCGAGACGGTCGCGAGCCGCGCGCGCACGACGGTCCCGGCTCCCGGGCTCGATTGGATGCTGAGCGCGCCCTCGGCCAGGCGCACGCGCTCGCGCATGCCGACCAGGCCGAATCCTTCGCTGCGGGAGTCCGTGGAGAACCCGATGCCGTCGTCGGCGACCTCGACGGCGACCTCATCGCCATCCATCTTCACGGCGAGCTTGACGGTGCTCGCCTGTGCGTGCTTGACGACGTTGGTCAGCGCCTCCTGCAGCAGCCGGTAGACGCCGACCTCCAGCTCGGGATCGAGCCGCTCCTGCCCGGCGTCGGGGTCGGGCAGAGCCATCTCGCAGAGGATCTCGATCCCGTAGAGGTCGCGGTTGTGCTCGACGAGCGTCTCGATCGCGGCCCGCAGCCCGAGCTCGTCGAGCGCTGCGGGTCGCAGCTCGGAGATGATTGCGCGCAGGTTCTTGATCTCGCGCTCGATGTGGCCGATCGCCTCGCTTGCCGCCTGCTCGAGCTGGCCCGGCTCTTGCCGGCGCAGAGCGGTGGAGAGCAGCAGCCTCAGGCCGCCGAGGCCCTGGAGGGTCTCGTCGTGCAGCTCACGGCCCCAGCGCCGCCGTTCGGCATCGGCAGCGGCAAGCGCGCTGCGAAGTCGGTCGGACTGCGCGCTCTGCGCCATCGCCACCGCCGTGGCGGCGCTGGCCGCAAAGGTCTCCAGCAGCCGCTCGTCCTCTTCGGTGAAGCCGCGTCCCTCGGCGCCGCGGTCGAAGGCGGCGAGCATGCCGACCGGCTCTCCGCGATAGACCAGCGGCACCAGCAGCGCGGTGTGCGGATCGGGCACCCCGAAGACGCTCTGCGGCGCGATGCGCAGATTCTGCGCCACGTCGGATACACGCTCGGGCCGCCCAGTGCGCATCACACGCCCGGAGGTGGAGCCCGCGATCGGCACGCGGGCGCCGCGCATGTCCTCGACGTGGCCGGCCGCGGCCGAGACGACGAGATCCTCGCCCTCGCGAAGCATGATCACGAGGCTGCGTGCGCTCACCAGCGCGCGCCCGCGCTTGACGATCAGCTCCAGCGCGTGCTCGAGGCTGAGATCGCTGCCGATCGCGATCGCGATGTCCCTCGTGGCCTGCAGGCCGAGCACCGCCTGCTCGAGCTCGGTGCGCCGCTTCTCGCTGGTCTCATACAGGCGCGCGTTCTCGATCGCCACCGCCGCCCACTCGGCGAGCACGATCGCCGCCTGCTCGTCCTCGTCGGTGAAGCGTCGTCCGTCCTGCTTCTCGGTCAGGTAGAGGTTGCCCCACGCTTCGCCGCGGATCACCACCGGCACGCCCAGGAAGGAGCGCATCACCGGGTGTCCCGCCGGGAAGCCGTAGCTGCGTGGATGGCCTGAGACATCGTCGAGCCGCAACGTGTGGGGATCGTCGATCAGCACGCCGAGGACCCCCCTGCCCACGGGCAGATCGCCGATCTGGCGGCGCGTCTGCTCATCGATGCCGAGCGTGACGAACCGCTCGAGGCTCGTGCGCTGCGCATTGAGGATGCCGATTGCGGCGTAGCGAGCCCCCGTCGCTTCGCAGGCGATCTCGAGCATCCGGCGCAGCACCGCCTCCTGGTCGAGCTCGGTCATCAACGCACGGCCGACATCCAGCAGCCGCCGGATCCAAAGATGATCGTCAGGTTCGCTCATCGCCCCCAACTCGAAGGTTACCCCGGAAGCCTGGAGGCGCCGTGAAAGCTCGGCCCCGCTTACGTAGTTTTCCGTGTGGGGCGGCGGATTTACTCGGCTGAAACCAAGCGAAACCGGCCTTAATCTCCAACCATGAACGGCGATTCCCCTCCTCCAAACGGCGCCACCGGATCTCGGTCCCCGGCGACGGACTCCGCAGGTGGCGGGGTGGGCGCCGAGTCCAAGCCGCTGCCTGTGCTGATCGCCGGCGGAGGCGTCGCCGCGCTCGAGCTCGCGCTTGCGCTCGGCGAGATCGCTCCCGCCGAGACCGACGTCACGGTGCTCGCGCCCAACGACGACTTCACCTACCGGCCCTACGCGGTGCGCGAGCCGTTCGCCTATGCGCCGGCGATGCGCTACCCCGTGGACCGGATCCTGCGGCAGGCGGGGGCAGCGCGCCGCACCGACGAGCTTGCCTGGGTGGACACCGCCGCCCGGACTCTCCACACCGCCTCCGGCGCGGAGCTGCCATACGGCGCGCTCGCGATCGCCATCGGGGCGCACGCGCGGCCGCGTTTCACGCATGCGATCACGATCGACGACGCCCGCCTCGACGAGCTGATGCACGGGCTCGTGCTCGACGTGGAGGAAGGGTCTGTGAAGAGGCTCGCGTTCGTGGTCCCGGCGCGGATGGCTTGGCCGATGCCCATCTACGAGCTCGCCCTGATGACGGCGGCGCGCGCCTCCGAGATGAACGTCGAGCTCGAGGTGACGATCGTCACGCCCGAGGAGACGCCGCTTGCGATATTCGGGGGCCGAGTCTCCGACGCCGTCGAAGAGATGCTCCAGCAGGCGGGGATCAGGGTGATCGCATCGGCCTACGCGGAAGTGTTCGGCGCCGGCGAGATCGCGATAGATCCCGGAGATCGGCGCCTGATCGTCGATCGGATCGTCGCTCTGCCCGAGCTCTACGGGCCGGCGGTGCGCGGCGTGCCCACCGCGCAGCACGGCTTCATCAGGGTCGACCGCTTCGGCCAGGTGCCGGATGCCGGGCCGGTGTTCGCCGCCGGGGACGCCGTCGACTTTCCGGTCAAGCACGGCGGGATCTCCTCCCAGCAGGCTGACGTCGCCGCGCTTTCGATCGCCGCGCTGGCCGGCGCGAAGGTGCAGCGCGAGCAGTTTCAGCCGGTGCTGAGAGGCACGCTGCTGACCGGCGCGCGGCCTCGCTATCTCAGCGCTCGCATAACCGGCGGCCACGGCTTCGCCTCGGAGATCGCCGACGCGCCGATGTGGTCTCCCCCCGGCAAGATCGTCTCCAAGTACCTCGGACCCTGCCTGCAGGCGCTCGACGCCGAGGCGCCCGCAAGCAGATGAGCGGCTATCCGGATCCTCCGCGGCCCTCGCACGGCGCGGGCCCGCAGGCGCGGCGCTGCATGGTCGTCGGCTGCGACCGCTCGCCCAGCTCTCGCGTGGCCGCCGAATGGGCGGCCACGCAGATGCGGGGCGTGGGAACGCTCGTGCTCGTGCACGCCTGCCGGCCGCTGATGCGTCCGCCCGCCGCGCTGAGCACGCCGGAGGAGCGAGTGCAGGTCGGCCATGCGGTCCTCGACGAGATGCTGATGGAGGCCGGCGGGGCGCTGCTCGACGTCGACCTCGAGATAGAGGTGCTCGACGAGGACCCCGTGCGCGCGATCCTCGAGTCGGTCTCTGCGCACGCCGCCGAGGCGATTGCGATCGGCTCAGAGCACCGTTCGCGACTGCGCAGCGCGATCGGCACCGTCACCGAGGAGCTGCTGAAGGCCGCCGCGGTGCCCGTGATCGCGGTGCCCGAGCCGGCGGCGGCGCCCGCGGGCGGCTCTACGGAACAACCACCGCAGCGCCCGTGAAGGCGCCGGCGCGCAGGTCGGCCAGCGCCTCGTTGGCTCGCTCCAGGGGGTAGACGCTCACATGGGTGTGCACCGGCACCTGCGGCGCCAGCGCCAGAAACTCATGAGCGTCGCGGCGCGTGAGGTTGGCGACCGAGCGGATCGTGCGCTCGTGCCAGAGCAGCTCATAGGGGAAGGAGGGGATGTCGCTCATGTGGATGCCGGCGCAGACGACCGTGCCGCCCGGCGCGAGCGCCTGCAGCGCCCGCGGGACGAGCTCGCCGACCGGCGCGAAGACGATCGCCGCGTCCAGCGGCTGCGGCGGGCGCTCCTGCGAGGAGCCCGCCCAGTCGGAGCCGAGCGCTCGCGCGAAGCGCTGGGCCGCCTCGTCGCCCTGCCGCGTGAACGCGAAGACCTTCCTGCTCTCGTGGCGGGCGACCTGGATCACGATGTGCGCAGCCGCGCCGAATCCGTAGAGGCCGACCGTGCTCGCGTAGCCGCACATGCGCAGCGCCCGGTGACCGATCAGGCCGGCGCAGAGCAGCGGTGCGGCCTGCTCGTCGGGATAGCCCTCCGGGATCGGAAAGCAGAAGCGGCGGTCGGCCACCGTCCACTGCGCCATCCCGCCGTCGATGTCGCAGCCGGTGAAGCGCGCCTGCGGGCAGAGGTTCTCGCGCCCGGAGCGGCAGAAGCGGCAGCGGCCGCAGGTCCATCCAAGCCAGGGGACGCCGACTCTCAGATCGCCCGGCACGGTCCTGCCGACGATCTGGTGGCCGAGGATCCGCGGCGGCTCGGCTATCTCGACCTCCCCGTCGAGCAGGTGCAGGTCGGTTCTGCAGATGCCGCAGGCGCCGACCCGGATCAGCAACTGATCCGGTCCCGGCTGCGGCACTGGGCGCTCCATGGCGCGCAGCGGCTCGCCCACTGCCTCGAAGACCATTGCCTTCATGCTCGCAAGTACGCTACCGCGCAAATCCCCGGATGAGTCCGCCCGCTCTCTACTTCCATCATCCAAGCTCCCTCGAGCACGACCCGCGGGCGTACATTCCGGGCCATCCGGACACGCCCGAGCGCATCTACGCGATCGAGGCGGCACTCGAGCAGCGCGATTGGCTGCGCTTCGAGCGCCGGCTTGCGCCCGCGGCTCGCGAGTCCGAGCTCGAGCTGGTTCACAGCCCCGCGCTGGTGGCATCGATCCGCGATCTCTGTCTGGCGGGCGGCGGTGCGATCGATGCGGACACGGCTGTCGGCGAGGCGTCCTATCGCGCTGCCAGGCACGCGGCCGGGGGCGCCTGCGAGATGGTCAGGGCGTTGCTCGCCGGCGAGGCGAGGCTCGGCTTTTGCGGGGTGCGGCCCTCGGGCCACCACGCCGAGCCCGAGCGGGCGATGGGCTTCTGCCTGTTCAACAACGTCGCGATCGCGGCCGAGCTGGCGATCAGGGAGCTTGGCGTCCGCCGCGTGTTCGTGCTCGATTGGGACGTGCACCACGGCAACGGCACCGCGGAGGCGTTTCGCAGGCGCTCCGACGTGCTGTTCGCAAGCATCCATCAGAGCGGCATCTACCCCGGCACCGGATTGCTCGGCGACGTCGGCTCCGGGGAGGGGGAGGGCTACACGATCAACCTGCCGGTGCCGGCGGGCTCCGAGGCGCTGCTGTGGCTCTCGCTGCTGGAGCACGTGATCCTGCCGGCGGCGGCCGCCTTCCAGCCTGAGCTCGTGCTGATCTCGGCCGGCTTCGATGCGCACCGTGGCGATCCTCTCGCCGGGTGCCGGCTGGAGAGCGAGTCCTTTGCCGAGATGGCGCGTCACGTCCGCGATCTTGCGGCCTCGATCGATGCGCCGCTGGGGGCCGTTCTGGAGGGCGGGTATGAGCCGCAGGCTACCGCGGAGAGCCTCTGTCTGACGCTCGCGGCTCTGGATGGCGAGGGGGAGGCCGTGGCGGCGGCTCCGGAGCCGATCCTCACCTCCAGGGCTGCCTCGCACATCGGTCACTACTGGCCGCTCTGAGCGGACGCGGGCTTCGTGGCCGGGACTCGCGGCGCCGCGGGTCCGTGATTTGCCGACCTTAGCGCGCGGTGGGCGGCGGATGACGGCGCCGGCCGGTTGGACGATCGTCTCAGGGCATGGTCTGCGCAACCGACTCCGAGACGCTGTCGATCCCGAGCGCGCGCCTTCGGGACGGCTCGACGATCAGCATGAGGGCCGCCTGTAGAGGCGACGAGGAGGCCCTGCGCAAGTTCCTTGGGACCCTGGCGCCGATCTCGCTGCGATTCCGCTTCTTCACTGGAGCGGCCAATATCTCCACCGCCGCGCACTGGGCCGCCGCGAGCGAGCCGGGCGGCTACGGGATCGTCGCGATCGACGAGGCCGGCGAGCTCGTCGGCCACGCCGCGTACGTGCCGCTCGCCGAGCAGAGCAGCGCGGAGGTCGCGGTCGAGATCGCCGACCGGCTACACGGTCACGGCCTTGGGACGATCATGATTGAGCGCCTGGCCGAGCAGGCCGAGCGTCGCGGCGTCTCCCAGTTCCTCGCAGAGGTGCTGCCGGACAACAAGGCGATGCTCGATGTCTTCCGGGATGGCTTCGACGCGAAGGTGCTCTTCGACCGGGGCACCGACGCGGTCGAGTTCCCGACCTCCGCCTGGCGGCTGGCGCGGCAGCGCTTTGAGAGCTGACGGCTCGGCAGGCGTGGCGGCAGGAGGCTCTGGTCAGTCAAGCTTTTCTGGAGTGAGTGCGAGTCCTTCGGCGTTGGCGGCCGCGTGGAGGCGGCGGTCCCAGGTGGCGAGGAGGAGATCGTCGCGAGGGAGGATGAGCGCGGCGGCAAGGTGCAGGGCATCGATGCTGCGCAGCTCGCGGGTGATCGCGAGCGTCGCGGCGTCTTCGACCAGGCGCTGGTCCACTTCGACCACGCCGAACGCGGGCCACTCCTCACGCACGGTTCCCGCGGCTGCTTGGCCTGCGCTCAGGCCAACGGCACGGACCGTCTCCACGAAGCCGACACGGCACATGAACCAGCCGTCGGCACGGTCCATGACCTCGCGGACGTCGTCGCTGCCGGGCTCGGCGACGTAGCGCTTGACCAGCGCGCTCGCATCGAGGTAGAGGTTCAGCGCTCGGCTTCCCGCTCGGCCAGCACATGCCCCGAAGCGCTGCGATCGCTCTTCACGGGTCGGGGTGCCCGTGTTGGCCGCGCGCGCCCAGGCGCAACCAGCCGGCCATGGGCCACCAGCTGGCGTAGGCGATCGTCGTTGGCCGAGGCGCTGGCTGGGACGATGTCGGCCAGCGGCCGACCGCGGAGAGTCACGCGCACCTGCTGGCCGCGAGCGACGTCCCGCAGCGTCTGGCTCAGCGTCGTCTTCAACTCCCGGACTCCGATCTCACGCATGTGGCCACCCTATCAGCTATGAGGCCACAAGACGGACAAGCCGAGCGTCAGGCCGAGGCCGCGACCGCGCGCACCTGTAGGCAGACTCGAACGTCAGGTCGATCGGGCCTCTGATCGTGATGTCCCCGTCAACGAGGATGGCGCGCGCGGAAAGGGCAGGGCTACAGCGGCGGGACCTGGTTGTTGACCTGCGTTCCGTGGTAAAGGTGGTCGTGGTCCCTGCAGGAGGCCGGGAAGCTGAATCGGACGCTGTCGCTGCGCACGCCGTTGTAGCTCGCGAACAGGGTCGCGCGTCCGATGGTTCCGACTCTGCATTCCGGATCGTTGCTGGCTCGCACGCGGACCCTGATCTTCATGATGTTTCCGGGAACCCCCCACATCGTCGCGTAGTGCGATTGGTATACGAGGCGGTGCTCGACCGTCATCGTGATCGCACGAATTGGCTGGTTTCGGACGTGGTCTTCCTGGCAGAGGATCCCGGATACGGTGTGCGCTTCCAGATTGATTTCGCCGTGGCCGCGGGCGAAGCTGCCGGTGGCCCCCGTGATCGGCGCGCCGGTGTGGAAGCCCCATGGCGGAATCCCGTAGACGATCGGGATCTGGCCGCATCCGGGCGAATACCCGGCGGCATGAGCGGCCATGCCAGTGAGCACAAGCAGCGACGTGAGCACTGCAAGCACGAGCCCGATGCGTCGCATGATCTGGTTGTTCATACCTGTCACTTGGAAAGCTCCCAATCCGGTCTATCGGATCGCAAGCGGCTTGGGCTGAAGCGTCAACAAGATGATCGGCGGAATGTGGAGTGGACGCGCCTTGGCCTGCGCGCAGCGCTGGCAGATCCCAGCGCAGCCCCGAGCGGCGAGACCTATCCGAAGAAGACGGCCGCGGTCTCATAGAGGGAGGCGTCGACGAGCTTCGGCTCGCGCAGCGCCTCCTGCAGCGGCACCTCGACGATCCGGGTGCCCTGCAGCGAGACCATCGTGCCGAAGTGGGCGGCCGCGGCCGCATCGAGCGCGGCCACCCCGAAACGGGTGGCAAGGACACGGTCAAACGCGGTCGGCACGCCGCCGCGCTGGACATGGCCGAGGATCGTGACCCTGGTCTCAAAGCCCGTGCGGGCCTCGATCTCGCCTTCGAGCACCACGCCGATGCCGCCGAGGCGCTCGTGGCCGAAGGCGTCCTGCGGCGCGCCCTGCCGCGTTTGCAGGCTGCCCGCCAGCGGCTTTGCGCCCTCGGCCACGACCACGATCGAGAAGCTGCGGCCGCGCTCGTGCCTGCTGCGCAGATGGCGGCAGACCTCCTCGATGTCGAAGGGGCGCTCGGGGATCAGGATCGCGTCGCCGCCGCCCGCGATGCCGGCATGGGTCGCGATCCAGCCGGCGTGGCGGCCCATCACCTCGACGACCATCACGCGGTTGTGAGACTCCGCCGTGGTGTGCACCCGGTCGATCGCCTCGGTGGCGATCTGGACCGCCGTGCTGAAGCCGATCGTCGCGTCGGTGCCGCCGAGGTCGTTGTCGATCGTCTTCGGCACGCCCACGACTGAGATTCCCTGCTCGTGCAGGGCCAGCGCGACCCCGAGCGTGTCCTCGCCGCCGATCGCGATCAGCGCGTCGATCTCGTGGCGCGCGAGCGTCTGCCTGATCTCCTGCGCGCCCCGATCGCCGCTCTGCTGCGAGAAGGGGTTGGTGCGCGAGGTGCCGAGGATCGTGCCGCCGCGCGGCAGGATTCCGGCAGTGCTCTGGAGCGTGAGCGGGATCGCGTCGTCGCCCATCGCTCCCGCCCAGCCGTAGCGGAAGCCGAGCAGCTCGTGGCCGCTGGCGAGCCCGCGGCGCACGACCGCCCTGATAGCGGCGTTCAGCCCGGGACAGTCGCCGCCGCCTGTGAGCACCGCGAATCGCATGCTCACCGGATTGTGCCGAAGTCGTGGGCGCGTAGCTGCTCGCGGGCGTTCGGGTGCGCCACCCGATCGACGATCAGCCGCGCCCGGGCCTGAGCCGCGGACGTTGTCAGGGCTCCAGGCAAGTGCCGGGGCCCGCCGCCGCCCGGGAGAGAGCGGGCGACGGCGGCGGCCCAGCACAGCAGGCGGGCGTCTAGGGGAGCAAGAGCACCGCGCCGCATGCGGGTGGCATCACGCACGCCCCTGTGACAGGAGGGCGCATCGTTTGACCACGCCGTCGCAAGGCATCTTCCCGCTGCCACGATCGCGTGCCATCCCTAGATCACCGATGCATGCGGTGTGGGTTTTCCACACGGTGGCCGAGGCGGCAAAGTACGGATGCGGCACCTGCGGGGGGCACTTAGGCTGCACCGATCATTGGACTTGCGCTCACCCTCATATCCGGCGCAGTGTTCGATCTGAACCAGCCGGCGCACTACGTCCACTGGCACTTCTTCGACATGTCGGTGGCCAATCTCTCGGTGATCGTGGCGATGCTGATCGTCTTCGCGCTGGCGATCCTGTTGCCGTTTCCGGGCGCCAAGCGCAGGGCCGCGGAGCGGCGCTCGCAGCAGGGTGGGAGGGGGACGTGAGCTCCTGGACGGGACGCCTGCGGGAGGCGGCGGTGCGCTCCTTCCCGCCGGAGAAGCTGCTGCCGGAGACGCAGCCGAGCTATGTCGCCTCCTGGATCTACGTCTTTGGCGCCGCCACGATCGGGGCACTGATCGTGATCGTCGCCAGCGGCATGGTCCTGGGCTTGAAGGGGCCGGCCTGGTGGCATGACACCGGCGTCGGCCATTTCTTCAACAGCATTCACCTCTGGGCGGTGGAGCTGTTCTTCTTCACGATGGTCGTTCACCTCTGGGGCAAGTTCTTCATGGCGGCCTGGCGCGGAGGCCGCTCGCGCACCTGGATATCCGGCGCGATCGTCTTCCTGGTCTCGATCGGCACGGCGTTCACCGGCTACGTCTCCCAGCAGAACTTCGACTCACAGTGGATCTCCACGCAGGGCAAGGACGCGATGAACTCCGTCGGGATCGGAGCGTTCTTCAACGTCACGAACTTCGGCCAGATGTACACCTACCATGTGCTGCTGCTGCCGCTGGCAGTGGTCGTGCTGGTCGCCGGGCACGTGCTGCTCGTTAGGCGTCATGGGGTCGTGCCGCCGCTGCCGCTCGGCGATCTGGACCGGCAGCCTGAGGCGGTGTCGGGGGGCCTCGGCAGGCCCGGCGGCACGTTCGAGGCCGGGCGAACGCGATGATGCGCTCCGGCAACAACGCCCGCCGCGATCGGCTCGCGCGCAGCTGGGAGGGCCCCTACCGACCCTACGATCTCGTCAAGGAGGTCGCGATCGCGACGGCGGTCGTGGCGGTGATCGCGATCGCGATGGCGATCCTCTTCTCCTCGCCGGATGAGAAGCCCTCGACGATCCAGGAGCTGGTCGCGCAACATGCCGCTCGACTTCGTGACCACGGCGACCGCGGAGCTCGATGGCACCAGCGGTACCGCCGAATACGGCCCGCCGTACAACCACAACGGAGAAGGGCAGCACATCGCCTTCATCCACCTGCAGAAGTGGCTTGGCGTCAGCCATCCGATCGACACCGCCTACGACTACGCGATCGACCCGTTGAGGAGCATTCCCAACGACCCGGCGCTGAGCGCCGCGATCGCGCAGTACACATCTGCGTCGAAGTCCCAGCAGCAGGCGTGGAGCAGCGCGTACACCAAGGCGCTGGAAAAGGCAAGCGTCTCCGGGACGGCTGTGAACGTCTCGGCGTCGAGCTCAGGGCCGGTGGCGCCGATGATGAGCTCGCTGCTGGCCCTGGCGCAAAGCGGCGGCGTCGACGGGGCGCTGCTGACCAGCCGGCAGTTCTACCAGACCGACTACACCAAGCCGCTGCTGTTCCTGGCCGACGGTGGCGAACTGGAACGCCGCGCCGAAGCCCAGCACCTGCTCGGGACGCAGTGGGGGATGATGAATGAGACGGGCAGCTATCCCGGTCAGGTGTGGCTGTGGCTCTACACCTTCTGGTATCAGATCGAACCGTTCAAGGCCTCTGCCAACGGCGACGCGCTGGTGATGCTCGTGATGCTCGTGCTGAGCGCAATCTTCGTGCTGATCCCGTTCATACCGGGCGTGCGCGACATCCCGCGCGCGATCCCTCTTTACAAGCTGATCTGGCGCGAGCACTACCGCGACCAGGAGCGCTCCTAGTCCTCGGAGTCCTCGCTGGTGACCAGGCCGCGCTTGAGCGCGTAGCCGACCAGCTCGGCGCGCGAGGAGAGGTTCAGCTTCTGCTGGATGTGAGCGCGGTGGGTCTCGACCGTGCGCACCGAGAGATAGAGCTTGCCGGCGATCTCGGCATTGGTGTGGCCGAGCGCGATCAGGCGCAGCACGTCGACCTCGCGCTCGCTGAGGTCGTCCGGCGGCCCCGGCGGCGGCTCGGATGCCAGCCGCGCTCCCAGGCGCGGGTTGAGATAGCTCTCGCCGGCCGCGGCCCTGTGCACGGCCTCGACGAGCTCGTCGTCGGCGGCCTCCTTGAGCACGTAGCCGATTGCGCCGGCTCCGAGTGCCCTCCTTGCGAACGCCGGCTCCTGCTGCATCGTCAGCACGACGATCTGGGTCTGCGGCATCTGCTCGCGGATCGAGGGGATCGCCTCCAGGCTCGAGCCGCCGGGCATGTTGAGGTCGAGCACGAGCACGTCGGGGTGATGACCCCTGACGTAGCGCTGGGCTGCTTCCAGGTCGCCGGCCTCGGCGACCACCTCGAAGTCCGGCTCGCTGTCGAGCAGCAGACGCAGCCCGCTGCGCACGACGGCGTGATCGTCTGCCAGCACGATCCTGATGGTCTTCTCGGCGGCGCCCTTGCCCTCGCCGCCAGCGACCCCCTCCGCTTCGCTTGCGCTCATCGCAGGGACGTTACCGCTCCGGGGCGGAGCTTGGTTGCGGGTTAGTACTGAGTTGGGCGTCAACCGGTGCGGGGGCCGCGCTCGGCGCGGCGCTGCGCGGCAGCACCAGCAGCGAGCAGCGCGCGTGGCGCTGGAGATGATTGGAGGTGCTGCCGAGCATCAAGCGCTTGACCGGGCCGTAGTTGCGCGAGCCGACGACGAGCAGGTCCACTTCTTCGCCGAAGGAGGCCAGTTCTTCGCCTGGAAGCCCGTAGACGGCGCGTCCCTCCACTCCCGGCAGGCTCTGCACCTGCTCGCGGGCCTCCTGCAGCATCGCATCCACGCTCTCGCCGACGGCAGGCGGGCCGATGCCGGCGAAGGCGTAGGTGGGCAGCATCACCACGTGCAGAGCCTTCATCAGCGAGCGGTTGCGGGCGGCGATGTCCCTTGCCGCGCCGAGCGCGCGCTCGCTCTCGGGCGAGCCGTCGTATCCGACTCCGATGGTGGCCAGCGGGATCGGATGGTCGAAGTAGCCGCGCACGGCGACCGCGACCGCGCAGGGCGCGCCGTTCAGAGAGGCGCGCGTGTCGTCTCCCAGCATCGCCCTGCCGACGCCGGTGCGCGAGCAGGATCCCACAACGATCAGGTCGGCCTCGCGCTGCTCGGCCAGCACGTGCAGCCCGTGGCCGGGCGAGCTCGCGGCGAACGGCGCCAGCTCCGCCTGCACCTCGGTCTCCTTGCGCTCGCGCTCCAGCAGGGCGAGCGAGTCCTGCTCGGCGCTGGTCGCGGCGGCTGCCGGGACCGAGCGCTCCGGCGAGGGGGGAGCGCCGCCGTGAATGTGCGCGAGCGTGAGCCGGCCGTCCTCGGCGAGCAGCTTCGTGGCGAGCACGATCGCGTCGCGTCCGTTGGGCCTGCCATCAACACCGACGATCGCGTTCTTGAACATCGCGGCTCTCCTGTGCCTTGCGATTGGACCTTGATGGCCGGCAGGCTATGGCAGCAGTCGGCGGCCGGTATCCGGGAGCTCCGGCACTGCCGCTGCGGCTTTCTACCCATTCTTGCGCCGGGTCGAAACGCGGCTGGGTCCTACAGCTGGGCGGCGGGCGCGAGGCGCGTCTGCTCGACCTCGGGCAGCGCCTTCATGAAGGCGTCCAGGAGATCGGGGTCGAAGTGCGCTCCCCGCTGCTCCTGCATCATCTCCAGCGCCGAGGCGACGGGCAGCGCGGCGCGGTAGACGCGGTCGCTGGTGAGGGCGTCGAAGACGTCGGCGATGGCGGCGATCCGGCCCTCGGTCGGGATCTCGTGTCCCGCCAATCCGCGGGGATAGCCGCTGCCGTCGAAGCGCTCGTGGTGGGTCAGCGCGATCGTCGCGCCGACCTGGACGACGTCGGAGGATGAGCCGGCGAGCATGTCGTGGCCGGCCTGCGCGTGCCCCTTGACGACCTCGAACTCCTCGGCGGTGAGCCGGCCCGGCTTGAGCAGGATGCTGTCGGGGATCGCGACCTTGCCGACGTCGTGCAGCTGGCTTGCAAGCCGGATCGTCTCGACCTGCTCGGGCGGCATGCCGCAGCGCCTGGCGAGGATCCCGCAGATCGCACTCATCCGCACGATGTGCTCGCCGGTGTCGGAGTCGCGCACCTCGACCAGGCGCGCGAGGCGGAAGATCGTCTCCGCGCGCGAGGCCGCGACCTGGCTCTCGGCGACGTGCAGGTCCTGCAGCGTCTGCTCCAGCTGCGCGGAGCGGTCTTCGACGGCGTGCTGCATGCGCGCCATCGCGCGCCTGGTCTCGAGCTCCAGCCGCCTGCGGTGCAGCGCGTTGACGACGTTGATCACGAGCTCGCCGGCGCCCACCGGCTTGACGAGATAGCCATATGCGCCGTGCTCGATCGCGGTCATCGCAAGCTCGGTGCTGTCCTCGCCGGTCACCATCAGCACGGCAGTGTCGGGATGGCGGACGCGGATGTGCGAGAGCAGCTGGATGCCCGATTCGCCCGGCATGTTCACGTCGAGCAGCACGAGCTGGTAGTCGTCCCTGCTCAGCGCCGCGCGTGCGTCGGATGCGTCGCCTGCGCTCTCGCAGCTGTAGCCGCGGCCTTGCACCACGCGCGCTCCCCACGAGCGCAGCGCGACATCGTCGTCGACCAGCAGCAGCTCCTTCATCGCGCCTCGGAGAGGTTGTCGCTGTCGCTCGCGAGCATCTCGCCGACCTTTGCCAGCAGATCCGGGCCGGCGAAGGGCTTGTCCAGCAGCGGCATCTCGGCGGGGATGCGCCCGCCGGCGTTGAGCACGGGCTGGGCGAAGCCGGACATCAGCAGCACCTTAGTGTCGGGGTGCTCGGCGTGGATGCGCTGCGCCAGCTGGGGGCCATGCATCTCGGGCATGATCACGTCCGTCAGCAGCAGGTCGATCGAGCCCGGGTGAAGCGATGCCGCCTGCAGCGCTTCGTGCCCGCCGGCGCAGACGATTACGCTGTAGCCGGCGCCGACGAGGATCCTGCGCGTCAGCTCGCGCAGCGCGTCCTCGTCCTCGACCATCAGGATCGTCGCCTCGCCGCGAAGCTGCTCGGCAGTGGCGGGGGGCTGTTCGCGAGCGCGCTCGACGCTCCTGCTGGTGACGGGAAGCAGAGCGGTGAACGTCGTGCCCATTCCCTGCTCGGAGTAGATCTGGGCATGCCCGCCGGCCTGCTGGACCACGCCATAGACGGTCGCCAGCCCAAGGCCGGTGCCCTGGCCCTGCGGCTTGGTGGTGAAGAACGGGTCGAATGCACGGTCCAGCACCTCGCGGGGCATGCCGGTCCCGGTATCGCTGACCCGCAGGCGCACGTGCGGGCCGGGCTTGAGGTTGGGGCGCGCGGCGGCGCAGTGCTCATCGACTTCGACGTTCGAGGTGTCGATGCGCAGCAGCCCGCCGTCGGGCATCGCGTCGCGCGCGTTGACGGCGAGGTTGATGAGCACCTGCTCCAGCCGTCCGGGATCGATCAGGACCGGATCGAGCGACTCGCCGAGCATGCTCAGCAGCTCCACGTGCTCGCCGAGCGTGCGCTGCAGCAGCTGCTCGGTGGAGTGGACCACCTCGTTGACGTCGATCACCTCCGGCTTTACGTCCTCGCGGCGTGCGAACGCCAGCAGCTGGCGGGTGAGGTGCGCGGCGCGCTCGCCCGCCTTGCGTACCTGCTCGATGTCCTCGTGCATCGCCTGAAGTTTTTCGGCGTCCATCGGAGCCTTGTCCGTGGCGAGCCGGTCGATGCCTTCCAGCGCGAAGGTGGAGTAGTTGATGATCACGGCGAGCAGGTTGTTGAAGTCGTGCGCGATCCCGCCGGCGAGCTGCCCGAGGCTCTCCATGTGCTGGGCTTTGCTGAGCCTGTTGCGCAGCCGCTCGCGTTCGGCCTCCTGGATGAGCCGTTCGCTCTGCGCCTGCGCCTCCAGGCGGGCGGTGATGTCGCGGTTGACCTCGAGCATCTCGGTCACGTGGCCCCTGTCGTCGCGCCGCGCCGCCCAGCGGCTTTCGACGATCAGCCTGCTGCCGTCCTTGGCGTGCTGGACCAGATCGCCGTGCCAGAGGCCGCTCTCGATCACCTCCTGCTCGATCCGATCGAGCGGGATCGGGTATTCGGTGCCGAGCAGCTTGGCGGGCTCGACGCCGAGCGCTTCGCTGCGGCTCCAGCCGTAGGTCGCCTCCGCGCCGCGACTCCAGAAGATGATTCGCCGCGTGTTGTCGCGGGCGAAGATCGCGTCCGGGACCAGATCGAGCAGGGCGCCCGCAGCGCCATCCGCCAATGCAGTGGCCACCCCCGAGTTGGTGCTGTCAGACATATGGTCCACATGCGCCCCCAACCTCGAATGAGTCCCAGATCTTAGCGCAAAATCCGACCTTCGGTACAGTCGGAGACGGGCTGTGGAAAAGCAACACCTGTTTCCGACCGCTGATAGACGTTCAGATCCCTTCCCCGGGCAGGTACTCGTTGGTGAACGGGGGCAACCCTTGAGCGCTCGGGCTTTGCTTTATCAGGCCCTTTTCATACATCCATTGCGCAAACTTGGCCCACGCGGAAGGGTCCTGCCAGCCGTAGGGCTTGCCGTTTTCCGGGTGCGCCGCAGGCAGCGTGCGTTCGATCGACGTCTGCTCCAGCTTCGGTTCAAGGCTCGGGTTTGCGTTCTGGATCAGCTTTGCGGCCGCCGCCGGGTCGCTGCGGACGTCGTTCTCTCCGTGGGTGAGCGCCTGCATGAAGGCGCGCAGTTCGCGACCGCGGTGGCGCGCCTGCCCTTCGCGCACTACGAGCACCAGCTCGTCATAGGAGGGGACGCCGGCCTTGTTCACCGGGATCACGAGCGGGTGCTTGTGCATCAGTTCCAGTTGGATCGCCTCGTAGTTCCAGAAGCCGCCGAGCGTCGCCGCCACGCGCCCGGAGAGCATCGACTGCACGAGGTTGAAGCCGACGTTGACTTCGGTGACCTTGCCGGGGCTCACGCCCGCGCTCTGCAGCGCGCTCTTCAGCTCGGCCGCCTGGTAGGGGATGCCGGCGGTGCCTACGCGCTTGCCGGAGAGATCGGCGACCGAGTGCACGTGCGCGGAGGGCAGCGCGATGATGGATGTCAGCGGCTGCTGCACGAGCGCCGCGATCGAGACGAGTTTGAGGCCCTGGTCTCGCGCGATCAGCAGCTCCGGCTCATAGGAGATCGCCATGTCCACCTTGCCGGCGGCGAGCAGCTGCAGCGGTTCGGCGGTTTCGGCCGGCGTGACCGCGTGCACTTCCATCCCCGCCGCCTTGAAGTAGCCGTGGTCGATCGCATCGAAGAGCGCGGCGTGGTCGGCGTTCGGGAACCAGTCGAGCATCACCGAGAAGGGCTTCTCGGTGCTCGCGTTGACGACGTCCTGCTTCTCGCCGCAGGCGGCGAGGCCGAGGGCACAGGTCAGAACGATCGCTGCGATGAGTGCGACGCGGGTCGATCTCAACGTATCTCTCCTTGTTGAGGTTGGGCCCAGCCCGCGACGCGGCGCTCGGCGAGGGACAGCAGGTAGAAGAAGGCGATCGCGCAGACGAACAGGACCGCTGTGCCCGCGGCCGCGCCGCGGGCGTTGACAGCGCTGATGTCGGTGGTGATCTCGCGCCCGAGTCCCGCGTAGGGGCCGACTGTCGGGCTCGTGGTCTCCGCGATGAAGGCGGCTATCCAGGCGACCACCAGGGCGATCCGCGTGCCGCTGATCGCCGCGGGCAGCGCCGCGGGCAGCTCGGCGAAGCGAAATGCCTGCCAGCGCGATGCATCGAGCGTGCGCAGCAGCTTGATCTGGTCCGCCTCGACCGCGGCCAGGCCATCGACGGTGGTGACCGTCACCGGGAAGAAGCAGATCAGCCCGATCACGACGAGCTTGGGCACGATGCCGAATCCGAGCCAGAACGCGAGCACGGGTGCGAGCACGGCGAATGGAAGCGCCTGCGAGCCGATCGCGAGCGGGTAGACCGAGCGGCGCACCGGGCGCCACAGGTGGATCGCGACCGCGAGCGCAAAGCCGGCGGCAAGCGCCAGCAGCAGTCCGAGCGCGACTTCCTTGACGGTCACGAGCGTGTTGCGCCACAGCAGCCCGGCTTCGCTCCAGGCCGCGCTCGCCACCGAATGAGGGGCCGGCAGCAGCACCGGGTCTACGCCGCCGAGGTCGACGTAGAGCTCCCATGCGCCGATCAGGGCGATCAGCAGCGCGAGCGGCGGGAGCACGATCGCCAGCCGCCGGCTCATGGGTGCTCCTGCGCGCCAAGCGCACCAAGCGCACGCTCGCGCAGGGCGACCACGGCCTCGTCGGTGCGGCTGCGCGGCCGCGGAAGATCGATCTCGAGCTCGTCCACCACGCGTCCGGGCCGGGGGCTCATCACCGCGACGCGGTCGCCGAGCAGCACAGCCTCCTCGACGTCGTGGGTGACGAGCACGACGGTGCGCGGCTCGCGCTGCAGCGTTTGGGCCAGCCAGCTCTGCATCTGCATTCGCGTGATCGCGTCCAGCGCCCCGAAGGGCTCGTCGAGACAGAGCAGCTGCTTGCCTGAGAGCAGCGTTCGCAGGAAGGCGACACGCTGGCGCATGCCGCCGGAGAGCGCTCCCGGGTGTGCATCCTCAAAGCCCGCCAGGCCCAGCTCGCTGAATAGCGGCAGCGCTTGCGCGCGCGCTTGCTTGCGTGAGAGCCCCGCGATCTGGAGCGGCAGGGCGGCGTTGTCGAGCGCGCTGCGCCAGGGCAGCAGCATGTCTCGTTGCGGCATCAGCGCGGCTGGGGCAGCTTGCACGCTGCCTGCGTCCGGGGATTGCAGGCCGCATATCAGCTCCAGCAGCGTGGTCTTGCCGCAGCCGCTCGGTCCAACGACGGCAAGCACCGCGTTGTGCTCTGCACGCAGCGAGATCCCAGCGAGCGCCTGCACTGTGCGGCCGGAGCGATCGCGGAAGCTGCGGCTGACGTCGCTGAGAATTGCCCCGTCGCGCTCGTCCGTATCCGGCTCCGTCCGCGGTTCGTTCGCGGTTGGCGGCCGCATCAGCTGTTGCACTCTGCTCGGCACTGCTCTCCCTTCGCGGGCATTACCCCACAGGTTCGAAGGGTCGGCGCCAGGCGAGTCGCTGCTCCAGGGCGCCATCTCAGCCGACCTTTCCCGTCAGCCCCCCTGTTGCGTTGGCCAAATCCTACAGGGCCTCCGTCACAGGCCTGCTCAGCGCCCGCACGAAGTCCTCCAGCTGGGCGGTCGTCCAGCACTCAAACGCGGTGCAGTGGCGCTCGTAGGCGGCGATCACCGAGTCGCCGTAGTTCCAGTACAGGCGCGGCTCGGGATTGAGCCAGAAGGTGCGGCCGGCCTTGGCGGCGAGCTGGCCGAACAGGTCAGCGCGCGGGTCGCGGCCGTTGGTGCGTGCGTCGCCGAGCACGATCAGCGTCGCGCGCGGGTGCAGATCGTCTTGCACCAGCTGCAGCATCTCGCTGAAGACGCGGCCGTAGTCGGTGTAGCCGGAGAGGTCGGCGACGCCCGCGTCTTTGCCGATCTTCTCGCTGATGCTGCGGAAGTCGCGCTCCTGCGTGAAGACGTCGGTGACCTCCGAGACCCGCTCGATGAACACGAAGGAGCGCATCTTGCGGAAGGAGTCGTGGAGCGCGTGCAGCACCGAGAGGAAGAAGACCGAGGCGGAGGTGACGCTGGTGGACACGTCGCAGAGCACGTAGATCTCCGGTCGCCGTGGGCGGCGCGGGCGGAACTTCAGCTCGACGGGCACCCCGCCGGTTTGCAGCGAGGCGCGCATCGTGCGGCGCACGTCGACGTGGGCGTGGCGGCGGTGGCCGCGGGCCTGCATGCCCTGGGTGGCCAGGCGGCGGCGCAGCTGCGTGACGACGCGATGCACGGCGGCCAGGTCGGCGAGCGGGCCCGAGGGCAGCGCGCGGTCGAGGTCGCTGAGGGGCCGAGCGGGGGGCAGGCGCTGGGTGCGGCGCGCCTGGGCGCGCTCGAGCTCCTCGCGCAGCAGCGCCTCGAAGCGGCGCAGTGCTTCGCGGGAGAGGCCGGGGCGGTTGGGGTCCCGCCCGTCTCCGGCGCCCGGCGGGTCGGGCTGTTGCTCGGCGCGCAGGCCGAGCGCCCGGCGGATGCGCTGGACGTTGACGCCGATCACGCCCGAGCCCTCCGCCTCACGCGAGAAGGCGGCTATCGCCAGCAGCGCGAGGTCGCGCAATGCGCCCTCGGAGCCCTGCGCCAGGGCGGCGGCGATCTGCTCGCGCAGCGTCTCCAGCTCGCTCGCGGAGAGATCCTGCAGGGCGGGCGGGCTCTGATCTCCGCCCTCGCCGATCCGCTCGCTCATCTCCGGGTCGATCGCCTGCGCCTCCACAGCCCTGAACATGAAGCGCTCGAAGACGCGCTCGAAGACGCGCCGATCCTCTGGGCTCTTGGCGAGCGTGGCCGCAAGCGCCTCCCTGAAGTCGGTCTGTGAGGTCCAGCTCACCTCTCGCAGCGCCGAGAAGCAGTCCAGCAGCTCGGAGGTGCCCACTGTCACGCCCTCGGCTCGCAGCTGCTCGCCGAAGGTGAGAATCTGGGAAGGGAGGCCGGGCCGGGCGGGCCCGGCGGGCGATCGGCTCTCAGGCGCTGGAGGCATCGACGCTCGCCGCCTGCTCGCGCTCTGCGAGCTTGAGGCCGACCCGCTCGGCGACGATGTCCATGTCGGTGCGGTGCTTGACGATCACGGCCATCGTCTCGTTGAAGATCTTGGAGTCGATGTCGCTCGCGCCGAGCAGCAGCAGCGCGCGCGCCCAGTCGATCGACTCGGCGATCGAGGGCGGCTTCTTCAGGTCGAGGCCTCTGACCATGCCGATCAGCTCGACGAGCCGGCGCGCGACGGTCTCGGAGAGATCGGGCGCGTGCAGGCGCACGATCGCGAGCTCCTGCTCGAGCTCGGGGTAGTCGAGCCAGAGGTAGAGGCAGCGGCGCTTGAGTGCCTTGGTCAGCTCGCGCGAGTTGTTGGAGGTGAGCACGACGACCGGCCGGGTGCGGGCTCGCACGACGCCGAGCTCCGGGATCGAGATCTGGAAGTCGGAGAGCACCTCCAGCAGCATCGCCTCGAACTCCTGGTCGGTCTTGTCGATCTCGTCGATCAGCAGCACGACCGGCTGCTCTGAGGCGATCGCGGTCATCAACGGCCGTGTGAGCAGGAACTCCTCGCCGAAGATGTCCTCCTGCAAGCTCTCCCAGCCGGCCTGCTGCTCGCTCTCTGAAGCCTGGATGCGCAGCAGCTGCTTGCGGTAATTCCACTCGTAGAGCGCCTTGGCCTCGTCCAGCCCCTCGTAGCACTGCAGGCGCACGAGCGGTCGCTGCAGCATGCTCGAGAGCGCCTTGGCCAGCTCGGTCTTGCCGACGCCGGCCGGTCCCTCGACCAGCACGGGCTTGCCGAGCGTGAT
Source organism: uncultured Actinomycetota bacterium (assembly GCA_963725915.1). GTDB lineage: Bacteria > Actinomycetota > Thermoleophilia > Solirubrobacterales > Solirubrobacteraceae > Palsa-744. The sequence goes on along the minus strand of CAVSAL010000007.1, from coordinate 589,081 downwards.
CGCGAGATGCGACACGAGTGCAGTCGAGCGACTCGGGAGGTAGCCGGCCGCGCGGAGACCGTCTTCTACTTCGGCGACCGTGCTCGGGGGAGCGGAGCTCATCGGCCAGGATGATAGGGAGGCGCAGAGATGCGAATCTGTCCGCTTGTGGTTGAGCGATTGCCGGCCAGGTCCGTGGCGGTGGCGGTGACCTTGTAGACGCCGCTTCCCTTCGGCGTCACCCACAGCAGGCGCGGCTTGCCCGCTTCCACGGTGGCGCTGTTGGTCGCGAGCACCTTGCCGCTGAGGCCGGTGACGGTGAGGCTGATCGTCGAGATCTTCGACAGCGAGAACTGGATGCCGCCGCGCGCGTTCGCGGGCAGCGTCTTGGTCAGCAGCGAAAGCACTGGCGGCGTGTGCAGGTAGCCGTAGAAGTGGGTCGCGGTCGTGCAGTAGATCTGGTCGCCGGGGATCTGGGCGGGATGGGCCCCGGCGGCGGCTGCCGAGGCGCCGCCTGTGGTGCCGCCGGTGGCGATCGGCGGGCCCTGGCGGGTGCGATTGCAGAGGTCCTGCAGGAATTCGGCGAGCAGTTCGTGGTAGCCCAGGTCCGATTCGGAGTGCTGGTCGTACAGCGACCAGGCGCCGGTGTCGTAGTGCGGGGTTTCGACGCGCGCGTCGGCGTCGCCTTCTTCAAAGAGGCGCAGGCCAAGGGTTGAACCGGTGATCTTCGTGAAGTCGTAGAGGCCGTTCAGAGATTGGATGAAGCCGTTGAGGATCCGCTCGTTGCGCGCGAAGCTGTACTCCAGATAGTGCACGCGCGCCGGCGCACCGGCCGAGGCGGGGGCGATCTGCAGGCGCACGCCGGCCGGCGGCGGGGTCTGGAAGATCCCGAGTGCTTTTTCGGCGGTGGTCGCGAAGGCCGGTTCGCTCAGTCTCTGCGAGGCCCGCGCAAAGGCCTGGATCGCGGTGCCCTGCGAGAGCCCGCTGGTCCAGGGCGGGCTGCCGCCGTCGAAGTGGAAGAGGTAGTCCCAGGCGCTTCCACCGGCGCGGTCAACGGCCAGCGCGGAGGCTTCTTCGAGCACCTCGCGCAGAGCTTCGTTCTGGTTGCCGGAGAGGTAGTAGCCGTTGGCCTCGCCGAAGGTGGCAAGCCACTGCAGCTCGATGCCCTGGCCGTTGTAGTACTCCCAGATCAGGCGGCTGCCGGGGAACGTGACGCGCGCGCCGTAGGACAGCAGCGAGTCTTTGGACCACCATTCCCTGTTGCGCTGCAGGGTGAGGAAGATCTCCGGCATGCGCGAGGCGGTCAGCGCTCCGCCGGCCTGCATCTGCGCGACGTTTTCGAGCACGTCGGCCAGTTCGGTGTGCCTGGTGCCGGAGAGGTGCGAGAGCGTGCGCTGCGCTTCCAGGTAGTCGCTGCGGTACCGCGCGGCGGCCGCGGCCGCGATCGCTCCGCTCGATCGCAGGCGCGTGATGGTCGCGAGCACCGGGGGAGCGGCGCCGCTTGCGCCTGGGGCTGCCGTGAGCCCGCAGGCGAGCGTGAGCGGCGCGAGTACGCCCGCCAGCAGCCGTCGCGGTGCGCGCATCGGGCTTGCCGTCGCCACGAGGAAGATCCTACGGATGAGCCCGGCGATCGGCGCCGGCTACTCGTCTGCGCTTGCGACCTCGTCCTCGTCGGGCTCGAGGTCGTCGTCCTCCTCGTCCTCCTCGTCCTGCCCCTCTTCGTCGTCCTCGTCGTCCGCGAGATCTCCGCCGCCCGTCTGGTAGGCGACCTGGAAGCGCTCGAGCAGCTCGTCGCGCAGGTCCTCCTCCAGCGGCGTCTCGTCGGAGACGAGCACCCATTCGGCGCCCTCGAGCTCGCCCGTGCTGAAGATCTCGCGGTCGAGCTCGGGCGAGTCGTCGACGACCACCAGGATCTCGGTCTGGGGGTTGAAATAGGTCCCTGGGCGGATCAGCAGATCCTCCAGCTCGTAGCGCCGTGCGTCGGCCACAGCGCGTTTATACCCGAGCGCTGGGACGGACGCGTCCAGGCGAGCGGGTCAGGGGATCAGACGTCGAGCTCGGCGAGCGCGCGCTCAACCTCGGCGCGCACGTCGAGCGGCGGCTCGCCGCGACGGATCCGGCGCTGGTTGCGCGCCTGCGCGAGCTGGCGAAGTTCCTCCACGAGCTCGGGGTCGTGGCGGGCGGCCTGCGCCTGCCCGGACTCCTCCGCCGACGGCCCGCCGGCGGGCGCGTCGAGCAGCCTCGCGAGCTCTGCGTCGAGGTCGAGCGGAGCCTGGCCGCTGCGCGCCCGGCGTTCATTGCGCGCCTGCAGCATCTGCCGGACTTCCAGGTCGCGCTCGGCGACGGCGGCGGGCGAGCCCGGCTGGGGCTCCGGGCGCGGTGTGGGGGAAGAGTAGTCGCCGTCGCGGCCGATGTGGTCATAGAGGCTGCCGAGGCGACCCCGGCCGAGCATCCCGATGGCCGCGATCGCTCCGCAGATGGCGACGATCGCCACGATCAGGTCGATGAGCGGGTTGCCCATGCACCGATTGTGCCCGATTGCGGGCGCGCGCACGCAGCTACCCGCAGGTTCGTCTGCTGACCGACGTCGATGAACGCGGCGAGCCGTCGGAGTCGCTCGCGTGTTCTTGGAGGAAGATGGCCTGGGAACATGCAACCGGCGAGGAGGCACGATGTGTGATCGTGGCGTGAGGCGTGTGGCTAGGACGACAATGGTTCTCGCCGGCGCGAGCCTCGCGCTGTGCCTGGCCGCTGCTCCGGCACTGGCGCGCACAGCGCCCGAGAAGCCGACTGCGCAGACGGGCTCCGCGGTTGCGGTCGCCTACGGCTCGGCGACCCTCACAGGCTCGGTCGATCCGCGCGGGAGCGCCACCTACTACTACTTCCAGTACGGGCCCACAGACGCCTACGGGCAGCAGACCCCACTCGCTGAAGCGGGCGCCGGCAAGTCCTCGGTGCCGGTCAGGGCCGCACTCACGGGACTCTCCCCGCTCACGATCTACCACTACCGGCTGGTCGCGGTGAACGGGGTGGGTACCACGCTCGGCGCCGGCCGCTCGCTGAAGACCACCAAGGTGCCGCTCTCACTTCAGATCGTGGCATCGCCCGACCCTGTCTCCTTCGGCGGCCCGGTCACCGTCCAGGGCACGCTGTCGGGCACGGGCAACGTCAACCGCGAGGCTGGTGCTGCAGTCCAATGCCTTCCCATTCACTGCAGGCTTCCTCGACCTCGGCAACCCGGAGCTGACGAGCGCGACCGGCGGGTTCTCCTTCGCTGTGCTGGACCTCGGTGTCACGAGCCAATATCGAGTGGTGGCCACCACAGAGCCGGCGGTGGTCAGCCCGGTTGTGACAGAGACCGTCACCGTGCTCGTGGAAGCGCGCCACGCGCACACAAGGCATCGCCACCGCGTGCGGATCTACGGCACCGTGACGCCGGCCGAGAACGGCATGCAGGTGAGCGTCATGCGCACCGAACACGGTCGCGAAACACGTGTGGGCGGGGCGGTGTTGGGAGCCGATGGGCCCGATCGATCGTCGTTCAAGACGGTGATCCGCAGGCGCCGTGGGGCCTATCGGGTGCTGGCGAGCGTCACGGGCGCTCAGAGCTCGGCGTACAGCACGCCGTTCCTGGTGCGCTGAGGGGCCGACGCGCCGGGTGGAGGCGGCTTGTGCGCAAGCCGCTGCTCCGCTACCCTTGACGCGATTGACTGACTAGTCAATCTAGACCCCACGCGCGGCGACGCGCCGGCGTCCCCGGCAGTCGGCGAGCCGGTCCTCGGGACCGATCAATCGAGGAGAACAGACAGGAAATGGTCGATTTCACGCTCACCGACGAGCAGAAGAACCTGCGCGAGCTGGCGCACGACTTCGCCGAAAAGGAGATCAGGCCCGTCGCCTGGGAGTACGACAAGGACGGGACCTGGCCGCAGGAGATCCTGCAGAAGGCTTGGGAGGTGGGTCTGATGAACACCCACATCCCCGAGGAGTACGGCGGCCCGGGGCTCGGCTACCTCGACGGCTGCCTGATCGAGGAGGAGCTCTCCTGGGGCTGCTCGGGCATCCAGACTTCGCTCGGCTGCAACGGCCTTGCCACGGCGCCGATCGCGCTTGGCGGCTCCGAGGAGACCAAGCGCAAGTACCTTGGGATGGTCACCGAGGAGCTCAAGCTCGCCTCCTTCTGTCTGACCGAGCCCGATGCCGGCTCCGACGTCTCCGGGATGCGGACCACCGCCGTGAAGATGGGCGACAAGTACGTCATCAACGGCTCGAAGTGCTTCATCACCAACGGTGGCTACGCCGACTACTACACCGTCTACGCCAAGACCGACAAGGACGCTGGCCACCGCGGCATCTCCGCCTTCGTGGTCGAGCGCGACTGGGGCGTCGTGGTCAACAAGAAGGAGGACAAGCTCGGTCAGCGCGCCTCCAACACCGCGACGATCTCCTTCAACGACGTCGAGGTGCCCGCCGAGAACCTGCTCGGCGAGGAAAACAAGGGCTTCAAGCTCGCGATGATGACGCTCGACCGCACGCGCCCCGGCGTGGCGGCGATGGCGACCGGCATCGCCCGCGCGGCCCTGGAGTTCGCCAGCGAGTACGCCAAGGAACGTGTCCAGTTCGGCGTGCCGATCGCGATGCATCAGGCGATCCAGTTCATGATCGCCGACATGGCGACCGAGATCGAAGCGGCGCGTCTTTTGACCTGGAAGTCGGCGAGCATGCTCGACAACGGGGAACGCAACACGCTGGTCTCCTCGCACGCCAAGCGCTTTGCCGCCGACGCGGCGATGAAGGCGGCCACCGAAGCGGTCCAGATCTACGGCGGCTACGGCTTCATCAAGGAGTACCCGGTGGAGAAGCTCTTCCGCGACGCGAAGATCATGCAGCTGTATGAGGGCACCTCCCAGATCCAGCGCCTGGTGATCGCCCGCGAAACGTTGCTTCCGCGCAGGGCCGCCGAGCCGGCTGCCGCGTAGGTCGCAGAACATGTTCGTGTTCAAGGCGGCGGTCGTCGGGGCCGGCACGATGGGCGGCCAGATCGCCCAGACGATCGCTGCCGCGGGCATTCCCGTGGTGCTCAAGGACGTGAACGAGGAACTCGTCCAGGCAGGGATCCTCGAGGCCCGCAAAGTCACCGAGGGCCAGGTCGCCCGCCTGGTCAAGAAGGGCAAGCTCAGCGAGGAGCGGGCGCAGGAGGCTGTCCAGGAGGTGGTGGACCGGATCGAAGGGACCGTCGTCTATGACAGCTTCGGCGACGTCAACTTCGTGATCGAGGCGGTGCCCGAGCGGATGGAGATAAAGCAGCAGGTCTTCGCCGAGCTCGACGCCGTCACGCCCGGGCATGCGGTGCTTGCGTCCAATACCTCATCGCTGTCGATCTCCGAGATGGGGGAGGCGACGCTTCGGCCGGAGAAGGTCGCCGGCTTTCACTACTTCTATCCCGCCTCGCTGATGCCGCTGATCGAGATCGTGGAGGGAGAGGACACCTCCACCGGGACGCTGGCGACCGCCGTCGCCTTCGCGCAGGCGATCCGCAAGCAGCCGATCGTCTGCGCCGAGGTGCCGGGCTTCGTCGTCAATCGGATCCTCACCGCCGGCATGTCGGAGATCTGGCGCGCGCAGGAGGATGGCAGCCTCTCGATCAAGGCGATCGACGAGGGCGTCGGCGCGGCCGGCGTGGTGCCGATGGGGCCCTATTTCCTGATCAACCTGCTCGGCCTGGACACGGTCCTGCATGTCGCCGAGCATCTCGCCGAGTCCTACGGCGAGGACCGCTTCTTCGTGCCGGAGTCGATGCGCCGTCTGGTCTCAGAAGGCCGGCTCGGTGTCAAGAGCGGCGGGGACGGCTTCTACAGCCCGCAGGGCGAGGCCAACGTTTGCGGCGAGGGCGATCCCGACGTGGAGGAGCTGGTCGAGCTGCTCTCGCTGAAGACCCTCTCCGAGGCGTGCCTGGTGCTGGAGGAGGGCGTGGCGACCCATCGCGACATCGACTTCGGGATGATGGCCGGCGCCGGTCTCGACCCGCGCCGTGGCCTGATGCCGCCGTTCATGAAGGCCGACGCCGAAGGGCTGGACGTTGTGCTGGAGCGCATCGTGGCGGCGCAGGAGCGCCACGGCGAGCGCTTTGCGCCGCCGCGGATCCTGCGGCGGATGGTGGCTCAGGGGCGGCTGGGCGCCAAGAGCGGGCAGGGCTTCTACGCCTACCCGCAGCCCGACGAGAAGCAGCCGGCGCAGCTGGTCAAGCTGGAGAGCCGCGGGGATGGCGTGGCGATCGCCTGGCTTGCCAACGGGCAGATGAACTCGATCTCACCGCAGGTGGTGCAGGATCTGCGGGCGGTGTGGGAGCGGGTGAGCTCCTCCGATGTGCGGGCATTGATCCTCGCCTCCTCCAATCCGCTGCTCTTCTGCGCCGGCGCCGACATCAAGGCGTTCACGCAGATGGACGAGCAGGCGGGGCGGGAGCTGCTGGAGAGCATGCACGCTCTGCTGCGCGAGATGGAGGGCAGCGCCGTGAGCACGATCGCGGCCGTGAACGGCCTGGCCTACGGCGGCGGCTGTGAGATCGCGATGGCCTGCGACTTCAGGATCGCCGCTCGCTCAGCGTTCTTTGGGCAGCCGGAGATCAAGCTCGGCATCATCCCCGGCTTCGGCGGCACACAGCGGCTGCCGCGCCTGGTGGGCGAGGCGCAGGCGCTGGAGATGAACCTGACCGGCGAGCCGGTGCTCGCCGAGGAGGCCTACGAGCTTGGCTTGGTGAGCCGCGTCGTGGACGACCACGAGCTGCTGGACACCGCGCTGATGTGGGCGCGCAAGCTCGCCGGGCAGGCGCCGCTGGCGGTGCAACAGATCAAGCGGGTCTCGGGCGCCGGCGATCTCGACGCAGGCATCGAGGCCGAGAAGCAGGCGTTTGCAAGCGTGCTCGGCAGCGAGGACGCGCGCGAGGGCATCTCCGCGTTCCTGGGCAAGCGGCGGGCGCGGTTCAGCGGGCGCTGAGATCGCGCTCAGGCGCGATCTCCCAGCGCGCAGCGGTCTCGCGCAGCCTGCTGGTCAGTGGCCAGCGATCGGGTGCCGGATCGCCTTCATATTGGGCGCTTGCGCCCTTCAAGACCATCGATCCGAAGTTCTCGCCAACCTCTGCAAGCTCGGCGACCTCGGCCTCGCTCAGCGGAGAGACGGCGGGAACCCCTGCAAGCTCGGCGCGCTTGGCCTCGATCGGTCGTGCGGCGGGGCCGATCTCCTGGATCAGCGTTGGCGCCACGCAGGCGACGGGGTCGTGGGAGAGGTTCCAGCAGCAGGCCAGTTGCAGCATGCTGAGACCGTGGCGCTGCGCGTAGGGGGCCATGCGGTCGAGCCGCTCAGCGCCGCGCTGCACCCAGCCGGCCGGGCGGAAGGCACGGTGGTCGCGCTCGGCGAAGACGTGGCCGGGGCGCACGTCGCCGTGGAAGATGCCGCCGTAGTCCACGACGCGCGTGATCAGGGAGACGTCGTGGCGCTGCGCTGCCTCCAGCACCAGCCGGCCCGGCCAGGGCTCCATCGGGCTGAGGATGATCATCGCCCAGTCGATCAGCGGGCCGAAGCGCTCGAAGCAGTCGATCAGGTCCAGGGTGAAGCCGTTGGCCGGCCCAGGGGCGATGCCGATCGCGGTCGTGAGGCCCGACTCGCGGACCGCCTGCATGCCCTCCCAGACAGCCTCGCTGGAGTACCCGATGCTGTCGGGGTTGTGGAGCAGCAGCAGGTCGAGGTGGTCGGTGCCGAGACGTTGGAGGCTGCGCTCGGTCGCGCTGCGAATGTAGGAGGCGTAGCCCGACGAGTCGCGCAGGCGCGGATCGGTGAAGCGGGGGAAGCCCTTCGCGCCTTCACGGGCGCCTGCGTAGAAGTCGTGGCCGATCGCGCCCACCAGGCAGAAGGAGTCGCGGTCAACACCTGCGATCGCCTCACCGAGGAGGCTGTCCGCGGCGCCCTCGCCGTAGACGTCGGCGCTGATTACCGTGTCGATGTCCTCACCTGGGCGCAGAAGGTCGCGCAGGCGCTGCTCTGAGAATCTCCTGCCCGAAGTGCATGAAGCGCCCTCCGCTCCATGTGCCGACTGCGGTTCGCGTGGGCTCCACGCGGCAGATTCTAGGCAGCGGCGCCGCGCGGCGGGCGGACCGGCTCGCGCTTGGCGAGGAACTCCTGCGCTCTGCCGGCGTCAAGCGGACGAGCGAAGAGGAAGCCCTGGCCGCCCGAGCAGTTCTGCTCGCGCAGGATCGCGAGCTCCTGCTGGCGCTCGATCCCCTCGGCGTGGGTGTCGAGGCACAGCGCCTTGCCCAGCTGTACCAGCGTCCGGATCAGCTGCTCGGCCTCGCGTCCGTCCGCGAGCGCGGCGATGAAGGAGCGGTCGATCTTCAGCGAGTCGACCGGGAAGCGCTGCAGGTGGGCAAGCGAGGAGTAGCCGGTGCCGAAGTCGTCGATCGCGATCCGCGCTCCGAGCTCCTTGACCGCCGAGAGGCGTCTTGCCGTCTCCTCGGCGTTGCGCATGATTGCCGTCTCTGTCACCTCGATCGTCAGCGACTCCGGGCGCAGGCCGCTGCTCTGCAGCGCGTCGCGGACATCGTCGAGCAGCTCGTCGGTGTCGAGCTGGCGCGCGGAGACGTTGACGGCGATGTCGATCTCGTGGCCCGCGCGGTGCCACTCGGCGCCCTGGGCGCAGGCCTGTGTGAGCACCCATCTGCCCACCTCGACGATCAGCCCCGTCTCCTCCAAGAGCGGGATGAAATCGTTGGGTTGCACGAGGCCCCTCGTCGGGCTGGCCCAGCGAATCAGCGCCTCGACGCCGGTGGTGGTCATGCTCTCCAGGTCGAAGGTGGGCTGATAGAGCAGGAAGAACTCGTCTTTCTCCAGCGCGCTGCGCAGATCCATCTCCAGCACCATGCGGTTGCGCAGCGCGTCCTGCATCGCCGACTCGAAGACGGTGTAGCGGTTCTTGCCGTCCCACTTGGCGCGGTACATCGCGATGTCGGCGTCGCGCAGCAACTCGCCCGCGGTGCCATCGGCGGCCACGGCGATCCCGACGCTCGCGGTCACGGTCAGCGGGGTATCCTCGTGGCCGGCCAGCTGGAAGGGCTGCTTGAGCGTTTCGAGCAGGCGCTCGGCGATCAGCTCCGGGCCGGCCGCGAGCGAGAAGCTCCTCGGCGACCACGACGAACTCGTCGCCGCCGAGGCGGCCGAGCGCGTCGGTCTCGCGTACGACGCCCTGCAGCCGCGCCGCCACCGCCCGCAGCAGCTCGTCCCCGGTGGCGTGCCCGAGCGAGTCGTTGATGCTCTTGAAGTTGTCGAGGTCGATGAACAGGGCCGCGACCGGCGTCCTGTTGCGGCGCGAGCGGCCGAGCATGTGACCGAGCCGGTCGATGATCAGCGCCCTGTTCGGCAGGCCGGTGAGCGAGTCGTGGGTGGCCATGAAGGAGAGCTCCTCCTGCTGGCGGTCGAGCTCGTCGTGGGCGCGCTTGCGCTCGGCCTCGAAGGACTCGCCCATCCGCACGAGCGTGACGTCGAGGCTGCGCTGGAGCATCTGCAGCGCAGTTGCCAGCACGTCCGGCCCCAGCTGCCGCTCCTGCGCGATCTCTCCCAGCACCTCGGCCGCGGCGTCGCGCCAGCGCAGGCAGCGCTTGATCAGCTCGTTCAGCGGCGCGTCTCGCTGCGCTCCGAGCTGCCCGAAGATGCGCGAGGACTCGCGCCCGACCTCGCGCGCGGACTCTTCGCCGCCGCCCGCCATCCAGCGCGCGACCGCGATCGTCGAGACTTCGCCGACGCGCATGAACCGGTCCTCGACGCGCGAGTCCAGGAGCTTGCCCGAGCTTTCGACCATGCAGACGATCCGATCGACGACCTCGCCGGTGCGGGCGTTGAGCTCATCGCCGAGCGCGCGCAGGGCCGCGCTTCCGGAGGCGTCGTGAGCAGGCGCGGCTCTCGGCACCACTGTGAGCGCTGGTGGGTCAGAGCGTGATGTGCCGTCGGTATCGGACATCTCCTCACAGTGATCGGTCGCCGCGGCAGCCGCTTTAGCGCACTTCAGTTCTGTCTCAGAACGTTCGATGAGCGAAGCGAGGCGAAATGTCCAAAGCCATCGAGGCGACTTCCGAGCAGGCCGACGCGACGCGAGCGGCCCCGACGCGCCGGCGTTCGCGGTGGCGCTGGTCGATGCTGCCCGCGTTCTGCCTGCTGGGGGTGGGGCTCTCCCTCTCGGTGCTCGCCGGGCTGCTGTGGCATGCGAGCGCACGCAAAGACGAACGCGCGAGCTTCCACGAGGGCGTCTTCGACGTGGCGGCGACGCTCGGCAGCGAGCTGCGCCGCGACAGCGACTTCATCGCCACGGTGCGGGCGCTCGTGGAGATGCAGCCGAATCTGAACGAGGCCGGCTTCAGCCGGTGGTACGCGGCGCTGGAAGGCAACCAGCGCCAGATCGGCAGCCTTGCCACGGGCATCGTCTCGCTCGTGCCCGCGCGCGAGCTGGCCGCCTTTCAGCGCAGCAGGCTCTCCGATCCCACGTTCATGCGCTTCTCCGGCGGCAGCGACGAGATCGTGCCGAGCGGCCGCAGACCCAGCTACTGCCTGCTCTCTGCCGGCGTCTCGCAGCTTGGGACGAACGCGCTGATCGAGGCCGCCACGCACGCCGACTGGTGCAGCACGGCGCTGCCCGGCGCGGCCAAGGAGCTGCGCGAGGAGACCGAAACCGGCGCGCTCGTGGTGGCGCCTCCGGCGCTTGGCACCGTGTTCGTCGGCACCGCCGTCTACCGCGCCGGCGCGGCCATCGCCACCGTTGCGCAGCGCAGGGCCGCGGTGAGCGCTTGGGTGTGGAGCTCGCTGGATGCGCCGGCCGCGATGCTCGCGGCGCTCAAAGGCCATCGGGGTCTGGAGCTGGCACTCTATCACCGCAATCCAGACACCGGCGCGCAGCTGATCGGCACCGCGGGGACGCGCCGGCGTGGCGGCGCCTTCGCGGAGCGGCTGGCGCTGCCGGACGGGGGCGGTTGGCTTCTGGCAGCGGCGGGCGTCGGCCTGCCCACCGGTCGCTCGGCCGATGCCCAGGGCCTGCTCGCGTTCTCGGCCGGGGCGATCATCAGCGCGCTGCTGTTCGCGCTCGCGCTGGTCCTGCTGCGCGAGCGCCGGGCGGCGCTTGCGCTCGCCGAGCGCCGTTCGGGCGAGCTGCGCCACCAGGCGATGCACGACTCGCTGACCGGCCTGCCCAATCGCGTGCTTGCGCTCGACCGCGCCGAGCAGATGCTCGTCAGGAGCCGGCGCGAGCGCACCCCGGTGGCGGCGCTGTGCATCGACCTCGACCGCTTCAAGCAGATCAACGACACATTCGGGCACACGGTCGGGGACGTCGTGCTGCGGACCGTCGCGGAGCGGCTGCAGACCGCGCTGCGCGACGCCGACTCGACCGCGCGCCTCGGCGGAGACGAGTTCCTCGTGCTGGTCGAGGCGGCGCACCTGGACGCCGGCCCGGAACTGGTCGCCGAGCGCCTGCTGGAGGTGCTGCGGGTGCCCTACGAGATCTCCTCGGAGTCGGGGAGGCAGCTGACGCTCAGCGCGAGCATCGGGATCGCGGTCGGCCCCCGGCAGAACGCCGAGGAGCTGCTGCGCGACGCCGAGGTGGCGATGACCGAGGCCAAGGCGATCGGTGGCGCGCACCACGTGCTCTTCGAGTCGCGGATGCACACCGCGATCCAAGACCGGATGACGCTGGAGATGGACCTCGCCGAGGCGGTGGAGGCCGATCAGCTGGAGATCGTCTACCAGCCGACGTTCGACCTGCGCACCGAGCGCACGCTGGGCCTGGAGGCGCTGCTGCGCTGGCGCCATCCGACTCGGGGGCTCGTGATGCCGACGGAGTTCATCCCGATCGCCGAGCACAGCGGCCTGATCGTCCCGATCGGGCGCTGGGTGCTCGCGCGCGCGTGCTCGAGCGCGGCCGCATGGCGGCGCGAAGGCCACCAGATCGGCGTCGCCGTCAACGTCTCGGCGCGGCAGATCGACAGGGAGGGGCTGGTCGCGGAAGTGCGCGAGGCGCTGCGCGCCAGCGGCCTTGAGCCGAGCGCGCTCACGCTGGAGGTGACCGAGACCACGATCATGCAGGATGCGGCCGCGGTCGCAAGCCGGCTGCACGCGCTCAAGCAGATCGGCGTGCGCGTCGCGGTCGACGACTTCGGCACGGGCTACAGCTCGCTGGCCTACCTACGCCAGTTCCCCGTCCACTCGCTGAAGATCGACCGCTCATTCGTGGCGGGCCTGGCGCGATCGAAGGAGGCGGCGCCGCTGATCCACACGCTCGTGCGGCTGGGCAAGATGCTGGGGCTGCAGACGATCGCCGAGGGGATCGAGGATCGCCGCCAGCTCGCCGTGCTGAGGCGGGAGCGTTGCGACTGCGGACAGGGGTTCCTCTACTCGCCTCCGCTGCCACAGGACGAGGTGGCCGGCTTCCTGGGCGCCGGGGCACAGAGCCTCAGCGCCAGGTGAGCGCCATCGCGCGCGCTCGCAGAGCGGCCTCCAGGCGCGCAAGCGCGGCAGCGAGCGCCTCGGCGTCCTGCGCGCCGGGTGCGCCGGCCGCGCTGAGCGTTCGCTGCGCGATCTCCCCGACATCCTCGCGGAGCCGGCGAAGCTCGTTGACGCGCAGGGGCAGATTCTGGCCGGGCTCGCCCTGCAGCTCGATGACGGCCAGGGCGAGCGCGCGGTCGAGCTCTCCCGCAGCGTGCACGAGCCGGCCGAGGTCGAGGTCGAGCCGCGCGCGCAGGGCCAGCTCCTCGCAGAGCAGCGCGCCACGCTGCGAGGAGAGCAGGCTTGCCAGGCGCTCCTGAGAGCGCAGGATCGCTGCGCGCCGTCCGCGACGCCAGCGAGGTGGGCGGGGCATGTGGAGCTCTCGCGCTTGCAGCCAGCGTCCCTCCGCGACCTGCTCGCCGTGGCCGAAGCCGGCTCTCAGCGCCAGCGCCTGCGGGGGCGCGACCTCGTGGGCGTAGGGGTCGGCGGCGGCGATGCGGTGCGCAGCCAGCAGCCGGTTGAGCGCCTCGAACGCCGAGTCGATCTCTTGCTCGGAGTCGATCGCCTCGAGCCAGGCCTGCGCGGCGACCTCGTCGGCAAGCGGCTGCGCGACGACCAGCGTCGCGCGCGTCACCGGCACCTGCGGGGGCTCCGCCTGCGGCGGCTGCTGTGAGTCTCGCCGGCCGCGTTGCCTCGGCTCGGCGCGCCGGGCGGCCACGGTCGCAAGCACGACCACGCGCTGCACCCGGGTCGATCCCCGCTCGCGCACCATCCAGCGCCCGTCGGGCACGCCGAGCTCGAAGGGCATCTCGACCTGGAGGAAGGGGAAGACGCGCTGGGCCACACCGGCACCGTATCCTCCCCGAGATGAGCGGAGATCAACACGGAGTGGGGGCGCTGCGCGACCGGTTGGCGAACGGCGCCGAGGACAGGCTCGGTCGCGCGCTCAGCGACCTCCTGGACAACCCTGTCGTCAGCGGCGCGATCGGCCGCGCGTTCGACGCGCGCGAGAAGGCCGCCCAGGCGCAGGAGCTTGCGATGGGCGCGCTGAACCTGCCCTCCGCCGCGGACATCGAAAGGCTCACGCGGCGGCTGCGCTCCTTCTCCCAGCGGCTGGAGGGGATCGAGGACGGGGTCTCGCAGATCGATCGCAGCACCGGCCGGCGGCTCGGCGCGATCGAGGAGCAGCTGAAGGCGATCGCGGCCAAGGTGCAGGAGCTGGCGGCCGAGCCGGCGGCCGCCGAGCCCGCGGCCGCCAGGCGGGCGACGGCGCCTGCGAGCAAGCCCGCGGGCTCCAAGCGGGCTGCCAGGGCCACGCGCGCCAAGCCGGCGACACGCGCCAAGCCGAAGTCTTCGAAGGCCTGAAACGCCGCTCGCGCCCGGCGCTCAGCGCCCCGCGAGCGCGGTCAGCGCCGCGGCGCCCATGCGCTCGGCGACGGCAAGCAGCGCGTCGTCCTCGATCCGCTCTCGGGTGCCGGGCGTCGGGAACACGTCGGAGACGGCCAGCAGACATCCGACGGCGACGCCGTGGAGGGCGCCGAGCGCAAATAGGCTCGCGGCCTCCATCTCCACGGCGAGCGCCCCTTCGGCCTGCCAGCCGCGCTCGCGCTGCGGCGAGCCGGGGTCGTAGAAGAGGTCGGTGCTTACGATCGGGCCGCTGCGCTGCGGGGAGGCGGCCTGCACCAGCGCCGCGGCGAGCTCAGGGTCGGCGGCGGGACGCCTTCCGTCGCTCAGCGCCGCCCCGGTCCCGTCGGCCGCGATCGCCTCGGTCGCAAGAACGACGTCCCCCAGCGCCAGCGCCGGATCGAGCGCGCCGGCGGTGCCGACGCGGACCGCGCTGCGCAGGCCGAGCATCACGAGCTCCTGCAGGACGATCGCCGCCGAGGGGCCGCCCATGCCGGTGCTCTGGATCGTCAGCGGCATGCCGTCGGCGCGCGCGGGCCCGGTATAGCCCCACAGCCCGCGGTGGTGGTTGAACATCCGCGGCGTCTCGATCAGGGCCTGAGCGAGCGCGAGTGCCCGTCCGGGGTCGCCCGGCAACAGCGCCCGAGTCGCGATCGGCGCGGTGGGACGAATGTGAAGGGGCTCGCCGGCATTCATGCGGTCGGCGACTCTAGACTGCCAGCCATGGCGACGCCCTCCAGGTCGGCGGCCGTGCTCCGCGACGGGATCGATCGAACCTTCACAACGAGCTTGCGTTGAGCGCCGAGCTCACGCTCGCTCGCGTCGCCCAGCGCGCCGGAGTCTCGGCCGGCACGGTCAGGCGCTGGGTCAAGGACGGGCTCGTGCCGCAGTACGAAGGCGACTGGACGCCCGCCGCGGCCTCGCAGGTGCGGATCGTGGCCAGTCTGCGCGAGCGCGGCTACACGGTGCAGCAGATCCGGGAGGCGACGCAGAGCGGCCGGCTCGTGTTCGGCTACATCGACGAACTGCTCGCCGGCGATGAAGCCAGTCACTCGCTGGCCGAAGCGGCGCGGCTGACGGGCCTGAGCTCCGAGATGATCGAGCGCATCTACGCCGCGATGGGCACGAGCAGGCTCTCGATCGACTCCTTCTCCGAGCAGGACCTGCAGATGCTCAAGTACGTCGGAGAGATACTGGCCGCGGGGCTGCCGCTGCCGGTGCTGCTGCAGTTGGCGCGCGTCTACGCGCAAGCCATCGCCCAGATCGCCGACGCCGAGGTGCGGCTCTTCCACCTCTACGTGCACGAGCCGCTGATGCGGGCCGGGGTGCCCGGCGTGGAGGTCGCGGAGGAGATGGAGGCGCTGACCCGCGAGATGCTGCCGTTCGTGGTGCCGCTGATGAACTACTTCCACGCGCGGATGCTCACCTACTTCGTCGAGCAGGACGTGATCGGGCACATCGAGAACGACCTCGACGGGCAGTCCCAGGGGCAGGGGCGCATGCGCGTGGCGATCGGCTTCGCCGACCTGGCCGGCTACACCCGGTTGACCGAGGAGCGCGGCGACGAGGAGGCGGTGGCGGCGGTCGAGCGGTTCGTGGAGACGGTCTCGCGCACGCTGCCCGCCGACGCGCGCGTGATCAAGACGCTTGGGGATGAGGTGATGATCGTCGCGGCCGACCCGGTCGCGCTGACCGACTGGGCGGTGCGGCTCGCCCGCCGCCCGCGACGGGGGCGCCGCGATCCGACCCCCGAGCCCCCGCCTCGGATCGGGATCCACCACGGCGATGCGCTCTATCGCGACGGCGACTACTACGGGCGCGAGGTCAACCAGGCCGCGCGCGTGGTCGCGCGGGCCAGCGGCGGCGAGGTGCTGGTGACCCGCGCGGTCGTGGATGCCGCGGCGGGCGTCGACGGCCTGGCCTTCGAACGGATTGGCGAGGTCGCGCTGAAGGGCTTCTCGCAGCCGACCGAGCTCTTCCAGGCGGCCAGACGGCGTGGATGACGCGCTCGCCGAGCAGATCTTCGAGCAGGTTCGCGGGGGCGGGCTGCTGCCCGCAGGCCGGCCTGTCGTGGCGATGCTCTCCGGCGGTAGAGATTCCGTCTGTCTAGTCGATGTCGCGGTGAGGCTCTGCGTGCCGGCCTCGGTCTGCGCGCTGCACGTCAACTACGGCCTGCGCTCGGAGGCGCAGGAGGACGAGCGCCACTGCGTCGCGCTCTGTGAGCGCCTGGGCGTCGCGTTGGAGGTCGTGCGCGCGCGCGAGGGCGGCGAGCCGATCGAGGGCAATCTGCAGGCTTGGGCGCGCGATGTGCGCTATGAGGCGGCGGAGCGGATCGCGCAGCGCCGCGACGCTGCGATCGCCGTGGGGCACACCGCATCCGACCAGGTGGAGACGATCCTCTATCGGCTTGCGGCGTCGCCGGGGCGCCGCGCGCTGCTTGGCATGAGCGCGCAGGAGGGGCGTTTGGTACGGCCGCTGCTCGGAATCGACCGCGAGCAGACGGCGCAGTACTGCCGCGCGAGGGGGCTCTCCTGGCGCGAGGATCAGAGCAACTTCAGCGAGCGCTACGTTCGCAACAGGGTCCGGCACCGGCTGCTGCCGGCGCTGCGCGAGCTGCACCCCGCGGCCGAGGCGAACGTGCTGCGCACGGCGGAGCTGCTGCGGCAGGAGACCGAGCTGCTGGAGGGGCTGGTGGATGAGGAGCTTGGCGGCGCGCAGAGCATCGCGATCGAGCGCCTGGCGGCGCTGCCATGCGCGCTCGCGCGCATGGTCGTGGTGCGGCTGGCCGAGCAGGTCGCGGGCCGGCTCGTGCCCCAGGCCGGCGAGCGCGTGGCCGAGATCGTTGAGCTCGGCGCGCGCGGCGGCGGTCGCTACGAGCTGCACATCGGGGCGCTCGTCGGCGCCGTGGTGGAGGGCGGCAGGCTATGCATGGTGCGGCTGCCGCCGCGAGCGGGGCCGGCCGGGCCGGCGGAGCCGAGCGAGACCTTCGAGGACTAGACTGATGCGGGTGGGCAGCCAGCCGAGCACAGCGCAGGCCCACGCCGGCGCTGCGGGCGCCGCGATCGGAGAGCAGCCAGGCGTGGGGGAGGTGATCGTCGCGCAGAAGGATCTCCGTCGGCGCGTGGCCGAGCTGGGAGCGCAGATCTCGCAGGACTACGCCGGCTGCACGCCGCTGCTGATCGGCGTGCTCAAGGGCGCGATCTTCTTCATCTCCGATCTGATGCGCCAGATCGAGGTGCCCGTCCAGGTCGATTTCATGGCTGTGGCCTCCTACGGCTCGGCCACCGACTCCTCGGGCGTGGTGCGGATACTCAAGGATCTCGACGCTGCGATCGAAGACAGAGACGTGCTGATCGTCGAGGACATCGTGGACTCGGGGCTGACCCTCCAGTACCTGATGCGCAATCTCGGCTCGCGCGGGCCCCGCTCGCTGGAGGTTTGCGCGCTGCTGAACAAGCCCGATCGCCGCAAGGTGGAGCTGCCGATGCGCTATGTGGGCTTTGCGATCCCGGATCGGTTCGTGGTCGGCTATGGCCTCGACCACGCCGAGCGCTTCAGAAACCTGCCTTACGTCGCGGCGCTGGAGGGCCACTGACCGTCCGGCGCGCAGAGTCGCCCGTGGTACGCTGAACCACTGGCCAGCGGCGACAAACGCGCCGCGGCAGCCAATGAGACATCGCTATGAACCGTTTCTTCAAGAGTGCAGCGTTGCCGATCCTGCTCGTGGTCGTGCTGGCGTTCTTCGTCTCCAAGCTGACCTCGGTGGGTCATTCCAACGAACCGGTCCGCACCTATCAGACGCTCGTCAGCAAGGAACTTCCGGGCGGCGAAGTCAAGTCTGCGGAGATCAAGCAGAAAGGCAACGCGGTCGAAGTCACCCTGAAGGACAAAGGCGAAAAATACGAAGTCGGCTACGTGCCATCCGCGGCGCCGAAGCTGATTGAAAAGCTCGAAAAGGCCGGCGTCGCCTTCAACGTCGAAACCGACAAGAGCAGCGTCTGGCTCTCGCTGCTGAGCTACATCCTGCCGGTCGCGCTGTTCCTCGGCTTCTGGCTGTTCATCATGAACCAGGTCCAGGGCGGCGGCTCGCGCGTGATGAGCTTCGGCAAGTCGCGTGCCAAGCGGCTCTCGGCCGACTCGCCGAAGATCACCTTCAGGGATGTCGCCGGCGTCGACGAGGCCGTCGAGGAGCTGCACGAGATCAAGGAGTTCTTGGAGAACCCGAAGAAGTTCCAGGCGCTCGGCGCGCGGATCCCGACCGGCGTGCTGCTCTACGGGCCGCCGGGCACCGGCAAGACGCTGCTGGCGCGCGCCGTGGCCGGCGAGGCGGGCGTGCCCTTCTTCTCGATCTCCGGCTCCGACTTCGTCGAGATGTTCGTCGGCGTCGGCGCCTCGCGCGTGCGCGACCTCTTCGAGCAGGCCAAGCAGAATTCCCCCTGCATCATCTTCATGGACGAGATCGACGCCGTCGGCCGCCACCGCGGCGCAGGCCTCGGCGGCGGCCACGACGAGCGCGAGCAGACCCTCAACCAGCTGCTGGTCGAGATGGACGGCTTCGAGGCCAAGGACAACATCATCATGATCGCGGCCACCAACCGGCCCGACATCCTTGACCCGGCGCTGCTGCGCCCCGGACGCTTCGACCGCCAGATCGCCGTCGATCGTCCTGACCGCAAGGGCCGCTCGAAGATCCTTGAGGTTCACACGCGCGGCAAGCCGCTGGCCAAGGACATCGACGTCGACGCGCTCGCGGGCCAGACCCCCGGCTTCACCGGCGCCGACCTCTCCAACCTGATCAATGAGGCCGCGCTGCTGTCGGCCCGCACCGGCCGTCGCGAGATCGGCCAGGAAGAGCTCGAGGAGGGGATCATGCGCGTGATCGCCGGCCCCGAGAAGAAGACGCGGGTGATGAGCGAGAAGGAGCGGCTGATAACCGCCTACCACGAGATGGGCCACGCGATCGTCGGCAACTACCTCGAGTACGCAGACCCGGTCCACAAGATCTCGGTGATCTCCCGCGGGCAGGCGCTCGGCTACACGATCTCGCTGCCCCAGGAAGACCGCTTCCTGACCACCAGGGCGGAGCTCAACGACACGATGGCGATGACGCTCGGCGGCCGCGCCGCGGAGGAGATCATCTTCGGCGAGATCACGACCGGCGCCTCCAACGACATCGAAAAGGTGACCCAGACAGCCAAGCAGATGGTGATGCGCTTCGGCATGAGCGAGAAGCTCGGCCCGCGCGTCTTCGGCCACGATCACAGCCAGCCGTTCCTCGGCCGCGAGTTCTCGACCGAGCCCGACTACTCCGACGAGATCGCACGCGAGATCGACGACGAGGTGCTGCGGATCGTGGAATCGGCGCACCAGCGCGCCCGCGACATCCTCACCGACCATCGCGACAAGCTCGACACGATCTCGCAGATCCTCGTCAAGCGGGAGACGATCGAGAAGCTCGAGTTCGAGGCGCTGCTTGCGGGCAAGAGCGAGGGCGAGGTGTTTCCGCCCGAAGAGGAGGCAACGCCTGAGCTGCCGGCGCCTCCGCCGTCGCCTGCGGGCCGCGCGGGCCGGGAGGTTCCGCGCCCGATCCCGCGTCCGGGGCTCGCCGGCGGCACCGCCGACGGCGTCTAGTCGCGCCTGGCGGCGTCCTCGCTCGCTTGCGTACGTAGTACGCCACGCTCACTGCGTCCTTGCCAGCCACGACGATACGCTCATCGGACTGTGTTTGACCCTCCGTTTGCCCTGATGGGCGTGCTGAATGTCACGCCGGATTCCTTCTCGGACGGTGGGCGCTATCTGCATGTGCAGGATGCGGTTGCGCATGGCGTCGAGTTGGTGCAGGAAGGCGCGGCGATCGTCGATATCGGCGGCGAGTCGACGCGGCCGGGGGCCGAGCCTGTAGCCGCGGAGGAGCAACTGCGGCGCGTGCTGCCCGTGATCGAGGAGCTCTCGCGGCGCCTGCCCGGCGCTGTGATCTCAATCGACACCTGCAGCGCGGCCGTGGCCGCCGCGGCGCTGGCGGCGGGTGCGCACATGCTCAACGATGTCACCGCGCTGCGCGGTGACCCGGAGATGGCCGCCGTCGTGGCCGATGCCGGCGTGGAGTGCTGCCTGATGCATATGCTCGGGCAGCCGCGCACGATGCAGCGCGGGGTGGGTGGGCCCCGATATAACGACGTGGTGGCCGAGGTCAAGGCGTTCCTCGAAGAGCGGATGAGCTGGGCGATCTCGCAGGGGATCGCGGAGACCCGGCTGCTGCTCGATCCCGGCATCGGCTTCGGCAAGACCGCCGCGCACAACCTCGAGTTGCTGCGGCGGCTGGCGGAGCTTGCGCAGCTCGGGCGCCCGCTCGTGATCGGCACCTCACGCAAGAGCTTCCTCGGTCGCGTGGCTGCCGATGCGGTGGGACTGGAGCAGCCGGTCGAGGTGCAGCGGCGGCTGCCCGGCACGATCGCGACCAACGTGCTGGCCTTCGAGCGGGGCGCGAGCGTGTTTCGCGTCCACGATGTCGCGCCCGTGCGAGATGCGCTTGCGCTCACGGCTGCTACGTTGGGCCGTCAATGGACGAGCAAGAGCGCGAGCCGGCAGACGACGGCCTGAGCGAGCAGGAGCCGCAAGGCGACCTGGAGGCCGAAGAGCGGGAGGACTTCGGCGGCGAGGAGCTCGACGGCGAGGAGGACGAGGACGCGCTGGAATCGGTGAGCATCGAGATCAGCGGTCTCTCGATCTACACCCACCACGGCGTCAGCGAGGCCGAGCGGGAGGTTGGGCAGCGCTTGGTCCTCGATCTGCGCCTGGAGCTCGGGCAGACCGATGCGACCGCGACCGACCGGATCGAGGACACCGTCGACTACGCGGAGGTCTGCCAGCTGGTCACGTTGATCGCCCAGCAGCGCTCTCACCGGACGCTGGAGCGGCTTTGCAGCAGCATCGCCGACCGCCTGATCTCCGACTACGAGCTGCAGGGCGTGTGGGTCAAGGCCGCAAAGCCGGAGCCTCCGATCCCGCTGCCGGTCGACGAGGTTGCCGTCGAGGTCTGGCGCGAGCCGGGCGAGTAGTGGCGGGCGCGCAGCTAAGAAGGTCTTTCAAAAAGATCGTCACGCCCGGATGCGCACCTGGACGCGGCGCTGGGTCGCCACGCGACGGCTTGCGCGTGCCACCAGCACGCGCTGCGCCGTCCCGCGTCGCCCAGCTTGGTCCATGCACGCCCCGACCGCACCGCCTATTTTGAAAGACCTTCTAAGGCGGGGGCTGCTCGGCCTGGGCTGCAACCTCGGCAACCGTCGCGAGCATCTGCAGGCGGCGGTGGATGCGCTCGCGCACGCCGGCGTCGAGGTGCTTGCCTGCTCGAGCCTTTACGACACCGATCCGGTGGGCGAGATCCTCGACCAGCCGAGCTTTCTGAATGCCTGCCTGCTGATCGCCACCACGCTCCAACCGCTGCCGCTGCTCGATCTCGCAAAGCGCCTGGAGACAGAGCTCGGCCGCGCCGCCGGCGGGCCGCGTCACGGACCCCGCCCGATCGACATCGACATCCTGATGCTCGGCGAGGTGGAGATGAGTCACGAGCGGCTCGCGCTGCCGCACGAGCAGGTCCTGACGCGACGATTCGTGCTGATCCCGGCGCTGGAGCTGGATTTCGAGATGCGGACGCCCGCAGGCGAGTCGCTCGCGGACGCGCTGGCTGCGCTGCCCGTGCGAGGTGAGGGCGTGCGCTTCGCCGGCCCGCCGCTGCGCCTGCCGCCTGGCGCCTGAGCGTCTCGATCGGCGCGGAAGGATCGGCGCGGTGACGGAGTCTCTAAAGTCATGGCGCCTGCGAAATACAGGCGCATCCACAGGTAGATCGAGCTGGAGGTCCGATGAGAAGATCAAGCAGCGGCGTGCCGGGTGTCTTTGCAATCGCGGTGGCGATCCTGCTCGCCGGCTGCGGCAGCAGCAGCAAACCGAGCGCGAGCTCCAGTACATCCACGACGAGCGCCTACTCGTCCGCAAGCACCAGCACGGCGGCGGCTACCGCGACGGCGATCACGACCAAGTCCAACCCGGTGCTGGGCACCACGATCCTCGCTGCTGGACCGAAGAAGCTCACCGTCTACATGTTCGCGGCGGACCACGGCGGCACCTCGGCCTGCTACGGCGCCTGCGCCGGCGCATGGCCGCCGGTCACCACGACGGGCGCCCCGAAGGCGGAAGGCGGCGCGAGCGCGGCCAAGCTCGGCACGATCACTCGCTCGGAAGGCACAAAGCAGGTCACCTACGGCGGCCATCCGCTCTACTACTACTCGCCCGACACCACGGAAACCGACATCTCGGGCCAGGGGATCAACTCCTTTGGCGCGCTGTGGTGGGTGCTCTCGCCGGCCGGCAAGGTGATCACCAAGTCATAGTCGAGCCCGGGCGGGCGGCGTACTGCGCGTCGATCGTTTAGATCTGCCTTAGCTTGCGCTGATTTGCTGACGCGCGCCGTCCGCTTGCGGGTCGCCAGACGCGGCTGACATCGGACCAGGGACGGCTGGCCGGATGTTCCTGCTGACCGTCTTCGTCTATCCCACGGTGCTGGCGCTGCTCTGCGCAGGCGCCGGTTTGCTGGTCGATCGCATCGGCCGGCCGGCGCTGCCGGCCGCGCTGATCCCGCTCGCCGGCATGGCGACGCTGATCGGCATCACCCAGCTCAGCACCTGGATCGCCTGGATGGCGCCGGCCTCGCCCTACATCGTGGCCGTGGTCGCGCTGGCCGGGCTGCTCGCCGGCAGGGCCCGCATCGGGCAGCTGGCGCTTGCGCTGCGCACCCGCGCCGGCGCCCGCGCCCAGGTCGGGCTTGTCGTGTTCGCGTATCTGATCGCGATCGCGCCGGTTCTGCTCGGGGGACGATCGTCCTTCTCCTCCTACATGGTCCTCACCGACTCCTCCATCCACATGATCGGAGTCGACTACCTGATCTCTCACGGCAGCAGCTTCGGCGGACTGGACCTGCACAACTCCTACGGGCAGCTCGTCAACGACTACTTCAACAGCGGCTACCCGAGCGGCGCCGACACGCTGTTCGGCGCCAGCTCCTTCCTGCTGCGCCTGCCGCTGATATGGAGCTTCCAGCCCTTCAACGCGTTCGCGCTGGCGCTGGGCATCGGTCCCGCATGGCTGCTGGTCAAGCGGCTTGGGCTCGACGGCGTCTGGGCCGGGGTGGCGGCGCTGAGCATCACTCTGCCGGCGCTGGTCTATGCATACGAGCTGATCGCCTCGGTGAAGGAGATCGTCGCGGTGCCGATGCTGCTGGGGATCGGTTTCATGGTGGCGAGCCACAGGAGCTGGCTCAGGGCCGGCGTGCGCGCCGGCATCCCGTTCGCGCTGCTGGCGGCAGCGGGCGTCTCGGCGCTCGGTGTGGGCTTCGGCGCGTGGGTGCTGGTCGCGCTGCTCGTGCTCGGGCTGCTCGGCGGCGCGGCGATCGGTCGGGGGCAGTGGACGCCGGCGGGAGCGGCCCGCCTGCTCGGCGGCATGGGGCTGACCGTGCTGGTGTTCGCGTGGCCGACCTGGGCGCATGGCGCAAGTTCGGTCGGCGTTTCCACCGCGATCGCGAGCACGACCGATCCGGGCAACCTGGTGACGCCGCTGCGGCCGGTGCAGACGGTCGGCATCTGGCTCTCGGGCAGCTACCTGCGAGTGCCCACGGGCAGCGCCGCCCGGCTCACCGATGCGCTCGTGGCGGTGATCGCGCTGGCTGCACTGGTCGGGGTCGCCCACCTGCTGCTGCGACGGCGCTTCGCGCTGAGCGGGTGGCTGCTCGGGTCGCTTGCCGCCTCGCTTGTGCTCTACGCATATGGAACGACCTGGGTGGACGCCAAGGTGCTGATGCTGAGCTCGCCGCTTGTGATGCTGGCGGCCTGGGCCGGCGTGGCGGCCCTGCGCCAGTGGCGCCCGGCGCCGCAAGCGCGTCTGCTTGCGCCGGGCACGCTGGCGCTCGCCGGGGCGGTGGCAGCGGCGATCGCCGGTGGCGTGCTGCTCTCCGATGCGGCTCAATACCACGACTCCGAGCTGGCGCCGACCGCACGCTACGACGAGATGGCTTCGTTGAACGCCCGCTTTGCCGGCAAGGGCCCGACTCTCTTCACCGACTTCGACGAATACTCGATGTACGAGTTGCGCTCGCTCGACATCGGCGGACCAGATTTCCTGAACGCGCCCCCGGCGCTGACGCAAACTTCCAAGGGCCACGGACACACGGTCGACCTCGAGCGCGCAAAGCCGGCTGCGCTGGCGGGCTACCCGCTGATCGTGACGCGCATCAATCCGCTGGCATACAGGCCGCCGGCCGCCTACCGGCTGCTGTGGCAGGGCTCCTATTACCAGGTCTGGGGTCGCATCCACGGTGCGCGTCCGGCGTTGCTTGCGAGCGGGCTCCAGGGCGCGCATCGCGCAAGCTGCCCTCTGGCCAGGCAGATGGCGCGGGTGGCGCTCGCGCACAATGCGGAGCTCGTCGTCGAC
Organism: uncultured Actinomycetota bacterium; assembly: GCA_963725915.1. Lineage (GTDB taxonomy): Bacteria > Actinomycetota > Thermoleophilia > Solirubrobacterales > Solirubrobacteraceae > Palsa-744. Next base: position 564,703 of record CAVSAL010000007.1, on the reverse strand, counting down.
AGCCATCCGGAGGCGATCCAGATCGGCTTTGGCGCGCTGCATCACACCGCCGGGTGGTACCGCCACGGCATCGAGTTCGTGATGGACAAGGCTGGGCGACTGTGGAGCACGTTCAGCGCCCCGCACGCCGGCGTCTATGAGCTCTGGCTGCAGGGCGAGGCGATGCCGACGCTCAGCGTGCAGATCGACGGACGCCACATCGGCTCGGTCGGCGGCGAAGTCAGCGGCAATGGCGACAGCCCCGATCCGATGCGCCCGATCCGCGTGCGCTTGAGCGCCGGCCGGCACACGCTTTCGATCTCGCGCTCCGGCTTCAGCCTCGCGCCGGGCAGCGGCAGCGAAGCTTACCTGCAGACGATCGTCTTCACTCCGTCCGGAGGCGCCGGATTGCAGCATCTGAGCGTGCTGCCGGCGGCGCGCTGGCGCTCGCTGTGCGGCGCGCGCCTCGACTGGATCGAAGTCGTCCCGCGCTGATCGGTCAGGAGGCTTGCGGCAGCCACTGCGCGGGCAGCGTGCCCGCCGGGATCTCGCCGGCCTGGGGGCTTGCGAAGTACCGCGTGAGCGCGGCGACGCGCGGATGGGCTTCGATCAGCGGCTGCAGATCGGCGATGCTCGCCAGCAGCCGAATCGAGGAGCCGATCTGAAGGTCGGCCGCGTTCGGGGGATCGCCGCCGAGATCGCCCGTCTCGATCCACTGCTCGATCTTCTCGAGGTGGCGCGGAAGCGCTGCGAGGTCTGAGCGCACCGGCGCCTCGCCGGCGCTGTTGCGCAGCGCCATCAGGCGCGCGGTCAGCGGCATCAGCGGCCTCATCGAGGCAGCCGGCAGCGGCAGGTGGGCGTCGGCGGCGTAGCCCTCCATCGCGCGGGGGGCGCGCACGAACCCGGCGTCCAGGAGGCGGCGCACGGCGCTCTGCAGCACCTCGTCGCCCCAGCGCTCCGCCTCCAGCACGCGAGCGCGGGCCGCGTCCTGCGCGGGCAGCAGCGGCGGCTCGGGCTGGATCTGGTCCAGCCGGCGCATGATCGCGCGCGATCCGACGATCTTGCTGCCGTCGAGACGCATGCCGGGCACGGTGATGCCGCGGTAGAGCACGGGCCCTGCCGCGAGTTGCGCCAGGGGAAGCATGTCCACGCGCCGGTAGGGGATGCTCTTCATCTGCAGCGCGGTCTCGACCGCGGCACAGGGATGCGAGCCGGGCAGCGCGTAGAGCGTCGCGCTCATGCGCGGCTTCGCAGAGGCGAGGGAGACCCTGAAGCCATGCGCAGAGCATAATGCGCCGCTGTGCTGCTCGTCGTCGATGTCGGGAACACCCAGACGCACTTTGGAATCTTCGAGGGCTCGGAGGTGCTCGAGCACTGGCGCTTTGCGACGGTGAGGCAGTCGACCGCAGACGAGCTCGGCGCTGCGCTGCGCAACCTGCTCGACCTGCGCGGCTACGGCTTTGCCGACGTCGATCGCTCGATCGTCTCCTCGACCGTGCCGCAGCTGGAGCCGGAGTGGACGGCGATGGCCAGGCGCTACCTCGGCCACGAGATGATCGCGGTCGGGCCGGGTCTGCGCACAGGGCTTGCGATCCGCTACGACAACCCGCGCGAGGTCGGCGCCGATCGGCTGGTCAACGCCGTCGCGCTGCGCGAGCGCTTCGGCGGCCCCGCCGTCTGCGTGGACTTCGGCACGGCCACGACCTTCGACGTGCTCTCACAGCAGGGCGACTACGTCGGCGGATCGCTGATGACCGGCATCGAGATCTCGCTCGACGCGCTCTCCGAGCGGGGGGCGCGGCTGCCGAAGGTGGAGCTTGCGCCGCCGCGGGCCGCGCTGGCCAAGAACACGATCGACGCGATCCGCTCCGGGGTCGTGTTCGGGTACGCCGGTGCGGTCGATGCGATCCTGCGCCGCCTCTACGACGAGATCGGCGGTCGTGCGCCGGTCGTGGCCACGGGTGGCCTGGCCAGCCTGGTCGTGCCGTTCACCGAGGAGATCGAGGAGGTGGACGACCTCCTGACGCTCACCGGCCTGCGGCTGCTGCACGAGCGCAACGCATAATGAGGCGATGGCCGCATTGACCGAAAGTTGGAAGCTCGGCCCGCTGGAGGTGCCAAACCGCGTGATGCTCGCGCCGCTTGCGGGCATCGGCAACTGGTTCACGCGGCTGCAGGCCAAGCGCTACGGCGCCGGCATGGCCGTCTCGGAGATGGTCTCCAGCCACGCGATCCATCATCGCAACGGCCGCACCTGTGAGGAGATGCTGCGCATCCACCCTGAGGAGCGGAGCGCCGGGGTGGGCGGGCCGGTGTCGATCCAGCTCTTCGGCGCCGATCCGGACGTGATGCGCTCGGCGGCCGAGTTTGCCGCGCGCAGCGGCGCCGACGCGCTGGATCTGAACATGGGCTGCCCGGTGCCGAAGGTCTGCAAGACCGGCGCCGGAGCGGCGCTGCTCGACGACCCGGATCTCGCGGTGGCGGTGGCCAAGGCGGCGGCGGAGGGCAGCGGGCTGCCGATCACGGTGAAGCTGCGCAGCGGCCGCCGGCCGGGGGAGACATCGGGCCTGGAGCTGGCCAAGCGCCTGGTCGGCGAGGCCGGGGTCGCGGCGATCGCCCTGCACCCGCGCTCGGCGGCCGTCCACCACAAGGGCCAGCCCGACTACGAGCTTGCCGCGCGGCTGGTGAGCGAGCTCGATGCGCCGGTGATCCTCTCCGGCGGCCTGCGCGAGCGCGAGCAGATCCTCGGCGCCTTCGAGCAGACGGGGGCCAGCGCGGTGATGCTCGCGCGGGGCGCGCTCGGGAACCCGTGGCTGTTCTCGAGCGTGCTGAGCGCCCAGGACGTCGAGCCCTCGCGCGAACAGGCGGTCGACGAGCTGCGCTGGACGATCGCGGCGGCGGTGGAGCATTTGGGCCGCGAGCGGGCGACGCGCTGGATGCGCAAGGCATATCCCTGGTACGTGGTGCGCCTGGGACTGGAGCGCCACGCCGAGAAGGCGCTGCAGGAGCTCTTGCAGCGCGCGCAGACGCTCGGCGAGGTCGATGAGCTGTTGCAGGGCGCCCTCCGCGGGGAGGCCGGGGCGGGCGTGGCGCAGGCTGCCTGAGCGACCTCTTGAGACCGCGGCGGCCATCGCTATACTCCTGCGCTCGCTGCGGCCAGACGGCGGCGCCGCGGCTGAAGCTCTGGTGATATTCCCCGCTGCGTGCGGGGATCGCTTTGAGGGCCGCCGGGTTCAAATTCACCTGCGATCGAGGGTCACATGCCGAAGGACGTCATCCTCACCCCAGAAGGCCTGGAGAAGCTGAAGGGCGAGCTGCAGACGCTCTCCACCCAGCGGCGCCGCGAGGTCGCCGAGCGGATCAAGGAGGCGCGCGAGTTCGGCGACATCGCCGAGAACTCCGAGTACGACGACGCCAAGAACGAGCAGGCGATGCTGGAGAGCCGCATCGCGCAGCTGCAGGAGAAGCTGAGGATGGCGACGGTGATCGAGCCCAAAGACCTCTCCACCGACGTGGTGCAGGTCGGCTCGGTCGTGCACGTCAAGGACGAGAAGACCGGCAAGTCGGTGAAGTACACGATCGTCGGCTCGGCCGAGGCCAACCCCGAAGAGAACAAGCTCTCCAACGAGTCGCCCGTCGGCCGGGCGCTGATCGGGAAGAGCCGCAACGAGACGGTCGCCGTGCAGGTGCCGCGCGGCCCGGCGCGCAAGCTGAAGATCACCAAGATCGACGTCGGTCTGAAGTAGGTTTCGCCCGTGAGCGGGACCGAGCAGCAAGCTCCTGACGGGGGTCGCCACGGCCTGCCCGAGCTGATCGCCGAGCGCAGGGCCAAGGCGCAGCGTCTGGTGGCGGCCGGCCACGAGGTCTGCCCGTTCTCCTACCTCGGGGTGGAGCCGATCGCGGACGTGCGGGCTGCCTGCGAGGCCTTGGAGGTCGGGCAGGAGACCGACGAGGTGCACCGGGTGGCCGGGCGCGTGGCCGCACGCCGCGGCGCCGGCAAGGCCGCCTTCATCGATCTGGTCGACCGCACCGGCAAGATTCAGCTGCACGCTCGCTTCGACGTGCTCGGCGAGCAGTCCTTCGCGCAGCTGGCGGAGGTGGACCTCGGCGATCTGATCGGCGTCGACGGGGCGCTGATGCGGGCGCGCAAGGCGGGCGAGCCGACGCTGCGCGTACAGGACTTCCAGCTGCTCGGCAAGGCGCTGCGGCCCCCGCCGGACAAGCACGCGGGCCTGACCGACGTGGAGACGCGCCACCGCCGGCGCGAGCTCGACCTGATCGCAAACGAGGAGGCTCGCGCCACGTTCCTGGGCCGCGCGAAGATCGTGAGCGCGGTCAGGGCCTACCTCGACGGCGAGGGCTTCATCGAGGTGGAGACGCCGATCCTGCAGCCGCTCTACGGCGGTGCGCTGGCCCGTCCCTTCACCACCCATCACAACGTGCTCGACCGCGACCTGTATCTGCGGATCGCGCCGGAGCTCTACCTCAAGCGCCTGATCGTCGGCGGCCTGGAGCGCGTGTACGAGCTGGGCAAGGACTTCCGCAACGAGGGCATCTCCACCAAGCACAACCCCGAGTTCACGATGGTCGAGTGGTATGAGGCCTACGCCGACTACATGGGGGAGGCCGGCCGCCTGGAGGCGGCCGTGGCCGCGGCGGCGCGGGCCGTGGCGTATGAAGGCGAGCTCGACTTCGCCACGCCCTGGCGGCGGATCGGCTTCGTGGAGGCGGTGCAGGAGGCGAGCGGGATCGACCTGCTTGCCCATGAGGACGCCTCGACGCTGGCGGCCGCGATCGCCGAGCGCGACCTCGGGATCAGGACCGCCGGGCTCTCCTGGCCCCAGCTGGCCGACGAGCTGCTCTCAAAGCACGTCGAGCCGACCTTGATCGCACCCACGTTCGTGCTCGACTACCCGATCGAGCTCTCGCCGTTTGCGCGCGCGCATCGCGCAAAGCCGCGCCTGGCCGAGCGCTGGGAGGCATTCGCAGGCGGCATGGAGATCGCCAACGCCTTCAGCGAGCTGACCGACCCCGACGAGCAGCGCGCCCGCTTTGCCGCCCAGCAGCGGCTGGCGCAGGAGGGTGACGAGGAGACCCAGCCCCACGACGAGCTGTTCCTGGAGGCGTTGGAGCACGGGATGCCGCCGACGGGCGGCGTCGGGCTCGGCATCGATCGCCTGGTGATGCTGCTCACCGACCGTCGGTCGATCCGCGAGGTGGTGCTGTTCCCGGCGATGCGGACCTGAGGGCCGACCTGAACAGGGAACTACCGAGGAATTAATCGAGGACCCCACCCACCCCTACCCCGGAAGTGCGGGGTGGGCTGTTGGTAGACTGGCTCGCAGGCGCCGATGAGCCGCCAGAGCGGTTGCTGAGGCGTCCCCGGACAAGGGACGCGCCGTCTGCAGGAAGGGAAGCCCCATCATGTTCGAGCGATTCACAGAACGGGCGAGACAGGTCGTCGTTCTCGCGCAGGAGGAGGCGCGAACGCTCAAGCACAATTACATAGGCACCGAGCACATCCTTCTCGGTCTGCTGCGCGAGGAGGAGGGCCTTGCCGCGCGCGTGCTGGAGAGCCTCGACATCACGGTCGAGCGCGTGCGCGCGCAGGTCGTGCGGATCGTCGGCTCCGGCGAGGAGGTGACCTCGGGACAGATCCCGTTCACCCCGCGCGCCAAGAAGGTGCTCGAGCTCGCGCTGCGCGAGGCGCTGTCGCTCGGGCACAACTACATCGGCACCGAGCACATCCTGCTCGGGCTGGTGCGCGAGAACGAGGGCGTCGCCGCGCGCATCCTGCTCGACTTCGACGCCGACTCCGAGAAGATCCGCAACGAGGTGATCCGGATGCTCTCCGGTCCCGGCGGTCGTCGCCAGGGAGGCCCGGCCGGCGCCGGCGCCGGCGCTTCGGGTGGCGAGGGCAAGAAGTCCTCGAAGCTGCTCGACCAGTTCGGTCGCAACCTGACCAAGCTGGCCGCCGAGGGCAAGCTGGATCCGGTCGTCGGTCGCGAGACCGAGATCGAGCGGATCATGCAGATCCTCTCGCGGCGCACCAAGAACAACCCCGTGCTCGTGGGCGAGCCCGGCGTGGGCAAGACCGCGGTGGTCGAGGGCCTGGCCCAACGGATCACCTCCGGCGAAGTGCCCGAGCTGCTGCGCAACAAGCAGATCTACACGCTCGACCTGGCTGCCCTGGTCGCCGGCTCGAAGTACAGGGGCGAGTTCGAGGAGCGCCTGAAGAAGGTGATGAAGGAGATCACCCAGCGCGGCGACATCATCCTGTTCATCGACGAGCTTCACAACCTGGTGGGCGCCGGCGCCGCCGAGGGCGCGATCGACGCCGCCTCGATCCTCAAGCCCGCGCTCGCGCGCGGGGAACTGCAGACGATCGGCGCTACGACTCTGGACGAGTATCGCAAGTACCTGGAGCGCGACTCCGCCCTGGAGCGCCGATTCCAGCAGATCCGCGTCGAAGAGCCCACGATCGAGCAGAGCGTCGAGATCCTCAAGGGCCTGCGCGACCGCTACGAGCAGCACCACAAGGTGCGGATCACCGACGAGGCGTTGCAGGCCGCCGGCGAACTGGCCTACCGCTACATCTCAGACCGGTTCCTGCCCGACAAGGCGATCGACGTGATCGACGAGGCCGCCTCGCGGATGCGGATCAAGTCGATGACCTCCCCCCCGCCAACCGCGAGCTGGAAGAGGAAATCGAGAAGACCCGCCGCGAGAAGGAGGCCGCGATCGAGGCGCAGGAGTTCGAGAAGGCCGCCTCGCTGCGCGACAAGGAGCGCAAGCTCACCCACAAGAAGCGCGAGCTGGAGGAAGAGTGGGAGTCTGGCGAGAGCGTCGAGCGGCCCGCGATCGGCGAGGAGGAGATCGCCGACATCGTCTCGATGTGGACCGGCATCCCCGTCTTCAAGCTGACCGAGGCCGAAACCCAGAAGCTGATGCGGATGGAGGAGGAGCTGCACAAGCGCGTGATCGGCCAGCACCCGGCGATCGAGGTGATCTCCAAGGCGATCAGGCGCTCGCGCGCCGGCCTGAAGGACCCCAAGCGCCCGACCGGCTCGTTCATATTCCTCGGCCCCTCCGGGGTGGGAAAGACCGAGCTCGCGCGCACGCTGGCGGAGTTCCTCTTCGGCGACGAGGAGGCGATGGTCCGCATCGACATGTCCGAGTACATGGAGAAGCACGCGGTCTCGCGCCTGGTCGGCTCGCCGCCGGGCTACATCGGCTACGACGAGGGTGGCCAGCTGACGGAGGCGGTGCGGCGCAAGCCCTATTGCGTGCTGCTGCTCGACGAGATCGAGAAGGCGCACCCGGACGTCTTCAACATCCTGCTGCAGATCCTCGACGACGGCCGGCTGACCGACGCTCAGGGGCGCACGGTCGACTTCCGGCACGCGATTGTGATCATGACCTCGAACATCGGGGCGCAGGAGATCGCGCGCAACACGCCGCTTGGATTCGCGGTCTCAGACGATGAGACCGGGATCACCTACGACGAGATGAAGAGCCGGATCACCGGCGAGCTGAAGAAGGTCTTCCGGCCCGAGTTCCTGAACCGCATCGACGATGTGATCGTCTTCCACAAGCTGGCCAAGGAGGAGATCCGCCAGATCGTGGAGCTGCTGCTGCTGCGGATCCGCGAGTCGATGGCCGAAAGGGAGCTGCAGCTGGAGCTGACCGATCCCGCCAAGGACCTGCTCGTGGAGAAGGGCTGGGATCCGGCGATGGGCGCGCGGCCGCTGCGCCGGGCGATCCAGCGCTACGTCGAGGATCCGCTCGCGGACTTCGTGCTGCGCGAGAAGATCACGCCCGGCAGCACCGTCGTGGTCGAACCTTCGCCGGAGGGCGAGCCTGAGGAGATGCGCCTGCAGATCGTTGCCGCCAAGAAGCAGAAGACGCCGGTCGGCGTCGGCGCCCAGGAGGCCGGCGCGCTGCCGGCGGGCGAGGAGCTTTCCGGCGGCGAGGATCTGGCCGGCGGCGATGAGCTGGCCGGCGAGGCGCTCGCGGGCGGCGATGAGGGCGTCTCCGGCGGCGAGGACTCCGACGACGGCGATCGTCCTGCCGAGCAGGACTAGAGAAGCCGATCCAAGCCGGACGCCTCCGCTGAGTTACGCAGCAGCCCCAGGCCAGTTGACCACCGCGCCGATGTCGGCCGCCGACTGGCCGGAGGTTGCGCGGATCTACGAGGCGGGCATCGCCGGCGGCAACGCGACCTTCGAGCGGGCGGCGCCGAGCTGGGATCAGTGGTCGGCCGCGCGCGGTGGGATGCCGTGCCTGGTCGCTCGCGACGGCGAGGGGCGTGTGCTTGGCTGGGCGGCGCTGGGTCCGACCTCCAAGCGGGAGGTCTATCGGGGAGTCGGCTCGGTGAGCATCTACGTCGATCCGGATCGCACGCGGGCAGGCGTGGGCAGAGCGCTGCTGTGTGCTCTGGTTGACGCGGCCGAGCAGGCGGGCATCTGGACCGTCGAGGCGGGCATCTTCCCCGAGAACGCGGCGAGCATCGCGCTGCACGAGCGCTGCGGCTTTCGACTGGTGGGCGTACGCAAGCGCGTGGGGCAGATGCCCGACGGCCGCTGGCGCGACGTGCGGCTCTACGAGCGGCGCAGCGCGGTGCTCGGCGTGCAGTGAGGGGCGTGTCCGCTGGCGCGTGAGAGGCGTCCCCGCCGGCGCGTAAGGTGGGGCGATGGCGCGCGCACAAACCATTCACGTCTGCTCGGAGTGCGGGCTCTCCAGTGCTAAGTGGCACGGGCAGTGCCCGGGCTGCGGCGCCTGGAACGCGATGGTGGAGGAGCGTGCGCCCGCGCCGGAGTCCGGACGGGGCGGAGCCGGTCGGCGCGCTGCGGCCGGCGGACAGGACGGCGTTGCGGCGGTGCCGGTGCCGCTGGCGGAGGTGGCCGCCGAGCAGGCTGCGCGGCTGTCCACCGGCATCGGCGAGCTCGACCGGGTGCTCGGCGGCGGCCTTGTTCCCGGCTCGCTGGTGCTTCTGGGCGGCTCGCCCGGCATCGGCAAGTCGACGCTCACGAACATGGTGCTCGGGCACCTGCAGCGCTCCGGCCATCGCACCCTCTATGTCAGCGGCGAGGAGTCGGCGCAGCAGGTGCGGATGCGGGCGGAGCGCCTCGGGCCCGGCGCTCTGGATGTTCCCGTGCTCGCTGAGACGGACCTCGACTGCGTGGTCGCGACGCTGGAGCAGCACGCTCCCGCCGTCTGCGTGCTCGACTCCGTGCAGACGCTGCGGGCGGGCGATCTCGGCGGCGCGCCGGGGACGGTCGGGCAGGTGCGCGAGGTCGCCGCGCGGGTGATGGAGTGCGCGAAGGCGCGCGGGGTGGCGGTGCTGCTGGTCGGGCACGTGACCAAGGAGGGCGCGCTCGCGGGCCCGCGAGTGCTCGAGCACCTGGTCGACTGCGTGCTGCAGTTCGAGGGCGAGCGCGAGCGTCCCTACCGGGAGCTGCGGGCTCTGAAGAACCGCTTCGGCTCGACCAACGAGGTCGGACTCTTCGAGATGCGTCAGGGCGGCCTGGTGGAGGTGCTCGATGCGTCCGCGCGGTTCGTCGAGCAGGCCACGCGGGCGCCGGGAAGCGTGGTGCTGGCGGCGATGGAGGGCTCGCGGCCGCTGCTGGTCGAGGTCCAGGCGCTGGTCGTCTCCTCCGAGCTGGAGCAGCCGCGCCGGGTGCTCTCCGGCCTGGATCGCAACCGTCTGGCGCTGGTGCTCGCGATCCTCGCCCGTCACGGCAGGATCGGCACCGGCGGCAGCGACGTGTTCGTCAACGTCGTGGGTGGCGTGCGCGTGGACGAGCCGGGGGCGGACCTGGCGGTTGCGCTCGCGGTCGCCTCGGCTGCGCGCGGCGTGCCGATCGCGAGCTTCGGCGCGCCCGAGGCCGATCCGTCCGCTCCCCGAGCGTGCTTCGGGGAGCTGGGTCTGACCGGCGAGCTGCGCTGGGTGGGCCATCCTGAGCGGCGCCTGGCTGAGGCCGCAAAGCATGGCTGCCGGCCGGTGATCGCGCCCAGCGGCTCGGGCGAGGGGGCCAGTGAGGCCTCGACTCTGCGCGAGGCGTTGGCGCTTGCGTTGCCCAGGGGCGGCGCGCGTGAGCATGCGCGCGCAGCCGCCTGAGCAGCGCAGAAGGCGTACAAACCCGCACGCCTGCGGGCCCGTGGCCCCAACTTGCGGCTTGGTCTGGCCTGCGCCGGCCGGTGGCGCGATAAATCGCGGCTAAATCGCGTAAAATGAGGAGTTGTGGCACCACGTTCAGGGCAAGAGTTCGACAACGACGCTCGCCCTGAGCCGGGTCTCATGCGCGCGCTGGAGATGGTGGCGCCGGGCACATCCCTGCGCGAGGGGCTTGAGGACATCCTCAATGCCGGCACCGGCGGGCTGCTGGCGATCGGCGACCCCGAAGAGCTGAGCTTTCTGTTCTCGGGGGGCCTCAAGCTCGACATCGACTACTCGCCGGCGATGCTCTACCAGGTCGCAAAGATGGACGGGGCGATCATCCTCAACGCCAACGCGACCAAGATCTCGATGGCAAACGTCCAGCTGATGCCCGACCCGACGATCCTCACCCAGGAGACAGGCACCCGACATCGCACCGCGGAGCGAGTCTCCAAGCAGATCGAAGCGATCGTGATCGCGATCTCCCAGCGCCGCGAGGTGATCTCGGTCTACGTCGATGGAGTCAAGTACATCCTCGAGGACATCCCGGTCGTGCTCGCGAAGGCCAACCAGGCGCTGGCGACGCTTGAGAAGTACCGCACCCGGCTCGACCAGGTATCGACGCGCCTGACAGCGCTGGAGTTCGAGGGCGGGGTGACGCTGCACGACGTGCTGACGGTGTTGCAGCGCTCGGAGATGGTCACGCGGATGGCCGTGGAGATCGAGCGCTACATCGTCGAGCTCGGCAGCGAGGGACGCCTGATCGAGATGCAGCTCGAGGAGACGATCGTCGGCACTGCGACCGAGAAGGCGGCGCTCGTCCACGACTACCTCGCCCACTACTCCGAGGAGGCGTTCACGACCGCGATGGAGCAGATCTCGCGGCTGGCGCATCAGGATCTGCTCGACTTCGGCCGCCTGGCGGAGCTGCTGGCCTATGACCGCAAGCTGAACACCCTCGACTATCCCGTTTCCCCGCGCGGCTACCGGATCCTTGGTCGGATCCCGCGGCTGCCGAAGCTCGTCGTGGCGCAGATCGTCGGCGAGTTTGGAGGGCTCGACGAGCTGCTGGCGGCAACGGACGCCGAGCTGGAGATGATCGAGGGCGTGGGAGAGATTCGGGCGAAGGAGATCAGGGAGGGGCTGCGTCGCCTGCAGGAGATCAATCTCGTCGATCGCTACCTGCAGACCTGACCGACAACGGCTGCCCGCACCCGGCCGGCCACAACCAAGGAGGACATCATTCCGCAAGCAATCACCGAAGAGGAGCTCGACGACGAGGTCGAGATCGCAGTTGCGCTGGAGCACATCGAGTTCGAGCTCGGCGACCACGTCGTATATCCCCATCACGGCGCCGGCAAGGTCATGTGCAAGGAAGACATGGAGGTTCTGGGAGAGACCCGTGAGTACCTCGACGATCAAGATCCTCCACAACGACATGACGGTGAAGGTCCCAACCGAGAACGCCGCGCTGGCCGGCCTGCGCCGCGTGATCGACGAAGAAACCGTCAAGAAGGTGCTCGACGTGCTCACCGACGAAGTCTCCGAGATGCCCAAGAACTGGAACCGGCGCTTCAAGCACAACCGCGACAAGATCAAGACCGGCGACATCTATGAGCTCTCCGAGGTCGTCCGCAACCTCGCTCTGCGCGAGAGCGAAAAGGGCCTCTCCACCGGCGAGAAGCAGATGTTCACGCGGGCCAAGAAGATCCTCGCCTCCGAGCTGATGTACGCGCTCGACAAGGACGAGGACGAGGCCGAAAACTACCTCGACGACTTGCTCGCCAACTCGGCTTCGAGCAAGCTCGCGGGCGTGGGCAAGTAGCAGAGCTCCCGCGCACGCAGCAGAGACCGGCAGGGCCGGTCTGCTGCGTGCGCGAGCGTCAGAGAAGATGGCTCTCGCGCTGATCGTGGCCGCCGGCAGCGGGGAGCGCCTGGGGGCGGGGATGCCGAAGGCGCTGGTGGAGTTGCACGGCAAGAGCCTCTTGAGCTGGAGCGTGGAGGCGCTTGCCGCCACCGCCTCGGTGCAGCAGATCGTCGTCGCGCTGCCCGAGGGCGTGGAGGCCCCCGCGGGCACCGTGGGGGTGAGGGGCGGCGCTGTGCGCTCGGAATCGGTGCGCGAAGCGCTGCGCGCCGCGGGGGCGGGCGACGAGGACGAGATCGTGCTCGTCCACGATGCGGCCAGGCCGCTGCTGACCGCGGCGCTCGCGGAGGCGGTGATCGCGGCTGTGCGTGAGCGCGGGGTGGATGCTGCCGTCGCGGCCGCCGCTGTGAGCGACACCGTCAAGCGGGCACAGGACGGGCTCGTGCTGCAGACGCTGCCGCGCTCGGGGCTCTGGGCGGTGCAGACTCCGCAGGCGTTTCGGCGTGGGGCGCTGGAGAGCGTGCTCGCCGCGCCGGCGGAGGTGCTCGCGCAGGCGACCGACGACGCCTCGCTGATCGAGCGCGCCGGCGGATCGGTCGCGATCGTGCCCGCAAGTCCGGAGAACATGAAGGTCACCACCCCGCTGGACCTGGAGCTGGCGGCCGCGCTGCTGGCCAGACGCAAGACTGATTGAATCGCGACATGCTCAGCGACTACCACGTCCATCTGCGCCCTGACGGCGAGCACACTCCGGCGCAGCGTTACTTCACCGCTGAGAACTTCGAGCGCTACAGGGCGGTTGCCACGGAGCAGGGCATCGACGAGCTCGGCGTCTCCGAGCACGTCTACCGCTTCAGCCAGTCGCTCGAAGTCTGGCGCCATCCCTTCTGGGTCGCCAACGCCACCGACGACATCGACGAGTACTGCCGTTTCGTGCGCGAGCAGACCGACCTGAAGCTCGGGATCGAGGCCGACTTCATCTCCGGCGCGGAGGACAGGATGGCCAACCTGCTGGCCGCGCGCGACTTCGACTACGTGGTCGGATCGGTCCACTTCATCGCGGAGAAGGCCCTGGACATGGACGACTACTCGATCTGGGACGGCGCGACCAGCGCCGAGCAGATCTGGCGGCGCTATTTCGAAACGCTGGGGCGGGCGGCCCGCAGCGGTCTCTTCGACATCCTCGCGCACCCAGATCTGGTGAAGGTGTGGGGCCGTGATAGGCCGCTTCCCGAGGGCGATCTGCGTCGCTACTACGAGCTGGCGATCGACGGCATCGCCGAGTCCGGGATTGCGATCGAGGTCTCCACCGCCGGCCTGCGCAAGCGCGCGCAGGAGATGTATCCAGCTCCTGCGTTCCTGCAGATGTGTTTGGAGGCGGGGGCTCCGGTCGCGCTATCGAGCGATGCTCACGTGCCCGCGGACATTGGCGCTGGCTACGAGCAGGCGCTGGAGCTGCTGGAGAGCTTCGGGGTCACCCAGCTCTGCGCGTTCTCGGGGCGGGAGCGCACCCAGCACGAGATCGGCGCGAGCGTCGCATGAGCCTCGTTGGGATCGGCTACGACTCTCACCGGCTGACGACTGGCCGAAGGCTCGTGATCGGCGGCGTGGAGATCCCACACGAGCGCGGGCTGGAGGGGCACTCCGACGCGGATGTGCTCGCTCACGCGGTGACCGACGCGCTGCTCGGCGCCGCCGGCCTTGGAGACATCGGCGAGCACTTCCCCGACACCGACGAGCGCTATCGGGGCGCAGACTCGATCGAGCTGCTGCGCGAGGTCGTCAAGTTGCTGGCCGCGCAGGGCCTGGCGCCCGTCAACGTCGACTGCACGGTCGTGATGGAGCGCCCGAAGATCGCCGCCTACAAGCAGCAGATCAGAAGCCGGCTGGCGCAGGCGCTAAAGTTGCCGGACGCCAGGGTCAACGTGAAGGCCAGCACCGGTGAGGGGATCGGCTTCGTCGGGCGCCAGGAGGGAGTCGCGGCGCTGGCGATCGTAAGCCTGGCCGAGTCGGGCTGAATTGGCCCGCCGGCGGTAGGGTGCGCTTTCACATGCGCGAGATCCGCCTCCACGACACGCTGCGCGGCAAGGTCGTGCCGTTGCAGCCCCGCGATTCGGGACGGGTCGGCATCTATGCCTGCGGGCCGACCGTCTACAGCCGGATTCACATCGGCAACGCCCGGCCCTTCGTGGTCTTCTCGCTGCTGAAGCGCTTCCTTGCGCACGAGGGCTGCGACGTCACGCTCGTCATCAACGTCACGGACGTAAACGACAAGATCTACGACGCTGCGAGGCCCGATGCTGCCAGCGGCGATCCGGCCCGGCGGGCGGGCTTGCCGAGCGCAGAGCTGGCCTCGAACATGACGCGGCTCTATATGCAGGACACAGAGGCCCTCGGTCTCGGGCGCCCGGATCACGAGCCGCTTGCCTCCGAGACGATGGGCGCGATCGTCGCCTACATCGAGGCGCTGATCGAGCGCGGGCATGCCTACGAGAGTGCAGGAGACGTCTTTTTCAGCGTGCGCTCGGACCCCGCTTACGGCTCGCTCTCGCACCGTCACATCGAGGATATGGATCAAGGCGAGGATGGATCGGGTTCCCACCCGCCCTCGGATCGCAAGCGCGACCCGCTCGACTTCGCGCTCTGGAAGGCGCACAAGGAAACGGAGGACACCTGGTGGGAGTCACCGTGGGGTCCTGGTCGTCCCGGCTGGCACATCGAGTGCTCGGCGATGGCAGAGAGTCTGCTCGGTCCGGGCTTCGACATCCACGGCGGCGGCTCGGACCTCGTCTTTCCGCATCATGAGAACGAGGCGGCGCAGACCAGGGCGGCCAGGGGCCAGGAGCTTGCCCGCATCTGGATGCACAACGGCATGATCCAGGCCACCGGCGAGAAGATGGCCAAGTCGGTCGGCAACATAGCGCTGCTGCATGAGGTGGTGCAGCAGTGGGGACGTGAGGCGGTGGTGATGTACCTGATCGGCGGCCACTACCACCAGCCGCTAGCGTTCTCGGAGTCCGAGTTGCAGGACGCCGATCGGCGCATTGCGCGGATCAGGGAGTCGATGCGGCGGCTGCGGCCCGGCGAGCCGAGCCCGCCTGAGATGTCGCATCACCGCGAGGCGTTCTTCGACGCGCTCGCAGACGACTTCAACACACCGAAGGCGCTCGCGAGCCTCTTCGAGTGGGTGCGTGAGGCCAACCGGCGCGAGCAGGCGATCGGCGATCACGACCTGCGCGAGATGCTCTCCGTACTCGGTCTGGGAGACATGCAGGCGCTTGAAGGCGTCGGAGACGTGGAGGCGATCGACCCGGAGGCGCATCGGCTCGCCGAGGAACGCGAGCAGGCCAGGCGGGAGCGTGACTTCGCGCGGGCCGACGCCCTGCGCGATCAGATCACGGCCCGGGGCTTTGAGGTGCGAGACGGGCCGCAGGGACCGGAGCTGATTCCGCTGGCAGCAGAGAGGTGAGCAGCAGGCGGCAACCGGGCGAGCAGGGGCGTCGGCGCCCGGCGCCGCGGTCCGACCGCGGCGGCGCGATGACGATCTACGGTCGCAACCCCGTGCGCGAGGCGCTGCGGGGCCGGCGCTCGTCCACCATCTCGACGGTGCTGGCGACGCAGCGCGTCGCAGCCGAGCCCTGGCTGGCGGGGGCTCAGGTCAAGATCGCCTCCACGGAGGAGATCGCAGCTCGCTGCGGCTCGGAGTCACACCAAGGCGTCTGCGCGCAGGCCGGCCCGTACCCGTACGTGGAGGCGCAATCGCTGCTCCAGGGCGCCGATCCGCTGATCGTAGTGCTCGACCAGGTGCAGGACCCGCAGAACCTCGGCTCGATCGCCCGCACCGCCGAGAGCGCGGGAGCGAGCGGGCTCGCGATCCACGAGCGCGGCTCCGCGGAGGTCACGTCGGCGGTCTGCAAGGCCTCGGCGGGCGCCGTGGAGCACCTGCCGATCGCGCGCGTCCGCAACATCGCGGACTTCCTCGGCGAGGCCCGCGACGCCGGCTGCTGGCGCTACGGGGCGGCGATGCCGGACGCTCCCGGAGTGCTCTCCTACGAGGAGCCCGACTATGGCGGCGGCGTCGTGCTCGTGCTCGGCAGCGAGGGCAAGGGCATCCGTCCCCGCGTCGCGGCGGCCTGCGATCGGCTGATCTGCCTGCCGATGCGGGGCAGGGTGCAGTCGCTTGGCGTGAGCGCTGCGGCCGCGGCGATTCTGTACCGAATCTTGCAAGACCGACCCCAGACGCCTTGACAACGACCCCGATATGTGCAATCTTGCCCACAACATAACGCTGAACCTGAGGTCGAAGTTTGCTCTCCCGGCTTGTAGCGGGGCGGCGATCAAGACAGAGATCTTGGGCAAAACGTCTGTTGGCGCCGGGGGAGGAGTGCGCCACTGAGCACATGAGGCTGTCCAAAGCCTCAGAAAGGATCTGCTCGTGGCACGTATCTCCTATAACCCTCAATCTGACGTCAAGGTCGACGACGGATTTCTCATCGCCCTGGCAAAGCAGGGCGATCCGACCGCATATGACCGGCTCGTGCGCCGCTACCACGGCTTCGTGCGCCTGAAGGCGTCCTCCTACTTCCTCGCCGGCGGAGATCCCGACGATCTGATCCAGGAGGGGCTGGTCGGCCTCTACAAGGCGATCAGGGACTACCGCACCGATCGCGAGTCGAGCTTCCGCAACTTCGCCGAGCTCTGCATCACGCGCCAGATCATCACGGCGGTGAAGACCGCGACGCGCAACAAGCACAGCCCGCTCAACCAGTACGTGTCCTTCTCCTCGGCGCCCGCGGCCGGCGGGGACGACGTGCCGACCCTCGATCAGCTGCTGCCGGGGCCAAGCGTGCACGACCCCGTAAATCAGGTGATCTCCTCCGAGGAGCTGCGCTCGCTGGTCGGGTGCCTCTCGACTGCGCTCTCGGACCTCGAGAGCCGGGTGCTCACGCTGTATCTCGACGGCTTCTCCTACGAGCAGGTCGGCGATCGGCTGGAGTGCGACACCAAGACGGTCGACAACGCGCTCCAGCGCGTCAAGCGCAAGGTCGGCGTGCATCTGCGCTCCAGGGCCGTAGCGGCCTAAGCCGAGCCAGGCCGAGAGCTCCTTCAGCGCGGCGGGGAGTGAGATGGCGCCGGCCGCGTCGAGCTCCTGGTCGCGGAGCTCGACGCGGACTGAGCTTCAGGCTCCCGCCGCTAGGACTGGCCTTCTGAGGGTTCGCTGCTGTTGCCGCTCGGTTCGGGCGTCAGCGACGGCAGCGGCGCCGGCGTGACCTGAACGGTGAAGACCGGGCTCGCTGCGCCCTCGTTCTCGGGGCCGCCCGGGATGTACACGCGCAGCACATGGGTGCCGACGAAATAGAACCTGTGTTCCAGTACATAGGTCGAGGTCGAGCCGACGTAGCCGATCTCGATCGTGTGGAACTGGCCGGAGGGGCCCTTGGCCTGCAGGTACACGACGTGCCCCGCCACATCGGGCGTGACCGTGCCGGTGACGCCGAGCGGCTGTCCTTGCGGCACGCTGCTGGCCGACGGTTCTGCAGTGATCAGATCGTGGACACCCTCGAAGAGGACCGCGGATGTCTGCCCGCCGCCCTTGACCTCGTAGAAGGTGCTGCGCAGCGGCGTCTGGGTCGGCATCGTGTATTCGCCACCGGCGTTGGTGCTCGCTTCGGCGATCGCGGTGAAGTGGCCGCCGTGCCGCGTATGGGCCAGCAGCTGAACCGGGGTGCCGGTCGCGGCGCCGGCGAGCTTGCCCGACAGCGTGACCGACTGGCCGATCAGGATCGGGTCGGCGGAGGCGTCGATCGTGAGCGCGCCGTTCTGGGCCTGCGAGATCTCATAGGCGATCACGTTGGAGGGGCTCGGCACGTTCCTGTCCTCGCTGCGCACGAGCACACGGATGTTCGCGTCGCCGGGCACGATGAAGACGTGAGGCAGGGTGTAGGTGCCTTCGGTAGTGACGGTGGCGGCCCCGATCCGGTGCCAGGACTGGCCATTTTCGGCATCCTGGCGCTGGAGCACCACCAGCGCGCCGGCGTCGGCGGGCTTCACGGTGCCGGTGAACGTGACCTCGTTGGGCTTGCCGGTCAGCAGTTGGCTGCCTTCGGCGGGACCCGAGAGCGTCACCTGTGCGCCGACGCGCACTTGCTGGGTCCTGCTGCGGGCATTGCCGGCGAGCACGAAGTAGGCGCGGTTGGTTTCAACAGCGCCTGCGGCCTGTGAAAGCTCGTAGTAGCCGCCGGTGCCGGTGGTGGCGCTCTCCACGTAGCTGAAGCCCGGCTGGGAGGCGAGGTGCTGGAAGAGCTGTACCGTCTGGCCCGATTCGCCGCCTCCCGGGCAGTGCAGGCGCCCGAAGATCACGATCGGTTCTCCGGCAGTTATGTGATGCGGCGCGATCTGCATGTCGATCCTGCAAACGCCGTGGAATCGGTGCCTGTGCGCCAGAGCCGCCGATGGGGCGAGCAGCGCGAGCGCAACCGCCGCCGAGATCGTCCCAGCCGCAATCGCGGCGGTGGGGAACCGCCTTCCTCCAAGCATTTTTCTCTCCTTGAAGCCCTTGGTTTGAGTAGAGGTTGGGCCGCAGCCGAACGATGCGGCCCGACCCATCAACCCATCGGCGCGGGGAAAGGTGCAGTCCGGCTGCCGAATGCTTAACCGCAGCTAAACATTTGCTCGGCGCCTGCGATCAGGTCTGCTTCGACTTGCAGCCCGTGAAGGGCTCTATGTCGGCCGTGCCCTTGCCGCCGCGACCCGGGAATGAGTAGCGTGCCCGCGCGAAGTAGCGGCGTCCGTTGGCGCAAGCCACCACGCCGAAGAAGCGGATGCTGCCGCCGTGCTTGTGAAAGCGGCCGCCGGCGCAGTCGGGCGTGCAGTCGTTCTGGTGAAAGACGCCCGTGGCCTTCGCTTCGCGACTGCCGTAGGAGCTGTAGCGCAGGCCGGTCACGTAGAGGTTGGCGTCGGCGCAGGCGAGGATCACCTTGCGGGGCTTATAGCGATGCCCGCGGCATCCTTCGGCGGCGACGTAGACGGGGGAGGCGCCGGCGCCGCCTCGCGTCCCCGGATTCGCGCTCGAGGCGGAGCTGAAGATCGCCGCCGTCGCGAGTGCGAGCGCGGCGGCGCAGGGCAGCAGGAGGGTCTTCATCCCTTTGGAATCTAGCGCGCCCGGGTCAGGCGGGCCTGCGAACGCGCACCTGGTAGACGGCGGTGTAGCCGTCCCGAAAGCCCTGCCGGGCGGCGCGCAGGTAGAGCCGCCATACGCGTGTGCGCTCCGCGCCGGCCAGCGCGATCGCCCGATCGAGGTGCCGATCGAGGCGACTGGCCCAGTGGCTCAGCGTGATCGCGTAGTCCTCGGCGAATCCCTCGACGTGATCGGTCGGCAGGCCAGCCCGTTCGAGGGCAAGCTCGATCCTGGAGAGCGGGAGCGGCTCGCCGTCGGGAAAGACGTAGCGCATCGTGAACGCGTCTTTTGAGGCCTCCTCGTAGTCGCGGGTGGCCGCGATCGCGTGATTGAGCAGAACGCCCCCGGCTTCAGCGCCCGGGCGAGCGTCGCGGCATAGTCGTCGATCTGACTGTCTCCGACGTGCTCTGCCATGCCGATGCTGACGATCGCGTCGAACTGGCCGTCCTCGATCTCGCGGTAGTCGGCGAGCCTGATCTCGACCGTCTCCTGCAGGCCTGCCGCTGCCACCCGGCTGCGCGCAAGCTCGGCCTGGGAGGGCGAGAGCGTGATGCCGAGAACCTCCACGCCACAGCTCTTTGCGGCGTGGATCGCGAAGCTGCCCCAGCCGCAGCCGACGTCGAGCACGCGCTGCCCCGGCTTCAGATCGAGCTTGCGCGCGATCAGTTCGAGCTTGGCTTGCTGGGCCTCCTCCAGCGTGGTGGCGCCCCGCGAGAAGAGGGCGCAGCTATAGGTCATCGACTCATCGAGGAACAGGGCAAAGAACTCGTTGCCGACGTCATAGTGGTAGCGGACCGCCTCGGCGTCGCGGGCGATCGTGTGCCGCTGCCCGCGCAGGATCAACTCGATCCGCGGTCGCCCCGGCAGGCCGCCGGGCAGGGCGGCGAGCAGCAGCGCCAGGCCGAGTCGTGCGCGCTGCCGGGCGCTCAGCGCGGGCGCCTCCCAGCCGTCGATGACCATGAAGGCGGCGTCGATGTCGTCGGTCTCGATCGAGCCCTCGACGTAGGCGCGCCCGAGTCCCAGGCGGCCCGGGGAGCACACTATCTGGCCGAGCGCCGACGGACGGCGCACGTGGAAGATGGGCGCGTCGGGCGCGCTGGCCGGCAAGCTCACTCCGTCCCAGAAGCGCAGCGCGAACGGGCGCGAGGGCGCCCACCTCTCGATCTCGCGGACGAGAGGGGCGCTCAGCTTGATCAGGGCCATGGCGCGCACCCTATGCGACGGGAGTTCGCCGACGACAGTTCGTATCCGGTGTGTCGAGCGCTATGGAGCGACGAGCGTGGCGCCCGGGATGTAGGTCGCGACGCGGCGCGGATCGCGGGTGAGTAGGGGGCGACCTGTGACCGCAGCATGCGCGCCGATGAGAAAGTCAGGCAGGACGGCCTCGCGCGTCCCTCCTGCACGGCGGTAGTCGGCGTGGGCGTGGCCAGCGAGGAACGCTGCCGCTTCAGGGATCTCCTCGATGGCCGCCATCGAGGGCAACGCCGAGCGCAAGCCCTCGATCCGTGGGAACCGTGGGGCGATCTCGGCGAGAACTACGGCGTTGAGAATGACCGCCCCGCGCTGGGCGGCGAGCGTTGAGCTGCTCTTGCGACCAGGAAAGCCAGCGCGGGTCCTCGGTGAAGATGTCGAGCAGGACGCTGCTGTCGACGAACGTCTCTGTGCTCGCGCAGATCCTCACCGGCGAGTCAAGGCGAGGAGCCCTCCTCCGTGGTCATCTCGCCCTCGCCGACGCCACGCATACGCTCGATCTCCTGGGCGGCCCTGTCGTGGTCGACGAGCAGCCGCGCGCCCTGATCGTCGAGCGCCGATTTGGACGTCGCTGCCGGGATGGATACCGAGAGCCCTGCGAACTTGCAGCGGAATCGTGACCTGGCCCTTCTGGGTGACTCGCATCAGGTAAGACTAGCAAGTAAGACTATGTGATTGTCCTTTTGGCCGCCGGACACCTCCGTAAGCGGCCACACGAGCCGCTTAGAAGGCCCTTATCCGCGGGTCGCGGTATCGCGGAGGCCGTGGAGGGCCGGCCCGGAGTGCTGCGCCGGGCGGGTATCCGAGGGCGTATCGCGCAGCGGCGCTGCTGCTTATCGTCCTTTGTAGGCGTCTGCTTGCATTTGGGCAAAGGCGGCAGCGGGGGGCGAGAAGTCGCGCTGAGTGGGAGTGCTCGTCAGGGGCTTCTGACGATGTCTGTCCGTGTGCCGGTGCAGACGGTCTCGCGACGCTGGTTGACCGAAACAGTCTCAAAGATGTAGAACCCGCGCCGTCGTGCTCGTAGATGTCCTTGACCGAGGCGCGCTGGCGATCTCTCCGGCGATGACCAGCGGGCCCCAGCGAAACTCCTGGGCGCCGTGGACCTCCATCGCGAAGCTCATCGCCACGTCCGGGTCGAACACCGCCATCGCTACCGCCGGCGTCGAGTAGACGACTGCGAACATCGGTGGAGCGACGATGTCGGCATACCCGGCGCGGGCGCGCAGCCTGCACATCGAGGTGCACAGGGTTGGTCTCGCCCACCGCGAGTGCATACTCGCGAACCTTCTCGCGGCCTACCGCATACACGGTCGGCGGATAAGCCTTGCCGAGGGCGCCGGTCCTTACCGTCATGGATCCGGACTACAGCAGCCCGACCTGGCGAAGGATCGACACCGAGTCCGAGTAGACGTCCTTGCGCTTGACCTTGCCGTTCTCGAAGGGGATCACGTCCATGCCCTTCCATTCGATGCGCTTGCCCGACGGTTCAGCGACTATCTCGCCGCGGCGTAGCGGCTTGACGTGGGTCGCTCTGGCGGTCCACTCCTGCACCACCAGGTCCTCGCGCACGTAGAGCCTGCGTGTCTGGAACTCGATGTCGGGCCAGGACTCGAAGATGCCGGCGATGTGTCCGAGCGCCTCTTCGCCCTGCGCTCGCTCGCCGGCTGTGTGGTTCTCGAACACCATGTCCGGCGCATGCATCGAGGCGATCCGCTCCACGTCGTGCGCGTTCCAAGCGTCGTTGTAGGCAGCGATCGTCTCGCCTAGCTGCTCCGTGGCGCCACTCATGCCCAGTCCATGGGTTCGTATCCGCTCGACCTTGGCGCGGAGACGATCAGCAGGCTCGTCTGCTCGTCGCCGTCGTTGCGCACGGTGCGCCTGTGCTCAGGGTCGATCCGCGCGAACACCCCAGCACCCGCGGGATGCTCCTCGCCGTCGATCACCAGCGTGGGGCTGCCGCCGAGGACATAGAACACCTCCTCCTGGTCTCGGTCGACCTCGTCGTGCTCGGGAATCTGCTCGCCGGGAGGGATCTCCACGACATTGATCCCGAACGCCCCCAGGTCGAGCGTGCGGCGGACGAGCCGCCAGTTGCCGGCCGTCTGGCAATCGTCCCAGTGGGCGAGCTTGAAGCCCATGGACATGCACCGTACCAGTCGACGACAACCACCCAGCTCCTCATCCAGCCCTCCCCGCATTCGGTGGTCAAGCAAAGCGTTCAACAACCGCCATTGCGGACACTCGCCTGAGACGATTCGCCTGTCCGGTGTGGAGCGGTCAGGATCCTGGAAGCTCGACGTTCTCGAACGTGAGGACTTCGGCGAGCTTGTCGAAATGTACGTCGCGATGGAGCACCGCGATGCCGCCGTGCTCAGCGGCCGCTGCGGCAATCAGGGTGTCGGTCAGCGGCACGCGGTGATACCCGTCGCTGTGCTCGGCCAGCTCGCCGAGCGCGCTCATAGCGGCGTCCGTAACGGCGCGATCGTTGCGCAGGATCCGAACCCGTCGAGTTCCGTCTCGAACGCGATGTACTCGGCGCTGCTGCGGGCAGAGTAGAGGATCTCCATGCGTATAATCGGGATGATCCATAGGCGATCGTCAACGATCGCCTTGTCGATGAGTTCGCTGGGGAGCGAGGAGAATCGCCACCATGCCGAGGTGTCGACGACGAACGACAATCTGCGCTCTTTTAGAGCAACTCGGCGATACGTTGGGCCGCTCTGGTGGCGCCGTCGCTCTCTACGTCGCGGTAGTCAACCTCACGGCCGATCTCCTGCGCGATCGCCACGGCGAGCGTCTCCGGCGGGGCGTTGTCGAACTCCATGCGGCGACCGGCGCGGTGGCGTTCGAGCCGGTGACGCACGTGCACGTGCTGCTCGAATGTGTCGCAGCGGGAAGTACAGGAACGGCCGCCGTGCCGCGGTCAGCTCCATCGTGGTGGCCAGCCCGCCCTGTACCGACCGCCAGGTCGCAGGCGGCCAGATGACGGTGGAGGTCGGGCACATAGGGCCTCACCTCGAGCCCCTCGGCCCGCGGCAGTGCACTCCGGGTCGATGCGCGGGCCGGCGACGAGGATCATGCGCAGGTCCGGCACCAGCTCCCGGCCTGCGGGAAGCTCGCGATCACGCGGCCCAGCAGCGCCGCGCCGACGCCCGAGCCGCCGACCGCGACGATGCACACACGCTCGTCGTGGCGGTACCCGAGCTCCGCCCGCAGCGTCGTCGCGCTCGCCGAGCGTCGGCGGGGTCGAAGCCGGTGATGTACCCGGAGAAGTCGAAGTGCCGCTCGGTCCAGTCCCGGATCCCCGGCAGGCCCGGGCCGAATCGCTCGCGACGATGTCGTCGGGCTCGCCGACGAAGATCGCCCGGTCGCGCACGCGCGGGAAGCGCGCGATCTGCTCGATCATCTCGGCGTTGTAGTCGGCGGTCAGGCAGCGCCTCGCGCTCGCCGCCGTCGGGCATCGGCATGCAGCCGACGAAGTCGGTCAGCCACACGTACGGCGCGCGGTCTTCAGCTCGGGGTTCTCGTGCAGGTAGTAGTCGAGCTCCCAGGCCTCGTCGCCGATCCAGATGTCGTAGGGCTCGCTCGCGCACGACGTCGTGGAAGATCATGAAGTTGGCGAGCAGGATCTCGTCCATGCGCCGCAGCGCCTCGAAGCAGTGCAGCTCGTGGCTCCGCGGATTCGCGCCTCGATGTGTGCCGACTCGTTGGCGAGCTGCGCGCTGGCGGGGTGGATGCGCTCGCCCGGGCCGCGAGCACCGCCGTGACCGGGTGCTGGGCGAGCCAGTCGATCTCGAGGTCGGGGTGCAGCCTGCGCAGCTCGGCGGCGATCGCCAGGTCGCGGCGCACGTGCCCGAGCCCGATCGGCGAGGAGATGTACAGAGCGCGCCGGCGGCGCGAGCGGCGCGCGCGGCCAGCGGACGTCCGCGCCCCGGCGTCCTCGCAGGAAGTCGCGCAGCAGCCAGGTTCACCCGCACCGGGTCGCGGGCGCTGGGGATGTGGCCGGCAGCCCGCCAGACGTCACCAGCCGCCCGCCGGTCGCCTCGGCGAGCGCGCGCCCTGCGCATGCGGGCGCACCAGGTCCTCGTCGCCGTGCAGCACGAGCGTCGGGACAGCTCGACGCGCGCGCAGCGCTCGACGCAGGCGCTCGGGCCGCCGAGGCCGATCGCCGTGCGTCGTATCCGACCAGCGTCTGCGGGGTCGGTCTCGAGCGCCCAGCCGACGCAGTCCTCGATCTGCTTGGTCGAGTGCGGCTCGTTGAAGCACTTCGCGAAGAAGAACGTCCAGGAAGTCCTCGTAGTCCCGCGCCAGTAGTGGCTGTTGTACTTGGCCCAGCCCTCGCTCGGTGATCGAGGGGCTCGTCGAAGCTGCGAACGCGCTCGCGCTCCGGGATCGTGCGGCGCGAGCGCGACCGCGGGCGCGATGTACGGCGATCGCTCCACCCGATCGGGCGTGATCGGCGGCCAGCGCCGTCGCCCAGAGCGCGCCGCAGGAGAGCGCGACCAGCGCCGCGCTCGCGGTGTCGCGTCGCGTCCAGCACCGCCAACGCGTCCGCGGCGAACTCGGTCGATCGCGTACGCCTCGGCGCCGCGTCGGCCGCTCCGATCGCCCGTTGCCGCGGCCGTCGAACGTGAGCACCCGGAATGCCGCGCGAGGTAAGGGATCTGCATCTTCCAGGAGCGCGAGTGGACGATCGACCAGGTCGGGCAGCAGCAGCACGCTTGGGCTCATCCGTCGCCGTAGCGCTCCCAGTAGATCCTCACGCCGTCGCGCTCGACGTACCCGGTCTCGTCGGGCTACGCGGGCGCGGCGCCTGTTCGCGGCCGGGCGCCCGCCGCGCGCCGGCGGACCGGCCGCAGCCCGTGACCGTGGGCGGCCGACCGGTCATGCTCATGGCCGCGCCTCGTAGACGATGTTGAACGGCGTCTCCGCCACGCGGCGGAAGCGCGTGAAGCCGCCCGCCACGACGACGTCGCGGATCCGCGCCTCGCCGGCCTGCGCGCCGAGCGCCAGCCCGACCTCCTGCGACAGCGACGCCGGCGTGCACAGCAGCGTCGAGAAGCCGTAGTAGGCGCGCCCGACCGGGTTGAGGTTGTCCTCGACGCGGTCGCCGGCGGCCGGCTCGACGATCATCCACGTGCCGTCGGGCGCGAGCGTCCCGCGCACGTGGCGCGCGGCCCCGACCGGATCGCCCATGTCGTGCAGGCAGTCGAACATCGTCACCAGGTCGTAGCCGTCGCCGCCGGCGTAGCGCGGCCGCCGGCGCGACCTCGAAGCGCACCCGGTCTCCGACGCCCGCCTCGTGCGCGCGCTCGCGGGCCGTCGCGATCGAGCCCTCGTGGTAGTCGGAGCCGACGAACGTCGAGCCGGGAAGGCCTGCGCCATCAGGATCGTCGAGGCGCCGTGGCCGCAGCCGACGTCGGCGACGCTCGCGCCGGCTTCGAGCTTGCCGACGACGCCGTCCAGCGCGGGCAGCCAGTCCGGCGACCAGGCTCGCGTTGTAGCCGGGCCGGAAGAACCGCTCGCAGCCCTCGTGCACGTCGTGCGCGTGCTCGTGCCAACCGACGCCCGTCGCCCGTGCGCGCCGCCTCGACGATCCTGGGCGAGTCGATCACCGAGCCCAGCGCGATCTGGAAGAAGCCCGGGCAGGTAGGCGGGGCTGTCGCTCGTCGGTCAGCGCCACCGCCTGCTCGGGCGGCAGCGTGTAGCGCCCGCTCGCCGGGTCGTAGGTCGACGTAGCCGCCGGCGGCCTGGGCGTTCAGCCACTCGCGCACGTAGCGCTCGGCTGTGTCCGTGCGCTCGCGCCAGCTCGCCGAGCGTCAGGCCGTCCTGCGCCGGCCAGCGCGCGATAGAGGCCGAGCTTGTCGCCCATCACGACGAGCGCGGTGTTCAGGGTCGCGCCGACCTCCTCGACGGCACGGAACACGAACTGCTCGAGCTTCTCGGGGTCAAGCGCGACGGGCGCCTCGATCGTGGTCATGGTGTTCTCCTTGAGCTGTTAGTGGTGGGTGGTGCTGAAGAGAGGCTCCTCTTGCCTTCATGCAGTGAGACGAGCCAGCCGTCGATAGCCGCGAGCAGCTGCGAGTGACCGCGGTCGAAGCCGAGCAGGCGCTCGAACAGCAGACCCTCGTTGAACTGCATCACCAGCGCCGCCCACGCCTCCGCCGGGAAGCGGCTCCGATCGAGGCCGTACTCCTCGATCGCCTGCGCAAGCGCGTCGCGCAGCAGCGAGCGCCACCTGTCATCGAGATCACGCAGTCGCTCACGCAGCTCGGGCTTGTTCCAGGCAAGCGCCTGCAACTCCCCCCAAATCTTGGGATAGCCCGCCGCGAGATCCTGATCGATGAAGCCCATTGCCGCGCGCCACTTCTCGATGAACGGCGCATCGGTCTCGTACATCGCCCGCTGGCGCTCGAGGACACGGCCGGTGAACCGCTCCAGAGCCTGCAACAGCAACTCATCGACCGAACCGAAGTAGTAGTGGACCAAGCCGTGGTTCTGCCCCGCCTCCCTGGCGAGCTGCCGCGTCGAAATCCCCGCGGCCCCCTTGCTGACCAACAGGCGCTCAGCGGCATCCAAGAACGCCTCGACGTTGGCCTCCCTGACCGAAGGGTGACCATTTGCACCCTGCGCATCCCTGATTGTCAATGACTTAGTCATATGTCTAAGTCATATATCTAACCACTTTGCCAGAGGGCTGTCAAGGTATGTGCGCCATCACTGCGGCAAATAGGGTGTAGCATCGGCCGATGGGTGTGGATGAGGAGCTTCGTCAGCGGGCACGGGCGACGTGGGCTGCGGGCGATTGGGATAGCTTCTCCAGGGTCGTCGAGCCGGTCGGGGCGCTCGTGCTTGATAGGATCGGGGTTGGGCCGGGGATGGATCTGCTGGACGTGGGGACCGGCAGCGGCGGCACGGTGGCGATCCCGGCCGCGCTGCGCGGGGCGGCAGTCGTAGGCTGCGACGTGACGCCCGAGCTGTTCGGGCACGCGCAGCGCCGCGCCGCCGAGGCTGGCGTCGAGATCGAGTGGGTCGAGGCCGACGCACAAGAGTTGCCGTTCGGGGAAGAGAGCTTCGATCGCGTGACCTCGACGTTCGGCGCGATGTTCGCCCCCGATCACCTCCGCGCGGCGGCTGAACTGGTCCGCGTCTGCCGCCCCGGAGGACGAATCGCAATGACCACCTGGGTCAACGACGGCTTCGCCGGTGAGCTGTTCAAGCTGACAGGTTCGTTGATGCCGCCTCCACCGCCAGGAGTGCAGCCCCCGCCGATGTGGGGCGTAGAGGAGCACATCGAGGAAGTGTTCGTCGCCGCCAACGCCTCGGCCACGATCGAGCGCGAGACCGTTGACTTCGACTTCCCGTCCGTCGAGGACGCTGTGCAGCGCTACGCCGAGGACTTTGGGCCGTTTGTGATCGCCCGGAGAGTCCTCGAGCCGCAGGACCGCTGGGGGGAGTTTCTACAAGTATTCGCTGACCTGGTACGCCGCTTCAACCCCGTGAACGACGGACAGCGAAGATCCGCTCCGACTATTTCGTGATCCGCGTCGAGCGCTGAGACGCAGGCGCGTCTCGCGCGCCCCCACCGGATCGAGGTATGGCTGTAGGGCATCGCGTGTGATCGCCTGCAGCCCGTCGCAGGCTGGTATTCAAGCGGTGCGTTGCGTCAACCACGCCAGGATTTCTTGATGCTTGACCTGGCCGGCGGCGATGCGCTCGACCATCGGCACATCGACGTCTGGCTGGGCGCCGCGTAGCGGTGCCCCGTTGGCCTCCAAGAAGAGGCCGGTCAGGAAGAACGCTGTGCGCTTGTTGCCGTCCGGCAACGGATGGTTGCGCGCCAAGCGCTCCAGCAGGATCGCGGCCTTCTCCAAGATCGTGGGGTAGACCTCGACATCGCCGAAGCCGGCACGCGGCGCCGCGAGCGCGGACTCCGCCAAGCCCGCGTTGGGGAAACGCGCAATCTGCTCGGGCGTGGCGGCGAGGATGTCCGCGGCGACCTCGCAGAAGTCCCCGAACTCCGGGTAGTAGACCGCCACGATCTGCTAGTTGCCCAGGCGGCGCAGCGTCTCGCGATGCTCCTCGGCGAACCGGCGGCGCTGCTCTGCGCGTTCACGATCGGTGCCGGGGAGACCGCGCAAGAGATCGCGGCGCTTGGCGGGCGGCGGCGTCACCTCCGGCGCGGTAGCGCTCTTGGGTTTCGTCACGCTCATGCCTGGATTGTAGTCCTATGCCGGCGGCTGCCTGCTGCCGGATCAGTCCAGATCGCGCAGATGCCGACACTCCGCGACGGATTGGCCGTCCGATGCGCCCTCGCGCGATCGTGCCACGACGACCCCGATGACCGCGGCGAACGCCACACTCAAGCCACTCGAAATCGGACTCCGCGCGTACCCGCGGCACCGACCGGGCGCCGTCCGATGGCGTCCGGTCTTCATCCGTTGGCAATCTGTTTCCAGGCCTTGGCGTGGCGCCAGTCGATTTTGGCCAGCTTGTTGTGGTCAGCGACGGGGGTCTCGTCGGCAGGAAATCTCGGGAGGAAATTCGGTCGCTTATCCCCGATGCCTGATACGATCGGCTCTGCAAAGCCAAATAATGCCAAGCCGACGGCCGGAATCGAACCGGCAACCCCCGGTTTACAAAACCGGTGCTCTGCCAATTGAGCTACGTCGGCGAATAGGCCATCGAATCGTAGCGTCGGCGCTCAGACCTGTAACGCGCCCGGCGGCTTCGGGGTATCCAAGGACGTGGACATCGACCGGCTTCCGTTGCGCATCGGTCAGGACGCCCGCCGGCGGTACGAGGCCGTCGCGGCCCTCGGCGCGCAGCCCGACCTTCGCGAGATTCGCGAGCGGACGCTCGCGCGCGGGGTCAACCGGCTGCTCTACCTGCTCGCACGAGCGATCTTGGTGCCCTTCTTCCGGGTCTATCTGCGCCTGCAGGGGATCGGCGCCGAGGATGTGCCGCGGCAAGGGCCGCTGCTGTTGGCGGCCAACCACCGCAGCTTCCTCGACCCGTTCGTGATCGGGGCGTTGATGAAGCGGCCGATTTACTACGTCGCCAAGCGCGAGCTCTTTGAGAATCGCTGGCAGGCTTGGCTGCTGAGCGGTCTGGGCGCCTTTCCGATCGACCGTGGCCGTGGCGATGAGCAGGCGATGGCGACCGCGAAGGAGATCCTCGAACGAGGTGAGTGCGTGCTGATCTTCCCCGAGGGGACGCGCGTGCGCCCGGGGCCGCTCGGCGCTCCACGCAGGGGCGTCGGCAGGCTCGCGCTGGAAACCGGGGTGCCCGTGGTGCCGGTCGCTGTGATCGGCACCGAGCAGGTCCGGCGCGGCTGGCGGGTGCGGCCTGCTCGGGTGAGGGTCCGCTTCGGGCGGATCGCATGCCTGCCGCGCACCAAGGAGGTCTCCCCGTCGCTTGCGGCGGCGGCGACCGGGCGGATCTGGGCGTGCGTCTGCCTGCAGTGGGAGTGGCTGGGCGGGCAGGTCCCGCCACGGACGGCGAGCGCCGGCCGTCGCGATGCTGCCGGCAGTCCCGTGGCGAGCGGGGGCTAGTACCTCTCCGGAGTACGCTGCGATGGGTGACCGACGCGCAAGAGCAGCAGGAGGCGCCGCCGCGCAGCAAGGCGCAGTTGGACGCGGAGTTCTCCGAGCTCTACCGGACGCATCTACGCGACGTCTACAGCTACGCCTACTACCGGGTCGGCGACCATCACGACGCCGAGGATCTGACCGAGCAGACCTTCCTGCAGGCCTACAGGCATTTCGAGCGGGCGCAGCGAGAGTCCAACGGCAGGCCGCTGCGGCCGTGGCTGATCAGGATCGCCCACAACCTTGCCGCGAACCTCTACAGGGACCGTGCGCGCAAGCCCTCGGCGCCGATCGAGGACCCCGATGCGCTGAGCTCCTTGCGCACGACCGAGGAGATCGTCGAGGGGCGCGAGGAGCTCACGCGCGTGCTTGCCGCGGTCGGCGATCTGCCCGAGGACCGGCGCGAGGCGCTGATCATGCGGTTCGCGCTCGGCATGGACAACCGCGAGATCGCGCGCGCGCTCGGACGCTCCGACGGGGCCACCAAGGTGCTGATCCACAGGGCGATCAAGCAGCTTCAGGGACAGCTCCGCGAGGGCGAGGAGCCGCAGGCATGAGCGCTTGGAGAAGCAGATGACGGGGACCGCCGACTTCGAGGGGCTGCTGCGAGCGGCGCTTGCCCCGGTCGATCCGCCCGAGCACCTTGCCACGCGGCTGGAGCACGGGCTGCAGAGCATCACCGAGATGGCCGGGCAGGAGCTCGACGCGCTCGAGCTCTCCGCGATGCGCGACCCGCGCAACTGGGCGCGGCCGGCTGCCGCGGTTGTGCTGGGCGCCGGCGCCGGCGCTGCGCTCGTGGTGCTGCGCGCCCGGCGGCGCACCTCAGAGGCGGGGCGCATCGGCGCCGCGGGCGCCGCCGTGGGCAGGACGCTGCACGACGTTGAGCAGCAGACGCGGCGCCTGTTGCGCTCGCGCTGAGCGGTGGCAGTTCGGATCATCTGACCGGGAGCAGGGGATTATGGTGTTTAATTCTAACTGTCTGGGTATGTCGCAGTCGAATGCGCCCTCTTATTGAACTAACGGCTGGGACTCCCCGTGAGGGGCGTCTGGCCGCGCTGTGCGCTCGCCCGCTCGACCGGCTCACCGACGAGCAACTGATGGACCTCGTCGCGCGGGATCGCAGCCCGCTCGTGTTCGATGAGTTCTATGGCCGCCACGCCGGCATAGCGTTGGCCTCCGCGCTGAGGATCTGCGCCGACCGGGCGCTGGCCGAAGACGCGGTGCAGGAGGCGTTCCTCTCGCTTTGGCGAGCGCGCGGACGCTTCGACCGGCGGCGCGGCAATGTCCGTGGCTGGGTGCTGACGATTGTGCGCAACAGGGCGATCAGACGTGGTGCGCCGCAGCGCCGGCGATCGCAGCGAGCTGATCGAGCATCTGCTCGAGGAACGGTTGGCGGCCCTGCAGCGGACAGACGAAGAGGTCAACGGCCGCGAACGGGCGAGCGGGCTGCGCGTTGCGCTGGAGTGCCTGCCGGCTGAGCAGAGCTCTGTTATCGAGCTGGCCTACTACGGGGGCTACACGCAGACGGAGATCGCGGCGATATTCGACGCGCCGGTTGGCACGATCAAGGGCAGGATCAGGCTCGGCCTGGAGAAGCTGCGCGCCGATCTGCTGGCCGATCGGGCGCTGGCTTCTTGAAAGGGCAACGCGTGCCGGATCCCCCGGTTCGGCTCCCGCCGGCACCGTGCCGGGCTCGGCGGCCGCCGTGCCGCTACTTTAGGCTGCCCTGCGATGGCCACCTGCTACAGGCATCCAAATCGCGAGACCGGCGTCTCCTGCTCCTCCTGCGGGCGCCCGATCTGCCCGGACTGCATGACTCCGACGAACGTCGGCATGCGCTGTCCCGAGTGCGCCAAACAGCGCACGAAGGTCGTGCGGATGCGCGAGATGGCACGCGAGCCGCGCGTCACCTATGCGTTGATCGCGATCAACGTGCTTGTGTTCCTCGCCGAGAGCGGCCAGTTCACGATCTCGGGCAGAAATCCGACGGCGTCGTGATCAAGAAGGGACTTTCTCTACCGGGCCAGGATCTCGGTGGAACACCAGTACTGGCGGCTGATCACCAACGGCTTCATGCACGGGAACCATCTTGCACATCGGCTTCAACATGTACCTGCTCTACCTGATCGGGACGATGCTGGAGACCGCGATCGGCTCGACGCGGTTCCCCGCGATCTACTTCACCAGCATGCTCGCCTCCTCGTTTGGTGTGCTGCTGCTCAGCAACGGCATCAGCGTCGGCGCCTCCGGCGCGATCTTCGGCGTGATGGGAGCCGCCGCGGTGGAGATGAGATCGCGCGGGCTGGCCTGCGCGAGAGCGGCATCGGCGGCCTGATCGTGCTCAACCTGATCTTCACCTTCCTCGTGCCGGACATCTCGATCGGCGCGCACATCGGGGGGCTGATCGGCGGCGTGCTCGCCGGATTTGCGATCAAGCTCGCCGACGATCGCCGCATGCCTGCGCTCGGCTTTGCGGCCTGCGCGGCGATCTCGATCCTCTCGATCGCCGGCTCGCTGGCGGTTGCCGGCGCGACCGGCAGCGGCTTCGCCTAGGGCGCGGCGAGCGCGAGCTCTATCGCCTGGCCTGCCGCCTGCGGCACGGCCTCGGGATGCAGGATGTGGGCCAGCAGCTCCAGGCCGTCGATCAGGCGCGGTCCCGGGCGGGAGAAATAGGCCGAGCCGTTGACGGCGACCACCCGCTTTGCACCGAGCGCCGAGAGCTGCTCGGCGTGCAGCAGCGCCTCCTGACGGGCCCGCTGCTCGTCGAAGCCGCAGGGCATTGCGACGATCACCTCGGGTGCAGCGGCCGCGAGCGCCTCCCAGCTCAGCTGCTCGGAGGGCTCGCCGGGCAGGCCGAGCGCGTCCTGTCCGCCGGCCAGATCGATCAGCTGCGGCGTCCAGTGTCCGGCGATGAACACCGGATCGAGCCACTCCAGCGCGAGCACGCGCGGCGCCGGCAGCCCGCGGACGGCGAGCTTGACGCGATCGACCCGGTCGGCGATGCGGCGGATCAGCTCGACGCCCTCGTCCTTGCGGTCTGTTGCGCCGGCGATCGTGCGGATGTCGCCGAGCGTCTCGCCGAATGTCTTCGGGTCGAGCGAGATCACACGCGGCGGGCCGGGGAGCCTGGCCGCGATCTCCGAGACCTCCTCGTAGGAGACGGCGCAGACGGGGCACAGCGCCTGGGTGACGATCAGGTCGGGTTCCGCGTCGGCCAATGCCTGCTCGTCGAGCTCGTAGATCGCAAGGCCCTCGAGCGTGCGCGCCCGCACAGCCCGGTCGATCTCGGCAGCGGTCAGGCCGGCAGGCAGCGCGTCGCGAGTGAGCTTGGGCATCTCCGCAGCCTGCGGGGGCCAGTCGCACTCGTGGGTTACGGCAACGATCTCGTCGTCGAGGCCCAGGGCGAACAGCAGCTCGGTGGCGTGGGGCACGAGGCTTGCGATGCGCATGTCATGCTGACTTTACTGTCGAGCACTCAGACCGCGGAGGAGGTGGGCTTTGCCCAGGCTCAGCGAGCAGGAGATAGAGCAGCGTCTGCAGGAGACTTCCTGGAGCAGGGAGGGGAACGCAATCGTGCGAGAGTGGACCTTCCCCGATTTCGCCGCGGCGCTGGCCTTCGTGGACGCGGTCGGCGCGGCTGCCGAGCGGGCCAATCACCACCCCGACATCCTGCTCCACGGCTGGAACAAGGTCGCTCTCACGCTCTCCACCCACTCGGAGGGCGGGCTCACACAGGCCGATTTCGACCTTGCGCACCAGATCGACGCGCTCGTTTGAGGCGCGCCAGAGAGTTCGCCTGGCGCGTTGATACGGTGTAGCCGTCGGCACCAGATGAACGACGACGACAAACCTCCTCGAAGTCGCGCCAGGCGTCGCACGCCACCACAATTGGCGGCGCTGTCCGGCTGCCCGGCGTGAACGGCCTGAAGCTCATCCTCGCGGCCGTGCTGATCGCGGTCAATGCGTTCTTCGTGATCGCCGAGTACGCGCTCGTGCGCTCGCGGCGCTCGCGACTGGAAGCGATGCGCGACAAAGGCGAGCGCGGCGCGCAGCTCGCGCTCGATCAGGTCGGCCGCGTCAACGAGTACATCTCCGCGGTCCAGATCGGCGTGACGATGACCTCGCTCGGCGTCGGCGCGCTCGGCGAGCCTGCGCTGGCGCACCTGCTCGAGGGCGCGCTCGGGAGCCCGCTGGGTCAGGGCGTCGCGGTGATCGTCGCGGTCGTGATCTCCTTCTCGCTGATCACGCTCGCCCAGCTTGTGGCCGGCGAGATGGTGCCGAAGTTCTATGCGATCGACCGGGCCGAGCCGGTGGCGCGGAGGATTGCGCGTCCGCTGCAGGCCTTCAGGGTGCTGCTGGGGCCGCTCGTGGTCGGTGTGACGGCGCTCTCGGCCCGGATCCTCAAGCTGCTTGGGGTGGAGATGTCACGCGAACCCGCGGGCGGCACTCCAGAGGAGCTCAAGCTGCTGATCGCCGAGTCCTTCAGGGGAGGGCAGATCGACCCTGGAGAGGCGGGGATGCTCACCGGCGTCTTTCACCTGCACGAGCAGGATGCGCGCCAGGTGATGACTCCGATCCCGGCGGTGGTCACGGTCGACATCTCCCAGGACGTCGCCACGGCGCTCGAGCGTTGCATCTCCACCGGCCACACGCGCCTGCCCGTCACCGAGGCGGGCGACAGGGACAGGGTGCGCGGCTTCGTGCACGCCAACGCGCTGATGCGCCTCTACCTGCAGCAGGGGCCATCGGCGCCGCTGGGCGCCGCGGTCAACGACGCGCCGATCGTGCCTGAGACCAAGCCGCTGGACGATTTGCTGGCCGAGCTGCAGCATCAGCGCACCCAGCTCGCGATCGTGGTCGATGAGTACGGGCGGGTGGTCGGAATCGTCACCGTCGAGGACATCGTCGAGGAGGTCGTGGGGGAGATCGCCGATGAGACAGACGCGGCCGGCGGTGAGGTCAGGCGCCTGGCCAACGGCGACTGGTTCGTGCGCGGGCACGTCGCAGTCACCGACCTGGCGGACTACGGCATGCATCTGCCGATCGACACCGACGCCTACAACTCGGTCGGTGGCCTGGTCTTTGCGGAGCTCGGACGCCTGCCCCGCCGCGGGGACACCGTGATCGCCGACGGCTACTCGATCAGGGTGGAGTCGGTGCGCGAAAACCGGATCGAGGCGGTCCGCATCAGGGAGCGGCCCGTGATGCCCGCCCGCGAGCAGGCAGAGGACTGATCCCGGGCCGTTAAACACGTCCGGCCCGCGGGGGGTGCGGGCCGGAGCGTGTGCACTGGGAGGAGGCGGGTGTGCATTGCGAACTGTGTCGCATGGAGAAGTATCTCCACCGCGATGAAGCCCACCTAAAAGGTGGCTTAGAACAGATAAAAACTCGCGCTGGTGGGGTCCGTCAGCCGTAGGCGTGGAATCCGCGGCCGCTCTTGCGCCCGAGCGCGTCTTCGGCGATCAGCGCATCCACCTTCGGCGGGATCTCTGGCCGATCTCTTCGCCGATCGCCTTGGAGACATCCAGGCCGACCAGATCGGCCAGCGCGAGCGGGCCCATCGGGTGCCCCGCGCCGAGCTTCATGCAGGTGTCGATGTCGGCGGGCGGCATCCCGGTCTCTTCCAGCAGCCGCACGGCGCTGAAGATGTAGGGGAAGAGCAGCCGGTTTACGACGAAGCCGGGGATGTCGGGAACGACCACCGCGGTCTTCTCGAAGGTCTGACACAGCGCGGCCGCGCGCTCTCTGGTCTCCTGGGTGGCCTTCTGGGGGTAGACCAGCTCGACCAGCTTCATCCGCGTCACCGGGTTGAAGACGTGCAGGCCGACGAAGCGATCGGCACGCCCGCTGGCCTGCGCCAGCCGCTCCACCGAGAGCGAGGAGGTGGTCGTTGCCAGGACCGCGTCGTCCTTGATGCGGCTGGAGAGATCGGAGAGCAGGTCGGCCTTGATGTCGTGGTGCTCGATTATGGCCTCCACGACGAAGCTCGCCTCGGCCAGCGCGGCCGCGTCGGTCACGATCTGGACGTGCTGCGGATCGATCTCCGCTTCGAGCCGGCTCAGCGTCTTCTCGACGGTCTTGGCCGCGCGCGCGGCGGACTCGTCGGAGCGCGCGAGCAGCAGCACGGGCCCGTGGTGCGCGGCCGTCGAGGCAAGGCCGCACGCTATGGCGCCGCTGCCGACGATCGCAAGTCTCTCCTTCACGCTTGCCTCCTGGAGGGGTTTGGCTGACTGACCAGTCAATCGACTGCCTATCGGCGGTACAGTAGACGGATACGAGGGGCGAGGGCGCTTGCACCCAGCTCGATACCTACCGGAGGACTCCAAGATGAGGCAGACAGAGGGCCGTGAGGTCGTGATCGTCGAGGCGGTGCGCACGCCGATCGGCCGTGGCCACAAGGAGAAGGGCTACTACAAGGACACCCACCCCAACGACCTGCTCGGAAAGGTCTACACCGAGGTGATCTCGCGCGCCGGGATCGAGCCGATCGAGGTCGAGGACGTGATCGCCGGGTGCGTGCAGCAGTTCGGCGAGCAGGGGCTGAACATCGCCCGCAACGCCTGGCTGCAGGAAGGTCTGCCAATCGAGACGCCCGGCACGACCGTCGATCGCCAGTGCGGATCGGCACAGCAGGCCGTCAACTTCGCCGCCGCGCTGATCGCCGCCGGCGTGCACGACGCGATGATCGGCTCGGGCGTCGAGCACATGGGCCACTTCCCGTTTGCCGCGACGATGCAGACCCAGCAGGAGTTCGGCATGGCCTTCACGCCCTCGCTGATGGAGAAGCACAACATCGTCGGCCAGGGCCTTGGCGCGGAGATGATCGCCGACAAGTGGGAGATCTCCCGCTCCGAGCTCGACGAGCTCGCGGTGCGCTCGCACAAGCTGGCCCATCAGGC
Source organism: uncultured Actinomycetota bacterium (assembly GCA_963725915.1). GTDB lineage: Bacteria > Actinomycetota > Thermoleophilia > Solirubrobacterales > Solirubrobacteraceae > Palsa-744. Next base: position 527,784 of record CAVSAL010000007.1, on the reverse strand, counting down.
CACGGAGGAGGGCCGCTTCGAGCGCGAGATCGTGCCGATGCAGATCAACGGCGAGGACTTCGTGACCGACCAGGGCATCAGGCCGGACACCAACCTGGAGGCGCTCTCGCAGCTGAAGCCCGCCTTCAAGCCCGACGGCAAGATCACGGCCGGCAACAGCTCGCAGATCTCAGACGGCGCCGCTGCGGTGCTGCTGATGTCGGCCGATAAGGCCAAGGGCCTCGGGCTGACCCCGCGGGCGCGGATCGTGGACATGACGACCGTCGGCTGCGACCCGGTGAAGATGCTGGAAGGGCCGATCCCCGCCACCCGGAAGATCCTGCAGCGCAACGGCATGCAGATCGGCGACATCGACCTGATCGAGATCAACGAGGCGTTCGCGCCCGTCGTGGCCGCCTGGCAGCGCGAGCTGGCCCCCGACATGGATCGCGTGAACGTCAACGGCGGCGCGATGGCGCTCGGGCATCCGCTCGGCTCCACCGGCGCGCGCCTGATCACCACGCTGCTGCACGAGCTCGAGCGCTCCGACAAGGAGATCGGCTTCGTGACGATGTGTTGCGGCGGCGGGCTCGGGACTGGCACGCTGATTCAGCGGGTCTGACGCGCGATAGCCGGCGCGGGGCGGCGTCCTCGCTCGCTTATGTGCTTGAGCACACTACGCGAGCTGCGTCCTTGCCTCGCTTGGCTCTCGCGCGTCAGCGCTTAGGGGCGCGCGCTTCAGCGCTTGTGGGCGCGCGCCGCTTTTGCTGTGTTTCCAGTCCAGGTGACCGGGACTGGCGCAAGCGCCAGCAGGTCCCCCAGGTGCTCGCGTCCGTTTCGCCGGTCGCGGGCAGGCCGTGCGCGCTCTGGAAGCTCTTGAGGTTTGCGGCGGTTGTTGAGTCGAAGATGCCGGTGATTTCCTGGGCGGGGATCGCCGTGGCGAGGTGCTCCTGCATCCAGAGCACCTGGTCGCCCTGCGCGCCCTGACGCAGCAGCGGCGCGGTGTCCTCCGGCGAGGGCACTTTCAGTTCGCTGTTGAGCGGTTCGGTCAGCGCCTTCCAGCCCTGGCTGGTTGTTTCCTGCCAGTCCCAGAAGGAAAGGCCGCTGGCGCCGTAGGCGGCCGAGAGCGAGCGGAAGGCGACCAGTTCGGCGTTGGACGGGCTTTCGTAGGTCTGCCCCAGCGGCTCGATCGGGCGGCCGTAGATCAGGTTCTGTTCGTAGGTGGTCTCGAAGATGCCGGCGACGCTCGTGCCGATGTCCTTCCAGTACATCTGCGGCACGTTGAACTGGGCGCCGCCCGGGCCGAGGAACACCGAGTAGGGGAAGGACTCGTGGTAGTTGACGTAGGGGAAGGAGGCCAGGCCGATCGGGTAGCTGGCTCCGACCTTCGCGCGCAGCGTTTCCATGTACTGCTGGGCAGCAGCGTAGTGGCCTTCGTATTCGCCCTCGGCGTCGATCACCAGGCAGTCGGCGCCGGCGGCGACAGCCTTTGCGCCCATTTCCGCCTCGCCGACAGGGTTGTTGCCGTAGACGAACTGCCAGGCGCAGACCTTCAGGCCGGCGTTGTGGACCGTCGAGACGAGTTCCGGGGAGAACTGCGACCAGTAGTTTTCCGGTCCGTCGGAGCTCTTGACGAACAGGGTGCCGATGCCGTCGGCCTTGGCCTGGGCGACGATCGAGGCGAGGTTGCCGCCGCCGGACTTGCTCACGTACCAGATCCACATCCCCTGGCCGTCGAACGCGGTGCCCGTAGGAGAGGGGCTGATCGTGGCGGTTTTGGGCTTCGGCGGGGGCGGCGGGTGCAGCTTGCGGGAGACGATCCTGATCGGGCCGAGCAGGTTCGTGTGACGCTTGCTGCCGAGCAGGACCGTGATGCGCCCGGTGCTTGCGCCCCGCGGGACGCTCACGACGAGGCCTTCTGAGCTCTTGCGCAGCGTTGCGCGCGGGGCGCTGCGGAGCGTCGGGCCGACCGCGTGGCGGCGGTAGACGCTGGCGAAGGCGACGGTCATCTTCGGGCCGATGCCCTTGCCCTTGACCAGCAGAGTGCCGCCCATCGAGGCGGAGGAGACTTCCCAGGGGTTGCCGGCGCAGCTGCCGTGCGGCACGCAGTCGGCGCCGGTGATCGCGATCGGTCCCGGGCCCTTGTGGCTTGCCGAGCTCCCGGCCCCGGGGCTGCTGGAGCCGGCCGGGGCCGTGGTGCCACCGGGGTCGGAGGCACCGAGGCTCGGCGAGGCGAGCGTCAGCGACAGCAACAGCGCGCTTGCCATCGCTGTCAGAAGGGCTTTCAAAATAGGCGGTGCGCATCCGGGCGTGACGATCTTTTTGAAAGACCTTCTTTGCCGGGATCGCTTGTTCTCGATCTGCGGTGGCACGGTGAGTCGGTGCGGTGGCGCGATGATCGGCCAGCCGCGTCGGGGAGGGACCGTAGCGGCTATGAGGCCCACAACAGAGCACTGCAGGAGAAGTTGCGGAGCGCCGGTGGTCGCAGGAATGCCTGCGGCGAGCGCGAAGGCGGCTCAGGGGCCCCAGCGGAAGCCGAGTTCCGCGGGCGTCGGCGCCAGCGGACTGGCCGGCAGGTCCTTCGGAGGCTCTGGCAGGTTCCAGCCAGACGGGGCGACGTCGTTGGAGGTTTCCGGGTGGAAAAGGCTCGCGAGGTATTGGATCTGACCGCGACCCGGTCCCAGCTCTGACTGCCCGCCGCCGTAGCAGGCGATTCCATGGGCCTTGCAGTGCCCGTAGACCGCGGAGAGGTCCTGCAGGCTGCCGATGCGCGAGGGCTTGACGTTGATGCAGCGCGGCTTGACGGCGAGCGCCTCGATGTCGGCGACCTCGTGGATCGGGGCATCCCAGGTGACGCGGGCCATGTGCGGCGCGAGTGCCGCCTCGGTCTGCGGCGTGAGCTTCGGATCCTCGATCCAGGCGTCCGGGAACGCCTCCGCGACGCGGCGGTAGAGCTCCGGGTCGGCGGGGTTGTCGACGACTGTGCCTTCGTAGAAGCCCTTCAGGTCGACGGAGTCGACGACGTTCATCTCCACCAAGGAGGCGACGAACGCGTCGTCCCAGGAGATGGTCGGGTCGAGCTTGAAGCGCATCTGCGGCGCGATCGCGAGGCGGCGCTTCAACGGATCAAGGGAAGCCGGGTCGCCAAGGCGCGTGGAGACCACGAACCGCAGAGGCTTCGGTTGCGTCTGCAGCAGTGCGTGCAGCGAGGTCCCCGCCTGCCGCAGCGCGAGGTCGAGCGCGGCCGACTCATACGCCCAGATCCGGTAGCGCCTGTAGGCTGCCTGTCCGGGCGTCCTGCCGCCGAAGAGGTCGAGCTCGGAGAGCCCCTGTGAGAACTCGGCGAGCGTCATCTCGCCGACCGGCGCGCCGATCGGCTCCAGCACGTGCAGTTCGGGGTCGTAGATCACGTCCTCGCCGACTCCTTCCTGCTCCGCTCCGTGCAGGTGGATCACGGTGCTGCGGCGCTCGAACTCGGGCGAGAAGCGCACGCTCAGCCGCTGCAGCTCCACCCGCTCGATCGTCAGCGGCAGCCCGCCGACGCGCTCCCAGAGGTTGCCCGAGAGGCTCATTGCGCCTTGGCCTCCAGCCGGGCGACGAGGTCCTCGAGACGCAGCTCCTCCAATGCGCCTGAAACTGCATCCAGCTCGGATGCGCACCGCTCGATCAGCATCTTGCCCTCCTTTACGAGCTCAAGAGTCTCGCTCAGACTGGCCTCGCCAGAGTCCAAGCGCCTGATGATGGCCTCCACGCGCGCCGCGGCGTCCTCGTAGCTCAGCTGCTCGGCTTGCGGCGCCGCCGGGCTGTCCAGCGTTGCATCCGTTGCGGCGCTGCCGCGCTCGACGCGGTGCTCCTTCTCGGGCATACGAAGACCATATCGGCCACCGATCCGATCTGCTCCGGCGGCGAGCTGGAAACAGCGCGAGCGGATTCTCGGCCGAGAGGAGCCACTTGTATCGTATGCCAATGTCGCTCCGAGAGTGAAAGTAACGGTGGAAGCGACAGCCATCGGATATGAAGCCAACGGCGCTTGTCCGACTCCGGGCGCGTTCGAAAACGGCACGTATACCGGCACTTCCACGATCGAACTGCCAGGCTTTGAAATCAGTGCGTAGGTCGTCTATTTGATCGAGATGCGGATCGAGGCGGGCGTCCATCCGCGGCGCCCGCCGCGCCGCGCGATCTCATGCGTCGAGGCGATCGACCACCTCGACGGCGATCGCATCGTCGGCGAAGCGCAGGCGCAGCTCGTGCTCGGCCCGCGCCCGAGCCGCGCTTGCGATCGGCTTGCCGTCTTCGCCCTCGACGAGCGCGTATCCGCGCTGCAGCGTGCGCTGCGGATCATGGGCGCCGAGCGCGAGTGCAAGGCTCTGCAGCTCCGCTGGGCGCTTCCTACGGCAGTCGTGCAGGACCCCGTCGGCCTTGCCCGCGACGCTTGCGAGCCGCCTCGTGGTGAGCTCGTGCTCGTGCAGCGCTCGTCGTCGCGCCGCGGCCCTGATCTCGCGCAGTCGCTGGTGCAGGTCTGCCCGCTGGCGGCGCACGTGCTCGTTCGGAGCCCTGCACAGCGAGGCGAGCGTGCGTGCGCGTGTGAGCACCGCAGCGCGTCCGTGGGAGGCCAGGCGCTGCGAGCGGCCCGTAAGCGCCGCTCGCGCCTGCGCGCAGTCAACCGGCACTGCCGCCTCAGCCGCGTGCGTCGGTGTCGAGCAGCTGATCGCGGCGACATCGTCGAGCAGGGTTCTGTCGGTGTGATGCCCGACTGAGGCGATCACGGGGATCGCCAGCATTGCGACCGTCCTGCACAGGGTCTCGTCGCAGAAGCAGAGCAGGTCCGCGAGCGAGCCGCCGCCGCGGGCGACGATCGCGACCTCGACCTGTCCCGAGGCCGCGAGAATCCTGCAGCGCGCCTGTGATCGCGGGGGCGGCGTAGCGATCCTGGACTGGGGCGTAGGCCCACACGATCCGGCCCGACCAGCCGCGGCGGGCAAGACCGGCGAGGATGTCGTCCCGCGCCTTGCCGCTCTCGCTGCAGAGCACCGCGATGCTGCGCGGCAGCGAGGGCAGTGGCAGACGCTTCTGGCGCTCCAGCAGGCCCTCGGCATCGAGCGCCTTGCGCAACCGCTCTATCCGTGCGAGCAGGTCGCCCTCGCCGGCGATCCGCAGGTCGGAGACCGAGAAGGAAAACGATGGGGAGGAGGATGCGCTGCCGGCGTAGTAGTCGCAGCCGCCCTGCACTACGATCTGCATGCCGTCAGCGAGCTCGCCTGAACGCTGCCGCATCTGCTCCCAGTCGCTGAGCCATGCCGCGCATGGGATCGCGCCGCTGGCGTCGCGCAGCTCGAAGTAGGCCCTGGCCCTGGAGATCCGCAGGTTGACGAGCTCGCCGATCAGCTGGACCTTTGCGAAGTCCCGCAGCCTGCGCTGCAGCGCCGTCGCGTACTCTCCGACCGGGTAAGGGCCGGGGAGCGTGCTTCCCGGTATGCCAAGCGCGGCCGGCGCCGGCTGCTGCGGTTCGGGCATCTGGGCAGCAGGATAGGAGCCGGTCCGGCGCCGCCGGCCGCGTGCTGTGCGGCCGCCGCGGCAGGATGCCGGCGGTAGGATCGTCTCAGGATGGATTCCCGCCAGACACCGCGCGACCGGTAGCGAGATGGCCAAGGGCAGCAAGCGTGGCCGCTCGCGCAAGCGCCGTCCCGGCGCCGGCCCGGCAGGCTCTGCCGGTGGGGTGGCCGCACCCGTTGCCGAGGCGGTCGCGGTCGGCGCTGCAGACGGCGAGGCGAGCGCTCGCACCGCGACCGGAAAGTCCCGCACGCGAACGTCGGCGGCGCAGCGCCGCCAGAGCCGTGCGCCCGTGCAGACGCCGGTCTCGCGCCGCTATGGCGAGCGCCCGCGACCGCCCTGGCATCCGCTGCCGCTCTCGGAGCTCCTGATCCTCGTCGGCGTGGTCGGCGTGATCGTCGGCTTCGGGCGCGGGATCTCCCACGGCGGCCCGCCGCTGCTGGCCGGCATCGCCGCGGTGGCGATCGGCACCCTCGAGGTGACTCTGAGAGAGCACCGCAGCGGCTTTCGCTCTCACACGGTGATGCTCGCGGCCCTGCCGGTCGTGATCTTTCACTCCGTGGTCGCTCTCGGCATCTCCGTATTCACGCGCGTACCGGCGATCGCGACCGTGGGCCTGCTCGGGCTCGACCTGCTGCTCTTCCTGCTGATGTTCCGGCTGCTGCGAACCGACTTCCTCACCGCCAGGACGCGGGCCGCCGGGCGCCGCTGAGTCGAGGCGCGCTCAGGCGTTGCTGAGCGACGGGAGGTGAGGCTCGCCGGTGTCGGCCGCCTCGCCCCGATCCTGGCCGCTGCGGCTGAGGTCCTCCAGGCGCGCGATCTCCCGCTCGCCGAACCGGCGTGTCGGATGATCGGCGGGCAGCCCGGAGATCAGCGCTCTGATGCGATTGCGTATCTGCAGCGCGAAGTGGGGGGTGGAGGCGCCTGTGAGCTCGCGCACATCCTCGATTGTAGGCTCGTGCGTGAGCCGGATTGGGTCCTCTGCTTGACTCATTGGCTGCCTTTGGCGCTCATCGTTGACGAAGGTCTGCGTGCTCGATCAGGGGACGAGGCTTGGCTGAGGGGTGGCGGTCGAGCCGGGAACGCTGCGCAGGAGCGCGTCGAGTCTGCGACTGGGTCCTGAGCGAGATCGCCTGCTGATCGCCGATCAGCCAGCCGCGATTGTAGACCCCGCGGACCGGCTGCGATTCCGGGGTGTGGCCATAGCTCGGCTGGATGTCGCGCAGGTAGCGGGCCAGAGCAGCGTCGACGCCGTCGGCCCTGGAGAGCAGCAGCAGCGGCGCGTAGTCGCCGGTGGCCGAGAGCAGCGCCGCCGCGGGAGCGTCGAGCGGCCTGGAGGCGCGGGCGAAGAGCAGCCCGTGGCCCGGTTCATCGACGCCCCAGCCGAAGTGGCCGTTGGTGAAGGCCGCGACCTTGATCGCGTTCGCGATCGGATCGGGTGCGCCGATGCGGGTCGCTTCGCCGGCTCGCTGCAGATCGGACATCGTCGCGGCGCCGATCGCGCTTTCGGGGCCGATCGCGTAGGTCGCGGGGTGACCCAGGCGGCCGAGCGCCGCGACGGTGGCGGGCGGGACCCCTCTGCGGCCCACGAACAGGATCGGCGCGCCGCTCTGCGCGGCGAGGCCGGCTGCGGGCATCGAGAGCGCTGGCGCGGCGGTCGCGCCGGCGACGATCGCCGCGGGCGTGCGCCCTGCGTTCAGGCGGCCGATCACGCCCGCGATCCGCGCTGCCAGCGCGTAGGGAGTGGTGCCTCGCAGGCTCAGCGCGGCATAGCCGGAGGGTGCGCTCGTGCCCACCGCGATCACCTGCGCGCCGCCGAGCGCGCGCGAACCGAGGGGACGCATCGCCCGCAGCGCGGCTTGGCTTGCCGTGGGAAGGCTTCCACCTTCGGCATAGAGGATCGGCGCCCGCAGCGGGGCGGCAGCCAGCGCCGAGGCGGCCAGCGCCGCCGGCCAGTCGCCTGCATCGACGATCACGACCGCCTGCGGTCTGACTGCGGTCGTGAAGCCGGGGTAGACGGCGCGCGCGACCGCCGCGGCGTCCTGTACCGGGCCGGCGCCGCCGAGTCGCGTGGTGTTGGCGGTGGTTATGCCGCCGGCGCCGGAGCCGCCGAGCAGGGTGCTGCTTTCAGCTGTCTGGTTGGAGCTCGGCGCCGATTCGTTCGACGGCGATCCGCCGATCGTCGCGCTCTTTCCGCACCCCGCGAGTGCCAGGAGCGTCAGCGTTCCCAGCAGCATCAGGCGCGCCTGCCGCGCGTGGGAACCCGTCGATGCGCTGCCCGAATGCATCGGGGGCAGATTAGAGCGTGCCCGGGACAGGGCGTGCCAGAGGGCCTGACCCCCGCAAAATGCGCAACGTGGCCACCATGAGCTGCAACCGTCATTGCAGTCTGGTAGGGTCTCCGCCGCAACGCCGAATCTCTGACCAGATGCCAGAGAACGGGGGACCCAGGTTGTTGGGGCGAGTCCCGCGGTGAATCCGCAGGAGGCGCAGGCTCTTTCAGCGCCAGCCCGTCAGCTAACCCCGCAGGCCGACGAAAGAGGTAGCTGTGCGGACTCGGTTCCGAGCGCTTATCGCAACGCTTTCGACGATCGCAATCGCCGCTGCGATCGCTCCTGCGGCGGCAGGCGCCGCGAGTGCGTCGGCCTCATCCACCTCCACGACCGGCGGCACCACGGCCGCGTCCTCCCCGTCCTCGAGCAGCTCGGGCGGGACGACCACGACCTCGACCAAGAAGGGCAAGAAGGGCAAGACGGTCTCTGTCACCGTCCACGCGCCGATCACGGCCCCGACGCCCAAGCTTGAATATCACGGCCCGATCTATGAGCTCTCCGACGGCAAGGTCATTCCCTACGTCGCGCCCCCGCCGGCGAACACTGTGCTCGGCAGCACCGGCGGCGATCCGGTGGCCGCGGCCGCCGAGGGCCGTCCGAAGCTGCTGGTGCCCGGCTCCACCGCGGAGCTGATCGAAGGTCTTGCCGCCGCGCCGGAGAACGCCCCCAAGGCCGTCCAGGAGATGATCTGGGCCGGCAACCAGATCATCGGCAAACCGTACGTCTACGGCGGCGGGCACGGCTCCTTCAAGTCCTACGGCTACGACTGCTCGGGCACCGTCTCCTTCGCGCTGCACGGCGCCGGGCTGATCAAGACCCCGATGGACTCCTCGGAAATGATGGGCTGGGGCGCCAGCGGCGTCGGTCGCTGGGTGACGATCTTCGCCAACGGGGGTCACGCGTACATGACGATCGCGGGGCTGCGTCTGGACACAAGCCCGGTCGACGACCCCTCCAACCAGAACGGCCCGCGCTGGCGGCCGCTGCGACCGGAAAACGACGGCTTTACGATGCGCCACCCCGAAGGGCTCTGAGACGCCGCGGCCGCGCCCCGCTTCGGCTACGCTTGATGCTCCCGCCGAAGACTCATAGGAGGAACGCATGGCCGGCCTGACCGGGCGCATGTCCACCGTTGTGAAGGCCAAGGTCTCGAAACTGCTCGACAAAGCAGAAGACCCTGGCGAGACGCTCGACTACAGCTATCAGAAGCAGGTCGAACAGCTTCAGAACGTGAAGAAGGGCATCGCCGACGTCGTCACCGCGAAGAAGCGGCTGCAGATGCAGGAGAGCGGCCTCCAGCAGCAGCTGGTCAAGCTCGACACCCAGGCGCGCCAGGCGGTCTCCGCCGGCCAGGAGGATCTCGCCAAGGCCGCGCTGGAACGCAAGAACGTCGCCCAGACCGAGCTCCAGGGGCTCGACACGCAGGTCGCCGAACTGGAAGACCAGCAGCAGAAGCTGACCGACTCCGAGCAGAAGCTGCGCGCCAAGATCGAAGCCTTCAGGACCAAGAAGGAGGTCATCAAGGCCCAGTACTCCGCGGCGGAGGCGCAGGTCCGGATCTCCGAGGCGGCCACCGGCGTCGGCGAGCAGATGGCAGACGTCGGGCTTGCGATGCAGCGGGCCGTGGACAAGACCGAAAACATGAAGGCGCGGGCCGACGCGGTGCAGGAGCTCGAATCGGCGGGCGCCTTCGAAGACATCACCCAGCTTGGCCCCGGCGAAGACGACATCGACCGGCAGCTCGAAAGCGCTCTCCAGCTCCTCCGCTGTTGACGACGAACTGGCCAAGATGAAGGCGGAGCTGGGGCAGGGCGCGCCGTCCGGCCAGCTCGGCGCCGGAGCCGGCGGCGACGGCGACAGCGACGCCCCGAGCGGCCAGCAGGCATGATCGTCCGCATCTCCGGCGAGGACCAGTACCGCCTCGCCGACGGCGACGGGTGGATCGCAGACCTCGACGAGGCGATCGTGCAGGCGGTCGAGGCGCAGGACTCCGCGCAGTTTGCGAGCTCATACAAGGCGCTGCTCGACTACGTGCGAAGCAACGGGCAGCGCGTCGCCGACGACGATCTGGAGCCCTCGGACCTGATCCTGCCGCCGTCGGACCTGACGCTCGCCGAGGCGCAGAAGGAGTTCACCGGCGAGGGGCTGATCCCGGACTGAGCAGTATGTCGGCGCTGTGACACGCAGCGCCATCGATGGTCCTCTTCTGAGCGTCCGCGCTCATACATCCGCTGTTGGGTAGTCGAGCGACGCGCGTGCTTCGCGGCCGCTCGGCCACCTCGTCTGCGATTACTTTTCGGGTGCCGGCATCTGCGAGCTGTGAATCTGCCCGTTGGGTAGCTCGTAGCTCACTGCCGCCGCAGGCGGCGGTGCCAGTTCGCCGTCTTCGACGCTCACCACGTTATTTGTCACCGGGATTTCATGAGAGGAGCCATCGGAATCAGTAAGCGTCACGCTTTTGACGCCGTTGGGCACCAGGGCCGTGACGATCGTCGGCGTTAGTGTCTGGGCGTCAGGAAGACGTGCGTGGCTGAACGACACAGCGCCCGTTTCGGCTATCTTGCCAATCGGGCCGCAACCAACGTCGCCTGGGCCGCTTGTATTTCCGATGGCAAAACCCTCGCATACCATCTGTGTTCCGGAGGGCGGCGTTCCAGGAGCGCCCATCGGTTCACCCTTCGCTCGTTCCCAAACATAGACGCTGCGATCCCCGGCCGTTGTTGCGAGAATTGCGTCGGCTGGCAGTACGTGGCCTGCCGTCGCCGCACGGGCCTGTTTGTGCCTGAGCACGGCGAACGCGTTTCGGGGCGAGCCTTTATGCGGCTGGCGAGCGATACGCAACGTGCGTGGGCTGGCAGGGCCGCCAACCGCTAGCGCGCTGCCTATGCTCAGCAATGCGGCGCCCACGAGTATCGTGAGCATGCCGCGCGTGGTGATTTTTAGCGCGATTTTCATTTTTTCCATCATGTGCTAAATCGACCCTTTCGGATTACCAATGCGCTTAAGCGCAGCCGTTGTAGTGTTGCCAGCCGTTGAGTATGTATGTGTAGCTGTAGTACCGTGCCGCTGTGCCGTGGCCGTTGACGGAGCAACTAGTGGAAGTCCCCAGGCCGTACCATTCTCCTGAGCATGTGCTTGCGACTTCTTGATAGCTGCTGCCGCCGAGGTATTCCCATATGCGGCTGCAAACACCTTTGCCGGTGGTGTTTTCGCCCCAGTTTTCGTCGATCGGGTATTGGTTTGGGCCGCTTACTTTTTCGACATAATTGGGGTAACTTGTGTAGGTGGCTTCCTTCGCTGTGGCGGCTGCTGCTGCTACACACATCACGACAACGGCCAAAATGGCTACGACCGTCTGAGTCACGGATCGCCGTGCGAGCATTGTGAGTTGTCCTCCTCAATTCAGTAATCGGTTAGCTCCAAGGCGCGCACCTATCGCGATCCTGTGGGGGCCGGTTCGTTTGTGGTCTGCGTCTTGCCGAGACGCAGAGGGGACCTCCTTCCGCTTGTGTTCACCGTCACAAAGCCAGCACCGACCGTACCAGATCGCGGTGACCATTACGCGACAACGATGATCCTTTGGAATCCCGTGGACGCATAGTAGCAGTCGATGTTCCGTGCAACTCGTGCCGCACATCGGATGTATGCCTAGTTCTGACACACCCGCGCGGCTTGGCGAAGTGAGCTCCACCTCCGATAGCCCGCCAGGCCCCGCAGATGCCACAGACCGAGCGGCCAGGCCTGGGCGGCAGACCGGTGCTGATGCTGTGCGGCCTGATCCTGCTCGTCTCCCAAGTGATCTTGAACCAGCTGATCGGCACAGAAATCACATCGCCACTGATCAGTCTCCTGCTCGCCGCCATCTGATTATGGCCGCCACTGGCGCTGATATGCCCTTCCGCGCAAGCGTAAAGCGATCAGACATCGGCGGCGACGGATTTGTGAGGGGTGAGCTTCTGAGAGGGTGGCCTTGTGTATTTGGCGGCCGGAGACGACAAGCTAGACGACACGCTCGGTGCGAGCTGCGATCACCTCGAGGATGCGGTCGATGCACGGGTCATGCCATCCGCCGGCCAGCGCATGGTCGCGCAGCGTCGCCGCCTCCGCGGCGACCTGCTCGACGAGCTGGCGTCGCGCACGGGTGAACGCGCTCACGTTGAGGTCGAAGTCATCGGCCAGGTCGGACCAGCTCACCGATGAGATCGCGTCCGGGTCGAGCTCATCGCCGATGCTCAGCGCCATCTCTCGGCTGAGATCGGGATATGCCGCGGTGCAAACGACATCGTAGAGCGGAGCCAGCCGCACGCCGCCGGGGAGGTGCAGCAGCGAGATGTTCTTGGCGTGCGCGTCGGCGTTGCCGACCAGGAAGTGGAAGACGGCGGCGTTCGCCGCGGTAAGACGATCGCGGCCTGGGTCGAGGGAATTCGCGGTCAAGAGCTCCGCGAGCCCCCGATAGGAGGGCAGCAGCCAACCCTCGTGCTGGTACTTGAAGTCGGGTGTGAGGCCGAGCGCCTGGCAGAAGATCCTCCTGGTGCAGCCGCCGAGGCGGCCAAGTTCGACAGCTTGCGATCGAAGCGCTCGATCACCAGGCAGGGTGCTCCCGCCAGCGTGAGCAGCTCGATGGACGCGCTTGGCAGGCCGCATCGGGCTGCAAGGCGCATGCAGAAGCACTCGTTGGCTGCCAGGCCGGGATACTCGCCATCCGGCGGCTCGGGCTTGAGGATGTGCGTGCTGGGCATGCCGTCGAGCGGTCTGCCGAATCGTCCAGCGGCGTCTCGAATCAGCACCGCCTTGCGCTGCACCCCGGCGAGGCTCAGCCGCAGGTGCTCGTCGTCCTGCCGGATGCCGAGCGGATGCTTCGGGAGCTCCGCGATCAGGTCATCGAGCGCGCGGTCGTCGAGCCATTGCACTGAGGGCGTCTGCGAGATCCTGCTGCCCTCTAGGATCTGCAGCGCTCCCGCGCAATCGCTTCCAAGCGCGGCCAGCAGGCCGAGGGAGTCGCTTGCCGCCAGCTTCAGCTGGCTGGCGATCAGGTCGCGGATCGCGCCCTCCGGAAGCAGCGCCTCGAAGAAGGGGCGGCTTGCGGCCGAATCGAAGCTCTCCTGCTCCAGCGGCAGCGAGAGCGAAATCGGACGCGGTGTCTGCGGGGCGTAGCGGAAGGCGTACGCGCGGGAGCGCTCGTCGAGCCGTTGCAGCTCGCCCACCTCGCGGTTCTCCCAGAAGACGCCGAGCCTCATCTCTCGCCCCGCTTGCGCAGCTCCAGCTCAAGACCCAACGCGGCGAGAATGCGCACCAGCACGTCGAATCTGACGCTTGCCTGGCCGGTCTCTATGCGGTGCAGGGAGCGGGTCGCGACGTTGGAGATCATCGCGAGCTGTTCCTGCGTGAGGCCTTGCCGGTGGCGCTCGTCACGGATCCGCTGCCCGATCCACTGTGACGGGGTGGGCTCGTCTCGATTGGTATGCATGATCGCGCAGATTCTAGGTTGCAGAGCGGCAGACGCCCGCAATATGCGCGATCGTGCAGATTATCTTGCAGCGCGAGGCTTCTTGGGGCTGGATCTGCGTGATCGCGCAGATCAGATCGGGATTCCCCAGAGGGGGAACCAGCGCTCCAGTTCGGGCTCGATCGGCAGTTCTGAGCCGATCTGGGCCTTGATCTGCAGCTCGCGCTCGGTGGAGCGCTCTCCGGCCTTGAATTCGCCGCCGGACGTGCCGGAGCTCGCGGCGGCGGGGCCCTTCGGAACGAACGGGTACCAGTAGCCGCGCTTGTAGTTGTAGATGAAGTAGACGGGCCGCTGCTGGGCGTCCTTGAAGGCGAACACGGCGCACAGCAGCCGCTCGCCGTGGCCTGCCGCCTCGATCGAGCTGGAGACGGCGTTGATGCCGACCGCCAGATCTTCGATGCTGGCGCTGCCGGAGGGGTTGCTGAGCACCATCCAGCGGTAGCCGTAGGCGTCGTCCTGGGTGGCGACCTGGGTGCCGCTCTCGGCGCCGGTTTCCCGGACAACGTCCCCCATTTCCTTGATCGCGGCTTCGAAGTCGGCGCTGGAGAGCGGCTGGAAGACGATCGCGGCGCGGCCGTCCGGTTCGATGCCGTGCTCGGCCTGCAGGGTGATGTAGGCAGTGGTGATCGCGAACAGGCGCTCCTTGGCGGCAGGGCCCTTGACCTCGTGGCGGCCCGTGAGGATGTCGCGCAGGCTCACTGCTAAACGCTCTTAGGCGGAGGTGCCCTGCAGCTGGGACTCCAGCCGGCTGAGCGCCTCCAGGCGCTTCTCCAGCGGCGGGTGGTCGGAGAAGATGTTCATCATCGACTTCTTCGCGCGCGCGGGGACGATGAAGAAGGCGCTCATGCCTTCGGCGACGCGCATGTCCTGGCTGGGGACGCGTTCCATCGAGCCGCTGATCTTGATCAGCGCCGAGGCCAGCGCCGAGGGGCGGCCGGTGAGCACGGCCGAGCCGCGGTCGGCGGCAAACTCGCGGTAGCGGGAGAGGGCCTGAAGCAGAACGAAGGAGATCGCATAGACGAGGATGGAGACGAGCATCACCAAGATGATCCCCTCCTCCTCATCCCGGCTGCGGCCGTATCCGCCGCCGAAGCCGCCGCCGAAGAAGAGCGCGAACTGGGCGATCATCGCGGCCAGCGTGGCGAAGAAGCTGGCGAGCGTCATCACCATCACGTCGCGGTTGATCACGTGCGTGAGCTCGTGGGCCATCACGCCTTCGAGCTCGTTGGTGTCGAGCATCCGCAGGATGCCCGTGGTGGCGCAGACGGTCGCGGACTTCTGCGAGCGGCCCATCGCGAAGGCGTTGGGCATCTGGGTTTGCATCACGCAGACCTTCGGCTTGGGCAGGTCGGCCTGCACGCACAGGCGCTCGATGATGCCGTGCAGCTCCGGCGCTTCCTCGGGCGTGACCTCCTTGGCGCCGAGTGCGGCCAGTGCGATCTTGTCGGACGCGAAGAGCTGGATCGCCAGCAGCGCGCAGGCGACGATCGCGATCGTGACCGCCGCCGCGCCGACGGCGAAGAGCACGCCGATCAGAATCACATAGACGAGTCCGAGCAGGAACATCGTCATCAACATCCGTGCCTGAAGGCCGTTGTCTTTGCCGAACTTCGAGCGATTCTTCGCCATGGCGTGATTGTGGCAGACGGGGGAGCGCGAGCAGGCCGCTCGACGATGGGGCCATTGGCACGCGATAATCGGATGCATGGCGATCGGCAGCTCACTCTCGCGCGTGTTTCCGCTTGGCAGCCGGGTCAACGATCTCGGGCGCCTGGAGGTCGGCGGCTGCGACGCGATCGAGCTTGCGCGGGAGTTTGGGACTCCGGCCTACGTAGTGGCCGAGGACGACCTGCGCTCGCGGGCGCGCGCGTTCAGGCAGGCGGGTGAGCAGGCGGGGTGTGAGGAGCTTGGCGTGGTGTTTGCCTCCAAGGCGTTTCCGTGCACCGCCGTGCTCGCGCTGTTCGCGCAGGAGGGGCTGTGGTGCGACGTGGCCTCGGCAGGCGAGCTGCATCTGGCACTCGGCGCGGGGTTTTCGGCGCAGCGGATCGTGATGCACGGCAACGCCAAGTCGCTCTCCGAGGCTGAAAATGGCGCTGCGGCACGGCGTCGGGCTGATCGTGGTCGACAACTTCGATGAGATCGACCGGCTGAGTGGCCTGCTGGCGGCCGATCCGGGTCGCGATGCTCCCCAGCAGGTGCTGATCCGAGTGACCCCGGACGTGCGGGGAGAGACACACGAGAAGATCTCGACCGGCCAGGCCGACTCGAAGTTCGGCTTCTCGATGGTCGACGTGCCCGAGGCGGTGCGGCGGATCGGGGAGGTGGACGGCCTTGCGCTGCGCGGCATCCACGCCCACATCGGCTCCCAGCTGCTGGACCTCGATCCGTTCCGGCGGGAGGTGGCGGCATTTGCCGAGCTGTGCGGCGAGCTTGGGGAGTACGAGGTCTGGGACCTCGGAGGCGGGCTGGGCGTGCGCTACGTGGATGGGCGCGAGTCGCCGCCGGAGATCGAGGAGTACGTCGCGGCGCTCGTGGATGCGGTGCGGGGCAGCGGCGCCGCTCCAAAGCGCCTGCTGATCGAGCCGGGGCGCTCGCTGACCGCCAATGGCTGCGTGACCCTCTACACAGTCGAGAGCGTGAAGCGCAACGTCCGCACCTGGGTGGCGGTGGACGGCGGCATGTCGGACAACCTGCGGCCGATGCTCTACGGAGCACGCTACGAAGCCCACGTCGCCGATCGGCTGGGCGGGAGCACGAGCTGCGTGCTGGCGGGCAAGCACTGCGAGTCGGGCGATGCGATCGTCGCGGAGGCAGTGCTGGACGATCCGCGCGCGGGGGATGTGGTGGTGACCCCCGCGACCGGCGCCTACTGCTACGCGATGGGCAACAACTACAACGGCGTGTTGCGCGCGCCCGTGATCTTCTGCAAGGACGGGGACGCGCGCGTGGTGGTGCGCAGGGATTCGCTGGACGACCTCACCGCTCGCGATGTCCGCTGAGGCGGGGGCCGTGCAGGCGCGGCAGACGCTTGCGGCGCGGGGCGGCTCCACGGTCGCGGTCGGACTGCTGGGCCACGGCACGGTCGGCGGCGCGGTCGCGGAGACGATCGAGCAGCGCGCCGATGCGATCGCGGAGCTGACCGGCAGGCGCCCGGTTATCTGCGGGGTGCTCACCCGCAGCGGCGGCAGCTTCGCCGAGATCCTGCAGGGCAGCGAAGTCGTGATCGAGCTGATCGGTGGGATCGAGCCGGCGCGCGCATACGTGCTGGAGGCGCTGCGGGCCGGCCGGCACGTCGTGACCGCGAACAAGCAGCTGATCTGCGAGCACGGCGAGGAGCTGTTCGCGGCCGCGCAGGAGAGTGGCGTGCAGCTGCGCTTCGAGGCGGCCGTGGCGGGGGTGGTGCCGGTCGTGCGCGTGCTGACCGAGTCGCTGGCCGGCATCGAGGTCAGGCGCATCCACGGAATCGTCAACGGCACGACGAACTTCATTCTCTCCGCGATGGAGGAAGGCGCCGACTATGCGCACGCTCTGCAGAGGGCGCAGGAGAGCGGCTTCGCGGAGGCAGACCCGGAGGCTGACGTCTCCGGCGCCGACGCGGCCGCGAAGATGGCGATCCTGGCCCGGCTGGCGTTCGGAACGCCTGTGCGGCTGGCCGACGTGCGCTACGAGGGCATCGAGCACCTGATCAGCGACGACCTGCAGTACGCGCGCGAGCTCGGCCTGAGCTTGAAGCTGATCGGCACGGCAGAGCGTCTGCCCGGCGGTGTCTGCGTGCACGTGCATCCCGCCTTCCTGTACGCAGGCCATCCGCTTGCATCGATCGGCGGCCAGTTCAACGCGGTGACAGTCGAGGCGGATGCGATCACCGAGATCACGATGTCCGGGCCCGGCGCCGGCGGCCCGCAGACCGCCAGCGCGGTGCTCGGCGACCTGCTGAGCGTGATCTCTGCGGCAGGCTCCCTCGGCCCGCCGCTGCTCCCGGCGGCCTCAGCGCCGCTGCTGGCGGACGCAGACAGCGCCTTCTACCTGCACATGGAGGTGGCCGACCAGCCCGGCGTGCTGGTGGCGGTGGCTGGCGTGCTCGACCGCGCCGGCGCGTCGGTGAAGTCGGTGCTCCAGCGTGGACTGGGCGAGAATGCGCGTCTGGTGATGGTGACTCACCCCCTGTCCGAATCCCGCCTGCGCTGCGCCGTGAGAGAGATCGGCGAGCTGGACTTCGTGCGCTCGGCGCCGCGGGCTATAAGAGTGATCGAAGAGGAGTTCTGAAAATGAGGCCTTCACTGATCGAGCGCCCCGGATTGATCGAGCGCTACCGCGACCGCCTGCCCTTCGGCCCGGAGGACAGGCTGGTGAGCCTGCTCGAGGGAGGCACACCGCTGATCTCGGCGCCGAACCTCTCCGAGCGCGTGGGCGCGGAAGTGTTCTTGAAGCTCGAGGGCGCCAATCCGACCGGCTCCTTCAAGGACAGGGGCATGACCTGCGCCGTCTCGGCCGCCCTGCGCGAGGGGGCGCAGGCGCTGATCTGCGCCTCGACGGGCAACACCGCCGCGAGCGCCGCCGCCTACGCCGCGCGTGCGGGCTTGCGCTGCGCGGTGCTGGTCCCGGACGGCAAGATCGCGATGGGCAAGCTCGCGCAGACCCTGATGCACGGCGGCCGCGTGATCGCGCTGCAGGGGAACTTCGACAAGGCGCTGCAGATGGTGCGCGAGCTCGCCGAGACCCAGCCGATCGCGCTTGTGAACTCGGTGAACGAGTTCAGGATCGAAGGCCAGAAGACCGCCGCCTTCGAGGTGATCGAGGATCTTGGCGAGGCGCCCGATGCGCTCTGCATACCCGTCGGCAACGCCGGCAACATCACCGCCTATTGGCGCGGCTTCACCGAGATGGGGACGGCGCCGCGGATGCTCGGCTTTCAGGCGGAGGGGGCCGCGCCGCTGGTGCTCGGCCACACCGTCGAGCACCCCGAAACGGTGGCATCCGCGATCAGGATCGGCAATCCGGCGCGGGGCGAGCGGGCGCTGGAGGCGGCCCGCGAATCGGGCGGCGCGATCCGGCCGGTGAGCGATGAGGAGATCATTGAGGCATATCGCCTGATGGCGGCAAGCGAAGGGATGTTCTGCGAGCCGGCCTCCGCGGCCGCGGTGGCGGGCCTGCTGAAGTACGGCGCCGAAGGCGCGAAGCGGGTTGTGTGCGTGATGACCGGCCGCGGTCTGAAGGACCAGCAGACCGCGATGGAGCACCACGGCGGCGCGATCATCCCCTGCGAACCCGACATGAACGAACTCGTGGAGGCGGTGCTGGGTTGAGAAGGTCTTTCAAGAAGATCGTCACGCCCGGATGCGCACATGGACGCGGCGCTGGATCGCCACGTGACGTCTTGCGCGTGCCACCAGCACGCGCTGCGTCGTCCCGCGTCGCCCAGCTTGTTCCAGGCACGCCCCGACCGCACCGCCTATCTTGAAAGACCTTCTGAGTGACGGCCTGCGGGTGCGGGTGCCGGCCTCCTCCGCGAACCTCGGCCCCGGATTCGACAGCTTCGCGACGGCGCTGGGGATGCACCTCGAGCTGGAGGTGCGCGAGAGCGGCGCCTTCGAGCTTGAGACCGACCTGCCGGTGGCGCAGGGGCGGCGCAACCTTGCGGTGCGCGCGTTCGAGCGGCTGCATCCGGCGGACGGGATCTCGTTTGCGATGCGCTCGCAGATCCCGCTCGTGGGCGGCCTCGGCTCCAGCGCTGCGGCGATCGTCGCGGGCATGGTCGCCGCCGATCGGATGTTCGGGCTCGGCGTCGATCTGCTGGGAGCGGCCAGCGAGATGGAGGGGCATCCTGACAACGTCGCGGCCGCGCTCATGGGGGGAGTGGTGATCTGCGCCGACGATCAGGCGGCCCGGTTCGAGGCGCCCACGGGACTGGAGGCGCTGGCGGTCGTGCCGCAGGAGCCGGTTCGCACCGCCGAGGCGCGGGCGGCGCTGCCCGAGCAGCTGCCGCTTGCGGAGGCGAGCTTCAACGTGGCCCACGGGGCCCTGCTGATGCTCGGGCTTGCCACGGGCGACCTCGACCTGATCTCCAGGGGACTTGAGGACCGCATCCATCAGGAGCGCCGCTCGCCCCTGTTTCCGCGCTCGTACGAGCTCGTGCTCAAAGCGCGCGAGCTGGGCGCCCTGGGCGCGACCATCTCGGGCGCCGGGCCGACCGTGCTGGTGTGGTGCTTCTACGAGCAGACGGGCGGCGTGCTGCGAGCGCTGCAGTCCGAGGTCGAGGGCTGGGCCAGCGTGGTGCGGGCGCCCTTCGAGTCGCAGGGCGCCTACGTGGAGGAGGCGTAGGCGGATGCCCGGCCAGGCCGGCGCCGAGGGGTACTTCCCGCGTGGCAGCTCGATCCTGCGCATGGTCCACGAGGAGAAGGCCGTGGGGCTGCTCTACGGGCAGCGCGCGCTCTGCATCGGCGCCGTGAAGCCGCTGAACTATGTGGGCACGAGCACGCATTCGCGCAGCAGGAGCGCTCCGTTTCACCGTCTGATCCACACCGGCCTGATGTTCGAGGCGGTCTTCTTCGGCGCTCGCGCGGAGGCAGACAGGGTGCTTGGCGCCGTGGCGCGCATGCACGAGAGCGTGGTGGGCGCGTTGCCGCAGGACGCCGGGCCTCACTACCCGGCCGGCACGCCGTACTCCGCTGTGGACCCCGAGCTGATGCTATGGACCGTCGCGGTGCTCGCCGACTCGGCGCTGTGGTTCTACGAGCGCCTCGTGCACCCATTGTCGGACGTGCAGCGCGAAGCGCTCTGGCAGGACTACCTGCGCTTCGGCGAGCTGTTCGGGATGCCGCGGGAGGCGGCGCCCGCCACATATGCCGCGTTTGCCGCCTGGTATGAGCAGCAGATCGCCGGCGATGATCTGCATCTGACCGAGGAGGCGCGCTACATGGGCCGTGTCTCCGCGCTGGAGATACCGATGCCTGCGACGCACCGGCCGGCGAAGTGGCTCCACGACGCGGTGATGCTGGGCTCGCTGCCAGCGCGGGTGCGCGAGCTCTACGGGCTGCGGTACACCGCGCGCGACGCGGCGCTCTGCGCGCTGGGCTTGAGGACCTGGAGCGCAACGCGGCGGCTGCTGCCGTCTTCGCTGACTCGCGGATCGTGTGCCCGAGAGCTCGGACTGGTCGCGTCCACCGAGCGACGCCGGATCGAGCGGGGGCTGCCTACTCCGCAGCTCGAGGGCTGATCGAGGCGATCTGCGAGGCGGCCTGCTCGAAGCCGCCGAGGCGCGCCAGCACCTCGCCTGCGAGCGCGATGTAGTCGGCGCCGAGATCGGGGCGGTGATCGAGGATCGAGGTCGCGCGCTCCGCGGACTCGGCGTAGGCGATCGAGGATCTGATCACGCTGGCAAAGACCTTCTCGCCGAAACGCTCCTGCAGCGAGGCGAGCGCCTCGCGCGAGTGGACGGTTCGCATGTCGGCGAGGTTGAGCAGCACGCCCAGCAGCGCAAGTGAGGGGTTCAGCGAATC
Organism: uncultured Actinomycetota bacterium; assembly: GCA_963725915.1. Taxonomy (GTDB): domain Bacteria; phylum Actinomycetota; class Thermoleophilia; order Solirubrobacterales; family Solirubrobacteraceae; genus Palsa-744. The sequence continues at coordinate 506,914 of CAVSAL010000007.1, read as the reverse complement.
TCGGGCCACCTCGACCACCTGCATCGCCTGCTCGACGCCCTGGAGCGCGAAGTACTGCGCCTCGGCCGTGATCAGCGCCCAGTCTGCGGCGACGAGGGCGTTTACGGTCAGCAGCCCGAGCGAGGGCGGGCAGTCGAGCAGCACGATGTCGTACTGCGGCGGCGCCTGCTGCAGCGCGCGTCGCAGCGTGAGCTCGCGGCCGATCTTGCCGCCGAGCGCGAGCTCGGCCTCGGCAAGGCTGAGGTTGGCAGGCACGACGTCGCCGTGGATCGCCTCGCCGAGCTCCGCCGCTCCGGCGAGCACGTCGGCGACGGTCGGCTGCGCATCCGGTGGCACGTCGAAGTAGTCGGAGAGGTTGCCCTGCGGGTCGAGGTCGATGGCGAGAACCTGGAGTCCGCCGCGGCGCAGAACGTCGGCGAGCGTGCGGGCGGCCGTCGTCTTGCCGGTGCCGCCCTTCTGGGAGAGGATCGCGATCGTGCTCGGCATCGCCGCCGATACTACGGCGATTGGTCGCTCGCACGCGGTGCAACCGGACGCGATCGCAGCGGCGCGGGTCTATAGCGCCGCTGATTCGATGGCGTCCCACTGAAGCGTGGAATGATCCCACCCGCCCTTGGCCTGGCGCTCAAGGATGGGGTCGATGAAGCGCCTGACCGTCTGGAGTGCTGCGGTGAGATCGCGCTCGGCCAAGAGGGGGGCGTCGCGTGCAACGCGCACGTAGCCGCTTGTCCAGTTTTGTTCAGTGGGCACTGAGACCGACAGTGGCAACGCAACCCCCCGGCGCGTGGCCTCAGACTCGAGCGCTGCTGCGAGCTGCTCTGCGTCGACGGTGGCGGTGTGTGCAAAGACGGCAAGGTCAGCGAGGTCGCGGTACCGGCTGCTTGGCTCCTGCAAACCGCTTGCTCGCTCGTGTGTTTCGTGTAGCGCGCAGACCTTGTCGGCTATGTGATCCGCCAGCGGATAGATCCGATATTTGATTTCAACGAGGCCTGGAATCTCGACCGGCACGATCGCGGGGCACGTGTCCGGCGTTCCCGTCATCTTCAGGCCGGCGACGAGATCAACATGAAACGTCGCGAATCTTCGTACCCCCAGGTTGGCCTGTACCGGCACGCGTATAGCTTGTCGAGTCCCGGCGATCGTCTGAGCTGCACCGAGCGAGAATGTGAAGAAGTCCTCCAGGTCGAGCTGCACTGCTTCGCGCAGTGCGGTCTCGGCTTCAGGCAAGTCGCCCTGGCTGCTGAGAAGGTCGATGTCTCGCGTGTGTCGTGCCCCAGGCCCGATGCGCGCAAGCATCGCCGTGGCGCCCTTGAGGATCCAACGCTCCGAGTCGCCTGCAAACACCCTGCAGAGAAGCCGGTCGTAAGCGAACTGCCTCAGCAGATCCTCAAGTGAGATGGCGCGATCCTTGGCCAGAGGTCGCAGGCGATCGGCGATCGCGAAACGCAGCGCTCGTGGATCGGCATACGAACCGGGGCTCATGCTTCGCGCGCCATTTCGCGGATCAGATCGCGGTGACGGTCATAGTTGGCAATGGTCAGCAGATGATCAAGCAACGCCACTCCATCGCCCCGGCGAAATCCGAAGCGGCTTGCGTATGGAGAAATGCAATGTGCGACGTCTTTTGGGTAGTCGAATACGCGATCGATGACTACCGCAGTGATGTTCGCGACGCTTCCGGGCTCGACATCATCGCCCAACAAGTCTCCAACCATGCGCGCAGCGCGTGTCGCCGGTAGCCCGTGCAGCACCGACTGGTACCTCCCAGGCACATCGCCGCGATGGATGCGTACGTCCGGACGCCGGGTCTGGTGACGGGCCGGCAGCGTGAACTCGTGAGCGTCTGCCCGCAGATCTCCGATCCCGTAGAGCGACGCGGCCGAGGTATGGGAGACCAGAGCTACCGCGGGGTCATTCAACCGCTGCCAAGCAGGGATAGCGGGGTCGAGCTGCAGCCACGCGGCGCGCAGCTGGAGATGGTCCGGCTCGGCGCCCCCGCGGACGCGATAGACGCCGTGCGCTACGTGCTCCAGGAAGCCGTCGCGCAGCAGCCGCGCAAGCGAGCTGGGGGCGACGCCGGCATTAAGTGCCTGCCTGCGGGTGCAAAGACCCCATTGCTCTTCTGCGATATCTGCAAGCAGCTGCAGCGGGCGTGCCATACTGCAAAATATATCATATCTGAGCCTATTTGCAGTTTATCATGCAAAGGTGTACTGCATTGCGTCCCATTTTTGGGATGTTTTGCAGGCTGAATCAGTCCGCGCCCTGCAGCGCCTGCGCCTGGCCGGCGGCGTCGCCTGCGGGGGCGCTCATCTTCAAGAAGCTGAGCCGGTAGCGCCCGACCACGATCTCATCGCCGTCTTGCAGCACCCGCCACTCGACGCGCTCGCCGTTGACGAACACGCCGTTGAGGCTGCGGTCGTCCAGCACCCGCACGCCGTCGGGCTGGCGCACGACCAGCGCGTGCCTGCGCGAGACCGTGGGGTCGTCGAAGCGCACGTCGGCGGTGAGGCTGCGACCGATGCGTGTCCACTCGCGCAGCAGCGGCACGTCAACGATCTCGCCGTCCTGCTCGTAGACGAGGTGCTCGCAGGTGGCCTGCTCGCCACCCGCGTCGATCTGCTCACGGGCCCTGGCGATCAGGGCGCTGCGATCGAGGTTCGATTCGGGCGCAAAGAGGCCGTCCTCCTCCAGCACATGTCCGGCCGAGAACAGCGATGCGCGCGCGAAGCTCGAGCTGCCGCAGTGGGGGCAGTCGCTGAGCGCGTCGCAGGCGGCGAGGTTCAGCACATAGCCGCAGCGCTGGCAGCGAAACGATCCAGCTCCGGCAATGGTGCCCGACGTCAGCGATTCGATCTTCCGTGCGTCCATGGCAGGCATCTCCCCTTCCGATCGGCGATGCTCCCAGAGCTTAGGCCCACAGGCCGAGCCAGATGATAACGGCCTGTGAGTTTCGGCGGATGCGGAGCCCTCCGCGCGTCGTTGCGGGATTACCCCCAGCCCGCGGAGGCAAAACGCGTGCTGGTTCGGACGGCGACGATCGCCGCGCAAGCAATAGACTTCCGCGCGATGCATGCGACCGCGTCCGTGATCGTCGACGCCCCCCGGGAGCGGGTCTTCGAATATCTGCAGGACATCGCCAACCACCCCGAGTTCACCGACCACTACCTGCGCGACTGGCGCCTGACAAGGGAGGACTCGGTCGGACGCGGCGCCGGTGCCCGCTTCCGGATCGCTGCGCCCCGCAACAGGTTCGGGTGGGGCGACGTGACGTTCGCGGAGGTGGAGGCGCCCCGGCGGATCGTCGAGGTCGGGCGCAGCGGCAAGGCCAACCGGATTCGCACGCTCGGCATCTACGAGCTCTCCGAGGGGGTGCACGGCAGCACCCGCGTCCAGTTCACGCTGCAGACCGAGTCCGCGGTGCTTTCGGACAAGATCATGGAGATCCTCGGCGGCCGCGCCTGGATCGCCCGCCAGAACGCGAAGGCGATGCGCCGCCTGCGCGACGTGATCGAGCGGGGCGTGGGAAGTGGACGGCGCGTCACGGTCGCCGGCAGGTAGACTGCCGCGTCGCATGAGCACAGCAGCCTCACAGCAGACCCTGGGCACTCCGCACCGGATGCTGCGCCATCGCAGGCCGATCGCAGCGATCGCCGCAGTGCTTCTCGCGCTCGCGCTTGCCGCCTGCGGCGGCAACTCCGAACTGAAGGAGACCAGCGGCACCTATGCGGGCGAGGGAGGCGCGGGCGCGCCCTACTTGACCGTCGGGCCGCTCGTCTATCAGGTCCAGCTCTCGCGGGCGCTCAACCCCTATGACACCGAAGACTCGGGCTACCTTCAGGGGCTGAGCCCCTCCCAGCGAGAACTGCATCCCGGCGAAGAGTTCTTTGCGGTCTTCATGCAGGTCTACAACGAACGCGAAAAAGCGCACGTCGACGCCCACGAAATCACGATCTCGGACATCGAAGGCAACGTCTACCACCCGATCGAACCGGATCAGAACAACCTCTTCGCCTACAGGCCGCTCACCAGCGTCCCTGCCAAAAACCAGCTGCCGACGCCCAGCTCGGTGGCGGCATCCGCGCCGATCAACGGGTTGATGCTGCTCTACAAGATCAAGCTGGAATCGCTTGAAAACAGGCCGCTGAAGATCAAGATCGTCTCACCGACGGCGCCGTACAAAGTCGCGACCGCCGAACTCGACTCTTAGAAGTCTTCGCGCAAGAGCGCAGTCGGCCCCCGGCGCGGCCTCAGCCCACCGCCGCTTCCAGCACTTCTTTGGCGACCGGCGCGGCTGTTTCGCCGCCGAAGCCGTCTTTGACCATCAGCACCGCGACCGCGATCTTGGGCGCGAGCGCCGGCGCGAACGCGGCGAACCATGCGTCGGTGTTGGCGTGGCTGGCGGCGCTGCTGGATTTGCAGGTGGCGGCTTCGGCGCCCGATTCGGTGCAGCTCGCGGAGGCGGTCGGCGAGCCGAGTTCCGCGGTGCCGGTCTTGCCGGCGACCGTCACGCCGGGTATCGCCGCCGAGGTGCCTGTGCCTTCCCGGACGACCGCGATCATCATCTCGCGCACCTCGCGGGCGATCGCGGGGGAGCTGACGCGAATGTGCGCGGTCGGGCCGCCGAGCGAGAACGTGGGGACCGGGCGCAGGCCGCCGTCGCCGATCGTGGCGGCGATCACGCCCATCTCCAGGGGACTCGCGAGCACCGCTCCCTGGCCGATCGCGGTGGAGCCGAGATCGAGTTCGCCCTGGATTTCGCCCGCATGCGGGATCGTGCTTTCGGGGACGCCGGGCAGGCCGGCGCTGTGGTTGAAGCCGTAGCGTTCGGCGGTGGCCACGAGATGCGCGGCGCCGAGCTTGACGCCGAGCGGCGCAAAGACCGAGTTGCAGGAGACCGCGAAGGCGAGCACGAGGCTGCCGCCGCAGGACTCCGATTCGGAGTTGCTCAGCGTCACGCCGTCGAGCGTCGCCGAGGAGGAGTAGGGAAAGACGGTCTGCGGAGTGGCGACCCGATACTGCAGCACGCCGGTGACCGTCACCATCTTGAACGTCGAGCCCGGCGGCTGCACGTCGTCGAGCCCGATCCCTGCGACGCCGAGGATCTGGCCGGTCGCAGGCTGCATCGCCACTACGCCTCCATACTGGCCGCCGAGCGCCTTCACGGCGGCTTCTTGGATGCTCGCCGATATGGTGGTTGCGACGTTGGCGCCGGCATGGGCACTGGCGCGCGCGATCACGCGGCTGCCGGCGAGCAGCACGCCGCCGGGACGGCCGCGCAGGGCAGCGTCGAAGGTCTGCTCCAGACCCGTGTCCCCGACGATCGCATCAGCGGGCACGCCTTCAGCTTGCAGCCGGCTCGCCTCTTCGCTTGGGATCGGCCCGACGGTGCCGACGATCGCGCCGGCCGCCGCTCCGAGCGGCGAGCTGCGTTCTCCTGCCGCGGTCGCCGGGCCGCTGGCCAGGATCGAGCCGGTGCGCGTGAGCAGAGCTGCTCGTGGCGGCAGGTAGGTGCGACGTTTGAGCAGTTGCCCGGCGGCCAGGCCGGGAAACTCGAGCGAGCGCGACCAGGCGATCCGCGCCGCCGATTCGCTGCCGATGAAGTGCAGCGTGAAGCTCGATCGCAGCGTGCCGAACATGCGCGTCCTGATGCGCACCGGAACGACGAAGCTGCCGTTCGCGAGTTCGTGCGGCTTGCCGGCGGTGCTCGCCAGCATCGTCGCCAGTCCCGCGGCTTCGCGGTAGAGCAGGGCGAACGTGCTCGGCGAGGTGTTGCGCCTGGCGGCGGCGTCGATGTCGGCGTACATCGCCGAGTAGTCGCCCTTGGTCCACGCGGCGACGAACCCCGAGGCGAGCGTGCGCGTATAGGCAGAGCCGCCGCTGCTCGCGATCGCGCCGACGGCAAAGGCCACGACCGCCATCTCCCGCGACCCACGGGGCCAGTCTGGAAGCGCGGCTGCGGGAGCCGCGTCTGCGCCCGCGTCGCGGTGGGGGCCGGCGGGCCGGCCGGGCCTGCGCGCGGTAGGTGGTCCTGTCCACAGTCCGGAACGGTAGAACATGAGTCATGACCGAGCTCGACTGGATCATCGTCCTGTTTGCGCTGGCGCTTGCCTGGCTCGGCTACAGGCAGGGGTTCATCGTCGGGGTGCTCTCCTTTCTCGGCTTTGCGATCGGCGCGTTCGTCGGCACTCGCGTGGGCCCGCTGCTGCTGCCGCAGGGCGCCTCATCGCCGTATGCGCCCGCGTTCGGGCTGCTGGGCGCGCTGCTGGCGGGCGCGATCCTCGCCAGCGGGATGGAGGGCGTCGGTCGCCGCCTGCGGCGCGTGATCCCGATCCCCGGTCTGCGGCTGCTCGACGGGAGCATGGGCGCGCTGCTGAGCGTGGCGATCGCGCTCGGGGTCGTCTGGATTCTCGCCGCCGTGATCGCCCAGGTGCCGGGCGAGAACACGCTGCGCAGCGACATCCAGGGCTCCGTGATCCTCGGCACCCTGAACCGGGTGCTTCCTCCCTCTGGGCCGGTCCTGAACGCGCTGGCGCGGCTGGACCCGCTGCCCTCGCTGGCGGGACCTGCCCCCGATGTCGCCGCGCCCTCGCCTGCGATCGCGCGGGCGCCAGGAGTCAGAGCCGCTTCTCGCAGCGTCGTGCGCGTGATCGGCACCGCCTGCGGGCTTGCGATCGAGGGCTCGGGCTGGGTCGGCGCCCCGGACGAGGTGATCACCAACGCGCACGTGGTCGCCGGCGAGCAGGACACGACCGTCCAGGTGGAAGGACGGGAGCCGAGCCTGGTGGCTGTGCCGATCGCATTCGACCCGACCGTCGATATCGCGGTGCTGCGCGTCTCCGGACTGGAAGAGCCGCCGCTCTCGATGGCCGCAAAGACGGCCGAAGGCACCTCGGGCGCGATCCTCGGCTACCCCGAAGACGGACCCTTCGACGTGCAGGCGGGCCGCATCGGCCACACCCAGCAGGTGATTTCCCAGAACGCATACGGCGAAGGCCCGGTGCTGCGGCTGCTGACGCCGCTGCGCGGTCTGGTGCGCCCCGGCAACTCCGGCGGGCCCGTGGTCTCGGCCGACGGCAGGGTGCTCGCGACCGTGTTCGCCAGCACGACCGGCAGCGGCCCGCCGGGCGGCTACGGGGTGGCCAACGCGACGGTCGCAAAAGTGCTGCAGCAAGCCCGCGAACCGGTCGGCACCGGGCACTGCACCAGCGCGTGAGGGCATGGCCGCGAGCGGAGGCTGTGATCTCCCTCCCCGCCCAACCGCTACCCTGACCGCCGTGTCCAAGACCCTCGTGATCGCCGAGAAGCCATCTGTCGGGCGCGACCTCGCGCGCGTCCTGCCGGGGCCGTTCAAGAAGCAGGAGGGCTACCTGGAGGCGCAGGAGTGGGTGATCACGTGGGCGGTCGGCCACCTCGTCCAGCTCGCCGAGCCCGAGGAGTACGACGCCAAGTACAAGCGCTGGCGGATGGCGGACCTGCCGATCGTGCCGGAGCGCTTCAAGCTGGAGATCCGCGACGAGCGCTCGCGCAAGCAGATGAGCGTGCTGAGCGCCCAGCTCAAACGCGAGGACATCGAGAGCGTTGTCAACGCCTGCGACGCCGGGCGCGAGGGCGAGCTGATCTTCGCCTACGTCTACCAGATGGCCAAGGCCAAGAAGCCCGTGCAGCGGCTGTGGCTGAACTCGATGACCACGGCGGCGATGAAGGAGGCGTTCGCCTCGCTGCGTCCGGCGGAGGAGTTCGCGCTGCTGGAGCAGGCCGCGCGCTCGCGCTCGGAGGCCGACTGGATAGTGGGCATGAACGCCACCCGCGCGGCCACCATCCGACTCAAATCCTCTTTCGACGGCGCCGTCTCGCTCGGCCGCGTGCAGACCCCGACGCTCGCGATCGTCGTGCGCCGCGAGGAAGAGATCAAAGCCTTCGTGCCGGAGCCCTACTGGCTCGTGGACGCCACCTTCGCCGCTGCCCCGGCAGCGGATGGGGATGGCGAGCGGCTCTATGACGGGCGCTACCACGCTGCCAGCAAGCCGCGGATCGCCTCTGCGGAGCTCGCGGATGCGATCGTCTCGGCCTGCCGCGGCGGGACGGGAACGATCACGAAGCTGGAGCGCAAGCAGCAGAAGGAGCGCGCTCCGATGCTCTACGACCTCACCTCGCTGCAGCGGGAGGCCAACACGCGCTTTGGCTTCTCCGCCCGTCGCACGCTCGGCGCCGCGCAGCGCCTCTACGAGGAGCACAAGGCGCTCACCTACCCGCGCACCAACTCCCGCTGGCTGACCAAAGACATGATCGCCGAGCTCAAGCCGACGGCGCAGCTGCTCGGAAGTCAGCGCGAGTACGCCAAGGCGGCGGCATACGTGACCGGTCTGGACCTGCTGCCGCTGGGGCAGGTCGTCAACGACTCGAAGGTCACAGACCACCACGCGATCATCCCGACCAAGGCCGAGCACAAAGTCGATCGCATGGACGAGGACGACAAGCGCATCTACGACCTCGTCGTGCGCCGGTTCCTCGCGGTCTTTCATCCCGAGGCGGTATTCGAGAACACGCGCGTGGAGACGACGGTGAGCGTGGAGGACGCCGATCACGTCTTTCGCACCCGCGGCAAGCTGCTGCTCCAGGCCGGCTGGCGCGGCGTCTACGGGGAGTTGGCGGCGGGCGGCGCGCAACGGGCCCAAGGCGAGGGATCGGATGAGGACGAGGACGTCGATCAGCAGCTGCCGCGCCTGAACGAGGGCGAGGACGCGGACGTGCGCGAGATCGCCAGCGTGCGCAAGGAAACCAAGCCGCCCCGCCGCTACAGCGACGCCTCGCTGCTGGGCGCGATGGAGACCGCCGGCAAGCTCGTGGACGACGACGAGCTGCGCGAGGCGATGAAGGACTCCGGGATCGGCACGCCGGCCACGCGCGCGGCGATCATCGAGCGCCTGATCACGGTCGGCTACATCGAGCGCGACGGCCGCGCGCTGGTGGCCACCGAGAAGGGCTGCAGCGTCGTGCGGCTGCTCGACTCTCACGCGCTGACATCGCCGGAGATGACCGGCAACTGGGAGCACCGCCTGGGCATGATCGAGGGCGGGAAGGACTCGCGCGAGAAGTTCATGAAGGACATCGCCGGCTTTGCGCAGGAGACGGTCGGCGAGCTCGACGCCAAGCTCAAAGACGTGCGCATCCCCCGCGCCCGGCTGGGGCCCTGCCCGGTCTGCGGGCACGACATCGTCGAGAACCGCAAGGGCTACTCCTGCTGGGGTCGCGAGGATCCGGGGTGCGGCTTTGTGATCTGGAAGGACAAGGCGGGCAAGCGCCTGCCGGTCGCCGTGGCCAAGGAGCTGATCAAGACCGGCTACACCGAGCGCGCGGTCTCCGGCTTCCGCGGTCGCAGCGGCCGCAGCTTCAGGGCCCATCTGGCCCTGCATCAGACCGAGGAGGGGCGCTGGAGGCTGGAGTTCAACGAGCAGTGGGCGCGCGAAGGGGAGAAGCCGCCGGACGCGGAGACCGCGCAGGCGGCTGCGCAGGCGCCGGAGTCGCAGGCGGCGCAGACAGCAGCCTGAGCGGCAGCGGCAACGGTGCGGGCGCCGGCGCGGCGTCGTCGGAGCGGTGCGCAAGGATGGGCGCCGATGCCGATCACGCTGATCACCGGCCCGGCCAACGCGGGCAAGGCGCGCGCCGTCCTCGATGCCGTTGCCCGCCACGTGGCGCACGGTGAGCAGCCGCTGCTCGTGCTGCCGACCGGCGCCGACGCGGACCGCTACCGGCGCGAGCTCGCGCAGGAGGGACCGGTGACCGGGGTCAGCGTCTGCCTGTTCGCCGGCCTCTTGGAGAGAGTGGCGCGCTGCGCGGCCGTCGAGGAGCACGATCTCGCGCGCCCGCCGCTCTCCGCCGGCGCCCGTGAGCAGATGCTCTGCACTCTGGCGGCGCGGATGCAGGACTCCTCCGGCACCGCACGGCGGCTGGCGCGCGCGCTCGGCGGCGCGATCGCCGAGCTTCAGGCCGCGCAGGTGAGCCCGGGCGATCTGCGCGCGATCCTGCGCACCGGACCGGGCCGCGGCGAGCCGCGTGAGCGCATGCTCGTCGAGTTGCACGAGCGCTACAACCGCAGCCTGGCGCAGCACCGCGTACTCGACGGCGAGCTGCGCGCGCGTATGGCGCTGGATGCGCTGCGTCGCCGCCCAGGGCTCTGGCGCTCAGGCGCCGGCTCGCGCCCGGCGCCGGTGCTGCTCTACGGGTTCGATGACCTCACCGCGCTGGAGATGGATGCGGTGCAGACCCTCGGCCGCGTGGTGGATGCGCCGGTGACGGTTGCGCTCTCCTACGAGGCGGGGCGCGTCGCTTTCGCGGGCCGCGCCCGGGCCTTTCAGGAGCTGCTGCCCGGGGCCGCCGAGCACGTGCAGCTGAGCGCCCGCAGCGACTACTACGCCCGCTCCTCGCGGGCGAGCCTGCATCGTCTGGAGCGGCGTCTGTTCGAGGCGGGCGAGGGGGAGGCGGGGCCCGCGCCGCAGCTGGTTTCGCCGGTGGGAGAGTCGGGGCGGCAACTCTCGCTGCTCGACGAGCAGCGCGGAGTCCCGAGCGAGCCGGTGAACGCGGCAGGCGGCGCGGCGGCGCTGGTCGTTTCCGAGGGCGCCCCGGCGGCGCCCGGCACAGCCCACCCGCCGGCGCAGGGCATCCGCCTGCTGCAGGGCAGCACGCTGCAGGCCGAGGCTGCGCTGATCGCCGAGCAGGCGCGGGCGCTGATCCAGGACGGCTTCTCCGCCGCAGAGATCGCGATCGTGCACCGCGCGCCGGCGAGCGTGGCCGAGAGCCTGGCGGCCGCGCTCGATGCGGCCGGGGTGCCACACGCGATCGCCGTTCGCATTCGGCTGGCGGACACGGCCCTGGGCCGGGCGCTGCTGGGCCTGCTCGCCTGCGGCTGCGAAGGTCTGGACGGGGTCGGCCAGGCGCGCCTGTCGGACCTGCTTGCGTGGCTGCGGGCGCCCGGCCTGCTCGAGCGCGGGCATCTGGCGGACCGTCTCGAAGCGCAAGCGCTGCGCGCGGGTGTGCGCGACGCGGCCGGCGCGAGGCGGCTGTGGGAGCGCGATAACTGGAAGCTCGACGGTATCGATCGCGTGCGGCAAAGCGCGCAGCGGGGGACCGGCGCGCTGCTGGAATGCGTCGATCGCGAGCTGATGCGCCTCTTCGACGCCCCGCGCGCCGGCCGCGCGGCGGTGCTCGATCCACGACAGGAGGAGTCGGCCGCGGCGTTGCAGGCCGCGCTGAAGACGATCGCTGAGCTGCAGGAGCTTGCGCTGGTCGATCCACGGCTGCTCGGCGGCGCTGCGGGAGTCCTCGATGCGCTGGACGCTGCGGAGTTGCCGAGAGCCCATCATCCCTTGACGCCGGCGGTGGCGCTGCTGGATCCGCTCGCACTGCGGGCGCGGCGCGTGCGGGCGCTGTTCGCTTGCGGGCTCCAGGAGGGGGTCTTCCCGATGGCGGCCGGAGCCGATCCGGTCTTCTCAGAGGAGATGCGCTCGCGCGTGGCCGCGGTGGGCGGGCCGGGGCTCGCTCGGCGCCAGGACGCGCTCGCCGCCGAGCGCTACCTGCTCTATGCGATCGTCTCGCGCCCGGAGGAGCTGCTGTATCTCAGCTGGCACGAGAGCGGGGAGGATGGCACCGCCACGCCGCCCTCGCTCTTTCTCGACGACGTCTGTGACCTCTTCGGCGATGAGCTGCGCAGCGAGCGCCTGCACGATCGGTTGGACCCTGCGGTGGGGCCTGCCGAGACGCCGGTGAGCGTGGCCGCGGTAGACGCCGAGCATGCGGGCGAGGCGCCTGCGGAGGCGGCATCGACCTGTGTGGCGCGGCAGCCGGGTCCGCTGCGCGACGGCGTTGGCGAGCGCCTGCTCGAAGACCTGCGCGCGCGCGAGATGTGGTCTGCCTCCTCGCTGGAGCGCTTCGCCGCCTGTCCGATGAGCTGGTTCATCGAGCGGATGCTGCACGCCGAGGATCTGGAGCCCGAGCCCGAGCCGCGCGCGCGCGGCTCGCTTGCGCATGCCGTGCTCGGCGACGTGCTGGAGGGCCTGCGGGCACAGACCGGCTCGGCGCGCATCTCGCCCGCCCGCTTGGCCGATGCGCAGCGGCTGATGCGCGTGGCGCTGGCACAACGCGAGCAGGAGATACCGCTGACCGTGGCGCTCGAGCGCCTGCCGGCGGCCAGGCGCAAGCTGGAGGCGGACCTCGACCGCTATCTGCGGCACGCCGCCGAGCAGGACGCGCCGCTGGAGCCCCTGCACCTGGAGCTTTCCTTCGGGTTCGAGGAGGAGGAGGAGCAGGGGGGGCTGCCGCCGCTGAAGCTCGCCGACGACGTGCTGCTGCGTGGGCGGATCGATCGCGTCGACGTCGCCCCCGGCGGGCAGGCGGTGCTCTACGACTACAAGAGCGGCCGCACCGGCCCCGGGCACTCTGGCGCCAAATGGGTGGAGCAAGGACGCTTCCAGATGGCGCTCTACATGCGCGTGGTGAGCGAGCTGCTTGGGCTGGAGGTGCTCGGCGGGCTCTATCAGCCGCTCACGGGCGCCGATCTGCGCGCGCGCGGAGCGCTCGCGGCCGACTCGGGGCTGGAGCTCTCGTGCGTGCGCACCGACAGCCTCGATCGTGAGCAGCTCGCAGAGCTCGTGGAGGCAAGTTGCGATGCAGCGCTGGCGGCCGCGTTGCAGGCGCGAGCGGGGCAGATCGAGTCCCGGCCGCAAACCTGCGCCTACGCCGGCGGCTGCATGCACCCCACCATCTGCCGATGCGCCCGCTGAGCCAAGATGCGGCCGCCGGCGCGGGCGCCGTGCGCCGGGCCCTGACCGTCGAGCAGGAGATCGCCGCCTCCAGGCGCGCGGGGTCGATGCTGCTTGCCGCGGCAGCGGGCAGCGGCAAGACCTCGGTGCTGGTCGAGCGCTACGTGCGCGCGGTGCTCGACGACGGGCTCGACCCCGCGAGGATCCTCGCGATCACCTTCACCGAGCGAGCCGCTTGGGAGCTGAAGGAGCGCATCCGCGCGCGGCTGCAGGACCTTGGTCGCCGCAGCCTGGCGCGGGACGCCGAGGCGTCGGCGATCGGCACGATCCACGGCTTCTGCGCGCGACTGCTGCGCGCCGATCCGCTTGCGGCGGGGCTCTCTCCCAGCTTCACGATCCTCGAGGAGGCGACCGCGGCCCGCATGCGCACGGCGGCGTTCACCGACGCCCTCGGCTCGGCGATGCAGCAGGCCGTCCCGGCAGAGCTCGACGCCGCGGCCGCATATGGCCCCGACCGCCTGCGCCAGATCGTCAGCGCCGCCTACGCCGAGCTGCGCAGCCGCGGTCAGGCCCGGCCGGCGCTGCCGGCCGCTCCAATCGAGGGGCCGCAGGATGCACTGGCGGCGCACGCACTGCTCGGCAGCCTGCTGAGCGGTTACGGAGCGGACTACCAGGCGCGCAAGCGCATGCGCTCCGCGGTCGACTTCGACGACCTGGAGTTGCTCGCGCTGCAGATCCTCGCGCAGCCGCATCTGCGCGCGCGGTGGATGGAGCGGTTCGACATGCTGATGGTGGACGAGTTCCAGGACACCAATCGACGGCAGCTCGCGCTCCTGTGCGCGATCGAGGGCGAGAACCTGTTCACAGTCGGCGACGAGTGGCAGTCCATCTACGGCTTTCGTCACGCCGAGGTGGAGATCTTCCGCCGGCGCGAGGACGAGCTGGCGGGCGGGGGCGCGAGCCTGGCGCTGACGCGCAACTTCCGCAGCCGCCCGGGGATCATCGACGCCGTCAATGCCGTGTTCGGCCGGCGCTTCGGTGAGCGGTTCAATCCGCTTGTGGCGGCGCGCGAGCCTGCGGAGGGCGGGCGACCGTGCGTCGAGGTTCTGCTCACCGACGCGCGCGGCTGGGAGCGGGAGGAGTCTGCGCAGTCGGCGCCGGCCTGGCGTCAGGCCGAAGCGCGCCTGATCGCAAGGCATCTGCGGGAGCTTGTGCAGGAGGGCGCCGCGCGGCCAGGTGAGATCGCGCTGCTGCTGCGGTCGATGACGGACCTCGCGGTCTACGAGGCGGCGCTGCGGGACGAGGGTCTGCCGACTTGCAGCGTGAGCGCCGAGCTGTGGGAGGCGCTGGAGGTTCAGGACGTCATCTGTGGCCTGCGGGCGCTTGCCAATCCGCTCGACGAGCTTGCGCTGCATGGTGTGCTCGCCGGGCCGAGCGCAGCGCTCTCGGCGGGGGCGCTGTGGCAGCTCTCGCGCGCGCTCGGCGATGACGGAGGGCGGCGCCGGCTCTGGGAGGCGATCTGCGAAGCCGTCGATCGGCCCGGCGGCCTCACGCCATTGCCGGCCGCCGACCGGCCGCGCCTGGTGAGCTTCCGCGAGCGCTTTGAGCGGGAGCGCAGGGGCGCCGGCGAGCGAACCCTGCAGGCCCTCGTCCGGAGCCTCGCCGCGGCAGGCTCGCCCGAGCCGGCAAACGTGCGCAGGCTGATGGCGCTCGCGCGCGACTTCGAAGCGCTCGAAGGCCGGGACCTGCGCGGCTTCATCGAGCACCTCGAGCACCTCGCGCAGACGCGCTCGGCGGTCGCGAGACAGGCGTCGCAGGGGCAGCCCGAAGCGGTGCAGCTGATGAGCATCCATGCCGCGAAGGGCCTGGAGTTCCCGGTCGTGTGCGTCGCCGACCTGGGCCGTACCGGTAACGGGCGGGAGTCTCCATACCTGCTGATCGACGGCGAGCGCGTCGGTCTGCGCGTCGCCCGACTCGACGGCTCCGCCCCGGAGCCCGCCTTCGACTACGAGCAGCTCGCGCGGGCGCGGGTGCTGGCGGAGGAGCAGGAGGAGGACAGGATCCTCTACGTCGCGATGACGCGCGCGCGGGAGATGCTGCTGCTGAGCGGCGCCGCCGGCTTCGAGCGCTGGCCCAAGGATGCGCCCGGATGCGCGCCGATCGCGTGGATAGCCCCCGCGCTGATCGAGGATCTGCCGGCGCGGCTTGCCGGCGCCGATCGGCAGCCGGCCGCATCGAGGATCTCGGGCTCCGCATCGCAGACCCGGCCCGCGTGCGTGCTCTGCACTCCGGCGAGCGCGGGCGTCGCGAGCGGGCGGGGATGCCTTGCGGTGCCGGGTCCCCCCGCTCGTCCGCGAGCTGGGCGCCGGTCGATCGGGTCGAGGCTGCGGGCGCGGGCGCGGGCCGGCTCTCCGAGCCGCCCCAGAGCCCGGATCTGGAGGTGGGGCAGACCCTCAGCTACACCGCCCTGAGCGAGCTCGAGCGCTGCGGATACAGGTACTACCTCGAACGGGTGCTGCGGCTGCCGCCTGCCGCGAGCTCCGTGCCGGGGCGAGCCGGCCCCGCGCGCAGCCGTGACGGCGTGGATCGAGCCCGCGCGGTCGGGGTGCTCGCCCACCGCCTGATGGAGCGCTTCGACTTCGCGCGTGGACGCGACCCGGGCGTCGACGACGTCGCGCGCGCCGCCGGCGAGATCGGCCTGCAGATCGACTCGGGTTCGTGCCGGGAGATCGCGACGATGCTCGGCGGCCTGCGAGCGACGCCACTCGGCCGACGGCTTGCGGGCGCGCGCGTGCTGCGCACCGAGCAGCCGTTCGGCTTCGCGCTGCGCGACCAGGAGAGCCTGATCGCCGGTGTCTTCGACGCGATCGCGACCGAGCGCGACGGCGCCTGCCTGGTGATCGACTACAAGACGGGGGCGGTCTCGGCTCAGGAGGACCTGGAAGCGCTCGTCGCCCGCGACTACGAGCTGCAGCGCCTCGCCTATGCGCTTGCCGCCCTGCGTGACGGAGCACGGGCCGTCGAGGTCGTGCACTGGTACCTGCACCGGCCGGCCGAGCCCGTCGCGGCGCGCTTCGCCGCCGTGCAGCTCGGGGAGCTGGAAGCGCGTCTGAACGGCCGTGTGCAGGCGGCGCGGCAGCGTGGCTTTGCCGTCAGCCAGGCCCCGCACAGGCGCCTCTGCGGCACTTGCCCCGGTCGCGCGGGGCTCTGCTCCTGGCCGCAGAGCGTCACCGACAGCGAGGATCCCCCCGCTGATCGCCGCAGATCGGCCGGCGCATCCCCGATCTGCGACCCTCTCTGTGGGCGCCCTCGTCGATCGGCGAGCAGGCGCGCGTATCACGAGGGCAGGAATGGTCAGTGGGATGACATTCGATCCACGAGAGGGCCCCGGTCACGGCGGCGGGGGGGCGCCGGTCGGCCGCCACGAAGAGGGGCCATCGGACGCCGCTCTGTTCGCGCAGATGCACAGAGACGGCGATCGGCGGGCGCGAGAGGCGCTGATCGAGCGTTATCTGCCGCTGGCGCGCAGGCTTGCCAGGCGCTACCAGCGCACCGAGGAGCCAATGGACGACCTTGTGCAGGTCGCCTCGCTGGGGCTGATAAAGGCGGTCGATCGCTTCGACGCGGGGCGCGAAATCCTGTTCTCCAGTTACGCGGTGCCGACGATCCTCGGGGAGCTCAAGCGCCACTTCCGCGATCGAACCTGGTCGGTGCGCGTGCCGCGCGACCTGCAGGAGCTCGCGTTGCGCATCGATCACGCGGTGAGCACGTTTGCCGCCGACAGCGGCAGGGCGCCCGCCGTGGCGGATATTGCGCGGGCGGTCAACGCCAGCGAGGAGCGCGTCCTGGATGCGATGGAGGCGGCCGGCGCCTACCATGCCGGGTCGCTGGACGCGCCGCGCAGACTCGCGGCAGGGCGAGGAGCCGGGCGAGACGGTCGCCGACTCGCTGGGCGTGCAGGAGAGCGGATTCGATCGAGCCGAGGATCGCGCGACGCTGCAGCCGCTGCTCGCGCACATCTCCGAGCGGGAGCGCCTGGTGCTGCGTCTGCGCTTCGCGGAGGGCATGACCCAGGCCGAGATCGGCGCGCGGATAGGCGTCTCCCAGATGCAGGTCTCGCGACTGATAAGGCAGGCGATCGCGCGCCTGCGCGCCGGCCTGGAGAATCAGCCCGGCGCCACGGGCGTGGAAGATCGGCCCGGCGGCGCCTGATCGGCCAGGTGCAGGGCCGGCGGCGGGGAGGGCTCGGTGGAGGGCGAGCCGCCATTCTTGAGGGCGGGGCGAGACCCCGCCGGCAAAGCCCCGGCGAAGCCGATGTCCAGCACTAGCAGCTCCTCGCCGGATCTCGTGGGGGAGGGCTCGACACGCACCTCGTCGGCGATCGGCCCCAGCAGATCTCCGATCCCGGGCAGCGCGGTGTCCCCTGCGAGGCGGTGGGCGCCACCCGGGGCAAGCGCGCCGACGCGCAGACTCCATCGCATCGGGGCGCGTGAGCACGGTGAACTCGAGGTGGCCGTTCTCAGCGTGCGCGCAGGCGTGCGCGCCCAGGGCATCGCAGATCAGCATCGCGTCATGCAGACGGTCGATCGGACACTGTGTGCGGGCCAGCATCATCGCGACCACCCTCCTCAGCAGCGGCCCCGCGAGCGGGCCGGTTCTCACGCGCAGGACCGCCGAGTTGGCCCTGCTCTCCGATCCTGCCTGCAACTCGCTCACGCCGGCCCTCCCGGCTCATCTTCGTGCCAGCGCCGCAGCGTGAAGCCCATCCGCACCTCAGTGTGCCCGCTGTCGTCGCGGCCAAGTTGGACGGTGTCCGCGAGCGAGGCGATCAGCGGCAGCCCAAGCCCGAGACCGGGGCTGTCCGGACGCGGGGCGATGCCCTGCCCGCGGTCGCGGACCACCACGGTGAGCTGCTCGCCGGCGATGCTCGCCCTGACCTCCATCGGCCCCTCCTGCCCCTCCGGGTAGGCGTGCACGACGACGTTGGTACATGCCTCGGTGACCGCCAACCGCAGGTCGGAGAGCATCTGCTCACTGACCTTATAAGCCTCTCCGAGCGCGCCGAAGGCGTGGCGGACGATCGCTATGTTCTCCGCTCTGGCCGGCAGGGCCAGACTCGATGTCATGGGTCTCTGTGCGCGCTTTCTGCGCGTGTGTGGCGGCTGCGGTTGGGGACATGGGCATTTCCTGCTGATGATGGTCCCCGAGATGGGAGCTTTTCACACCTGCGAGCGTTGCTCGGCACCTTTGGCTCGCCGAGCCGGCATCGCTGCCAGGCGCCGGGTTTGCGGGCAGGATACGCGAGCGCGAGGCGATTGAGCGCAAGAACTGCGCCCTGCCGGAGCCGACATCGCGCCAGCGGGCAGATTCGCTTCGCAAGCCCCTCTCACTGCTAGGCTTTCAGGCTCCGCCTGGGGTCGCGTTGCCCGTGCCGACGCACGGTCACGTTGGCTTGCAGGCTCCCCTCGAGCCCTCGTGCGCCGCAAGCCGCCAGGGAGCACAGCGATGACTTCCAAGAACATGCAGCCGCCGACGGCCGTCGGACTTTACGACCCTCGCTTCGAGCACGACGCCTGCGGCGTGGGCATGGTCGCGCGCCTGGACAACACGCCCACGCACGAGGTCGTCTCGATGGCGATATCGGCGCTGGAGAACCTTGAGCACCGTGGGGCCAACGGCGCCGACCCGCTGACCGGCGACGGCGCCGGCATCCTCATGCAGATGCCCGACGAGCTGCTGCGGGCGAGTTGCGACTTCGAGCTGCCGGCTCCGGGTCGCTACGGCGTGCTGATGTGCTTCCTGCCGCGCGATCCACAGGCGCGGCAGCGCCTGCAGAGCCTGCTGGAGGCAAGCGTGCTCGCGGAGGGCCAGCACGTGCTCGGCTGGCGCGAGGTGCCCGTCGAGCCGCAGCACGCCGGCAACGTCGCCAACCGCGCCCGTCCGGAGATCCACCAGCTCTTCGTCGGCGCCGGCGAGCAGCAGGCCACAGACCAGGATGCCTTCGAGCGCAAGCTGTACGTGATCAGGCGCCTCTGCGATCTCTCGGAGGAGGGGGAGGGCCTCTACATCAGCTCGAGCTCCTCTCGCACGATCAACTACAAGGGCATGCTGATCAGCTTCCAGTTGGCCAGCTTCTACCCCGATCTCGGCGATCGGCGCTGCAAGAGCGCGCTTGCGCTGGTCCACTCCCGCTTCTCGACGAACACCTTCCCCAGTTGGGAGCTCGCGCACCCATACCGGGTGATCTGCCACAACGGCGAGATCAACACGCTGATGGGCAACATCAACTGGATGCGCGCCCGCGAGAGCGAGCTCCGCAGCGAGCTCTTCGGGGAGGATTTGAAGAAGATCCTGCCGGTGGTGGCGCCGGGCAACTCCGACTCGGCGACATTCGACAACGTGATCGAGCTGCTGCTGCTGGCCGGCCGCTCGCTGCCGCACGCCGCGATGATGATGATCCCCGAGGCATACCGCGGTCGCGACGACCTGCCGGAGGAGCTCAAGGGCTTCTATGCCTACCACTCCTGCCTGATGGAGCCCTGGGACGGGCCGGCGGCGGTGGCCTTCACCGACGGCCGGGTGATCGGCGCGACGCTGGACCGCAACGGTCTGCGGCCGGGACGGTGGGTGCTGACCCGGGATGGGCACGTCGTGCTCGGCTCCGAGGCGGGGCTGCTCGACTGCGCGCCCCAGGACGTCGTGCGCTTCGGCCGCCTGCAGCCGGGCAAGCTCTTCTTCGTGGATCTGGAGCAGGGCAGGATCGTGCAGGACGGTGAGATCAAGCACCAGATCGCCACCCAGAAGCCCTATGGAGAGTGGTACGCGCGCTGTGCGGTGCCCTTCGCGGATCTTCCGGCCTCCGACCAGGTCACGATCTCAGACCAGAAGCTCTTCACCCGCCAGCGCGCCTTCGGCTACACCCAGGAGGATCTGCGCGTGCTGCTGGAGCCGATGGCCCGGGAGGCGGGCGAGCCGGTCGGCTCGATGGGCAACGACCTCTCCCTGGCGGTGCTCTCCGATCAGGCGCCGCCGCTGTTCTCCTACTTCAAGCAGCTCTTCGCGCAGGTGACAAACCCGCCGATCGACCCGATCCGCGAGGAAATCGTGATGAGCCTGTCGACGACGCTCGGCACCGAGCGAAACCTCTTTGACGAGTCCCCCGAGCACGCCCACCAGCTCGTGCTCGACCAGCCGATCCTGCTCAACCGGGAGCTCGAGACGCTGCGCCACGTCTCCCACGAGGTCTTCGCCGCGCGCACGATCGACATCACCTGGCGGCCCGGGGACGAGCCGGCGGGCCAGGACGAGCCGGCGGGCCAGGCCGCAGCCGGCATGGAGAAGGCGCTGGCGCGGGTCTGCCGCGAAGCGCGCGAGGCGATCGCCGAAGGCGTGAACATCATCGTGCTCTCCGACCGGCTGATCGGGCCGACGCGGGTGCCGATCCCCTCGCTGCTCGCGGTCGCCTCGGTGCATCACCATCTCGTGCGGGAGGGCACGCGCCTGCGCGCGGGCATCATCCTGGAGTCGGGCGAGCCGCGCGAGGTCCACCACTTCGCGACGCTGATCGGCTACGGCGCCAGCGCGATCAACCCGTATCTGATGCTGGAGAGCCTCGATGCGCTGGCCTTCGAAGGCAAGGTCAGGAGCGCCGACGGCGCCGAGATCAGCCCGCAGCAGGCGGCGGCCAACGTCGTCAAGGCGATCGGCAAGGGGCTGCTGAAGACGATCTCGAAGATGGGGATCTCCACGATCCAGTCCTACTGCGGGGCGCAGATCTTCGAGGCGGTCGGCCTTGAGCGCGCGCTGATCGACAAGCACTTCACCGGAACCGCCTCGCGCATCGGCGGCGTGGGCATCGACGTGCTCGCCAAGGAGGCGCTGGAGCGTCACGCGCGGGCGTATCCGGCGGGTGGGTGGGACCCCAATCAAAATCTTCTGCCGGTCGGCGGCGTGTATGCCTGGCGGCGCGACGGTGAGCACCACATGTGGAACCCGGAGACGATCGCGCTCGTGCAGCACGCGGTCAGGGCCGCCAACGGCGATGTGCCGCGCGCGCTGCAGGGCGAGTCGGACGCGCTGGACGCGATCCGCGGCAGCGACGCGTTCGCCAAGTACCGCGAGTACGCGCAGGCGGTCAACGAGGATGCGGCCCGCAAGGCGACGCTGCGGGGCCTGCTCGCCTTCCGCCGGGAGGAGGGCAGGGCGATCCCGCTGGAGGAGGTCGAGCCCGCGAAGGAAATCGTGCGCCGCTTCTGCACCGGCGCGATGAGCCTCGGCTCGATCTCCCGCGAGGCCCACGAGACGCTTGCGATTGCGATGAACCGCCTCGGCGGGCGCTCGAACACGGGTGAGGGCGGCGAGGACCCCTCGCGCTTCACGCCCGATCCCAACGGCGACCGCCGCCGCTCGGCGATCAAGCAGGTCGCCTCCGGTCGCTTCGGGGTCACGATCCACTATCTGGTCAACGCCGACGAGCTGCAGATCAAGATGGCTCAGGGCGCAAAGCCCGGCGAGGGCGGCCAGCTGCCGGGGCACAAGGTGGACGAGTACATCGGCTCGATCCGGCACACGACGCCCGGCGTCGGCCTGATCTCGCCGCCGCCGCACCACGACATCTACTCAATTGAGGATCTGAAGCAGCTGATCTACGACCTGCGCTGCTCCAACCCGACCGCCCAGGTCTCGGTGAAGCTCGTCTCCGAGGTCGGCGTCGGCACCGTCGCCGCGGGCGTATCGAAGGCGAATGCCGACAGGGTGCTGATCTCAGGCCACGACGGCGGCACCGGCGCCTCGCCGCTCTCCTCGATCCAGTCGGCGGGCGTGCCGTGGGAGATCGGCCTGGCCGAGACCCAGCAGACGCTCGTGCTCAACGACCTGCGCTCGCGGATCGTCGTGCAGACCGACGGCCAGCTGAAGACCGGCCGCGACGTCGCGATCGCCGCGATGCTCGGCGCCGATGAGATGGGCTTCTCCACCGCGCCGCTGATCGCCACCGGCTGCATCATGATGCGCGCCTGCCACCTGAACACCTGTCCGGTCGGGATCGCCACTCAGGACCCGGAGCTGCGCAAGCGCTACACGGGCACCCCCGAGCACGTCGTCAACTTCTTCTTCTTCGTGGCCGAGGAAGTGCGCGAGATTCTGGCCTCGCTCGGCCTGCGCAGCCTCGATGAGGCGATCGGGCGCGTGGACCTGCTCGCGGCCCGCGAGGCGATCGACCATTGGAAGGCGCGCGGCGTCGATCTGACCCACATCCTCACCCACGTCGAGCCGGGTGGAGAGGGTTCCCCATCCCCGCCCAGGCGACGGATGGAACCGCCGCCGGCGGTGCTCAAGGACGCGCTGGACTGGGAGCTCGTGCAGCAGGCCCAGCCCGCGATCGACCACGGCGAGCCGGTCGCGATCAAGACGCCGATCCGCAACCTCAACCGCTGCGTAGGCGGGATCCTCTCAAGCCACGTCGCCCGCGGCCACGGCGCGCAGGGACTGCCGGCGGACACGATTCTCGTCGACTTCGAGGGCTCCGCCGGGCAGACGTTCGGCGGCTGGCTTGCCCCCGGGGTCACCTTCACGCTCTCCGGGGACGCGAACGACTATGCGGGCAAGGGGCTCTCGGGCGGCGTGATCGCCGTGCGCCCGCGCGAGGGGATGGCCGAGGGCTTCGTGGCGCAGGAGAACGTGATCGTCGGAAACACCGTGCTCTATGGCGCCACCCGTGGGCGGGCGTTCTTCCGCGGGCTGGCGGGCGAGCGCTTCGCGGTGCGCAACTCCGGCGCCTGTGCCGTGGTCGAGGGGGTCGGCGACCACTGCTGCGAGTACATGACCGGCGGCTGCGTGGTCGTGCTCGGGCCCACGGGGCGCAACTTCGCGGCCGGCATGAGCGGCGGCGTGGCCTACGTGCTCGACCGGGATGGGAGCTTCAAGAAGCGATGCAACATGGGGATGGTCGGCTTCGAAGCGCTCAGCGAGGCCGACCTCGCGCAGCTGCGCGAGCTGATCGAGGAGCACGGCGCACGCACGGGCTCGCCCGTGGCGCAGCAGGTGCTTGCGCAGTGGGAGCGCCTGGCCGCCGCGGGCGGCTTCGTGAAGGTGATGCCCCACGACTACAAGCGGGTGCTCGCAGAACGCGCCGCGCGCGAGATGGCCGGCCAGGCCGCTGCCCACGCCGGCAGCAACGGCGGTGCCACGGCGCAGGCCCTCGGCGTCGCGGGCGCAGCCCCGGCGAGCCTCGGCGAGCCTGAGCAGGAGCGTCCCTGATGGGCAAGCTCGGCGGCTTTCTGCGGATCGAGCGTCACGGGATCCGCTACCGCGACCCGACGCAGCGCGTCCACGACTACCACGAGTTCGTGCAGGAGCGCCCAGAGCAGGAGCTGCGCGACCAGGGCGCCCGCTGCATGGAATGCGGCGTGCCCTTCTGTCACAACGGCTGTCCGCTCGGCAACCTGATCCCGGACTGGAACGACCTCGTCTACCGCGGCCGCTGGCGGGAGGCGATCGACCAGCTGCACGCGACCAACAACTTCCCCGATTTCACCGGCCGCCTCTGCCCGGCGCCCTGCGAGGCGGCCTGCGTGCTGGAGATCCGCGAGGGCGACGCGGTCACGATCAAGCAGATCGAGCACGCGATCATCGACCGCGCCTTCGCCGAGGGCTGGGTGGCGGCCCAGCCGCCGCGCAGGGAGAGCGGCCGCAGCGTCGCCGTCGTCGGCTCGGGCCCGGCCGGCATGGCCGCGGCCCAGCAGCTGCGCAGGTCCGGCCACGCCGTCGTGCTGTTCGAGCGCGACGAGGCCGCGGGCGGCCTGATCCGCTTCGGCGTCCCCGACTTCAAGATCGAGAAGCAGATCGTGGAGCGGCGTGTGCAGCAGCTGATCGACGAGGGCGTGGAGCTGCGCTGCGGCGTCGATGTCGGCACGGATGTGGATGTGCGGGAGCTGCGCGAGCGCTTCGACGCGATCGTGCTGGCGACCGGCGCGCGCGTGCCGCGCGATCTGCCGGTGCCGGGGCGCGAGCTCGCCCGGCGTGCACTTCGCGATGGACTACCTCTGCCAGCGCAACCGCTTCGTGGCCGCAGAGCACGGACCGCAGCCCACTGTGCCGCGCCCCGGGGCGCCCCGGAGATCACCGCCGCCGGCAAGCACGTGGTCGTGATCGGCGGGGGGGACACCGGCGCCGACTGCGTGGGCAACGCGCTGCGCGAGGGCGCCGCCTCGATCGTCCAGCTCGAGCTGCTGCCGCTGCCGCCCGACCACAGGCCCGACCAGCGCACGCCCTGGCCGCAGTGGCCGCTGAAGTACAGGCGCAGCTACGCGATCGAGGAGGCGCTGGAGGCCGGGCTCGGCGAGCAGGACTACTCCGCCGCCACCACCAGCTTCCTGCCCGGTCCCGACGGCGCGCTCGGCACGCTGCGGATCGCGCAGGCACAGGACGCGCCGCCGTTTGCGCCGGTTCCCGGCACCGAGCGCGAGCTGCCGGCGCAGCTGGTGCTGCTGGCGATGGGCTTTCTGGGGCCAGACCAGCACCTACTGCAGCAGCTGGGCGTGCAGCGCGACCAGCGCAGCAACATCAAGGCGCTGAAGCCCTACACGACCTCGGTGGACGGGGTCTTCGCGGCCGGCGACGCCCGCCGGGGCCAGTCGCTGATCGTGTGGGCGATCAACGAGGGGCGCCAGTGCGCGCGCATGGTCGATCGCCACCTGGCCGGCATCGAGCGGGACGGCGGCGCGCACGACGACGGCATTGCGGGCCACGCCGATGCGGACGATGGGCCCGAGGGGCCTCCGCAGCATGTCGGGCCGGGAATCTCGGCCGGCTGATGGACCTGCCGCGAGCATGCGTGATCGGCGCGGGCTCCTCGGGCATCACCGCGGTGAAGGCTCTGCACGACCGCGGCGTGCCCTTCGACTGCTTTGAGAAGTCCGACCGCGTCGGCGGCAACTGGGTGCTGGGCAACCGCAACGGGATGTCCTCCTCCTACTCCACGCTGCACATCAACACCTCCCGCGAGCGGATGGAGTACGCCGACCTGCCGATGCCGAGCTCCTATCCCGACTTCCCGCGCCACGACCAGATCGCGTGCTACTTCGATCAATACGTCAACCGATTCGGCCTGCGGGAGACGATCAGCTTCCAGCGCGGCGTGGAGAGGGCGCAGCGCAGCGCCGACGGCGTCTGGGAGGTCACGCTCGACGGCGGCGAGACGCGGCTCTATCACGCGCTGATCGTCGCAAACGGGCATCACTGGGACCCGCGCTGGCCCGAACCGGCGATCCCGGGCGAGTTCTTGGGCGAGATCATGCACTCCCACCAGTACACCGACCCCTCGCAGCTGGTCGGGCGGCGCGTCGTGGTCGTCGGGATGGGCAACTCGGCGATGGACATCGCCGTGGACGCCTCGTACCACGCCGCCTCAACGCGGCTGGTGGCGCGCAAAGGAGTCCACGTCGTGCCGAAGTACATCCTCGGCAAGCCGCTCGATGCCGGGGTGCGACCGACGCGGATGCCGTTCACGTGGATGCTGCGAGGCCTTGCGCCCGTGCTCAGGGCCACGGTCGGTCCGATGGACCGCTACGGGCTGCCGCTTCCCGACCATCGACTGGGCCAGGCGCACCCAACCGTGTCCTCGCGCATCCTCGACCGGCTCGCGCACGGGGCGATCGAGGTGCGGCCCGAGATCGCCGAGCTGCGGGGGGAGAGCATCCTCTACAGCGATGGCACAGAAGAGCGCGCCGACCTGATCGTCTACTGCACCGGCTACAAGATCAGCTTCCCGTTCCTGGATGAGAGTGTGATCGGCGCGCCTGAGAACGAGCTGATCCTCTACAAGCGGATATTTCCCGCCGATCGGGCCGGCCTCTACTTCATCGGGTTCGTGCAGCCGTGGGGCGCGATCATGCCGATCGCCGAGGCGCAGAGCCGGATAGTCGCAGACCATCTGCTCGGCGCCTACGCGCTGCCGAGCCAGGCGGAGATGCGACACGACATGGAGGCGATGATCGCCCGCCAGCGCCGCCGCTACCTGCCCTCCAAGCGGCACACGATCCAGGTTAACTTCGCAAATCACATGGTGGAGCTGGCCGACGAGGCGCGTGCTGGCGCGCAGCGGGCGCAGAGCCAGGGGTATGCGCTGCCTCTCGCGCCGCTTGAGCTCTGATGCCCACCTTCTGCCGTCACAACCGCTTCATCGAGCGGTGTCCTATCTGCAGCAGGACCCTGCCCGGCCAGGATCAGCCCCGTCGCCGTGCTGCGGGCGGGGGCGCGGCGGGCGGTCCGCGGCGGTCCACCGGCGCCGGCACGAGCGCCCGCAGCGGCGCCCGGCGTGCGCGCTCCACCGACGTGAAGGTCTATATAGACGGGCGCCGGCGGGGGATCGAGGACGGATACGAGTCGGAGCTCGTTCCGGGTCTGCGCTCCTCTCTTGACGCGCGGCGCCTTGCGCAGGAGATCGGGTTCGCCGCAGGTCGACTGCGGGCGCTGCCGCAGGAGCCGCCGGGCGCCTATGCGCTCGCGGCGCAGCTCGGCCGCCAGGGCGAGATCGAGCGCGCGAGCTGGCTGTGCTTCCTGATCGCCTACCTATCGCCGACCGATGGGCCGGAGCCCTTCGCGTCGATCGCGCAGGCCCCCTCGCTGGAGGAGGCCACGGCTTCGCTGAGCGACGAGCAGATCGATGCGCTGGCGCTCGGGCCGCGGACCTGTCATCAGCCGGGGCGCGGGGCAGCGAGCCTGCGCGCTTACCTGGCCTGGGCACGGCGAGCCGGCTCGCTGCGCGGCGCGCTCACGGGCGAGGAGTCGTGGAGTCCGCAGCGCCGGTTCGAGCGCGTCTTCGAGCGGCTCTCGATTCCCGGATTTCCACGATGGGGGCGCTACGAGCTGCTCGGCATCCTCGGTGGCCTGCGGATCTACGAGATGAGTGCCGACTCGCTGCACCTGGCCGCTGCGCCCGCGCCGCGAGCGGCAAGCAAGGCCGAGGCGGGGGATCCCGTGCTTGCGGCCGCCAAG
This sequence comes from uncultured Actinomycetota bacterium, assembly GCA_963725915.1. Lineage (GTDB taxonomy): Bacteria > Actinomycetota > Thermoleophilia > Solirubrobacterales > Solirubrobacteraceae > Palsa-744. The sequence goes on along the minus strand of CAVSAL010000007.1, from coordinate 480,161 downwards.
CGCGTGTTCGGCATCGGAGAGACGTTGCTGCTCGAGCGGCGCGCGATGCTCCTCGCCGAGGAGTCCTCGGTGCCGATCGCGGCGCTGGAGCTGGCGCTCTTCAACTGGTTCGCCCCGGGGCGTGCCTGCCTTGGCTTCCCAGAAGGATCTTCTGCGACTCCGAGGCCCTTGGCCGGGCCGAGCTTGCGCTCGGGGTCTAGCCGAGCCGTCTGCCGAAAAATGCCGTCCACCTCGACGCCTACAGTCTGCTCTGATCGCGAACATCAACGAGACAGCCGCACCAGCAGCCAGGGAGTCGTCATGCCGCTCTGCTTCATCGAGCCTCAGAACGCCGTCAGGGTCATCGCCGAGTCGATCGGCCGTGAGGCGCGCCGGCAGCTGCTCGGCGAGGTGGTCCGCGCGTGGGTCGACGACATCCCGGAGCAGGAGCTGAGCGTCCACTACGCCAAGGCGATCGCGAACCTCGGCGAGGACGACCTGCACCTGCTCGCGGCCTGGCACGCCTCGCTGGACGTCGGCCATCCCGTGCCCAACACCGAGTTCCTGGTCGGCGTCTTTCCAAGCCTCGGCGAAAACCGCCGCGAGGCGCTCAAGATCGCCGCGGGCTTCAACGGCGAGGAGGCGATGGACGCCGGCGTGGCCGAGGAGCACGCGCTCGACACCGTGCTGCCGCGACTGTCGCGCCCGCGCCTGGTGGAGCTTGCCAACGAGTGCGTCGAGCTGTACGTCTGGGACCGCATGGGCAACGACAACTAGCGGGACGTTGACCGGCGCATGACTGCGTCCTCGCTCGCTCGCGTGCTGGCCGAAGCGAGTGTCTACCGCCTTCGGTACGCCACGCTCGCTGCGTCCTTGTCCTGCTTGGTCAGCGTCCCGCTAGTCCCTCACCTGCTTGGGCGCGGCGCAGATACACTGGTGGCCATGTCTGAGGAGCAAGAGCAGGAGCAGGAGCAGCCGGCTGGCGCCGTGGCTGTCACCGTCGATGACGTGATGGACGCGCTTTCGAACGTGATCGACCCCGAGCTGGGCCTCGACTTCGTCGAGCTCGGCTTGATCTACGGTGTCGAGGTCGCGGGTGGGGACGTCGAGGTGACGTTCACGCTCACCACGCCGGCCTGCCCGATCGGGCCGCACGTCTCAGAACAGATGGAAGAGTTCGTCGGCGAGCTCGAAGGCGTGGAAAGCGTCGAATGCAAAATGGTCTTCACGCCGCCCTGGTCGCCCGAGAAGATGACCGAGGACGCGAAGTTCGCGCTCGGGTTCTGAGCGCTCAGGCCTGGGCGGCCGCACCCGCCAGCCTGGCTTCGCCGGCCAGCGCCAGCAGCGTCGAGAGCTCCAGCGAGATGTGCTCGCCGATCGCGTCGATGTCCGGCAGCGCGTCGAAGTCGCCGAGCAGGCCGAAGTTCATCTCGCTGTTGTAGGACATGATCGCGACGGCGAGCGCGTGGTTTTCGGGCAGGAATGCCACCGGGTACGCATGCTGCATCTTGCGCCCCAGGACGTACAGCGGGAACTGCGGGCCCGGGACGTTGGTCACGATCAGGTTGAAAAGGCGGGTGGAGAAGTTCAGGCGCGAGGCCTGGGCGAGGATCGTCGGCGGTGCGAAGTTCTGGACGTTGGCGATCATTTCGGCTCCGAGGGCCTGCTTGCTCTCCTTCAGGCCCGCCATTGCGTGGCTGACGAAGCGCAGGCGCGCCACCGGGTCGGCGATGTAGACGGGCAGCGCCCCGCGCATCGCCGCGATCCGGTTGCCGAGATGCCCATGCTCGTCTGCGGCCCTGACCGAGACCGGCACGAGCGCCCGCAACTCCAGGCCCTCGGTCCTGATTCCGCGGGAGATCAGGAAAGAGCGCAGCGCGCCGGTGACGACCGCTAGCACGACGTCGTTGACCGTGCCGCCGAAGGCGTTCTTGACGAGCTTGAAGTCATCGAGCTTGTTGGTCACCCCGACGAACCGGCGGTGGGGGCCGATCGGAACGTTGAGCGGCGTGTTGGGCGCCGGGTTGAGCCCCGCCCAGATCAGCTCGCCGACCGCCTCGGCGGCTTCGCGTCCGCGCGTGAGCGCGCGATCGGGATGCGCGAGCGCGTCGACGGTGCCACCGACCACCTCGGCGGCCGCCCGCACGGCGCCGCGGGCGCCGACTGCGACGAGCTCGGCCGCGCTCGGCTCGGGGTGCGGCTTCCAGGGACGGCCGGAGTGCTTGATCGGCGGCGGGTCGGGGGAGAGATCGAATAGGACCGTCGCCAGATCGATGCCCGATATGCCGTCGATCAGGGCGTGATGGTTCTTGGAGATCAGCGCAAAGCGGCCGTCCTTCAGCCCCTCGATCAGCCACATCTCCCACAGCGGCTTGGAGCGGTCGAGCGCCTGCGAGAAGACTCTTGCGGTCAGCTCACATAGCTGTCCCCAGTCGCCGGGGCTCGGCAGCGCCGTGTGGCGCACGTGGTACTCGGGGTTGAAATTGGGGTCGTCCACCCAGACGGGCCGGCCGCTGTCGATCGCTGTGTGCGCGAGCTTCTGGCGGTAGCGGGGCACCAGGTGCAGGCGCTGGCGGATCTGCTCAAGGAGGTCCTCGACCGGCGGCGGCGGGCCTTCGATGATCGTCAGCCCGCCGACGTGCATGTGCGAGTCGGGCCCCTCCTGGTGCAGGAAGGAGGCGTCGATCGCGGTGAGCCGGTCCAGATGACGTTGCGGCATGCACTCAAGCGTACAATGGGGAGGGTGACCAACACCATCGAGAAGCTGCTGCTCGCCGCGCCCCGCGGCTACTGCGCCGGCGTCGACAGGGCAGTGCAGACGGTAGAACGCGCTCTGACGCTCTACGGCCCGCCGGTGTACGTGCGCAAGGAGATAGTCCACAACAAGCACGTCGTTGAGGATCTGCGCAGCAAGGGTGCGATCTTCGTCGATCAGGAGACCGAGATCCCGCAGGGCCAGGTCGCCGTCTTCTCCGCCCACGGGGTCGCGCCCAGCGTGCGCGAGAACGCCGTCAAGCGCGAGCTGCGGACGATCGACGCCACCTGTCCGCTGGTGACCAAGGTCCACGTCGAGGCGCGCAGGTTCGCCCAGCAGGGCTACACGATCGTGCTCGTCGGCCACGACGGCCACGAGGAGGTCGAAGGCACGATGGGCGAGGCGCCGCAGCAGATCCTGCTGGTGGAGAGCGAGCAGGACGCCGCCGAGCTGGAGGTCCCCGATCCGAACAGGGTTGCGTTCATCACCCAGACGACGCTTTCGGTGGAGGAAACGGCCTCGATCGTCGCCGCGCTGAAGGATCGCTTCCCGAACATCGTCGGGCCCAAAACGGATGACATCTGCTACGCCACCACCAACCGCCAGGCGGCCGTGCGCCAGATGGCCGGCGAGTGCGACCTGATGCTCGTGATCGGCTCGCGCAACTCCTCCAACTCCGCGCGCCTGGTCGAGGTCGCACGCGACTGCGGCACCGAGTCCTATCTGATCGACAACGCCTCGCAGGTGCAGCCGGAGTGGCTGGAGGGCAAGCGCGTGGTCGGCATCTCCTCGGGCGCGAGCGCTCCCGAGCACCTCGTGCAGGAGCTCGTCCAGCACTTCCGCGACCGCGGCGTCAGCGACATCTCCGAGGTCGACGTCGTAGGAGAGGACGTGCGCTTCATGCTGCCCAAGCAGATCCGCGACGCGGTTGCCGCGGCTTAGCGTCGCCGGCAGGCCGGCGACCCCGGCGCCGCTCTTTGCCTCCCGATGAAGACGCTGATCGTCTCCGACCTGCACTTCGGCAGCGCGTCTGGCGCCGACGTGTTGCGGGCGCCTCATGCGCAGGAGGCGCTGCTGGCGGCCCTCTCCGACGTGCAGCGGCTGGTGCTGCTCGGGGACCTGCTCGAGCTGCGCCATGGACCGCGGCGCGCAGCGCTGCAGGCGGCGCGGCCGTTCCTGCGGGCAGTTGGAGAGCGGATGGCCGGCGGGGAGATCGTGATCGTCTACGGAAACCACGACCACGCGCTGATCGACGGCTTCTCGCAGCGGCGAAGCGAAGAGCAGGATCCGGCGGCGCTTGGCACAGAGCAGCGGATCGCGCCCGAGCAGGCTTCGCCGATGGCCGCACGGCTGGCCGAATGGGCGGCGCCGGCGCGCGTCGAGGTCGCCTGCCCGGGGCTCTGGGTGCGCGAGGACGTATACGCGATCCACGGGCACTACCTCGACGCCCACATCGCCGTGCCTACGCTGGAGCGCATCGCGGTCTCGCTTATGGGCAAGATGGTCAGTCGTCCGCAGACCGCGCTTGCCGGCGTGGAGGACTACGAGGCTGTGACCGCTCCGATCTATGCCTGGATCGACGCCGTCGCGGCGCAGGGGCAGACCAGGTCCGCGCTCAACGGCACCGCGACGGTGCGCATGTGGCGGATGCTGCACGGCGGCTCGGGCCGTGCGGGCGGCTCGCCCTCTGAAAACGGTGACGGCCGCTCGCGAGCTGCGGCGCAGATGCGCCGCGCCATGCTCGCGCCCGGGCTTGGCGCCGGCCTGCGTAGCCGCGCGGTCAGGCGCGGATTCCCGGTTGCCGTCGCGGCGCTGAACCGGCTCGGCCTCGGCCCGCTGCAGGCCGACATCTCGGCGGCGGAGCTGCGACGCACGGCGCTGACTGCGATGGGGGAGGTCGCCGCCCGACTGCAGCTTGGCGACGCGCACGTGGTCTTTGGCCACACCCATCGGGCGGGGCCACTGCCCGGCGACGATTTGCAGGAGTGGCGGGGCAGACTTGGCGCGAGGCTGATCAACACCGGCTCATGGACCTACAGCGCGGGCTTTCTCGGCGCAGAAGACAGCGAGAATCCCTACTGGCCCGGGTCCTGTGTGGTGGTGGAGGACGACCCGGCGCAGCCTCCGCGGCTGCTGCGGCTGCTCGCGGACAGCTCACGGGCGCAGCTTCTGGCGAGTGCGGCCTGATCGCGAGCGCCCGGGCTCATCGGTCGGGTGCGGCTGGTGGGGTGAGGATGGTGCAACGCGGGCCCGAGGCGCCGCCGATGCGCTGGTCGAGCGTGACGAGCGTCGCCTCGAGCATCTTGGCCAATGCTACGTAGCTCGCGTCGTAGCTGGACAGGTTGTGACGTAGCTCCCACGCCCTTCCTGCCAGCAGTTCATATGGCCACCATTCGATCGCCAGGTCGAGCAGATCGGCATGAGCCTGCGCCGCCTGATCGGCACTGACGATCCCGGCGAGCTCGTGCCGGCGGATGATGTTCGCCGTCTCGAACGCGAGCAGGCTCGGCCCGGCCAGATGCGCGCCTGCGAGGGCTTCATCGACCCAGCGACCATCTCGCCCGCTGTCCAGCAGCAGCGCTACGAGCGCCGAGGCGTCACATACGACGCGGCGCTCACCGTCGATCGGCGTCGCGCGCTGCAAGAATCGACTTGGCATCGATCTGCACACCAGTCGCGTTGACGCGGGCACGAGCGCGGGCGATGACGTCCTCGACAGGCGGCCGGGCGGCAGCGGCGAGCAACATGCCGCGAATGTATTCCTGCAGGGACTTGCCGGCTCGGGCGGCTCGTGCCGCGAGCTCGTCACGCACCTCGTTGGGTACGCCCCGGACCGTTATCGCGACGCTCATTGCATGCAATCTAGCAGCAATGCTGCTGAAGTGCAGACGCTGGCGCTGTTCAGGCCACGCTTGGCGTAAAGCAGGTCGCCAGGCAGTGCACGCCCTCGCCGGGCTCGATGCTCACGACTGCCGCAGTGTGGCGCTCGTGCTCGATCAGCGGGTATGCGCCCGGCTGCTGCACGACCAGCTCGCCGCCGCCGCCGCCGTTCTGCGGGCCGCCGTTGACGCTCAGCACGCCGTTGCCGGTCACGACCACCCACACACTGCCGGCTTCATATGGGCCGCTGTAGGGGCCGGTCTGGTCCTCGGTCTGCGGGACAAGCTCCGCGCCGGCGGCGTCCTCGGGCCGGACCGGGGCAAGCGGCTGCGGCCGCTCCGCCTCCGGCTCAAGCAGATCCTGGATCGCCAGCTCGGTTTCCTGATAGGCGCCCTCCCCGTAGTGGTAGTCGTAGAGGGCGCCGCGGCTGTCGAAGAGGTATCGCGCGGGCCAGCCGAGGTTCTTGTACTCGCGCCAGGTCTCCATCGTGCTGTCGATCAACACCGGATACTCGATCCCGAGTCGCTGCACCGCCTCGATCACCGCCTCGCGCGGTCGCGAGGCTTCAAAGCCGGGGGAGTGCACGCCGATCACCTGCAGTCCCTTGCCGTCGTCGCAGTAGCGCTCGTGCCAGGCCTTGATGTAAGGCAGCGTCCGGATCGAGTTGGGCCTGCAAAAGTCCCAGAACTCGATCAGCACCGGCCGGCCGAGCAGCTGCTCCATGCGCAGGCGCTTGGCGGGCACGTTGATCCACCGCAGTTGCGGCGGGAACGGCGGCGCGGCGATCGTGTCGACGGGGGCCTTCACCAGGGCACTGCGCCTCTGAGGGGCGCGTTCCTCAGCCGATTGAGCCGACCATCTCCAACTGGATCAGCCGGTTCAGCTCGACCGCGTACTCCATCGGCAGCTCCTTGGTCACCGGCTCGATGAAGCCGTTGACGATCATCGCCGCGGCCTCGTCCTCGGTGAAGCCGCGCGAGCCCATGTAGAAGAGCTGGTCGTCGGAGATGCGCCCGACTGTCGCCTCGTGAGCGACGGTCACGTTCGGGTTCTGGATTTGGATGTCGGGCCAGGTGTCAGAGCGCGAGCGGCCGTCCATCATCAGGCCGTCGCACTGGACGCGCGCCTTTGAGCCCTGCGAGTGCGGCCCCATCTTGACCAGGCCGCGGTAGCCCATCACGCCGCCGTCCTTGGAGATCGACTTGGCGAGGATGTTCGAGGTCGTGTTGGGCGCGAGATGCACGACCTTCGCGCCGGTGTCCTTGTGGACCTCGCCGGAGGCCACGCCGACGTTCAGGTGGTCGGCCCTCGCGTGCTCGCCCATCAGGTAGGAGCCGGGGTAGAGCATCACGTACTTGGCACCCATCGAGCCTCCGACCCACTCCACCGTGCCCTCGGCGTCCACGACCGCGCGCTTGGTGTTCAGGTTGTAGACGTCCTTGGACCAGTTCTGGACGGTCGTGTAGCGGGCTTTGGCGCCCTCGTGGACGAAGATCTCCACGACCGCGGAGTGCATCGAGTTGACCGAATAGGTCTGGGCGGTGCAGCCCTCGATGTAGTTGACGTCAGAGCCCTCGTCGGCCACGATCAGCGTGTGCTCGAAGGTGCCCTCGCCGGCGCCCTCCATGCGGAAGTAGGCCTGCAGCGGCAGATCGACCTTCACGCCCTTGGGCACGTACAGGAAGGAGCCGCCCGACCAGACCGCGCCGTGCAGCGCGGAGAACTTGTTGTCCTGGGCAGGGACGCACTTGTTCATGAAGTACTTCTGGACCAGCTCCGGGTACTCGCTGATCGCCGTGTCCATCGAGCAGAAGAGGATCCCCAGCTTGCGGTACTCCTCCTTCAGGCCCTCGTAGACGGGCTCCTGGCGCCAGACGCCGACGACGCCGGCGAGGTGCTCGCGCTCGGCTTGGGGGATGCCGAGGTCCTCGTAGGTCTTCTTCATCTCCGCCGGGACGTCGTCCCAGCTGTTGAAGCGGCCCGCAGTGGGCGGGGAGTAGAGCACGAGGTCGTCGAGGTTGAGGCCCGAGAGGTTGACGCCCCAGTGCGGGGTCGGCTTGCGTTCGAAGATCTCCAGGGACTTCAGGCGCTTCTCGGCCATCCAGCTCGGCTCTTTCTTGATCTTCGAGAGCTCTTGGACGACCTCGCGTGAGACGCCCTGCCTTGCGCGCAGCTGACCCTGATCGTCCTCGACGATGGGGCTGGGCTTTGCGATCTTCGTGCGGTCGACTGTGGCCATGAGGCTCCTTGCTGCGGTTGCCTTGCGAATCCTAGCTCTGGGGTAGGAATTGTATCGGCTTGCCGGCTGGGTCGGGGATGCGGCTCGATAACGTTCGCGCCGATGGCCACCGATCTCGGAGATGCCACCCGGATCGAGGGTGAGGATGGCCGCTACTCGGCGACGCTTTCCGATCAGTGGGAGATTCTGGGGTCCGAACGGGGGTTATCTGGCGGCGATCTGCCTGCGTGCGGCGGGTGATGTGGCCAAGATCGGTCGGCCGCGCAGCTTCTACTGCCATTTCCTGAGCTCGCCGGCGTTTGGCCCGGTGGATCTGGAGGTGCTCGCGCTCAAGCACGGGCGGCGGGCGGAGTCGCTCTCGGTGTCGATGACCCAGGACGGCCGCGCGGTGCTGCACGCGCTGGTCAAGACCGCCGCCGATGCGCCCGGATATGAGCACCAGCATCCGAAGATGCCAGCCGTGCCCGCGCCGGAGGACGTGGAGCCGTTCGAGTATGTACCCCGGGAGGACCAGCCGGCTTTTCGCTTCTGGGAGAACGTCGAGCGGCGCCCTCTGCGAGCGGCAGAGCAGGACGCGCGGGCGCCGATCGTCCGCGAGTGGACGCGGTTCAGGCCGGTCGCCTGTTTCGAGGACCCCTACCTCGACGCTGCGCGAGCGCTGATCCTGCTCGACACGTTTGGCTTTCCCGCCGCCTATCAGCGCTATCGATCGTGGCAGTACCTGGCGCCCAACCTCGACACGAGCGTCTGGCTGCACCGCTTCAGCCCGGCCTGCGAATGGCTGCTGATCGAGCAGGAGTGCACGGTCGCGGCGTACGGGCTGATGGGTGTGAGCGGCCGGGTCTGGGACACCGACGGCGCCCTGCTCGCCAGCGGCGCGGCGCAGCTCTGCTGCATCCCCGGTCGAGACTGACGAGTCGTTGTCGAGTAGCTCGTCGATGGCTACGCCAACTGCCATGATCCTACGGTGAGCGATGCTGCCGTCACGTTGACGTTCGTATTTGCCGACCTCGCCGGATACACCGCTCTGACGGAGGCGCACGGCGACGAGCGAGCGGCGGATGTCGCCGCCGCGTTCTGCGATGAGCTGCGCGCGCTGTTGGGCGACTACGGCGCGCAGGAGATGAAGGCGGTCGGTGACGCGCTGATCGTCCGCGTGCCTGACGCGGGGGGAGCGCTTTATCTCGCGGCGCGGATCGTGGGCGACTTCGGCGCTCGCGACAGGGCTCTGAGCGTGCGCGTCGGGATGCACACCGGCACGGCTGTGCGCAGGGGCGATGACTGGTTTGGCTCTGCTGTCAACGTCGCCTCCCGGATCGCCGACTTCGCTCGTCCCGGCGAGGTGATCGTGAGCGCTGCGACGCGGGATGCCGCGGCGTCCTGTGTGCTGGCGGGCCAGCTTCGATCGCGGGGACGGCGCAGCCTCAAGCACGTCCCCGACCTGGTGGAGGTCTTTGCCCTCTATCCGGAGGGAGCCGATGGCCGGCACGAGCTGCCTGTTGACCCGGTGTGCCGGATCGCCGTGGATCCGGCCGCATCGCAGGAGACGACCGTCTGGCGTGGCGTCGAGTACCACTTCTGCTCTAGCGCCTGTGCCAAGGCGTTCCGGGAGGCGCCCACGCACTATGTTGACCGGCCGCACTCGCGCGCGCTCGCGCTGGTCTCCGACCAGGCCCGTGAGGGTGCGGCACGCCGGCTTGCCCGCGCCTATGCCAGGGGACGCATCGATGGCGGCGAGCTCGAGCAGCGCATGGAGGGCGCGTGGTCGGCTCGCACGCGAGCGGACCTCGATGCACTCACTCGTGATCTGCCGCGCCGGTCTTTCCCCTGATTCTGCTGGTGCGCGTCGGTCGCGCGCGCATCAGGAGACTCAGACGTTGACGCCTCGGGCGCTGACCGAGCGACGGGCCTACCCCGCGGCCCCCTCCGACCCCGTCGGCCACCCCGTATCGCCGGTGATCGCCCGCCGCATCACCTTCAGGTTCAATAGCGCGCACTTGCGGCGGGTGGGGGAGATCGGGATGCCGAGCAGATCGATCATCCAGTCGGCGCTGAGGCTGCCGGCCTGATCCAGCGGCATGCCCTTCAGCTCCTCGGAGGCGATCGAGGCGGCTGCCTGGGAGATCGCGCAGCCGTGGCCGTGGAAGCGCAGGTCGGCGATCTCGCCGTCGCTCACCCTGATGTGGACGCCCAGCTCGTCGCCGCAGAGCGGGTTCTGCTCGAAGGCCTCGAGGTCGTGCGGATCAAGCTCGCCGAAGTTGTGCGGGCGCTTGTAGTGCTCGAGGATGTGCTCTCTGTAGAGGTCGTCGTCGCTCACAGGCCGAACACCTCGCGGCCCTTCTTCAGCGCGGCGGCAAGCGCCTTGATCTCCCACGGCTCGCTGTAGACGCCGACGCTCGCCCTCGCGGTCGCGCCGACGCCGAGCCGCCGCATCAGCGGCTGGGCGCAGTGGTGGCCGGCGCGGATGCAGACGCCCTCGCGGTTGGCGAGCTCGGCGATGTCGTGCGGGTGCAGACCGTCGATCGTGAAGGAGATCAGGCCGCCGCGACTGGTGGCCTCCGGGGGTCCGACGATCGAGAGGCCCGGCACCCCGGCGAGCTCGTCGAGCATGATCTGCGTCAGCTCGCGCTCGTGCTCGCGCACGCGCTCCATGCCGAGGTTTGCGAGATAGTCGACGGCGATGCCCAGCGCCACCGCCTCGGCGATCGGCGGGGTGCCCGCCTCGAACTTCCAGGGCAGCTCGTTCCAGGTGGCGCTCTGGAAGTCCACCGAGGAGATCATGTCGCCGCCGGTGAGGAAAGGCTCCATCGACTCCAGGATCTCACGGCGCCCGTGCAGCACGCCGATGCCGGTCGGCCCGAGCGCCTTGTGCCCCGTCCAGGCGTAGAAGTCGGCGCCGAGCGCCCGCGCGTCGACGGGCATGTGCGGGACTGCCTGGGCGCCATCGACGACGCTCACCGCTCCAGCCTCACGTACCAGGGCGGTCATCTCCGCGACCGGGTTGATCGTGCCCAGCACGTTTGAGACATGCGTGAAGGAGACGAGCTTCACGTCGCCTGCGGCCAGCTCGTCCTTGAGTTGCGCCAGCGAGAGCTCGCCCCGCTCATCGACCTTCAGGTAGCGCAGCTGCGCGCCGGTGCGACGGCAGAGTTGCTGCCAGGGCACGACATTTGCGTGGTGCTCCATCTCGGTGATCAGCACCGCGTCGCCGGGGCCGATGTTGTCGAGGCCCCAAGCGTAGGCGATCAGGTTGATCGTCTCGGTCACGTTCTTGGCGAAGATCGTCGTATCGCGATCCCAATCCACGAACGCGGCCACGCGCGCGCGGGCGCTCTCGTAGGCCTCGTCGGCCTCCTGGGCCAGCGCGTAGACACCCCGATGGACATTCGCGTTGTGGGCCTTCAGGTGCTGCGCCAGCGCGTCGATCACGACCGCCGGCTTCTGGGAGGTGGACGCCGAGTCGAGATAGATCAGCGGCGATCCGTCAAAGCTGCGCTGCAGGATCGGGAAGTCCCCGCGGACTGCGAGCGATGAGCTAACGGCTTGCGGCATAGGTCTCGATGTCCTGCCTTGCCGCCGCCAGCTTCTCGGCGAGCTTGCCGCGGATCAGCTCTGCCAGCGGCTCGTCGGCGAGCTCTGCCAGCAGGGGCTCGAAGAAGCCCTCGATGATCACGCGCACCGCGCTCGCGCGATCGAGGCCGCGGCTCTGCATGTAGAAGATCGAGTCCTCGTCGAGCTCGCCCACGGTGCCGCCGTGGGATGCGGAGACGTCGTCGGCGGAGACGAGCACCGAGGGGATCGCGTCCAGGCGCGCCTTCGGCGAGAGCATCATCGTGTGGATCTGCAGGTAGGTGTGGGTCTGCTGAGCGCCGGGGTCGATCTTGATCAGCCCCTCGAAGCTCGCCCTGCTCGCGCCGGTCGCCGCGCCGCGCCAATGCACGTCGCCGCCGGAGGGGCCGGTCTCGTGCAGGTCCACCGCGAAGGCGTCGAGGTGCTCGTCCTTCTCGGTGAAGAAGATGCCGCGAAAGCCCATGTCGCCGCCGGGCTCGGTGACCGCGAGCTCAAGGTGCTGGCGCACGAGGTGTCCGCCCAGCAGCGAGGGCAGCCAGTGGCAGTATGCGTCCCGGCCGACCTGCACCAGGCGCGTTGAGACGTCGTAGACCTCTCCCGATCCCCAATCCTGAACCTGCGCCAGACGGCAGCGCGCGCCGTCGCGCAGGTAGAGCTCGAAGGCCCCGGCGTGCAGCGCCTGGCCCTCGAAGTCGCCGCCGAGGTCGTACTCGTGCACGCGGAAGTCGCTGCCCTGCTCGCCGACGATCAGCGTGCGCCCGTACTGCGCGACGCCGGGGCGGTCAATCGCGTAGACGATCTCGAACGGATCTTCGATCGTGACGCCCTGCGGGACGTGCAGGAAGACGCCACCGGTCCAGAAGGCGGCGTTTGCGGCCTCGAGCTTGTTGCGATCGATCGTCAGGCGCTTTGAGTACCACTGCGCGAAGGTCTCGGGATGCTCGCTGGCCGCCTGCTCCAGGGGGCAGAGCACGACGCCGCGCTGCGCGAGCGCCGGATCCAGCTCGACATGCACGACCGAGCCGTCGAGCTGCACGATCCGCCCGGCGCGCGGGCGCTGCGGCAAAGTCTCCGAGACGATCTCCGGCAGCGAGCCTTGCTCGTGATGGCGGACCTCCAGCGCGTCGAGGTCGAGCGCGGTCAGGCTCGTGCTCCAGAAGCCGGAGCGGCGCCAGACCGGCAGCTCGGTGTTCTCGTATGCGTGCAGCGCAGCCTCACGCAGATCCGCCAAGCTGCGACCATCGCCTGCGCCGGCGCCTGCGAGCGCGCTGTAGAGGGTCGCCTCGCGGTGGCGGCCTGGCTTGACCGCCGGCTCGGCAGCCGCGGCTTGATCCTGCTCGGTCTGCGGCTCAGACATGCGCGCCGAACTCCTGGCGGATCGAGTCGTAGCCTTCGCGCTCCAGGCGTTCGACCAGCTCCACGCCGCCGTCCAGGACGATGCGGCCCTCCAGCATGATGTGCACGAACTGCGGCTTTATGTAGTGCAGGATGCGCTGGTAGTGGGTGATGATGAGCGCGCCGAGGCCCTGCTCGTCGTGCAGGCGTTGGACGCCCTCGGCCACGGTGCGCAGCGCGTCGATGTCAAGGCCCGAGTCGGTCTCGTCGAGGATCGCGATGTCGGGGGCGAGCATTGCCATCTGCAGGATCTCCGCGCGCTTCTTCTCGCCGCCGGAGAAGCCGTCGTTCAGGTGCCGGGAGGTGAAGGAGCGGTCCACGTCGAGCAGATCGATCGCATGCTGGAGCTGGTTGCGGAACTCCTTCACCGGGATCGGCTCATCGCGCTTGGCGTTCATCGCCATCCGCAGGAAGTTGGCGACCGAGACGCCGGGGATCGAGACGGGGTACTGGAAGGCCAGGAACAGGCCGGCCTTGGCGCGATCGTGCGGCTGCGCCTCGGTGATGTCCTGGCCCTTGAAGACGATCTGGCCCTCGGTGATCTCGTAGGCGGGGTGGCCGAGCAGCGTGTTGGCGAGCGTTGACTTGCCCGAGCCGTTGGGGCCCATCAGGGCATGCACCTCGCCCCGGTCGATCGCGAGGTTTACGCCCTTGAGGATCTCGCGATCCTCGGTGCGCACGTGCAGGTTGGTGATGTGCAACTCGGCCATGATCTCCTTGCGGTCTCAGACGGATGTGAAAGCGGCGAGCGGATCCTCCCTGCGCTCGCCGGCGGTGGGCAGCAGCAGGTCGGCGAGCGTCGTCTGCATCAGCGTGCTGACGATCGCCAGCCGCACGCGCGTCCAGAGCAGCTTCGTCGGGCAGACGTGCGCTGGATCGGACTCGCGCGAGCAGACGATGGTCCCGTCGGGGCTCTGGGAGATGCACTCGATCGGGGCGATCGTGCCCTCCAGCGCCTCGACGACTTCGGCCATCGTGATCTGGTCGGCGGGCCGGGCGAGCATGTAGCCGCCGCGGCTGCCACGGCGGCTGTCGAGCAGCCCTGCCTTGCGCAGGCGCGCGACCAGATGCTCCAGGTAGGCGAGCGGCATGCCGTCGTGCTCGGCGATCTCCGCGAGGGGGATCACCGGGTCGCCGCCGCCCTCACCGCCATCGACGGATTCGCTGGCCCTGCGGGCAAGCTCCACCATCACGCGCACGCCGTACTCGGCCTTGGTCGAAAACATCATCGCTGTAATCCCTACCTGCGAGCTAGGTTATCAGGACCCGCCCACCCGGTTGGCCGCTCGGCCGTTTGCGAGCGGCCCGCGGCGAGCACGCAATGCGTCTTCCAGAGCGAGATTCGACATCATCGCCGGCCGCCCGCCGGGCCTTTCAGCGTCGCTTACGGGTCGCTATACTCTCTGAAGTACATGAATCCCGACAGTCGTTCAGGAGATTTGAGATGAGCACCTCCAGCGCAGAGCTGCTGCGCCAGATCAAGAGCCAGATCGAGGAGATCGACCCCTCAGAGGTCCATGAGCTGCTTGACGAGGGCGTCGTGATCGTCGACGTGCGCGGAAGCGAAGAGGCCGCGACCGGGCATCTGCCCGGCGCAAAGCTCGTCCCGCGCGGTCATCTGGAGTCGCGGATCGAGGGCGCCGTGCCCGATCGGTCCGCCACCGTGATCCTCTACTGCGCCTCCGGCGTGCGCTCCGCTTACGCCGCACGCACGATGCGCGACGACCTCGGCTACGAGAACGTGAAGTCGATGACTGGCGGGATCACGCTTTGGAAGGACCGCGGATACGAGGTCGAGGTCCCGCGGGCGCTCAGCTCGCAGCAGCGCGACCGCTACTCCCGCCACCTGCTGATCCCGGAGATCGGCGCAGAGGGCCAGCAGAAGCTGCTCGACGCGAAGGTGCTGCTGCTCGGCGCGGGCGGCCTCGGCTCGCCGACGGCGCTCTACCTCGCCGCCGCAGGCGTCGGAACGCTGGGGATCGTCGATGACGACGTGGTCGATCTCTCAAACCTGCAGCGCCAGGTGATCCACAACAACCAGCGCATCGGCACGCTGAAGGTCGATTCCGCGGAGGAGTCGATCAGGGCGCTCAACCCCGACGTGAAGGTCGTGAAGTACCCCTTCCGCTTGGGCGCCGAGAACATCATGGAAGTGATCGAGGGCTACGACGCGATCGTCGACGGCGTGGACAACTTCCCCACGCGCTATCTGCTCAACGATGCAACCGTGCGCCTTGGCATCCCCGTCGTCTCGGCCTCGATCCTCGGCTTCGACGGCCAGCTCTCGGTCTTCAAGCCGTATGAGGGCCCGTGCTATCGCTGCCTCTTCCGCGAGCCGCCGCCGGCCGAGCTTGCGCCCTCCTGCGGCGCCAACGGCGTGCTCGGCGTGCTGCCCGGCACGATGGGCCTGCTGCAGGCCACCGAGGTCGTCAAGCTGATCGTCGGCATCGGCGAGCCCGCGATCGGGCGGCTGCTGCTCTACGACGCGCTCGGCGCGACGCTGACCGAGGTCAAGGTGCGCCGCGACCCCGAGTGCCCGATCTGCTCACGCGACCCCTCCGAGATCACCGACGAGGAGATGGGCGTCTTTCCCGACTATGAGGCGTTCTGCGCCGCCGCGGGATAGCGGCCCGCTGGCCGGCGCCAGGCTGTGTCCTCGCTCGCTCGCGTACGAGAAGTAGGCCACGCTCGCTGCGTCCGTGCCTGGCTTGACCAGCGAACCGCTAGCTCGTGACCTGCAGGCACCGGCAGGTCGTGATAATCATTCCCGCGAACCAACGACCACAGAGGACTAATGGCGACGATCAAGATCCCACCAGTGCTGCGCAACTCCGTCGGCGGCGAGAAGGAGCTCTCTGCGTCCGGCGGCAACGTCGGCGAGGTGTTGCAGGACCTCGTCGCCAGCCACCCGGCGACAAAGACCCAGCTCTTCTCAGACGACGGCCAGCTCAACCGTTACGTCAACGTCTACCTCAACGACGAGGACGTGCGCGTGCTCGGCGGGTTGGAGACGGCCGTGGGCGAGTCCGACACTTTGGTGATCCTGCCCGCGATGGCGGGCGGGCGCTAGGAGCCGCCCCGCCGGAGCGGCTCACGGGCGGCTCCACAGGGCTGTGACAGGGGTTGCCCAAAGGCGCTCGCCGAAGGGCAGCGTCGCGTGGCCGGCATAGACGACCGCCCCGCCCGCGAAACGCTCGCCGAGCTGGTCGCGCAGATACGCGAGGTGGCGGAAGTCGTCTCTGCCCACCGACTCGCTGAGCTTGTGCTCGATGGCGACTATCGTCCCGTCGCGCCGCTCCAAGAGCAGGTCCACCTCCCGACCGCTGCGATCTCTCCAGTGAAACGCCTTCACGTGGGCGTGGGACCATGCCGATGCCTTGATGATTTCGGTCGTGACGAAGTTCTCGAAGAGGTGCCCCGGTCCTGGCCTTGCGTCTGGGCCGCCCACGAACTTCTCGGCGGAGCATTCGACTAGGTGGGCCGCCAGGCCGCTATCCACGATCACGAGCTTTGGGCTGCGAACGGCTGCCCGGGCGAGGTTCACGCCCCATGCAGGGATCTCGCGCACCAGGTGCACCCGGCCGAGGAGGTCGAAATAGCGACGGCCGGTGCTGAGCGCGATCCCGAGATCGCGCAGCATCGCGTCCACGTTCGTCGGGCTGCCGATACGAGTCGCGCAGAGCCGCAGCAGGCGCAGCAGGTCCTCGGGGCGACGCACGTTGGCGAGGTCACGGATGTCTCGGTCCAGCACGAGCGCCAGGTATTGAGAGAACCAATCCTGCAGCCGCGGCTCGCTGCGCCCCTGCGCCTCCGGGTAGCCGCCGCGCACGACGAGCTTGGCGATCTCGGCTCGGCTCAGCGGCACATCGCTTTCGGCGCCCGTCGGCTCGCCACCGAAGAGAGCGTCGATGAAACGCTCGCGGCGGCCGACGATCTCGCCCTGGGAGAACGGCCACAGCTCGACACGCTCGATGCGCCCGGCAAGCGACTCGGGGCTTTCAAGGGTGTCCCATGTGCTGGCCGAGCCTGTGAGCAGAAAGGAGCCGGCGGCCCGGGCTCCGGCGAGCCTGAGGCGATCGACGGCCTGCTTGATCGAGTAGACCAGCTCGGGCGCTCGCTGGACCTCGTCGATCATCGCAGGCAGGCGCAGCCGTCCGATGAAGCCGCTTGGGTCCTCCTGTGCGGCGGATCGAATGGCGGGATCGTCCAGCGAGACCACCTGCGCCTGCATGCGCGCTGCCATCTGCTCGCCGAGCGTGCTCTTGCCGACCTGTCGCGCGCCCGTGAGCATCACGACGGGCGTGTCTGCCAAGGCTTCTTGGACCTGCAGCTCCTGATTGCGCGCTATCACAACACATATGGTGGCATATCCACCACTAAGTGGAGGAATTTACACCACAAGGTGGTGGAATTGATTCAGTGGCCACATGCCCGTGGGCGCGCGGACGTCCTATCCGGCGATGCTCTGCTCAGCCACGCCCGCCGTGTCGCTGTCGGGCCGGGGCGCTCCGGCCGCCGGCACGAAGCTCATCGCGTGCTCTGCCAGGGCGGTGATCGTCAGGCTCGGGTTCACGCCGACGTTCGCCGGGATCACCGAGCCGTCGCAGACCATCAGGTTCTCGTAGCCGAAGACGTGCTGGCGGGCGTCAACGACGCCGCGGCTCGGGTCTGAGCCGATCACCGCGCCGCCGAGGATGTGGGCGGTGGTGGGGATGTTCAGCAGCGCCTCCATCACCGAGCTCTGGGCGATCCCGCCCGTGCGCTTGGCAAACCATTCGGCGGCTTCGTTGGCGACCGGGATGAAGGTCGGGTTCGGCCGCTCGGGGTCCTGCTCGGTCTGCAGCCAGAAGCTGCCGAGCGGGCCCTGTTTGGGACGCAGCGCCATCGCGTTGTCGAGCGTCTGCATCACGAGGATGATGATCGTCCGGCGCGACCAGTTCTTGCTTGCCATCAGCTTGGCGAAGCGGCCGGGATGCAACGCGGCCTGGGCGAGCAGCTTCAGCGGGCGGGTCATCCGCGTGCCGTCGCCGGTCAGCAGCGTGTACAGGCGCCGCATCGAGTCGCCGTCGTTGCCGTAGGTGACGGTCTCGATGTGGGTGTTGGCGTCGGGGTAGATGCTCGAGGTGATCGCAACGCGCCGCACCAGCTCGTCGCGGTAGTCCTCAGGCACGGTGACCGCGAGGATCGCCTCGCTGTTGGTGCGCACGAGCTCGCCGAGACGCGAGGAGATCCGGCCCAGTGAGCCGGAGAGCCGGCAGCGTTGCAGCAGCGTGTTGGTGCCGAGCGGACCGGCCGCCACGACGACCGAGCGCGCGCGATGGACGCGACGGTCCTTCGAGAGCCAAGCGCCTGAGCGCACGCTTTCGACTTCGTAGCCCTCGCTGCCGTCGCCGCGCCCGAGCGGCCTGATGTCAACGACGGTGCGTTCGGGGGTGATGCGCACGCCGCGTTTCTCGGCCAGGTGCAGGTAGTTCTTGACGAGCGTGTTCTTGGCGCCGTGGGGGCAGCCGACCATGCAGCGCCCGCACAGCTCGCAGCCGGTGCGGTCGGGGCCCTCGCCCTCGAAGAAGGGATCGCTCACCGTCTTGCCCGGCTCGCCGAAGTAGATGCCGACAGGGGTCTTTTTGTAGGTGTCGGCGACGCCGAGCTCCTTGCCGAGCTCTCGCAGCAGTTGGTCGGCGGGGTCGTCGTGCTCGTTCATCGTCACGCCGAGCATCCGCTGCGCCTCCTCGTAGTGGGGAGCCAGGGCGCTCTCCCAGTCCTGCATCTCGCCCCACTGGCGATCCTCGAAGAACTTCTTCGGCGGCACGTAGAGGGTGTTGGCGTAGCCGAGGCTGCCACCGCCCACGCCGCAGCCGGAGACGACCGTCACGTCCTTGAAGTTGCTGATGCGGAAGATGCCCTTCATGCCCAGCTTCGGGCGCCAGAAGTAGCGTCGGAAGTCGCCGGTGGACTCCGGGAACTCGTGGTCGGCGAAGCGCCGCCCGCACTCCAGGACGCCGACGTTGTAGCCCTTCTGCGCCAGGCGCAGCGCCGAGACGCTGCCGCCGAAGCCGGAGCCGATCACCAGCCAGTCGTGGTCGAAGCGCTGCTGGGATGGCTGCATCTCGCTGACTTCCTCCTCCTGGGGTCTTCTCGACGCCCGCACGGCGCGGGTGCTCTGGGCATGTTAGACCTCTGCTGGCTGGGCGGCCCGTGTGGCGGGGAGACCTCGGCGTGCGGGGGCGGGCGAACACTTCCCAGATTCAAAACGGAGGCGGGGACCGATGCCGAGTTGACGCAGGCGCGGCGCGGCCATCGCGACGAGCAGCGCGCACTCAGTCTCGCGGCCCGCTCGGATGTCGGCAAGCCCGCATTCACGAGATCGGCCCTTGGGAGGTTTGCTGAGATCAACGGCATCGACTCATCGTAATGCTCAACGGAGCCGGGGACCTGTGGCCCCGGTGAGGTCGGCTTCGCACTCGAGGCGACCGTGACCGCGACGCTTCAACGGGAACTGGAGACTCACGTCTCGGGTGAGCACGGTCATCACCGTCTTCCAGTTCGCGTTCAACCTGCTTCAACGGAGCCGGGGATTCACATCCCCGGTGACATAGTCTCCGATCCAGGCCCGAAGTCATCCACATAGCTTCAACGGAGCCGGGGATTCACATCCCCGGTGACGACGGCGCACCTCGTCTGCACCTGAGCCTAGAAACAAAGCTTCAACGGAGCCGGGGATTCACATCCCCGGTGACAAGCGTCTGACGGATGTGCGCCGTGCTGACGTGCAGCTTCAACGGAGCCGGGGATTCACATCCCCGGTGACTCGTTCGAGAGCGCGCCTTCGGCGGCTGGTCCGGCCGCTTCAACGGAGCCGGGGATTCACATCCCCGGTGACAGCAGGGCGTAGGGCTCGCCGACCGTCTTGCCAGCGCTTCAACGGAGCCGGGGATTCACATCCCCGGTGACATCGGCGAGGCTGGATGCAGAGCCTTCGTCGCAGGCGCTTCAACGGAGCCGGGGATTCACATCCCCGGTGACGCTTTCAAGCATGTGAAAACGGTGAAAGTTACCAAGCTTCAACGGAGCCGGGGATTCACATCCCCGGTGACTTGATTACGGACTATACTATCGGCCCGGTGCGAGCCGCTTCAACGGAGCCGGGGATTCACATCCCCGGTGACTTGCTTGGGTCGAGCCTACATCCGCCCCTGCCAGCGCTTCAACGGAGCCGGGGATTCACATCCCCGGTGACTCCTGTAGTTAGTTGTAGGGTGTTCCGCGCTAGCGGCTTCAACGGAGCCGGGGATTCACATCCCCGGTGACCCCGGCGGTCACGAGCTTCACCGGCACCACTGCCGGCTTCAACGGAGCCGGGGATTCACATCCCCGGTGACGAGATCAAAGCATTCCGTGACGCTGAGGCGACCTTGCTTCAACGGAGCCGGGGATTCACATCCCCGGTGACGACTAACAAGTTCGTCGGTTTCTTCAGGCGCCGGACTGCTTCAACGGAGCCGGGGATTCACATCCCCGGTGACGACTAACAAGTTCGTCGGTTTCTTCAGGCGCCGGACTGCTTCAACGGAGCCGGGGATTCACATCCCCGGTGACTATCCCATTCATCATCCCCGCAGGCGGCGGATATGTGCTTCAACGGAGCCGGGGATTCACATCCCCGGTGACTATAGGGTTTGCATTTGCTCGTCGCAGTCGGAGCATGCTTCAACGGAGCCGGGGATTCACATCCCCGGTGACTCGAATGCCACATCGCGGTTGAATTGGCGCCACGGGATGCTTCAACGGAGCCGGGGATTCACATCCCCGGTGACTTCGTCTTCAGTGCGTTCGCGCCGAGCGCGACGTTGCTTCAACGGAGCCGGGGATTCACATCCCCGGTGACACCCATCGCCGCAGCACCAGCAGCAGCCGACTCGCCGCTTCAACGGAGCCGGGGATTCACATCCCCGGTGACTCGTCCACGATCTCAAGAACACGTTCTGCTCGCTTGCTTCAACGGAGCCGGGGATTCACATCCCCGGTGACTTCGACCGTGAGCGCTTTCCAGCCCGTGTGAGCCAGCTTCAACGGAGCCGGGGATTCACATCCCCGGTGACAGGCGTGCGGCATGTGGCATTGGGGTCACTCCTCGCCGCTTCAACGGAGCCGGGGATTCACATCCCCGGTGACGAGTCGGCAGAACGTGGACCGGCTCCTCGCCGCCTGCTTCAACGGAGCCGGGGATTCACATCCCCGGTGACTGGTGCTCGGCGTCGACGCCTACGAGGCGCTGGCGCTTCAACGGAGCCGGGGATTCACATCCCCGGTGACACCGGAGAAGCAAGCCCTCGCACAGCGAGACAACCGCTTCAACGGAGCCGGGGATTCACATCCCCGGTGACGACCTCCCTGGTCTGCGACCACCGCTGGTACTCCCGCTTCAACGGAGCCGGGGATTCACATCCCCGGTGACTTCCGTGACCAGGTCAAGGAGCTCACGGAGGATTTCGCTTCAACGGAGCCGGGGATTCACATCCCCGGTGACGCCGAGCCGCTCGGCCTCCTCGCACGGGTAGCCCGAGCTTCAACGGAGCCGGGGATTCACATCCCCGGTGACCGCTATCTCGCCAGCCGCATCCTCGATTGCGATAAAAGCTTCAACGGAGCCGGGGATTCACATCCCCGGTGACAGCGTGAGTCTCCGTCTCCAGCCGATCACGTTGCGTGCTTCAACGGAGCCGGGGATTCACATCCCCGGTGACCTCGCCAAAGACGCACTTAAGGAGACGGCGTGATCTCGCTTCAACGGAGCCGGGGATTCACATCCCCGGTGACCCTCGCAGACATCCGCAGTGCAGTAGAGGCTGCCGGGCTTCAACGGAGCCGGGGATTCACATCCCCGGTGACCACGTTTGCGTGCCCGCTCGGCACGCTTTCGCTCACGCGCTTCAACGGAGCCGGGGATTCACATCCCCGGTGACCTTGGCTGAAGGCTGGGAGGAGAAGCTTCTGAAGGGCTTCAACGGAGCCGGGGATTCACATCCCCGGTGACCTCGGCTGGCGGATGGTGCCGCTCCCCCGCAAGCGGACGGGCTTCAACGGAGCCGGGGATTCACATCCCCGGTGACCAGCAGCAGTCGCCGGGTCCGCGTGTACTGGAGGTGCTTCAACGGAGCCGGGGATTCACATCCCCGGTGACGCCGCCCATGCTTCAGCGCTGGCGTCCCGCAGCACTCGCTTCAACGGAGCCGGGGATTCACATCCCCGGTGACACCGACCGGCAACGCAATGCGCTGGTGGAGGCCGTGCTTCAACGGAGCCGGGGATTCACATCCCCGGTGACATCTCCGCGACCGCAGAAGCGGGCACCGGCAAACTGCTTCAACGGAGCCGGGGATTCACATCCCCGGTGACGGCTCGTGGATTTTAGCGCCTATTTGCAGGCGTTTCGCAAGGCTCTGCGAGAGGTTCGCGCCGGGACGCACGAGCACCGCGGGGCGCGGCATCGGTGAGCGACCGAATCCCGCATGAATACAGGCGATGTAGGCCATCGAGCGCTGCTGGCGATTCTGAGCGCACCTCAGCGCTCGCGGGCTCACCAGATCGCAGGATCGTCGCTTGGCAGGTCTCGTCTCACGCCGAGGAACTCGATGCACTCGACCCCGCGAGTCGTGGGTGCGCCAAGGTCGAAAATGCTGATGCTGTCCTCGGTCGTCTTGATCTCCTCGAGCAGCTTCTGGCGCAGCGCGACCAGCTCGATCGTCGTCAGGTCGCAGACGAACACGGAGTATTGCAGCGGCTCGCCATAGTCGCTGGCGAGGCGATGGACCCGCCGCAGCCGCCTTGGATGGCGCACGTCGTAGGCGAGCAGGTAGCGCGTACGGTCGGCCACGGCAGGTCCTGCTATCGAGTTGTCAAGGAGCGGTAGGAAGGCACGTCGCCGACGAGCACAGCCGCGAGCAGCCTCGCCTGGATCTCGAGGCTGCGACGGTAGCTGGCCTTGTAGCGAAAGAGTGGATGGGTGAGCTCGCTTGTCATCCGACGCTCATAGGCGGCGATCGTCTTGCGCCGGCCCTTGTCGGTGAGCGAGACCCCGCCTGCGCGTGAGATGAAGTCGTCCTGCCCGATCTCGCCGTTGTTGATCGCCATCATCACGGTCGAATCGCCGATCAGAGGCCGGAACTCCTCGGCGAGATCGAGCGCAAGCGCTGGGCGTCCGAATCCAGGGCGGTGATAGACGCCGACGTGCGGGTCGAGGCCGGCGGCGATCGTCGCTGCGGTCACGTCCTTCACCAGTAGGGCGTAGACGAAGGAGAGTAGCGCGTTGATTGGGTCGCGTGGCGGTCTGCGGTTGCGCTCCTCGAAAGCGAAGCTCTCGGGCGGGTTCTTCAGCAGCGAGCCGAACTTCGAGAAGTAGAGCCTCGCCGCCGTGCCCTCGATGCCCAGCAGCGACTCGATCGAGCGCTCAGACTCGGCGGCCTTTGCAAGCTCGGCAAGCTGACCGAGCACGCGCGTCGAATCCTTGCCTGAATGTCGGCGCAGCAGAGTCCTGCAGTTGCGGATCTTGCCCGCGACGAAGCAGGCGGCAAGCTCTGGGCTGCCAAGCGCGGCGGCGCGGTGCTGGCGCATGCGGACGGCGACGTTCTTCGATGGCATACCGGTCGCGGCCCCCTTGAACCAGCCGCCCGCGGTGAACCACAGCACAGGCACTCCCGTCTCAAAGCAGGCCCTGAGCAGGGCGCTGCCCACGTTGACGTTGCCAAGCACGGCTATGTGGGACACGTCGATCAGGCGTCTGGAGGCGGCCTGCTTTCCGTCTTCGACGAGGATCGCCCTGCCACCGCGCTTGGTGAGCCGGCTGCCGGGGGTGATCGCGTAGAGTGGCGAGGAGGCTGGGTCGCTGGCGACAAGTCGCCGTGGGGGCTTGCTTTGGTTGGCCTCGTTGAGCGCATGGACCTCGTCGGGCAGGCAGATCCCGACGAGCGAGCAGCCTGGGCACTTCGGACTGTCGATCAGCGGCGGCGGCGGATGGTCGGCCGCAGCGTCCGATCGCAGCCGCTCGATGGCGGCAAGCGTCGTATCGATCAGCTGGTCGGTGATCTCGACCGTGTGCCTCGTCCTCGTTTGCGCGAAATAGGCTTCGGCATGGGGGACCTCGTATCCGCAGTCGCGCAGGATCAGCACCTGGGCGCAGAGCTGGACTAGCTCGGGCTCCCAGAGCGGAGTGTCCTGCGAGCGGGGACGCCCACGCTTGAACTCGACGGGCACGACGACGCTCTCGTTCCTCGCTTGCAGCAGGTTGACCTTCGCGATCAGGCCAAGTCGCTGCGAGGAGACCGTGATCGCAGTGCTTGCAGGGGGGTGCGCGGCGGCTTGGCCTGCGTTCTCAGGGGCGTCCGCCGCATCGGCGGCATTCGCGCCAGGCGGCTCTGGCGGCTTGGAGCGCTCACGGTCCACGTTTCGGTGCACGAAGCTGCCCTCGGCCGTGTAGGCGTTATCGGTGAACTGGCTGTCAACCCACTCCAGGTAGGCGAGCCTTCTGCAGTAGACGTGCTCGTTGAGGATCCGCGCGGGGATGAGGTCTGGGAGAGGGGAGGGCATCGCGTGCGAGGCGTTTGCGCCTCCGCGGTCGAGGCGAGCAGCGTGATCCTTGCAGGTGAGCAGGACGGAGCAATATGACGGAACGGCTCCAGTTACTCAAACGAAGTCTACGCAGAAGGGGAGCCCGCCTCGAGGATTTCCTCGGCGGTGAGCGCAACGTCGAGCCGATCGGTTGCGAAGCCAGTCCTGGAAACCCCTACGAGCAGGGTATGAGCGTCTGCGCCCGGCAGCATCTCTCGATGAGCGATCAGCCGCTCGACGTCGCTGCCATCCAGCCTTGCCTTCTCGCGCCACTTGATCGAGCCGACGAAGTCGATCCGATCGCTGCCGGTGGGCCCGCGGCCGCCGACGAGGTCGATCTCGACGCTGCCGTCGCGGTTCCAGTAGGACCCTGTGAACTCGGCGTCGCCGAAGCGCCGTTCTGGCAGCAGCAACTGGATCGCCTCGCGAACCAGCGGCTCGATCGCTCGGCCTGAAAACGGGCCCCAGGAGTCGCGGATTCTGTTGAAGGACAATGTCCCCTCGGCCTCGCTCAATCGTCGGTGTGGCCGCGCGTATGAACCGCAGCCAGAAGCGGAGGTAGGGGTCGCAGACGTGATAACGGGAGAGCTTTGGGCGCGGCTGAGCGGAGTAGGGGAGCGTCCTGCCGATCACGCGCTTGGCGATCAGGCTCCCAAGCGTCGTCTCGAGTGTCTTGTTGGAGACCTGCGCTCGCCGCATGATCGCCGAGAAGGCGCGCTCACCCGCTCCGATCGCCGTCAGCACCTCGCGCGCTCGCAGCTCGGCTGGGAACTCGGCGGAGAGCGAGCGCTCGCCCAGGACGATCAGCGGCGACTCGGGATTCTCGAGCTCGCGCCGCAGGAACCCCCACAGGCTCTCGCCGTGACGCCAGATCTGGGCGAGTCGCGGGAAGCCGCCGATGACCAGATGGGCATCGAGCGACGCCGTCGCCGAGAGGCCGAGCAGATCGCCGACGGCGGCCGGTGAGAGCGGTCCGATCGTCATCTCGGTGAGGCGCCCATACAGCGGCCTGCCATAGTCGCTGAGCGCTCGCATCATCGAGATGTCGGAGCCGATCAGGATGAGCAGAACCGCCTGGGACTCGAGACCGCGATCCCACTGCTTCTGGATGATCGCCTCGATCGCGGGCACGCTCTGGATCAGGAACGGCAGCTCGTCGATCACGATTACGATCGGCTCCGCCTGCGACGCGCCACTCGCGGCGATCGTGAGCGCGGCCTCCCAGGAGCCGATCGGCCCGGCGGCGGCCACGGCGGCCCCGTCTGTCGTTGACGTCGCGATCTGGGCGCTGAAGAGACGCAGCTCCGCGGCCTCGCTCTGGCTGGAGGCGGTGTAGAAGATCGCCTTCGCGCCACTGGACGCGATCAGCTCCTCTACCAGACGCGACTTGCCGATCTGCCGCCGGCCACGGAGCGAGAGCATGCGTCCCAGTCCGGTCCCGGCCACCTCGTCGAGGTGGGTTTGGAGCCCTGCAAGCTCGGCCTCACGTCCGACGAAGCGCCTTGGCATGAGAAAAGTGTAGCGGAGTAAACACTACTTGGGTACACTTTATGTATGGCGGCGCTTCCGCCTTTCAAAGCTGTGCATGGCCGGTCATGCACAAGCTCGTCAACGGAGGCGCGCGCACGTGCAAGCCTGGCGTTGTGTTTGCGGACGGCGTGCCGCGATATCTGATCGCGGCGAGCGACGAGCTGTGTCCACTGTCTGTCTCTGTCCAGCACTACGCGGCTCTCCTGGATTGCTTGCAGGAGCAGCAGCGGCGCGTTGCGCTCGACCCGGTTGAGGCGGGCCACGTCCACTTTTCGGCCCAGCGCGCGCTCCAGCCGCACCGCGAGCTTGACCGCGGCGTCCGGGCGATCTTTGGCGAGAGACACAAGCAGGTCGATGTCGGAGGCGTCGGTGTCCTCCCCGCGAGCTACGGAGCCGTAGAGTGCCGCGAGGCGTACGTTCGGCTCCGTGCGCAATGCCCGTCGCAGGGCGCTGAGCAGCGGCCAGTGGTCGATCGCATAGCGACACTCCTCCGCTGTGATGGACCGCGGTCGGCGTCCCGCAGTCTCGCTGCGTACCAGTCCGTCAGAAACGGCACGGCGAAGCGTGCGCTCATCAACGCCCAACTTGAAAGCGAGTTCGTGCAGGGTGGGCATGGCCGTGAGGGTAGACGTTGGTATGACCGACGCGAGGAGGACAAGATCTTGTGTGGGAGGCCGATCCTCGCAGGTTGACAGGACGGATGGGTAGAACACGTGGAATGCCTGCTGGAGCTGGCGTTCCTCGCTTCGAGCACAATAGCGTTTATGTGCTTTGCCGTGCGCTAGCCAACGCATAATCGCTATAGTGCGGCGCCATTGTCAGACTTCGGCTCAACGGGAGGCTCTCATGCACAAATGCACAAGCACGACGATTGCGGCATCCATGCGGTCGCTCCATCTGACGGCGGTCATGCACAGCACAGACGTGACCTCCGACACAAGCACTGCGAGGGCGTGCTTCGAGACCGATGCGCCCATGGCCGAGGATCCGGCGGCGGATATCCCGTGGCGGCTGCGGCCTGCCTCGTAGGTCGCGTTGTGTCCTGACTTCTCACCGGCTTATGCCGGCTCCGTTGAAGCATGTGATCTGCCGTGCGATAGCGCACTAGGCAAATGTCACCGGAGACGTGGGTCTCCGGCTCCGTTGCATGATTCAGAAACACCGCGTGATGCTCTCGTCATACCAACTAGGCGAAACAGTCCGTCCGCACGGCAATATAGAAGTTGCCAGCTGCCGCCCCGCCAAACGATCGCCGATGAACTGGAGCGCTCATGACCGTTGACCTCCCTGCTGTCCTCCGCGACGGCCTGTCTGACAACCCATCCGCAACCAGGCCCTCAGGAATCGAGATCAGGCAAGATCTTGTGCCGGCTGGTGGCATGCCTGTGCAGCCGCCCTCATATGAGGGCGAGCTCGAGATCCACGAGCGCTACATCGACGGCAAGCCGCGCAAGGCGATCGAGCTTGACAGCGTCGGCTCGGCCGCCAATCGGCTGGAGGAGGTGCTGCTCGACCTCTATCGCGCAGGCCGCTACCCGCTGCCGGTCTCGAGCACGACGGTAGCGCCCAGCGATGGAGAGCCGATCACGATCACCACGCTGGAGATGCCCCATCGTGTGTTCGACGCATGGCTGCGCCTGTCTGCCGCAGAGAGCGGAGAGGGCGCATTCGAGGACAGCGAGCATGGGCAAGAGCTGTCACTGGCCCATATGCGCGCGCTCGATGTGTTGCTGGAGACCTCCGCCCACGATCTCCTGCTCGGGGCCTGGGACTCCCATCGCAAGGGCCCGCATGGCCAGGTGCGTATTGGACGCAGCATTACGACGAGCTTGATCGGCCTCGATCCGATCGAGCAGACGCGACTCGCCGCACGTCGCGACCCTCTCAATCTGGGGGAGGCCAGCGATCTGCCGAAAGGCGCCAAGAAGCTCTCCGAGCAGGGGCTCAGCTCGATCCCGCCGCAGCGAATGCGCGGCGGCGTCGCGATCACCGAGGCGCGCTACATGGGATTCCTTTCCTTCGCGGCTTTGCGCCGCCTGGGTTTCGAGCGCTACGACCGGGTCGAGGTGCGTGTCATGCTCGCGCTGTTGGGGCTATATGCGCTTGCGTTGCGGTGCGCCGCCGGTTGGGATTTGCGAGCCCAGTGCGCGCTCATCACACATGACGAGCCGCGTTTTCTGCTGGTGGGCGCGCAGGATCGTCGCGAAGAGTTCGCGCTTTCGGTCGATGACGCGGAGCTGCTGCTGCGCGAGGCGGTCGAGCACGTCGGCGTGGCCGATCGCAGCGTGATGCTCGATGCGGGAGCAACGCTGAACGACCTCGTTGACAAGGCGGTTGCGATGGCCAAGAGCGCGAGCTAGGCGGGGTGCGCAGTGCTGCGCGTGAGGATTCGCTTCCCGCTTGGCGTCTACCACGCCCGCTCCGTGTTCGACGACGCCGAGTGGCCGCCTAGTCCGCTGCGCCTCATCGGCGCGCTGCTCGCTGCTGCGCATGAGCGGCCGGGCGCAGAGCCAGAGACGGATCGCGCTTTGCTCCAGCGGCTGTGCGAAGCGCCGGCTCCGCTGGTGCTCGCCCCGGGCAGCGTGGCGGTCGGGGAACCCGTGCACGCCGAGGAGGCGGTGCGGTTGCGCGGCGCGACAAGGTGGGCGCCGCGCAACTACATCACCGGGCCTATCTCGCCGCGCAACGTGGGTCGGGAGCGCGCGGAAGTGAGCAAGGCCGGCGTCGCTGTCGGCGATCGTCCTGTGGCAGTCGAATGGCCAGACCTCGATCTTGACGAGCGTGACCTCGAGCGTCTCTCCGTCCTGGCGAGCGAGGTGACGTTCCTTGGCACGACACGCTCGCCGGCGATACTCGATGTCGAGTCTGGGTTTGACACCACGGCCGGTGCGGAAGCACGGCGAGACGCCTGGGTGCCGGCACCGGCCGGCGATCATGCCGGTGTTGAGGTCACGGTCCGCGTGCCAGATGCGCAGGCGATCGCAGCATTCGACCGCCGGCACAGGGCACGGTGCGCCACCAAGGAGCGGGCGGAGAAGGCGGGGATGGTGCCCGAGGCAGCGATCGGCACGCCCATGCCGTATGCGTCGCGGCGACATCTGCGCTTGGGCGCAACGCCATTCGACCCGCGCTGGTGGGGCGAAATGGTGGTGCTCGAGATCGCCCCTAAAAGCGAGTCGATGCCGAAGGCGCCGGCGTCGTATCTGTTGGCGCGTGCGGTGAGGGTGATGCTGCTCGGAGCGTTCGGCGACGCGGGCACTGCGACTGAGGCGCCGCCGATACTGCGTGCTCGCGGCGCCGAGCCGCACTGCGCGATCGTGCCGCTGCCAAACGTGTGGGGAGAGCACGCCGACGGCCTTATTCGCGGCGTCGCACTGATTCCACCACATGAGGCGCGCGAGCCCGACGTCCATGCGCAGATGCGCCAACTCGAACTTGGCCTGCGACGCTGCACAGGAGTGGCGTCCGGAGAGTCCGCGTCGAGATACGTGCACATACCCGGCGCGGGCAAGATATGGCTGAAGGTGCCCGACGCGGGCAGCGCCAGGCGTGTGAGCCTGCGCGGGGGGATGTACCTGCGTCCAGCCAAGCGCTGGGTGAGCGTCACGCCGATCGTGCATTCCCGCTGGCGCAAGGGAGGCGTTGATGCGCTGCTGGAGCAGGTGCGCGCCGACTGTGCGCACGTGGGCCTGCCGGCGCCTGAGGGGATCGAGGTGCTCAAAAGCGCTGGGCGGCGCGGTGGAGCCGATGCGATCGTGCCTCGTACAGCGATCCCCGAGAACTGGCGCGGTCCGCTGCAGGGTCCGATGTCGCACATGCGCATCACGTTCTCCGAGTATGTGCGCGGGCCGGTGCTGATCGGTCGGGCACGTCACTTCGGCCTTGGTCTGTGCGTGCCCGACGATGCGTCTGATGACCAGCGGGCCGTGTTGTGATCTCGTTCGCAGAGTTCCTGCGGCTCGCACACGGCGCAGACGTCAAGCCGTACCCGTGGCAGGCGCGTCTGGCGGAGCGCTGCGCACAGAGTGAGCCGCCGTCGCTGATCGCCGTGCCGACCGGCGCGGGAAAGACGACGACCATCGATGCCCTGGTCTGGGCACTCGCTCACCAGGCCGATCGCCCCGCGGCGGAGCGCACCGTGGGCGTGCGGATCGTATGGGCGATCGATCGGCGGATTCTCGTTCGACGAGGTGCATAAGCATGCGGCGACGCTGGCTCAGACGCTGGATGACGCGCTCGGCGACGAGGGCGATCCCCTGCACGACCTGGCTGGGCGCTTGGCCATGATCTCGGACGCGGCGCCGCTCGTCGCCACGCGCTGGCGCGGTGGCCTTGAGGGGCGTCCCGAACGTTGGGGGCCACTGCAGCCACAGGTCATCACGAGCACGATTGCCCAGATCGGCTCGCGTCTGCTCTTCCGCGGCTACGGCGTTGGCCGGCGGTCGCTGGCTGTCGAGGCGGGGCTGGCAGCCTGCGACACGACGATCTGTCTGGACGAGGCGCACCTCGCCGAGCCGTTCCGCGAAACCGTCGAGGCGATTCGCGACCACCGCAAGGCGAGCGAGCGTGGGCTTGCACTTCCCGGGTTGCGGACGATCACTCTTACAGCGACCCCGTCGCGGGATACAGGGGACGCGCTCACCATCGAAGACGGAGACCGTCTTGCGCTCGGCAGCCGCTTCACCGGCCAGAAGCGGGCGGCGTTGGTCGAGCCGGAGCCTGGGGAGGGCGAGGCCGCGCAGGTGAAGCGCCTCGTGGCAGCGGCCGCAAGCTACGTACAGGAGGGAAGCCCCACGGTCGCATGCGTCGTGAACACCGTGCGGAGGGCACGAGCCGTGTTCGACCTGCTTTCCAAGGAGCTCGTAGATGAGGCCGAGATCGCCCTGCTGGTTGGTCCGCAGCGGCCAGCGGACCGCGACCGGATGCTCAAGCAGCATTGGGGAGCGCTGTTCGAGGGTACGGCGGGCAAGAGGCCGCTTGTGTGCGTCGCAACGCAGACGTTCGAGGTTGGGTTGGATGCGGATGTGGCCGCGATGGTCACAGAGTCTGCGTCGGCTACGGCGCTGGTACAGCGGCTTGGCCGGCTCAACCGGCGCGGAACCATCTCTGGGCGGGCGACCATTGTCCGTGACGAGGGGAGTTGGCTTTACGCCGAGGAGGAGCCTGCGGCATGGGAGTGGCTCCAGGGGCTCGTGGCGGATGACGGCGCCATCGACTTGTCTGTGGCAGCTTTGGCCGAGCACCCGCCACCGCAGCCAAGCCGAACGCCGTGCGCTGCGACGTTGACCTCCGAGGTCGTAGAGCTGCTCGCTCAGACTGCGCCTTCGCCTGGTGCCTGGCGTGAACCCGACCCGGACGTGTTCCTGCGCGGCCCGGAGGCCAAGCCAGTGGCAGATGTGGCCCTCTGCTGGCGCTCAGACTTGCGACCGGATCGGGTCGGCAAGGAGTTCGATCAGTACCGCTCGATGCTGCTGAAGCTTGTCTCGCCTCAACGGCAGGAGTTGCTGACGCTGAGCCTGACGGCTGCTCGCGCGCTGCTGGCAGCGCGCTATCCGGAGCGTAGAGACCAAGCGGCGAGCGCCGCGAAGGCAGCGCTTTTGGAGGCCGATGTCGAAGACTCGATGAGAGAGACATCGTTGCCCGACCCTAGACACAGCCATGGGATGGTGCCGTTCGTCGTCCTCAGAGGCCAGGAGGTGCACAGCGGGACGCTGAACTCAGCCAAAGCAGGCGGCAACGGCGCCGCAGAGGACGAGGCAAGCGCGATCTCCCCCTCCGCGATACGCGCAGGCGACATTGTCGTCCTGCCGACGTCCGCTGGTGGCGCCGACGATAACGGCCTAGCGCCTTTGCAGCCGCGCGACCAGCCGGCGAGCGATGTCGCTCCAGATCGGCAACCCTACGGCGATCCAGTGCCCGTTCGGCTCACGCCGCAGGCACTGGCGGGGGTTGGCGAGATGCAGATCGGACCGAAGCGATGGGAACGCATCGTGACAGCGTGCGCGAACGCGGAGCAAGCAATCGTCAATACGAGCGGCCAGAAAGCCAGGGCTCAACGCGTCGATCGACTCATCGAGCATCTGCGGACTCCTGGCTTGCTGGCCGAGCATGAGGGACTGGGTTTGCTCGTGCCCGGCTCTCTCAGGCGCGACGGGTGGACGGTCATGCTGCGCAGCGTTACCGCTGCTGACGCAGACGGCGCTCCGCATCTTTCCAAGACGGATTTTGGCGCCGATGAAGTAGATGATGCCCACGACGCAGTAGAGCCCGAGGTGTATCCGGACGAAGTCCCGCCCACAGACGACTCTGCCGCCGAGGTGAGAAACCCCGAGCGCGTCTGGGTGCTCCTGCCAATCCGAGTCAAAGACGCCGAAAACGACGAGCGCCATCTGGGCGATGAACGCGAGCCGCCGACGATCGACCAACACGCGCGGGCGGTCGGCGAGAAGGTGAAAGAGTGCGCGGAGCGCCTGCGGTTGGCTCCTGCGCTCACAACTGCGCTCGTCCTCGCTGCGCGTGCGCACGATCATGGCAAGGCTGACGCGCGCACGCAGGCTTTCTATCGTCGCGGCGTCTATGCGCTTGCAGCGACGCCGATCGCCAAGAGCGAGTTCGGAACGCATGATCCGCGGACCGCCCGGATCGCCACACTGCTCGCGGGCATGCCCAAGCGCCAACGCCACGAGATCGCTTCGGTCGCAGTGCTCGATGACGCGCTCTCATCCGGCGCGGTGGAGATGGAGCTCAACGGAGCGGATCGCGATTTGGCGCTTCACGTCGTCGGCGTGCATCACGGGCTCGGACGGCCGGTCCCAGAGATGCCGGAAGGTGGTCGCGTACCGCGATCGTTCGAGATCGATGCCGCCGGGGTCGCCGGCAGGGCGGTGGGCGACGGTCGCGACGGCTGGGCAAATGGCGCATGGCTGGAGCGCTTCTGGCAAGTGTTCGAGCGCTATGGGCCTTGGGGCATGGCTTATCTCGAGGCTCTGCTGGTGCTGTCCGATCGCGCTGTGTCCGCGGAGGGCGGCTGATGAGCTTCGATCTGCCGTGGATGCCGGCTCATGCGCCCTATATGCCGATCGCGACTGCGGGCCTGCTCGCGTTGCTGGCCGAGCATGACCAGCCGGCCACCGCGTGCTGGTCAAACGGACCGGCCGGCATGCCCAGACTGAGAATCGAGGTGCCACTCGATGCCTCAGACGTCGCACATCTGGTCGCCGACGCGCCTTGGCCGCAGTTGCAGAAGATCGATTGGCCGGGCGGCAGGTGGTCGCAAGGACTGAAGCCGACGCTCAAGTCCTTTGACCAACCAGTCTCATGTCTTCCGCGAGATGGTTGCGAGCTCTCCGCGACTCGAGGCCAAGCTGCTGATGGCGGTTCTCACCGATGGAGTGCTCGACGACGATGGCATGCCTGGGCGCAACCGGCTGCTGCGCGGCGTGAAGTCGGACCTTTCCAGCATCGCCGAGCCGCCGAAGCGAATCACTGCCGATGGCCTGGCGGGCGAGTTGCGCGACGGCCCCGACTTCCGCAGCGGCAAGTCCGGCTGGGGCCTTGGTTTGGTGCCCGAGGTCCAGACGTTCGGCGGCACCACGGGTCCGGACGCATCGAGCGTAGGCGCCTACTCGCCGCTGCTGTATCTGCTGCTGTGGCTTGGGATCATGGCGCTGCCTCCCGTGCCGGTTCTGCGCGGCTCCAGGCGCATGGTTGGCGGACCGCTCGTGACGGAACCAGATGTGCTCTCCTGGCCGCGATGGCGGATGCCGGTTGGCCTGCGATCGTTGAGGACCCTGTTTTGCCTCAGTGCGATCCACGGGGAGACTTTCGACGGTCACTGGCTCAGAGAGCGTGGGATCGACGCGGTCTACCGTGCAAAGGCTGTGCGACTGAACAACATGATCGCCGTGTTTCGCTGGGGCCAGCAGGTTGCCTGACCGCTGCCGCGGGCGCTCATCTTGTAGGCGACGCTCGTGGAGCTTGCCCGGCGCTTCAAGCCGTAGCGGCAAACAGCCCCGACCCCACCCAGTCCCCGGAACCGCGCGCCGCCGGCGGCGCGAAGTAGTAGCCGCCTCCGACGGCGGTGATGTAGTCGATCATCGGCTCTTCCATCAGGCGGCCCTGGACCGTTTCGAACTGGCGCTGGATGCTCTGGTTGAAGACGACGAAGGCGTGTCCTTGCTCGAGCTGGCCGGCGGAGTTGAAGCCGCGCTGGTAGTTGTAGGAGCGGCGCAGCAGGCGCTGGTCAGCGGTCGCGGCGGTGCGTGGGTTGGCCAGGCGGATGTGAGCGTTGAGCGGGATGCGCTTGCCTTCGGGGTCGCTCGCGTAGTCGGGGTTCTCGAACTCGCTGGTGCCGCCAAGCGGGGCGCCGCTGTCGCGGTAGCGGCCGATCATTCGCTGCTGCTCGCCGAGGCCGACCCTGTCCCAGAATTCCACGTGCATGTTGATCAGCCGCACGACCTGGAAGGTGCCGCCGGCGGTCCAGGCGCTCGCGCCGCTGCTCGACGGCAGCCACAGGAGCTGGTTCATCAGCGTCGTATCGGTGACGTCGGGGTTCGCTGTGCCGTCACGGAAGGCGAACAGGTTGCGGGGGGTCGAGTGGGGGGTTGGCCCGCGCTTGGCGCCGCGGAAGCCGTTCGACCGTCCAGCGCAGCTGGAGGCTTCCCATCACCGTGCGCAGCAGCTCGCGCAGCGTGTGCGCGGCCGTGTCGCGGTGGCCGGAGCAGATCTGCAGCATCACGTCGCCGTGGCATTGCGTCTGGTCGAGGTCGTCGATCGGGAACGCCTGCATCCGGGTCAGGCCGGGCGGCAGGCCCTTGGCGAGGCCGTAGCGGCCGTCGAAGAGGCTCGAGCCGAATGCGATCGTGACCGTGAGGTCATCCGGGGCGATGTCGGTGCCGAGCACGCCGGAGTCGAAGGGCGGTTCGTCCAGCGCGCGCAGGGGATAGGCGCCGCCTTGGCAGAGTTCGCGTGCGCGGGTGGAGAGCGCCTGCAGCGCCTCCTGCAGGTACAGGCGGGTGGGCGCGATCGAGTCGAGCGCCGCGAAGGTCGCCTGCATCGGCGGTGGAGTGAGGATGCCGGCCTGGTGCTCGCCGTCGAAGGGCAGGACGCCGTGCAGTTCGTCGTAGTTGGCCTCGCGCTCGATCGCGATGGGCTCAGGCGCCGCGTCGGCGGAGCCTGCCTGCCCGGCGGCGGTCGCGCCCAGGGCGCCGAGGCTCGCGCTGCCGAGCATCGCAAGGCCGCGGCCGACGAACTGCCTGCGGTCCAGGGGACTCACCGGCCGTCCTTCGGGATCGAGGGGATTGGCGTGGGCAGGTGCACCGCGAGCTCGTCGGGGATGGCGCTGAGCGCCTGCAGCGCCGCGCTGAGAGTGCCGTCCAGCAACTCGATCCGGTACTGGGAGAGCTGTTCGAGCTTGGGCCAGGTGCCGCCGTTTGCGATGCGCAGCCTCCGGAGCACCCTGCTCAGACGCGCGAGGTCGAACTCGACCGGCCCGACCGAGTTCTGTCCTCCCAGCAGACGATGGAGGGTGCCGAGCACCGCTTCGGTGGCGCCGAGCGCCGCCGCGGTCGCAGCGACGCCCTCGTGGCTGTAGGGGACGTCGTCGCCGCTGAGGAAGTCCCGCTGCGCATCCTCGAGGATTTCGTGCGCGCGGCGGGCATATTCTTTGGGCGTTATCGGGACGGTCGCGACGACGCCGGTGAGCCGGCCGACGTTGCGCTGGAGCTGCTGCACCGCGGGCAGCAGCGCCCGCAGCGGCTGACCGCTCCAGAGCCCGTATTCGATCCTGTGCAGGCCGCTGAAGCGGGGATCGGCAACGCCTCGCGACAGTGCCGAGGCCGTGCCGTCGATCGCCTTGTTGAGCTGCGGGAAGAGGCCATAGACGGCGCCGAGGCGCAGGTAGCGCTGGTAGGCGGAGAGCCACGCCTGCTCGGCGCCGCCGCGATCGCCGGCCGCGATCTCGCGAGCGAGCGTCGCGACCTCGGGGGCCAGCAGCCGCAGCTGTCCGTGCGCGTATGCGCGGTAGGCCAGGATCGGCGCGCGGAACTTCGAGGGTGAGATCGGCTGCTCTTCGGGGTTGGGCGGGGTTCCGGCGGCGACGTCGCCTTCCTGGGTGGCGATGCGCTGCGAGTAGCTGCGCACCTTCGCGGAGATGTGGTCCTCCTGTGCAAGCGAGATGACCCGGGCCGTGGGCTTGCCGGCGCTGTCGCCACCGACGCCGAGTGCGGTGAACGCGCCGAACGCGGCGAGCGCGGCAAACGTCGCGACCGCGAGTGAGATCAGCAGGCGACGGGCCGGTGATGGCAGTTGCAGGGGCATCGTGCTCTGGAGCGAAGGTGAATCGGGCGCCTCGTCGGGCACGCTAAATCCACCTCGACCATCACTCTGTTACCGCTCGGTGAACGTACTGTTACTGCTGTCACAGAACCGCGGCGCGCGCGTCACAAGCCGGTAACGTCCCGGTCACGGCTTGACAACTGTGGGCATACCTACGCGGCGCGAGCATCGAGGCGCGCCGTCGCAAAAGAGCGGCAGGCGGCGCCGGTGAAACGGCCGCTCGACGCCAAGGGAGGCGCTTTGCGCAAACGCACGTTTCTCGCGGGAGGGATGGCCGGCATCGTTGCCGCGGCCGCCGTCGCCGTGAGCCTCAGCATGGCGGGAGCAGACACTCCAGAACCCGCTACCAAGACGCCGATCAAGCACGTGGTCGTGATCTTCGGCGAGAACATCTCGTTCGATCATTACTTCGGCACCTACCCCTACGCGGCCAACCCGCCCGGGGAGCCCAAGTTCGTGCCGGCGCCGGGCACGCCCAGCGCCATCGACCTGATGGACGGCGGCCTCGGTGGCCCGCTGCTGACCGACAACCCGAATGAGCTCAACCCGGAGCGCCTGGATCGCTCGCAGCCGATCACCTGTGACAACAACCACGACTACACGCCCGAGCAGGAAGCCTTCGATCACGGCCTGATGGACATGTTCGTGCAGAAGACCGCGGGCTCCAACTCGGCCACCGAACCGTGCCCGCGGCCGGTCGTGATGGACTACTACGACGGCAACACCGTCACGGCGCTTTGGAACTACGCCCAGCACTACGCGCTGAACGACAACTCGTTCGGCACGACGTTCGGGCCTTCCTCGCCGGGCGCGATCAACCTGATCTCGGGCAACACGCACGGCGCTTCGCCGGAAATTCCGGGCGCGGTCGAAAATGGCACGGACATCGGCGACACCGATCCGGCCTTCGACGACTGCTCGAGCGCCACCACGTTCAAGATGGAAGGCCCGAACATCGGCACGTTGATGAACGGCAGGGGGCTGACCTGGGGCTGGTTCCAGGGCGGCTTTGCGCCGAGCAGCAGGACCGCCGAAGGCAAGCCGGTCTGCGGCACCGCGCACACCAACGTCGCAGGCGCCTCGGTCTCCGACTACAGCGCCCACCACGAGCCGTTCCAGTACTACGCGGCGACGGCGAACCCACTGCACCTCTCGCCGAGCTCGACCAAGGAAATCGGCACCACCGAACAGGCCAACCATCAGTACGACATCTCCGACTTCAAAGCGGCGCTTGAAGCGGGCGTTATGCCCGACGTCTCCTTCCTGAAGGCGCCGCGCTATGAGGACGGACACGCGGGCTACTCCGACCCGCTGGACGAACAGCGGTTCATCGTGGAAACGATCAACGAAATCGAGCACTCCAAGTACTGGGGCTCGACGGCGATCGTGCTCTCCTATGACGATTCGGACGGCTGGTATGACCAGGTGATGCCGCCGATCGTGCGCGACTCGGCCTCGCCGGCGGACAAGATCAGCGGCGAAGGCAAGTGCGGCAGCCACGCCGAAGAAGAAGCGGCCTCGCTGGGCAAGTCCTTCCAGAACGACCGCTGCGGCTTCGGTCCGCGACTGCCGCTGATGGTGATCTCGCCCTGGGCCAAGCAGAACTACATCGACAACACGCTCACCGACCAGTCCTCGGTCATCAAATTCATCGAGGAAAATTGGAGCCTTGGCACGCTTGGCGGCCAGTCCAGCGACGCGGAGGCCGGCACGCTGGAAAACATGTTCGACTTCAGCGGCGGCAAGCATGCGCCGGCGGTCGAACTGAGCCCGATCACCGGCGAGCCGATGGTCGACGCGGCGCCTGGCCAGCTGCCGATGACCAACGAACCCGTCGGCGGCCAGGGCGCGCCGGAAGGCGGCGGCGGCTCCAAAGGCAGCGGCGGCTGGAGCGGCGAAGGATCGCCCGAAGGCGGCGGCTCCGGCGGTTCCGGAGGCTCCGGTGGTTCCGGCGGCAAAGGCGGCAGCGGGGGCAAAGGCGGCAAAGGCTCCCAAGCCCCGAAGGCGACGCTGCATTGCAGCGTCGGCCACCGCCACCACGAGGTGTCGGTCGGCTGCACCGCCAGCGGCGCGGGCGATCAGCACGCTTCGCTGCGGATGCGACTGGAGCGTGGCGGCAAGGTCTACGCCAACCAGCTCGTGCCCGTCAGCGGCGGGCAGGCGAACCTCGTCGTGCACCCCGGCAGGAAGCTGGGCAAGGGCAGCTACACGCTGCTGCTCGCGTTCGAGACCACGCAGTTGGCCCGGGATGGCCAGGTGCTCGCGCAGCGCAAGACGGTCACGGTCGGCTGAAGACATCCGGCAGGCAGGGCGGATCGGAGGGCGTCCCTTTGCGGGGCGCCCTCCGCGTCTTCTGAGATCCGCTTTGCGCCTTGCGCCCTCCACGCTATATTCCGTGAAGTAATGGCTCTACAGGGTCTCCGGCAGAAGGCGTCAGGCGGGCGCTACGAAGATGTCGTGCAGTCGATCGGCAACACCCCGCTGGTCCAGCTCAAGCGGCTCTCGCCCAAGCCCGGCGTCAAGATCTGGGCCAAGCTCGAGTCGCGCAACCCCACCGGCTCGGTCAAGGACCGGGTCGCGCGCGCGCTGATCGAGGACGCCGAGGAGAAGGGCGCGATCGCGCCGGGGCAGACGATCCTCGAGCCGACCTCCGGCAACACCGGCATATCGCTGGCGATGATCTGTTCCCGCAAGGGCTATCCGCTGAAGGTCGTGATGCCCGAGAACGTCACGCCCGAGCGCACGCAGCTGCTGCAGATGTACGGAGCGGAGATCGTCTACTCGGAGGGCTCCAAGGGATCCAACGGCGCGGTCGAGAAGGCGCTGGAGATGGCGCAGGAGCCCCGCTATTACATGCCCTACCAGTACGGCAACATGGCCAACCCGAACGCCCACTACAACGGGACGGCCCTGGAGATCCTCGAGGAGCTCGACGAGGTCTCGGCGTTCGTGGCCGGACTTGGCACCGGCGGCACGCTGATGGGCAACGGCAGGCGCCTGAAGGAGACATTCGGCGATGCCGTGAAGATCGTCGCGGCCGAGCCGATGCAGGGCGAGCCGGTGCAGGGCCTGCGCTCGCTGGACGACGGCTTCATCCCGCCGATCATCGACATCTCGGTGCTCGACCGCAAGATCTTCGTCACCAACAGCGACGCGATTCTCTGGACGCGCAAGCTGCTTGACGAAGAGGGCATCTTCGCGGGGGTCTCCAGCGGCGCGATCGCGCGCGTGGCCGTGCGGATCGCCGGCGAGCTGGACGAGGGCAACGTCGTCTTCATCGTCGCCGACGACGGTTGGAAGTATCTCTCCAGCGGCATCTACACGCGGCCCCTGGAGGAGATCGAGAACCTCGACTCCACCGTTTGGTGGTAGAGGCCGCCTCGGCCGCAGCATGGTGATCTCGGACCGGTTGCGCGAGCAGATGCTCGCCCACGCGCTGGCCGACGCTCCCAACGAGTGCTGTGGGGTCGTCGGCGTCGCGGTCGAGCACTCCAGGCGGGCGCTGATCGTTCACGCGGCCACGAACGTCGCTGCGAGTCCGCTGCGGTTCGAGATCGACGGGCTGGAGGTGCTGCGGCTGATCGAGCAGGTGGAGAGCGAAGGGCTGCAACTCGGGGCGATCTACCACTCCCACACCCGCACCGCGCCCTATCCCTCTCAAACGGACATCAACTTCGCGGCCGGATGGCCCGGAGTGGAATGGGTGATCCTCGGCGTGGCCGACCGGGAGAACCCCGAGGTTCGCTCTTACCTGATCGACGGGCGCAACGTGAGCGAGGTGCCAGTGCAGGCTGGCGAGGTGCCGATCTGAGCAGGCGCCGTGGCGGCGCTGGGGTCACGGGCGGCTCGCCGCTCGTCTGTCCCGCCTGCCGTGGGTCGCACCCTGACACCGAGCGCTTCTGCCCGACGTGCGGGCTGCCGCTGGTGCACGGGGCGGAGGGCGGCGCGTCGAGCAGCTTGGAGGACGGTGAGGACGATCGGCATCGCCTCGCGCGCAAGATCGACCCGCGCTACGTCGAGGGGCAGCCCGAGCGGGTGGTGTGGGCGCGCAACCAGACCGAGGCGGAGTTCATCCAGGGGCTGCTGCTGGAGGAGGGCATTCCGAGCATGCAGCGCCGTGCCCGCGGCTTCGACGTGCCGGACTTCCTGGCCTCCGGTCCGCGGGACGTGCTCGTGCCGGCCTCGGCACTTGGCGCCGCGCGCGAGGTGCTGATGCAGAGCGATCTGGTCTCGGAGGGCCAGGCGCCGCCGATCGTCGTTCCCTGGCGGGTGATGGCGCTGCTGCTGGCCGCGCTCGCGGTCGTCGCGATCGTGATCCTGGTCGGGACACGAGTTTAGACGTCAGAGAGCCAAGCGAGGCAAGGACGCAGCGAGCGAAGTGTGCGGAAAGCACATGAGCGAGCGAGGACACAGCCTCGCGCCGGCTATATGACGTCTAAACCAGCGCCGGGGCGCTGGCTGAGCGGGTGATCGCCTCGATCTCCTCGGAGGCGCGCTCGAACTCCTCGTCGGAGAGCACCGGCGTGCCCTCGAAGGGCAGGTCGCGTTGCGAGCTCGATCCAGGAGCGGCAGCCGAGGTACTCGTCCTTGATCTTGACGGTCACCGGCCTGGGGATGCGGTAGGTGCGCAGCAGCAGCACGTGCAGCGGGTGCCGGCGCTTCCAGGAGAGCCGCTTCTCCGCGTAGTCGGTCGTCCACACGTAGAACGGGGAGAGCGCGTCCACGCAGCGCGGGTCGGTGATCGTGAAGTGGCCGGCGACCTCGGCCCAGGCCCTGATGCGCACGCGGTCGGGCTGGGGCAGGCCTTCGGGCGCGGAGAACTCGGCGACGGACGGCTCGCCGTCGCTCCAGACTCCTTCCTCCAGCGCTCGGCGCAGCTCCGGCCGGTGGGACTCGCGCACAAGGTCGTGTCCCTGGTGGTCGAAGGTGGGATAGAGGAAGAAGCGTTCGTGATCGAGGTGGAAGTGCTTTTCCGGCTCGCGGATTCCACCCTTGCGCAGCGTGAGCAGCTGCTCGCCTTCGGCGAGCGCTCGGACGGTGACCGCCCATTCCTTGAGAGCAATTGGCATGGTGAGGCTCTTCGACTGGTTGACAGGCTGTGTTGGTGACCCGGCCGGAGGTAGATCGCGGGCGCGGGCGGGCCTTAAAGATACGAAATCAGGGCGAAAATCCCAAATCCCCTGCAAATCGACGGTTTTTTTGCGCAGTGTCCGGTCGCAAGCTGCGATAAAAGCTCTTCTACGGGTGGCCGTGGCCGCCGCCTCCGGGGGTTTCGATCCGGAGCCGGTCGCCGGGCGCCAGCCGGCCGTCGGCCTTCGCCGCGAGCGCCTGCGGCGGCGCGCCGTCGTCTGCAGCCGGCAGCAGCAGGTTGCGCCCGCTTGTGCCGGGCTGCCCGCCCGCGGCGCCGGGCGGGCGATGGCGTCGGCGCTCTGTGATCAGCGAGAAGGACATCGGCGCGAGCGCCTCGATCTCCCGCACAACGCCCTCGCCGCCGCGGTGCAGGCCGTTCGCCGCCGGAGCCGCGGCGCATCCGGTAGCCGGTGACGCGCAGCGGCAGCTCGCGCTCCAGCGCCTCGATCGGCGTGTTGAGCGTGTTGCTCATCGCGACGTGGACGCCACTTGGTCCGTCGGCATCGGGGCAGGCGCCCTGGCCGCCGCCGATCGTCTCGTAGTAGGCGAAGCGCTCGTTGCCGAGCGTGAGGTTGTTCATCGTGCCCTGCCCGAGCGCGCGGCCGAACGCGGCCAGCACAAGATCGGCCACGCGCGAGGAGGTCTCGACGTTGCCGGCCGCGACGGCGGCGCCGGCCCTGGCGTTGAGCAGGCTGCCGTGGGGCGCCCGGATCGTCACCGGCGCGAACGCTCCGGTGCAGGCAGGGATGTCCGGGTCGGTGAGCACCCGCAGCGCGAACATGCAGGCCGAGCGGGTGACGGCAATCGGGCAGTTGAGGTTGCCTTCGTGCTGCGGCGCGCTGCCGGAGAAGTCGAGCGTGAGACGCTCGCCGCTGACGCTCGCCTGCAGTCGCAGCACGAGGTCTCCCTCCCGGGCCTCGAGTACGTCTTGCGCGGTGAGCGTCGCGTCCGGCAGCGCCTGCGATGCAGGCGCGCATGCGGCGCTCGGCGTAGTCGAGCACAGCCGCGTTTCCTTCGCACAGCCGCTGCACGCCGATCCGCCGCGAGAGCTCGAGCAGCCGCGCGGCGCCGGCGTTGTTGGCCGCGAGCTGCGCGCGCAGGTCGGCGCGCCGCTGCTGCGGCTGGCGCATAGGGGCGATCAAGCGCTCGATCGTGGTCTCGTTCAGCGGCTGCGGCGAGATCACGACGCCCTCCTCGGCGAGGCTGCGGCTGCTCGCGGGCATCGAGCCGGGAGTGGAGCCGCCGACGTCGGCGTGGTGGGCACGGGTGACTGCGAAGCCGAGCAGCGTCTCATCGGGAGTGAACACCGGGGTGATGAGCGTGATGTCGGGCAGGTGGGTTCCGCCCGCGAATGGGTCGTTGAGAATCCACGAGCGGCCCGGCCGATGTTGCTCGTCCAGCACGGCCGCCAGAGCGGCGGGCATCGAGCCAAGATGGACCGGGATGTGCTCGGCCTGCATCGTCATCTCCCCGGTGGCGTCGAAGAGCGCCGCCGAGCAGTCCCGCCGCTCCTTGATGTTGGGGGAATGGGCGGAGCGGATCAGGACCGCTCCCATCTCCTCGCAGGCCGCGCGCAGCGCGCCTGAGATCACCTGCAGCTCGATCGGGTCGATCGGCGCGGCCGCGCGCGGCTTGGGAGCGGCCATCAGCTCGGCCCTCCGCGGGCCAGCACGACGGTGCCCTGCGCGTCGACCGCCCCGGACCATCCCTGCGGCACGAGCAGCGTCGACTCCGGGAGCGCGCAGATGGCCGGCCCCTCGATCCGCTGCCCGGGCGCGAGCTCGCCGCGCAGGCACAGCGCCTCCACGGG
The DNA here is from genome assembly GCA_963725915.1 of uncultured Actinomycetota bacterium. Lineage (GTDB taxonomy): Bacteria > Actinomycetota > Thermoleophilia > Solirubrobacterales > Solirubrobacteraceae > Palsa-744. The sequence goes on along the minus strand of CAVSAL010000007.1, from coordinate 436,934 downwards.
CCGCCCGTCGAGGATCACCGTCCGCGTCTGGCGCTGCGGTGCGCTGCCCGCGCTCGGTGCCAGTCGGCTCTGCGGCGCGGCGCCGAAGGCCGAGACCCGCAGCGTGACGAGCTCGACCTCGGCCTGCTCGTCGCGGTAGCCGTAGCGCTCCTCGTGGGTGCTTGCGAAAGACTCGCGCAGGTCGGCCGGGTCGCTGCCGGCCGGCACCGGCACGGCAAGCTCGAAGGACTGGCCCCGGTAGCGCATCTCCGCGCGCACGTGGATGCTTTGCGCGCCCTCGCCCAGCGCCTGTGTGGCGGTCTGCATCGAGCTCCGCGCGAGCCTGCCGCAGGCGCTCGGCGGTGAAGCTCTCACCGGCGAGCATCACGGTGCGGGCGGCGTCGCGCCGGGGCGCGGCTGCCGCCAGGCCAAGCGCGCAGAGCACGCCCGATGCGCGCGGGCAGAGCACGCGCTCGATGCCCAGCTCGGCCGCAAGCGCGACGCTGTGCAGAGGGCCGGCGCCGCCGAATCCCATCAGCGCGAAGCGGCGCGGGTCGATGCCCCGCTCCACGCTCATCATCTGCAGCGCTCTGAGCATTTCCGCCTCGGCGACGCGCACGATCCCTTCCGCACAGTCGAACGTCTGCAGGCCAAGCTCGCCGGCGAGGCGCGCGATCGCGTGCTGCGCCGCGTCGCGATCGAGCTGCACGCCGCCTGCCAGCGGGCTGTCCTGCAGCAGCCGTCCGAGCAGCAGGTTGGCGTCTGTGACGGTCGGCTCGTGCCCGCCGCGTCCGTAGCAGGCAGGGCCGGGGTCGGCTCCGGCCGAGCGCGGCCCCACTCGCAGCGCGCCACCGGCGTCGCGCCAGGCGATCGACCCTCCGCCCGCGCCGACCGTGTGGATGTCGAGCGCCGGGAGCGCGAGCGGGCGTCCGGCCACGCTGCGCTGCGCCGTCTCGGCGACCGCGCCGTCGCGGATCACGCACACGTCACAGGAGGTGCCGCCCATGTCGAGGCAGAGCACGTCCGGCTCGCCCGCCATCTCGGCCAGCAGTCGCGCGCCCTGGACGCCGCCGGCCGGACCCGAGAGGACCGTAAGCGCGGCGTGGGCGCCGGCGCGATCGCAGCCGATCAGCCCGCCCGAGGACTGCATCACCTGCGGTTCCGGCAGGCCGCTGTGTCGCGCCTTGGCCGACAGGCGTGCGAGGTAGCCGCCGAGCAGCGGCGAGAGCGCGGCGTCGATCTCGGTGCTGGCGGCGCGCTCGTACTCGCGGAAGGTGCCGACGAGGTCGTGGGAGAGCGAGACGTGAACGCCCGGCAGCCGCTCGGCGATCGCCTCGCGCGAGCAGCAGCTCGTGCTCGGGGTGGGCGTAGGAGTGCAGCAACACGACGGCGATCGCCTCCGGCTCGCAGGCCGCAAGCGTTGCGATCGCGTGGGTCGCGGCCGCCCGTTGCAGCGGCGCGCAGGACGCCGTCGGGACCCGTGCGCTCAGGAACCTCGAAGCGGCGCTCGGGCGGGGTCAGCGGCGCCGGTGGCGCCACGCAGAGCCGGTAGAGCTCCGGCTCTTGCCTGCCTGCCCAGCTCGATCAAGTCGGCGAAGCCCTCCGTGGCCAGCAGGGCCGTCCTTGCGACCTCTCCCTCCAGCAGGGCGTTGGTTGCGACGGTCATCCCGTGCGCGAACCGGCGCACCTGCTCGGGCTGCGCGCCTGCGGCCTGGAGGACCGCCGCGACGGCCTCCAGCACCGCCGTCGATTGGTCGTCCGGGCTGGTCGGCGCCTTCGCCGTGTGGATCGCCCCGGCGTTGGAGAGCAGGACCGCGTCGGTGAAGGTGCCGCCGACGTCTACGCCGAGCAGCATCGCCCTCCAGGACCCAGCCCTTTCGGCGGGCGCTCAGGCCGCCGCGAGCTCCCTGCGCTGCAGCTCCCCTGTCTTGCGCCAGCTCCCTGTTCTCGGTCTCGGCGAGATGCTGATGGGAGGGACAGTAGCCGTTGTGTGGCAGCGGCATCCGCTGGCAGGCCTCGCCCTTGCGTGTCGTGGCGCGACACTGCAGCGGCTCGCCGCTGACCGCCATGTAGGCCGCCACCGGGTTCTCGGCGAGATACTGCTGGGCGAGCTCGATGTACTTGCTGACCACCTGATAGACGCGCTCCTGAGCGCTCATCGGGAAGTGGATGCGGATGTCTGCGAACAGCGTGCGCGCGGGCTTTGCGAAGTAGAAGCGGTCGGTGGCAAGCCGCTCCACGGTGGACTCGCAGGCGCTCAGCACCTGCCGGTGGGCCTCAAGCGCCGAGGCGCCGGACTTCGGCTCAGACAGATGCGGGGCAAGCTCGCGGTAGATGGCTCGACTGAACTGGTACATGGCGACTCCTCGCCTTTCTTGTGTTCTGAGATCACGCTTGGCGCATACCCGCCGACGAGCAGAGAGGTCGCCTCTCTCTTCGTCTGCAAGCGCCAACACCTCTCCCAGGCAAAAGGACCGATGTCTCCTGAAATTCAGGCTCGGCCTCTTCACGGCGCCGTATAGCAGTGTTGAGCCCTATGTCAAGGGGGAGATAAGAAAAACGTTAAGCGGAGGTTAGGCGACGCTGGGAGTTGTTCTTCGCTGGGAGTTATTCCCAGGTCTCAAAGCGCAAAGCAGGATCTTCCTCGAGCACGATGTGATGCAGGTCGAGCTCAGGATCGGTCTCGGGATGATCCGTGCGCTGGTGGGCGCCGCGGCTCTCGCAACGCTTGAGCGCGCAGGCGGCGATCATGCGGGCGAGCGGATGCGGGTCGTCGGCCAGCGCCTGCAGCCCGGCGGCGTCGCGCTGCACGTTTGCGTGTCTCCACAGCGCTTGGCGGGTGGACTGCTGCGCCGGCGGAGGGGGCGGCGTGAGCCGCACAAGGGCGGGATCCAGTCCGGTGGGGCAGGGCGGCTGCTCCAGCGCCGCCTCGATCGCGCGGCGTGCGAAGACGAAGCACTCGCTCAGCGAGTTGGAAGCCAAGCGGTTGGCGCCGTGAAGCCCGGTGCACCCGGACTCGCCCAGCGCGAAGAGGCCCGGGACGCGCGTGCGGGCGTGGAGGTCGGTGACGATCCCGCCCATCGTGTAGTGGGCGGCGGGCGCGACCGGGATCAGCTCGCGCGTGGGATCGAGCCCCGCCTCGCGCAGCGCCTGCACGACGTTCGGGAACAGCGCCGGGTCGATCGCCCGCATGTCCAGCCCGACCGAGCGGCCGCCGCTCTGCTGCAGCCGCGCGTGGATCGCACGCGAGACCTCATCGCGCGGCGCGAGCTCGTCCACGAAGCGCTGCCCGTCGGCGTCGTGCAGCGTCGCTCCCTCGCCGCGGATCGCCTCGGTGATCAGAAAGCCCTCGCGGCCCGGCACTCCGATCACCGCGGTCGGGTGGAACTGGACCATCTCCAGGTCTGCCAGCTGGGCGCCGGCCGCGTGTGCGAGCATCAGCCCGGTGCCCACCGAGCCGGGCGGGTTGGTGGTGCGCGCCCAAAGCGCGGCGGCGCCGCCGGTGCTGATCAGGATCGCCCTGGCCGCGATGTTCGCGCCGCTGTGGCAGGCCACGCCCACGCAGCGCCCGTCGTGCAGCAGCAGCTGGCGCACGCGCCCGGCCTCGCCCTCCAGCACGGCGATCGAGGCGTGCTCTGCGACCAGCGCGGAGAGCTGGCGCAGCATACGTCGCCCGGTGGCGCTGCCGCCCGCATGGACGATGCGGCGCACGGTGTGTCCTCCCTCCAGGCCGAGCACGAGCTCTCCGAAGCGGTTGGCGTCGAAGCGCAGGCCCAGGGCCTGCAGGTCGCGCAGGCGCTCGGGCGCCTCGCGCACGAGCACTGCGGCGGCCGAGCGGCGTGTCGCGCCGCGGCCCGCGCGCTCGGTGTCGGCGAGGTGCAGCTCGAAGGAATCGTCGGCTCCCACCGCGGCCGCAAGGCCGCCCTGCGCCCAGTAGCTGGCCGTCTGGGCCAGCGGCGTGGCGGTCAGCAGCGCGACCGACGCCCCCGCCCTGGCTGCGCAGAGCGCCGCATAGAGGCCGGCCGCGCCGCCGCCTGCAACCGCGACGTCGAAGCGCTGCAGGCGCTCGGCGTCGGCGGGCGGCTGCTGCGCGCGCCCGCTTCCCCCTCCGGGCCTGCCGCTCATCCGATCAGCTTCACCAGCGCGGCGATCAGGACGCCGAGGGAGACTACGATCACGAGCGCGAATGCGATCACGGGGGCCTTCCAGCGCGGGGTGGCGGCAAGCCGCGTCCTGGCTGCCGCGCCGCATTGCAGGCACCAATCCTGCTCGTCGGCCAGCGCCGCACCGCAGAGCGGGCACCATTCGCTCGGCGCCGCCGGCGGCGGCCACTGCGCCTGCGCGCTCGCCGGGGGCCACTGCGCCTGGACGCCGCCCGACGAGCCTCCGACTGTGCTCACGGGCGCTCCTGGTCGCGATCGCTCTCGGGAGCGCGATCCGGATCTGTCCCGGGCGCCCCGGGCCGCGGCGAGATCGGGTCGAAGGCGATCGTTCGCTGCTGCGGGGGCCGGCGCGAGGCGTCGGATCGGATCACTTCGGTCTGCGATTCCGGCGGATCGCCCTGGCTCGTGACGCTCGTTGGCGCGGTGGGCGGGCTCGGATTCGAAGCGCTGCTCGGCGCGGGGGGCGCAGGGGCCGGGGCGGCGCTCGGGACTGGGGCCGCGGGAGCGCCGGGAATCGGGCCTGGGGCGGCGCTCGGAATCGGGGCCGCGGGGGCGTCGGGAATCGGGGCCGCGGGGGCGTCGGGAATCGGCGGCCTAGAGGGGTCGGGAACCGGCGGCGCGGAGCCGGGAATCGGCGGCGGCGAGCTTGGACCTGGCGGTGGCGCTGCACCTGGAGGTTGCCAGGCCGAGCTCGGGGTTTGCCAGGCGGTGCTCGGCGGTTGCCAGGCCGCGCCGGGCGGCGGTGCGGGCGCGGGAGCCGGCGCGTTGGGCCCGGCGATCGGGCGCTCCGACTGGTCGACGGCGAGCCCGCAGGCGGGGCAGAAGCGATCACCGCTGCCGTGGATCGCCGCGCATCTGGGGCATGCCGCCACGCCCGCCTCCCGCAGCACGGTGACCGGCGTGCGTTCGCGCAGCGCGGCTTCGAGGATCCGCAGCTCGGAGTCGATGCGTGAGAGCGTCTCGAGCTTGGCCGTGACGACCTCGTCATTGCGGCCGCCGAAGCGGTGCAGGTCGAACACCAGGCCGCCGAGATCTCTGTAGGCGAGCTCGCGCGCCGCGCGCAGGAAGCGGGCCCGGCGACGCATCCGTCCGCGGTCGAGGAAGCCGGGCTCCTGCTCTGCCGGCTCCTGCGCGCCCGGCTCCTGCCCGCTTTGCGTGACGTCCGCCTGGGGGTGCGCCTGCGCCGGTGCCGAAACCTGCTGTGCCGCTGCGCCGTCCACAGGACCGAGATCCGGCGCTCCGATCTCGGAATGGCCGTTGCCGGCATTCGGCGGCTGCGTGGTCGCGCCGTCCGCGGCGCCCTCGACGTGCCGCTCTCCTCGGAAGATCCGCAGCATTGACCGATAAATGCTAGCCGCTTGCATGGTCGCGTTCGCCGGGCCGACCGGCGGAGAGCAGCTCGCGCCAGGCGTCGGCGAGCATCCCGGCCATCCGGGCGCATGAGTGCTCGGCGGCGCGGGCGCGACCGTGCACGCGTGGCTCCTCTGCAGCGAGGTGCGGCACGAGCGCCCGCTTCCAGCGCTCCAGCTCGAAGTCGGCGCAGAGCGTGCCCTCGATGCCGGCGAGCGCCGCGGGGTGGATTCCGACCGGCGTTGCGAGCACCGGCACGTCGCACGCCAGCGCCTCGAGCGCCGCCAGGCCGAACCCCTCTTCCTTCGAGGGCACCAGCACCGCGTTGGCGGCGTTGACGAGCAGCGGCACGCGCTCGGGATCGACGCCGCCCAAGGTCAGCAGGGGCGTGTCGACCGAGTCGGCGAGCGCCCGCGCGAGCTCGTAGCGCTTTCCCGGCCGCGCGGGGTCGGCGGGGAACAGCAGCTGCGCCCGGTGGGGGGGCAAGGCCGAGCTGCTCGCGCGCGAGCGCCCGCGGCAGCGCGCGGAAGCGCGCAATGTCCACCCCGACGGGAATCACGCGCGCGCGGGCACGCGCCGCGCCTCCCGGCAGCTCCTCCACAAGCGGCTGCGACACCGCGACGATCAGGTCCATCAGCGGGAGCAGCGCCCTGGTCGCCACCCGCGTGCGGGGATGCCGCACGTCGGTGCCGTGCAGCGTGATGCCGCGCACGCGCGCGCGGACTCCAAGCGCCGGCAGGGCGCTGAGCGAGAAGTGCGCGTGGACGACGTCGAAGCGCTGCCCGCGGTGCCGGCGCGCCAGCTCGAAGAGGCCCCTGCCAAGCGCGGCTGCGCCCGGCGAGAGCTCCTCCAGCTCGACCTGCAGGCCCTCGATCGAACGCAGCGCCGCGACCTGATCGCGCACGAATCGCCCGCGCTCGGGGTGGGCGGCGTCAGGCCGCATGTTGGAGACCACGAGCGCGCGCATCAGCGCGGACCGTAGCGCTCTGGAATCATGAGCGCCGATGCAGGCGACCTCGCTCTCCGGCAACCCAACCGATCCGCGGCGGCGGCCGATCGGCGTCTTCGACTCCGGGGTGGGCGGGCTCACCGTCCTGCACGAGCTGCTGGTCGCGCTCCCGCAGGAGGACTTCCTCTATCTCGGCGACACCGCGCGCTTCCCTTACGGCGAACGCTCGCTGGAGGAGCTTCAGCAGTTCTCGGCCCAGATGGCGCAGGAGCTGCTGAACCGCAGGGCGAAGCTGCTCGTGGTCGCGTGCAACGCGGCCACATCGGCGGCGCTGCCCGCGCTTGCCAGGCGCATGATGGAAACCACGCTCGGAGTCGACGTGCTCGGCGTCGTGCGGCCCGAGGCGCTGCAGGCGGTCGCGGCCACGAGGACGGGGCGGATCGGCTTGCTCGCCACGCCCACGACGGTCGCCAGCGGCGCCTACGAGCGGGCGGTGGCCGCGATCGACGCTCACGTCACGCTGCACGCCGTGCCCTGCCCGACGCTCGCCTCGATCATCCAGGCCGGAAGGCAGTTCGACGAGTTGGCCGTAGAGACGGTCAGGGAAGCCTGCGCGCCGCTGCGCGAGGCGCAGGTCGACACGGTCATCCTCGGCTGCACCCACTATCCGCTGATCCGGCTGATGCTGCAGCGGCTGCTCGGGCCCTCGGTGACGCTCGTGAGCTCCGGCGCGGCGCTCGCGCGCCAGGTCGAGCACGCGCTCAGCACCCGCGCGCTGCGCAGCGACCGCGAGGGCGAGGGCGAGTACCGCTTCCTCTGCACCGGCGACGTCAACGGCTTCCGCGAGGTCGGCACCAGATTCCTGCAGATGCCCTTCGGCGAGGTCGAGCACGTTGACCTGGCGCACGTGGAGGCGCTCGCATGAGCGCCGCAGACGCCCTCCGGCACGATGGGCGGCTGCCTTCGCAGCTGCGTCCGCTTGCGATCGAGCCGGACTTCGTCGCGACCGCCACGGGATCGGCGCTGATCGGCGCGGGCTTGACGCGCGTGATCTGCACCGCTTCGGTTGAGGAGAGCGTGCCGCGCTGGATGGCCGGGCGCGGAACCGGATGGGTCACCGCCGAGTACGGGATGCTGCCCGCCTCCACCGGCCAGCGCAAGCAGCGCGACGCCTCCCGCGGGCGCCAGGACGGCCGCACCGTGGAGATCCAGCGGCTGATCGGCCGCTCGATGCGCGCGATCGTGGACTTCAAGACGCTTGGCGAACGCACCGTCTACCTGGACTGCGACGTGCTGCAGGCCGACGGCGGCACTCGCTGCGCCTCGATCACCGGCGCCTACGTGGCGCTGGCGCGGGCGTGCCGGCTGCTGACGCAGCGCGGCCTGCTGGATACCTGGCCGCTGAGCGGATCGGTCGCCGCAGTCTCCTGCGGCATGGTGGACGGCGCCGCGCTGCTCGACCTCGACTACTCCGAGGACTCCACTGCCGAGGTGGACGCGAACGTCGTGATGACCGGCGACGGCGGCCTGGTCGAGGTGCAGGCCACCGCGGAGCGCACCCCGCTCTCCCGCGCGCACCTGGACGAGCTGCTCGCGCTTGCGGCCGGCGGGATCGAGCAGCTGAAGGCGCTTCAGCAGCAGGCGCTCGACACGGCCGCACAGGCGCAGTCCCAGCCAGCGTGAAGCTGCTGCTGGCCACCCATAACGAGCACAAGCGGCGCGAGTTCGCGCGGCTGCTGCCCGGCCACGAGGTCGCCCTGCTGCCGGACGATTTCGAGCTTCCGCCCGAGGATGGGGAGACGTTCGAGCAAAACGCGCTCGGCAAGGCGCGCGCGGCGGCCGAGCTGGCGCGATCGATCGGTGCGCTGGCGATCGCAGACGACTCGGGGATCGAGGCGCAGGCGCTGGGCGGGGCGCCCGGGGTGCGCTCGGCGCGCTTTGCCGGCGAGCACGCGACCGATGAGCAGAACCTTCGGAAGCTGCTCGATCGGGCGCCGCAGGGCAGCCCGCTTCGCTACGTCTGCGCGCTCGTGCTCGTCGATCCGAAGGACGGCTCGGCGCAGGTCTTCCACGGATACTGCGAAGGGCGCCTGGCGGCAGCGCCGCGCGGGGAGCGCGGCTTTGGCTACGATCCTGCGTTCATCCCGGAGGAGCAGCCGCAGAAGCGGGTCGATGGGCAGCAGTCCGTGGGCGAGCCGCTGACGATGGCGCAGCTGACCGACGCGCAGAAGGACGAGATCAGCCACAGGGGCCGGGCCGTAAGAGAGCTCGAGCGGCGGCTCAGAACAGGTTGATCGCCGCCGAGGCGCCGACGGCGACGCTCAGGCCGGCGTAGCCGACGTAGCCGGCGAGCAGCAGCAGGGCGGCCGTCATCAGCGCGATCAGCACGACGAATATCCATCCTGGGCGCGGCATCTCTACACATTCTCGCGCCTGCGCGAGTGCCCTGCCTCGCAGAAGGCCGGTTCTGAAGCTTGCGGGCCGTCCGCATCTGCTGTTAGCGTGCTTGGAGCGCCTAACGAAATGCGTGCACGTCTGGATGCGGCCGATAGCCTTCGCGGAGCTTTGTCCTCGGAGCTCGACGTAGCGTTGCTACGCCTTCGCTCCTGCGTCCGCGCTCCACTCGACTCTCAACCACCCCAGCCGCACCCTCATTGCGATAGGCACTCTAAGACCCTTTCAACAAAGGCAGGAGGACGCGAAGTGACGAAGTCTGAGCTGGTCGATCAGGTCGCCGCGAGAGCCGAGCTCACGAAGCCGGAGGCCGCGCGGGCGATCGAAGCGGTGATCGAGACTGTCGAGGATGCGCTGCGCCGCGGCAGCGATGTCACGCTCTCCGGGTTCGGCAAGTTCCACGTCGGCGAGCGGGGCGCTCGCTCCGGCGTCAACCCGCGCACAGGGGAGCGAATCCAGATCGCCGCCTCGCGCGTGCCGCGCTTCACGGCCGGCAGTGCCCTGAAGGCGGCGGTGAAGGGGCGCTAGCGCTGCCCTGCCGCCTGCAACGCGAGCCCGGTCAGGCCGTGTCGAGCTTTGGGCGCAGGCTTGCTGCGGCAGTCGCCGAGCGGGAGTCCCAGATCGTGCTGGGGCTCGACCCCGACCCGGCGAAGCTGTGGCCGGGCAGCGATGCAGGCGATGGCGATGCGCCGGCGCAGCGGGCCGCCGCCGCCGTGCAGGCGCACTGCCGCTCGCTGATCGACGCAGCCGGGCCCGCCTGCGTGGCGGTCAAGCCCCAGCTGGCCTGCTTCGAGCGCCTCGGAGCGCCGGGCGCTCAGGCGCTCTGCGCCACCGTCGAGCATGCCAGGCAGGCGGGCCTGCTCACGATCGCCGACGGCAAGCGCGGTGACATCGACGTGACCGCCGCCGCCTACGCGCAATCGCTGTTCGGCGGCCTGGAGACGCCGTTCGGGGCGGTGGACGGCCTGCGTGTCGATCTCGCGACCGTCAACCCCTTGATGGGCGCCGACGCGATCGAGCCGTTCGTGCAAGCTGCTCGTGCCAGCGACGCCGGCGTGCTGATCCTCGTGCGCACCTCCAACCCCGGCGCGGCCGACATCGAGGATCTCGAGCTCGCCGGGGGCGGCACGGTGTGGGAGCGCTCAGCCCTGCTCGTCGATCGGCTCGGCGGGGGCCAGGCTCAGGACGGCGCCATAGCCGATGTCGGCGCGGTGATGGGCGCGACCGTGCCGACGCATCTCGCTCGCGCGCGGGAGCTGATGCCGCGCGCGCCCTTCCTGCTGCCGGGCGTGGGTGCCCAGGGAGGTCGGATCGAGGATTTGCAGCCGGCGTTCGCGCCCGGCCGGGCCGGCGCGCTGATCTCGGCGTCGCGCTCGATTGCGGGCGCCCACCTGCAGCAGGGAGGCTCCCCGGCAAGCGCGGCCAGGCACGAGGCCGAGCGCATGCGATCGGCGGCCTGGCGCGTCTCGGACGCTTGCGCGTGATCGGCGGCGGTGCTTTGCGTGGCAGCCGCTCGCCAGGACGGGCGATCTGTTGCGCATACGGCGTCGGATCGAGCTTGCGGCCTCGCCTGCCCGCCGGTTCGCTACCCTCTTTGAGGCCTTCGGGTTCCGCCATCCGGGCGGAGCCGGGGAAGGTCGATCTGACCAGCCGATGATCATCACGGTCACGTTGAACGCAGCGATCGACAAGTCGCTGTCGGTGCCAAACTTCGGTGTGGGGCGGCGCCACAGGGCGGTCGAGCAGCGCACGATGGCCGGCGGCAAGGGCGTCAACATCGCTCGCACCCTGAAGGCGCTCGGGCAGCCCGTGATCGCCACCGGCATGGCCGGCGGCGCGACCGGCACCTACATCGTCGAGCAGCTGACCGAGGAGTCGATCCTCAACGACTTCGTGCGCATCAAGGAGGAGTCGCGCACGAACACCTCGGTGCTCGACCCGACGACCGGGATGCAGACTGAGGTCAACGAACACGGCCCGGCGGTCAGCGAGCGCGAGATCGAACTCTTCAGGGACAAGCTCTTCTATCTCGCGCGCGGCGCCGCGATCGTCGTCTTCGCCGGCTCGCTGCCGCGCAACGTTGACTCCGACCTCTACGCCACGCTTCTGCCCGAGCTGCAACGCCTCGGCGTCACGACCGTGATCGACGCCGAGGGCGAGCCGCTGCGCCTTGCGGTCAGGGCGGCGCCGGACATCGTCTCCCCGAACGTGCTGGAGGCCGAGGAGCTCGTCGGCCACGAGTTCGGCGGGGAAGAGGAGCGCATCGGCGCGGTCAAGGAGATCGTCGCGCTCGGTCCCCGCGAGGCGATCATGACCGTCCCCGACGGCTGCTTCGCGCAGGTGCTCGTCGACGGCAAGCCGCGGCTGCGCAGGGCGAAGATCGAGCCGCGGGACACCATCGCCACGCGCGGATCCGGCGACGCCTTCCTTGCCGGCTACATCGCCGCCCGCTACGAAAGCCGCTCGCCCGACCAGTGTCTGCGCTTCGGCGTGGCCTGCGGGGCGGAGTCCACGGCAAGGCTCGGCGCCGCCCTGATCGACCCGCGCGAAGCGCGCCGCCTGATGGGCGAGATCGAGGTCACCGCGCTGGAGGCGGCCGAGCCGGTGGCCTGAGGGCCCTGCGGGTCGCCGTTTGCGCCGCGGGCGGCGCTCTGCTAGCCATTCGCGCATGAGCAGCCCCTCGCAGAGCGCCACGCCGACCTTCATCACGCTCGGCCCGTCCGGCACCTGCCACGAGAACGCGCTGCGCCACTACCTCGAGTTTCAGGGACTCACCGACTTCGAGATCGATCTGGTGCCGGAGCTGCTGCCGGCGATCGACCGCGTGCGCGAGCAGCCGGACACCTATCTGGTGCAGTGCAGCGCTCATCTGCACGTTCACCTCGTGACCGAGCGCTACTACAAGGAGGTGTTCGTGATCGACACCTTCATCTATCCCACCAAGGAGCTTGCGCTGCTCGTGCGCAGCGACGTCGAGCGCCCGCGCAGCCTCGGCATCGTCTCGGCGACGCGCGGCTACCCCGATCTCACGAAGTGGGAGACGATCATCGACGAGCCCTCAAAGCCGGTGGTGGCGCGCAAACTGCTCGATCGCGAGTACGACGCCGGCCTGACCCACCTGCACTACGCCGAGGAACACCCAGACAGGCTGCGCCTGCAGGAGTGCTACGGCGCGGTCGACACGACCTGGGTGGTCTACGGCCAGCGCAAGCGCTTCAAGGGCGCGGTGATCGGCCAGCGCGCGCCGTGGCTGTTCACGGGTGAGCCGGAGTTGGCGGCTGCGGCGCCGCGATGAGCTCGTCCTCCATCTTGCAGGTCGCGGCGATCATCAGATCGAACAGGCTCGCGGTGAAGTCGGCCGGCAGATCGGCCTGCTCGCCGCGCTGCAGGTAGCGTTCGCGCACCTGCGCCACTCGCCCCGGCTGCATCATCGGGATGTCGTGCTCGCGCTTGTGCAGCGCCACTTCGCGACAGATCTGGAAGCGCTCGCCGAGCAGGCGCGCGATCTCGTCGTCGAGGAGGTCGAGGCGGCGCCTGAAATGGGCCAGGCCGTTGCTCTGGTCCGGCTCGCTCATGCCTGCCCTCCGCTGAGCAGGCCCGTGGCGAAGGCGTGGCTGCAGTCGGCCAGGGATCCGAGCGCGTAGCCGCCCTCCTGCACTACGCACACCGGCAGCCCCGAGTCTGCGATCAGGCGGCCGATCCGCGCGAAGATCGAGGGCGTGAAGCTCCAGGCGCCATGCGGGTCCTGCGCGATCGTGTCGTAGCCGAGGGAGAGCACGATCGCGTTGGAGCAGCGGCTGATGCCATCGATCGCTTCCGCCAGCGCGTCGAGGTACTCGGGGACGCTCGGCGCGCTGCGGAAGGAGACCAAGCGCTCGCGCTCGCTGCGCGGGCGCACGCGCTGCCAGGGCAGGTTCGCGCCGGTGGAGCCGTGCAGGGAGTGCAGCGCCATGTCGCGGCTGCGCGCGACGATCCCGGAGGTGCCGTTGGGGTAGTGCAGATCTACGTCCAGGATCGCGATGCGCGATTCCGGTCCGTCGTGCGGCGTCTGGGCACAGAGGGTGTGGGCCGCTGCGGCGGCGTTGTTGAGGTAGCAGTAGCCGCCGAGCCAGGCCGGCCCCGCATGGTGGCCGGGCGGACGGCAGAGCGCGTAGGAGAAGCGGGCGCCTTCGAGGATCGCGCTGGCGGCGGCGATCGAGGTGCGCACGCCTTCGCGCGCAGCGGCGAATGCCTCCGCACACACGGGCGTGTCGGGCTCCAGGCCCGGTTCGGCGAGCTCGCCGATCAGCACCGCCTCGCCCGCCGGCGCCTGCTGCAGCGTTTGCAGGTAGTCGGCCTCGTGCAGGGCGCTGAGCGTCTGCTGAAGCTGCTCGGAGGCGACCTGCGGATCGCAGCGCTGCACGCCGGGGTGCCGTTCCAGTCCCTCCTGGACCTCGCTGAGGCGACGGTCGTCGTCGAGCCCCGCGGTGCGGTTGCCGGCTTGGTCGAGGATCCACGGCACGCAGCCGCCGAGCGTGTCGCGCTGCTGCACCATCATCAGCTCGCTCACATGAGCACCAGTCGCATCCGCGGGCCAAGTGGCGTAAAGCCGTTTTTCAGATAGAAGTTGCGCGTGGATCGCAGGCGCGGGAAGTCCTCGCTGGGCAGGCCGACTTCCACGCGCGGCATTCCGAGCGCGCGAGACTCCGCGCAGAGCGCGTCGATCAGCTGGGCGCCGACCCCGCCGCTGCGGAGCGCGGGCGTGACCCACAGGTCCTGCAGCAGCGCGTAGCGTCCGGCGGTGTGGATCGCGAGCTGGAAGCTCGCCGCGGCCACCCCGACCAGCTCGCCATCCTGCTCGGCGACCAGCAGCAGACCATCCTCGGGCTGCTCGATCAGCTCCGCTGCCGCTGCTTCCATCGCCTCGATCGGCGGCGGCGCGCCTCCGAGCTCCACCAGCAGCTCGCGCACCGCGCCGATCGCGGCGCTCAAGTCTTCGGCGCCTGCACGGCGGACCGTGCAGGCGCCCTGCGAGGGCAAACTCTCCGAACCGGCGGGCATCGCGCTGCTCATCGGGCGCCAGCCAGCTCCTGCACCGGCTCCTGTGCCGGCTCGAGCTCGACTCGCCACGCCTGCGGGTCGGCTCTGCCGGTCACGGCCTCGGCGATCGCAGCCATCGGCGCCCGCGCCTTCAGCAGGATCTCCTCGAACTCCTCCTCCGGGTCGGACTGCATCACGATCGCGCCGCCCGCCCCGATCGTGGTTGCGCCGGGCCGCAGCACGATCGTGCGGATCACGATCGAGAGGTTGACGCTGCCGTCGAGGCCGAAGTAGCCGAGTGCGCCCGAGTAGACCCCGCGGGCGCAGCGCTCCATCGAGTCGATGATCTCCATCGTGCGCAGCTTCGGCGCGCCGGTCATCGAGCCGCCGGGGAAGCACGCTCGCACGCACTCCACGGGGGTGCGGTCGGCGCGCAGCGAGCCGGTGATCGTGGAGATCAGCTGATGCACCGTCGGGTAGCTCTCCACCACCCGCAGCTCCGGCACCTGCACGGTGTCCATCTCGCAGACGCGGCCGAGGTCGTTGCGGAGCAGGTTGACGATCATCAGGTGCTCGGCGAAGGTCTTTTCATCGTCAAGCAGCTGGTCGTGCAGCTCGCGATCCTGGTCGGGATCGGCGCTGCGGCGCACCGTGCCCTTGATCGGGCGTGCCTGCACCACGCGGTCGCGGTCCACTGAGAGGAACCGCTCCGGGGAGGAGCTGACGACGGCGATCTCGCCGAGCTTCAGGTAGGCGGCAAAAGGCGCGGGGTTGCGTCGCCGCAGGATCTTGTAGAGGGCGAACGGGTCCGGGCTTGCGGAGGTGGAGATTCTGATCGGTGAGGCAGACCTCGTAGGACTCGCCCGCCGCGAGCTCGGCCTGGCAGCGGTGGATGTCGGCGATGTACTGCCGCCGGCCGCGGCCGCAGTGGAAGACGACCTGGTCCTCGGTGGCCGCATCCTCACCGGAGCCCAGATTGCTGCGATCGGGCTGTTGCAGTGCGAAGGCGCGCAGGCCGGACTCCGAGGCCGCGGTGGGCTCGGAGGCCGCGGTGGGCTCGGAGGCGTCGGCGATCGCTGCGCGGACGCAACTCTCCGCGCGGTCGAGCCACCCCTGCACCTCTGGCGCCTCATCGCCGGTGCACAGCGCCAGCAGATGCGTGCGGTGGGCAACGTGATCGACGGCGATCAGGCGGTTGGCGAGCATCATCGTCGCGTCGGGAACGTCGGAGCGGTGGATCGTGACCGCGCCGCAGTTGACCTTGCACTCGTAGCCGAGATACCCGACGAACCCTCCGACCAGGCCGCGGTCGATGCTCGGCGGCGGATCGATCTCGCACTGCGTCAGCTCGCTGTCGAGCACGTCGAAGATCGAAGCGCTCCGAACCTCGGCGCCGCCGGCCCGATCGATCTTCACGCGTCCCTGCTCGATGTCGTACTCCAGCACGCAGCGGCCGTTGCCCGCGCTCGTGCCGAGGTAGGAGCGCTGCGCAAGCCGCGTGGGCGCATCGACGCTGTCGAGCCAGAAGGCGTGCTCGGCATCACTGAAGAGCGCTTCGAAGAGCGGCTCGGTCGGCGCCTGCGCGTCGATCGTGCGCATGTGCAGCGTGGGCTTGGCCTCGGCTGCGGGCGCCTTGGGAGCGGCCGGTCGCGGACGCATGGTGCGTACCTGCGTGCCTGCGTGCGCTCTCTCGCCGCAGGCGAGCCGGTAGAAGTTCTCAAACAGCTTGCGCCCGTGCTCGGTAGAGATCGACTCGGGGTGGAACTGGACGCCCCAGAGCGGGCGCGTGTCGTGTTCGATGCCCATCACCACGCCATCGGCGGTCCAGGCGGTGATGCGGGCGTTGCGCGCGAAGGGCCCCGTCACCGCCAGCGAGTGGTAACGCACTACCGAGAAGCCCTGGGGGATGTCGGCGAAGAGCCCGTTGCCGACGTGCTGGACCTTGCTCAGACGCCCGTGCATCGCCATCGGCGCCTGCTCGACCAGCCCGTCGAGCACCCGGCCGAGACCCTGATGGCCGAGGCAGATTCCCAGCACCGGGGCCTCGCTGCGGGCCAGGATGTCCGAGCAGACGCCGAAGTCGTGCCAGCGCCCGGGGTGCCCCGGCCCCGGCGAGAGCACGATCGCGTCGAAGTGCTCGCGCGAGAGCGCCCGCCAGGTGACGTCGTCGTTGTGCACGACGATCGGCTCCTCGCCGCACGCCGCCGCGAGCAGGTGGAAGACGTTGTAGGTGTAGGAGTCGTAGTTGTTGACGAGCAGGGTCTTCATCTGAGCCTCACCGCCTTTCCAGTCCGAGTCCGCGTGCGCCCCGATCGAGCAGCGTCGCGACCGCGCGGGAGGCGTGCTCGCTGCGGTCGCGCTCCATGAACCAGCGCGCGAGATGGTTGACGTGACGGGCCAGCGGGCCCACGTCCAGTCGCTCCACCGCGAGCCGCAGATGCCTCCTGTAGATCTCCGACTGCACGACCGCGAAGCGGAAGTCGGGCTGCTGCGACGGGGCCAGCTCGCTGCGCGTGCCGCCGGCGGCACGCGCTCTGGCGCGAACGAGGTCGAAGCCCGGGCTGCCGCGGGGGACGAGCAGGCCCTCGGGGTCGAAGTCCACCTCCGGGGTCGAGGGCTTGGTCAGGAAGAAGCCGAGCGCGACCTGGGGCGCCGTGCGTTCGGGGTGCGGATGTGTGCGGCGCACGGCCCGCCCCTCCGGGTGGGCCTCCATCTGCGCGTCGAGCGCTTCGATCAGCTGGTCGATCAGCAGCGCGCCCTCCTGGCTGGATGAGAAAGCACGCTTCTGGCGCGCGACCATGCCGTGGAAGATGTCCTGGGTCGGGTGCATCTCCTGCTCCGGCTCGGCCTGCTGCACGGCCATCAGCTCACTCATCAGCTGGCGCCTGTAGGTGACGTGGGAGACCCACTCGATCCCGCACACCTGCATCGTGTTGCGCTCGTCCATGTCAGGGGCCGAGAGCCAGTAGGCCAGCGCGCGCATGTGCTGGGTGGGCACTCCGTCGCCGCGCACGAGCGGCAGCTCGTCGAAGTCCTCGTGGCCGGTGGGGTAGCAGATCACCCCGTCGTCGCGCCGCAGAAAGCGGCCTTCGCGCAGGCCCTGCTCGGTCAGCTGCAGCATCTCGGGCAGGTAGTCGGACTCGAAGATGACCCGGTCGAAGGCGATGCCGAGGCGGGCGAGCGTCTTGCGCTGGCCGCCGATCGCCCACGCGCGGGTCTTGCTCCAGAGATCGAGCGCCTCGCGGTCGCCCGCCAGCACCCGTTTGATCCAGGTGTCGGCCTCGTCTCCGCGCATCGTCAGCTCGCGCGTGAGCGAGTCCTCCTCCTCCGAGCCGGTTGCCAGCGCGCTGCCGCTCTTGACGTATCCGGCGTAGCACTCGCCCACGAAGTGGTCGCTCTTCTCGTTGCCCGAGGGCCAGAGATGGACGTGCTGGCCGCTGCCCACCACCCCGGCCATCGCCTCGCCCATCGCACGGCCCACGTCGGAGATCAGGCTGCGGCGCTCGACGTCCGCGCCCGCCTGTTCGAGCGCCGCGGCGATCGAGTTCCCGAGCGCGAGGTTGCGCAGATGGCCCGCGTGCAGCGCCTTGGTGGCGTTGGCGTCCCAGAACTGGACGGTGAAACGGCGTTCGGTGGCAAGGTCGGCGAGCGTGTCTTCGCGCGTATCGCCATCGAGCAGCGCCTGACCGACTGTTTCTATCCAGTCGTCCTGCAACAGCACGTCCACGCTGCTCTCGCGGCAGGTCACGCCGGCCACCCAGGGCTCGGATTCGATCCGCTCGAGCGCGCTCACCGCCTCGGGATCGTCCCGCCATCCGGGCGAGCGCGGCATCAGCTTCAGGTCGCAGCCCGCCTGTGGCCGCAGCGGCGGACGCGCGGCCCACAACGCCTGCTCGCCCTCCTGCGGCGTCTCCTCGAAGTAGTCGAAGAGATTGGTGGCCGTCAGCATTGCCAAGATGTAGCCCGCCGCCTTGGGGTTGTCAAATCGGCTTTGGCCCGCTCGGCGGCGCTGCCGGCGGGCAGCGGTTTGCCGGCCCGCATCGGGGCGCCTACGATGTCTGAGAGGAGCCTCCGCACGCGATCGGGGGTCCCCTTGCACATGCGAGATCCCCAGGCGCACACACACGTGTTGGATGCGGCGACGCTCGCCTGCGAGCGTGCGATCGCGGCGCCGAACTCACTTTGCGGCAGGGACGGAAACAATCGAACCAGGCTGCGGTTGCGACGATGAGGCGGGAGCAGACGCTTGCGCCAGAGCCCGATCTGATCATCGTCGGCGCCGGCGCGAAGGCCGCGGCGATCGCGACGAAGGTGCACACGATCAACGAGCTCGGTCTGGGGCCGGTCAACCTCACGATCGTCGAGGCGACCGAAGTCGCTGCCACCTGGTCGGGCGTCAACGGCTACACCTCCGGGAGCGAGTTTCTCGCGCTCACGCCCGCCAAGGACGTCGGCTTCCCGTATCAGAGCGTCGATGAGCTCGGGCAGGACGGCTTTGCGATCGACAGCGCGATGGCGGAGTTCTCCTGGCACCGCTACCTGATCGCCAGGAAGGGCTACGCGCGCTGGATCGACGCGGGCTCCCCGCCTGTGCAGCACCGCGAATACGGCCGCTATCTGACCTGGGTGCTCTCCCGGGCGCGATCCGGAATCACCCATCTGCGAGGGCGCGCCCTGGAGCTCGACGCCGCGCCCGGGCAGGAGCGTTGGTCGGTCGAGATAGAGACGCAGAACGAGCGCCGGTGCCTGCAGGCCCCTGCGCTCGTGCTCACCGGCCCCGGCATTCACCGCAACCTGCACCACGATCCTGCGATCGCGCACCGGATCTTCCACTGCGACAGCAGGCGGCCGGAGCTCGCGAAGATACCGACCGACCGGCGCTGCGAGATAGCGATCGTCGGCGGCGGCGAGAGCTCGCTGAGCAGCGTGCTCTTCCTGCTCGGCTTTCGCCCGGACGTGCACCTGACCGTCTACACGCCGACGCTGCCGCTCAGCCGCGGCGAGAGCTTCCTGGAGAACCGCGCCTTCTCGACTCCGGATGCGATCTCCTGGGACAAACTGAGCCTGCAGGCCCGGCGTGAATTCGTCAAACAGTGCGATCGCGGCGTCTTCGGCCCCGATGGCCTTGCCGGCATCGCCTACGACGAACGCTGCTCGTTCATCGCCGGGCGAGTGGTGCATCTGGCCGCGGCGGACGGGGATCGGCGCGTGCGGATCGAGTACGACGGCACCGAGGGGCCCGGCGTGGCCGAGCACGACTACGTCGTCAACTGCATCGGCTTCGATCTGCTCGAGCAGCTGCGCGTGCTGCTCTCCCAGAGCGCACGCGATCTGATCGAGGCGCAGGCCGGGCCGCTGTGGAGCGCTCCGGCGCCCGAACCGGTCTTCGGCCGTCACCTCGAGCTGGCCGGCGTGGCTCCGCGCCTGCACGTTCCCGGCCTGGCCGGCGTGAGCCAGGGCCCCGGGTTCGCGAACCTCGGCTGCCTGGGCCTGCTGGCCAACCGCGTGCTGCAGCCGGTCTTTGCCGCTGTCAGGCCGGCACCGCGTCCCGTCGCGCCATGACCGCGGTCGCCCAGTGCTCGGGCGCGTAGGCGATCGAGCTTTTCACCACCTTCTCGGGACGCTGCTGCAGCGGCTGCAGATCGACCTCTCCCAGCACCGTCTGGATTACGCGCTTCATCTCCAGCAGCGCGAAGCTCGCCGCCGCGCAGCGACGCACGCCGCCGCCGAACGGGATCCAGGTGTAGGTGCCGGGGGGAGCATCGAGAAAGCGCTCGGGCTGGAAGCTGTCCGGGTCGGGGTAGAGGTCCTCGCGGTGGTGCATCAGGTAGATGCACGGCGCGACAGTCGCGCCGGCCGGCACGAGCTGGCCGCCGAGTTCCATCGGCTCAAGCAGCCGCCGGACCACCACCGGCACCGCCGGTCGCAGGCGCAGCGTCTCGCGCACGACCGCGTCGAGGTATGTCTCATCCCCGCAGGCGATCTCATCGCGAAGGCGCAGCAGCTTCTCGGGGCTGCGCATCAGCCGCTCGAAGGCCCACGCGAGCGAGCTCGAGGTCGGGCCGTCGAGGATCAGCGTCATCAGTTCGTCGCGCATCTCCTGCTCGCTCAGCGGCGTGCCCTCGGCGGCGTGGGCGTGCTCGATGATCGAGAAGATGTCCTGTGGCTCGCTCGGCGTCTGCGCCGTCTGCGCCCCGGCCGAGCGCCGGCGTCGCACCTCGTCCAGCACCGCCGCTTCCACGGGGTCCATCACCGCTCTGAAGGAGGCGTTGCGTATTAGCCAGCGGGGTCCGAACGCCGCGAGCACCGCCAGCCGTCGCGGGCTGTTCATCCACTCGGTGAGCCGGCGCATGAGCTCGCGCAGGTGCTTCATCTCCGGGGTCTGCACCGAGCCGAAGGTCGCGCGCATGATCACATCGAGGGTGATCGACTGCATGCGCGGCCACAGCGGGAACGGCTCTCCGACCGGCCAGCGCGCGATCTCCTCCCGAGTGACGTCGGTCACGACCTCGCCGTAGTCCATCATCTGGCGGCCGTGGAAGGGCGGAAGCATCCGCTTGCGATGCACCATGTGGGCGGGCTCCTCGAGCAGCATCACCGAGCTCCGGCCGAGCACCGGCCCCAGCAGCGTGTTCGCTTCGCCGACTCCGAGCGTGCCCGCATCGGCTGTGAACACCGTCTTTACGTCGGCGGGATCGCTCAGCAATACCCACGTGCCCGTGTGGCGTATGCGCAATGTGAAGATCTCGCCGAAGCGGGCTCTGCAGGCACGCATGAAGGGCAGCGGCCGGCTGCTCCAGTAGAGCGTCTGCAGCGCGCTCGGCAGGCGCGGGCCCGGCGGAAGGCGGCCCTCGATCTTCTGCGTCGAATCCGTCACTGATCCTGGAGCATATGAGGCAACGAGCCCCAATTGCAACGCTTTCGCGATATGTTTCTCACTTCACACTCTCTTTTTGTTTCTGACTCTCTGCCGGCAATGGTGAGGAATTGCGCACTCACCAAATTCCCACTGGACACGTAGGGACCATCTGTTATGGTGCCCGCTGCGTCGCGAAGTGAATTGCCTGCAGTGCCGAGCACCAGTGCCTTAATCGGTGAAAGGGTCGGCCTTAAAAGCCGGAGATCCGGGTTCGAGCCCCGGCTGGTGCATGAAGCAGGTCAGCCGCCGGTCACGTCTGCTCGCAGGAAGACGAGGTAGGCAGCGATCAATGCCGGCACGGCGTAGAGCGCGCAGACCCACAGCGAGTGCAGAATCGGGGCCCAGTTGGTCGGAGTGGCCAGCAGGCCTTGCCAGGCCTGGTACTGCGTGCTCAGCAGATACGGTCCCGCGCCTTCCAGGCCGGGGATCAGCGTCACCAGCGCCAGCAGCAGCGTGAACGCCAGCGTGCCGACCACGGCGGCGGCGCTGTTGCGCGTCAGCGTCGAGAGCAGCACGCCGATGCTGGCCACGGCCGCCAGCGGGATCAGGTAGAAGGCGTACGCGGCCACCACGAGCAGCAGGCCCTTCGGCGCCGAGACGATCGTGCCGGACAGGGTGACCACGCTGTGAAAGCCCCAGGAGGCCACGCCGGCGAGCGTGGCGACCAGGGCCATCGTGAAGGCTCCGGCGGCGGCGTAGATCAGCGCGGTCAGGGTCTTGGCGGCGATCACCTGGCTGCGGTCGACCGAGCGCGTGAGGATCGTCTTCAAGGTGCCGTTGGCGTTCTCGTTTGCGACCACGTCGCCGGCGACCAGCGCGGCGATCAACGGCAGGAACACCGGCGCCGAGAGGATCAGCAGCAGCACCGGGCTCGCCAGCCCCGATTCGGTGATGTGGCTGAAGAAGATGTTGCCGCCGCCGTGGGAGGGATGGCTTCGCAGGTTCTGCGCCAGCACGAACAGCAATGGGATGACCACTGCGATCCCGAGGCCCAGGTAGGTGCGCTTCTGGGAGCGCAGCTTGCGCAGCTCCACGCGCAGCACCCTCAGCGTCGAGGGTCGGCGGTGGCGGACCTGCTGCGCCTCGACCGGGGGGCTCACCGGCTCGGCGATGCTCACGCGCGCTCCTCGGTCAGCCCGAAGAAGAGCTCCTCGAGGCTCGCAAGCTCGGGAGTGAGCGCCAGGATTGCCACGCCGGCCTGGCCGAGCGCGATCGAGAGCGCGCCGATCGCCGCCTGTGTGCCATGCACTTTCAGCGCGCCCTGCCGATCGACGCTCACCTGCAGGTCTGGATGGGTTCCGGCGATCTGCCTCGCGCGCGCGTCGTCATCGGTGCGCAGCCCGTATCCGCCCCCGGCCTGACGGCGCAGCTCGGCGAGGTCGCCCTCGTAGACGATCCGGCCGTCCTTGACGATCGCCACCCGATCGCAAAGCTCCTGCACCTCGGGCAGCTGGTGGCTGGAGAGCAGCACCGTGATTCCATCTTTGGCGAGCGCTCTGATCAGCTCGCGCATGTCTCTCATGCCGGCGGGATCGAGACCCGTGGCGGGCTCGTCGAGGATCAGCAGGCGCGGGCGGCGCAGCAGCGCGGCGGCGATCCCAAGGCGCTGGCGCATGCCGTGCGAGTAGCCGCCGACCTTGTGCTTGGCGCGCGGGGCCAGCTCCACCGTGTCGAGCACCTCCTCGATCCGGCTCGCCGCGCCGTCTCCGTCCAGCGCCGCGAGCAGTTCGAGATTCTTGGCGCCGGTGAGGTAGGGGTAGAAGCGGGGCGCCTCCACGAAGCCGGCGACGCCCTCCAACGCGGCGGCGCCCGCGTGCATCGGGTCGCGGCCGAACAGCTGCACGCTGCCCTGAGTTGGGGCGATCAGCCCGAGCGCCATGCGCAGAGTGGTGGTCTTGCCGGCGCCGTTTGGCCCGAGGAAGCCGTAGACGTCGCCGACGCGCACCTCCAGGTCGACGTGGTCGAACGGCGAGTACCTCCTTGTAGCGCTTGACCAGCCCGCGCGCCAGGACGGGCGGCGCCTGCTCGCTCCTCACTCCTAGAGACCCTTGGCCGCCGCCTGCAGGACCGACGGCGTCACCGAGCCGGCCAGGATGTTGTCGATGCCGCCGCTGCGGAAGCTGAGGATGCTGCCGAGCGCCGTGGGCAGCTCGCTGGCGCTGGCGCCGTCGATCGAGACGTGCGGCAGGCCGAGCTGCGAGGAGGAGCCTTCGGATTCCTGAGCACCGGCATTGGCCTGAGACTCGATCGCGATGATGCCGCCGAGACCTTCGCCGTAGCCGAGCAGTGCCGAGTCATGGTCGTTGACTTCGATCAGTCGCACTTCATGCAGGCTCATGCCTGCCAGCGTGGCGGGTGCCTGCAGCGTGAAGGGCAGCTTTGCCTGCACGGCTGCGAGCCCCGTCGTCTGCGCGTTGATGTGCGGGTGGTTGCCCTTGTGGGGGCCGGAGGAGCTCGGCGGGGCGATCTTCGTCCGCTTGACGTTCGCCGGCAGCGAAAGCGAGAACACCGAGCTCGAGACCGGGCCGTAGGAGACTTCGGTGGCGCTGAGCTCGAGCACCGGCGACCCGTCGCCCTTCGCGTAGACCGCGAGCCGCAGCGGCACGCCGTGGTTTGCGTCCCACGCCAGTTCGGCGCCGCCCACCAGTCCGCCGTTGCTGCGCGGGGAGATCTTCACCGAGTAGGCCGGCTGACCGGCGACGTCGGTGGGCACCGCGCCGCTGAGGTTGACGTGCCCCATCAGTCGGGTGATCGCTTCCTGGATCTGGGCGACGCTCGGTGGCTGGTGTGCATCGCCGCTCGGGCTTGCAGACGCATCTCCGGTCTTCTGCGGCGGCGTGTATTCGTAGAGCGCGTTGCCCGACGCCTCGTAGACGGTGAGCGTGGAGCCGTCGTAGAGGATCTCGGGTCGCGCCCTTTTCGGAGGCCAGTTCGAGCCTGATCTGCCCGCCGGTGGAGATCCACACCCTGCCTTCGGCGCCACTGAGCAGTGGATTGCTTGCGGTGGAGCCTTCCTGACCCTGCAGGCTTGCGCCTTCGATCAGGTGGTTGACGAACTTCACGTGCGCGCTGAAGCCCTGCGGCTGCGGGGCGGTGAGCGCGTCGTGGATCGCTTGCGCCAGTGGCTTGGGGCCGGGCTTTGGATCGTTGCCGAGCGCCGATGCCAGGGCGCTGCCGAGGGCTGCGACCGCAACCACCGTGGCGCAGAGCAGCAGCAGGCGGGAGAGGGAGAGGCGACGGAGGAGACTGCTCATCCAATGATCCTGTTCGCTCGATGATCTGGCCCGGCCGGCCGTGGATGGGCCGTCGGACCGCGCAATTCCAGGCTAGCGCGGATGCTTGGCGAAACCTAAAGAATTGGCGAGGAAGCTCACATCGGGCAGATCGGCGAGGCGGCGCCTCTGCGGGCGCCCGCGGCTTCCGATATCTTCTCGCCCGCAGATATGGTCATCGCATTCTTCATCCTCTGCGCCGTCGTGGCCATCGCGGTCTACATCGCCGCGACGGGTGGCTCGCGCAGGGAGACCTTGTCCGGTGAATCCAGGCTCGCCAACCGGGCGATCCTGCTCGTCGTCGTGCTCACGTTCGCCTTCGGGCTGGTCGGGCTGCTGCTGATCCTGCTCAAAAACGGCGAAAGCCAGGCGAGCACGGCGGTCGGCGTGCACCTCAGCCACAAGGAGGTCAAAGGCCGCGAACTGTTCAGCGAGGCCTGCGCGGTCTGCCACACGCTGAAGGCCACCAACTCCGTCGGCAGGATCGGGCCGAACCTCGACGTGCGGGTGCCCGAAGAAGCAGACTTCGCCGCGCGCAAGGCGCTGGTGATGAGCTCGATCACCGAAGGCCGGGCGCTCGGGCTCGGCAACATGCCCGCGAAACTCTACGAAGGCCCGCAGGCCGAAGCCGTCGCCGAATTCGTCGCGGCGGTCGCAGGCCACAAGTAGCGTCCGATGTCCGGCGTAGCATCGTGGCCGATGCCACGAGAGGCCGAGGCGCGCGAGTGGTGGGCCGACGTTTACGAGGTGAGGGAGCGCATCGAGCGCCGCCGCGCCCGCGAGTCGGCCGGCGGCGTCCGCAGCTCCGCGCCGCGCCGCCGGGGGGTGCGCGAAGTGCGCACCGGCCCGCGTCTGAGCCTTGTGGCCGCGCATCCGCAGGACGAGGCCGTGGAGCGGCGGGGAGTGGGTGAGGGAGACCGGCGACGCCGGCCGCGGCCGCGGCCGGCGCAGCGGATCGGCCCGCGCCCCGACAGGATTGCCGCCTGGGCGGTTGCGCTGGGCGTACTGCTGTTGCTGCTCGCGATCCTCAGCGCCCACGGATAGCCGGCCGGGCGCCACTTGAGCGCTCGTGGGCTGCTCGCGCGTTCTCGGCGGCCGCCGGATCGACTAATCTCCGCGGCTGCGATGCCGGATGCGCCGAAGACCGCTGAGGATGTGAGAGCGCTCGTCAGCGAGCGCGACATCCGCTTCATCCGGCTCTGGTTCACCGACATCCTCGGCCGGCTGAAGTCCTTCTCGATCAACGTCGCCGAACTGGACGACGCGCTCGAGGGCGGGATGGGCTTCGACGGCTCCTCGGTCACCGGCTTCAACGCGATCGAGGAGTCCGACATGATCGCGATGCCCGACCCCTCGACGTTCGCGGTGCTGCCGTGGCGCCCACAGGACCAGGGGGTCGCACGGATGTTCTGCGACGTGCTCACGCCGGAGCGCACGCCTTACGAGGGCGATCCCCGGCACGTGCTGCGGCGCGCGCTCACCCGCATGCAGCAGATGGGCTTCGACACCTTCAACGTCGGCCCCGAGCTCGAGTACTTCCTGTTCAAGGACAAGAACGGCACCGAGGTGCTCGACGAGGGCGGCTACTTCGACCTGACCACGCTCGACGCCGGCTCCGACGTGCGCCGCGAGACGGTGCTCGCGCTCGAACAGCTCGGCGTCCACGTCGAGTACTCCCATCACGAGGTCGGCCCCAGCCAGCACGAGGTTGACATGCGCTACGCCGACGCGCTGAAGATGGCCGACGACTGCATGACCTACCGGATCACGGTCAAGGAGTACGCGATGAAGTACGGCTGGCATGCGACCTTCATGCCCAAGCCGCTCTTCGGC
This sequence comes from uncultured Actinomycetota bacterium, assembly GCA_963725915.1. Classification (GTDB taxonomy): domain Bacteria; phylum Actinomycetota; class Thermoleophilia; order Solirubrobacterales; family Solirubrobacteraceae; genus Palsa-744. The sequence continues at coordinate 410,996 of CAVSAL010000007.1, read as the reverse complement.
GAGAACGGCTCCGGAATGCACACCCACCAGTCGCTCTTCTCAGGCGGCAAGAACGCCTTCTTCGACGCCGATGATCCCTACTTCCTCTCGGACGTGGCAAAGGCGTTCATCGCCGGGCAGCTCAAGCACGCGCGCGAGATCTGCTCGATCTTCGCGCAGTGGGTGAACTCCTACAAGCGCCTGGTGCCCGGGTATGAGGCGCCCGTGTACGTCGCCTGGTCGCGTCGCAACCGCTCGGCGCTCGTGCGCGTGCCGCTCTACCACCCCGGCCGCGAAAGGGCGACGCGGATGGAGCTGCGCTGCCCCGACCCGGCGTGCAACCCCTACCTCACCTTCGCGGTGCTGCTGCAGGCAGGTCTGGAGGGGATCGAGAAGGGCTACGAGCTGCCCGAGCCGATGGAGAAGAACCTCTATCACCTGCCCGGCGAGGAGCGCAAGCGCGTGGGCATCGAACAGCTGCCCGAGACGCTTGGCGAGGCGATCGAGCTCACCGCCGACTCCGAGCTCGTGCTGCGCACGCTCGGCGAGCACATGTTCAACCGCTACGTCGAGATCAAGCGCCAGGAATGGGACGACTACCGCGTGCAGGTCACAAAGTGGGAGCTCGACCGCTACCTGGCGGTGCTGTAGGTCCGGGCGAGCCGATCCGCGCCTACGAGCGCGAGCGCTCCAGCAGCGCGCGCAGCTCCTCCGGCTCGCTCACCGGCCGCAGGCAGCTCGATGCGCTCGCACACGTAGGCGGCGGGCCGCCCGTCCAGCTCGCCGCGCCCCTGCAGCAGCGGCACCGCCGTCGGGCGCGCGCCGTCCCCGGGACCGACGGCGAGCACTGCCGCGGGCCGGTGCCGCTCTCGCACCACGCGCACGAGCGCTTCGCGCTGCGGGCCGGCCGCTCCCACGATTGCGATCTCGGCGATCGGGCTCACGTGCATGCGGATCGCCTGCAGCATGTGCCCGAAGGCGAGCGGATGCTGGGGGGCGAGGTCCTGGAGCAGGGCGATCGCCGAGAGCGCCGGCTGCTCGTATGAGGACTCGCCGCTGAGCGCCGCCAGCCGCAGCAGGCCCACAGCCGCGCTGGAGGCGCCCGCGGGGATCGGCGTGTCGTCGATGTCCTTGCGCCTGGCCACCAGCGGCTCGGCGTCGGCGGCGGTGGAGAAGAAGCCGCCCGCCTCAGGGTCGGCGAACCGCTCGATCATCGTGTCCGCAAGCGAGCGCGCCTGCAGGAACCAGCGCTCCTCGAAGCTTGCCTGGTAGAGCTCCAGCAGCGCTTGCAGCATGAAGGCGTGGTCCTCCAGGAACGCGGGGATGCAAGCGGCGCCGTCGGCGCTGCATGTGCGCAGCAGCCTCCCGTGCCCGGCGACCATCCGCTGCAACACGAAATCCGCGCAGCGGCGCGCGTCCTCGATCAGCTCCTGCCCGAGCCGACGATCGCCTGTGGAGAGAAGCAGGGCGCCCGTCTGCGCCAGCGCCGAGATCGCCAGCGCGTTCCAAGAGGCAAGGCGCTTGTCGTCCAGGCCGGGGCGTACGCGCTTGGCGCGCGCCGCGAGCAGCGTCTCCCGGATGCGCTGCGCCGTGGCGGCGTCAGGGCGCGGGGCGGAGGGCCGATCGGTGAGTACGTTCAGGCCCGGCGCGGGATGATGTGGGTCGCTGAAGTTGCCCTGCTCGCTGGCGCCCGTCCAGTCGATTGCGGCCTGCGCATCGGCGTCGCCGAGCTCCTTGCGCAGCTCCGCGAGCGTCCAGACGTAGAAGGCGCCCTCCACGCCGCCGGAGTCGGCGTCCAGCGCCGAATAGAAGCCGCCGTCGGGGTCTTGCATCTCGCGGCGCAGGAACTCGATCGCCTGCAGGCCCACCTCGAGCAGGCGAGGATCGCCGTCGAGCTTGAAGGCGTGCAGATAGGCGCCGGCCAGCAGCGCGTTGTCGTAGAGCATCTTCTCGAAGTGCGGCACCGTCCAGCTTGCGTCGACGCAGTAGCGGTGAAAGCCGCCGCCGAGCAGATCGTGGATGCCCCCGGAGGCGATTGCCCGCAGGCTCGCCAGCGCCATCTCGGCCGCCTGCGGCTCCCCGCCTGCGGCGGCCTCGCCGAGCAGGAACTCGATCACGGTCGGCTGCGGGAACTTCGGCGCCCCGCCGAAGCCGCCGTGCCGCACGTCGAAGCTGCCGGCCAGCCGCTCCACGGCTTCGGAAAGCGAGCTGGGGTCCAGCGGTGCCTGCGAGGGCCGCAGCAGCGCTGCGCCCGCCAGCCGCGAACGCAGCTGCTCAACTCGCTCCCTGATTTCGCCGGATTGCTCGCTCCACGCTTGCGCGATCGCTTCGAGCACCTGGCTCCAGGAAGGCATGCCCGCTCGCGGCTGCGGCGGGTAGTAGGTGCCGCCGAAGAACGGCATCTGCTCAGGCGTCAGAAATACGTTCAGCGGCCAGCCCCCGCTGCCGGTAATCGCCTGCACCGCCTCCATGTAGATCGCGTCGACGTCGGGGCGCTCCTCGCGATCGACCTTCACGCACACGAAGCTCGCGTTCATCAGCGCAGCCACTGCCTCGTCCTCGAAGGACTCCCGCTCCATCACGTGGCACCAGTGGCAGGCCGAGTAGCCGATCGATACGAGCAGCGGCCGATCCTCCGTCTGGGCGCGCTCCAGCGCCTCCGGCCCCCAGGGCAACCAGTCGACTGGGTTCTCGGCATGCTGGCGCAGGTACGGAGAGCTCTCCTTGGCGAGTGCGTTTGTCACTCGCGCAGCCTAGTTTGCCTTCAGCGCTGGCGCGCGAGCAGGGGCAGCGGAAAGCTCAGCGCCGCCGGCAGAAGGTCGCTGCGCATGCCGGGCCAGCGCCCTTTGGCGGCCACGCTCGCCGTCGAGGCGCTGCCGGTGGCGGCCGCGAAGCTGTGGCCTTCAAGTTGGCCTGAGACTTCGCCGCCGGTCCCGATCCGGACCGAACCGTGCGCGCCGGCGCTGCCGCCGATCGCAACGCTCGCGGCTCCGACTTCGCCTTTGTGGACCGGAAAGACGCCTTCGAGGTCAACGCCCGGCACGAATGAGAACCGGTGCAGGCGCACCGACCTGCTGGTGATGCGCGCGTATCCGCCCCGAAGCCCGCCGAAGCTCGATCCGCTCGGCAGGGCCTGCTCTGCCTGGAGGGTGGCGCCGATCACCTGGCGGTCGAGATCGATCATCGTGTCCACGACGGCACGCAGCGTGCGGCCGGCCTTGACCGGAAGGCCCGCAACGGGAGCGAGGCGCTGCAAACTGGTTGGGATCACCGGGGTGGGGCTGAAGAGGTCGGGGATCGGCCCGCAGGGCAGCACCCGGGCGCCTTCGAAGAACGCTTCGACCGCGACCTGCGCGCAGCCGCTGAAGTCGCTGCCGAGAACGGAGTGGCCGGTGTAGGGGACCACGAGCAGCTGGGCGCCGGGGATCATCGCCGCCACGCGCCGCGCGCCGGAGGTCGGCGTGCGCAGGTCCTGCGCGCCGGAGAGGATCAGGGTCGGCACGTCGGGCAGGGGGCCCGCCGGCGTCGGTCCCGGAGTGCTGTAGGGCCAGCGCGCGCAGCCGCCCATCAGGCCCGCGCCGGCGGCGGTGGCGGCGTCGAAGGGGTAGAAGTCGGAGGAGGGCACCGCGTTCAACGCAGCGGTCGCTTCGGTCAGGCGCGTCGTGGGCGGGCTGCTGCGCTGCCACGGATAGGGGGTGTCTTCGCAGGTGGTGTCGAGGAGCAGCGCGGTGTCGATCTCCTGCGTCGAGCTCGGCGGCTGCGGTTTGCGCGGCAGGCTCGGGACCAGGCCCTCGGAGAGCAGGTCGAGCCGCAGCAGCGGCGCCGGATCGCCCTGCAGCGCGGAGCGTACGGCCGCGGGGGTCATCGCCCGCAGGGCAGGGTTCAGATCGCCGGCCATCAGCACTTCGAGCAGCTGCTCCTCCTGCATGGAGGCGGAGTGGCGTTTGCCCGCACCGTCGTAGACCTGTCCCTTCAGCGGCTTGTGGCGCAGACGCGCCGCCAGCTGCGCGAGGTCGCCCAGTGCGTTTGCGGTGATGCCGGCGCAGGCGCGCTGCGAGCACAGCTCCTTCATCACCGGTTCGATCGCTTTCAGGGTGGGCAGATCTAGCGGTTCGATCCCCGCCGGCTGCACGACCGAGTCGAGCACGAGCGACTGCACCGTGCTCGGATAGGTCTGCGCATACTGGAGCGCGACCTTCGTGCCGTATGAGGTGCCGTAGAGGACGAGCTTTTCGTAGCCGAGCGCCTGCCTGATCGCGTCGATGTCGGCGACCGATTCGCTGGTCGCATAGCCGCCGCGCGTGGGGCCGATCTGCTGCGCGCACTTTTCGACCAGCGTGCCGAGCGCCGTTTCCGGGGCCTGCAGCGCCGGGCAGCTCAGCGGGTCCGATTCGCCGGTGCCGCGCTGGTCGAAGACGACCAGATCGCGACCGTGGAGGGCCGGCGCCATCGCGGTGGCGAAGTAGCCTGCCAGCGGCAGCGCTGATTGGCCGGGGCCGCCGGCGAGGCCGAGCACGGCATCTTTGCTCGGCGCCGAGGCGCTCAGCTTGCGCTCGATGTGCAGGGCGATGCTGCCGAGCTGCGGCTGGGAGCGCAGCGCCGGCACGCTCAGGGTCGCACAGGAGAAGCCGGCGGCGTGCGGACAGGCCGAGAACGCCAGGGCCTGCGCCTGCACGGGTGCCGCGCACAGCACCGATGCGATCAGCGTAGGCGCGAGAAGCAGGGTGCCCAGAAATCGCCTGCGCATTGGCCGACCTTAGCGGAGCTCGGTCTGGCGCCCGGCTGCGTGTGTCAGCTCATAGGCGAGGGCGGCCTGCGATTGACTGCTGCCCCTGCCACCGAGGCTGCCGTCGAGCGCGAGAAGGTCAGACAGCGTGCGGCCGGTCGTGCTCCCGGCAAGGCGTCTGGCCAGGCCTGCCGACAGCGAGCGCATCTTGCTTGCCCGTGCGATCTCGGCGAGCGAGGAGCCCTTCGAGGTGGCGCCGAGCAGCTGCTTTGTTGAGATTTGGATCGCGACCCCTTCCAGGGCGCCCACCAGCTCGCCGTGGCCGTTCAGGCGCAGCACGCCGTCGGCGCCGGAGCGACCGCCCACGCGGAATTCGACCTGTTCTACGCCGGTCCAGCCCGAGAGCGAGACGCCCGGCAGGTATGAGTAGCCGTGCATCAGCAGCCGGCGCGGGGAGAGCGCGACCCAACCCCCGTGCAGACCGCCGCTGGCGATCGGCGAGTGGCCGATCGCTTCCAGGCCGCCGGCTTCTCCGATCGCGAGGGCAAGCTCGCGCACCAGGTCGTTGAGCGTCAGCGCGATTGCGGTCAGCGTGCGGCCGACGCGCCCGCCGTAGCCGTGCGCCGGCGCCACCTGCGCCAGCCTCAGCGGTGCCAGCCGCGTGGGCTTCAGATAGGCGGGCGGCGCCTTGACCTTGCAGCGCTGGATCGCGTGCGCAGCGAAGAGCGCGCGCAGCGCATCGAGCGCGCACGCTTCGGGCTCGGTCGTAAGGACGGAGTGACCGGTGTTCGGCACGACCAGCAGCTGCGATCCGGGGATCTGCGCGGCCACCTGGCGCGCGCCGGAAGTCGGCGTGCGCAGATCCTCTTCGCCGGAGACGATCAGCGTCGGAACGGCCGGAAGTGGGCCGCTGCCGAGCGGGGGCGCTGGCCGCGAGAAGGGCCATTCCGCGCAGGCGGGCATGTCGCTGAACGGCAGCACATCGGCGCGCGAGAAGGGGGCGAGCGCGCTCTGCGGCAGCGAGTCGATCTTGGCACGGGCTTCGGCCAGCCGCTGCTTGCCGCTCGCGCTCCGGCTCCACGGGAACGGCGACTCTTCGCAGATCGTCGCGTAGTAGAGGGGACCGTCGAAGGCGGGGTCGCTTCCCTGTTCGGATTCTTCGCCTTCGCCAACCAGCGCATGCGCGAGCAGGCGGCCGAGCAGAGCGGTTTCGCCTCTGGTCGCGGCGTCGATCGCGGCCGGGAATTCGGCGCGCAGCACCGGATCGAGATCGCCGGCGACGAGGATGTCGAGCAGATCGGCCGAGCCGATGTGAACGGTGCGCCGCCTGCCGCGGCCGTCGAACACGGTGGCCCGCAGCCCGCGATGGCCCATGCGCGCGACCACCTTGCGCAGATCCTTGACGGGGTTGGCGGCGATGTGGTTGCAGCCGTGGAAGGCGCATATCTTCCGCAGTACCCCCGGCACCGCTGCGAAGGTGCTCAGATGCAGCGCTTCGGGGCCTTCCGGCGCCACGACCGAGTCGAGCACCAGCGCTTCGAGACGCGATGGGTGCTGCTGGGCGTACTGCAGCGCGACCTTCGTGCCGTATGAGGTGCCGTAGAGGACGAGCTTTTCGTAGCCGCCGGCGATCCTGATCGCTTCGATGTCGGCGACGGTTTCGGGGGTCGTGTAGTAGCCGCTGCCGGGACCGATCTGCTGTGCGCAGCGCCTGACGGTCTGCGCGGCCGTTTCGCTGCTGCTCTGCGATTGGAACGCCTTGCATTTGAGCGCGCCGGAGAGGCCGGTGCCGCGCTGGTCGAAGACGATCAGGTCGCGCGTTGAGAGGATCGGGCCGAGGACTTCGTCGAAGGTTTCGGTGAACGGGATCGCCGCCTGTCCCGGGCCGCCCGCCAGCGCGATCACCGCCGTGCGGGCTTCCCCGACCGGCGCGCGCTGGCGCCTGATCGCGAGCTTGACCGTGCCGGGCACGGCTCCGGTCGGCGATAGCGGCACCGTCAGGGTGGCGCAGGCCAGCTGGTTGCTGTGGGGGCAGGGGGTATAGTCGATCTGGGCCTGCGCGGGGGCAGCCCGCAACGCCGGGGCGAGCGTCATCGCGATCGCCGCGAGCACGACGAACCGAAGCTTCCCCGCGACCCATTCCACAGATGGGAATCTAGTGCATGCGGCGTTGGTAGGCTGCACATCGTGTCGAGCGCGCGTGTGACCGTCAGCAGCTCCGGAGCCCCGGCCGCGGTCGGCCCATACAGCCAGGCGGTGCTCGCCGATCTCGGCGCGGGTGGCCGGCTGCTGTTCTGCTCGGGGCAGGTCCCGCTCGATCCGGACAGCGGCCAGATCGTCTCCGATGATCCAGCGCAGCAGACGCGCCGCTGCCTGCAGAGCCTGCAGGCGATCTGCGAGCAGGCAGGGACGAGCCTTGACAGCGCGCTGCGGCTGACGATCTACACGACCGAGCTCTCCGCCTTCGCGCAGATCAACGAGGTCTACGGCTCTTTCTTCTCAGAGCAGCCGCCCGCGCGGGCGACGGTCGGGGTCGCGGCGCTGCCGCTGGGCGCGAAGGTCGAGATCGACGCGATCGTGGCCGTTTCGCCCGTCCCGCAGGCATAGGTATCCTCCCTGGGTGCCCAGATCATGGGCCGGCGGGACTGCTTCCGCCCGATACGCAAAGACCCTGACCCCTGGAGCGTTGCCGAGCATGGCCGTAGCCGCCTCGAAGGACACAGACAAGACCGACGAGCAGAAGGCGATCACCGAGATGGTGCGCCAGTTCGCCGACGAGCAGATCATCCCCAACGCCGAGCACTACGACCACGAGGATCTCTTCCCCGAGCCGATCGTCGAGCAGATGAAGGAGCTCGGCCTCTTCGGCGTGACGATCCCGGAGGAGTACGGCGGCATGGGGCTCGACCTGACGACCTACGCGATGATCGTCGAGGAGCTCTCCCGCGGCTGGATCTCGATCTCCGGCGTGATCAACACCCACTTCATCGGCTCCTACCTGTTGATGAAGTTCGGCAGCGAGGAGCAGAAGCGCAAGTACCTGCCGCGGATGGCCACCGGCGAGATCAGGGCCGCCTTCTCGCTCTCAGAGCCCGAGCTCGGCTCCGACGTGCAGGCGATCAAGACCTCCGCCAAGAAGGTCGGCGAGGACTACGAGATCAACGGCCAGAAGATGTGGGTCACCAACGGGCTGATGTCATCGCTGGTGTTCGTGCTGGTCAAGACCGACCCCGAGGCGCAACCCCGCCACCGCGGCTTCACCTGCTTCATCGCCGAGAAGGAGGGCGGCGTCTCGGAGAACACCGGCGAGTACAAGGGCCTGAACGTCCCGCCGAAGATCAAAAAGATGGGTTACAAGGGCGTCGAGTCCACCGAGCTCGTCTTCGACGGCTACAAATGCCCGGCGCAGAACATCCTCGGCGGGCAGGACGCGGGCCTGAACAAGGGCTTCTCGCAGATGATGGACGCGCTGGAGGTCGGCCGCGTCAACGTCGCCGCCCGTGGCGTCGGCATCGCACAGCGGGCGCTGGAGCTCGCGTTGCGCTACTCCCAGGAGCGCAAGACCTTCGGCAAGCCGATCGCAGAGCACCAGGCGATCCAGTTCAAGCTCGCCGACATGGCCACCCAGGTCGATGCGGCGAGGCTGCTGACGCTGCGCGCCGCGCGGATGAAGGACGCCGGCACGCGCTCGGACCTGGAGGCCGGCATGGCCAAGCTCTTCGCCTCCGAGGCCGGCCGCTTCTGCGTCGAGGAGAGCTTCCGCATCCACGGCGGCTACGGCTACTCCAAGGAGTACGAGATCGAGCGTCTCTACCGCGACGCGCCGCTGCTGCTGATCGGCGAGGGCACCTCGGAGATCCAGCGGATGGTGATCGGGCGCAAGCTGCTGGAGCGGAACAGGGTCTGATGGGCGAAGCACATCAGACCCGGTCAAGGCCGCCTGGACGGCGGCCTTCTCCATCAAGACGTGGGGCTGGATGCCCCGCGGGGGACTTCAAATGAGTGACGACGCTCGCGTCCTGATCGACCAGGCGGCCCGCCGCTTCGTCGGCGAAGTGCCCGCGCTTGCTCAGCTGAAGATGATCTTCGAGGTCGAGTTGCGCGGGCGTGGGGACGCGCAGCAGTTCCGGCTGCAGATGCCGGATTTCGCGGTGACCAAGGGTCCCGCCGCCGACGCCCAGATCAGGATCGACATGCGGCGCGAGTTCTTCAACGTGATGGCGGCCGAAGCCAAGGTGCCCGACTGGATCGAGGCCTTCACCTACGGCAAGGCGCACGCGACCGGCCCGACTCAGTATCTGCGCCTGATCGCGACGGTCGTCAACCGGCATCAGGAACGGCAGAACCTGCGGCGCGCCCGTCACGGCGCTTCGTAAACGACTGCGCCCCTAGACGGACGTCGGTCAAGCGAGACAAGGACGCAGCGAGCGTGGCGTAGTACTTCAGTACGCGAGCGAGCGAGGACGCAGACCGAATAGGTAGACGCTCCCTGCGGTCGCATCCCCGATGCGGCCAGCGCCGTGCCGACGTTCGTCTAGTGATAGGCACTGATCTGCTGGGCCAGAAAGGCCAGCGACGCCAGCAGGAACACGCACATCATTATCAGCGAGAAGTTGTCCTTCATCGGTTGACCCTGCCGCGAGTCTACCGCGATCAGCCGCGGCCGATGTGCGAGGTCCCGATCGCCTGGCCGGCCGAGTCGAGCGCCTGCACCTCCAGGTAGGCGGCGGACGGCGCCGAGATCGTGGTTTCAAAGCCGCTTGAGCGCGCTGTGCTCACGGGCGCGAGCGATGAGCCCGAGGAGCCCGCCAAAAGCCGCCAGGAGGCGACTTCGGTGGCGCCGTTCCAGCTTGCGTGGACCGCGCCGCCGCTGACCGTGAATTCCGGCGGGGCCACAGGTCTGGCGCTCCAGGGAAACTCGTAGCTGCGGAAGTCCTGGGTGTTCTTGCCGAGACGGGCGTCGTAGAGCATGTGCCCGTCGGAGTTGAACTCGGTGAAGTTGGGAAGTTCGCCGTAGCCAAGCAGCCAGTCGCCGCCGGCCAGCTGCTGCACGCTGCCCTGGCTGCCGGCCAGCAGCGTGTGGCTGGGGTTGACGAAGCGCTTGACGAGCGTGACCCGGCGCGCGCCTTCTTCGGGGCGCAGCAGCAGGCCGCTCGACTGCTTCTCCTTGGGCGGCGTGGAGCCGTTGTCGAAGACCGAGATCAGGCCGCCGGGCTGCCACTGGACATCGTGCTGCCAGTAGAAGCGCACGCCCGGGCCGAGCTTGAAGTCGCTGTGGGTGCCGTCGCCGAACTGCCAGCGAAAGCCGCCGGTGTGGATGTCGACGTCGTAGATCGTCCAGGTGTTGCGCGAGGAGACCAGCAGGTTGCCGTTGCCGTCCGGGTCGATCGTGTTGATGTGGACGTAGTCCCAGGGGTAGGGGCGGTCCGGGTCGGGGTTCTTGGAGGCCGCGAGCGGGATGTGCCCGAGCGCGTGCCATTCCCACATCACCAGGCCGGTCTTGATGTCGATCTCCTGGATCACCGAGTCGCTGAGCACTCCGTCGGCGACGCCGTGGTAGGCGGTGAGGTTCATGTGGATGGGGTAGAAGGCGTCTATCCAGGCGGTGCCTTCGGGCGTGATCCTGATTTCGTGCAGGTCGGCGTGCATGCCGTTGCCCGCCTTGACGGTCGTGAGCGGCTGGTAGGAGCTGTTGTAGATGACGTCTTCGCCCTGGCCGAAACCGAGCTTGAGGATGCGGCCCTGCCACCAGGTCAGCACCGGCTTGCCTTCATAGCTCTGGACCTGGAAGTCGGTGGACGAGAATCCGGGCGGCAGCGGGTGAAACCACACCAGCCGTCCGCTCGGTTCCACGATCATCGGGCCGGGTGAGCCGGTGCCCTGGTAGGGGGCCAGGAAGAAGTCGCCGGGGGCGGCGCCCGGACGTGGCGGGGTAAGCACCTTCACGGCCGAAGGCGTCAGCGACGGCGCGGAGGCGAAGTGCATCGCTTCGCTGGGGTTGCCGGGGCGGTGCGGGAACCCGGCCGTGGACTCGACTACTTCCTTTGCCACCTTGAAGTTGGTGCCGACGTTCTCTTCGTGGCCGTTGACGAGCACCTTGGCGTAGACGCCGACGGTCTCGCCGGAGAGGAAGCGGTGGACCGGCAGGAAGCTCTCGCCGGTGCCGGTCGAGTAGGCCTCGATCCGACCTTCGTGCAGACCGCTCTTCGATCCGACGGCGTGGACGCTGCGCACCGTCGTGCCCTTCGGGCCGAGGATGCTGATCTGGGTGCGGGGGGAGGCGTCGAGCGTTCCCGGCAGCGGGGAGACGGTGACTGCGTTTTCGGCAGCGGCGACCGTGGCGCGATGGCCGTTCGGCAGCGAGGCTTTGGTGTGCACGCTGGTCCCGCAGCCAGAGATCCCGGCGCAGAGCAGCGCGCTCGTGAGCAGCGTCGTGAGCATCGGGGCTCTCACCCTATCTCTGCGAATGGCTTGGAGGTCCCAATCGGCCGGCCGGCGGCGTTTAGCGCCTGCACCTCGAAGCTCTTGTAGCTCTGCGGCAGCGAGACCGCCGTCTCAAAGCCGGATCTGGCGGCGCTTGCCACCGGGCTCAGCGCGCTGGAGCTTTCGCCGGCCAGCACCCGCCATGAGGCGACCTGGGTGGCGCCGTTCCAGCTTGCGTAGACGGTGGTCTTGCCGGCGTTGTCGCGTGCGGCGCCGAGCGGCGGATACAGTGGCAGGCCGACCCAGGGATCGAGTGTGGCCCGGTAGGTGAGGTTATGCGAGGGTGGTTTGCCTTCGAGCACCGGTTCGTCGGAGCTCGTCAGCTCGGTGATGTAGGGCGCCGAGCCCCAGCCGATCATCACGTTTCCGTTGCGCAGCGGCTGCAGGTCGCCCATGTAGTCCGCTTCGATTTTGTATTCGACGCCGTAGTTGACGATCTTGGTCGCGGTGTGGGTCGCCTGGTTCAGCTTCAGCTCAAGCGCGCGCGAGGGCTCGCTCGCTTTGACGTAGGTGCCGCCGCCGGTCAGCTGGCAGCAGTGGTCGTCAAACATCGTGACGGTCCCATTCGGTTGCAGCTTGACGTCGTGCTGCCACTGGAATGCGGCGCCGGAGCCGAACTTGAAGCTCGATTTCTTGCCGCCGAGGGTCCACTCGATCTTGCCGGTCTTGATGTTCACCAGATAGGCCGCCCAGGTGTCGCGCATCGAGACCAGGAAGGTTTCACTGTTCACCAACTGGAGCGCGTTGATGTGGTAAGCGTCCCACGGGAAGCCGTTCGTGGGCAGGCTCGCTTCGGAGTCGCCGGGCGGGATGTGCTTGAGCGCGTCCCAGGTGTAGAGCAGCTTGCCGGTCTTGAGGTCGTACTCCTGCACGGCGGAGTCGATCAGCGCGCCGTTGTAGGCGCCGCCGTAGGGAGAGAGGTTCTGGGGGATGTCCTTGTTGGCGGTCACCCATATGTCCGGCCCGTTGACGATGATCTCGTGCAACGTGAGCTTCCAGCCGTCTGCGCCTTTGATCCTCGCGACCGTCTGGTAATGCTGGTTGACGACGATGTCTTCGCCGCTTTCGGTCGCGCCGGTGTTGGTGATGTTGCCCTGCCACCAGGCCAGCGCCGGCTTGCCTTCGTAGCTCTGCAGGCTGAGGTTGCCAGCGACCACCTTTTCCGGCACCGGATCGAACCAGACCGGCTGCATCTTGTCGTCGAGGATCATCGGGCCGCTCTGGCCGACGATCGGCGGGAAGCTGATGTTGTAGAAGTTGGTCGTGAGGATGTAGCCGGGCGCAAGCTTGGCTGTGTTGGTTTTGCCTTCGATCTTGATCTTCGGCGGGTGAAGCGTGGGCTCGGTCACATAGCTGTAGGTGCCCTTGGTGATGTACGCGCCGACCGGAGCGCCGTGATTGCCGGCAAAAGCGAGGTCCACCGCGACGAACACCGCCAACACGGCCGCCACTCCGGCGAGCACGCGGATGCCCGGCGCCGCGTGCTTGTGCTCCGCCGCGGGCCGTTCGACCAGCGCGAAGGTCATCAGCGCCGCCACCGCCACGCAGCCGGCGCCGATCAGGAAGGCGAGCCTGAAGCCGGATGCCAGCGAGGCCGGCACGCCGTGTCCGGCGCCGATCAGATGCGTGGTGCGCTGGGTCGCAAGCGTGACGAAGATCGCGAGCCCGAGCCCGCCGCCGACCTGGCGCGAGGTGTTCACGAGGCCAGAGGCAAGTCCCGCCTGGCCCTCCTTGGCGCCCTGCGTGGCCGCGATCGTGGAGGGCACGATCGACATCCCGATCCCGGCCGTGGCCAACAGGCCGGGGATCATCACGTAGACGATCCCGCTGCCGCTCGGCGCGATCCGCGCCAGCAGCACCTGGCCGGCCGCGAGCATCAGCAGGCCGCCGCCGAGCACCGGCCGCACGCCGAAGCGGCCCACGAGCCGGCCGGCGTGCGAGGCCGAGAACATGATCATCAGCGTCATCGGCAGGAACAGCAGGCCGGTGTGTAGGGGGGAGAGGCCAAGCACCTGCTGCAGGTAGAGCGAGCTGATGAACCACATCGGGAACAGCGAGGCGCTGAACAGCAGCACGATGTTGTTGGCGATCCGCAGTGGCTTGGTCAGCTCCTTGAAGGGGATCAGCGGCGCCGAGGCAAAGCGCATCTCGATCGCCACGAAGACCGCGAGCAGCGCGATCCCGGCGATCATCGGCCCGAGCGCGATCGCGGTGTCCCAGCCGCGCAGGCCGGCTTCCACGATCCCGTAGACGAGCACGATCTGCCCGACGGTGAGCGTGATCGCACCGGCGATGTCGAAGCTGCCGTGCGTCTCCTTGCGGCGGTCTCTGACGACCGCATAGGCCACGACAGCGGCCGCGAGCCCGATCGGCGGGTTTATCAGCAGCACCCAGCGCCAACTGAGGAATTCGGTGATCACGCCTCCGAGCAGCACGCCCGCGGCGCCGCCAAGACCGTTCATCGAGGCCCAGGTGCCGATCGCGCGGTGGAGCTGCGGGCCGGGCGCGAAGGAGGCCGTGACGATCGCAAGCGAAGACGCCGCCATGAAGGCGCCGCCGAAGCCCTGCAGCGCGCGCGCACCGATCAGCATGTCGCGATCCTGCGACAGGCCGCCGATCAGCGAGGCCAGCGCGAACAGCGCCAGCGCGGTCACGAACACCCGCCGCTGGCCGAAGCGATCGGCGACGCGCCCGCCCAGCATCAAAAAGCCCGCGAAGGTGATCGCGTAGGCGTTGACGATCCACTGCAGTTCGGGCGAGGTGAACCCGAGCGCCGACTGGATGTGCGGCAGCGCCACGTTGACGATGCTCAGATCGAGGATCACCATGAACTGCGCCACGCAGCAGACGGCGAGCAGCCAGCGCTGGCGCGAGGTGAGCCGGCCGGCGTCGGTCTGGGCCGGCGCCTGCGGGCTGGTTGACGCCACGCTCATAGCTGCGTTTGGCGCCCTGCGCGCCTGGTAGGGTGAGCGCCCAATGCGCCGAGCGAGCACAGGAGGTCAGCCCATGAGACGAACGCCACGAGCCGCCATGCTAACGCTGTTGGCCTCGACACTGGTCGCCTTGCCGCTGGCAGGCTGCGGCGGGAAATCATCCCCGAGCGAAACGAAAAGCTCCTCGACGACGAGCACGACGACGAGCAGCAGCACGTCGAGCTCGAAGCCGAAACCGAAGCCGCCGTCCGAACCCACGAACTACTGAGCCTGCGCGAGCCGGTCATCATCACCCTTCGCCGCCCGGCAGCGAGGCGTCGTAGCTGATCACCTTGGTGGTCGGCGAGGCGCCGAGCACCTGGCCGCTCGCGCTCAGCGCCTGCACGGCCGCGTAAGCGTGTTTGGTGGTCAGGATCGCCGAGCTTTCAAAGCCGGTGTCCGGGACCGTGACCTGCGCCTTCAGCGAGCTTGGGCTCATCCCGGCCAGCACGCGCCAGGAGGCGACCTCGGTCGCCCCGTTCCAGCTCGCGCGGACGATCGTCTCTTCGCCGGTGTCGTTGAGGTTGGCCAGCACCGCGGGCGGGCTGGCCGGGCGCGCGCTCCAGGGGTGGCGGTAGGCGCGGTAGAAGATCAGGTCGTAGGGCAGGTGTGCGTCGAAGAGCACCTCACCGCTGCCGGAGAGCTCGCTGATCTGCGGCACGCCGCCGAAGCCGATCACGACGTTGCCGCTGGGCAGCGTCTGCATGTTGCCCTGGCTTGCCGCGCTCAGCGGCGCCGGGTGGGCGTAGGCGGCGCGCAGGCGAGCTTCGTGGGTCTTGAAGTCGAGCGCGATCCGCACTCCGCGCGACTGCGGCTGGGCCCTGGGGTTGGAGCCGTCATCGAAGAACGTGACTTCGCCGTCGGGCAGGATCTGGCCGTCGTGCTGGTAGGCGGTCTTGGTGCCCGGCCCCAGCTTGAACGAGCTTTTCTCGCCGCCAAGGCGCCAGAGGATCTTGCCCGAGCCGCCCTGGATCTGGTAGCCGGCCCAGGTGTTGCGGGCCGAGATGAACACGTTGCCGTCAGGCTGCGGGTCGATCGAGTTGATGTGAAACCAGTCCCAGGCGGAGGTCTGGTTCGGTGAGTTCTCCGATTCGCTTACGGCGACGTGGTCGAGCGCGTGCCATTCCCAGCGCACGAGCCCGGTCTTCATGTCGATCTCCTGGATCGCCGCGTCGAGGATCACGCCGTTCTTCGGTCCGCCTTCGGCGGAAGAGAGGTTGCATCGGATCGGGTTGTAGGCGGTGATGAAGGCGACGCCGTGCGGCTCGATCTGAAACTCGTGCAGATCCGCCTGCAGGCCGTTGCCGCCGTGAACTTTCGCAAGGGTCTGGTAGCGGGAGTTCAGCACCAGATCTTCGCCGTCGCCATAGCCGAGCGAGAGCACCCTGCCCTGCCAGAACGTGAGGTCCTGCTGCCCCTCGTAGCGCTGTACGTTGACGTCCTCCGCCGCCACGCCGGACGAGAGCTGGTCGAACCACACCAGGCGGCCCTGCGGCGTGTAGATCAGTGCGCCGTAGGAGCCGGCGCCCGGGCCGTTGCTGGTGAAGATATCGCCGGCGGCGGCGTCCCGGTCGGCGGTCGTGACCGTCAGGATCGGCGCCTGCATCCCGGGGACGGTGGCGAAGCTCTGGTATTCGGAGGGCGAGGCGGCCGGGTTCGGGAACTCGGCCACGTTCCCCGTCGGGTAGGGGGTATCGGTGTGGAAGGAGAAATCGGCCTTGCGGCCGGCGATGATGGCGTGGACTGTCACCTGCTCGCCGGCCACGAACGGGCGGCTCGGCAGGAAGCTCGCACCGTCGCCCTGGGAGAACGCCTCAACGCGGCCTGTGTGGGAGCCGCTCTTGGACCCTTGCGCCGAGACGTCCTGGATCTCGCTCGCGGGTGCGCCCAGGAAGCTGATCTGGGTGTCCGGGTTGGCCATCCCGGTTCCCGGCGCGGGGGAGACGCTCACGCTGCTGCCGGGAAGCGTCGCGTCGTGTTGGACGTCACTCGGCAGGCAGGCCGGCGCGGACGCGCTGACGGCTTTTTTTGAGCCCCCGCAGGCGGCGAGCAGCAGCGCGGCGCAGAGCGCGAGCGCTGCGAGCGCGATCAGTCTGGTGCGCCTCATGCGGCGGGGATCGGCTGCCGGCCGGCCTACGCGAGCAGCGCGCCGGCGTCGTACAGCTTGACCACGCTCACAGGGATTGGATCCCACCCACCCACGGCATCCATGCAAAGCCGGCAGAGCACGCACTCGTCCAGGCTGGAGTTGACGATCTCCAGGCTGCCGTCCTGCTTCTGGGCGAAGATGTCCACCGGGCACGCCTCGGTCAGCTTCTGGGCGATCGCGACGTCCGCTGCGGCGGCGTCATCGACCTCGACGGCGATGAAGATCCCGTCCTTTCTCATGAGAGGCCTCCTTGCGCCCCGGCCGTGGCACCGGCGCCACGAGCCTGCATCTTCTCGGCTATCAGCCCTGGAATGTCCTCGATCCGCTCGGCGACCGTGATTCCCGCCTCGGCCAGGCGGGCGATCTTCTCTGAGGCGGTGTCGGCCTTGCCTTCCACGATCGTGCCGGCATGGCCGAAGCTCATGCCGGGCATCTCGTCCATGAAGCGGCCGGCCATGAAGGCGACGATCGGCAGCCGCGATTCGTGCTCGGTCACCCAGCGCGCGAGCTCGGCCTCCATCCGGCCGCCCGGCTCGGTGTAGATCACGATGCCCCGGGTCTGCTCGTCGGCCTCGAACAGCGGCATCAGCTCCGCGTAGCTGGAGCCGATGATCGCGTCGCCGCCGATCGAGACGGCGGTGGACTGGCCGAGACCTGCCGCCGAGAGTGTGGAGGACATCTCGGTCGTCATCCCGCCCGAGCGCGAGATCACGCCGA
Organism: uncultured Actinomycetota bacterium; assembly: GCA_963725915.1. Classification (GTDB taxonomy): domain Bacteria; phylum Actinomycetota; class Thermoleophilia; order Solirubrobacterales; family Solirubrobacteraceae; genus Palsa-744. The sequence continues at coordinate 393,970 of CAVSAL010000007.1, read as the reverse complement.
TCGGGCCGGGGGTGTACGCCTGCGCCGCGTTGCGCGCCGGGCCGCCGATGCCGCCCATCTTGATCACGTCGGGGACGATGATCCCGAGGCAGTTGGGGCCGATGATGCGCGCGCCGCGAAGCGTGGCCAGCTCGACCATCGCCGCCACATCGCGGCGGGGGATGCGCTCGGTCACGATCACGATCAATTTGACGCCGTTCTCGATCGCCTCGAACACCGCGTCCTTGGTGAACGCGGGCGGGACCGTGACCACGGAGCCGTCGATCGGATCGCCGTGGTGGGCCACCGCTTGGGCGACGGTGTCAAACACGGGCACGCCGTGAACTTCGCGGCCAAGGCGCCCCGGCGTCACGCCGCCAACGACCTTCGCGCCGGTGCCGTAGTCGAGGCACTCGCGCGTGAGGTTGACGGCCTCGCGGCCGGTGATGCCCTGGACGATGAACGTCGTCTGCGAATCGATGAGGATGCTCATGGCTGGTTACCTCCGCGGGGCATCCAGGGTGGGTGGGACATCATTTTGAGTGGGAAGAGCGGCCTCCAGCCGCTCTTGACCGGCCGGGCTTCGCCCGGGCTCTCCTTGGATCTTCTGCACTGCGCGCTTGGCGGCCTCGTTGAGGGATACGGAGCGGTCGGCGTACTCGACGCCGTACTTCTGGAGGATCCTGAAGCCCTCCTCCTCCCAGGCGCCGGGGATGCGGAAGATCGCGATCTTCTCGGCCGGGTCGAAGCCGAGCTCCAGGCAGGCCTTGATCACGCCGCGCGCGACGATGTCCACGCGCGTGTTGGACACGATCGACATCATCACCGCGATCTTGTCCACGCCCGGCTTGCTCAGCACCAGCTTGGCCAGGCCACACGCCTTGGCGACCGACGGGTTGCCGCCGATCTCGCAGTAGTTGGCCGGCTTGCCGCCGTGTGCGCGGACCGCGTCAAACAGGGTCAGCGAGCCGCCGCCGGCGCCGATCACCAGGCCGAGGTTGCCGTCGAACTCGGTCACGTTGCCGGCGACGCCGCGGTGGTCCTGGGCGTTGACCTCCTCGCCGGCGATCTCAAACGGCGTGGCCTCGCGGGCCTGGCGGGTCTCCGTGTCGCCGACGCCGAGATCGGCGAGCAGCTTGGCGTGGCGGCCGCGGGCCTCGTTCTCCATCTCCATGTGGGCGTCGAGCGCGATGAAGGAGCCGTCTGCAAGGCGCCCGAGCGGGTTGATCTCCGCGAGCGTCATGTCGTTCTCGACGAACAGCTTCGCCAGCCGGGTCACGATCGGGACGAGCTTGTTCAGGGCGCTGCCGGTGACGCCGGTGGAGGCGATCACCTCCTTGGCCATGAACTCCGAGAAGGGCAGGATGTTCGAGAAGTGACGGCGTCCGACCTTGTCCGGCTGCTCCTCCGCGACCTGCTCGATGTCGATGCCGCCGACGGGGGAGAAGATCATCACCGGCTGCTTGCGCAGCCCGTCCCAGACCACGCCGGCGTAGTACTCCTGCTCGACCTCGGCCTTCGGATCGACGAGCACGCCGCGGGGCATGTGCCCTTTGATCTCCAGCGCCAGGATGTCCTTCGCGTACTCCTGCGCCTGCTCGGGCGTGTCGGCGAACTTCACGCCGCCGGCCTTCATCCGGCCGCCGGTCAGGACCTGGGACTTCACGACCGTAGGGCCGCCGATCCGCTGCGCGATCTCGCGCGCCTGCTCGGGCTCGGTGGCGAAGCCGAAGTCGGTTACTGGTATGCCGGCGCGCTTGACGATCTCGCGCGCCTCGAACTCGAAGAATCGCATTCGCGGGGGTGTCCGGTGGTCGGGGTTGGTCGGGGTCGCGGAAGTGTTGTCTTCCGGTTAGGAATCGCGAAGCCTATATGGCTGGCCCCTCTCGGGGCGCAGCTGGCTTATGCGGCGGCGGGCGAGGCCGCCGTTGGCAGTGTGGAAACCTACATGGACAGCGATGTGCGTGTCTGCGGCGGGCGCGCGGCTATCGGTGCTCTAAAGGCCGGCTCGAGCGGGCTCCTTGCCCGCGGCCTGCGCCGGGACATGCAACGGAAAGAGCGTGCGCAGCGCGTCGATCTGCTCTTGGCTTCCCACCGCGCTGAAGTTCAGGAACTCGCAGTCCTTGAACGTGCATTCGACGAAGCACACCGTGGCCTTGGGCAGCCGGGAGCTGTCGGTGGGGTCCTCGACGGATATGAATGAATCGTCATTGAGTCCCAGCCAACGCGAGTGCTCGATATAGCATCCAGACAGGAGCGCCGGGGGCGGACCCACGATCACGCAGCGCGTGAATTGGCGACGATGCACCCAGGGCGTGAGATCGGCCACCAGCACGACCTCGTCGATGATGCTGTCCGGGAGAATGCGTGGTGCGGCGTTCATTGGCCTTCTCGGCTTCTCGTGGTCTTCTGGGACGCATCCGCAGCGCCGGCTTCCGGGGCCGCGGGCGCTCCAAGCGCTATCTGGCCGGGAGCTGCCTGGTAGATGATATCGCCGCCTTCCATGTGTACGTGCACGCCGTCCGGCCTTTGCGAGCCTCTGCGAGCTCCCCAGATCAGCGACGCCACAAGCAGAAGGCTGAGGCCGAGCACCAGCCAGTAGGTCAGCGGGTGGTGGCGCTTGGAGGTCGCGACGTTGAGCAGCCATGCCGCAAGCGACACGGCGCCGAGCACCCCGAAGACGGCCTGCGCGTAGCTGGCTCCCGCTCTTGCGCCGCTGCGAAATGACTCGAGCATCGGCAGCCAAGCCTAGGCATCGCCCCGGTTGCGGCGCTCGCGGCCGGCGTCTGTCGAATGGGCGCAGCCGGCCTATGCGGCAGCCGGCGCGAAGCCGTAGAGCTCGGCCAGCTCGGGGTCCTTGTGGGCGAGCATCTCGGCCAGTTTGACCATCACCTGGCACTGCTTCCAGGTGGCGTCGTCCTGCATCTTGCCGTCGATCATGTGCACGCCGCGCCCGTCGGGGATCGCCTCGATCACCTTCTTGGCGAAGGCGACCTCCTCGGGGTCTGGGGAGAAGACCTTCTTGGCGATCGCGATCTGGCCCGGGTGCAGCGACCATGCGCCCACGCAGCCGAGCAGAAACGCGGCCCGGAACTGCGTTTCGCAGCCGAGCGTGTCCCTGATGTCGCCGTAGGGGCCGTAGAATGGCAGCGCGCCGACGGCCGTGCAGGCGTCGACCATGCGCGCGATCGAGTAGTGCCAGGGGTCCTGCTGGTAGCTGGCGCGCGGAGCCTCGGGGTCGTTCGGGTCGGGGTCGGCGATCGTGCGATAGCCGGGGTGCCCGCCACCCACGCGCGTGGTCTTCATTCGCCGCGAGGCCGCCAGGTCGGCCGGGCCGAAGCTCATGCCCTGGATGCGCGGGGAGGCGGCGGCGATCTCCTCAAGGTTGGCCACGCCGAGCGAGGTCTCGAGGATCGCGTGCACGAGGATCGGCTTGGAGAGCCTGGCCTTGGCCTCCAGTTGGGCGAGCAGGCGATCGACGTAGTGGATGTCCCAGGCGCCCTCGACCTTCGGCACCATGATCACCTCCAGCTTCTCGCCGATCTCGCTCACCACTTCGGTGAGGTCGTCGAGCACCCAGGGAGACTCGAGCGCGTTCACGCGCGTCCACAGCGCCGTCTCGCCGAGGTCCATCTCGCGGCCGACCTTGATCAGGCCGGCGCGCGCGGCCTCCTTGCGATCGACCGGCACCGCGTCCTCGAGGTTGCCGAGCAGGATGTCGACGGTGGACGCGATGTCGGGGACCTTCGCGACCATCTTCTCGTTTGAGAAGTCGAGGAAGTGGATCATCCGCGAGGGCTTGACCGGGATCTCCTTCGCCGGCGCCGGCGCGCCGATCGCAAGAGGCGTCTCGAAGGCTCGGGGATTGCGCAAGTCGGTCTCCTGATGCTCGATTGAGGGGGATCTGAACGGTATCGCCTCGCGCGCTCCGCGAGCGAACCTCTAGAGTTCTGTGCAGAACACGACCAGGAGAATCTGACAGATCCATGAGCGACACCGAGACCGTAAGCCGACCCGCCCTCCAGACCGATCAGGCTGCCCGCGAGGCCAGCGGCGCCCATCCCTACGGCCGCTACCTCGAGGAGTTCGAGGTCGGCGACGTCTACAAGCACTGGCCCGCGAAGACCGTGACCGAGGCCGATGACCACCTCTTCTGCCTGATCACGATGAACCACCATCCGCTGCACATAAACGACGTCTACGCCGCCGGCTCCCAGCAGGGCCGCAACGTCGTGGTCGGGCCGCTGGTCTACTCGCTTGCGCTCGGCATGTCCGTCTCGGACGTCAGCGGCAAGGCGATCGCGAACCTCGCCACCGAGGAGCTCAGCCATCCCGCGCCGGTCTTTCATGGAGACACTCTCTTCGTGGAGTCGGAGGTGCTGGAGAAGAAAGAGTCGCGCACCAAGCCCGACCGCGGCACCGTGAAGGTGCACACTCGCGTCTACAACCAGGACGGCACCCTGGTGGCGGAGTTCAAGCGAATTGTGCTCGTGCCGCGCAGATCACCGGGACCCACCCACCCCGCGCCCGCGGCGGACGGAAACGTCGAGTAGCGACCACGGACTCTCACGGACCGCCTGCGCGGCTTGCCACTGAGCCGCGCGGCGGCCCGTACGATAATCTCCCCTGATCGCCCCCCAAGGGCGATTTTCCGTTCTCGGCGCCGCTGTTGGCGCCGGCCGCGCCGATCGAGGCACGTTCCTGCGACACAGAGGAGCCGCTCGCACGCCATGTCGACCACCGCCCCCGCCCCCGCCCCCACAAAGCACGAGCGCCTTCTGGCATGGGTGCAGGAGATGGCAGCGCTCACTCAGCCCAGCGACATCCACTGGTGCGACGGGTCAAAGGCGGAGTACGACGGTCTCTGCGAGACCCTGATCGAGGCCGGCACCTTCAGCCGCCTCTCCGATCGCAAGCGCCCGGACTCCTACCTCGCGCTCTCAGACCCCGGGGACGTTGCGCGGGTCGAGGACAGGACCTTCATCTGCTCAAAGCACGAGCAGGACGCCGGGCCGACCAACAACTGGCGAGATCCGGAAGAGATGAAGGAGGCGCTCGGCGAGCTGTTCGCCGGCTCGATGCGCGGGCGCACGATGTACGTCGTGCCCTTCTCGATGGGGCCGCTCGGCTCCGAGATGAGCCAGATTGGCGTGCAGGTCACCGACTCCGCCTACGTCGCGGTCAGCATGCGGATCATGACCCGCATGGGCGCCGGCGCGCTGCGCTCGCTCGGCAACGAAGGCGAGTTCGTGCCGTGCCTGCACTCGGTCGGGATGCCGCTGATCGACGATGCCGGGAACAGCGTGGAGGACGTGCCCTGGCCCTGCGATGCGGAGAACAAGTACATCGTCCACTTCCCCGAGACGCGCGAGATCTGGTCCTACGGCTCCGGCTATGGCGGCAACGCGCTGCTGGGCAAGAAGTGCCTGGCGCTGCGGATCGCCTCGGTGATGGCCCGGGATGAAGGCTGGATGGCCGAGCACATGCTGATCCTGAAGCTGATCTCGCCCGAGGGCGATGTGAAGTACATCGCCGCCGCGTTCCCCTCGGCCTGCGGCAAGACGAATCTCGCGATGCTGATCCCGACCCTGCCGGGCTGGCAGGTGCAGACGATCGGCGACGACATCGCCTGGATGAAGTTCGGGCAGGATGGCCGCCTGTACGCGATCAACCCGGAGGCCGGCTTCTTCGGCGTGGCGCCCGGGACCGGGATGGAGACCAACCCGAACGCGATCGCGACCGTCGAGCAGAGCTCGATCTTCACCAACTGCGCGCTGACCGACGACGGCGACGTGTGGTGGGAGGGCATGACCCCGGAGCCGCCCGCCCACCTGATCGACTGGCACGGCAAAGACTGGACGCCCGATGCGCAGACGCCCGCGGCGCACCCCAACGCGCGCTTCACCACCCCGGCCGCGCAGGACCCCGCGATCGCCCCGGAGTGGGAGGACCCGGCCGGCGTGCCGATCGACGCGATCCTCTTCGGCGGCCGACGCTCCGGCGTGGTGCCGCTTGTGACCGAGGCGCTCGATTGGGAGCACGGCGTCTTCCTCGGCTCGATCATGAGCTCCGAGAAGACCGCGGCCGCCGCCGGCAAGGTCGGCGAGCTGCGCTTCGACCCGTTCGCGATGCTGCCCTTCTGCGGCTACAACATGGGCGACTACTTCGCCCACTGGCTGAAGATCGGCCGCGAGAGCCGACGCGAGCAACCTGCCGAAGATCTTCTACGTCAACTGGTTCCGCAAGGACGCCGACGGCCGCTTCCTGTGGCCCGGCTACGGCGAGAACTCGCGCGTGCTGTCCTGGGTGTTTGCGCGCTGCGCCGGACATGGCGCAGCGCATGCAACCCCGATCGGCCAGGTCCCGCCGGTTGGAGTGGAGGGCATCGACGTCAGCGGCCTCGACGTCCCGTCGAGCGACATGGAGCAGCTGCTGGACGTCCACGTGGAGCAGTGGAAGGCCCAACTGCCGCATTTCCGCGAGCACCTGGCGCAGTTCGAGCAGCTGCCGCACGAGCTGCATGAGCAGCTGAAGGCGCTTGAGGCAAGGCTGGCCGGGGGCTGAGCCCTCGGAGCCGCGGGGTTCGTAGGTCTAAATCTCGGGGCCGTGGCCGTGGGCGCCGTCTGCGGCCGCGGGCGGGCGTGACTCCTCGGCCAGCGAGGTGATCGTCAGTGCACCGCGGGCCGTGGTTTCGAGCACCTCGGTCGCCTCCTCCAGCGAGCGGGCGTAGAGCTCGACCAGCAGGTGCACGACGATCGTCGCGTCGTCCTCGTGCTTGTGGAAGCGCACGTGCGTGAAGAACTCGCGCACGCCGTGCTCGCCGAAGGCCGCGTAGGCGAGCGCGTCGCCGGCCTCCGGCCCCGAGCAGCTCTCGACGTCGTCGGCGTCGACGGTGACCGTGCAGGAGGCGACCCAGGGGGTGCCGACGATCATCCGTTCCCAGCGATCCTCGATCGGCTCCACGCGGCCGTTGGCGAAGCCGAGGTGCGGCTGGTCGTGCATGCAGTCCAGGCACTGCACGACCGCCTCCTCCAGCTCATCCACTATTTCCGAGCGCTCGCCGCTCTGCGGGTCGATCTTGTGGATCCCCTCGTAGTGGACCTGGACCTCCAGGTTCTGCGACCAGCAGCGGTAGCAGCGCAACCAGCTGCGGGCGCTCGTCTCCGACGTCGAACCCTCCATGGGGACCATTGTAGGCGCGGCCTCGGTTGGGGGAAGTCCGTGGTCTGCGCGGCTCAGGCGATGGCGGCGCGCAGGGTCGCCTCGAAGTCCGTCTGGGCGACGGGGCCGACGCAGGGGGAGCTCGCTCCGGCCTGCCTGTAGCGATCCACGCCGGCCGTGACGGCTGCCTCGTCGCCGATCGCGCTGAGCTCGTTCAGGAAGCCCTCTGAGATCGCGGCCTGCATCGCGGCGATGTCGCCGCTTGCGGCGTCGAAGGCCTCGATGTCGGCGCCGAAGCCGCTGCGCTCGATCATGGCCCTGTAGAAGGGCAGCCCGAAGTAGGGCAGCAGGTCGCGACGCAGTGCGGCGTGGGCATGTGCGACGTCGTCGGTCAGCGCCGCCGGGACGGCGGCCACGACGTCGAACCCGTCGAGGGTCTTGCCGGCGCGCTCGCGGCTCTTGGTCAGCTCGGGGATCACGACCTCGCGGATGTAGCTTGGGCTGCAGAGCCACAGCATCGCGCCGTCCGCGACCTCGCCGGCCAGGCGCAGCATCGCCGGGAGAGGGCTGCGACGTAGATCGGCAGCTGCGGGCGGGGATCGAGGCCCATCAGGTGGAAGCCGGTGTGCCACTTCTCACCGGCGGGCGGGTCCTCGCCTTGCAGGATCGCGCGCACGATCGCGACGTATTCGCGCATCTCCTTGACGGGGCGGTCGATGCTCTGCCCGTGCCAGCCCTCCACGACCGGGCGGTGGGAGACCCCGAGGCCGAGCGTGAAGCGTCCGCCGGAGAGATCGTCGATGGTCGCGGCCGTCTGGGCCATCGTCGCCGGAGTGCGGCTGTAGATCGGGACAACGCCGGTGCCGATGCGGATGGCAGAGGTGGCGAGCGCGTAGGCGGTGCAGACGGTAAGCGACTCACGGCCGGCGATGTGGGTCGTGTAGACTGACTCGTAGCCGAGCGACTCTGCGAGCTTCACGCGTTCGATCGCCGGTGCCAGCGCGCGCCCGGTGGAGATGAAGCAGCCTGTGGCCATCGGGGCAGCATATGGGGTGATCGACGAGGGCGCTAGCCGGAGAGGGCGCTCAGCCTGTCCAGTAGCGTGCACTCAAGCTCGGCCTCGCTCAGCGCTGGGTCCAGATCGGCCAGCATCCGCTCGGCGGTGCGGCGGCCGCCCAGCGCGCGCAGGGCCTTCATGCCGTGCTCGGTCGCGAAATCGTTGAGCGCTGCTGCTCGGCGGGCGGAGCCTCGGCGCGCGGGCAGGTCGATCTCGCTGAGCCGGGCGTCGATCGCCTTGACCAGGTCCTCGATGCCGCTTGGCGGAGGCAGGGAGGAGACTGCCACCACCGGGGTCTCTCTCCGGCCGAGCGAGCGCAGCGCGGCATTCAGGTCGCGGCGGGCGCTGAGCGCCACCTGTCCGAGGTCGGCCTTGGTTACGACGAGCACGTCAGGGATCTCCATGATCCCGGACTTCAAGAACTGCAATACGTCGCCGCTGCCGGGCTGCACGACGACCACGATCGCATCGGCGGCGTCGGCGATCTCGGTCTCGGCCTGACCGACGCCGACGGTCTCGATCACAACCACGTCGAAGGCGGTGGCCAGGGCCTGGCCGGCGGCGCGCGTGCCCCATGCCAGGCCGCCCAGCCGTTCGCCGGCGGCGGTGGAGCGGATGAAGACCTCCCGATCGGCGGGATCGAACTCGATCCGCGCGCGGTCGCCGAGCAGCGAGCCGCCGGATGCGCGCGAGCTCGGATCGACGGCGAGCATCGCGACCGACCTGCCGCTAGCCCGCCAGGAGCGCAGCAGAGCTGAGAGCAGGGTGGACTTGCCGGCGCCGGGCGGCCCGGTCACGCCGACGATGTGACCGGGCGGCTCGTGGCCGAGCGTCGCGGGGGAGACCGCGCTCAGCAGCGCGAGCGCCTGTTTACGGTCGGCTTCGGTCGTGCTCTCCAGCAGGTTCAGGACAGCCGGCGCGGCGCTGAGATCGCGCTCCCGCAGCCGTCTGCCGAGCTCCGCGCCGCTGCTGCCGCTCGCCGGAACGCTCATCCGCGGGCAACGCCCTACGCGGAGGCGGGGACGCCGGCGCGCTCGCTGACCAGCTCGACGATTTCCCTCATGATCTTCGAGAGGTCGAAGTCCTTGGGCGTGTATAGGGCGGCCACGCCGGCCTGCCTCAGCGCTGCGAAGTCCTGCTCGGGGATGATGCCGCCGACCACGACCGGGGCGTCGACGCCGTCCTTGTGCAGCGCGTCGATCACCGCCGGGATCAGCTCCATGTGGGAGCCGGAGAGGATCGAGAGGCCGATCACGTGGACGCCCTCGTCGGCGGCAGAGCGGGCGATCTGGGAGGGGGTCAGGCGGATGCCCTCGTAGACGACGTCCATGCCGATGTCGCGGGCGCGCACTGCGATCTGCTCGGCGCCGTTGGAGTGGCCGTCGAGGCCCGGCTTGCCCACGAGGATCTTCGGGCGGCGTCCAAGCCGCTCGGTCAGCGCGGCGACCTGCTCGCGCAGCTCCTCCAGCTCCGGACCCGCGACGCCCGCGCTCGCCTCGCCGACGCCGGTCGGCCCGTGGTAGGAGCGAAAGACATTGCGCAGCGCGCTCGCCCACTCGCCGGTGGTCGCGCCCGCCCGCGCGGCGGCGATCGTTGGGATCATCAGGTTCTCGCGCGCGGGGCTCTCGTCGGCCGCCACGCGGGCCAGCTCGGCGAGCGCTGCGTCCACGGCTGCCTGGTCGCGGCCGGCGCGCCACTGGCGGACCGCCTCGATCTGCTGGGCTTCCACGGCGTGGTCCACGACCAGGATGCCGCCCTCGGCATCGGCTGTCAGCGGCGAGACCTCGGTCTCGGTGAAGCGGTTCTGGCCGACGACGATCTGCTCGCCGGCCTCGATCCGGCGGATGCGCTCGCGGTGGGATTCGACCAGCGCGCCCTTCATGTAGGGGACCGCCTGCACGGCGCCGCCGTGCTCGGAGACGACGGCCATCTCGGCGCGGGACTTCTCCAGCAGCTCTGCGACCAGGCCGTCCATCACCTTCGAGCCCTCGAAGATGTCGGGGTAGTCGAGGATGTCGGTCTCATACGCGAGCACCTGCTGGATCCGCAGCGACCACTGCTGGTCGAAGGGGCGCGGCAGGCCGAGCGCCTCGTTCCAGGCGGGCAGCTGGATCGCGCGGGCGCGGGCGCCCCGGCCGAGCGTGACGGCAAGCGCCTCCAGCACGATCCGCTGGACGTTGTTCTCCGGCTGGGCCTCGGTCAGGCCGAGCGAGTTGACCTGGACGCCGTAGCGGAAGCGCAGCTGCTTCTCGTCGCTGACGCCGTAGCGCGTGCGCCCGAGCTCCTCCCAGAGGATCGACATCGCGCGCAGCTTGGCGTGCTCCTCGATGAAGCGCACGCCCGCGTTGACGAAGAAGGAGATCCGCCCGAAGACCTGGCCCATGCTCCGATCGGCGCGCTCGCCGAGGCGCTCCTTGACCGCGTCGAGCACGGCGATCGCGTTGCTCATCGAGTAGGCGATCTCCTGCTCCGGCGTGGCGCCCGCCTCCTGGAGGTGGTAGGAGCAGATGTTGATCGGGTTCCACTTCGGGACGTGCACGACCGTGTAGGCGATCATGTCCGCGATCAGACGCATCGAGGGGCCGGGCGGGAAGGCGTAGGTGCCGCGGGCCAGGAACTCCTTGATGATGTCGTTCTGGGTGGTGCCCTGCAGCTGCTCCTGCGGGGCGGATGCGCCCTGGTTCTCCGCGGCGACGATGTAGAGCGCCAGCAGCCAGGCGGCGGTGGCGTTGATCGTCATCGAGGTGTTCATCTCGCCCAGCGGGATGCCCTCCATCAGCGCTGCCATGTCGCCGCGGTGGGCGATCGGCACGCCGACCTTGCCGACCTCCCCGCGCGCGAGCTCGTCGTCGGGGTCATAGCCGGTCTGGGTGGGCAGGTCGAAGGCGACCGAGAGGCCCGTCTGACCCTTTTCCAGGTTGCGGCGGTAGAGCTCGTTGGACGCCTTCGCGGTCGAGTGACCGGCGTAGGTGCGCATCATCCAGGGCCTGTCGGGCTGGGGCAGGCGCGCGTTCGACCTCTCGCTCATGCCTGCAATTGTAGGGTTTGGCGGCGATGCGGCCGATCGACCTCATGCACCTGGGCCGCGAGCGCGTGATCGGCTCGTGGCTGGTCGGCGACGTTCTGATCGACCCGGGGCCGCAGAGCTGCATGGAGACGCTGCTGCGTGCGCTCGACGGTCGGCCGCCGCGCGCGATAGCGCTGACCCACATCCATCTCGACCATGCCGGCGCCACCGGCTCGCTGCTCGCTCGGTTCCCGGAGATCGAGGTCTGGGTGCATGAGCGCGGCGCGCGCCACCTGATCGACCCCGGAAAGCTGCTTGCCAGCGCCGGCAGGCTCTACGGCGAGGAGATGGAGCGGCTGTGGGGAGAGGTGCTGCCGGTGCCGGCGGAGCGGATTCGCAGCCTGGCCGGCGGCGAGGCGCTGCCCGGCTTCCAGGTCGCCTACACGCCTGGGCATGCTGGGCATCACGTGGCCTACCTGCACGCCGAGAGCGGAACCGCCTTCTGCGGAGATCTCGCCGGGGTGCGGATCGTGGAGCAGGGGCCGGTGTTCGCGCCCACGCCTCCGCCGGACATCGACCTGCCCGCCTGGCGCGCGTCGCTGCAGATCGTCGAGAGCTGGCGGCCGAGCTCGCTCGTGGCGACCCACTTCGGCCGATACGCGGACGTTGCAGAGCATCTGGCGCAGATCAGAGCAAGCCTCAGCGAGATGGAGCGGTGGGCCGGGGAGGGCGATGCGCAGCAGTTCGCGCACGCGCTGGAGCGGAAGATCGCCGCGCACGTGGACCCCGCTCTGACGGGCACCTACGAGCAGGCGATGCCGCCGGAGCAGAGCTACGCCGGCCTGCAGCGCTACCTCCAGCGCGCTGCCGTCTGACTGCACTCGCTTGCGCGGCAGGCGCCGGCGTCTCTATCCTTGCGCCTTTATGCAGCAGACGATCGAGAAGCCAAGGACGGGCGGACCGGGCAGCGGAACGGGCGGGCCGTGGCGGGTCATAGTCCGCAACGACGACCACAACACCTTCGAGCACGTCGCAAGGACGCTCGCGCGCTTCATCCCCGGAGTCAGCCTCGAGCAGGGCCATCAGGTCGCCAACACGATCCACAACTCCGGGCAGGCGATCGTCTACACGGGCGAGAAGGAGCCGGCCGAGCACTACTGGGAGCAGCTGAAGGCGGCGGGCCTGACGATGGCGCCGCTGGAGAAGGCCTGACGCCAGGGCGCTCTACATTCATTGGCATGGCCGATCCTGGCAAGCTGCGGGTCTCAGACGACGAGCGCGAGGGCGTCGTCGAGGAGCTGCGCGAGCACACCGTCGCCGGGCGGCTGACCGCCGAGGAGCTCGGCGAGCGGCTCGACGCCGTCTACAAAGCCAAGACGCGAGCCGACCTCGATGTGCTGCGCGCCGACCTGCCCGTCAGCTCGGCGGCGGCCAAGAGGGCGCTGCTCGCGCGGCGCTCGCATCTGCGGCGGCGACTGCTGCAGGAGTCCGGCGGCGCGATCGCGGCGTCGCTGATCTGCGTGGCGGTCTGGATCGCCGCCGGGGCCAGCGGCGCCTTCTGGCCGATCTGGGTGATCATCTTCACGCTGCTGCCGGTCATGCGAGACGGCTGGGGGCTGATCGGCCCCGGCTCCAACCTGCAGGCGCTGGAAGCGAGCCTGCAGGCCAGGCACGAGCGGCGTCTGGTGCGCGAAGCGCGCCGGGCGCGCTGGCGGTTGCCGCGTTAGGCGGTGTGAGCGCCGTTGCCGGCAGGGGTCTCGATGCCGCCCTGCGCGAGCGTGTCCGGCGCGATGTGGCCCTCGATGCTGCCGACGGCGGTCCTTGTCCACCAGCCGTAGAGCACCGGGACCTGGTACCAGCCGGAGTGGCGCGCCCTGAAGGTGGTCATCTCCGGACCCTCCCAGTAGCGCTCCCAGTCGGTGTGGCTCTCGAAGTCCGCGAACTGCTGGAAGCGGTAGCGATCGTCCTTGGAGCGGAAGACCGCGTAGGAGGTGGCGCCGTAGCGCATAGCGACCGCGGCGGCCTCGTTCAGGGCCGCTTCGAAGCCGTCGGCCCGAAAGCCGGTCGCGTACCAGGGGATCATCACTGTGCCTGCCATCAGCCGCCAACCTCCGCGTGTATTGCGCTTGGGCCGTCGGCGGTGCGTCCAAGTCCCTCGGACTCGGCGCCGACGAGGATCGAGATCTTTCCTAGGTGCTTGTTTTCAAGCATGAGCTGGTGTGCCGTTGCGACTCCGTCGAAGCCCATCGTGCGCCAGAGCACGGGCTTGATCTGGCCGCTCTCGATCAGCTCGTTGGCCTTCATGCACTCATAGGCGTTGGCGAAGTGAGAGCCGAGTATCTCCTTCTGCTTCATCCACAGGTAGCGCACGTCGAAGTCGAGGTTGAAGCCCGTGGTGCCGGCGCAGATCACGACCTTGCCGAACGGCTTGACCGTGAAGACCGAGGTGGGGAAGGTCGCCTGGCCGACGTGCTCGAATACGATGTCGGGCGCGTCGCCGAGCAGCTCCTTGACGCGCTTTGAGAACTCCCTGCTGGCCAGGAAGCGCGCCTTCTCCTCTTCGGGGGTCTCGCCGCCCTTCCTCATCATCCCCGCGAACTCGCCGCGGTCGATCCAGCCGACGGCGCCGAGCCGCTCCACCAGCTCGCCCTTCTCCGCCGAGGAGACGACGCCCACGCAGTGTGCGCCCGCCGCAGCACAGAGCTGGGTGGCAAAGACGCCGAGGCCGCCGGCGGCGCCCCAGATCAGCACCCGCTGGCCGGCCTGCAGTTTGCAGCGGGTGATCAGCATCCGGTAGGCGGTGAAGTAGACCAGGCCGTAGGAGGCAGCCTCCTCCCAGGAGAGCGCCTTGGGCTTGCTCAGCAGCTGCTGAGCCTGAACCTTGGTGAACTGGGCGAAGGAGCCCCAGGTCGTCTCGTAGCCCCAGATCTTCTGGGAGGGGGCGGCCATCGGGTCGAGGCCGTGGACCTCGGGGTCCTCGTAGGAGGCCTGGTTGCAGTGCACGACGACTTCGTCGCCGGGCTTCCAGCGGGTCACGCCGGGGCCGACCTTCCAGACGTAGCCGGAGGCGTCGGAGCCGCCGATATGGTGCCCGTACTGCGGGTGGTCGCCGTACTTCATCACCGAGACCGGCTTGCCCAGCGCGGCCCAGACGTTGTTGTAGTTGACCCCGGCGGCCATGACGCGCACGATCACCTCGAAGGCGCCGGGCTCGGGAACCTCTATCTCCTCGATCTGGAAGGCGTCCTTGGGCTCGCCGAAGCGCTCCTCCCTGATGACCCAGGCAGCCATGCTCTCCGGCAGCTGGCCCGGCTCGGCGTCGATCTTGGAGACCTGTTGCAAGTCGATTGCCACGGTGATCAAAAACCTCGTTGCTCGCGTTTGGGTGTGGCAGGCATCCTACCCGTGGCCGGCGAACGGCAGCGCGACGACCTCGGCGTCGATCTCGCGCTCGCCGATCGTGACGCGCGCGCCGGGATCTGCCTCGCGGCGAAGCAGGGCAAGCGCGATCGGGCCATGCGTGGGGGAGAGCGCGACGCTGCTCAGGCGGCCTGCCAGGCGCTCGCCGAGGTGGATCTCCTCGCCGGGGGTGGCCGGCTCGCTGAGAAGCATGCCTCGCAGGATCCGGTTTGGTTTGCCCCTGTAGTAGAGCCTTGCGACCGTCTCCTGGCCGACGTAGCAGCCCTTGGTGAAGCTGACGGCTCGCTCGTTGAGGCCGGCCTCCTGCGGGATGACGGTCTCGTCCAGGTCGATGCCGTAGCGGGGGACGCCCTGCTCGACGCGCAGCGCCTCGGCGGCCGCCTCGCCGACGGGGGTGGCGCCGGCCGCGATCAGCGCGGCGCTCACGGCCTCGCGCGCGTCGGCTGGGCAGAGCACGTCGATGCCCTGCGGGTGGGCGGTGGAGATCAGGCGCACCGGGTGGCCTGCGATCGAGGCGGCGGTGTGGGCGTGCTCGGTTGCGGGGGGCGGCGCGCCAGCGCCCGCGGGCAATGCTGCAGCGACGGTCTCGCGCGCCTTTGGCCCGATCAGCGAGAGCAGCGCGCACTCCCGTGTGCGCTTGTGCAGCTCGACGTCGTAGCCGACCTTGAAGCGGCGGATCATGTCGAAGAGGGCCTGGAGGGCGACCCGCTCGGTGTCGAGCAGCAGCTCCGAGGAGGTGCGCAGGATCCGCAGGTCGCCGAGCATCTTGCCCTTGTGGGTCAGGAATGCGGCGTAGCGGCCCTCGCCGTCCGCGAGCTTCTCGACGTCGTTTGTGACCTGCCCGTTCAGGAACTCTGCCGCGCCTGCGCCGGTGAGCGCGAGCTTGCCGCGATCTGAGCGGTCGAGCAGACCGCAGCCGGCGCGCAGCGCCTCCTGCTCGTTCTCGGTGGCGCCTGCGTGCGTGGCGGACATCGACTCCGAGCATAGCCGCGCTAGGCTTCACGCCGATGGGCCTCGCGGACACATTCCAGGCGATCGTCGACTCGCTGCCGTCGGACTGGACCGACCTCGAGCTCGACCTGCGGATCGCGGACGAGACGCGCTATGTCGATGCCTCCGTCTACCTGACCACGTGCAATGCGCGGCCCTACTCACGCCACGACTGGCACTGGCGGCTGCTGATCGCCCACGAGTTCGGCCACGCCGCCGCGGCGCCGGCCGTCCACGCCGCTCTGCGGCTGCTCGACGAAGCGGGGATCGAGGGCGAGATCGCCGTGCGCGAGATCAGGAGCGGTCGCGTCGAGGTGACCCAGATGTGGGGCCGCCCGCAGTCGGTGCGCGACGAGTTCGCGCGCCTGAGGGTCCAGTAGGGCCTCGGCTGGGGCGCCGCTCGGGAATCGCATGACGCGCGCGGTCGTCCTGATTGCAGACCTGCTGTTCGGGTCCCGGGTTCAAGAGGGCTTGCGCGCTGCCGGGCACGAGGTGGAGCTGGTGGGAGACCGCCGCGGACTCGAGAGCCGGCTCGTCGGCTGCGATGTGCTGGTCGTCGATCTCGCCGATGAGCGGCTGGGCGGGGTGGAGGCGGTGGAGGCGCTCGGGGACATGCGTCCGCGAACGCTCGGCTTCTACTCGCACGTGGACGTAGAGACCCGTGACCGGGCGCAGCAAGCGGGGTTTGACCTTGTCGTGCCCCGCTCGCGGATGGCGCGGGAGGGTGGGGCGTTGGTCAGCCGCCTGGTCGCTGAGGGCGGAGGCTTGCCCTAGCGACCTGCCAGCAGGTAGATGCGCAGACGTATTGCCGTCCTTCGATCGCGATAGGTGGCACCGGGCACCTATCGATGCCGCTCGAAGCGGATAATCTCTGTACAAACCTACGCACAGCGAAAGGCGCGGACACGCCGACGGACGAGATGCGCAGCGCTTGGAGCGCGCGAAGGTCCGGTCGGCGAGAGATCCAAGGGGCAGAGACGATGATGAGCCGGGTGACTCTCGTGGGAGCGCTGCTGCTCGCCTGCTTCATAGGCAGCTCGCCGCTGTGGAGCGATGGTGCATCCGCGCTGAAGATGACAGCGGCGCAGGCTGCGGCGGCGCGAGACGCGCCGCCGGCCGATCGGCGCGTGAGTCCTGACGCGGAAGGGGGAGAAGACGGCTCCACGGAAACGGCGACTACGACCGTGACCGACACGGCGACGGAAACATCGACGGTTACGGATACGACGACCGAAACCGATACGACGACCGAAACCGATACGACGACCGAAACCGATACGACGACCGAAACCGATACGACCACCGAAACGCAGACGGACACGACCACTGCGACGGAAACAGCCACGGCTACTGACACCGCGACCTCGACCGAAACGACGACGGTCACCGACACCGCAACCAAGACTGAATTCGATACGGACACGACGACCGTGACCGATACGGCCACGACGACGGCTACGGACACCGCGACGACGACCGACACTGCCACTACGACGGCCACGGACACCGCGACGACGACGGCCACGGATACGGCGACGACGACAGCTACGGATACGGCGACGACGACGGCAACAGACACCGCGACCGATACGGCCACGGACACCGCGACGACGACGGCCACGGACACGACGACGGTCACGAGCACCGCGGCTCCTTCCACCGGAACGGTTGCGCCGCCGACCCCGACGGGCCCGACGGCGGCGTTCACATGGCTGCCGCAGGACCCGCACGTCGATCAGCCCGTTTCGCTGCTGTCCACCTCTACGGCCGGGTCCAGCGCCCTGTCCTCATATGCGTGGCAGATCGACGGCGCGCCCTTCGCCGTCGGGCCCCTCGCTCGCAGCGTCACCTTCTCCACGCCCGGCAGCCACGTCGTGGCGCTGCGCGTGACCGACGACGGCGGCCGATCGAGCTTGGTCAGCAACACGATTCCCGTCGTCAGCCGCGAAGTGACGCTGATGCAGCCCTTCCCGATCGTGCACGTGGCGGGCAGCTATTCGCGTGACGGCGCGACCCTGCGGACCCTGAGCGTGCAGGCGCCGCCGGGCGTGACGGTGGTCGTGGAATGCCGCGGAGCCGGCTGCCCTGCCCACGAACAGCGCAGGCGCGTGCCTGCCGGCAAGGGCGGCGAGCCGACGGTTGGCTTCGCTCGCTTCGAGCGCTCGTTGCCCGCAGGGCTGACGTTGAAGGTGAAGGTCTTCGCGGAAGGGGAGATCGGCAAGCTGACGCGCCTGGTCATCCATCGGGGCAAGCCTCCTGTGCGGTCTGACACCTGCCTTGAACCTTCTGGCCTGCACGCGACGAGCTGCCCCTCATGAGCTTCGTTTCGCAGCGCATTGCACGGAGTGGAGGCAGATACGGCAGGTCGAGGCCGGCGCGACGCGCGATGCGAGGGCCGCTGATCGCGTTGCTCCTGGCCGTGGCGTGCGCCGGGTGCTTCGCGATCGGCCGCGCCGGCCGCGCCGCGGAACCTGGTGGAGCGCCGCCGTGGTCGCCCGTGCAGGCTCTGCCGGCTTCGACGATCGCGGCGGATGGGGGCGCTCCCGCCTCGATTCCCGACCTGCGCTTTGCCGCGGCGCCCAAGCCAGCGGTCAGGAGGGGCCACGCTCTGGCGGCGTCTGGCGGGACGCCCCACGCGACGGCGACCTCGGCGGCCGGCACGGGTGGCTCCTCGTCTGTCGCCGTGCAGACCGAAGCCACTGTGGCCCCCACCCAGGCTGCGCCGGCCTCCCAGGGCCAAGCCGCCCCGCCGGCCACTGCGCCCACGTCCTCCGGCGCCAAATCGGCGGCGCCGGCGTCCTCGGGCAAGGCTGGACAGGGGTCCTCGAGCGGCTCCTTCGACAGCTCTGAATGAGCATGCGCCGGTTGCGCGTTCGCTGGTACATGTGGCTCGTGCCGCTGCTTGCGCTGGCGGTGGGCTACGCGACGGGAAGCGGCCATTCGGCGCCAGCGAGCGCCGCGTCGAGCGTGCCGGGCTCTTCAGTGACTCTCGAATATCCGGTGAGCTGGCGCGAGGCCTCGCTCCCGTTGGCGTTGGGTGGTCTCGGCCTGCAGCGAGAGATGGTCCTCGCGCCGCGGGGCGATGCGAGCGGCGGCGGCCTGCTCGCGGCCGGCATCGACGAAGGGGGCGATCTGCTGCCCGGAGCCCTCCTGGCCAAGCTGGCAGGCGCGCTCGAGGGCGAAGCCATTTCGCTGATCGGCTCGCTCGCGTTCCGGTACGAGAATCTCTCGATCATCGGCTCAGATATCCACCTGACCGCCTACTCGATTCCTGCGGGCAGCGATCGGTACACCGTCGCGCTGTGCTTCGCGCCGCCCGGAGGCGCGCCTACTCGCGCCCGGTGCGAACAGATCGTCGAAAGCAGCCAAGCCCCTGCGGAAGGCGCCGACGGCTTTGCCGAACTGGCGCCGCAGCCTTCTTACGCGGGCCGGCTGAGCGCGGCGCTGAAGGTCCTTCAGCGTGTGCGGGCACAGGCGCACGCCGCGATGGCAGGCACGCCGACCGCGACCACGGTGGCGCGTGCAGCTGCGCATCTGGCCGGCGCGTTCGCAGACGCGGCGGCTGCGCTCGGCAAGCTCGACCCTCCGGCGATTGCCGAAAGCGCCAACTCCGAAGTGGAGCGGGCGATGCTCACAACCGAGCTTGCATACGCGGCGCTCGCAGAAGCCGCGAGCGCCGCAAGCAACGGCAGCTTTGCCGTGGCCCGCAGGCGTGTGCAGCAAGCCGAAGCCGGGTTCGCGCGTGCGCTTGACGGCCTTGCGCTGCTGGGCTACCGGATCGGTTGAGTCCAGAGACCAGCGGCACGTCGCATAATCGTGGCATGCCGCGCATACGGGTCAGCACGACGGTCAACGGGAAGCTGCTGGAAAGCGCGAGGAGCGCGCTCTCGACGCTCACCGACTCTGCGCTGCTCGACGAGGCGCTGACGGCGCTGCTCGAGCGTCATCGGTCTGCGGAGATAGACGCCGCCTATGCGGCCTACGACGCACACTCGCTCGCGGAGCCCGACGCGTGGGGCGATCTCGCCTCCTTCCGCGAGGCGGCCGCGGCCTCGTGAGCGTGAGCGCTCTTCCCGCGAGGGGCGAGCGTCTTGGGCGGCTCAGCGACGATCGGATGCGCGAAGTCTGCGCGGCGCTGGAGGTCGCCGTGGATTGTCGCGGATGACCGACAGGCACCCCTGAGGCGTCAGACTCGGCGGCAGCGCTGCGCCCCCGCCGATGTCGGCGTGCTCGGCCTCATCGGGGTCGAGCGGCACCAGGGCAGCGTTCGGGACTCGCTCCGCGAGCGCGACGCGGTGTCCGGCGCGCTGGAAGAGCGCGATCCTGATCACGACGCCGTGGCAGACGACGAGCGCGGGCAGATCGCCCTGCTCGATCTCGGCGAGCGCCGCCGCGACGCGCGCACCCTGCTGGGCGAATGACTCGCCTCCGGGGAAGGCGAAGGAGGGGCGGCCCTCTACGAAGCCCGCGAACAGCTCGGGCGTCTCCTGCTGGATCTCGGCAAAGGTGCGGTCGGTCCACTCGCCTGCGTCGGTCTCCATCAGGCGCGCGTCCTCCCGGATCGGCAGGCCGATGCGCTGCGCGACGATCTCGGCGGTTTCGCGCGCGCGCAGCAGCGGGCTCGACCAGAGCGCGGCGAAGTCGATCGCGCCGGCGCGCTGGGCGAGGTCGTGGGCCTGAGCGACGCCGGTCTGATCCAGCGGCACCTGCATCTGGCCCTGGAAGCGACGCTCGAGGTTGTAGGCGGTCTGGCCGTGGCGGGCGAGGTAGACGCTCATCGGCCCGGCATCCTGCCGCATCCGGGCCGCGAACGCCATGCTGCCAACACTCGCGGCCCATGGCGGCCGACGCGGCGCAAAGGACGAACGTGCCGCTGAGCGAATATGCATCTGATGGCAAATCGGCTGAGAGATCCTGTGGAATGGCAGCCGGACGTCGCCCAAAGCGTTGCCGAGTACGACGAGTGGTATCTCGCCGAGTCGCCCGGCATGTTCGCGGAAGCGAGAGGGCGTGCCGTCGTCGAGGTCGAAGAGGCCATGCGAGCAACCGACGACTTCAGGATGTTCGACGCGGATGCGCTGGTGACTCGGCCTGGAGCGCTGTTCGTGGCTCGCATGTGCGTTTCGCCTCCGATGGCCAGGGATCGCTTTGTCGGCTTCTCGGGGGCCAACAAGAGCCTTGTCACAGCGATGGAGCGTGAGGGAGTCATCCCGCTCAGAGCGCGGCGCGTTCACATGCAGCTTCAGGTGATGTGCGACTTTCTCCGGCCGCTGTTCGATCCGGGGCTTTTCTGCTGGCTTGACGAGAGCCGTGCGCCAACCGCCGCCGAGCGCGATAGGGCGCTGCTGGTCACCGGTGAGCGGTTGGCGAGCGCGTTCTACCTGCCGGCGCTCCGCAACGCGCAGGAGGCGAGACAGAAGGAATTGTTGCGGGACTACCTCGAGGGGGAAGGACTCCAGGAGTCTCGCGAACCTCAGTTCGATATGCCGCCGGGCACGTTCGGCTTCGGTCGCAACGTGTGAGTGGTCCGAGCGGACGGCGAGCCGCAGAACCTCCCGGTGGACTGCGTCGTATCGCCGCTCGACGCAAAGCTCCCTTTGGCCTGTGTCGAGCTGAAGTCGGCCGGCGACTTCACGAACGTGAACAAGCGACGCAAGGAGGAGTCGGACAAGCACGACGCGCTGAAGCGAGCACATGGGCAGAGCGCGGTGTTCCTGCTCCAGCTCTTCGGCTACTTTGGCCGCTCCTACCTCGGATTCGAGGCTGCCGCCGGGATCGACTGGGCTTGGGATCACCGACTGGGAGATCTCGCGCCACACTTCGGGATCGCATAGGTGCTACAGCAATCCGCTCCGCCCGGGTGGCTCCACGCCGGCGGGAGGGCGGATCGGCAGGGCGATCAGGTCGCCGGGCTCGATCTTGCCCAAGCCGCCGCCATAAGTTCGACCAAACTCGCGCATGGCAGCTGGGCGTTGGTGGAGTCTTCAAGCGATGGCCGCAGGACCTCGGGGTCAACACCGGGCTGCGCCCAAACATTGAGCAGGGAAGTCATGCACCGCGCGCCGATCAGGTTTCTGGCAATGCGGGCGCGGTCGCGCGACATGTACGTAGCAAAGAAGTCGGCTGGCGCAACCGGCTCGACTGAGTACCAAGGGTTGCGAGCACGGCAGTTGAAGCGCTTGTGCAAACCAAGATCCAGTCCATGTTCGATGTACCGCAGCGCGTGCGTTCCATGCAGTGCGTCGATCGGCTCGTGGCAGAAGAACAGGAAGCCGGGCGCTCCGTTCTCGATGCGCGACGCGTGGAACTCCGCGTCCAGCGGGCCCGCGGTCGGAAGATCTCTGGACCCGAGGACCACCGGGACCAGGAATCGCTCCTCTATGCCCCATTGCTCAACGTCGGCGGCAGTCATGGCGAAGAACGAGTTGTCGCCCGTCGCGATTCCACGCCGGACCCGGCAGTAGTCCCCAAGCTTCGCTGTGCGCCCGACCAGCAGCGGCGCGATGCGCTCGGCACGAGATGGCAGCAGCGGCGTCCAGGGCAGCGAGGCGGGCGCGATCTCGACCGGCAGCTCGATCTCTCGGCGCTTCTCGATCGAGCCGTTGAGGCTGGCCTCCACAAGCCGAAAGCGTCGAGATGGAGATTTTCGCTTCGTCGCGATCGTGATGGCCGAGGTCGTGAGCACGCCTTCGAACGCGA
This sequence comes from uncultured Actinomycetota bacterium, assembly GCA_963725915.1. Taxonomy (GTDB): domain Bacteria; phylum Actinomycetota; class Thermoleophilia; order Solirubrobacterales; family Solirubrobacteraceae; genus Palsa-744. The sequence continues at coordinate 371,657 of CAVSAL010000007.1, read as the reverse complement.
GCTCGTCCATCTCAAGCACGAGGATCTCGTCGATCTCGCAGTGGCTCAGCAGCGCTTCCTTAACGGCTTGTCCATAACGGACGTCGAGGAACTCCGTGGGTGTGATGAAGACCAGCCGGCCACCGTCATTCAACCGCAGAAGCGCCTCCAGGAAAAAATAGACGTAGCTGCCTGACAGGCTCGACACTTTCAAGCCGAGTTGCAACGAGTAGTGCCGCGCCAGCAGCTTATGCTCGGCTGAGAGGTTGTGATGCCGTACATAGGGTGGATTGGCGATCACCGCATCGAATGTCGCTTCGGTCAGTGGCCAGCGTTCCGCGTCGAGAAAGTCGCCCAAAGCGATCTCGTGCTCGCCGGGCACGGACCCGGCCGCAACCTGCACGGCTGCCGCGTCGATGTCCAGGCCGAAGAGCGCCGGGCCAGCTCCGACGGCACGAAGCAGGACGCCGCCTCCGACTCCCGGGTCCAGAACCGTCGCGGGCTCCACCTCCCGGACCGCGTCTGCCATCAGGTGGGCAATCGGAGCCGGCGTGAAGAACTGGCCGATCTTGTAGCGCCGCTCGCGGGGATTGAGCTGCTCGAGCTCCACCTCGGGAGTGATGGTTGGCGAGAACATATGTTCGATCCTACGCGCTCCCTCGGACAAAGCACTGCATCGTGCTCCGTGCGCCGAGGATCCTCAGCCAGAATGCCACGCCGCGCGGCGGGAGAACCGCGCGGCAAGGGAGACGTCCTCAGACGCTCTCCGCGGCCTCCTCGGCCCCGCGCATGAAGAGCAGGTTGTAGAGCAGCGCCGCGACCGCCCCACCCAGCAGCGGACCCGCGTACCAGACCCAGCCGTTGGCCCAGTGATCGCCGACCAACTGCGGGCCGAAGGCCCTCGACGGGTTCATCGCCGCGCCGGTGAAGGGGCCGCCGAAGAGCACGTCGATCGAGATCGTCAGGCCGATCGCAAGGCCGGCGACGGCGTTGAACGGGCCGCGCTGGTCCACGGCGGCACCGAAGACCACCAGCACCAGGAAGAAGGTGAGGATCGCCTCCAGCAGGAAGCCGGAGCTCGCGTCAACGCCGTGGCCGAGCGCGGGCACGCCCAGGTTCACGGCTTCGGTGATCGAGCGCGGCAGCAGCTGCTTGACGAGCAGGGCGGCGAGGGCGGCGCCGCCGAACTGCGCGATCCAGTAGACGCCCGCGAGGTGCGGCTTGATCCTGCGGGTGATCAGGAAGCCGAATGTGATGGCGGGGTTGAAGTGCCCGCCGGAGATGGGACCCAGGGCGCAGACCATCACGCCGATGGCAAGGCCGTTGGCGATCGCCAGGCCGATCAGGGTGGGGTCGTGGACGCCGCCGGCAGCTGCTGCGGCGCCGGCTCCGATGAAGGTGAGCGTGAACGCTCCGATTGACTCGGCGACTGCGCGCCGCAGGGTGTCTTCGAACATGCCGCGAAGCTATTGGCCGGATCGGACGGACGCGCGCGGGGCGCGGTGGCGGGGCTTTGCGACGTAGACTGATCGGGATGCGGCGCAGGGTGACATTCTCGCGGAACCTGACGCTCTCGCTCTCGCGTACGTGCCAGTGCTACTGCAAGTACTGCTCGTTTGCGACCCGCCAGGCGCATCTCCACGCGCCCGAGCAGACGCTGGAGATTCTCGCCGGCGCGGCGCGGCGCAACGTCAAGGAGCTGCTCGTGCTCACCGGCGAGCGGCCCGAGGTCAACCCCGAGGTCGCAAGGCGCCTGGCGCAGTACGGCCATGAGGACTTCACGGCCTACGTGGTCTGGGTCTGCGAACGGGCGCTGGAGCGCGGGATGCTGCCGCACACCAACCTCGGCGTGCTCGAGCGCGATGATCTCGCCCGCCTGCGCGAGGTGACCGCCTCGCAGGGGCTGATGCTGGAGTCGATTTCAGAGCGCCTGATGGAGACCGTGCACGCCGGATCGCCGACCAAGCATCCGCAGCGACGGATCGCGACGATCGCCGCCGCCGGCGAGCTGAAGATCCCCTTCACCTCGGGGATTCTGGTCGGGATTGGGGAGAGCGAGGATGAGCGGGTCGCTTCGCTGGAGGCGATCGCGCAGCTGCACGAGCGGCATGGGCACATCCAAGAGGTGATCTTGCAGAACTTCGTGCCGCATCAGCGCTATTACGGCCGCGAGCCGGCGCAGATCGCCGACCAGGCTGCGCGCGACTACTGGCGTACCGGCGTAGCCGACGGCCGCCCGCATCTGCCGCTGCCGGAGTGGGCCTCGCCGGTCTCGATCGAGGACATGAAGCGGCTGATCGCCGAGTGCAGGCGGCTGATGCCCGACGTCGGCATCCAGGTTCCGCCGAACCTCGCCGACTGGTGGCCGGAGCTGGTGGCGGCCGGCGCCACCGATCTCGGCGGCCTCTCAGCCAATGGCGACCACATCTCCCCGGAGCATCCCTTCCCCTCGCCGCACCAGGTCAGAAAGCGGCTGGCCGCCGAAGGGGTCGCGCTGACCGAGCGACTGTGCGTCTACCCGCGCTACATCGACTGCGAGTGGGTCGCCCAGGGCGTGATGGACGCGATCAAGACGCGGTTCTGGAGCTTCATCCCGCGGTCGGGATCGGGAGGCCCGCCCACCCGAACCGACCCGCCGCGGCCGATCCGGCCCGACCTTGTCTTCGGCGCGATCGAGCAGGCGCGGGACGGCGCCCCGCTCGACGCCGACCAGCTCACGGCGCTGTTCGCCGAGACCAGGCCGGAGGCGATCGAGCAGATCAGGGTCGCCGCCGACGAGCTGCGCGCCGAGCTTGCGGGGGAGACGGTCACATTCGTCGTCAACCGCAACATCAACATCTCCAACATCTGCACCGTCGGGTGCGCGTTCTGCGGCTTCGGGCAGGGCCGGCGCTCGCCGGACGCCTACGAACACGACGCGCAGGAGTTCCGCCGGCGCGTGATCGAGGGCATCGACTACGGCGCCACCGAGCTCTGCATCCAGTCGGGCATCCACCCCGACTGGCAGCTGGAGGACTACCTGGGATGGCTGCGCCTGGCCAAGCAGACCGCCGCCGAGGTCGGCGCCGAGATCCATCTGCACGCCTACAGCCCGATGGAGATCGCGCACATGTGCGATATCTCGGGGTTGCCGCCCGCGGAGGTGTTCGCGGCGCTGCGGGAGGCGGGGCTCGGCTCCACCCCCGGCACCGCCGCGGAGGTGCTGCACGACGGGGTGCGCCAGCGGATCAGCCCGAACAAGCTGCCGGTCGCGCGCTGGGTGGAGATCATCGAGGCCTCCCATCGCGCCGGCCTGCGCTCCACCGCGACGGTGATGTTCGGGCACATCGAGGAGCCCTGGGAGCTCGCCGAGCACATGCGGGTGGTCCGCGAGTTGCAGGAGCGCACCGCCGGGATCACGGAGTTCGTCCCCCTCTCATTCATCCCATTCCAAACCCTGCTCGGTCGCACGCACGGGATCGAGGAGATCTCCAGGGAGGAGAACCTCAAGCACACGGCCGTGTTCCGGCTCGCGCTTGGCCGAAGCGTCGCCAGCCTGCAGGCCTCCTGGGTGAAGATGGGCATCGATGCCGCCACGCAGGCGCTGAGCTGGGGCGTCAACGATCTCGGCGGCACGCTGATGGAGGAGTCGATCAGCCGGCTGGCCGGCAGCTATCACGGCGTCAAGCTCGATCCCGAGCAGTTGGTGGCGGCGGCGCACGCGGCGGGGCGCCCGGCCGCCGAGCGCAGCACGCTTTATGAGATCAGGCGGCGCTATCCGGTCGGGGCGGCTGCCGCGGCATCGGTTGCCGCCTGAGCCAGGAAGCGCTCGACTGCCTCCAGCAGCACGCGCTCGTAGCCGATGCCGATCTGGAGCGTGGTGCGGATCGCGCGGGTGTGCTCGTCGTCGGGCGCTGCGTCCAATCCCGCGAGATAGCCTTCCAGCTCCTCCAGCTTGCGCGTGCGCCACTGCCGCTGCTGGGCGACGATCGCCCGCGGGTCGGCGCCGGCGAAGATCTTCAGGGTGCCTTCGTCGCGCATCTGCGACTCCGCCACCTCCGGCGAGTCTGCCCAGGCTTGCAATGCGCTGCGGCCGGCATCGGTGAGCGAGTAGAGCTTGCGTTTGCGGCCGCCCGACTCCAGCCTCACCGTGAGGTAGCCGCCCGTCTCCAGGCGGGCCGGCTCGGCGTAGAAGGTGGTGTGGGGGACCGGCCAGAAGTTGGCGATCGAGCGCTCGAGCGCCTGCTTGAGGTCGTAGGGCGTCGCCTCTCCGATGTGATGGAGGAGGGTGAGGACCGCGTATGAGGTTCCGGTCAGGCGGATCGGATCGGGGCCGTTCATGGGATGTGCTTGCATCTTAATGGTTCGGTCTGTATAGTACGGCTCGTACTATGGAGCATGGCACAGAACACGATGTCGTGATCGTCGGCGCGAGCCTCGCGGGTTGCAGCACCGCGATCCTGCTGGCGCGCGGAGGGCTGAAGGTCGCGGTGGTGGAGAAGCGGCCCGACCCCGCGGCGTTCAAGCGGATTTGCGGGCACTTCATCCAGTCCTCCGCGGTGCCGAGCCTGGAGCGGCTCGATCTGCTGGAGCCGATACTCGCCGCCGGCGGAGTGCGCTCGCGGCTGCGGATGTGGACGCGCTGGGGCACTATCGGGCCCTCGCCCGAAGAGGTCGTACCCGCTGCGGTGAACATCCGCCGCGAGCTCCTGGACCCGATCGTCCGGGGGATGGCGGCCAACCAGGATGGCGTCGAGCTGCTCCTCGGCTACGCCGTCAAGGATCTGGTCGATGAGCAGGGCGCGATCGCGGGCGTGAAGGCAGTCTCCACCGGCGGGCAGACGATCGCTCTGCGCGCGCAACTCGTCGTCGGCGCCGATGGCCGCGACTCGACGGTCGCCAAGCTGGCGAAATCACCGGCGAAGATCACGCGGCACGGGCGCTTCAGCTATGCCGCTTACTTCGAGGGTCCACCGCCGGTCGGCTCCCCCGATGGCACCATCTGGATGCTCGACCCGCAGTGGGCCGCTGCCTTTCCCACCGATGGCGGTCTGACGATGTACGGCTGCATGCCCACCAAGGACCGCCTGCCCGAGTTTCGCCGCGATCTGGACGGCGCGTTCAGATCGTTCATCGCCGACATCCCGGAGGCTCCGCCGATCCTCGAGTCGCGGCGGGTGAGCCCGATGTTCGGCAAGATCGAGATGCCGAACGTGCAGCGGGCGCCGGTTGCGCCGGGGCTCGCGCTGGTCGGCGATGCCGCGCTGGCGACCGACCCGCTGTTTGGCGTCGGCTGCGGCTGGGCGTTCCAGGGCGCAGAATGGCTCGCCGACGCCGTCGCGCCGGCTTTGCACGGTCAGGAGCCGCTTAGGGCCGGCCTCGGTCGCTACCGCCGCCGGCACCGCCGCGGACTGGGCGGCCACGCCTTCATGATTCACGACTACGCGCGCGGTCGCCCCTTCACCCCGCCTGAACGCCTGCTGTTCTCGGCCGCCGCCCGCGATCCGCTTGTCGGAGACTCATTCAGCCGCTTCGGCACCCGCAACGACGGTCCCATCAGACTCGTGTCCACGTTTGCGCGCGCTCTGAGCACGAGCGCTCGCCTGCCGCTTGCCGCGGCGCGGCAGCGGACCCCGCAGCTGGGGGCCCCGGAAGCGCCGCCGGCATGAGCGTCCTCACACCAACCCGGATCGATGTCCAGGGCATATCGACGCGGCTGATCCAGAGCGGGCCGTCAGATTCGTCGGAGGCGGTTGTGTTCATGCACGGAAACCCCGGCTCGGCTGAGGACTGGGAAGGACTGATCGCGGCGGTCTCTGGCGCGGTTGCGCAGGGTGGCGCCGCCCATCCCCGCCGGGCGCTGGCCTTCGATCTGCCCGACTTCGGCCAGACGGACGCGCCTGCGGGCTTTCAGCACACCGTGCCCTCGTACGCCGAGTTCACGGACGCCGCGCTGGCGGCGCTCGGGGTGCAGCGCGTGCATCTGCTCGTGCACGACTTCGGCGGCCCGATCGGCCTGGTCTGGGCGGCGGGGCATCTCGATCGGGTGGCGAGCATCACCCTGATCGACACCGGCGTCCTGCCCGACTACCGCTGGCATCGGATGGCGCGGATCTGGCGCACTCCGGTGCTGGGCGAGCTGATGCAAGCGGCCACGTTCAGGGGCGGCTTCAGGCGCGCGGTCGCCGCCTCTGAGCCGCGCGGGCTGCCGCGCGAGTTTCTCGACCGGATGTATGACCAGTACGACCGCCGCACCAAGCGCGCGGTGCTGGAGCTGTACCGCGCAACCGACGAGCCCGGCGCGGCCGCTGCCGAGTTTGCCGCCTACGTGGCGCCGCATGACATCCCGGCGCTCGTGATCTGGGGCGAGAAGGACGCCTATCTGCCTGCGAGCTATGCGAGCCGGCAGCGCGACGCCTTCCCCTCGGCCGACGTCCACGTGCTGCCCGAGTCGGGGCACTGGCCCTTCGTGGACTCGCCCGAGACCGTTCAGCGCCTGCTGGTCAGCTTTCTCGACGGTCTGCCGGTAGAGAGCGCGGCGCCGGCCGGCTGATCTGGGGCAGAGCCGGCCGGGCGAGCCTGCAGGCTGCGCACGGCCGCCGCGATCGCCGCGGGGTGATAGTAGGGCTGCATGTGCCCGCCGTAGAGCATCTCCAGGCGCGCGCCGGGCAGGTCGGCCGCCAGATGGCGGCCGTAGGTCGGCGGCACGAGGTTGTCCTTGGTGCCCTGGATCACGATTGCCGGCACATGGATCGAGTGCAGGCCCTTGTCGATCTGCTTGACCACGCCGCCCGCGGCCAGGTACTCGCCGGCAAGCGCTTCCAGGTTCCCGGCGGTCATGTTGATCGCGAGCAGGCGGTGCTCGTGGGCGGCCGCGACCGGCTCGGGCGCGAATGCTTCGCTGTCGCCCATTTCAGCGTCGATCAGCTCGCGCTGGTCGCGTTTGGGGAGGTTGGCGAGCAGCAGCTTGCCGGTTGCGGTGCAGTGGATGGGCAGGCGTGCGCCGGTGCGCGCGACGGTGGCGTGGCTGTGTCCTTGCAGGCCGCGTGCCTGCTCGATGTAGAGGATCGTTGGACCGTCGAGCACGGCGAGGCTGACTGTGCCGGTCGCGTGTCTGCGGAGCTCCGTCAGGTAGGCGCGTGAGTGGTCTTGCAGGCTGATCGAGGAGATCGTTGACATGCCGAGGTCGGTGACGCGCGGGCTGAGGCGGTACTTGCGCGAGGCGAGTTGTTCGAGATAGTCGAGTGCGTGCAGCGTGCTCATGTAGCGGTGCGTGGTTGAGCGGCTGATGTGCAGCTCGCTGGCGATGTCGGCGATGCCGAGCACGGGGCGGCTGGGGGTAAAGCACGCGAGGATCGCCAAGCCGCGTTGCAAGGACCGGGAGTAGCGCGGTGCGAGCGCCGCAAGCGGCGCGGACCGCTCGTGGTCGCTGTCATCTCGATGCTGGGTGCGTGGGCTCATGCCGGTTTGGTGTGCTCGGCGGCTGCCAGCAGCTCTTCGATCAGGGCGATGGCTTCGTGCGCTGCTCGCCTGGGCTGATGTGGGCTGGCGTTCAGGTGGGCGTGCTCGGCGGCGAGCGCGCGTGTGAGCGCCCAGCGGTGTACGGCGAGGTCGATCTCCACCGAGCATGGCGGGTCGGGTTGCTGGATGCCGATCGTGTTGAGCAGGCGGCGGTAGGCGTCGAGCTCTTGCAGGTGTGAGAGCAAGATCTCGGGCTGGTGTTGCGCCTCACCGGCGAGGCACGCCTGTTGCAGCGCCTTCGCGGCCTCCCCGATCGCGCGGTGCAGCGCGACGCGCAGGAGGTTTGCCTGGCCGGCGGTCGCGAGGATGATGCCGCCCTCGCGGGCGCGGTGAGCGTTGACGTTCTGGCGGATCCACTCGGGGCTGCGGCCGAACAGCAGCGCGACTTGCCGCTCGGTGAGATTTTCGCTGGTCAGACGGTAGATTTCGCGGCGGTAGCGCTCCTCGCCGCTGCCCGGCACAGACTCCAGCACCGGTCTAGAGAGGTCGCTGAATCGTTGCACGCTGAGCACTGCGCCGAGCAGCTCGGCGACTCCCGGCAAGAGCGTGTACCTGAGGTTTGGGGGCGTTCCTGTTTGCTCCGCCAACCCGAGCCCTACCAGCTCCCGGACGTGATGTCTGGCGGTATGCGCATGCACGCCCAACAGCCTTGCCAGATCGCCGGCTGACAGCACCGGGTTCTCGGGTATGAAGCAGAGCAGCACCGCAGCCGTGCGCCTGGTCCCGTGCGCCTTCTGCTTTGACTGTGTACGGATCACTCGTGCTTGCAGCTGCTGTCCGCGTACCCGCGCCGCTGCGCTCGTGCGAAGGCGCAGGGGCGAGAGAAGACTCCCGCACTGGAAATCCTTCTACTCGCCCCTGGGTAGCTCTGGCCGCCTCTGCTAGGAGGCATCCGCCGGGCGTTTCTTGTCGGGATAAGCCCTTGCATCGAGAGCGGCCGTGGCGAGCGGCACGGCACGCCACCCGCCGCGGGTGCTGCAAGCCAGAGCGTGTCCCTACGCGCCATCGCGTCGGCGATCCTGCCACAGCCACCGTCGATTTTGTGGAATACACGCCTATGTCAGTAGCAGGCTAAATATAAACATTAGCTCGCTAACTCGACCGCCTTTTTATGGGGGGATTTTGCCAGCGCGTGCCGGCATCGACGTGGTGCTGGGTGGCTTTTGATTGGGCTGTTTTGCGTGCGCGCAGGACTGCTTGGCCGCCGCCACCGGGGATGAGTATCGCGCTGCGCCACCGCGGCCGCTCGATCTGGTTGGTGGCTGGTAGCACCGTTCGCGTTGAGAGAACGTGGCGCAGGATGGTTTGGACCTCGAGCATCGCGAAGTGTCGGCCCAGGCAGTGCTTGCGCCCGCCACCCCACGGCAGCCATGTTCGCGTCTGTGCTCCGGAGCCGAGGAACCGCTCGGGGCGAAACTCGTGCGGTTGTGGGTAGAGCTCGGGCTTGTGGTGCAGGAGGTAGGTGCATGCCGCGAGTTGTACAGGTGGGCGATAGGTGAAGCTGCCGATTTCGATCGGCGCCACCACGTTGCGAGGGATCGCGAACACGAACACCGGCTTGTGTCGCAAGGTCTCGTGGACAGTAGCCGTGAGGTAGGCGGTGTCGGGGTCGCAGTCCAGTTCCTCGGTAAGTCGCTGCTGCACGCCAGGATTGTGTGCAAGAAGCTGAAACGCCCAGGCAAGCTCGCCGGTTGTGGTCTCGTGCCCGGCGAGGATCATCGACATGAGGTTGTCGCGTATCTGTCCTGTGGACATCGGCGATCCGTCCGGGTTCTCCGCAGCCAGCAGCATGTCGAGCAGATCGCCATGCGAGCCTGCGTCGCGGGATCGCCTCGCCTCGATGAGCCGGTGGACCAGCTCGTCGATCTCAGCGCGCTGCTTGAGAAACCGGCGCCACATCCCGCGCCAGAATGGGATGTGGCGAAGCCTTGGACCCTGCAGCAGCAGACTGTCCGAGACGCTCGACATCCGCACTAGCCGCTGGTGCAGGCTCGACCAGAATGGCGTCCTGGTCGCTGAAGATGATCCGCAGGACGACCTCCAGGGTGAGCGCACGGATGCGGGGCAGCAGCGTGATCGCTTGCTCCAGCGGCCACGCCGCGACGGCCCGCTCGACAACGGCACTCAGCGTGGAGCTCTGCTCGGAGATCATCCGCTTGTGAAACGCCGGGTTGATCGCCCTGCGGCCCCAGATGTGCTCCTGCTGCTCAAGCAGCATGAAGGATCGATCGCCGATCAGTGGCGCGATGACCCTGCCGCCGGCGCCTGGGTGAAGCTCGGCCGCGTCGGCGAGGACCATGCGTATGTCCTGCGGGTCGGAGAGGAACACCATCGGCGCTCTGTCCAACGGGTATAGGGTGAAGCTGTCGCCGCAGGCCGCCTGGCAGTGCTCTAGGTAGCGGTACGGCCAGCAGCGGCCGCCCACTGTCTGCACGGTCGCCGGATGTGGTGGGCTCGGTGGCAGCTCACCTTTGAGGCGCCTGGCAAGCGATGTGATGGCAATTGGTGACACAATTATCTCCTTTGTTGTTGTCAAGAGGCACGAAGTGAGTGGGCGGCTCGCCAGAGCCGCAGAAGCGGAAGCAGGGCGTTGGTGAGCGAGCCGCCGGCGCCGGCGATGTCCTTGCTGAGCCGGCGAGCTGAGTTCTCGCGGGTGCTGTCCTTTGAGAGGTAGAGCGCGACCATGCTGCACGCGATCAGCGTGTGTGACTCGCCGTTTGCCAATGTGTGAAGCTCGTTCAGGCAGCGGGCCAGGAGCCGGCGGGTCTGTGTGACCGCGATCTGCGGCGAGGGGTAGTGGGCGATGTAGCTGTGATCGCCGTTGGCGGCATCCTCGGCCTGGTCGGCGTAGCTGTCCAACATGCACGCAAGCGCCGAGGCCCACGGGAAGTACGCGGCGTGCGTGTGTGCGATCTGCTGCCGGCTGCATTGCGGTTCGCATGCGAGCGCGAGCAGCGCGAAGGCGGCCAGGCCGGCGCTGGCGGCGCCGGTCAGCTCATACCAGGCGGCCTCGTGGCCGTTTGGGAACTCTTGTGCCGTCCACGCCTGCAGCGCGGCGTCGCGCTTGGCGGGGTCGGGATCATGGTTGAGCGCGAGCACCTGGGCGCGCCAGGCATCTCGTAGCACAAGACCACGCACACGCTCATATGAGGGGAGGGCCTTGCAGCATTCGCGGCAGGTCTCCACGAGTCGGCGCAGGTAGCCGCCGTCCTGATCCCAGGGGCTGTGCCGGTAATGGTCGTGTACCGGACCGCCGGGGTTCACGGCGTCGATCAGAGCGAGATGCAGCTGGCGGCCGTTGTCAACCCCGGCGCAGGCGCCGCGCTCACCGATGTTGTCGAGGTAATCCCATGCGACCTGGTAGGCGACGAGCAGTCGCAGGTAGCTGCGGTTTCGCGAGCGGGGGATGATCGCGAACAGCGCCGCGCCGTCGCTCTGACCACGCTTGCGCGTCAGCGCGTCGAGTGCGTCCTGCCTCAGCGGGGCAGATGGAATCTGCGCGGCAAGCCTGCGCCAGTGGGCGATCTCGCGACTGGCTGCCGGCAGGCCCCAGCACAGCTCGCGGCCGAGGGCTACGGACAGGGCGCGGAGCTGCCGGCCTGTGACCGGCGCGGGCTCCGGTCGGCGGCGCTTGGACGGGGGCGATACCCGGCTAGTGGGCCGGGCTGACGGTGCTCGGAGGCACACGCACTACCCGATAGCCGGGTATCGCCAGCACTACCACTGTGATCAGGCTCACCAAGGCAAAGCTCGTGACCGCGGCGACCCCTTCGATGTTGAACACGATCGGAAAGCCAGTCACCACGGACAGGAAATGGCTGCCCAAGAGCTGGGCATAGAGTCCGAAGAGCGCCCCCAGCGTGCAGCCCGTCGCGAGGATGACCGTGCTCTCCCACATCAGCGAGCGCCACAGCGCGCGCTCGGAGATTCCGTGGCACTTGAGCGTGGCGATCTGTTCGCGACGCGAGGAGATCATCGCGCTCATCGCCCCGATCACCGCAAGGATCGCGGCAACAAGGATCAGGATCCGTATCTGCGTCAAGCGTGAGAGGCCCTGTTGCGCCGCGGCGTAATGGCGCGCCTCGCGTTCTTCGGCGGTCTGCACCGAGAGGCCGAGCCCGGCAAGCGCATGGACGATCAGAGGACGCTCGACGGCTGCTGGGCGTGAGGTCTGGATCTCGTAGGCGCTTGGCACCGTGCTGCCCCATGCGGTGGCGTAGTCGGCCGCGCTCATGATGACGGCGCCCGGGGGCCAGCCGAGATTGGTTGTGGTGGCCGCAAGGCGCAGAGTTACGCCTCGCGGCGCTGGCAGCGTGAAGCTCTGGCCCACATGGAGGTGGTGTTCGCGGGCAAGACCCTGCGAGAGGACCGCCCAGCCGCCGCTTGCAAGCCGCGCGCTGGCTGTCGGCAGCGACCCGCTCAGAAGCTGGCTTGCCGGGATCGGGTGTTGCACGGCGGCGCCGGGTGCGATCACCCAGATCCTGTGTTCGCCCCAGTCCAGGAAGCTGCCACGGTACACCGACAGGCTGCGCACGCCGGGAATCGCAGCAAGACGAGCGGTGTTCACCGGCTGGAACGGGATGGTCGTTTGCAGGCTCGAGCCGCCGCTTGGCAGCACCCACAGATCTGTGCTCGCGTCCATGCCACGTATCGACGCGTCGAGTCCCCGGACGAGATTGGCTTGCGTGCCTCCAAACTCGACCGTGCCGAACACGGCCAGCGCGGCGGTCCCGGCGATCGCGAGATATCGCACGCGGGACGGCGGCGAGTCGAGCTCGGAGACCGCAAGCCCGGAACCCACGTCGTCGAGGATGAACGACAGGCGTCCGAACAGTGCCACTGCGCCGCGAAAGACCAGCGGCAGCAGACAGGCAAGCGCGACCACGAGGGTGACGTTGCCGATCACGGCGGCCCGCGTGTCGTCCAGCAGCGTGTACGTCGTGACCGCCAGAGACGCTGCGCCGACCAGCAACAGGCCCGCCGTGGACCATCGTCGGTCCACGGTGCGGCGCTCCGCGGGCTCCTGCGGCCCCCACAGAATCTCCCGCAACGGCCACATCACGCCGGCGAGCGCCGCGATCATCGCCACGGCAGCCGACAGCACGACGGTCTGCCATTCGATCACACGCGCCGACCCGACCGGAAACGCGAACGTGAGATAGCCGGGCGTCGCATGAAAGACGGCGATCGAAAGCACATCGCCGAGGATCAGCCCAAGCACGCAGCCGAGCACGCCAAGCGCGACCGCGTTTACGAGCAGGATCTGAACGATCATCGCCGGCGTATAGCCATGCGGGTAGAGATCTTCGACCAGCTTGCGCCGGGACGGCACGGTGACGAGCATCGCATTGAGAGCGAAAAGGAACCCGACCAGCGCAGAGATCCCCGAGAACAGCTGCTCGCTCTTGTTCTCAGGCGCCACGGCAACCGCGAACAGCCGGGATTCGAAGGTGCTCGGCCGCAGGTTCACGCTCCACTTGCGCGCCAACGCCGTCAGCGCTGCGCGGGCAACGCTCGCACGGGCCGGTTCGTAGCGGACAAAGATCCGCGTCAACGTGCTCGGCGCCTGCGTCAGTCGCTGGGCGTAGTTGATCGAAGTCACCGCGATCGGGCTTCGGACCAGGGCGCCGATTTCGGCTTCGCCGAGCGTCGCCCCAACCAGCGTTTCAGCGAACCGTGCTCCGACCTGCACCCGCGCGGGTTCCAACGGTCCTGCACCGATTTCGTGGTCAAGCGGCGCCGGCAGCGCAATCGCAGGAAGCTGCGCGAGCTGCTTGGCCGAAAAGCGGTGATCGAACCTGCTGCTCACTTTCATCGCCTGCGGTTCGACGCCGAGCAGCAAGACCGGCCGCTCTCCGTGCGAGCCGATCACGTTGACCTGGCGTTCAAGGATCGGCAGCGCGACCTTCACTCCCGGAACACGGCGGACTTCATCGAGCAGACGTTCCGGGACGCCCTGGAAGCTGCGCGCCTGCAACTGCACCTGTGCGTTGCCGACAAGCTGGTCGTTGAGCTGAGCCACCGCGTGATCCAACGAGCTGCTCGACACCTGAGAGGCGAATAGCAGCGCCACGCCGACAGCGATCCCGAGCACCGCAAACCCTTCCTGGATGCGAACGGCTCTCGTCGCCAACCGCGCTTCGTAGATGTAGCGGATGCCAGACAGCGAGACCACGCCGCTCACCCCGCGCCGGTATGCGCATGATCGGAGCGGCGCTCGCCGAGATGGCCGTCGCGCAGTTCGTAGGTGCGGTCCGCATAGGCCGCCGCCTCGGGATCGTGCGTGACCAGCAGCAACGCCATGTCGCGCTCGACGCACATGCCGCGAAGCAGGCCGAGAACCTGCCTAGGAGGGTCTAGCGAAACTCGCTAGCCCTGTAGTGGTGCGGGGTTCCGGATCTGCTCGCATCGCTGGTACCTCGCTTTTGCTCTGAAGCTACCCCTGACGTGCTCTTCGAGCAGGTCAAGGAGGAGTTCCACAGGTTCAGCACCGTGGGGCGCATAAAGGCGGTGGGGGGCGTGGACCCCCGGTGGCAGTGGTGTACACCCGGTGGCCCCTACCGCGCCTAAGTTCGGTTGCCTACGGTGTCGGAGATGTCCACATGATCGCGTCCTCGGGACGTGATAGTCCTTTGGGTCCTTCAAGCGGCATAGCCATCGGCGGGCGTAGCCCGAGAAAGAGCACAGCCAGAAGTTTGCTTGAAGAGGGCCCGCGCCAGACCCCTGAGCGCACCAAGGGCCAGAAGGGGGGCCGCCTCGCATGCGGTTAACCGACCACTTTGCGGCGGAGGCCAGTGCAAACGACAGAGGGAACGCTGGATAGTCAGTAGAACGGCGAATGAATACAACGGGAGAGGGAGTCGGTAGCTCCCCCTCCCGCCACACCTGCGGCGGTGGCGAAACTGGCAAACGCACCCGGCTTTCAACCGGGCTCCTGACTGGGATTGCGGGTTCGAGTCCCGCCCGCCGCACTTCATGAGCACATGGGGACACCACCTGCTCAAGATCGGTATACCCGAAACCGGCTCGTGTTGTGCTGCTGAACGAGCAGTTTGCGAGGCTTTTCCGTCCGATCTGACGTGTAGTTTTTGGCTTTCTAAAGCCAAATATGACCCCCGCGCGATTGGCGTCGCCGGGGGTCTGGATCAAGGAGTCGAAGCCTCCGTGACCTCTCAGAACGTAGCACGGCGCTCTGTCGCCGAAGACCTCTTACGCATCCTCGAATCGCCTGAGATCAGCCGTCTCGTAGACGAGCTTCAGCAGACGCGTTGGACCGGCCGACCCGGCTACTCGCTCAGGAGCATGATCGGGATGGCTCTGGCGAAGTCGCTCTACGCGCTGCCGACATGGACGCGGGTCGTGGCGCTCGTCAACGAGCACGCCGCACTCGCGGCCGTGATCGCTCCCGATGGCGAAGTGCCCTCGGTCTATGCCTGTTATCGCTTCACGGCGAAGTTGCGGGCGCACAAGCACCTGTTGGATGCCTGCATCGCATCCGTGGTCGAAGCGCTCAAGCGCGCAAACCCGCTGCTCGGATGGGACGTGGCGATCGACGCCTCCGACATGCCCGCCTACGCAAACGGGCAGCGGTATGTGTCCAAGGGCGGCAGAGAACGCGAGAAGTTCTCCGACCCCGACGCCTCCTGGGGGCACCGTTCGGCAGTCTCAACGCGGAAGGGCGGCGGCTTCTATGGCTACCGGCTGCATATGGCCGTCTGCTCCAAGACGGACCTGCCGCTCGCTTGGACAGTCGAGACCGCGCGAGCGCACGAAACGCTGTCGGTCGCGCCGCTGCTCGACCGACTGTACTCACTCGGCATCAACCCTGAGACCTGCGCATTGGACAAGGGCTACGACAACAATCGGGTCTACGCCGACTGCACCGAGCGAAACATCGCCCCCGTGATCCCGCTGCGGCAGACACCCGACGTGAAGCGTGGTGAGGACGCGCCGCCCTGTTGTGAGCACGGCACCTGGCGATTCGCCGGAGCCGACCGCAAGCGAGGCGCGACCAAGTGGCGCTGCCCTACCGGAGAGTGCAAGCCCGCATCCGTCTGGATCAAGGCCGATCGGCTCCATCCATTGATCCCACGCGAGACCGCGCGCTGGAAGGCGCTCTATCGCCGCCGTGCGTCCATCGAGCGCGCCTTCGGCCGTCTCAAGAACGAATGGAGCCTCGCACCGCTCCGCGTGCGCCAGATCGAGCGCGTCAGGCTGCATGCTGACTTGACTGCCCTCGGTCAGCTATTGTGCAATCTGAACGGAGAGCGTGCGAAGGCGCTTGCCGCGTAGCCTGGCGCGGATAGCAAGGCAACAAAACTTGGCGCGTTCGGGGCCTAGACAATCGGGTAGTGGGTCAGTTTCAATCGAGTAGCGCGGCGACCTGGGGAGGAAGTCAACTCGCTTCCGGGCTGACGGTCGCCGAGGCAGACCCGGCCTACTCCGTCTACCTTGGTAGGGTCACCGGGCGTTCGTAGCTCGATCGTTATACTGGTCATACATGCCTGCTCCCCTTAATCTCGCTGGGCAGAGGTTCGGTCGCCTACTGGCGGTAGCGCCGACGAAAGAGAGAACTCGAACGGGGTCCGTCAAGTGGCTGTGTCGCTGCGATTGCGGACGAGAGCTGCTCGTCACCTGCCAGTCGCTGCGGAAGGGCACTCAAAGCTGTGGATGCCTCATGAAGGAATCGACGCGGGATATAGGTCGCCGAAATGCCACACATGGGCATGCGGCGATAGGCGGCAAGCCCTCCCCGGAGTACCGCTCCTGGCAGGCCATGCTCACACGCTGTCTCAACTCCAAGTCACGGACTTACCAATGGTACGGGGCACGAGGGGTCCGGGTTTGCGCCCGCTGGCAGCGCAGCTTCGAGGCATTCCTCAGCGACATGGGGAACCGACCGCCGCAACATTCCCTCGATCGCATTGATAACGAAGGACATTACTCGTGCGGTCATTGTGAGGATTGCGTCGCCCGCAGTTGGGACGCCAACTGCAAGTGGAGTACGGCTGCCGAGCAGGCACGTAACAGGAGATCGCCACTCAAGGCGCGTTGAACGCGCCCCGCGCTCGCATCTGTTCCCTCATCTCGTCCGCGATGACGTCGATCCGCGCTCGCGCCTCGGCGGCGAACACGGAGTCGAAGACGACCAGACACTCGTTGTTCTGCTTGCTCTCGCCGGATTCACTGAGGTTGGTGGAGCCCGCGATCGTCACCTGCCCGTCGAGGACGATCATCTTGTCGTGGCTGATCGCGTGCCTTGACGACTGGCCGATGACGACGCTGTTGCCGATCTGGTCGGGCTTCCAGGTGGCGAGGATCTGCTTCTCGTGCTTGCCAGATGCCTGCGTCTTATCCAACGCGAGAGTGACCGGGACACGCTCCGCTTCGAGCTTCGCCCGGAATAGCTCGTCGATCTCGTCGTCGTCCCAGCCGTACATCGCGGCGGCGATCGAGAGCGACGCGGCTTTGCAGAGCTGCACGATCGCCTCATGTACCCGATCTACCGGAGCGAATAGGTGCTGAAGGTTCTGCGGGTAGCCGTGCGCTGCGGGGACCTTCCGGTACTTGCTGAGCGTGTCGAAGGCGTAGCGTAGGTCGGTCACATCGCCCTCCAATCGACCTCAGCCTCGATGCGTTGGATGACCTCAGTCGAGACATGCCGGTCGTAGCGGGTGGCCCCGGCGAAACGGACCTGCGCTTCGAGGGGGGTTGCGAAGGACTCGCCGACCGGGCCATTGTCCATGACTGGCTCCCAGGTAACGCGCGTGGTCCGGCGGTCAAAGAGCGCGTTGACGACCGCCTCTCCCAATTGCTCGGCAGTGGGTTCCCAGCCCTCCGTCTCGGCTTGGCTGATCAGGCCATTGATCGCGTCGGTGGCGATCTTGGTGAGCTGCTTGTCCGCAGACATCAGAAGTTCACCTCCAGAAAGAGCCACCAAGTCAAGAGCGCCACGGCGTCGAACACGACGGTCGCGAGCGTGATTCCCAACCAGCCGGCGAGTGTCGGCAACGGATGCGCGTCCTCGGTGATCGCGGCCAGCACCGCTGCGTCACTGAGCACAACACAGAGGATGCCAAAGAGCATTCCCCATTTCATCGCCAGTCCCCCCAGTAAGAGCCAGCTCCCCCATAGATAGGGAGGCCAAAAACGCAATAAGCGCCGACGACGAGGAAGATGCCGAGGGCTATGCAGCCCGCGATCATGACGCGAACCTGAACTGCCGGAAGTCGCACTGGCCGCTGAGCATGATCAGCGTCGAGAGATGAATACGCCCGCAGCCAGCCTCCCCCCAGCTCTTCGTCCAGTGGTTACGGAACCGCAGGAGCGTGCCGAACGGTTCGACCTTCCCGGTGCCGGTCAGGGTGAGCTTCTCGATCGCGGTCAGCAGCCACTCATGTCCACCAGCCACACCCGAGCGGATCGCGGTTTCGAGGGATTCGCTGGTGCCGTTGCCGTCAACGAACGCCTGAGCGTCGGGTTCCTCCCACGAATAGAAAAACGGCGAGCCAACCAGCACAGGTCCGCCCTGCATGAGCGAGACCAGGCTTTCGCCGGCCGCAGCGATCTTCTCGCTGACCACCACGCCGAGACGCTGCGCCTCCGAGTAGACCGCCGGCCCCGAGCTGCCGCAGTCCGTCGGCGGCCACTCCGTCGCAGGATTCCCGGTCTGGTGGGTGCAGGCCGCGTAGAACCCGATTGCTCCGCGCTCCGCACCCGCAGTGTCCTGGTAGCCCGTCGGGCCTTCCCCATAGTTGGAGGAGACCTTCAGCTTGACCAGACGGTCGCATAGCGCGATGAACTTGGCCTCGGGCAATGCCTGCGCCGCCGCCTCGATGAGAGTGTTTGCAGTGCACGACCCGAGCGCTTCTGCGTCCTGCTTGCAACCGGGCACGAACCTCGAAGTGTGGATGCCCTGAGCAATCAGGTCGCTCTGGTCAAGCACCCCCAACGGGGTTTCATGATCGACCTCTTTGAGCGGCGATACCCCGTCGTGCAGATGCAGCGACAGGAGCGCCGAGGGCGGCTCCGGAGAATGGAGCCGCCCATACATGGGCTGTGGAGCCATGCTCAGCCCTTCTTGCCCGTCGATGTTCCGCTGGTCTGGGCGGGGCCTTTCTCGGCCGTTTCGATCGCCTTGGCCACCTCTTTAGCGACATTGCCCGGCAGCGACGAGACGGCGGCCTGAATGTCGGGCAGCAGGCTCTTGAACTCGCCGAGCGCCTTAGCGATCGTCGCCGACAGCGAAGCGCCGACATGGATGTGCGCCTCTGCCAGCTTCTCTGCGCCGTTCAGGACCACGCAGATCAGGGCGCCAGAGCCAACGATCGCGACGCTGATCGAGCTGGGGATGTTGAAGCCGAACACGGCGACCAGCGATGCGATGAACGCAAGGTCGCCCTTGAGCTGGGTAGGGGTGAACGCTTTGAGTTTCATGGGTGAGTCTCCTCTCAGGCAGCGAGAATCCGCTGCGGTTCAGGGGTAACGAGAGTCCCCCACTCGCGTGGAGGCACAACGATTTCGTCCAAACATGGGACGGTGACGGTCGGGAACGGCTGGACGACCTTCACTGGCTCGCCTTCGCGCGGGAAAAGTGGCCGCTCACCAAAGCCGGTCTCTTCAGTGAAGGGGACGCCTTCGCGCCACGGCGGGGTGCGACCTTCGAGTTCCATCAGTCCTCCGCCAAGGAGCGATCAACGCGATGTTCAAGCGCCCAGCCCGTAGGCGCCTCTTTCACCGTCCAAAAGACGAAAGGCATCGTGTCGTCATGCCTGCGGGAATCCGGCTGGCCCTTTGGCACCGCCAGGCCGAGGATGATGTCCGAGCAGTCCCAGCTATGCGGACGTGGCTTCTGGCACGGATCGTAGGCATAGAGCGCGCCGCATGGACAACGGTGGTAGCAGTAGACGAGACGGCCCTCACGTCGTTGCTGCCGCCGAGTGGCGTGAAGCTGGCGCAGACTTCTCATCGATGCGCCTTCACGAGGCCCAGCCGCACATTCAGTTCGTAGTGCCGGGCCTGCCGATTCAGCCGATACCAGCCGTCACGTTCGTGGTGAGCGCGGTATTCGATGATGTGAGCACGCTTGAGCAGCAGCGGGCGCAGACGAGCACGAACAGCATCCGCGTGCGCGGTGTGCTTGCCGCTGACCTGATCCCATTCGTGACGCCACCGCAGTTCGTCGGCAGCCACATAGGGCTTGGGTTTGGCGACCGGGGTGTTGAAAAGATTGACCTCCTCACGCCGTCGAGTCACGAGCCCAGGGAGCACGACGCCGCCGGCATAGACGTAGCCGAGCATCGCCTGCGTGGCGGCATGGAAGCTGCGGGCGCGGAGATCTGCGCCAACCGAAGTCCCGGTGAAGATCCCGCCGCCGAGGTTGTAGGCGAACGAGCACAACGCATCCCACTGGTGCTGGTTGAAGCTCACATCGAGCGCCCGGATCGACGGCTCGTAGGTCTCCTCCACCGACAGCTTTAGATTCGCTTCAGCAGCAGCCCTCGACGCGAAACAGAAGCCCGGGTAGACGCCCTGCGTCTGACCAAAGCCCGCCGTCCACACGCCGCCATACGGGTCAAAGTAGGCGCAGCGGTCATACCCCTCGAAGCTCTCGATCAGATGCAGACCGGTCGCGTCGATATGCATCAACGCGACGCCCGGCGTCAGACCGACAAGAGGAGGTTTGCCCGGCTTCGCGCCTTCCGGCGTCACCGAGCTTTCCGGCGGCACATATGTGATGGTCGGAGCGGGCGCCGTGACCGTCGTCGTGACCGTCCGCGTCACCGTCTGCGACGAAGGGCCGCACCCGGCGAGCACGACAGCAGCCAGCACCCCAAGAGGGGCAAGCCTGCGAAACATGGAGAGACCTCCCTATGGGATCGGAGATTCAGACTTCGAGAAGCGGGCGAGCAGCCACTTGCCGGTCACCTGGCCGAGCTTCGTGCCAAACACGTTCGCGGCGCCCACGAGAGCGAGCACCCAAATCTTCTGGGCCGTGTTGTTGCCCGCAAGCGATGTGACGCTGATCGTGGTGGTGGCGATCCCGACATACCAGCCGAGCATGTCCATCAGGCCGGCAAGCCAGCCGCGGTTCGCGGCCTCAGCTTGCACCATCACGGTTCCAAGCACATCGGTGATCAGCATGCACCCGGCAGCCACAAAAGCAATCGTCACCGCGTTTCACCGCCGAGACGACGCTCAACCTCCCCCAGGCGGCGCTCGATCTCCCCCAACCCGCCCGGCGTTGAAGGATCAAGACGATCCATCAGATCCGCGAGCCCGCGCCGCGCGAAACGCAACAAGGGCGTCAGCACCAGCATCCAGACCGCGAACTCAACAGCAGCCGTCGCAACCGTATTCGCCAGCCACCCCAGCATCAGGAACCCAACAGGTGGACGTGGACAGCCTCAGTCAGCTCATGCACCTTCTGCGTGAGCGCCGTGTTGGCCGTGAGCATCGTCGTGTGCGCCTCGGCGATCTCCTCGCGATGATTCGCTTCGGCCTCCTCACGGGCACGATCACGCTTCGCTTGCGCCTTCTGCGCGATCACCACAAGCGAGCCCGTGAAGAACGCCTCAAAGCTGAAGATCAAGTTCAGGAGCACCCAGGGCGGCGCATCAAACGGCTTGCCGTGCTCAAGCTGCGCCACCGCCCCGGAGAGATATCCGTAGGCGCCGTTGACGATGATCCAGGTGACGATTAGGCCAAGTGCGACCGTCAGGAACGTAGTCGTGCCGATGCCCTCAGCGATCCGATTGGCCAGCCGTTGAGCGAAGCCGTCGCCGAAGTCGCCTTCGCGGCGGTGCGCGCGGTGATGACGAAGCGGATCGCTCATTCGACGCTCCGCACCCGCGCTGCACAGTTCTGCTTGGGAGAAAGCACATCTGCGATAGCCGCAATCTCGATGTGCGCCCGCATCTGCTGGGCTCCCGTTAGCTTCCGGGTTGAGAAACGCGAGACGAGCCCTTCAAAGCCGGCCACGATTTGCCCGTTGCGTTCCCGCATTTCTTCGCAATTCAAACGGATCGCTGCGGCACGACTGCCGTGGATGTCGCGGATCGCGATGATCGCGACCCCGAGACCCGAAAGTGACGTAGCAAGCAGCACCGCGATGAGCAGCACGCCGCGGCGCGTCAGCCCATAGAGGTCGCGGCCATCGGGCGTGTGGATCTGCTGAAGCATCAGTGGATGCCTCCCGTCAGCAGCGCGACGATCAGGCCGCCGCCGCCAACGCCGATGAACCCGCCGACGGATGCGAGGACGATGCCCTCCCTGCGTCGCGCGGGTGCTGCCGTCATCTGCTCCAGCTTGCGCGTCAGCTTCGCTACCGCCCCATCCTCATGGGTCAGCTCCCGCTCCAAGCGGCTGTTGCTGACCTTCACGGCTCTCAGCTCAGCCGTCAGCCTCCGCGACCTTGACAGGCAATCCGTTCACATAAGTGATGCGTTGGTCGAGTGCCTTGAAACGGTCATCGAGGCGATCGTCGGTCCACCGGTCCATAGGGCCAAAGTCCTCCTGCTATCAGATGACGGGGACGGTGCTGGAATATCAAGCGTCGCGCGGCGTGGTATGGTTTCCGGCTGTCCAAACCAGCAAGGAGAGTTGGCAATGCTCCACCACGATCACTTTCGACGCCCACCTCGTCTATCCCGAAGGAGACGAACCATGAGACGCATGCTCACGCTGCTCGTGATCCTCGCCGCGAGCGGTGCGGGGCTTTCGGGATGCGGCACTTCGGCGCCTAAGCTCGCCGAGAATACGACAGCCACCACGACGACGACCAAATCCACGAGCACAGCGGCAGCCGCAAAGTCCTGCACGAAGTTCGCCGGTGCGATCAAGCAGTGGGTCTCGACGACGAAGCGGGCCGACGACGACGACACCAACGCGGGGGTGTGGCACGCTGCGCTGGGGTCGATTGACGCTCTACAGGCGGATCTTGCCGCTCTCCCACGGACGGTACACAAGCCGGTAGCCCTTGAAACCGATCTCGCGGCCACTCACTACTTTGACTACGAGCTTGAAAGGGATGCCGCTGCGGGACGCACGGCCGAAACATCGGCGGCACTCGACGGCGCGGCCAGCGAAGCCCTCAAGGTGCTCAAGGCTTATCCGAAGCTGATATTCGGGAGCTGCGTCAACGCAGCGGGAGTTAGCTCCCGACCTGCTCAATGACACTGAGGCGTTCGAGCAGGCTTTCAAAGTTCTGAAGCCGCGAGTTGAGCGTCACGGTCGCACTCTGATCGGCGTGCGTGTATTCGACAGCGGCGATCCTTCCGTCGCGGCCGACGCCGCCCGTGTCCGGATCGATCGCGTGGCTGACGCGGATCAGTTCTTGCACAGACTGGCAGAGCAAGCTCGGATGTACCCGTTGCCCCCCAGGAAGGCGCCGCACGGACCCCACTTTGGCGGTCAGCGAACCGCCGTAAGGGGTCTCGCCGTGGCTTTCGAGGTATGCCTTGGCGAGCTTCTGGGCGAGCGCTTCGGTAAGCACGTTGGAGACCTGGATGGTCTTCGTGCGGCGAAAGCTGCGCTGGTCAACGAGCGTTGGTTGCTTGATCGTGATCGTAATATGTTCGATTCGCGCTGTGGCCGTCCCGCCTTTGGTGAAGTTAGTAAGGCGCACTTCGATTGGGGGTTCCACCACGGACGCCGCCAACGCAGGCACCCCCACCACAAGCTTAAAGTGCGCTTCGGTCGCTGCCGCAAAGTTCAGTATCGCAATGGCGCCAAGCCAGATCACTTCAAGGCGATGAGGCAACAAAACGCCGCCTTCAGCGCCGGAGCCGTTGATCTTACCTTGGACGGTAAGCAGGTAAGCATCCCCGGCCCTTGCATCGCCGGCCGTAGGTTTACTACCTTTAATTGTTGCCGTGCTGGAAACTTCAAATCTTCCGCCGAATTCGCCTTCCCACCGCGGTTCGGCAGGTACCTTTCCTTCTTCCAAGTCAAACTGCGTCGCAAGGTAGGCGTAGCTGACGGGATCGCCTTCCGCATTGGTTCCTTCTACTATCACGCGGTTGTAGATTTCGCTGCCTTCCCCCGCGCTCGTGTCTTCGCTTTCTTCCCCGGACCAAGCGCCAAACTCCAGAAGGGGTTCCGCGGGGCGCTCCTGGTACACGAGCCGGCGCTGCGTGTCGATCATCGCCGTCCAGTTGTTGTAGGCGTTGACCGCTTCGATCATCTGCCGTGGGGTTTGGAAGCTACTCATCACCAGCGACGGGATCGGGAACACATCCGCGTGCGCCGCGTTGATCTGCGAGTAGTCTCTCGACAGCAAGAGAGTTGCACGTTCGATCGCGTCCTGGGCCACGACCGAAGCGTTGAGGCGCGAGCCGAATTCGTGGCCCGCGGCTTCTTCGCCGAGCCCTTCGCCTTCTGTCAGCCTCGTCGCCGTTTCGCTAGCGTCCGTGCCGTAGGCAGCTTCTTCACCGGTGTACTTGTTGAAGACTTCGAGTTTGGTGATCCGCAGGCTCGTGTCTTGGTTGTTGGTCAGTTCGGTTCCCGCCGTCGAAAGCCACGTATAAAGTACAAGGAAGTTCGAGCCAGCGGGGATCGCAGAGGTGACAATCGTCCCGCTGCCGCTCCCCACGTCGTCTGAACCATAGACGCTGGTGCCGCCTTCGTTCGGGTTGGGACCGGCGCGCAGCCAAAGAGCCATTCCGTAAGCGCCACCGTTGGGTTCTACCTGGAAAGTCACGCGGGCGAAAGCAGCTTCACCTTCGGGAATTTCGAGGTAAACGCCGGCTTGCGGACTGGCTTCTTTGCAGACCGTTCCCTTCGGGATGGTGATAACGATCGCTCCCGCTTCGGTCTGTATCTGCGGGATTGCCGGCCAGTCCGCCAACGCCGCTTTGACGTTGGACCGCATGTCCTTCCAGTCCGTCAACGTCGAGTGGATGTACATCCGCTTATATACGTCGTCGTCCAAATGGTACTGCCAGCCTTCGGCTTGGACGTTGATCTGCTGTTCCGCACCAGCCTTGATCGGCGTCTCCCCCGTGCGGCCTTCCCAGCAGACGACGCCACCAACCTCGATTTCCACGGGGGTGAACGCGAGGAGGTCGGGCCAGACGCCCCACGGGTTGCGGCGCAGCGTGAAGCTTGCCTTGTCCGGACCCCATTCGTTAGCGCCGAAGCTCACGCTTTCGGGGAGCACTTCGAGAGCGCGGCCCGCACCGCAGGTTTCCCACACGCCGTTCAAAACTTCGAGGCGGACCGTCACGTCTACGCCCTGGCCGAGATCGTAGCGCTGCCCCGCGCTCGGGACGCTCAGCGTGAGAGAGGCGTTGGAGGTCGCGCCAGCCGCGGAGGGATGGAGCGCGACGGAGGAAGGCACTGTTAGCGCCAGAGAGGCGCTTGAGGTGGCGCCTGCGGCCGCCAGAGGCAGCTTTGGGGACGCGGAGAGCGCCAGCGCTGCACCCGACGCTGCGCTTGCGGAGCTCAACGGCAGCTTGGGTGGGACCGTCAACCCGAGGGTGGCCGCGGACGTGTCCGCCGCGGGGCTGAGCGGTAGCCTCGGAGGAACGCCCAGATACAGACTCGCGGAAGAAGCGCCCGCGGACGGCGCGAGAGGAAGCTTCGGGGGCGCGGTCAGCGCGAGTGATGCCGACGAAGCTGCGGGTGCCGCGGAAAGCGGCAAGGTCGGTGCCCCGCTTGCGGGGGCGAACGCGATCATTTGCGTCGCACACGCCACCGATGCAGCCTGTTTGCAGGAGAATTCGCCGGTTTCGCCTTCTGCCGCTATCTGCCTGGCGAAGATCCCCCACACCAATACTTTTTCGATGTAGGCCGTCCAGCCTGCGCTCGGTTCCCCGTAGCTCCGGCCTTCGTCGTTGCCATCTATCGCGACCGCGAGACTTTCCGCGGCGGTCGTTTTGATGCTCGCGGTTTTAGGTGTCGTTGTCGCGGCAAGCGCGGTCCATCCGTTGCGGACGCTCGGACCGCTTGTGCCGGTGACCCGCAGAAGCAGAATCTCCATTTCGCAGGTACGTGACGGGACTAGTTCGGGGAGGGCGGCGCCTTTGTATTCCAGCGCGAACGACTGGACATTCAGTACGCCAGCAAGCGCATGGGCTCCCTGTTCCGCCCAGCCCGAGACGGTGCCCGTGATGGATTCGGAGGCGTATTCCATCCCGCATATCGCTAGAAGCCAGTCCCCTGTTTTTGTGCCTTCAGGCAGAGCCGGGAAAGCGAGTTTGCTCGCACTAGCCGTGTACGCCGAGCTATAGCCCGCAAGCGCCGGGAAGGCCATACGGGGTACCTATTTCAATTCGTAGATAAGTGCTTCAGCAGCGATTTTCGGCGGCGTAGCCGTCGTAGAGACTTCCGTGCTGGTGAGGGTTCCCCACTCGATGACGTTGCCGCCGGTTTTCGCGTCGCATACCGCCCAGCCGATAAGGGTCGATTTGCCTGCGGTGCAGGCTTTCAGAACCTTTTCAGCGGCGTTCTTGATGGCTTCCGCGGAGGCCGCATTGAAGGCGGAGCCCGCGAATTCTTCGCGTTCATAACCCGTGTAGGTCGCCTCGGTTATTGTCGATCCCGTGCTGGACGCGGTGGGCACCACCGTGCACAACGCCAGCCAGTTAGTAGGCGCCGTATACGCTTTCTTGTCGGTGATATGTTCAAGCAGCGCTTTTTTGAGATATTCGCTCATGCCAGCCATGTCACGCCTCCCCATCCGTCGTGAGCGCCAGGAACCCCGCCTCGGTCATCTTCCACTCGGCCTCACTCAGCGAAACGAGGCCCTTCTCCTTCAGCGCGTCAAGGATGGTCTGGACCTCCTCGATCGTCAAAGGACGCCGCAGCACGTTACCCGCGCTGTCCTCGCCCACCATTACCCCGGAGTTGGGTGTGTCGTGCTCCACGAGACGCGCATGCAGCTCGTCCGTCGTGAAGCTGCGGATGCTCTTCTCGGCACCCCCTGCGACCTCCGCCTTGACCAGCTTCTTCTCGTCAGCGGCCCATACGGGCAGATGCCCGAGGACGCGCCGCTCTCTGTCCGATGACAGCATTCGGTACTCCTTTGAGATTGGGCGCCCTGCAGGCGCGAGGTCAGCTTGGGTTGAGGAACCAACGTGGCGTGACGGTCACTTCGACGCTCGCGTCCTGGAAAGACAATGCCTCCTGCGATTCCGCCGCCGCGCCTGTCCGGGACGGATCATCCGGTACCAGCGAGGCAAGCTTGACCAACAAATCCGTTTCGCCGGGGGGCAGTTCGATCATCTGTCCACTCAAGCCCGTATCGGGGTAGCCTCCGCCGCCTTCAAAAGTAACCCAACCGGAAAGGTCGCTGCGTATCGTCTTGACCTGCTCGGTAGACACGCGCGAAAGGAACCGCGGATAGGAGTTCGTCGCAGGTTCAAGTTCCTTGCCCGTCGGCGAGCACGCACGCTGCATCACCGGGACGAGTATCAGATAGTCCAAGCCGATCGCGCCGCTCGATTCGCTGCCGACTTCAAAGTCGAGGTTCAACGTCCACGGCTGCACCCGCAACGGTTCCACAACCATATGCATCGTCCCCAGCCGACTAAAACGGAACCGGCTGCTCTCGGCGGGCACGATAAACGTGCGCCCCCTCTTACCCCACTCATCCGTCCAACGCTGCGCCCCATATATGACGTTCGCATTAGCCCCGGAGAAAAACGACGGGACCACAGTCGGGATCGTCAACGTGTCCGCCAGGTACACGCGCGCCCACAGCTCCACCGCGATTTCGCCGGAGAAACTATCCGGCACCAGGCACGCAGGGTTGATCTTGTACGCCGCCGAATAGAGGGTCCCGTGCGCTGCGCTGGCCTCATACAGATATTCGCCACCGCGAGCTTCCGAGTTGCTAGCTTTAGCCCACCCAGACACCAAGCCGTCATAGTCCGTGTAGTCCTGCGCTTCGATGATCCCAAACGGAGCCTTATCCCACCCCGAATCCGGGGCGTGGGCTTCTTCTTTCTGCTTCACAGTTCTAGGGGTCGGGGTGACGGGCCTGCTTGCCCAGCCCAGCATCGCCCACACCGCCGGGGCGCTCGCCGGGTCCACGGACGAGCCAGCCTGGATGCTAACTTCGGCCTGCGCCGGAGCGTCCCCAGGGATCGCATCGAGTTCCAACACTTCCGGTAGCGTCAACTCAGTTTTGCTGTACACCACCACCGGCAAGCCCTGCGCCAACGGCGCAACAGGGATCTGCACCTGGAAGACGAACAGCCCGGCGCCCGTGAATGCTCGCTCGTCGTATTCCGGTGTCCAGTTGCCGGTCTCCCGCACTTCAAATAGCGACGGTTCGCTTGCGCCCGCAGGCTTCCATTCGAGCAGCAGGCTCCAGGGGTTCGCTTCGATCTGCGCGAGAATGCTCTCGACCTTTTGCAACGCTTCGCTCGCGCTGCCGCCGAAAACCCCGGCTTTCCATTCCACCATCCCGTTTTCCGTGGTTTCCCCGACCTGGCGGACACCTCCCCACCGGCGGTTGGTCTGGGCGAGCACGCTCTGCTTCGCCGGGGCGACCACCTTGAAACTGCCGGCTTCGAGGTAAAGCGACTCTTCATCGTTGAGATTCAGCAGGGTAGAGGTGGACCACACCCCTTCGTTGAGCTGCAACGCCACATATCCGAGGGTGTCACCCACCGCTCAGAGTCCTGGCTTGTAGACTTTGGACTGGCGCGCGCCTTGCATGCGCTGGCCACGGGTCGCGGCGTTGCCGATCGCCGCAAGTGTCTTCGGGTCGGCAGGATGCAAGGTATTGACCTCGAAATGCTGGTGATGCTCCACCACCGGGGCGGCACGGTGGTTGCCGACGCCGAGGTATTCCTCGCCACCGTGAGCCTCCACAAGAATGGGCGCGCCCACCGGACCCGGCACCACCCCGCCATGCAGGAAGCTGCCCCCAAAGGGAAGATTGGCGAGAGTGTCGCTGCTACCGTTGCGCGCCGCAGCCTGAAGAACCGTCGCGAGGCCCCCTGCGCCGATGTCACCAACACCGCCGAACACTTTCAGCGCCTCCGCGTTAGTGCGGTTTTCTTCTTCCGCGAACTTCAGCTTTTCCTTGAGCTGTTCCTTTTCACGGTTAGCCAATTCTTCGCCTGATTCGGGGCCGCCACCCGCAGCCTTGAGCGCTTCGGCAAGCATTTTGCTCACGCCGCTGGGTTCAAGTTCGCCGGTTTCACGAGCGAGTTTTTCGAGGGTACGCTGGGTTTCCCCCAGGGAGCCACCAACACCCATGATCCCAGCAACCCCGGCATAGCCGATGATTCCCTGCCGGTCGGTAGCGACTTCGGCCGCCCGACTTTCCGCCGTTTCGCGCTGTTTGGTGAGCTTTTCGATATCGGTGTTCAGAACCCCGATTTCGCCTTCGCTACCAACGGTTGTTTCCGTACCACCAAGCGACCGCACCTGCTGCTTCAGCGAGGTGATCTTGCCTTCAATGTCCGCAAGCTTTTTGCTCTTCGCTTCCTTCGCGCCCTTGGTGGTGGGTGTGCTTTTGCGCACAGTGTCGCGTTCTTTTTCCAGTTTTTTGATTTCGGCGAGCTTCCGCTTTATCGTCTCCTGGATCTTCTTCACGTGCGCTTGCAGCTTTTCCACTTCCTGCTTGCGCTGTTCGGCGATCACGTCAAGATGCTTATGCAACGGTCCCGTCAGACCAAGCGCGTGTTCAAGGTCCTGCTTCACTTCAAGCTGGTAGCCAAAGAGTTCATGGAGCTGGCCGAGACGCATCCCCACATTCGCAGCATCGACCTGCGGCGTCCCGCCTTCAGGGGTGAAGATGAATTCGCCTTTGTGTTCCATTCCTTCCAGCGTGAACTGGTCCTGTTCGCTATGCACGCTGTAGAGTTCCTGGAGGGCCGGCACGTCCTGGTTCAGGATTGCGTTTAGCATCCCGAAGCTGCGCGTCGCAGGGAATTCGGGCATCTGCACAAGCTGCGCAAACGTCTTTTTCTTCGCGCCCGCAGGCGCCTTTTTCGCCTTCTTGGGCATCCCCGCACGCGGCTTGGAAGAGGTTCCGTTGGATACGAAGCCGCCGCTCGCGAAGCGGAGAAGGCCACCGCGCGCCATATAGCGGAGATAGGCACCCGTCATGTAGGTTTCCCACGCTCCGAGGCCCTGTGACGCAAGAATCGCTACCGCCCCACGCGCGTTCGCCAGCGCATTGAAGGCGTTGCCTCCCGGCACATAGGAGGAGTTCATGGGCATCTCGATCTGCCAGAGCCCCTGGGCATGGCTGCCGTTGTCAGATACCGGGCTTTCCGCCCCCGCGTTGCCGCTCGACTCGGCAAGCGCGATCGCGGCCATCGTCTGCGCGAGCCCTCGCGAGCCCCCTGCGGCAATCCACAGTTTTTCAAGCTGCGAGCGGCCGAACGAGCCGCCCGCGCTCGACAGCCCCCCGTAAGCGCCGTGCGGGCTTCCCCCGTGGCCACCCGAAGGCTTGTGCTTGCCGAGGTAGGAGTTGGCGGCTTTCGCGACCTCCGAGAGAGCACCCTGCGCGATGCTCTTCATCGCCCCATACCCGCCGACGGTAGGCGCGACGATGCCGCCTGTAGCCATGTAGTTCGGGGTGGAAACCGCTTTGAAGAGGCCCGACAGGCCGCCGTAGCCGACGCCCGCGAGCGCTTCGTTGACGATCGGCACCTGATGCCGGTTGAAGACGGCGACCTGCTCGCCGGGAGCCACCATGATCGGCAGCCCACCGACATTCAGCGGGATGCTGTCGCGACCAGCCTCTCCAGGCGCGCCGAACTGGAGGAGGCCACCTTGCGCCTTCCCGACGGCCCCAAAGATTTCTTTGGCTCCGGCGCCTTTGATCGACAGTTCGCCTTTGACCGTATGGATTTTGGTAGACAGGCCAACCCTGGAGAGCTCGTTTTCGAGGACCCGGTTGATCGCTTCGCTGCCTTCCTGCACGGTGCGCGCGCCCGACCCCATCATTTCGCGGGTATTGGCGATGAATTTTTCCACCTCGGCAGGGGTGGGGTGTTCTGAGACCCAGCGCCAGGTTTCCCCCCACTGCTTGCGCAGCAGGTTTTCCTTGGCTGCCATCGCCGCGTTAATCTTCTCCACCGATTCGCCGGCAAGGCGTCCCATAGGTCCCTGCCGGCTGGCGATGATGTGTTCGAGGCCGTTGAGGGTCTTCTCCAGGCCAGCCGTACTCTCGCCGTGCAGATATCCTGCGCCGAACCAGCTCGCGACTTCTTCCAAGGTGTGATGTAGGGACTTAGATGCTTCCTCCAACTTAAAACTGGTGGCCGCTTCTTTGTCGAGCCGAGACCCGAACTTCTCCAAAAAGCTTGCGAGTTCGGGGAATTGCTGCTCAAGTACCCCAAGCAGTCGGCTGATTGCCTTCTTTGGAAGAACGCCCTGCGCTTGAAGTTCACCCGCAAAAGCGAGCATACTTTCTGCTGCTGCACGGCGGCTGCGGACAGGTAGCTTTTCCAGCTCAGCGATCATGTTGGCTTGGAAGGTCAATGGTCCCTGAAACTTGACATCCTTGTAGCCTTCGACGAAGGATTGGGCGGAGAGCTTGCCGATGTTGGCTTCGCGCTTACGCATCGCCGCTTCCGTTTCTTCTACGCGTTCTTGTGGCGATTCCCCACGAAACCTAGGCCGTACCAGGAGACTGTTGCGTTCCTTGTGGAGCCCTTCCCTTTCTTCGTCGATCTTGCGTTCTGTCGCGCGGAGGGTTTTTTCTGGCACTCCCGGCTGCTGGAAGGTGAGGGATTTCGCGAACGCCGCGTTTTTCTTGATTACGTCGGGCGAAGCCGCGTCGGAGAACAGTTCTCCCATCGCCTTTATGACCGTCGGTGCTGCAAAGCCGATGCCCGCGCCGAGGATGGTCCCGAGCACGGGTGTGATCGTGGTGCCGATCAGCGCGCCTGCTGCGGGGCCCAGCACAAAGCCCGCGCCGGCTCCCGCTGATCCCGTCGTGAGCGACGTGTCGAGCATCCCTTTGGCACCGACTGCTTTCGCGGCGGTGTTGCCTAGTACGGCGCCGAGGCCCGCGAGCAGGCCGCCCTTCAACAGGGTGCTGGCGACATCGGCCGCCGCGCCTTCCTTGCCGCCGCCGACCGCCGGCCCGAATTTGCTGGTCACCCTTCTCCCGAGACCTGCGACAACACCGGTCTGCATGCCCTCCTCGGTCGTGACTGCGCCGAGGGTGCCGCTCTCGACGCCCGCTGCGCCTGCGGCGGTGCCCTCGCCACCGGCGAGAGCCTCCTGCGCCGCCCGGTCCTTCGCGGCCGCCGCAGCATTGGCCTGCATCGCGC
Organism: uncultured Actinomycetota bacterium; assembly: GCA_963725915.1. GTDB lineage: Bacteria > Actinomycetota > Thermoleophilia > Solirubrobacterales > Solirubrobacteraceae > Palsa-744. The sequence continues at coordinate 339,933 of CAVSAL010000007.1, read as the reverse complement.
CCGTGTTCTCTGCTTGCTTCGCGTTGACGATCCCGAGTTCTTCGCCGATCGCTTTCAATGCGGGGCGAAGCAGTTTTAGCTTCGCCGTGATGACAGTGAGGCCGATCAGCCAGGTGAAGCCGGACCCAAGTTTCTCCAGGGAGGTCAGCAGCCAGGTGAAGGCTTCGGTGATCCCTGTGACGCTCTTTACCAACGGCGGGGCGAGAGTCATGTAGATTTCGCGGAACGAGTCGATCAAGGGAGGCAGCAGACGCAGCAGCGCCTCGACCTCTTCCTTATGCACCGAGAAGAGATTGTGTACCTGCTGGCCGCCGCTGACAGTGTTCTCCCATTCACGGGCCTTATCCAGCATTTCCGTCAGCGTTTCGATGACGCCCTCACCCGTCTTGGCGTCCTTGTCGAACAGGTCGACAAGGGTGCCGCCCAACGCCTCGAAAAACTTCACCCACACATGAAAGTCTTCGATCATGTGATGCATCATGGTTTCCCATTTAGCGAACGTCGATGGCTCGTTCAGCCGCGTGAACAGCTTGTTCAGAGAGCCGAGCAGCGTGCCCGTCAACGGGGAGAGATCCATGATCGTGTGACCAAGGAAATGCAGTCCTTCGTCGGCGGCGTGAATGCCGGTTGGGATCTCCGCGAAAAATTCGGTCTCAAGCTTCCGGAACATCCCCATGACTTCTGGACCCTCAAGCCACGCCAGCATGGGCTTCAATGCTTTGGCTGATGCAGCAAAGTTCTGTTGCGCCGCTTCGTTGACCAGCGGGATATACGCATTGGCGACAGGGAGCGCCTCCGAAGCGAGCTTCGCGTACTGCACACGCGCGCCCGAGGTCTCCTTATCCCATTTGTTGTTGAGAGTTTCTACTTCCTCGGCGAGCTTCATCTCCGCCTTGACGCCCGCCGTGTCCTGCAACCCCTGGTGAAGGAGATACTGCAATTCCTTGCGCGACGTGATCGCCGCTATGGACTGCTTGCCGTAGATCGCTTCGGCCTTGTGGAGTTCCGCCAAAGCCGTGTAGATGCTCTTCGTGTCAGCACTCGCGGATGTTGCGACCGCCATGTCGGAGCCGACACCGACGCCCATCTTCGCTAGGGCACCCCCGGCGAGCAGCGAGCCGCCACCAAGCGCCGCGACACCTGAACCGGCGATGCCGCCGAGGGTCAACAACAGATGCTCCGGGCCGAACCCGGCGAAGCTGCCGAGGCTGCCCACCCCCGCGAGCAGGCCGCCACCCGTCAGCAGGTTGCCCATCCAGCCGAAACGCCCTCCGCCGCCGCCCCCGGGGCTATGACCCCACAGCAGCGGGATCAGCCAGGGAGGGAAGCCCCCGCCACCGCCGCCGGCGGATGCTTTCGTGGCCTCCTGCGCGGCAGCCATCTCCGCGGCACTGGAATAGCCGTAGTTGGATGTGCCGGGCACGCCGCCGGCGCCATAGAGACGGTTCTCTCTGTTAGCGCCTTTCGCGACCGTGTAGCCGAGCGCTTCATACGCGGCGGCGTATCCCGCGCGGTTGGAGGCACGCTGACCGGGCGCAAGTTCCTTCGCCGCCAAAGCGTCCATCGCCGCCGCGACCGCAGCGTTCTCTTTCGCCGCACCCTCCTGCTCCGCCGCCGCAGCCTCCTGCTGCGCAGCAGCCGCGGCCATCTCCTCAACGGTGAGACCAGCTTTCTGAGGCAACCCCAGCGGGGTTCTGCCTGCCGGCAGCGCGCGTTGGGCGGCACCCGCGGCCAGCAGCCCCGAAATGGGGCTTTCGCCCTGCCGTAGCTGCGGACGCTGCATCGCAGCCATCTCCGCCAAAAGCGCCGCCATCGGCGCCTGCGGAGCGGTCTGGGGACGTTCGGTGGCCGCCGTCAAAGCGTTCAGCGCGCCGAGCAGACTCATTTCCCACGCGCTCGGACCACTCCCCTGCGACCCGGATACGTTCGTGACCTGCGTCTGCGCGCCCTGCGACGTCGCGATAGTCGTTGACTCCGGGCCACCCGAAGACGAGCTATCGCCGACCGCAGCCGCCAGCGAACCGAGAGGCGTCCGCTCCCCAGCCTCCAACACCACGGTCTCGGGGTTCATCCGGGAGCCGGGCGCGTCCTGGCCACGTACCCCCCAGATCCTCGTAGAACCACGCTGAGGCGCGCCCGCAGCGACCGCTCCCTCGCGAGTGGTGGAAGACTGCTCAGTCGCAGCAGCGGCCTTCGCTGCCCGCTCACGTTCGGTGTGCGCTGTCGCAACCGTGCGCTCCGCTGCCGCCTCACGTCGCGCGGACTCCGCTACCACCCGGTCGCGTTCCGTAGCGAACCGAGACATCAGACCCATCCCCTTCGCGACCTCCGCCTTCAACAGCGAGAAGTCCGACAGGTCCAGACGCACCTTCACATCAAGGATGCGTTCCAGCTCCTGCTACGTCCTTGCGGGCAAGCGCCTTTGCAGCGTCGAGATCCGCCGCCAGGGGCGCCAGATCTGCATCGAGATCGAGGACGGCGTGGCCCAGCTGCTCTGACACTAGCCCTCCTTTTTCTTATTACCGACGAACTTCAAGGAAACGCCGAAGGCCGCAAGGGCTTTCAGGCCGCCCGCGCGCCGGGCTTGCGACGGATAGACGCGCTTACGGAGTCCCGCGGTGTACCGGCGGTAGGAGTTGTCGGGCAGCGGCCGGTTCACCGCTGCATGCGCGACCTGGAGGGCCGCTAGATCGCGCTCCGCTTCCAGGGCCGGCAGCCTCGCGATGTAGCACCGCAACAGCCACCCGGGCACCCGGCTCCAGCTCCCATACTCCGGGTCGCAGGGCCCGTAGAAAAAACTAAGGCGCGGAATTAGCTCTCCGTAGTCGAGCCGTTTCCGCGCCTTACGAGCGCCATCGCTGCTTTCGTCATCTGCGCTTCTTCGCCGAGCTGCGCTGCCGTAAAAAACATGAGCACCCGCTGCTTATGCCGGTCGGTGAAACTGGCCAAGGTGTCGTCGCTGGCGACCACGACCCTCGCGAACAGGTCCTGTAGGAGCGCCGTATACTCCGCCTGCTGCGCCTTCGATAGTTTCTCGGCCTCCTGTAGCTTGCTGAAGCGAGCGCGGTCCGCGCGAAGCTGATGCTCTTCTATGAGACCGAAATCCTCAAGGTTGCGAATCTCGTAGGTCTCGCCGTTTGGCGCCAGATGCTTGCGTCGCTCCGCGACCTCGGCGAAGTCGAGCAGCAACGCTTCCTGCTCCTCGCTACTCAGCTCCTGCTCGTCGGTCTCCACCATGCTCATCTCCTTCGGCTGCGTGGGTTATGGTCAATGCGATCCCGTGACGGGCGCACAGTGCTTCCAGCGTGTCCAGGCGTTTGCCTGCCCGGCGCGCCTCCCTACGGTGGGAGGCCGCCGCGACCCTGTGGTCACGCACGGCCTCCCGTAGACGGACCGCCTCAGCCTGCGCGGAGGCGGCATCCATCGTTCATCCTTCAGCTTCAACCGAAACCCACGAGCCGGTGGCGAGCGTCCCCATCAACTGCACCGCCAGATAGGCAGGGCCACCCTTCGGCGCGAATTTCGGGGCCATCGTCGCGCCGTTGTAACACGACGGGACCTTCCACTGCATCTTCTTACCTTCTTCTTCCGAAGAAGTGCCGCGAAGGATCGCCGCGTACTCGTGGTTGACGAAGCCATCGGGAAGGCTCACGGACTTGATCGCACCCGATGTAGTGACGGTTACATTGTCGGCGAGTAGTGCGAGCGTTTCCATCGAGAGGTCGGCGAGTTCAAACGCGGCCTCGAAGGTGCGTTCCGTAACCCACGACTTGATCGGCGCGGCAGCACCCGAAGAAGTGAACTGCGCTGTCGTCTTGGTCAAGGTGATGGTGCAGCCCGCTTCCGAATGGGAAAGAATGCCTTTTTTGCCGGCCTTCTTCCATTCCCCTCCGGGTGTCGCTGTAAGCGCGGGGAACGCCGTTTCCAGCGGCGCGAGCCAGCATTCCACGTCTTCAACGATGATTTCCTGGGTTTCAAGCGCCACGAGTAGCTCCCTTCGGAGGAGAATTGAGATTGGTGGTTGTGGCGGCTATGTCCTCGGAAGGACTCTGCTCATCCGTCTGTTTGGTTTGCGGTGCGACCGGTGCCGTAGCACTCTCGCTTGAGGGCACCCGAGCGCTTCGCAGACTGGCGTCCAGGGGACGCGAGCGGTTCGGTGGGTTGGGTCGCAATGGGCTCGGCAAGATGCCCTCCTTCAGTGGGTTTCCATGTCGTGCATTACCTGGCAGAGAACAACGGAACAGGGCCAAAGCGTGTTGGGATCTTCCTTGACCTCAACCCCCCAGGCGCTCGCTTGATGACGCGCCCAATACAACTTCACGTTTTCCCAGACGCCGACGGTGAGTTTTCGCAACGCCAGCTCCACCTCCCGAGAGATGTCCTGGGATTCCGCGCGGGTCGAGCCGTAACAGTAAAGAGCTAGCCGCGAATCCCAGCACGGCAGATCGGTGCGACCGTACAAGCGTCCCGTGCCGCCAGAGGGGTCCGGGAGGATCACGACACAGCCGCGCGGCATCAGCGGCTCTTCCTCCCGCGGCAGTTCGGGCGCGAAGATTTTCAGTCCTTCGGCAACGGTGCCTTCCGCCGCTTCCAGCGCGGAGAAAAGGTAGGCGGCCAGTCCCGCCGTCGGGTCAGCCGCGGTCATGTGGCCTCCAGTCGAGCGACGCCTTCCTGGGCGCCCCGCACAGCGAGATCGAGGGTGGAGGCGCGTACCCGGACACGCGGCCACTCCGCGACGCTGGCGAGAAACATCTCGCCGTCAGACGCCAACAGCAGGGTAAAGTCACGTCCCACACGCACACGCAACGGTTCAGGCATTGAAAGCGTCACGCACCCTCCCCGCCAGCAGCGGCGTCTGGCGATCCCAGGCGGGGATCAGCGCCCAGCGTCTCGCCATCAGCGGACCGATTTCCGGGACGATCAGATTCGGATTGCCGTCCGCGGCGAGCATCCGCTCCGTGGCAGTAGCACCAGCGACGCTGGTCCCGATCTCCAAGAACAGGGCGTAGTGAACATCCGCCCCCCAGGTGCCAGAGACAAGCCACAAGCCGACGGGGCGAGCGGCGTCGATGATCCGCACCGAGTCGCTCATATCGTGCGTACGGTTCGCCCACGGCGTAAACGGCAGGCTCGCGGGAGGAAACTCCTCGTGGCCGTCGCTCGCTTCCGCGACGCACTCGGCGAGGGTCTGATCGATCGCGACGATCGCCGCCGCACGCATGCGCGCCTTGATGGCGTCGCCGTTCCAGACGAGAGTCACGGCCGTTCAAGATCCGAGCTCAAGATGATCTTCGTAAGGGATCACACCAATCACGCGAAACGGCCCGGCGACGAGCTGGTTGCCTTCACGGTCCCGGATTTCCTTGATCCAGTCCTTTTCAGCCACATCTGTGTCGCGGGGTACGATCAGCAGCGCCGGGATCTGCGCAACCGTCCGCACGGGGGTGGCGGTCTCCTCCGCGCGGCCACGAGAAGCCTCAACGAATGGGGCAAGCACACACGGCGCTTCTCCCACGACCACGCGTTCTGCTTTGGTCTCCGCACCCCATTTGTTGCGTGGCGCTTCGTCGCGTTCGATGAGCGCCTTCTGCACAAGCACCTGATCCCAGGTGTAGGGCAGCATCTACCAGCCTCGCCCACGGAAGGGATTACGGAACTGTCCCACTCGGAACGGGATATCCACCCGATTCTTGTTGCGGCGATCCGCCCGCTTTTCGCTGCGGCTGATGCCACCAGCGAACGGTGCGTGCATCGCCTGAGAGCGTTCCCGGAGCTCTTTGGCGCGTTCAGCAAAGACGGCAGCCTGCTTGCTGTAGGTCGCCTTCACCGACCCGAACTGGGTGTCCGCCTGCTCGGCAAAACGGCGGCTCAACACTTCACAGCATCGTGCTGCCGCGGCAAGCACCACTTCGCCTTCCTGCGTCAACGCGAACAGTATTTCGCCGTCTTCCAGCAGCGGCGCTTTTTCGTTGATGTCCTGGATCTCGAACCGGACTTCATCCTTCGGGCTGGCGCCCGGTTCGTCGCTGTTGTAGGACCAGCTCACATCCGGCCCCTTTCAGTAGGCGCTCAGGACTCAGCCGGCTTCGGAGGAACGCCCACGCGGCTTTTTGGCGACGACGGGTGCGGGACCGGCGTCCGCGCCCTCCGGAGACGCCGGGGGACGCTGAGGCGCGGGCGACACCAGCACACGCTCCGCCGCCCTGCGCGACACCATCGCCGCCATATCGCGGCCCGGCATCGCCTCGATAATCTCGCCTGGGGCGACCGTGCGGCCGCCCCAGCGAAACCTCTTCAGAGCGCGATACCGCTCCCTCATGCCTTGACCTTTTCGAGATACATCCCGAGGTCCGAGGACACCTGCTTCTGGTCATAGGCGGTGCGGATCGCATACCAGTCCGTCCACGCCGACTCCTGACGCCCCGAGTAGATCGCGCCCGCCGTAGCGTTTCCGCCCGGCACGAGTTTGGTCCAGGCGAACGTGTAGCCGGCCGACGGGGTATCGATCGACGGTGCGGGCGCCGCATACGCGAGCAGCATCGAGGACGGGTTGGCGATGTATTCGATTTTTTCCGCGGCGCCTTCCGGAGCACTGTTGAAGACCGCTTTCGCGATCAGCACCTTGTCCACCCCGAACGCGGCGGCCATCGCCCGCTGCCCGAACAGCGCAGGTTCTTTGTCGGAGATGTACTTGACGCGCTCCAGTACCTCCTTGTTGTTGCGCGTCACCGTGTAGGCGTCGGTGCCGAAGACCACCACGTTCGGGCGGAAGCCGGTTTTCGACTCCATTTCGTTGCAGCGTTCTTCGACGAACAGGATCGGTTCGGTGCCTTCCTCGTTAAAGCCAGTGAAGGTTTTGCCGCTTTCGCTGGCCGTGCCGGTGACGCCTTCCCAGGTGGTCCCCCATCCTTCTTTGGTGAAGAACCCCTTGGTCCAGTCGCGCTCCAATTTGATCATTGAGCGTTCTGTGAGGAACTGGGTGGCCCGCAAATCCGGGTTCGCTGGTTCGTCGTAGTTGGCCTTGATGCGATCGTCGATGCGGTGCTGAAGCGCCCGCTCCTGACAGACGAACGTGCCGCTTTTGACCTTGTACCCGTCGTAGGCCGGCTCGGCGCCAAGCGGACGGATCGGCATGTCGTCGCGCATGAAATATTCACGCTCGAAGATCATGTAGTCGTTGGAAGCATGTTCGCTCGGCACCACGGGGAAGACCTTGTCGGCGATGAACTTCTCGTCGTCCTGGCGGTACATGACCGCCACGTCTTCGAGCCAGCGGTTGATGTGGAGTTCGTTGATGTTCGGTGGCATGTCGTTTGGCCTTTCTGGTCAGAGATTCGTGGCCGTCAGGCCGGGACGACCGCCACCGGCACGGCGGTGAGGGTTTCGATCACGTCACCCGAGGCACCAGCTTCCAGCGCAATGCCGAGGACGTAGTTGCCTTCCGCGGCGACGACTGCTTCGCCGTCAGCGTTGCTGGCGAGTAGTTCGCCAACTTTGATCGCCGCTTTGCAAGTGACCTTTTGCCGCTCGCTTCCGACGACGATGGTGCAGGATTCGCCCGATTCGCCGCCTTCGACGAGAACGTATCCTGCGGCGCCGGCTGTGCAGACCACGAGTTCGCCATCCGCATCGAACTTGACGTAGTAGTTTTCCTTTTCGAGGAGCGCCGCTTTCGAGGTGAACTCTGCGAAATTGTGAAGATCGACGTTTGAGAGTGCCATTGTTCTATTCCTTTCCGGGGACGCCTCAGCGACCCATCTCGGCGGCGTACGCCTTAGCGATCGTCGGGTCAGCCATCGCCCGCTCAAACGCCTTCGCCGGAGTCAGTGACGTGTCGGCCTTGCGCAGCTCCTCCGCCTTCTCGTGCGCCTTACGCAGACCGTCCTTGGCGGCCTTGGAGCCCGAGCCGCTGACGCCGTACTCGCGGAACACCGCGCCCTTGGCGATCTGCTCGTTGGCGGCCGCCAAACGCTCCAGATGACGGTCGTAGTCCTCCTTGGAGAGCGACGCCTTCATGCGCATCAGCTCGGGGCCCAGCTCCTCGGCCTTCCCGAGATGAGTGAACTCGGTCTCGGCCTTGGCGATGAACTCGCGTTCCTCGCGGAGCGTGCGCTCCTGCTTGGCGATCTCCTCCGCTTTCTCGGCGGCCTTCCTCAGCTCTGCTAGCTCGCGCTCCTGCTTCTCGAACTCGACGCGCGCGGCCTCGGGCGAGCTCGGACTTCTCGAAGCGGCCCTTGCTGTTGCGGCCTTTCTTCGCCTCGGGGTCGTCGTCATCGTCCGAATCGTCATCGTCGTCTTCGTCGCCCGATGCCTTAGCGAGAGCCTCCTCGGCCTCCTGCTGCTTGCGGATGGCCTCGTCGCGCTCTTTCTCTGCCTTGGCGAGCGCCGCCTGGGTTTCCTCGGGGGTCATTGCTGCTCCTTTCGGGGCGGTTGATGGGGCGCTCGCGCCCGGGGTGTTATCCGACTTCCACAGCAGTCGGCGGTGAGATTGGGACGGGTTCTCGGGATCGCGTACGGCTCCGCGCTTGACGAAGCTCACACGCCGGACTGAAAGTCCACTGACAGCGTTTGGCATCAGTTGTGTTCCTTTCAGGCGATGGGCGTCCGGAAGCCGGTGCCCTCAAGGGATAGAGCGTCGAAACGCCCCTCGTTGATGGCCTGCTTCAACAGCGGGTCATTGACTTGCCAGCCCGTGATCCACGAGCCCTCTACAAGCGGCTTGCCGCCCAAACTCGCTCCGGCCGGAGCGACGTAGTTCTCCACAAGGTCGGCGTCCGCCCGTATTCCCGAGTGTTGAAGGTCGGGCGCATGGTCCGCCTTGGAGAGAGCGTAGTCGCGCATGAACTGGTGGCACGCCGACTCGATCTCCGCCTTGGAAAGAACATCGCCCTGCGAGTCCTCAAGGTCCGGTACGGCGACCACACCGTAGAACTTGCCCTCGATGTCGCCCTTGAAGAGTTCGCCGACAAACTCGGCCTTCTTCACATCGTCAGCGAGCGCCGGGTAGCGGCTGTGGACCGCGTGGCGTACCTTCTCCTGTTCGGAGGGCGTACCGTGCTGGGCGACACGCGCGAGTGCGTTGCGCGCGTGGGAAACGTCTGGGATCGGGTAGCGGCGCTTGCTCGGGTCGTCGTGGGGGAAGACGAAGTCCGAGTCGGGCAGCTTGTCGCGCTCCTCACTGGAGAGCGTGGCCTTACGCATGAAGCCCATACGGGAGCCTCCTATTTGGGGTGGGGCGCAGGGCGCCCGGATTCGCTTCAGGTAGTTGCGTGCGCAAACACGCCGGGCGCTTCTGGGGGAGTCATCGACTCCTTCCAACTCGACCCGAGCTGGCCGCTCATCGCATGTGCGAGGTAGTAGGCGTCCTCAGTGTCCGGATCGCGCACATACCAGCTCATGTGCCGCGCTGTGTACGGGGGGCCCGTGCGGATCGCTCGAAACTCGAAGTTCGATCCCGGCCGGTAGAGCGCGAAGGTTGTGTCTATCAGCGAGTCGTAGGCGCCGCGCTCAAGTTCACGGCCGGGTGCGACGAGGCTCTGCTCCCAAGCAAGACTCGGCATATCCGCGGGCACGTCGTCAAGGTGAAGTCCGAGGCCAGCCTTCGGGATTTGCGGATGGCGATCGAGAAGCTCCGCGAGATGGGCGACCGCGTCGGCGGGGCACTCGTCGATGGGAACGACGTCGGGGTCACTGTAGACAAACCGCTCGTCCGGGACGCGCCCGGAGAGCCAGAGTGCGCGCGACCCATAGTTGCAGTCGAGCGGAACGACGGTGTGTGGCGTTTCGCCGAGGTATTGCAGCAGCGGCTCGTAGCGGCTCTGGTTGTCCAGGAGGACGATCCGCTGGTGACCGGCGCGCTCAAGCCACGCGACGAGCTGCCCGGAGATCCCGCACCCGGTCGCGACAGTTTATGTAGATCGGGATGTCAGTCACGGGTAAGCAAGTAGATGCCTAGCTCGGTGCCGGTCCAGCTCCAGCAGACCTCTGGAAAAGCTGCGAGAACATCCGCATGGCTCCAGGTCGCGAGATGCGCCTCGTACGGGTTGCCCTCGCATTCACCCTGCGGGTACTCGATGATCGGGAGGCTGATTAGAGCCCATTGCCACGGCAGGCGGCTGACCATCTCTCGCGCCGTGGTCGCAGGCATGTGCTCGACAACATCTCCGAAGATGGCAAGGTCGTAGGAGTCCAGGTCGGCGAGAGGGACTGTTGCGGCGTCGGCCACGATCACCCGGTCGTAGAATCTCCTTCAGCCCGTAGCGTCCGACGTACGGTCCCCAGATCTCAATAGCGGTCCACTGGGCTTTGGGGAAGGTAGATGCGAGAACGCTGTGCCATGTCCCCATGCCTGGGCCAACGTCGAGGATCGACGCGGGAGACAGTTCTCGCAGCTTTTCGCGTGCCTCGGTCTTTCCCTCGGGCGCCGAACCGGGCATTTAGCGGCACACCTCGTGGGACGGAGCGATCGAGGCAGCTTTCAGGTGAACGGTTTGCTCACGCAGATGTCCCAACGCTGGTGTGTGCACACACATTTCCTCTCCCGCCTCTCTCAGCACGATCTGTATCCATGAGTCGAGGCGACACCAGTGCTTCGGGGGATGGGTCTCATCGCTGAACTGCGCTATCAAGGTGGGGAGATCGGGAGTGCGGCCGATCAACTCTGCGGAGAACTTCGCGCACGCCAAACCCGGGTAGATGCGCCCCACGTAGGGCACTCCAAAACTGCACCACGACTGCGGGCAGTCGCCCAACTCCTCCAGCGCACCGGGCCTCACCACAATGTCGTGCTCGACCACCACGAAGGTCTGTCTCTCGCCCCACATGCGGGCCAGCAATTCCCAGTACGCCTCGTCGGAGCCGGACACGTCGCAGAACCCCACCTCATAGTCCGCGAGCGCCTCGGCGACCTCGGGATGACGGCGCGTGTAGGGCACCACGATCGAAACGTCGCTCACGCGAACAACTCCTCGGCCGGCCATCCCGGCAGCAGGTCAAACACCCGGGGAGAGCCCATCCCGATCCATCTCTCCGCCTGAAACCGCGTCTCCGTCGGGGGGTCCGGGAGGGTCCGCAGATAGTCGCAGCGGGCGATCCAGAAGTTGCCACCGAAGAACGGAATGCCGTCCTTGAACTCCAAGCTGTTCGGGAACTGCTCGGGCGTGAGCCAGTGGCAGCCGGCCGCGTCGTACTCGTCAAGGGCGGCTAGGTTTTCTCGCCACCGCTCCACAACTCGCCTGCACATCGACCGTCGCCACGCCGCACGGAACTCGGTGTTGTCGTGTGCGCCCTTCGTGTGCGCGTAAAGGACCGCCCCGTCCCGCTCTGCGGCATATGTCTTGACGGCCGCGAGGGTGACCTGCTCCCATCCCTCGTCGGCTTCTACCGCAACGGTGGCACGTGGGAGGCGCCTCAACGCGAGGCGAGCCGCTTTACGCCGCTCTGGTGTCCCCACAAGCCCGATATGCACGTTTCCCTCGAAGCCGGCGGCGAGAAGCGCGTCAACATGCTCCGCGACGGGCTGCTTCCACGCACCATTGGCGAACACGTGGTAGAAGTGCGTCATACTAAGCGGCTCTTTGGGATGCACGCCTGCTCCTCCCCGCGGCCGCCTTCCATGCCTCCAGCCAGCCTCCGAAGTTGCTCTCGTAGGTGTGGTCGCTTTCGATGCGTTGACGAGCGACGCTGGCGTACTGCGCGCGAAGACCGGGTTGGCTCATCAGCGTTCGAAGCTCTGACCGCCAGCCTCCGGGGGCGGTCCTTCGCCAACAGTCCGATACCTTCGTGGGCGAGCCGCTGATACTCCGGGGTCGCGGAGGCGACGAAGGGAACGCCGCGCGCTGCATACTCCAAGCCCTTCAAGGCGCTCTTCGCCGAATTGAAACGCCCAGGTGCCAAGGGGACGATCCCGACATCAAGCGTCCCGAGAGCGTTCTGATAGTCGTTGAGCGGGAGTGAGCCTGTCGCATGGGGCTCCTCGTCGAGGGCGAGCCGGCGCTTCACATCGTCCTGGCCAGCGCCAGTCGGCCCGATCACCTGGAAACGCCATCCGCTATCACGGAGCACTTCCGTGACAGCGGCACCGGGAATCTCAAGGTCCCCGATGTGCGTGCTCGCCCACCCCGACCAGCCAAGGGTGGTGCCGTCCCTCTCGTGGCCGAGCGAGAGGAGACGCTGGGGCACACAGTTGCGAAGTATCCGGACGCGACCATGCTTGCCGTAGCGTTCGGCAAGCGCGGGGGTGCTGACCGTCACGAGAATCCGCGATCGACGCGGCCTTCGCGACCCAATTCCAGTTAAAGCCTGGACTGTGTGCGGGCAAAAGCTGGGCCCACGCCACATGCTGCGACGGGACCGCAGCAAAGTCGTCGTCGATGTCCACCACCACTGGCGTCCCTTGGCGTTGGAAGCCCGCGATCAGCTCAACGGTATGCGCGTGCGCGGGCCGCTGGAAAACGACGAGATCCGCGTCGAGGGGCTCGGGTTCGATCCGCCCCGACAGGAAGTGGCGCGTTTCGACGCGCATCCCAAGCGTGAACTCGATCTCATCCCCCGCAGCTTCGGCGGGGTAACGCAGCCGGTAGGCGCAGCACGCCTTTTCGTCGGCGGCGACAAACGCGATCTTCAACGGCCCACAACGCCATTGGGCACCACAAGCCTTTGCGCGGCCTGCTGGCGTGCCTGCGCGTCCTGCATCTCGCTCTCGTCCATCGCGAGTGCGCCTCGGAGCTCTTCGACCCCATCTGCGAGCACGCGGATCGCTGTCGCGGCGTTCGGACCGTGAACGCAGAGGATGTCGCGGCTGCCGTCCGGCAGGCGCCGGACTTGCACTGGGCCGACAAGAACTGTCTCTGCGGGCATCAGTCTTCTCCTTCGACGATTGGGTCATAGCCGATCGTGCAAGCTGATAAAATCACGACGATGCCATACGCCCCCTTCCCCGCAACATGCCTTCGATGCGGGAGCACCTTTGAGACGCGCCGCAAGTCCCAACGTTTTTGCGGGCATTCATGCGCGACTAAGGCGACGCATCCCAAGAAGGTGCCCACGGCCCACCTCGTACCCCGAGACGCCGCATTGCTCCATACGCTGTACGTCGAACAAGATCACTCCACGGTAGAGATCGCGCGTATGTTCGGAGTGGCTCCCCTCACGGTAAATCGGGTCCTGCGGGAGGTGGGTGTTCCTATCGCCCCTCGAAGCCGAAGCAATTCGCCTCGCGTAAAGCGACGCCGAGCGCTCACCAACGCCCGTCGTGGCGCTCGCAGCGACCAGGAGCAACAGCTTTTCGACGCTCTTGTCGCGTGCGGACACATTCCATGCTTGGCCCACCCCGTCGATAGATTCAACATCGACATCGCATTTCCCGCCCACCGCCTAGCGATCGAGGTAGACGGCGGCAATTGGCATCAGAGTGGGCCTCATCGGCGCAAGGACGCGAGGAAGGAGGACTATCTTGGCGCACGAGGCTGGCGGGTGCTGCGCTTCTCTACGCGCCGCTCCGATTGGATCGATCGGGCCGTATCCACCGTCCACGAAGCGCTTGCTAGCTAGGAGGGTCTAGCGAAACTCGCTAGCCCTGTAGTGGTGCGGGGTTCCGGATCTGCTCGCATCGCTGGTACCTCGCTTTTGCTCTGAAGCTACCCCTGACGTGCTCTTCGAGCAGGTCAAGGAGGAGTTCCACAGGTTCAGCACCGTGGGGCGCATAAAGGCGGTGGGGGGCGTGGACCCCCGGTGGCAGTGGTGTACACCCGGTGGCCCCTACCGCGCCTAAGTTCGGTTGCCTACGGTGTCGGAGATGTCCACATGATCGCGTCCTCGGGACGTGATAGTCCTTTGGGTCCTTCAAGCGGCATAGCCATCGGCGGGCGTAGCCCGAGAAAGAGCACAGCCAGAAGTTTGCTTGAAGAGGGCCCGCGCCAGACCCCTGAGCGCACCAAGGGCCAGAAGGGGGGCCGCCTCGCATGCGGTTAACCGACCACTTTGCGGCGGAGGCCAGTGCAAACGACAGAGGGAACGCTGGATAGTCAGTAGAACGGCGAATGAATACAACGGGAGAGGGAGTCGGTAGCTCCCCCTCCCGCCACACCTGCGGCGGTGGCGAAACTGGCAAACGCACCCGGCTTTCAACCGGGCTCCTGACTGGGATTGCGGGTTCGAGTCCCGCCCGCCGCACTTCATGAGCACATGGGGACACCACCTGCTCAAGATCGGTATACCCGAAACCGGCTCGTGTTGTGCTGCTGAACGAGCAGTTTGCGAGGCTTTTCCGTCCGATCTGACGTGTAGTTTTTGGCTTTCTAAAGCCAAATATGACCCCCGCGCGATTGGCGTCGCCGGGGGTCTGGATCAAGGAGTCGAAGCCTCCGTGACCTCTCAGAACGTAGCACGGCGCTCTGTCGCCGAAGACCTCTTACGCATCCTCGAATCGCCTGAGATCAGCCGTCTCGTAGACGAGCTTCAGCAGACGCGTTGGACCGGCCGACCCGGCTACTCGCTCAGGAGCATGATCGGGATGGCTCTGGCGAAGTCGCTCTACGCGCTGCCGACATGGACGCGGGTCGTGGCGCTCGTCAACGAGCACGCCGCACTCGCGGCCGTGATCGCTCCCGATGGCGAAGTGCCCTCGGTCTATGCCTGTTATCGCTTCACGGCGAAGTTGCGGGCGCACAAGCACCTGTTGGATGCCTGCATCGCATCCGTGGTCGAAGCGCTCAAGCGCGCAAACCCGCTGCTCGGATGGGACGTGGCGATCGACGCCTCCGACATGCCCGCCTACGCAAACGGGCAGCGGTATGTGTCCAAGGGCGGCAGAGAACGCGAGAAGTTCTCCGACCCCGACGCCTCCTGGGGGCACCGTTCGGCAGTCTCAACGCGGAAGGGCGGCGGCTTCTATGGCTACCGGCTGCATATGGCCGTCTGCTCCAAGACGGACCTGCCGCTCGCTTGGACAGTCGAGACCGCGCGAGCGCACGAAACGCTGTCGGTCGCGCCGCTGCTCGACCGACTGTACTCACTCGGCATCAACCCTGAGACCTGCGCATTGGACAAGGGCTACGACAACAATCGGGTCTACGCCGACTGCACCGAGCGAAACATCGCCCCCGTGATCCCGCTGCGGCAGACACCCGACGTGAAGCGTGGTGAGGACGCGCCGCCCTGTTGTGAGCACGGCACCTGGCGATTCGCCGGAGCCGACCGCAAGCGAGGCGCGACCAAGTGGCGCTGCCCTACCGGAGAGTGCAAGCCCGCATCCGTCTGGATCAAGGCCGATCGGCTCCATCCATTGATCCCACGCGAGACCGCGCGCTGGAAGGCGCTCTATCGCCGCCGTGCGTCCATCGAGCGCGCCTTCGGCCGTCTCAAGAACGAATGGAGCCTCGCACCGCTCCGCGTGCGCCAGATCGAGCGCGTCAGGCTGCATGCTGACTTGACTGCCCTCGGTCAGCTATTGTGCAATCTGAACGGAGAGCGTGCGAAGGCGCTTGCCGCGTAGCCTGGCGCGGATAGCAAGGCAACAAAACTTGGCGCGTTCGGGGCCTAGACAATCGGGTAGTGGGTCAGTTTCAATCGAGTAGCGCGGCGACCTCTTGGAGCGTCCAGACGTGATCGGCGACGCCTGCTGCCATCGCGGGGGTCCGTGGGTAGGGGTTCTTGAGGCTCATGTGGGGCCGGGCGAAGTTGTAGACCATGTAGTGCAGCGCGACGGCAGCGGACAGGTTCTCGACCTTCTTGGAGAAGCCGTTGGTCAGCCTTGTGAAGCGGCGCATGTTCATCCGCATGGTGAGGTTCTGTCGCTCGACGTAGCTCGTGCTGATGCGCTCACGGTCGGGGTTGCCGGTGCGCACGTAGGTCTCGATGCCCGTGCAGACGGCGGGGCTGTAGCGGCGCTCGTCGGTGGCCTCGCCGCCGCTGTAGGTCTTCTGTAGGACTGCCCAATCGACCTGTGCACCGAACGAGAAGCCAATCGCACTGGCGTAGGCGGCGAGCCCGTCGGTCGTGATCTGCGGCCGATACTTCAGCCGCGTCCGTAGATCCATCATGAACAGGTAGCCGTCGTCGGCGGTGCGCTGCCCTACGAACCAGGCGGGGATGAGCTTCGTGTCTGCGCAGATCGCTGTCCAGGTCCATACGCTGCCGACGCCGTACTCGCCCTGGCGGGCCTCGGGGACGTTCTTGTCCTTGGCGTAGACGAAGTTCCAGATCTCGTCGCACTCGATCGTTGTGCAGGGCAGATCGACCAGCGTCTTGTGCTGGTAGCCGCTGCAAGCGTCGCCCAGGTCCACGAGCAGCTTCGTCACGGTGTTCTTGGCGGCTCCGGTGATCCGGCAGGTACCCCGGATGCTCATGCCCTCGGTCAGGCACCCGACGATCTGGGCTCGCTTCTCCGTGGTCAGCCGGTTCATACTGACTATTATGCGTGAGGCATAGGACGGAACCTCCGTCGGTGCGCAGCGCCGCTGCTCGTGCCATCATGAAGGGCTATGGACCGTCCGGCTTCCCTTGCGCCGAAGCAGCCTAAAGACGGGGCGAGCGCCACGCAATTGTCGATCCTGCTTACGTCGGCAACATCCATCATTGACGAGGAGTTCAAGCGAAGCGAACGCGTTGATGCCAAGTCGCGTAATCAGATTGCTCTCGTGGCATCGTTCTTCGCCGTCACGCAGGCTGGCGTGATCGCGCTTCTAGACGGGGCGCTCGGCGCGCATGAACATCATGCCGCCTCATCGTTCGTGCCCTGGCTAGCTGGCGTCGCGATCATCGCGGCAGCAGCCATTACGGGGGCCGTCTTCGTTAGCTACCGTGCGTGGCGTCTCTTTGATGACCCTACGCTGGCAATCAAAACTATTCGTGCCTACCGGGACGCAGCGGTGGATGGAAACCCTGCGGTCGGAGCAAAGCTAGTGGAGGCGTACGCAGAGATCGCCGAAGGTCGCCGCGACAACAATAAGAAGCGTACCGATGCTTTGGAACGCGCGACTAAGGCTTGTGCGGTGTCAGTCGGCTGCGTTGCAGTCGAGCTAGCGGTCGCATTTGTTGCCGTAGCTGTACACTAGATCACCATCTATGGGGTCCGTAGACGGCGATGAGGATTTGCCCGATCCTGAGATCGAAACGATCCGTAATCTGGTCGGTGCCAACACTTGGGATGCTATCTCCCCTCTTGGTGCCGTCGTCCGGCTTGATGGTCCCGCGGTACGCAACCACTCCATAGGAGTAGCGACAATGGCGAAGGTCATCGACCATTTTGATCGCCTGGTTCGTGTGATGCAGGCCCACCTCGGTGGCCTTGAGGTCAAGAGTATGGGGCCCATCACTGAAGCGAGCGGAGCCGGCCAATTGGCGGCGTTTGCGCCTGCGGCCGGCAGCTTTGCGCTGCCCCTGCGTCTAGAGCCCCCGAAGGGCGAGATGTTCCCGTTGGATTACAAAGAGCTCGACGAGGTGGTCAAGCTCCTTGCCGAAGACGGCGAGAGCCTTGAGGCCAAATTGCAGGTCTTGCCTGATCGCGTAGGAAACGAGCTTGTGGGCCTCTTGAAGGCAGCAAGAACAGGTGCGGTAGACCTCGGTATATTCGCGCTTCGCGAAAAACAACTGAGTGCTCAGGTCGAACTGAGCGCAACGACCGCCGCCAAGCGTGTCGAGACGCTAGAGAAACCCGTATCAAGCGCCGTCGGACACCAGATCTTGCAAGGCTATCTCTGGCGGATCGATATCAAGCACAACAAGGCCACCATCGATACTGCCGAGGTAGGCGAGGAATCATCCACGCCCGCAATCGTCGCGTTCGATGACGAGCAGCTAGAGGAGCTTCGACCACTGCTCCGGGATTACGTAGAACTAGAGGTGGCCGTTACGGAGGAGCGAAGACGCTACGAGCAGGCAGCGAGAAGTCGCGAGATGCGCCTACTTCACGTCGAGTCCTGGACATCTGCCAGCGAGAATTAGCGAAAGATACGTACCGCTATACCGTACGCCCCCAGCGCGCCTGAGCCGCTTTGCGGGCGCTCTCTGATCGCTCCTCCGGCGTCATCTTCGCGGCTCGCGCCTTACCGCCCTTCAGGCCGCCCTTGCGGCCGCTGGCCTGCGCGTCCGTCTCCGGCTCCTGCGGCTCGGTGGCGTGCTGCATGATTCGGTAGGCCATCTGGTTGAGGTCGGCCACAGGAGGATCGTAGCGGGGGCAGGAGCGCCACGCCCGGCCGTGACGTGGCGCTCCGGGTAGCGTGAGCTACTGCGTGATTTCCTCTGCGAGCAGAGCGGCCCGCGACGCGAACACGAAGCCGTCGAGGCGATGAACAAGGCCGCTTCTGGCGAGCCGTTTCAAGCCGTCTGACGCTGCTACCCGGTCTTCGATCTCGCGGGCGACCTCCTCCTCGGACCACGGCCGCTGCGAGTCGTCTGCGAGCAGGACCGACAGGATTACGCCGTCAGTGTGCACCTCCCGCTCGACCTCGCTCATAGGCGGGATAGGCTGCTGTGCAGGCATGGGAGCTTGTACCTCCTGTGCTCAGGTCCCGGCGTCGGGTTAGCGCCCGCGCCGGGGCCGCTTGGATATTGACCGCGCCAGCCTAACCGCGCCCACGCCGATCCAAGCGGTCAAATCCAAACTGACCCACTACCGACAATCCGTCCGACGTAGGTACGATGGTAAGCGAGTGACCGTCCGAAGGAAGACGACGCCCCCCAGAGATGGCGTCGTGATGGCTATCGCATGACCACCACCACATCGACGCGCCAAGACGCTGAAGCGGCTGCCTACGATCTGCTCAAAAGTACTTGGGCCGAGGATCTGGCGCAATGTCCGCTGCCAGTTGATCCTTTCCGTATAGCCGCCACGCTCGGGCTGCAAGTGATGCGCATACCGCTTGAACCTGACGTTTCGGGCATGCTTGCCAAGCACCCAGGCCGAGACCCTGAGGTATACGTCAACATGACGGATAGCGAAGTTCGACAGCGGTTCTCCTGTGCGCACGAGATCGGGCACTACATCAAGCGTTCGTCATCCAGGGGAGCCGACGACGAATGGGGCTACATCGACCGCCGGGGTCCGTCGGCCTCTCTTGGGAATAACCCTGAAGAGATTCTATGCGAACCAATTTGCAGCCGCGCTCCTGATGCCGAAGGACCGCGTCGAGACGCTAGCGACGCAAGGGATGAGCGCCGTTTCAATGGCCCTCCAGTTTAATGTCTCGCTCGAAGCGATGGCGCATCGCATCGACAACCTCGGCCCCACGGGGCAGGCCGGGGCAGCTTGCTGAATGCGGCTACCTAAACGGCGCCAATGGCGGGGGCCGACCGGCCCTACAGGCCCCACGGGAGCCAGACAAGTCGAGGATGAGGTCGCACGGGCAAAGCACCGGAACGCAAAGACCGACAGTCGCCTCCGGCAGTGGCTTGGGTATGGCGCCCTCGTAGCGATGGCCCTGCAACTCATAGCTGCCGATTACGTGTTCTACCGCTACGCCCACGCTAAGGATTGGAGACTTCCGGTCGAAGCGATCATCGGATGGCTGACTGCAACCGTAGTCCAGATCTTCATCATCCTCCGCGGACTTGGTCGCTACCTCTTCCCGCCGATCAACCCTACACACGAGCCCCAAGACAGAGCTTAAGCGTGGCTCCACGTCCAACACGACATGGCACTCAGACAGACCTCTACTGCATGATTTCCTCTGCGAGCAGAGCGGCGCGCGACGCGAACACGAAGCCGTTGAGGCGATGAACAAGGCCACCTCTGGCGAGCCGTTTCAAACCATCCGACGCCGCTACCCGGTCTTCGATCTCGCGCGCGACCTCCTCCTCAGACCACGGTCGCTGCGCATCATCTGCGAGCAGGACCGACAGGATTACGCCGTCGGTGTGCATCTCCCGCTCGACCTCGTTCATGGGCGGGATATTCTGGGCTTGCATCAGGACTAACCTCCTGGTGTCAGCCCCCGGCCGCTACAACGGTGCGGGGGCACTTTTCTAGGACCAGCCGACCCTAAACCCCACACGGCCTCCCCTCAACGAGTTTCGCTAGCCGTTTCGCCAAACCCTCCTAGTGTTCTCAGTGTCCAAGCTCGCGGTCGGCTCGTCGGCAAGCACGAGCTTCGGGTTGCGTGAAAGCGCCAGCGCGATCAACACTCGCTGACGCTCGCCCATCGAAAGCGCCTCAGTCCGATGATGCATCCTCTCTCCCAGACCGAGCTCGATGAGCAACGGCTCAATCCGCGCATGCGCCGAGCGCCTGCCGGTCATCAGCTTGATCGACGCGCTCGCGATCGCTCTCGCACCCGGCTGCAGGCTGCTCGGCTGCATCACGATCCCCAAATCGTTCAACCGATAGTCACTGGCCTGCGAGCGAGACATCTTCAGCAGATCCCGGTCGCCGATCAAGATGCTCCCGCTGTCAGGGCGCTTCAGCCCAGCGATCAATTCGATCAGGGTCGTCTTCCCGGAGCCGGAAGGCCCATAGAGCGCCAGGACTTCCCCCGCAGCAAGCGTCATCGACACACCATCGACCGCCAGGATCGGGTTCTCGCTGCCAACCCCGTAACGCTTTGAGACGTCGCGCAGCTCGAGCACTAGCTGCAGCCCGCGCGGCGCGATCCTTCGCTCTGGTCCGGCGGCCGGAACGGCAGGATGTCGGCGTTTTGGGTGTGGTGGCCGGTGGTGGGGGTGAGTTTTCCGTTTTGCTCGATGGACCAGACGCGGTCGGTGAGCATTACGGAGTCGCGGTCGTTGGCGCTCGTCAGGACTGCGGGATTGTTGTGGGCTTGCTGGATCAGTGTTCGCAGGAGGTCTGAGGCTTGTTCTGTCCAGGGGCTTCCGAGCGCGTCGAGGAGGTCGTCGATCACGACGATCTCTGGGTCTCCTATGAAGCCTTGTGCGAGCCCGACGAGCACTTGCTCGAAGCGGGAGAGGTCGTCCCAGCGTTGGTGGGCGCAGTGTGCTGCGCCGACTCGCTCGAGCATTTGGGTTGCGCGGCGCTCGGTCTCGCGGCGTCCGCGGCGCTCCACCAGCGGCCAGCCGACGATCTTTGCGACCTCCAGCTTCTGCGACATGCCTGCCCGGTTTAGCCACAGCAGCCTGCTGCCGCGCAATGCTGCGCGCTTGCGGCCGGGCAGCTTGGTCAGCTCCAGGTCTCCGAGCCTGACGCTGCCCGCTTCGGGGACGGCGAGGCCGCCAACGATCCGCAAAAGCGTCGTCTTGCCTGAGAGGCGGCCACCGACGATCCCCACGATCTCGCCCGGCTGCACATCAAAGGAGACGCCGTCCAGCACTTGCACCCACCGGCCGCTGCGTCCCCGCGAGAACCCCTGGCAAACCCCCTCCACCACCAACTCAGACACAGCTACATCGCCTGGCCGGCGAATTGCCTGTAGATGCGTTCAAGCCGGTCGCCCAGCTTGCGCCGGCGGACGGCCACGTCATCCCACATCATCTTGACGTCGATCAGATGCGCTGTGCTGAGCTCCGCGTCGAGCTGCTCGGCCCAGCCTTTCGGCTGCATCCTGAGCCGCCTGCGCTGCTCGGTCAGCATCCGCTCGTGCGCATAGTCGCTGGTGACCTGACAGGCCTTGGCTTCGGCCCGGACGAGAATCATCAGCTCGACCAGCTCGTCGAGAGTCGCGAACTCGACCTTGCCGTGGATGGTTTCCCGTATCGCGGGTACAGGTGGCCTGCTCGTGACCCACTCCCGCAGGCGCCTGAACCCGGCTGGGGTGCCCTCGTATCGGTTTTGCGAAGGCTCGGCACCCTCCTCGACCAACAGCACGTGGCCCTTTGCGGCCAGCGCGGGGAGGTTCGTGTGCGCGGCATTCTTCGGGAAATCGGCCGAGACAAAAAGGTCCGTGAGGCGACGCTGTACGTCCGCGACCGTGCCGGGCTCCTCGCACGCCAAGCCGAGCACCATCATCTGCGGGGTCATGTCGCCGTCGCGATTCACGGCCGCAAATCCTAACCAACCCCGCCCATGCTGTACGGCAATACAGAACGATCCGGCCCAGTTGGACGTCTTTGTTTCCCACTCGCAGAAACGGCTTGCCGGAGCGCTATTCGCCGCGAGCCTGCCTGGGGAACGGCAGGATGTCGGCGTTTTGGGTGTGGTGGCCGGTGGTGGGGGTGAGTTTTCCGTTTTGCTCGATGGACCAGACGCGGTCGGTGAGCATTACGGAGTCGCGGTCGTTGGCGCTCATCAGGACCGCTGGATTGTTGCCGGCATCCTGGATCAGTGTTCGCAGGAGGTCGGAGGCCTCTTCGGTCCAGGGGGTTCCGAGCGCGTCCAGCAGGTCGTCGATTACGACGACCTCCGGGTCTCCGATGAAGCCTTGTGCGAGCCCGACGAGCACTTGCTCGAAGCGGGAGAGGTCGTCCCAGCGTTGGTGGGCGCAGTGTGCTGCGCCGACTCGCTCGAGCATTTGGGTTGCGCGGCGCTCGGTCTCGCGGCGTCCGCGGCGCTCCACCAGCGGCCAGCCGACGATCTTTGCGACCTCCAGCTTCTGCGACATGCCTGCCCGGTTTAGCCACAGCAGTCTGCTGCCGCGCAATGCTGCGCGCTTGCGGCCGGGCAGCTTGGTCAGCTCCAGATCCCCGAGCCGCACGCTGCCTGTTTCGGGGGCGGCGAGGCCGCCAGCGATCCGCAATAGCGTCGTCTTGCCTGAGAGGCGGCCGCCGACGATCCCCACGATCTCGCCCGGCTGCACATCAAAGGAGGCGCCGTCCAGCACCTGCACCCACCGGCCGCTGCGTCCCCGCGAGAACCCCTGGCAAACACCCTCCACCACCAACTCAGACACAGCCGGATCCGATCGCCTTCGCCGACGGCACGACGCGATCATCGCCGACGCCAGCGCTCCTGGCAAGGCCGAGTCCGCGGGCTAACCCGTAAAGACGGTGCGCGCAGGCGACCTACGCTTGAAGCACCTAAACGAAAGAGGGTTCGATATGACAGTTGGTATCCGCATCAAGTTCGCCGGTCTTCAGGAGGAGCAGTTCGACGCAGTCAACAGGCATGTCGATCCTGCCGGCGATCCTCCGAAGGGTCTGCTGTTTCACGCCTCGGGGCCGATCGAGAACGGTTGGGGCGTGATCGACTTCTGGGAGTCGCGTGAGGCATTCGACGCTTTCGCGCCTCGGATTCAGGGGTCTGCGACCGCCGCCGGGGTGCAGTTGCAAGGCGCTCCCGACATCAAGCAGTTCGCGGTGCACGAGACCTTCGTGCGCTGAGGCCGGCGCCGGCGGCTGACGGTGCGAACCGGCCGTCGGCCTGCTCTCTCATCATCTCCGGATCTACGGCGCGAGCCGGATGACTTGCCAATGGCCGTCATGGTCGCGTTGGTAGAGCCAGCGGTCGTGCAGGCGATCGGGAGCTTCCTGCCAAAGCTCGACCGTATCCGGGTCAACGCGAATGGCGCCCCAGTCATCGGGACACTCCGGCGGTGCCTCCATCGCTTCCGCGAGGTGCTTGTGGCGTGCCCGCAGAGGCGCGAGATCGCCGATCGGGGTGCCTTGCCGCGAGACGACCGTCTGGAGCTGATTTGGGAGGTCGCGCTCAGCGAACAGCTCGCCCGCGATCTCGCGCTCGGCAAGCGCGGCTTGCCCGGTGACATGTGCTTGGCGTCCAAGGGTTGGCCAGTAGAACAGCAGCGCAACGTTCGGGTTCTCCCGAAGCTCTTTCGCCTTGCGGGTCCACAGCGCGCTCGTGAACGTCAACGCGCCCGAGTCCAGACGCTTCAGCGAAACGGTCCGCGCCGACGGGCGGCCACTCGCGCCGACAGTCACGAACGTCACCGACTCAGGAGCTGGCGCCCCGGCCTGCCGCGCGTCCTGCAGCCACCCGGCAAGCGCCTCCAGCGGGTTCAGCGCCGGCGGCCCACTCGTCTCGTCCGCCTCATCTTGAGTGCCAGACACGAGCAACAGCCTAAACGGACGCCTGGATCATCAGCGAAACATGTCCTCATCCAGGGGCCTGATCAGCGCTGCGGCGCCGGGGCCGTCCTGCTCGGTGCGCAGGCGCGAGAGCCCTTCGAGGAGGATCGCCGGCTCGCCCGAGTCCTTGCCGCGGGCGAGGTCGGCGGCGGCGGCGATGTTGTCGGCCACGGCCAGCCAGGTGGCGGCCAGCTCGCGGCCGTGGGCGTCGGTGCGCCCGCGCCAGTCTTCCAGCGGGTCGAGTCCGGCGCAGCCGATCGCCACGTCGCACTGGCCGTGGCGCCAGGCGCGCCCGAAGCTGTCTGTGATCAGCACCGCGGGCGCTGCGCCGGCGATCTCCCGCAGTTGCGCCCGGATGCGTCGGGCCGAGGCGTCCGGGTCCTTCGGGAGCACGATCACCGTCTCGGCCTGTGGGGAGTTCGAGGCGTCGACGCCGGCGTTGGCGCACACGAAGCCGTGGTGGGTGCGGCAGATCAGCACGCCCCGCTGCGCGCGCACGATCTCGGCGCTCTGGTCGAGCACGACCTGGATCGCGCGCGGGTCGCGCCGCGTCTGGCCGCCGGCGATCTCCGATTCGGCGGCGAGCTGCTGGGCGCGCTCGCTCGGGGTCACCGAGGCCAGATCGACAACCGCGCCCTCGGCCTTCGAGACCGCCTTCTGCGCGAGCACGAGGATGTGCCCGTCCTGCAGCGCGAGGGGCGGGCTCTGGGCGGGCAGCGCATCGGCGATCAGGCGGGCGAGATCGTCGCCGGGCCGGATCTCCGGCAGCCCGCTCAGGCCGCGGAGTGAGAGGCTTCCCACGCCTGCCGGTCGATCGTGGCCAGAACGGCGCGCGTGCGCTTCGCCCAGACGGTCTCGCCTGTGAGCCGCTGTTGCAGCTCGGCGAGATCGGCGCCGGTGTCGATGTCGAGCAGCAGGGAGGAGGGCCGTGCGATCCGGCAGCTCACGCCCGCCTGCTGCGCCAGCTCGACGTGGCGGGCGCAACTGCCCTCGCCGAAGCTCGGCGCGATCGCGTCCGGGGGGCTGAGCAGCAGCCCGTTGGTGCCGCTGCCGTGCCGGTCGGGGACGATCAGGACCTCTTCGCGGTCGCTTGCCTGCTCCAGCAGCTCGGCCAGCTCCGTCGGGTTGAGCGCGGGACAGTCGCCGGGGATGCAGAGGACGCGCTGGGCGCCCTCGGCCAGCGCTCTGGCCACACCCAGCTCGACGGCGGCGCTCTGGCCCTGTTCTGAGTCCTCGACGATCAGGGCGCTCCCGCTGCGTGCGGCCGCGGCCGCGATCGGCTCCTTGGTGACCACGACGGTGATCTCGATGCCGGGGACGCTCGCCAGCGCGGCCAGCACGTCGCCGACCATCGCGCGCACGAGCTCCTGCCGCAGCGAGTCGGCGATGCTGGCGCCGAGGCGCTGCTTGGCCTGCGAGAAGCGCTTGACTGGCAGCACGGCGGCGGTGCGCATCGGCCCAAGCCTAGCTCGCCAGCGTCCGGGCGAAGGTGAGTGCGCTCTTGGCAAGCCGCGCGCGCCCGGGGGCGCCCTCCATCAGCATCTCGGTCTGCAGGCTTGGCAGGTCGGCCGCGATCGGCTCGTCGCAGAGGATGCCGTCGAGCAGGCCGGGCGCGACCTGCTCGTAGAAGGCCAGAACGCCGGTGGCGCCGGCGGGTTGCCCGTAGGCCGCCAGGCACGCGGCGGTCGGGCCCTTGACTATCTGCCCGGCGACGACCGGGCTCACGCAGAGAACCGGCGCGGTGGTCGCGGCCAGCTCCTCGCCGATCGCGGTGAGGATCGGCCAGATCGAGATCACGGGGTTGCTGGGGCCGATGATCACCGCCTCCGCGCTCGCGAGCGCCGCCCGCACCTCGGGGCTCGCGCTTGGCGGCTGCTCGGTCTCGAAGCGCACCTCGCGCACCGGCCCCTGGCCCCGCTGGCGGATCATGAACTCCTGCAGGCCGACGCCGTTGACCAGCGTGCGCAGCGGCGTGTCGCACATCGGAAGCACCTGTGCGGCGATGCCTATGCGCCCGCAGAGCTCCGCGTGCGCCTGCGTGGGGCGCATGCCCTGCGCCAGCATTCGCGCGCGCTCGATGCACCAGGCCAGGTCGCGGTCGCCGAGGTTGAACCACACGTCCACACCGAGCTTGCTCAAGGCCTTCATCACCTCGAAGGTGTCGCCGGCCAGGCCCCAGCCGCGCTCGTCGATCAGGTCCGCGAGCCAGAAGGCGATCAGGTCCGGGTCCGGCGAGACGCTCGCGCCGTAGATCTCGATGTCATCGCCGCTGTTCGCGATCACGCTCAGGCGCTCGGGGCCGACCACGTCGAGCATGCCCCGCGCCAGCTTGGCCCCGCCGGTGCCGCCGGCGAGCACGACGACGCCCGCCTGCCCCGGCGCTACTCCCACAGCGAGTCGGGCAGGCCGGTGAGGCGGATGCCGGCGTGGGCCTTGTAGCGCGCGTTGACGGAGATCAGCATTGCCGTCAGCGACTCGGTGATTCGCGCCATTTCGAGCCGGCCGCAGTCCACGCAGCGCAGGCCCTCGATCCGCTGGAGCAGCAGCGCGGCCTGCCGCTTGTCCTCGCGCGAGTCGCCGCAGAGCAGGACATCCTCGCCCATCTTGGTGTCCAGGTTGGCCAGGGCGGTCGCGGAGACCGTGTGCAGAGCGGCCACGACGCGAACGCCATCGCCCGCCATCTCCTTTGCCTGCTGGGCGGCGGAGCCCTGCCAGACGCCGAGCATCCGGGTGGCGCGGCCGCTGACCGCTGCCGCGAGCGGCACCGTGGTGTCGATCAGCAGCTGTCCGGGCTGCAACGCTCCCTTCAGGTTCCTCAGCGTCTCGGACTGGTTGCGAAACGGCACGCAGAGGATCACCGTCTGCGCCGCCTGCGCAGCGCCGGTGTTCTCTGCGCCCGAGAAGGCGCCGCCGGGGACCAGGGCAAGGGCGCGCTCTACCGTCTCCTGCGCGCGCTGCGCCTCGCGGGAGCCGATCACGATCGGCACGCCGGTCTTGGCGAGCCTGATCGCAAGGCCGAATCCGAGCGCGCCGGAGGCACCGAGCACGCACACGGGCTCGATCTGCGACCCGGCGCCGGTGGCGGGAGCGGCTGACACGGCGGCCGAGTATAGGTCGCCCGTGGTGTGCCCAGGCTCTCGCGACCCAGGCTACGATCTCTCTGGTGCAGCAAGCGATGATCGCGTTCAGGTAGACCCAGCCGTGCTCGGCGACCCAGACGCTCGTCATGTCGAGGTGCCATAGCTGCCCAGGCCGCTCGACTTTGAAGAACCTGGGACGACGACGGCGAGGCTCGTGCGTGCGGCGCTGGATCAGCTTGCGCTCGCGCATCACCCTGAGCACCCGCTTGCGGTTCACCGCCCGCCCCAGCTTGCGCTGAACCCACGCGGTGACGATCCAGTAGCCGTCGGTCGGGTTCGCCTCGGCGACCTGCACGATTGCCCGCTCGACCTCGTCCACCGGCGGGCGCGAGCGGCGCGCGACGGCTGGCGGCTTGGCCGGAACGCGGTAGATCGCTTGGCGGCTGATCTGCAGGATGCGCGCCAGCGCTGAGGGGCACTGCCCCTCAGCGCTGAGCTCACGGGCGTAGGCGACGCGCAATGTCACTCCCACGTCCGGAACCCGTTTCCCAGGATCTCCAGCTCAGAGGTCTTGCGCCGAGCGTGCGCTCCAAGTCGCGCACCCGCTTGCGTAGCTCTACCAGCTCGGTGCGCTTCTCCTTGCCCGTCAGGCGCTCGGCGCCGCCCTCAAGCAGCTTTTCACGCCACGTATAGAACAGAGTCTCCGAGATCTGATGCTCCCGGCAGACCTCCGCGACCGACACCTCGCCGCGCATCCCAGCTCGCACGATCTCGAGCTTCTGCGCGACCGTCCACGTGCGGTACTTCTTCTTCTCGCTCAACAGGATCTCCCTTCGATTGAGCGGCCCATCCCGGAAGGCACCCCGGACACGATCTCCGCCTCGGCCTACGGCCTCAGCTCAGATCACATCCGGGCAAACCCTCGAACAGCAACCTGTCAACACCAACACGGGGAGCGGACCACTCCTTGTTCGCCTGCGTCTCGCCCGCCCCGATCAGACGGGCCAACGCGCACATGTCGCGCAACGCAGCCCCCAGCCCCCCTCTGACTTCGAGCACCGCCACGGCGCCGACGCGCACGATCATTGTCATGACATGCGGGTAGATCATCTGGTAGCGTCTCCGCGCGGCCCGGAGCTCGCCCCGCAACTTCTCTGCCCGAAACGTTCTGATGCTGAATACCAAAACCGTCTTTCGATCATCGAGACCCGGTAGCTTCGCTAGCCATGCCGGACGCTGATGACCAGCCAAACGGGGGGACACGGACATGAGACGCCAAAAGCCGACCGCACGAGAAGTCGCAGAGATCGGTGCGCCTTCCCGGGATCACCCACGCCACATTGGACAGCCAGAACCATTCAATAGAGGGAAACATAGCTTGACGCGCTCATCGACACGAGATATTCCTACGGTTATGGAGACAGACTGCCGCCACCCGCGAGCACGCATGCATAGCCCGCGCCTCATGCTCGTATCGCTGCTTGCGCTTGCCGCCTTCACGGGCCTTGCGCCTACCGCTGGCGCCTTGACTGCCGGTGCTCGTGGAGATGCCCTCATGGTCAAGCAGAGCACGACCAAAGCCAAAGCAAAGAAGAAAAAGAAGAAGCCCGCGCTGCCGACGATCAAGATGAAGCTGCTCGGGTCGATACCGGGATCAACGGCCGAAAATCGAGTGTCTCTTGCTGAGGGTGGCCTGTTGACTGACGGTGTGCGCTGGGCCGCCTATGAACCGCAGCTTGGTGTGACGCAGCTCGTTGACACAGTGCAGAAGAAGACGATCAATCGTCCGGACCCCGAAGGATGCGCGAACGGTCTGATAGCGCTTGGCGGTGGCGAGCTGCTGTATAGCTGCGAAAACCCAGAATGTCCTCCGCACGAAAACAACTGCCGTGTACCGCCCGCCGCGAGCTACGAGACTGCACGGTACATCATCGAGGATATCACGAGTGGGGCGCTTCACGCCTTGGCTGGCGATAACCATTTGCCCGACGACAGCCCGGAAGGAGGCAAAGGTGTACTTGATGGGATCGGCAGCCAGTGGGCGCAAGGCGTCGTAGGTGCGCATCGCGGTGGCGCCATCTTCTTTGTCAACTGGCATACCGGGCGCCTCGTCTACCAGACAGAAGAGCCATCTACGGCTTCCGAAGAAGTCGAGAACCTGAATAGCACTCAGCTTACACAGCGACTATGCAAGCCTCTGACGCGGCCGCCGACCAAAATTGAAGAAGTGGCCATCGATCTCTATGCGCCGTTCGCATATGAATATCCCTTCGCGGTCATAGGCCCGCAGGAAATAATTGGTCAGGAATCCGAGATTTCTTTCCAGTTGCGGCGCTGTGGGAGTAATAAGCGAATGATTCTGCCAAGCGCCGCGAACGGGACGGTGCAACTAGGCGCACGTCTACTGTCATGGCTTGGCACGTCGAAGTACATCACTCGCCTGCTCACAAATGGGCGTACGTGGCACGATCCGCTTTATAGACTCACCGGCTTGCCGTCAAATGCCGGTGAGAACGATACGGTGTTGCAGCACACCTCGACTATGGTCTTTGCGACTGTATCTCCCGGTTCTGGGCCGGCGCAAGTGTACTCGGCGTCATTGCCTTGGGCGCATTCTGCAAGCGCACGCAGCCGTCGGGTTTCCAAATAGGACCGAGCTTTTTCGCGAACTATAGGCGTGATCTGCTGTGGCGTGTGAGTCGTCGCTGTAGGCGATAGTTCACAATCACTGAAACAAAGACACGATCGGGGGGCGGGTTGATGCTCAGTACGCTATGGTACAGGATAATTGATGGAGAACCGTCCGGCGCGAGGCATGTCCGCCGGCTGACAGGACTCACGTGGACAGCCGCAGCTGTTGTGTTGGCGTGCGTAATTGCTCTCGTGTTCTTCCAAGCTTCTGCGCTCGCGAGCACAGAATATGTGGATGGCATCTCCGATCAAAGTCTCCCGAACTGGAGCAACAGCTTTTCGCAATTCTTTGCAAACACATGGGTAGCGAATGGTCACATCAAATATGCGCGCGACGTGTTCCTTTGGAGCACGATAAGTCACAGTGGCGAAAAGGCGCAATTCGAAAACTGGATAAACGACGCAGCAGGCATGGGTCTCGGGTTGGATCTTTCGTTGACAATCTGGCCTGACAACTCATTTCCGAAAAATGTCACTGAATACGAAAAAGAATTGGAAGGGCTTCTCAACCGTGCCCACGAAATGGGGCACCCGATCACATATGTGGAGGCGTGGAACGAGCCCAACGGCCAGGGCGAAATGAACCAAACCGAAGGCGAAGGACACGAACACACAGCAAGACGTGTCGCGGAATACACCAACGCTGCTTACTCGGTATGTGAAAAAGATCGCGAAAAAGGCTACGGGTGCACGATCATCGCCGGGAACATGGATGATAGCACGGGAATGGTGGAATACGAGGAAAAATACGAGAAATATCTGAAACCCGTGCCGACAATCTGGGGTGTGCATCCCTATAAAACTATCGAAGAACGGGTCAATAAAAAGACAGAAACCAAGCTGCAAGAGTTCGTCGAATTTTTGCCTAAAAAAGGGGAAGGCGATCAGCTCATTATCAGCGAGGTTGGGGCATATTACTGCAACGCCGCTCACGAAACTCTCGGTGAAGAAACGCAGGCCAAGGAGGCAGAATATCTTGTCAAGGACATGATTCCCTGGTTTTCACCGTTGCACGTGTTCTACTACGAGTTTGACTTCAAAAATAATGAACCGCCTCCCTGTGGTGCGGAAGCGGGTGCGGACACGGCGTTGTTTGAACCGGAAACGGCGACTGAAACGGGTTTTCGGCCGCGTGCGGCGGCGTCGTGGATTTATAGTGATAAAAGGTCGCCGTGGGCGTTTACGAAAGCGTTGGGTGGGTTGGGT
The DNA here is from genome assembly GCA_963725915.1 of uncultured Actinomycetota bacterium. Classification (GTDB taxonomy): domain Bacteria; phylum Actinomycetota; class Thermoleophilia; order Solirubrobacterales; family Solirubrobacteraceae; genus Palsa-744. The sequence continues at coordinate 309,049 of CAVSAL010000007.1, read as the reverse complement.
AAGCGTAGCGCGGAAATGCGTGGGGAAGTGTATCCGAGTGGTGTGGCGACTGAATACTGGTTTGAATATGGTACGTCGCCTTCGTATGGTGTCGATACCGGTAAAGTTGGTGTTGGGTCGGGGAGTGGTTTGCAGTGGGCGTATGGTGCGGTGGAAAACTTGACGCCCGGCACGACGTATCATTATCGGCTTGTTGCGCGTAGCGCTGAAGGTACGAGCTATGGTGTGGATCGTACGTTTACGACTGAACCGGCGCCGCCGTTGGTGAGTACGCAGACGGTGAAAGTAAGCGCGACTTCGGCTGATTTGGCGGCGCAGATCGATCCGGAAGGCTTTGAAACTAAATATCATTTTGAATATGGGCGGGAAGCCGGCAAATACACGATTTCGACGGGGGAAGCCATCGTCAAAGAAATGGGGTTGGGTTGGGAAAGCGTGTATGCGGAAGTGTCGGGGTTGGAAGTATGTCAGACCTATCATTTCAGGGTGGTGGCCAGCAACCAGGACGGGACCGTGGAGGAGCCTGATCAGGAATTCAAGACGGCGTGTCCGCCACCGGAAGTGACGACTGGTGCAGCATCGGAAGTGCAACCGCATTCGACGGTGGTGGCGGGGACTGTGAACCCGGAGGGGCAGGCCAGCAGCTATCAGTTTGAATATGGGCTGACGAGCAGCTACGGGTCGCTGGCGCCGGAACCTGCTGGAAGTGCGGGGACCGGGCGCGCGACGGTACCTGAGAGCGTGGGTTTGACAGGGCTGAAACAGCATTCGATCTACCACTACCGGATGGAGGCGGCAAACGCGAGTGGAACCGGGCATGGCGCTGGCCGGACGTTTGAAACGTTGTATGCGCCGCCGCGGGTTTGTGGGGAGAAAGCTGTTGAGGTTCGGCCGGATAGTGTTGTGTTGGAAGCTGAAGTTGATCCGGAAGAAAACGCGACGAGCTACTATTTTGAATATGGGTCGTCGGAAGGGTATGGGACGCGGCTTCCGTTGTTGGGTGAAGCGGTGGGGTCGGGGGTTTCGTGTGTGAGGGTGAGTGATGCGGTGGTGGGTCTTGTGGAGGGGCAGTCGTATTATTTTCGGGTGGTCGCGGAAAATGGCGGTAAGACAGGGGCTGTGGCTGGTAGCGCCGATGAGTTTAGGACGCCGGTGGATTGGCAGATGGGTGGGCGTGAAGTCGAAGGGGCTGTGCCTGTGAGGGGTGTGGGTACGTTGCTGTTGGAAGCTCCGGTGTATGGGACGGTGCGTGCGGAATGCTCGGTGGATGAGGTCGGTGAAGCGGAGGCGGATGGTGCGGGCACGGTCACTTCGGTGACGGGTGCGAAAGGCGAAAAAGCGATCTCGTGCGGCCTGGTCAAGAAGGGTGAGTGTTTCAGTTCGACCGGGGAAGTCGAAGCGGTTGGGTTGCCGTGGCGTACCGAACTGGTGGATGTGCCGGTCAAGAACGCTGCTGGGGATGTGGAACGTTATGAAGTGCGCGACCGGTTTTATAGTGGTAGTGGCGGTTCGATCGGCTGGATGGTGAAGTGCAAGACGGGTGAAGTGACGCATTCGGATGTGTGTACCGGGGAATTCTCGGGCAACCTTGAAAATGTGTCGGCGGGAGTGCCGGTGGAACTGGACGCAGCGTCGCCGAGACTGACGTGCGAATACAAAGAAGCTGGGTCTGTGGCGGGTGTGCTGGTGTTTTCCAGCGGCGTGGAAGGAGATCTGTTGAGCGTTACCGGCGCGCCGGCGGGACCGCAGAAGCCGGTGGTGGCGACCGGCGAAGCGAAAGAAACCACGGCCAGTGAAGCGCGGTTGACGGGCACGGTCGCTGCGAGGGGTGCTGCTACAAGCTACTGGTTTGAATATGGGCAGACGACGGGCTATGGGGTGAGGGTGCCGGTTTCGTCGGGGTCGGCTGGCGAAGGGAGGCTGCCGGTCGAAGTGTCGCAGCTGGTTTCGGGGTTGTCGGTGGATACGCTTTATCATTATCGGCTGGTCGCGAGTGATAGTGGTGGTGTGAGCTATGGGGAAGATAAAACGGTGACGCCGGGTGACCCGGCGGGCTGGCGCGTGAACGGGAAAACGGAATCGAGTGCTGTGACGGCCGCGGGGACGCTGGTCGTGGAAGCGTCTATCGATGGGAGCGTGACGGCGGAATGCGCGGTGTCGGAGTCCGGAAAAGTACCGTGGTTCGGCTTGTATAAGTATGGTGAAATCTCGGCGGTTACGGCGCCGAAAGGCGAAACGGTGGTGCCGTGCACGGTGATAAAGAAATCGTTGTGGTGTCTTGGGTCCTCCGCGAAGCTGGAAGCGGAGGGGCTGCCCTGGAAAACGGAACTTGAGGATGTGCCGATCAAGAACGCGGCAGGCGAAGTGGTGCGCTACGAACTACGCGACCGCGTGGTCAGTCTCGGCGCGGGCTGGACGCTGAAGTGCACGCAGGGCGAAACGGTCCACACGGCGACGTGTTTGGGAGAAATGTCAGGGAACATGGAAAACGTGCCGGCGGGTGAGGTCGCGGTCGAATTCGACGCGAAAGCCGCACGACTGAACTGCGGAGAAGAAAAAGAAAATGGTTCGCAAGCCGGCTATCTCGTGCTGTCCGGCGAAAAAGACAGCCTGTTGAGCGTCGCGGGAGCCCCGGAAGGCCCGCTGCCGCCGGTGGTGGTGACTGGAGAAGCGGACGCTTCGGCGGGCGAAGCGCGGTTGACGGGCACGGTTGCTGCGAGGGGTGCTGCTACGAGCTACTGGTTTGAATATGGGCAGACGACGGGTTATGGGGTGAGGGTGCCGGTTTCGTCGGGGTCGGCTGGCGAAGGGAGGCTGCCGGTCGAAGTGTCGCAGCTGGTTTCGGGGTTGTCGGTGGATACGCTTTATCATTATCGGCTGGTCGCGAGTGATAGTGGTGGTGTGAGCTATGGGGAAGATAAAACGGTGACGCCGGGTGACCCGGCGGGCTGGCGCGTGAACGGCAAAGAGGAATCGAGTGCTGTGACGGCCGCGGGGACGCTGGTCGTGGAAGCGTCTATCGATGGGAGCGTGACGGCGGAATGCGCGGTGTCGGAGTCCGGAAAAGTACCGTCGCTCGGCTTGTATAAGTATGGTGAAATCGCGACGGTTACGGCGCCGAAAGGCGAAACGGTGGTGCCGTGCACGGTGATAAAGAAATCGTTGTGGTGTCTTGGGTCCTCCGCGAAGCTGGAAGCCGAGGGTTTGCCTTGGAAAACGGAACTTGAGGATGTGCCGATCAAGAACGCGGCAGGCGAAGTGGTGCGCTACGAACTACGCGACCGCGTGGTCAGTCTCGGCGCGGGCTGGACGCTGAAGTGCACGCAGGGCGAAACGGTCCACACGGCGACGTGTTTGGGAGAAATGTCAGGGAACATGGAAAACGTGCCGGCGGGCGAGGTCGCGGTCGAATTCGACGCGAAAGCCGCACGACTGAACTGCGGAGAAGAAAAAGAAAATGGTTCGCAAGCCGGCTATCTGGTGCTGTCCGGCGAAAAAGACAGCCTGTTGAGCGTCTCCGGCGCTCCGGGAGGTCCGCTGCCGCCGGTGGTGGTGACCGGAGAAGCCACGGACACCACGACCAGCGAAGCGCGGTTGACGGGCACGGTCGCGGCGAGGGGCGCCGCTACGAGCTACTGGTTTGAATACGGGCAGACGACGAGCTACGGCACCAAGGTGCCGCTCTCGCCAGCGTCGGCTGGCGAAGCGCGGCTGCCGGCCGAAGTCTCACAGGGCGTAAGCGGCCTCGAAGTAGGCGTGCTCTACCATTACCGGCTGGTCGCGAGCAACAGCGGCGGCATCAGCTACGGCGAAGACAAAACGGTGACGCCGGGCGACCCGTCGCGATGGCATCTGGGCAGCGAACAGAAACCGAGCGCTCTGGATGGAGCCGGCACGCTGCTGATAGAAGCACCGGCATACGGCAAGGTTCGCGCCGAATGCGCCGTCGCGATGACCGGCGAAACCCCAATCCTGGGCGCCCTGTACCAGTACGGCACGATCACTGCGGTGACCGGAGCCAAAGGCGAAAAAGCGATCCCGTGCAGCCTGGCCAAGAAAGGAGGCTGTCTCAGCTCGACCGGGGAACTGGAAGCCGTCGGTCTGCCGTGGCGCACCGAACTGATGGACGTGCCGGTAAAGAACGCGGCGGGAGAAGTCGCACGCTACGAAGTCCGCGACCGGTTCTACAGCAGCGACGGCGAAAACGACGCCGGCTGGACACTTGCCTGCAAGAACGGCGAAACGACCCACGCAACCACCTGCGCCGGCGAATTCTCCGGCAACCTCGAAAACACCCCCGCGGGAGTACCAGTCGAACTGGACGACAGCAGCCCGCCACTATCATGCTCGTCCGGCGAAGAACCCGCCGTACTGGCAGGCGCAATCGTGTTCTCCAGCGGCCAAGAAGGCGAGCAGCTGAACGTAACCGGCGCGCCAACAGGACCACAAAAACCAGCCGTCGCGACCGGCGAAGCACAAGAAACCACCAGCACCACCAGCAAGCTGACCGGCACGATCGCCACCAGGGCCGCCGCCACCAGCTACCACTTCGAATACGGGCCGACCATCAAATACGGGTCAAGCATCCCCGGCGAAGGCAAAGAAGCCTCCGCCGGCGAAAGCCGCACACCACTCGAAGTCTCCCAAACCATCAGCGCACTGCAACCCCGAACGCTCTACCACTACCGTCTCGTCGCGACCAACAGCGCCGGCACCACCTACGGCACAGACAAAACGCTCATCACAGAACACCCCGCCCAATGGCAGATCAACGCCAAAACCATAATCGACGCGCCGATCCAGGGCGAAGGCACCCTCACCATCCACGACAGCGGCCTCGACCTCACCGCAGAATGCGCCCTACAAAACACCGGCTACGTCAAAGACTCCAGCGGCGAGATCGAAACGCTCACCGGCAGCAAAGGCGAAACGAGCATCGACTGCCACCCAACCAGCAGCGGATGGTGCGCCACCACCCAAATCGAAATCACCGGCACCCAACTACCCTGGAACACCGAACTCATCGACCAACCCACCGAAAACAGCGAAGGCGAAACCCACTACGAACCCCGGCTACGCCTCCAAAACACCAGCTGGACCATCAAATGCGCCTACATGGGCAGCACCATCACCGACACCTGCACCGGCCAACCAACCGCACACACCGAAAACACCCCCACCGCCACCCTCATCGACTTCGAAACCAACACCCCCACCCTCACCTGCACCGGCAGCACCATCAGCACCGGCACCATCCAAGGCACCCTCACCCTCAAAAGCACCGAAACCGGCAAGACCCTCAACATCTACGGCGCACCCGGAGAAACGTAGACCAGCTTAGCGCCCACATTCAATTCGTGCTAGCACCCTCGCGCGAGACCCGCGCAAGACGAGGCCGGACGCACACATGCAACTGAGATGACTGCGGGGAGCACACCTGAATACCAGGGCGTGCCGCGACGCCAGCTCGGATAGCTCCGGGCTCAGAACCCGTCAAGGTCGCCCTTTCGGGGCCGCCTGCAGCGGGGCCTAACGGCCCGACCTTGACAGAACCCGATCCCTCCGCTGGGTAGCAATGAGGTCGGCAGAGAGGACCCTGCCTACGCATCGAATGCAGCAATAGGATGAGCACATGAGCTCTCCCGCGCTGCCACGGTCGGTGCGCATCCGCGAGGTCGGCCCGCGCGACGGCTTTCAGAACGAGCCCGAGGTGCTCGGCACCGATGCGAAGGTGCAGCTGATCGACGCGCTCGCAAAGACGGGCCTCACGCGCATCGAGGCCACGAGCTTCGTGCGGGCGGACGTGATCCCGCAGTTGGCCGACGCCGCGGAGGTGCTGGAGCGGATCGAGGTGCCCGAGCACGTCTCGATCGGCGTGCTCGTTCCCAATGAGCGGGGGCTGGAGGCGGCGCTTGCGTACCGAGATCGCATCGATGAGATCAACGTCTTCCTCTCAGCCTCAGAGACGCACAACCGCAAGAACGTCAACCGCACGGTCGCCGAGTCGCTGGCCGGGCTGGAGACGGTTCTCGGGCGCGCACGCGCGGAGGGCCTGCGCTGCGAGGGCGTGATTTCGACCTCCTTCGGCTGCCCGTATGAGGGCCGCGTGGCGCCTGAGCGCGTGCTGGAGATCGCGGGGCTGCTGCGCGACGCCGGCGCGCAGGAGATCGGCTTCGGCGATACGACCGGCATGGCCAACCCGCTGCAGGTGCGCGAGTTCTTCGAGCTGGCCCGGCAGCGCTTGGGCGGCGAGGTCGAGTCTGACTGCGCACTTCCACAACACCCGCGGGCAGGGCCTTGCCAACGTGCTGGCGGCGCTGGAGGCCGGGGTGCAGAGCTTCGAGTCGAGCTTCGGCGAGCTCGGCGGCTGCCCGGTGCCGGCGGGGGCGACCGGCAATATCGCCACCGAGGATCTCTGTCTCGATGCTGGAGGAGATGGGCGTGCAGACCGGCGTGCACCTGCAGGTGCTGCTGGCCTGCGTGGAGCGTCTGCGGGAGCTGCTCGGACGGCCGCTCGGCAGCCACACGCTGGTGGCGGGGCCGATCGACTGGAAACTCAGCGGCCGCTGAACTCCGGCTGGCGGCGCTCGGCGAAGGCGCGCGCGCCCTCGGCGAAGTCCTCGCTCTGGGCGCAGATCTGCTGCACGGCAACCTCGTGCTCGAGGCTGGCGGCAAGCGCGGGCTTGGCGGCGCCGTCGATCACGCGCTTTGCCAGGCCAATGGCCAGCGGCGAGCACAGCAGCAGCTCGTCGAGCAGCTGCTGGGTGGCGCCGTCGAGCTCGTCGGCCGGTGCGACGCGGTTGACCAGCCCGATCCGCTCGGCCTCCACGCCGTTCACCAGCTTGGAGGTCATGATCATCTCCTTGGCCCTGCCGAGGCCGACCACGCTCGGCAGCCGCGATGAGCCGCCGACGTCGGGGATCAGGCCGACGCGGGTCTCCACCAGGCCGATCACCGCATCGCTTGCCATCACCCGCAAATCGCAGGCGAGCGCCAGCTCCATCGCGCCGCCGATGCAGCCACCGTGGATCTGGGCGATCGTCGGCTTTGTCATCTCCTCGCAGAGGTTCCATGCGGCCAGCACGCCCGAGCGGAACTCGCGCAGACGTGCCGGCTCGCCCGCGAGCGCGCCCAGCGAGTTGAAGTCCATGCCGGAGGAGAACATCGCGCCCTCGCCGCGCACCACCACGCATCGCACCTGCGGATCGTGGGCGGCGTCGTGCAGCGCCTCCCCCAACTCCCTGATCAAATCCTCATTCATCGCGTTGCGCTTCTCAGGCCGGTTCATCACCACATGGCGCACGGCGCCGCGATCCTCGGTTATGACGATCATCTTGCCTCCATCCGGTCGGCGCTATGGACCCTCAAGGGAGGCATCCAGCCTCCCTTGACCCGCAACTTCGTTGCTCATCTTCCGAACGGTACTGAGGTCGTGTACCTTCTGCGACGTGGACGCCACCGAGCTCGCCTTCGCCGGGATCGCGGAGCAGGCGCGGCTGATTGCCGCGGGGGAGGTCTCCTCACGCGAGCTCGTAGAGCTGTACCTGCAGCGCATCGCTCGATACGACTCGAAGATCAACGCGTTTCGCGTGCTCTTCGCCGAACGGGCGCTGCTTGAAGCCGAGCAGGCCGACGCGCGCCGCGGCGCGGGCGGGGAGCGACCGCTGCTGGGCGTGCCGATCGCGGTCAAGGACGACATCGACATCGCCGGGGAGGTCACGGCGTTCGGCAGCAATGCCTTCGGCGAGCCCGGGAGCGCCGACGCGGAGGTGGTCAGGCGGCTGCGCGAGGCGGGGGCGATCGTGATCGGCAAGACCAACGTGCCCGAGCTGTGCATCTGGCCGTTCACCGAGACGATGACCTGGGGCAGCACGAGGAACCCGTGGGATCTGCAGCGCGCGCCGGGCGGCTCGAGCGGCGGCAGCGGCGCCGCGGTGGCGGCGGGCCTGATCGGCGCGGCGCTCGGCTCCGACGGCGCGGGCTCGATCAGGATCCCCTCCGCCTGGTGCGGGCTCTTCGGGCTGAAGGTGCAGCGCGGGCGGGTGCCGATGGCGCCGGCCAGCGCGCCGTGGCACGGCCTCTCGGTCAACGGAATCCTCGGCAGGACCGTCGCCGACACGGCGCTGTTCCTCGATCTGCTCAGCGGCTCGCCGGAGCTCGGCGCGCCGAGCCCGCCGCAGACCCCGTTCTCGCAGGCGCTGAGCGAGCGGCCGCCGCGGCTGCGCATCGCGGTCTCCACGCGGATACCGACCGGCATCGTCTCCAGCCTGGACGCCGACGCCAAGCGCGCGCTGGAGGAAACGGTGCAGCTGCTGCGCTCGCTTGGGCATCACACCGAGGAGCTTCACCCCGACTATGGGCTGGACACGGTTCCCTCGGTGCTCACGCGGATGCTGAAGGGCATTCGCGATCAGGCAGCTGCGATGGAGCACCCTAAGCGCCTGGAACGGCGCACGAAGGCGCTGGCGCGCATCGGCTCGCTGCTGCCCGACGGGGCGCTCGCGTGGTCCCTGGAGCACGAGGAGGCCCTGCGCCGGCGGCTCGGCGCCGTCTTTGCCGACCACGACCTGCTGCTCACGCCCGCCACCGCCAAGCCGCCGCCGCGGATCGGCCAGTTCGAGGGCAGGGGCGGAATCTGGACGCTCAACGCGGTCGCCGGCCTGGTCCCCTACAACGCGCCCTGGAACCTCACCGGCCAGCCGGCCTGCTCGGTGCCGGCGGGCTTCGGCGCCGACGGGCTGCCGCGGGCGGTGCAGTTCGTCTCGCGCGTGCAGGACGAGGCGACGCTGATCGCGCTGGCCGCCGAGATCGAGGCGGAGCGCCCCTGGGCACAGGCCAGGCCGCCGCTGTTCTCGTGAGCGCGCAGGAGAGCTCGCCCGAGCGCCTGCTGGAGGTTGCGGTCGCCCTGTGCGAGCAGGCGGGCGCGCTGCTGCTGGAGCGTTTCGAGGGCGACCGTCGGCGCGGCATCTCCAGCAAGAGCACGCCGACCGATCTTGTCAGCGACGCCGATCTCGCCTCCGAGCGCGCAATCGCGGCGCACCTTGCGCAGCTGCGACCACAGGACGGCATGCTCGGCGAGGAGGGGGACGAGCAGGACGGCGAGAGCGGCCTGCGGTGGGTCGTGGACCCGCTCGACGGCACCGTCAACTTCCTGTTCGGCATTCCGCAGTGGTCGGTCAGCGTCGCGGTGCAGGACCACTCCGGGGCGAGCATCGCCGGCGCGGTCTTCGACCCGTGTCGCCAGGAGCTGTGGACCGCGCACGCCGGTGGGGTCGCCAAGCTGAACGGGATGCCGATCGAAGGCTCCAGGAGCCGGGAGCTGTCCACGGCGATGGTCGCGACCGGCCTTGGCTACGACTCGCAGGTGCGCGCGGCGCAGGGTGAGGTGCTTGCGCGGCTGGTCCCGAAGGTGCGCGACATCCGTCGGTTCGGCAGCGCCGCACTCGACCTTGCTTGGAGCGCGGCGGGCCGCTACGACGCCTACTTCGAGCGTGGGGTGAAGGTCTGGGATGTCGCCGCGGGCGTGCTGATCTGCCAGCGGGCCGGTCTGAGCGTCACCGAGCTGCCCGCCGCTGGGCCGCTGCCGTGGGGGCTGCTCGCGTGCTCGCCGGGGCTGGTCAAGCCGCTGCTCGAGATCGTGGGCTCAGCGAGCTGATACGCGGACGGGCGGGTCGCGGGCGGGCGGGTCGCTCAGGTCTGCTTCTTGCCGGGCGAGGGCGCGAGCATGCCGATCAGAGCTCCGCCCGCTGCCGCCGCGAGCGCCTGCCATTCGGTGCTGTGGCTCTCCAGATCGCGCCAGAGGGCGAGACCGAAGATCACGAGCAGGATCACGACCGATCTGTTTTCCCAGATGTCCTTGCCGAGCTTCTTCGCGCCGTCGATGGCTACGGCGCCGAAGCCTTCCTTGTCCGTTTTTGCTTTCGAGGTCGGCGATGGAGCCAGGATGCCGAGCAGCGCGCCGCTCAGCGCACTGCCGCTGGTCCAATACTGGCTCGGGACCGTCTTTCCGACCGCCGCGATCACCGCGGCCCCGATCAGGAACACGACGATTGCGGCGCCGACCGATCCGACGGCGATCCGGTAGGCCCATGCGTCCTGAGGGTCCTTCGACGTCGCGTCCGCGGCGTTTGGATCCCCCGGATGCACGTTCACGATCTCATCCCCCAACTGTGTAGTTGTCAGGTTGACTAGCCGGTTCAACCTATCGGGTCATGTGTTGCGATGCAACCCGGCGAGATCGAGCCTGGAGATGAGTGCGGCGGGTGGGATTCGAACCCACACGCCCTTGCGGACAGGGCCTTTTGAGGGCCCCGCGTCTACCGTTCCGCCACCGCCGCACGAACTGCGCTCGAGAAGTCTAGATCGCCTGCCACGATCGGCAAAGCGGGCCACGGTCTGTTTCAGGCAGCTGAGGGATCGGCCGAAGCGCCGCCCGAGATTCGCGCCGCGCGCACCGGCCGTTCGAGCTCCACGTTCCAACCCTGCGAGAAGCCGCGCATCGCAAAGACGATCAGCAGGATCTGCACGGGGATGATCGCGAAGGTCAGCACGCCGAGCAGGGTGGGGTTGAGCGTGTTCGAGGCGAAGTAGCCGTGGTTGCGATCGAACCAGTAGGAGCCGCCGACCAGCGCGAAGATCGACAGCAGCACGGCCAGCGCCGAGCCGACCGGCAGGGATCCGCGGCTCCAGCGCACCGCCAGGTAGGCGATCAGCAGATAGGTGAGGATGAAGAAGTACTGCACGGGCAGCACGGTGGTCTCCATGCCTTCCTGCCCGCCGATGCTGACGATCAGCAGCAGCGCGACGCTCACCAGCAGCAGCACGACCACGGTTGCGCGCGTCGCGCGTACGACCGGCTTGTCCCGGTTGGGGTGCGTGATCTCCACGCCTGGCTGCTCGACCGTGCTTGACATCCCCAACGACCACTTTACCGGCTGGGGCGGCAGGGCGCGCGCTGCGCGACTTCGCGGCGCGGTCGATCGGCGCTACCTTAGAGTCTGTCCGAAGACTCGGGTGCGTGGATGGCGTGTGCATGACCAAGTGCCGCCAGGAAGCAGGACCGAAGGCTTGGCGGCGCCAAGTCGAGGTCCGAGGACGCCGCGGCACGCCGTGTCAGGCGCCGCCAGACGTGTGCACGAGTTTTCGGACAGACTCTTAGGGCCAGCCGGCCCCGCGGGCGTGGTGGAATTGGCAGACACGCTGGCCTTAGGAGCCAGTGGGCGAGAGCCCTTGGGAGTTCGAGTCTCCCCGCCCGCATCTGCCTGTCTGCAAGCCGAGCGCGTGCGCTTGCGCCTCAGCCGCGTTCAATCGCCGAGCCGGGCGGCGGGCGTCCTTCGATCGCTGCTCCTTCGCAGTGGGCCGAGTGGCCGGTAGGTCTCTGCGGAGCGGCTCGGCGCCTATTCTTTCGTCGGGCTGGTCTCGCGCACCACTTTCCAGCCGGAGTTCAGCGGGCTGAGGAAGTAGGGAGGCTCATCCACGGCGAGGCGTTCGTCGTACTCGTAGTCCTTGATGTATCCGGTTGTGACTCCGTTGGTCCCGGTCGTGCCCACGATGCCGCGGTAGTCCTGCGCGATCGCGCCGTAGATGTTCAGGTCGCCAAGCGCTTCGCCTTCGTTGTAGTTGTCAACCACGAAGGAGTGCTTGGTGGAGAGGATCGCCGCGTAGATCCACGGGTTTTTGAGCAAGGCTTTCCCGTTCTTGGTGCCCGAGCAGGTTTCTTCGTAGCGTTTCGTGTGGTAGTTGTAAATCTCTTCGCAGTTCTTTTCGAGCGGGTGATAAATGCGGACGTAGTTGTTGGCGATCAGGCCGAGCGCTTCGGTCCCGGTCGGCTCCGAGCCCAGTTTGCCGGCCACGCTCGTCGGATATATTTCGCCGTTGACGATCACGTCGTTCTGGGCGCCGATCGTCAGCGATTTCGAGTAGGTGCCGCTCACGTAGACATTGCCGCAGCCGGTTTCTGCTTCTTCGGTGCTGGTATCGGATTCCGTCGGCTTGAACGTCGCGCAGGTGCTGCTGGTGCGCACGTAGATCAGCCCATTCACGGGCCAGGCAAGAGACTCTTTTTCGCCGTTCGACTTCGTGACTTCAAGCGTGTTGGCGGTGCCGTTCATGACGATGTGCGTCAGGCCTTCGAATTCATCGCTCGAGGACTCTTCCTTGACGTACTTGCCGAGCGATTCGTCGCTCGTCGGGGGAACCATGGGGGTTTTGTCCAGTGTGTAGGAGCTTTTGGGCGGCGCGGTGTAGTAGACGGGTTTCAGTCCTTCGGAGCAATTGTACGAGTATGGTTCCTCGCCGAATTCGACTACGTCGTAGGGCGTATGTTCCGGCCGACCGAAGGTTGGGGCGCCACACATCGCCGGAGCGTCGTCGGTGTGCATCGGACCGTTGATTTTGTCGCCCGTCACGAACACGATGGTTTCGCATTTGGCGTTCTTTCGTTCGCTGTAATACGTGCCTTCGCATTCTTTGGGCGCGTTGTAGAGGCCGGGGTCCTCGTCTTCGAATTGTGTGAAATAAACAAAATTGAGAAAGCCCTTCACCTGGAAGGTCGCGACGATCGAGGATGTGGATGCGCCGGCGGTGCCGGTGGACTGGATGCGGAACGTGCCCGCGGCGGCACCCGTCTTCTGGATCATGCTCGTGAACGGCGAGCTTTTGCTGCATTTGGCTTCCACCGGCATCGGCGCCACTTTGTAGCTCGCTTTGGTGCTTTCGCTCACCGTCGCGGACGGTTCTTCACAGCTCTCCCAGTAGTCCGGGTTGGCCTCCAGCTGATACTCGTAGTCCTGGATGCCGGCCAGTGCCGCGTAGTATGCCTGCTTGCTCGTGCTGTCGCGATGGGACAGGCCGATGTCGCCCTGGGCTGCGGTGAACGCCGCCACCACCAGCAAGCTCGATACGAACATCACGCCGATCGCGACCATCATCGCGAATCCGGCGTCGGCCCGCATGTGGCCGAGCGGTCGGCGCAGGCGCAGATGTCGCCGGCCGTTCATTGACACGGCGCGTCTTTGATCGGCGTTTCCTGGTTGGGCGCGCTGAAGGCGAAGGTCACGAGGTTGGACAGGTCGAACGCTGCGTTCCAGGCTTGAGGGGTCGCTGCTCCCGGCCGCGACGAAGTTGATTTCGACGGCGGCGACTTCCGCGGCGGCTTTCGCGGGCAGCGCGCCGCTGGTGAGGGCGATTTTGGTCAGCGCCCCGTTTTTGAGCGAGCTTTCTTCGCTGTACTTGTAATAGGTGAAAATAGTATGCGAGGCAGCCTTCGAGACGTGGCTTGCGAGCAGCACTTTCGATTCTGTGCCCGGTTCTGTGAATTCGGGCCATGTGCCGTGCGCGAAAGTCGCGACATATTCGGTGAGCGTGCCGCTGGTGGAGCTGCCCGCTTCCGTTTTCCACACGATCCGGTGCTCGTAGGTTTCTTTCGCTTCTGGCGCCGCTTCTTTGCTGCCGGTGTTGACAAACGTGAGCACGTTTTCGCCGGTCTTTTCTTTGCCGCTTTCTTCCTGTACCGGTTTGAATTCGGAATGTATGCAGGCGTTGTGCATCTCGCCGACGAGCTTTGCCATCGCGGTGCGGCCCAGCTGGTCGGCATAGGTCTCGTTGGCGATCTTCGTGGATTGCGCAAGCGAGACTTCGAGGATCGTGAGCAGCGCGCCGATCACGACGATGCTTGCGGCCATCGCGACGAGCAGTTCGATAAGCGTGAAGCCCGAGGAGTCCGTCAGGCGCCGGCGAGAGAATATGCGGTGCCTCAGCATTCGGTCTGCCCCGTCGTGATTTCAATGCCTTCCTGGGTGGTGGTGCCTCCGTTGTAGTACCCTTTTTTGGAGCCCGCGCCGAGATAGATGCTGATACTCGATCCTTCTTCGGTCTTGTTTTCGTACGGGGCCGTGTATGTCTTTTTTTCCTGGGCGTCGTACAGGCAGAGCGCGAACTTGCCGAACGGCTGGTAGGGGTAGGTAAGATGTCCCCCGCTGGTTTCCTGCTTGTGTTCGTAGGTTGCGGCGGTGCCGTCGAGCGGGATCGCGCTTTCGCACAGGGGGTCGGTGATCAAGACGGGGTAGTTGGTGCTCGCCAGGCTCCCCGGCGAGGAGCTGCCGGAGCCCGTATAAACGCTGAGCGTGACGCGCGACATGGGCACGGGCACTGACACAGACTGGCCGCCGATCACCTGGACCGTCCCGTCGGCCACTTTGCCGGACGACATGGTTTTGGCATCGTCGGCGGTGCAGTCGCCTGCGTAGACGCTCCACTTTTCCGAGAACGGCGAGAGGCTGTCGGGAGTGTGTGCGGAATACGCGTAGGTGTTGGCAGTCCCGCCCGCGTCGAATCCTGACGTCAGGCCGCTGTTGACTGCGACGAAGGTGTCGCCCTTCACTTCTTCTTTGCCTTTGTTGTAGGTGAAGAGCGCCTTGATTTCACCCGCTGGCGAGAGGATCACCTGGTATTGCGTGGTGATGTTGGGGGCGATCTGGAGTGCAGCGATGCTGAACTTCGATGCGCCCGATTCCGTGACGTAGCCGGCCTTTTCGACGGTCAGTGAGACGGTCGTCGAGTCGATCGACGGGTAGATCACGCACCCTGAGGTGTCGGTGGTCGTGATCGAGCCGCTGGCGTTCACGGTCGCGCCGGAGACCGGTTCGGGCGTGCTGCCCGCGGTGTCGACGGTGACCTCGAGCGCGGAGCCGTCCGGCGGCGTGATCACGCTGGTCTGCTTGACCTTTTCGCGTGTGTTGCCAAGCTGCGGCCAGCTGACGACCGAGGAGACCTTGAAGTAGTAGCCGCCGGCGTGCGTGGTTTCGCCTTCTTTTGACTTCGCGGCACATCCGGTCGAGCCGGTGGCGCCGTTGACCTCGTAGACATCCTGTTCGATCGTAAATTTCTGTTTTTCGACGGTGGTGGTTTCAGTGTGCGGCGTTTTGATTTCGGTCTCTTCGGCGAGTGTCTTCAGCGTTTCGGCGGGCTCGCTGCGCAGCGTCTCCTGAGACTGGGAGGCCAGCACGGCGGCCTGGTTGTGCAGACGATTGTCGTTGGTCGTGGCGGCGGCGCCTTCGAGGCCCGTGAGCGTGCCGATCGCGATGATCGCCACGAGCACCGAGGCCACGAGCACTTCCAGCAGCGAGATCCCCTCATCGTCGGCCAGCACTCGCGCCAGAGGCAGGCATCCGCGCAGCGGCGGCCGGTGCCGGCAGAACGCCGCGACGCGCCGCGCGCGTCGCACGTGTCGTTTGGAGCGAGGGCTGTCTGCGTCTGCAAACATGGGATTGCGGCCGTTGCGGTATCTGTCGGCGCTTCGCGCCCTTTGCTTGAGGCCGAGGCCGCTCCAGCCGACGAGTTCGGGATGGGCACGCCGGCAGCGGTGGCGGTGGCCGGTCTGTGCCGGCCTGAGATGCATGCGTCCCGGCTCGGTCTGGCCCCAGCCGCGGCTGCGGCTGAGACCTCGAAGCCCCGGCGGCAACGCCTACAATGCGGCGTCGTCCCACGGGGGACTGGTGTATCGGTAACACGGCGGTCTCCAAAACCGCAACGCCAGGTTCGATTCCTGGGTCCCCCGCTGGTCAGAAGCCCCGGGATCCGGGGCTTTTTGGCTTTCTAGAGCGGGATTACGAGGTCATGCGCGAGATCGTGCCGATCCGCGTAGATCCGCCGGGATCCGCCTCGATTTGGGGGTTTCTATCCCTTGCGCTTGCAGCTAATCGACACGCTCGAGGTCTTCGGCGCGGACCTCGAACCGCCTATCTTCGTCATCGCCGATCTGGATCGCGACGATCTGGCTGCCGTTGGTGGCGAGCGGTCCACGATCCTCAACCACGATGCCGTAACGCGCCCTGCCGGCGTCCCGCAGCACGACTTTGTCGCCAGCCTTCAGCGTCTGATCGGGGGCTGCCCTTGGGTGTATCATAAGGCATTAACGGTAGCATCGTGGACGGACAAAGCCCCAACTTGTGCGCCGATGCGGCCGGCTGAGGCCGATGAGGATGCCGAGCGCGGTCGGTCGCGGGTCTAGGTCACGCAGCAGCGCCGCGTGACTTGCTCACTACGGGCAAGGCGGCAATCATCTCGGGCGGCAGCGTCAACGACGCTTTCCAGATCTCGAAGCCCATCAAGCGGCCAGTGCTTGGGTCGCGTTCTATGAGGCCCCACGGATGCTCCTCACCGATCGCGCGCCCATCGGCGAATGAAATCAGCGCGATGTCAACGTCGGGGTCGTAGTGCACATACAGTCCCATTGCTGGCTCCTAGGATACACGTTGAGATCGGGGCATCGCTTGGGCCTTCAGAGGTCCCAGACGCTCGCTATCAGCGCCGTCTCGAGGTCTCGTCTGCGGGGATGGTCGTATACGACGATGAAGCGTCGTCCGTCCGGCAGCAGCCCTTCGATTCGCCAGGCTGCATCACCGCGATTGATCTGACGGTCTGCGTGGCGCTCGCGTACGGCGCGCTCCACGGCGATCCGGTCGATCAGTCGCCGGGCGCGTCTGCGTTCGGCGTGCAGCGTCCAGATGAAGCGCTCGATTGGCATCGCTGCGCGAATCTACTCGTTGCTTGGGACCCCTCTCAGAGGCCGGCACGGCATGCACGGCCTCCGCCGCGAGGTCGAATGACCGACCGGATTTTGTAGACTCGCCGCCATCGCCGTACCTCTTCAGACCGCTGTTTGGATGACGATCGAGCGTGGCTCGGATCTGGCGTCTGATCGCGCGTGAACTGAGGCGCGTCGGGAACCTGCGGCGCTTCGCGCGCGGGCCGCGCTACCGGTTGCGCTGGCCGATGAGCGTCGCCTGGGCCGTGATGTTCGTCGTCTCGTTCGCTGCGCTGCTCGGCCTGGCGTACCTCGTTGGGCATGGCGCCGCAAAAGGGGATCATCTCCTCGCCTCCGTCGAGAAAACGATCGCGCAGCCGAGCGTGTCGGTGCCGCTCGCGTTTGCGATCCTCACGAGCCTGGCGTACTCCTGCCGCCGCGGGCGACTGGAGTGGCTTGCGTGGCGGCCGGGGCGCATCCAGGTCCCCGACTTCAGCGCCTCTGATCTGGGCACGACCTCGCCGGCCCAGCTGACGAGCCTCTTCAGGGAGCGCTTGACGCGGATGCGGCTGGCCTCATCCGGCGCGACGCCGGCGGCGCAGCCGGTCAGCGACTTCCTCGACGTTCTGAGCGCGGCGGAGGTGAGCGCCGGCAACGTGCTTGGGACGCTGCTTGGCCTGCTGCGGGCCGCGGTGCCGGGCTTTGCATATGAACTGAACGGGGTGGTGGTCAAGCGCGGGGCGCCCTCCAACGACTACAAGGTCTCCGTGCAGCTCGTGCGCCTGTCCTCTCAGGATGGCTCGCAGATCGAGGTCACCGACACCGATCTCGATCGCGCGATCAAGCGTGCGGCTGACCATGCGACCGCGGCGATCCTGCCGCGCACGCGGCTGTGCAAGGGGCCGTGGGTCGCCTGGCGCCGCTACAAGATGCCCGGCGAGCTCTTCAACGCCTATGAGGAGGCCTGCGAGCACGAGGCCGGCGAACGCTACGGCCTGGCGCTTGACATGTACCGCCGCGCGCTGGAAGCCGATCCGATGAACTGGACGCTGCGCCTGCAGCTTGGCCAGCTCCAGGAGAAGCGAGGCATGCCCCTGGAGGCGCTTGCGATCTACACGGGACTGATCGACGCGGCGAAACCTGCCGGCAGAGATCTGCCCGCCGGCCTCTACAGCCGCCGTGCCGACGGCGAGCGCAAGCGCGTGCGGCTGATCGCGCAATACAGGCGCGCTGTTCTGCTTTGCGAGGAGGCGACGATCGCAGGATGGCTTCAAGCTCCCGACCAGCGCGATCCCGACCGCGCTCGCAGGCTCGACGCGCTGCGGCAGCAACTGCGCCCGTGGCTTGGGAAGCGGCGCTCCCAACAGGCCGCACCATTGCTGGAGCGTCTTGAAGACCAGCCGCAGTCACAGCCACTCCGTCAAGCGCTTTCGGAGCGCGCGTGCGATGAGATCGACGATCTGCTCCATGAGCTGCCGCTGACGTGGAGCTTCTCCCGCCGATCCCCGTTGACGCGCCGTGCGCTGAAGCTGGCTGCGCTGTGTGCGAAGGAGCGCGCGACTCCGATGCCGGCGAACGACGCGAGCCGGGCCAGGCACGTCAAGGATCTCGAGAAGAAGGCAGAAGATCTTGAATGCCGGTGCTGGCGCTGGCAGCTGTGGCCGCTGCGCCGCTGGAAGGAGCAGTACAACGCCGCCTGCCTGTTCGCGATTCCCCTGCTGCAGGAGGACCTGCCCGCTGGATATCGCGACGAGCTCGCAGCCAAAGCGGTGGAGAGGCTCGAGCTGGCGACTGCCTGCGCTGCGAGCTCCTTCATAGCCAGCCGGCGCGAGTGGGTGACGTCTGAGGACCCCGATCTGAACGGGCTGCGAACCCACCCACGTTTCAAGTCCTTCCAGGCGAAGTGCTTCCCGGAATGCACATGAGCCTCGCGACGCCGAGAGGGCTGGAGAAGCTTGCCGAGCTCTGGGGGCGGGCGCGCTTGCACGCGTCACTGCGACGCGTGCGCGGACTGGACGCAGCCTGAGCGCCAGCTGTAGAGCGCGTTTCGCACTTCGCTCTCGACCTCTTCGTCGCCGGCGGAGGAGCACTGCCGCTCGACCGCGAACGGTTGTGTGTAGGCGCGCGCGACCGGGGCCTTGCATCTGGGGCAGCTCAGCACGTTGCTGTAGCAGCTGGTCCCGCATCGCTCGCAGTGGATATATGCCATCGACCGCCTCTCTGATTGCTGCGGTGTTTCCAATAGAAATACCCGGTGTCATGCATCAGAACGCAATCACAGCGTTTCGGGGCGAGCTCGGAACAAGTAGTTTTCTGCTGATTGCGCGGTGGCAACCACCGATGCGCTCTGCGCGCCTCCGGCCTATGTTTGGCTGAGCTGTCTCCGACAGGGGGCTTCTGGCCCTCGGCGAGAGTGCGCTGCCTCTCGAATGCAGCGGGAAAAAATGAGCGCCCACTCTTCTGAGCATTCAATTCCAGCCGGCAGGGACACGCCGGCCAGGCTCTCTGGCGCGCTTGCGCGCGCCGTTCCCAGTCGTCCTGACGTGAAGGTTGCCCTCGCGAGCGTTCTGCGCGAGCGCCGATATCGCGCGCGCGGGGTCTCGCAGGCGCCGGCGAAGCAGGATGCCGGCGAGGCGGAGGTGATCGCGCTGCTCTACGGCGACGCGTCGCGGCGCAAGCGCGCCTTCGACACCCAGCCCTCGCACATCTGGCGTGCCAAGCCGGTGCCCGCCTCGCCGGGGTCAGATCGGGAGTCGCTCAGTAGTGAGCACTGAGAAGGGCTTGTAAGAGCTTCGGATGTCCTTGCCGAGCCGCTGCGCGAGCATCGATCTCATGATTCACGAGCACTGGGCGCGCTCGCCGACTGCGACGAGGGCGCCTTCTGAGAGCGCGGATCGCGAGCAGCTGCTCGATCGGCTGCAGCACATGCGCGCGATGCTCTCCGCGTTTGCGCATGAGGCTGCGAGCGCCCGCCGTCACGCTGCGCGGCTGCGTGTGGAGAACCGCAGACTGCTCGAAGCGGTCCACCGCCTAAGGCGCGAGCACGTCGGGCGTTAGCCGGCTGCCGGGGCGGCTCACGCGCTCGCCCAGCGTTATCCGACTCGCGCCGCGCGCACGCCGGCCGCCTGCTCGGCCCGCCGCGTCGCGGGGATGCTCGCCCGCACGCAGGCCCCTTGCCCGGGCGCAGCATCGATCAGCAGCTCGCCTCCGAGCAAGTGGGCCCGCTCGCGCATGCCGAGCAGGCCAAAGCCATTGGTCGTAGCGCTCGGATCGAAGCCCTTGCCGTCGTCGCGGATCTCGAGATGCACCATCGTCTGGTCCTCGTTGATCTCCACGACCACCCGTGTGGCCTGGCCGTGCTTGGTGGCGTTGGTGAGCGCCTCCTGCACGATGCGATACACGGCGGTCTCCAGCTCGGCGACGTGGCGGGTGCTCTCGCGACCCTGCTCGAAGGCGAAGTCGAGGCTCACGTTGACCTCGACGCCGTGCCGGGCGATCCGTTCGGCCAGCGCCTCGATCGCCGCCTGGGTGCCGAGCTCGTCCAGGGCGGCCGGCCGCAGGTCGGTGATCAGAGCGCGCAGGTTGGCGATCGAGTCCTCCAGCTGATCGACGGCCTGGCCGATCGCGCCCTCCAGCACGGCGGTCGCGCCGGAGCGCTGTGCCCGCGCGAGCCCAAGCCTCAGCGCGCTGAGGCTCTGCAGCGTCTCGTCGTGCAGCTCGCGCGCCCAGCGCTTGCGCTCGCCCTCGGCGGCAGCCATGCGTTGGCGCTGGCGCTCCAGGGCGACCGACTGGGCGGTGGCGACCGCCGTCGCGGCGCTGGTCGCAAACGCCTCCAGCAGCCGCTCGTCCCTGGCGGTGAAGGTGGTCCCGCCGTCGAGGCGGTTGAGCGCGAGCAGCACGCCGTAGGTCTCTCCGCGGAAGACGAGCGGCACGACCAGGCCGCATTGCGCCTTCATGCCGAGCTTGCCGGCGCCGTGCTCTTCAAAGCGCGCCTTTTCGAGCTCGTTGTCCAGGCGGTGCACGCGGCGCGTGCGCAAGGCGTGGCTGGCGGCTGTGTCCTCCGGCGAGAAGCGCTGCCCGATCAGCTCGGCCGGCAGCTCGCCGGCCCCGGCGGCCACGACCAGGCTCTCGCCGTCCTTCAGCTCGATCAGCAGCGTCTGCGCCGAGACGAGCGCCCGCCCGCGCTTTGCGACCAGCTCGAGGATCACGTCGATGTCGGTCTCACCACCGACGGCGCGCGCGAACTGCGTCGTGGCCTCCAGCGTGGCGACGGTCCGCTCCAGCTCGTCGCGCCGTTCCCTGGCGCCGGTGTAGCGGCGGGCGTGGTCGATCGCCACGCCGGCGAACTCGGCGAGCACGCCGAGAGCCTGCTCGTCGGCCTGCGTGAACTCGCCGCCGCCCGACTTCTCCGTGAGGTAGAGGTTGCCGAACGGCGTGCCGCCGATCGTGATCGGCACCCCGAGGAAGCTCTTCATCGGCGGATGGCCGTGGGGGAAGCCGTAGGAACGGGGGTGCTGGCCGACGTCGGCCAGGCGCAGCGCCACCGGCTCCTCGATCAGCGCGCCGAGCACGCCGCGACCGCGAGGCAGCGGGCCGATCGCGGCTTGGGTCTCGGCGTCGATGCCTCTGGTGAGAAACCGCGCGAGCTCGTCCTTGGTGTCGCTGAGCACCCCGACGGCGGCATAGCGCGCGCCGGTCAGCTCGAGCGCGGCGTCGAGCACACGCTCGAGCACGACATCGAGCTCGAGCTCAGAGAGCACTCCTCTCGCAAGATCCAGGACGGATCTGATTGCCGTGTCCACCGCTCATCGCCTCATAGTGCTGTTGCGGGTCCTCACAGTTGCAGCGCGTCGAAGCCCGAGTGTACTCCAATCCGAAGCAGTTGTAAATCAACTTTTACGCAACCGCGTGGAGACTGCGGGCGAATGGGATTTTGTCGATCATCGGCATTCGCCGCACACAGTCGTAAGCGATAGCCTGGCGGGCGGCATGGATCTGACCTTCACCGAGTCCGAGCGCGCGTTCCGGGCGCAGCTGCGCGACTGGCTCGCGGAGAACCCGCCCGGGCAGGAGCCGGCCGGGGATGAAGACGCCCACTTCGGCTGGCGGCGGCAGTGGCAGCGGCGCCTCTACGACGGCGGCTGGGCCGCGGTCCACTGGCCGCAGCAGTACGGCGGTCGCGGCGCGAGCGTGATCGAGTCGGCGATCTTCTTCGAGGAGCTCGGCCGCGCCGGCGCGCCGCTGCCGGCCAACGTGCTCGGCCTGCTGCTCGCGGGGCCGACGATCATGCTCTGGGGAAGTGAGGAGCAGAAGCAGCGCTGCCTGCCGCCGATCCTCTCATGCGAGGAGATCTGGTGCCAGGGGTTCTCCGAGCCGGACGCGGGCTCAGACCTTGCGGCCGTCAAGACCAGGGCGCTCAGGGATGGCGAGCGCTGGCGGATCAGCGGGCAGAAGGTGTGGACCAGCATCGCCCAGCACTCGAAGTGGTGCATGTTGCTGGCGCGGACCGACACGCAGGCCGCCAAGCACAGGGGCCTCACCTACTTTCTGCTCGACATGGAGCAGGAGGGCGTGAGCGTGCGGCCGCTGCGCCAGATCACCGGCGAGAGCGAGTTCAACGAGCTCTTCCTCGACGGCGCGATCGTGCCGCAGGAGAACGTGCTCGGCGGGGAGGGCAACGGCTGGAAGGTCGCGCTCACCACGCTGATGAACGAGCGCGCCGGGCTCGCCTTCTTCCTGCAGGTGCGCATGCGCCAGCTGTTGGCCTCGCTGATCGAGCAGGCGCGGCAGCGCGGCCGCTTGGAGGACCCGCTGCTGGTCGATCGCCTGGTCGGCCTGCACATGCGCTGCGAGGCGTTGCGGCTGACCGCCTACCGGGGGCTGACCGCGATCGAGAAGTACGGGCAGCCCGGACCCGAGGGGTCGCTGACGAAGTGGATGTGGTCGCAGACAAACCAGGAGCTCTGCCAGCTCGCGGTCGAGGTGGTCGGCGTGCAGGCGCTGCAGCAGGGCGAGCCGTGGGCCTACGAGCTGCTGCGCTCGCGCGGCAACACGATCGAGGGTGGCACCACGGAGAATCCTCAAGAACATCGTCGCCGAGCGCGTGCTCGGCCTGCCCAAGGCGCGCTGAGATGGACTTCGACCTGAGCGCCGACCAGCGCGAGATCCAGTCCACTGCAAGGGAGCTGCTCTCCGCGCGCTGCGCGCCGGCGGCTGTGAGGGCGGCGGCCGAGACTCGCCGGCAGGACGTCGCGCTCTGGCAGGAGGTCTGCGGGCTCGGCTGGCCGGGGATCGCGATCGCAGAGCAGGACGGTGGCCAGGGCCTTGGCATGGTCGAGCTTTGCGTGCTGCTCGAGCAGGCCGGCGCGGCGCTGGCGCCGATCCCGCTGCTGCCGAGCGCCGGCGCGGCGCTGATGATCTCCAGCGCCGGCTCGCCAGAGCAGCGCGGGCGTTGGCTGCCGGCGCTGGCCGAGGGCAGCGCGACCGGGGCCGTGGGAACGCGTGGGCAGGGCGGCTGCCTGATCGCGGGCGAGGCCGACGCGGACGTCTTCGTGATCGTGGGGGATGCGGGAGGCGCGGAGCTCCTGGAACGCGAGAATGCGCAGGCGCGTGAGCTGCTGAGCATCGACCCGCTGCGCGGCTACACGCAGATCGAGAGCGCCGGCGGGCAGCCGTTGCCCGGCGACGTGCAGGCCGCGGCGCTGATGGTCGCGATCGCCGTGGCCGCCGAGTCGGTTGGAGTCTGCCAGCGGGCGCTTGAGATGACGCTCGCCTACGTCAAGGAGCGCAGGCAGTTCGGGACGCCCGTGGGTGCCTTTCAGGCGGTCTCGCACCGCTGCGCCGAGATGTTGCTGCACACCGAGCAGGCGCGATCGGTCCTTTATCACGCCGCCTGGGCGTGCGATGCCGAGCCGCAGCTGCTGGCGCAGGCGGCAAGCCTCGCCAAGGCGATCGCCTCCGAAGCGGCGATCGCCGTGACGGCCTCGGCGATTCAGGCTCATGGCGGCATCGGCTTTACCTGGGAGGCCGACGTGCACTGGCTCTACAAGCGCGCCCAGATGAACGCCCAGTTGATGGGCGGGGCGGCCGAGCACCGCCGGCGCTTGGCTTACGTGCTCGAGATCGCGCCGACCGGCTGAGCGTCGGCCTCGCTGTCGAGGATGCGGTCGCCGGCCGGGTGCTCGGAGGCGGCCAGCGCCTTTGCCAGCAGCTCGTGCAGCTGCGCTCGCTCCTGCGGCGCAAGGCCGGCGAGCACCTGCTCCTCGATGCCTTCCTGGGCGCGTTCTGCCTTGCGCAGCGCGCGACGGCCCGCGGGGGTGATCTCGACCAGGTGCCGGCGGCGGTCGGAGGGGTCGCGCGTCCGGCGCGCATGGCCGGCCTGCTCGAGCGCGTTGAGCAGCAGCACGAGGTTGTTGGCGTCCATGCCGAGCATCTCGCACATGCCCTGCTGCGGAGAGAGGCCGTGGTCGCGCAGGTAGGTGAGCGCGACGAAGCTGCGCAGGCGCATGCCCAGCAGCTCCTCGCTGCTGCGCCGGTAGACCACCTTCGCCAGGCGGGTGATCAGGACCATCGATCCTGCGCTGCGCCTCGTGTCCATCTTGTGATGAGCGTAGCAATTTCGCGGCATCGACTTCAAGACGAGGGTTATCACTGCTACAGTGACGATCCTTGTTGAAAGTACAGGCCCCGGCTGTGCCGGGAGCCTCGCACAAGCGTCCTGGAGGTCCTCATGCCGGCAGTGCTTCAAACCACTCTCCAGTCCAATCGCCGCAGGTGGCTCGCGCTCGTCGTGGTCTGCCTTGCGATGCTGATGAACGCGCTCGATGCGACGGTCGTCAACGTCGCGCTGCCGAAGATCCAGCACGACCTCGGCTTCACGCAGGCGGGCCTTGCATGGGTGATCGACGCCTACATGATCTCCTTCGCCGGGCTGCTTTTGATGTCCGGGCGCCTCGGGGATCTGGTCGGGCGCAAGAAGATCTTTCTGATCGGGCTGGTGGTCTTCATCGCCGCTTCGGCGGTGTGCGGGCTCGCCGACAGTCAGGGCATGCTGATTGCGGCGCGCTTCGTGCAGGGCATCGGCGGGGCGCTCTCCTCCTCTGTGATCCTCGCGATCATCGCGACCGAGTTCCCGGATGCGCGCGAACGCGCCAAGGCGATGAGCGCCTACATCTTCGTCGCGGTCGGCGGCGGCTCGATCGGGCTTTTGGCCGGCGGCGCGCTCACGCAGGCGCTTGACTGGCACTGGATCTTCTTCATCAACCTGCCGATCGGCCTGATTGCGCTGATGCTCGGGATCTGGCTGGTGGAGGAGAACGAGGGGATCGGCCTGGGCAAGGGCGTCGACGTGCTCGGCTCGGTGCTCGTCACGGCCGGTCTGATGGTCGGCGTCTACGCGGTGGTCAAGTCGACGACCTACGGCTGGGGCTCGGCACACACGCTCGGCTTCTTTGCGATCTCGCTGGCCTTGGTGGGCGCCTTCGTGGCAGTGGAGTCGCGTGTCTCAAACCCGATCATGCCGCTGCGGATCTTCTCGGTTCGCGGGCTTGCGAGCTCCAGTCTGGTGAGGGGCTTCATGTTCGTTGGCATGTACGGCTGCTTCTTTCTCGGCACGCTCTACTTGGAGCACGTGCTCGGCTACGACGCGATGCGCACCGGGCTTGCGTTCCTGCCGATGACGCTCGTGGTGGCCGTGCTCTCCACGGGGATCACCGCGCGGCTGGTGCAGCGCTTCGGCGCCAGGGCGACGGCGATCCCGGCGATCGCGCTTGCGGCCGCGGGGCTTGCACTGCTGGCGCAGGCCGGCCCGCACGCAAGCTACTTCCCGTCGCTGCTGGTGCCCTTCGTGCTGATGGGGGCGGGCATGGGCGCCGCCTCGGTGCCGCTGCTCACCGTCGCGATGGCGGAGGTGCCCACGCGCGACGCGGGCCTGGCCTCCGGCATCGTCAACGTCTCGATGCAGGTCGCCGGAGCGCTGGGGGTCGCGGTGCTCGGGACGATCTCCTCCGATCGAACCAAGACGCTTGCGGTGCACGGGCAGTCGCTGCCCAACGCACTGATCGGTGGCTATCACCTTGCCTTCACGATCGCCGCGGCGGTCGTGCTCGTCGGCCTGCTGGTCGCGCTGGTCACGATGCGCTCGCCGAAGGCGCGGCAGGGCGAACCGGTCGAGCAGGCCGCCCCGGCCGAGCGCCCGGCAGCGGCGCTGCCGGCGGTCGAGGTCGCCTGAGAGGGTTCAGGGCGTGCGCCCGGCGCCCGGCAGCCGGCGCACGCCCTCCTGCTCGCCGACCAGCACTTCGCTGACCATGCCTGGCGCGAAGAGGCCGTGATCGACTACGCCCGGCGCGGCGGCGAGGCGGCTCGCGAGCTCTGCGGGCTCCTCGATGACGCCGAGGTAGTCGGCGATCGCATTGCCGTCAGGGCTTGGGGGGGCGTCCCTCAGCCGCGTGGGCGCGAGCGCGCGCAGGGTCGCGGCGATGCCGAAGCGCAGCAGCTCCAGCGGCACCGGTGGCTGCAGACGCTCGACGAGCTTCTCGGCGGAGACGATCACCACGAAGCGGCTCGCGGCCGCCGCGACGATCTTCTCGCGGGTGTGGGCGCCGCCGCCGCCCTTGATCAGCCAGCCGTCGGCTGCGACCTGATCGGCGCCGTCGATCGCGATGTCCAGCTGCCCGTCGAGCTCCTGCAGGCTGGCGATCGGCAGACCGAGCTGCTCGGCGGCGCGCTGCGTCGCGGGCGAGGTCGCCACGCAGCGCAGGCCGGAGAGCTCGCCTTGCCGCAAGCGCGGGCAGCAGGTGCGCGACGGTCGAGCCGGTGCCGAGGCCGACGCTCATCCCATCGCGCACGAGCGCCGCTGCGGCCTGCGCGGCCGCGCGCTTGAGGTCCTCTACAGACTGCTCAGCTGATTGTGGGGCCGGCGGCTGCGCCGCGCGATCGATCTCCATGACAGCGGCGAGCGTACAGCGTGATGGCCGTCGAGCGGCAGCAGCTCGGGCATGTCCGGCGCGCAGAGCAGGAAGCCCTGGCCCAGCGTGAAGCCGATCTCGCGGCTCAGCGCCAGCTGGCGCTCGGTCTCGATCCCGACCGCGACGGCCTCGATGCCGGTCTCGCGTGCCATCGCGGTCGCGGCCACCACGATCGCGCGCTTGGCGCGGTCGTGCTCGAAGCTCTGGATCAGCGAGCGGTCGACCTTGACCACGTCGAGCGGGAGCGTGCAGGGCAGGCTCAGCGAGCTGTGACCCGCCCCGAAGTTGTCGAGCGCGATCTTCACGCCGAGGCTCCTGCAGTCCTGCAGCGTCGCGCGGGCGCGATCGGGGTCGCGGGAGACCGCCGCCTCGCTGACCTCGATGCACAGCGCCTGGCCGGGCAGGTCGCTGTAGGCGAGCGCCTCCTGCACGCGGCGGGCGATATCCACCTCGGCCAGGCCGCGGGCGGAGATGTTCATCGAGACCGCGACGGGGATGCCCTCGCGACGCCACGTCGCCGCCTGCATGCAGGCAGCTTGCAGCACCCACTCGCCGATCTCGACGATCAGCTTGCTCTCTTCGGCCAGGTGCAGAAACTCGCCGGGCGCGATCGGCGGCCCGTCGTGGGGGTGCCAGCGCACCAGCGCCTCGCAGGCCAGCGGCGGCCCGCCGTCCAGCCTCACCACGGGCTGATAGACGAGTCGCAGCTCGTGGCGCGAGAGCGCGTGGCGCAGGCGGCTCTCGATCTGCAGGCGCTCTGCGATCTCCTGGCGCAGGTCCTCGTCGAAGAGCCCGAGCTTGCGGCCCGCGGTGGCCTTGGCGCGGTACATCGCCACATCGGCCTCGTGCAGCAGATCCTCGGGGTCGCGGTCGCGCTCATGGCAGATCGAGATGCCGACGCTGGCCTGCATGCCGACCTCGGCCGAGCCGACGCTCATGGGCTCTTCCAGGGCGTTGAGCACCCGTTCGGCCAGCGCGAGCGCCTCGGTGTCGCTCTCCATGTCCTCGGCCAGGATCACGAACTCGTCGCCGCCGAGTCGCGCGACGGTGTCGCTGTCGCGCAGCACCTGCTGCAGGCGCTCGGAGACCGAGATCAGCAGGTCGTCCCCGACCGCATGGCCGAGGTTGTCGTTGATCGCCTTGAAGCGGTCGAGGTCGACGAACAGCAGCGCGATCAGCCCGCCGGAGCGTGGCAGCCGGGTCAGCGCGCGCCGCGTGCGGTCCATCAGCAGCAGCCGGTTGGGCAGCTTGGTGAGCGGGTCGTGCAGCGCCTGGCGTTCGAGCCACATCCTGTCCGTGACGTCCTTGGCGGACGCGAACCAGGCCTGCCCGTCGCAGCGGGCGCTCCACAGCAGCCACCTCCAGGAGCCGTCACAGTGGCGGTAGCGGTTGGTGAGGTTGATCAGCTGGGCGGTCTCGCTCGTGCCCGGCACCGTCAGCGCGATCGCCTGGTCGACGTCCTCGGGATGGATCAGCTCGTGGATCGGGCGCCCCACCATCTCCTCGCGCTTCCATCCGAGCACGGCCTCCCAGGCGGGGTTGAGCAGCGTGAAGCGGCCGTCCAGCGAGATCACCGCGAGCAGATCGTCGGTCATCTCGAACAGGCGCTGCATCTCTGCGTTGTCGGTGCTGCCGGCGCTGGCGCCGCTGCCGGCCCTGTCGGCGCCGCTTGGAAGATCCCATCCGGGCGGGTCCGCCGCAGGCGTGCGCCGGCTCGGGGAGGCTGCGAGGCTGTCGATCTCGCTGTCACGCATGATCGGTTCGGTCTCAGGACACATGCTCATCGAATCGTGGAACGGCGTTGGCGCGGCGCTCGTGCCGCGGGACCTGCTCTTCTGGATTCGACTCAGTTTGCCGCCTGAGCGGGCCAATCTGGACGCAATGGACAGATAGACGAGAGGCCTTGGCGGCCGGATTGCAGCCAGGCCGCGCGCTCGCGGAGTTGTGCCGGGCTGAGCGCGGCTAAGCGCCGGCGCCCAGCGCGTCGCCGTCGGCGCGCGGGAGCTCCTGGCCTGCGTCCTCGTCGGAGTGCGCAGCGGCGGGTGTCGAGCCGCCTGTGAGGAAGCGGTAGATCGAGAGCAGCATCAGGATCGTCATGATCGTTGCGCTGCTCACGCACCACTCGCAGATCTGATGCAGCGAGAACAGCCTCGCGGCTGGTCAGGTAGGCGGAGAAGCCGAAGCCGATCGCCGTCAGGCCGAGCGTGGCCAGGCGCGTCTGCTCGCGCTCGGGCGCCACCAGCGAGACGAAGATGCCGATGTAGCCGATCAGGCCGAGCAGGGCGACCGGTATGCCTGCGAGCTTCGAGTAGACCGAGGTCTGGACGAGCTCGCAGGCGTCGGAGGTGCAGATCACCTGCGAGTTGGAGTAGTGGATGTAGGTGAGGTAGCTGGCCAGGCCGATGCCGATCACCGAGAGGACGATCATCGCAATGCGTGTGATTCGCCCTGGCATCGCGCTTGCGCGGCTAGGAGGCCAGCTTGTCGATCGTCGGTTCGAAGGCCGAGGAGGCTTCCAGCGAGCTGCTGCTGAAGGGCTTCAGTTTCTGGCCGGTCTTGCCGAGCATGAACGACGGCGTGCCGGTGAAGCCGATTTCGCTGGCTTCCTTCTCGTCGGCGAGCACCTCTGCTTCCAGCGCTTCGTCCTTGCGATCGCTGTGCCATTGGGCGATGTTCAGGCCGGGCACCTGCGAGGCAAGACCTTCGAGGTAGCTTTCGGTCGCGTAGCCGCTGTCCTCCTTGCCCTGCTCGTTGTAGAAGAGCTCGATGAAGTACCAGGCCTTGTTCTGCTTGCCGGCGGCGTAGGCGGCGGACTGCTGCTTCAGGAAGACCGGCGGGTTGCGCGTCGCTGTTTCCATCGACTTGTATTCGATCTTGAGCTTTCCGGTGCGAACCTCGTTCTGGATGATGCTCGGCAGCGCGCTCAGCGTGAACTGCCGGCAGAACGGGCACTCGAGGTCGCCGAAGTACTGCATCGTCACGGGCGCGTTTGGCTTGCCGAGCACGTTGCCCTTCTGGGTGATCCCATTGAGCTCGTTTTCGACGGTGCTCACCGCCGCGTTCTTGGCGTTCGTAGTCGTGGGCGCGTGGGATTCGGTCGTGGGGTTCTTGCTTTTGCTCGTGGCGATGACGATTGCGACGATCGCCACCACGACGACTGCCGCCACTCCGCCCAGCTGCATCAGCCGGCGCCGGCGGGCGCTCTCGGCCGCCGCGGCCTCTTCGTTGGCCTTGCGCTGTTCGCGCGCCTGGTCGCGGCGCTGCTTGCGGGTGAGGTTCTCGGAGTCGGGAGTGCTCGGTGTCATGGCGCAACTATTACAAGGTTCTGCTCAAGATTGCTTAAGGACCGCCGGCCTGCGCCCCGGCGCGTTTCCAGCCGGCCGGCGCCCCGCCGCCGGGCGAGCGCGGCATCGGCCACACTGTAGGGGCGTCCGCCGATTCGGTGCGCGCCGCTTGCCCCCGTAGCTCAGCTGGATAGAGCGACGGCCTTCTAAGCCGTGGGTCGCAGGTTCGAATCCTGCCGGGGGCGTGGAGCGTCGCTCAACAGTCATAGCTCGCGAGCTCGGGGCCGTCGTGGCGCTCGTTCTCGCTGAGCGCGCTCACCGCTGGGACCATCTCGCTTGTGACCAGGCCCTCTGTCGAGGTCAGCTCGTCGATGATCGCAAAGGACCTCGCGGTGCGCTGCGGCGTGTCGATCGCAATCGTCATGACCGGCACGTGGCGGCGCAGCTGCAGGAAGCGGTCGCCGTGGGGGGCGTGCTCGCCGTGGAAGCCCCAGATGCCGCGCAGGCTGGTGGCGCCGGCCGCGCCGGACTCGCGCAGGCGGCGGATGATCTGCAGGTTCAGCGGATGTCCCTCGTGCGTTGCGCTCTGGGAGGCGTAGACCGTCAGCTTCTGCCAGAGGGCGCGGCCCTGCTCGTCGGTGCCCGGCAGCTCGTGCGGCGCGGCCAGCAGCTCGCCGTCGCGCTTGCAGACGCGGACTCGCTCGATGCTCATCAGCGGCTCGTCGAGCAGGCGGGCGAGCTTGGGGAGCGTCCGGGCGATCCTTTCGCCGGAGCCGACCGCGATCACAAGCGTCGGCACGTCGGCGTTCGCCCCGAAGAACCGGGCTCGGAAGCGGCGGCCGCCGCGGGTGCCGTCGACGCCGAGCAGCACGCTTGCGCCGGCGATGCCTTCGCGGTGCAGCAGGTCTGTGATCGCGACATAGGCGGGAACGCCGTCGACGCGCTCGTGGCGCCCGACGTAGACGGTCAGCTTGCTCTCCTTCGGCAGCTGCTCGGCCTCGATCTCGCCGGTGAGCATCCTTGCGCGCTCCAGCGTGATCAGGCCGCGGCGCTTGATCTGCAGCACCGGCTCGAGCATCGCTTCGATGCGCTCGGGGCGGTCGATCGCGATCGAGACGACGGGGAGGTCTTCGGAGAGGCTCAGCAGTCGGTCGGTGCGCATGTGCTGGCGCTCGCCGAAGCCCTCCGATCCGCGCAGCAGCACGCTGGCCGCCAGGCGGTGGCCGCCGTAGACGTCGAGCAGCTCGTCGGCGAGCAGGCCGTCCCGGGTGCGGTCGCGCTCGCCGAAGTAGGTCGTGAGCTTCAGGCAATCTTGGCTCACAGCTGCGCTCCGATCGCGTGGCCGAGCGCGGCGGCGCCGATGCCGACGGCAAGGCTTGCCGCGATGTTGAGCCCTGCGCCCTTGACGTCGGCGTCCTCGCCGAGCCGGTGGGACTCGAGCATCCAGGTCGAGAAGGTCGTGTAGGAGCCGAGTGTGGCCGTCCCGGCCAGCACGAGCGCGACGCCGCTGAGCGCGAGGCCGCTGAGCAGCCCCAACAGCAGCGAGCCGCTGATGTTGACCGCGAAGGTGCCGGCGGGGAAGTCGCCGGCGAAGCGCTGCCCGATCGCGCCGTCGAGGAGGAAGCGCGCGGTCGCGCCGATGCCGCCGAGCGCCGCCACGCCAAGCCAGACCCAGGCGCTCATCGCAGCCTCCTCGTGCGCCGCACCGTCGCGGTGGCGACCCAGACGGCCAGGTAGCCGGCGCAGATGCTTGCCAGCGCGTAGCCGGCGGCCAGGCCGTAGCGGCCGTGTTCGATCATGCCCAGCGCCTCCACCTGCATCGTGGAGAAGGTGGTGTAGGCGCCGCAGAAGCCGGTTCCCAGCAGCGGACGTCGGTAGGTGGACTGGGGCAGGCGCTCCTGCAGCCTGGTGGCCAGGTAGCCGAGCGCGAAGGCGCCGCTGATGTTGATCGCGAACGTGGCCCAGGGCCACTGGGCCGGCCCGGCCGCGAAATGGCGGCCAAGCCAGACGCGCAGCAGCGCGCCGGCGACGCCGCCGGCGAAGATCGCGCCAAGCTCGCGTGTGTCCAAGCGGCTGCCTGCGGTCGCGGGCTTGGAGGGCGCGCGGACCCTCTCGACGGTCAGGCCCTGATCGATCGACACGAAACGGCTCCTCTCGCGGGAAGTGGATGGTTCTTCGCGAAAGGAGCCATCAGCCCTTTTCTGCCGGCGGGCGGTTCGCAGAGCGGTGAAGCGGCGCTCTGTCCTCAGGGCTCCATCTGAGTGGCGCCAGGATAGCTCCTCAGTCGAGGTCTGGCAAACGTTGTTTCAGTTGCAGTGCAGCTTCGAACAGATCGCCTTGGCTTGCGAGTCGTCGAAGGACCTCGCCGGTCTCGAAAGAAAGCGTCCCATCCTGGCCTGCCTCAAAGCAGGCCCTTATCTCCTCCCAGCTGACGGGCGTCGAGACCGTCGGTCGCTCGCGCGCGCGCAGGGAGTAGACCGAGACCGTCGTCTTGTGGCGGTCGTTCTGGCTCCAGTCGATCAGCACCTTGCCGCGGCGCTGCGCCTTGCTCATGGCCGAGGTGACCCGGTCGGGGTGGCGGCGCGCGAGCAGGTTGGCGACCGCGTGGGCGAAGGTCTTGGTCTGCTCATAGCCGATCTCGGGGCTGTTCAGCGGCACGTAGACCTGCAGGCCCTTGGAGCCGGAGGTCTTCGGCAGCGATTGCAGGCCGAGCTGGTCAAAGAGCCCGGCCAGCTGCAATGCGACCTCGCAGCAGGCCGGCATGCCCGCCGGCGGGCCGGGGTCCAGGTCGAACACGAGGCTCGTGGGGCGATCCGTCGCTCCGGCGAGCGAGAGGGAGGGGTGAAGCTCGATCGCCGCGAGGTTGGCGAGCCAGACGAGTGTGGGGAGGTCCTGGCAGAGCGTGTAGTCGATCTCGCGCTGCTCACGCTCGGCGAGGATGGTCGTGGTCTGAACCCACTCCGGCCGGTGTCGGGGGGAGTGCTTCTCGTAGAAGTGCTTGGCCTGCACGCCGTCGGGGTAGCGCTTGAGCGTCAGCGGGCGGTCGCGGAGGTGGGGCAGCAGCGCTGGGGCGATCGCCGTGTACCAGTCGATCAACTCGCCCTTGGTGAAGCCGGTTGCGGGGTAGAGGACCTTCTCCAGGTTGGCGAGCTTGAGGGTGCGGCCCTCGATCTCCATCTCGGTGGCGCCGCTTGACTCGCGGAGGACCTTGCGCGGCGGCTTGTCTTCGCGCAGGCCCAGATAGGAGGCCGCTCGCAGGCTGCCGTCCTTGGTCCATTCGCTGAACTGGACCTCGCAGATCGAGCTCCGGGCGCACGAAGTGGGCACCGGGTGCGGGCTGGCGGCCGGTGAATGGGGAGCGCCGCTGCGCGAGTGGGGCGAGCAGGTTCGTGAGGCGGTCGAGCTCGTGTTCGCTGAAGCCGGTGCCGACCCTGCCGGCGTATCGGAGCTTGCCCTGCTCGTCGTGGGTGCCGAGCTCCAGCGCGCCGAAGCTGTGCGAGCGCGATCCCTCGCCGGTCGTCCAGCCGCCGATCACGAGCTCCTGGCGCTGGGAGTTCTTGATCTTGCGCCAGCTGCTCTCGCGCCGGCCGGGCACGTAGGGGGAGCCGAGGCGCTTGGCGATCACGCCCTCAAGGCCCTGCTTGCAGGTCGCGGCCAGGAGCGCGTCGCCCTCGCCGACGTGGTGGGTGGGGGCACGCCAGCGATCGCTCTCCAGCTCCAGGGCCGCCAGCCGCTCGCGCCGCTGCTCGTAGGGGAGATCGAGCAGCGGCTGGCCGTCGAGCCAGAGCAGGTCGAAGGCGATGTAGGTGACGGGGTTGCCCGCGGTCTGCTTGGCGACGTCGGCCGGATCGCGGAGGTGCATGCGCGTCTGGAGCGCCTGGAAGCTGGGGCGGCCGCGGGCATCGAAGGCGACGATCTCGCCGTCGAGCATCGCTTCGTGCGGGGCCAGCGCTGCGGCCAGGCCCTGCAGCTCCTGGGTAGGCGACGCTTATGTCTTTGCCGTTGCGGGCGAGCAGCTGGAGATTTGGGGGCTTGCAGCGGGCGATCGCGCGCACGCCGTCCCACTTGATCTCGAAGGCCCACTGCGACTGGTCGGCCGGCATCGTGGCCAGGTGCGCAAGCATTGGCGCAAGGAACTCGGGCATCTCCTGGGCATCGCGCTTGCGCGGCATCGGCAAGTCATACCCGAGCCGCGTCGCGCTCGCGCGTAAGCTTTGGCGGTGCCTGCACTGGAGAACCTGCGCGACCGTCTGGCCGAGCTGTCGGATCTCTCCGCTTTGCAGATGCTGGCAGAGTGGGATCAGCTTGTGATGATGCCCTCGCAGGGAGGTGCGGCACGGGCGCAGCAGCTCGGCACGCTGGCTCGCCTTGCGCACGAGCGGGGGACCGACGAGCAGATCGGGGCATGGCTGGCGCAACTCGATGGCGCGGAGCTGGGCGAGATCGACGCGGACATCGTGCGGCTGGCCCGGCGCGATTGGGAGCGTGCCCGCCGGGTGCCGGCAGACCTTGCGGTGGAGATGGCGCGCGCGAGCGCGGAGGGCCAGGAGACCTGGGCGGCGGCGCGCGAGAGCGACGATTTCGCGTCCTTTGCGCCGGCGCTCTCGCGCAACGTCGAGCTTGCGCGCGCCTACGGGCAGTGCGTGGCACAGGACGGTCAGGCGCCCTACGACGCGCTGCTCTGCGACTACGACTTCGGGCTCGCAAGCGCCGATCTGGCGCCGCTGTTCGACTCGCTCACGCAAGCGCTGCCGCCGCTGGCCGAGCAGGCGAGCGTGCACTGCCCGCCGCGTCCGCTGCGTGTGCCGGTGGCTGCGCAGCAGGCGGCCGTGGAGAGCGTGCTGCGCCGGGTCGGCGTGGAGCCCTCCAGCTGGCGCGTGGACGTCTCGGCGCATCCATTCACCGTGTGGACGGGTCCGATGGACATGCGAATCACGACGCGATACGGCAATGGAGACGCTGAGTCGCTGCTGAGCTCGCTGCACGAGTACGGGCACGCGCTTTATGAGCGGCAGGTCGATCCGGCTCTGTGGCGCACGAATCTCGGCACCGGCACATCGATGTCGGTGCACGAGTCTCAGAGCAAGCTGTGGGAGAACCATGTGGCGCGCAGCCCCGCGTTTGCGCAGGTGCTGGCCGCCGAGCTGGGCGAGGCCGGGTTTGCGGTCGCCGCCGACGATCTGCACGCGAGCCTCGTCGGCGTGCAGCCGTCTCTGATCCGGGTCTCGGCCGACCCGCTGACCTATCCGCTGCACATCGTGTTGCGCTTCGAGCTCGAGCACGCGCTGATCGAAGGCGACCTGGCGGTGGCCGACCTGCCGGCGGCCTGGCGAGACGCCGTGCAGCGGATGCTCGGTCTCGAGGTTCCGACCGATGCGCAGGGCTGCCTGCAGGACATCCACTGGGGGGCGGGCAGCTTCGGCTACTTCCCAAGCTATGCGCTTGGCTGCCTGATCGCCGCCCAGCTCTGGGAGGCGATGGAGGCGCAGATCGGGTCTCGCGAGGAGGATTTGAGCAGGGGAGAGGTGGGGGAGATCCAGGTGTGGCTGGCGGATCGGGTGCACCGCTTCGGCCGGCGGCTGGACACGATCCCGCTGGTGGAGCAGGCGACCGGGAACGGGCTCGCGGTCGAGCCATTCCTGCGCTGCGTGGCGCCGCTCGCCGGGCGCTGAGCTGGGCGATGGCCGAGCCGCTGCGTCTGAGCGAGGAGATCGAGATCCCCGCGGCCGAGCTCGTGATCCGGGCGAGCCGCTCCGGCGGGCCGGGCGGACAGCACGCCAACGTCACCGACTCGCGGGTGGAGGTGAGCTTCGACATCGAGGGCTCGCCGAGCCTGCCGCAGTGGGCGCGCGAGCGGCTGCTGGAGCGGCTGGGGCCGCGCGCGAGCGCGGCGGCGCAGGACGAGCGCAGCCAACTGCGCAATCGTGAGATCGCGCGAGAACGGCTTGCCGGGCGGCTGCGCGATGCGCTGGCGCGGCCGGCTCATAGGCATCCGACGCGGCCCTCGCGGGCGGCGCGGGAGCGACGGCTGGCGGAGAAGCGCAGGGCCGGCGAGCGCAAGAGCGCGCGGCGTCCGCCGCCGATGGAATGAGCGCTCGCGTGGCGCCGCTAGGGTGTTCGACCGTGGCCGATTCCACTCCTGTCGATGAGGCGATCCGCTCTCGCCGCACGCACAAGGTCTTCGCGGACGAGCCGCTTCCCGGCGAGACGATCGCGGAGATCCTGGAGCTCGCGCGCTGGGCGCCCAACCACAAGCTCACCAACCCCTGGCGCTTCCGGGTGCTCGGGCCGGCCGCCACGCAGCGGCTGAAGCTGGTGCTCGAGCAGGTGCAGCCGGGGTCCGGCGCGAAGCTCGATCGCGCTCCCACGCTCATCTGCGCCACCGTCGTGCTGGAGGGTGACGCCGAGCAGCAGCGGGAGGACCTGCTCTCCGCCGCGGCCGCCTGCTACATCGTGCTGCTGGCCGCGCATGCCCGCGGGCTTGCCGGCTACTGGCGCACCGTGCCGGCGATCGACTCTCCCGCGGGACGTAAGGCGCTTGGCATCACCGATCGGGAGTCTCCGATCGGGCTGTTGCATCTCGGCGGCGTGCGCCAGGAGGCGCGTGCGCCGGAGCGCGAGCCGGTCGAGCGGCTGATCAGCTTCTTGGACTGAGCGCGCGCCGCCGATGCTACATCGCGCGTGTTGGCGATGTAGCATCGGCGCATGGTCCTCTATGTGTGTCCCAGCGGCACCTCCTTCGGCCGGGCGCCGGGGCCGCTCGGGCATCCATGTGGCAAGGCCGCCAGCGCCCTCGGCGACGCCGGGTATCGCTATGAGGTCAAGCAGGTCAAAGGCGGGTCGCTGATGTTCTGGACCTGGCGCAGTCGGGCGCGCGACCGCGCCGAGGTGGAGAAGCTCAGCGGGCAGCGGTCGGTGCCGATCCTCGTGCTCGACGACGGCGAGGTGCTCACCGGCTCGGGGACGATCGCGGCCTGGGCGCGCGAGCATCCGGCGGCCGTCGCCTAGCAGCGCCTGGCGGCGGCGCGCTTTCGGTGTCGTTTGAGTCGAATTTGCACACGCGCGGCCTCGTGCTATCGTTGCGCCCTTCAGCGAGGCGTTTGCCTCGGTCAAACCAGTGTCGGCGCTCGCAGTCGTTGCTTATCGCAATCTCCGGGTTCGCAACACGAAAGACCCTTCGGAGGGTAATTACAATGGCTACAGGAACCGTGAAGTGGTTCAGCGACGACAAGGGGTTCGGGTTCATCACGCCTGACGACCAGTCGAAGGATCTCTTCGTCCATCACACAGGGATCGTCGGCGAGGGCTACCGCTCGCTTGCCGAGGGCGCGAAGGTCACCTATGACGCCGAAGCTGGCGACAAGGGACCCAAGGCCGTCAACGTTCGCACCGTCTAGGTCCGCGCCGTCTAGAGGAGATTGCGCCGCGCGGCGGCGCTGAGGTCGGTCGGGCTCGGGCGCGTCTGCTCAGAGCCCGCCGATCCGACCGCCGCTGCCGCCGCTCATCCGGCTGCGCAGCCGCTGGATCTGGCGCATCTCCTGGATGTCGTCACCCAGCTCTGGGTGCGGCTGCTCGCCAGTGCCAAGCAGGCTCGCATTCGAGCCGCTTTCGCACCAGCTCGCCGGCGATCGCGTCCACGCGCTGACCGCCCGCCCCCGGGCGTGAGCTGACCGCGCGCACCGGCTTTGTGCCGCAGAACAGCAGCCCGACGCCGTCGTCGAGCGCCCAGCCCCCGGGCAGGGTGCCATCGCGCACGCTTGCAAGCCACACCGGCAGCCGCTCCGGCTCGCCGTCGGCGTGCACGGTCAGCGAGCCCGGCAGCAGGCCGAGGCCCGGGATCGGCGCCGGGGCGCCGCCGGCGGAGCGGCTGACTCCGCCTCCGAACCAGCACATCGCTCCGGCGCTGAGGCCCGCGAGCACGATTCCGCACCGCCATGCCTCGGTCAGCAGATCATCGAGCCCGTGTGCGTGCCAGATCGCCAGCAGGTTGCGCATCGAGCCGCCGCCGACGTAGACGATGTCCTGGGAGAGCACGATCTCCCGCAACGGTCGCTTGACTTCCGCCATCCGAAACAGAGACAGATGCGAGGGCGTGCAGGCGCGGTCGCCGAAGCGCGCGTGGAAAGCGTTGATCATCCCGTTAGTGTCGCCTGCGGCCGTGGGCAGGAAGAGGATCCGCGGTTCGCGCACGGGGGAGAGGCCGAGCACGAAGTCGTCGAGCAGCGGGTTCTCGGGCTCCATCGTGAAGCCGCCGCCGCCCATCGCGAAGATCGTGGGCTTCGCCGGCTCCTCTGGAGCCTCTGCCCGGGTCACGCGGCAACGGCGTCAGGCGCCGCCGGCTCGGTGTCGATCAGCCCTTCCCCCAGGCAGCAGACCTCCAGTGCCATCTCCACGACCTCGCCCGCGACCTGCTCGACGCGGTATGCGCGACCGTCCGGGCGCGAGCTGACCGCCCGTGCCAGCTGCGTGCCTTCGAAGTGCAGGGCGACGCCGTCATCGGCGGCGAACCCGGGGCGCATGCCCTCGCGCACGTAGCGGTGGTAGTCGGTGCGCCGCACCGGCTCGGCGTCGTAGTGGACGCAGTTGGAGCAGGGCAGCAGCCCCAGTCCCTGCACACGGCGGGAGGCGCCGTGGAAGGCGCTCACCGACTCGGCGAACCAGCACAGCGAGCCGGCCGATGGTCCGCACATCACCACTCCAGCATGCCAGGCCTGCCGCAGCACCTCGTCGAGGCCGTGGGCGCGCCAGGCGCCGAGCATGCTGACGACGTTGCCGCCGCCGACGTAGATCAGATCCTGTGAGAGCAGGTGCGACCCGAGGTGCTCCTCGACCCCGCCGGTGCCCTGGTCGCGGCGAAACAAGGAGATGTGGCTCGCCTCGCAGCTCGTGGCAAAGCGCCTGTAGAAGCGCACCACGTAGTGGTCGGCGTCGCCGGAGGCGGTCGGCAGGAAGCAGACGCGCGGGCGCCGCTTGCCGGTCAGCGAGAGCGCGTAGTCGTCGAGCAGCGAGTCGTCTTTCTCCATCGAGAAGCCGCCTCCGCCGAGGGCCAGGATCTGGGGGGTGGCGACTCGCATGTCTGGATGGGCCTTTGACGGTCACGGGAGGCGCAGCGTGCCTCTCAGCATGCCAGCGTGGCGGCTTTCGCGGTATCGACTTGCGCACAAGATCGGAGCCACGTCTCTGGACATCCGTCGCCCCGGCCGATGTGAACCTGTTAGCTTGCTTGGCGATGCTCTGGCGGCGCTTTCTCAACGTATGGCACCAGTGGCGCCGCAAGCGGCGCGCCCGCCTTCACTGAGCTCCGAGGCGACCAGGGTCGTTCCAGCCGGCGTTACGCGGGCCGGTCCTCCCCGAAGCCGTGCTCAGGTGCAGGAGAGCGTCGAGCGGGCGAACCTGCTGCGAGAGCTCGTGCAGGTCACCTTGCCGGTCGCGCTCGAGGACTGCCCCGCGGTGTTTGTCACCTGCAGCGTGACGGTGTAGGAGCCCGCCGCGGAGTAGGTGTCGGCGAAGGTTGAACGCGCTGCCCGTGAGCGAGTTGCCGCCGTTCCAGGCGAAGGCGTCGATCGTGCCCGGTTCGTCGGTCGAGGTCGAGGCGAAGCTGCAGCGCGCTTCGGCGCAGCTGGTGCTGAAGCTCGCGCGCGGCGGGACGCTTGGCGGGGCCGCGATCGCCTGGTTTGAGAGCGGGCCGACGCCGGCGGCGTCCAGCGCCTGGACCTCGTAGTAGTAGGTGGTGCTCGCGCCGGTCGCGCCGGTGTCCTCGAACGAGGTTTCAGAGGCTGAGACGCGTCCTGCTTCGGTGGTCTCCTGTCCGGAGGCGGTGCCGCGCCAGATCACGTATTCGGTGGGTTGCGCACCGGTCGGCGGATGCCAGCTGAGTGCGACGCCGCCGGAGCCCTTGGCCGCCGTGAGGCCGCTTGGCGCCCCCGGAGTGTAGGACCAGCTGCCGAGGCCGGTGGCGAGGTCGTAGCCGGGGAGCGTCGGGTGGCCGTCGCTGCCGAGGAGGATGTCCCTGATCGGGAGCCCGGCGGGGCTGGCGTAGAGCAGCGAGGCGTCGAGCTGGCCGGCGCTGACGGCGGCCTGGGCGGCGGTCATCACCGTCGACGCGCTCGTGCCGCCGACCGTCCACCAGCCGGCCTGGCGTTCGTAGGTGACGCCGTCGTAGACCGAGACGCCGGAGTTGGGGTTCGCGTCGAGGGAGATGTCTGGCGTCGCGCGCTTGCCGGCGCAGCTGACGCTGCCGGTGCGCTGGGCGGCGTTGGCGGTCTCGTAGCGGCTGCAGCCGCCGCCTCCTCCGCTCCAGGCTTCTTCCTGGGCGAGCGTGCCCTTGGAGGTGAGCGTGAGGCTCGTGCCGCCCACGGAGGTGACGTCAGGCGAGGCGGAGGGCCAGATCACCGCGCCGCCTTCGTCTCCGGCGGCCGCGAAGTAGCTGACGCCCGCGGCGGTGAAGTAGGAGTCGTCAGAGGTCTCGCCGGAGAACTCGCTCGCGCCCCAGCTGTTGGAGACGTAGCCGGCGTGCTTGGCCGCGTAGCTCTCGGCGGCGAGCAGGTTCGCGAGGCTGCTCGTCTTGGCCTCGACGAGCAGGATGTGGGCGGCGGGGGCGATCGCGTGCGCCCACTCGATGTCGAGGCTGATCTCCAGGTCCCAGCCCGATTCGGTCGCCGGCAGGCTGCTGCCGCCTTCCTGGTTGACCTGGGTGAAGCCGGCGGCGGGCAGCCCGTACTCTTTGCTGAACGTTTCCAGGTTGCTCGCGGCGTCGGGGTCGTTGTAGGCGTCTACGACCGCGATCGTCTCGCCGGTCCCCGCTGCGGTGGAGGTCGAGTAGCCGTAGACGCTCTTGATCGTGCTCGGCGAAAGACCGGTCGGCGTCTTCACTTCGGTGACGCCGCGCTGGGCCGCGGGCGTGGCGCCGCCCGGTGCCAGCACGTGGATCAGGCAGTGGCCTGCGCCGCTTGACGGTGCTGAGCAGACGGCGTGCTGGGCGCCGCCGAAGGGCAGGTGGGCGCCGCCCGGCGCGTACAGGTGCACATGGGGGGCGTATGAGTCCGCCGCTGCGCCGCCAGCGGCGAGGCTGCCGAACGCGACGGTCAACGTCAATGCTGCGGCTCTGACGGCGATTCCCCTTAGCACTTCGGCCTCCTTGTCGAGCGTCAATTTCACATCGAGGCTGCTGCGACGGCGCGCAGAGTACCAGAATGTATGCGCTGTGACGCTCGCAACGACCTTCAGCATCGACCCGGGCGCGTTCCTGGCGATCGTCGTGGCCGCGGCGGTCGGTGGGACGTTCGCGGCGATCATGACCGAGCGCGTGATCGTGGTCCCGGTCGTCGTGGTGGAGCTGCTGCTCGGCGTGCTGATCGGGCCGAAGGTGCTCGGGCTTCACACCAACGAGTTCGTCAACTTCTTCGCCGCGCTCGGGCTCGGCCTGCTGTTCTTCTTCGCCGGATACGAGATAGACCTGCACCGGATCAAGGGCAGCCCGCTGCGGCTCGCGCTGCTTGGGTGGGCGCTCTCGCTGGCGATCGCGTACACGATCGGGGGCGTCTTGGCGGCCGCGGGAATCGTGCTCTCGCTGCTCTACACAGGCTCGGCGCTCTCCACGACCGCGATCGGGACGCTGGTTCCGATCCTCTCCGACACCGGTGAGCTCAGGACGCGCTTCGGCGCCTTCATGCTCGCCGCCGGCGCGGTCGGCGAGCTCGGGCCGATCCTGCTGATCACGCTCGTGCTCTCGGCGGAGAGCACGCTGCGCAACGCGGCGATCCTGGTGGCGTTCGTGGCGCTCGCGGTCGCCGTCGCGGTGCTGGCGGTGCGCTCTTCGCAGCGTACGCTGCCGCTGTTGCAGCGTACGCTGGAGGCCAGCTCGCAGCTGGCGGTGCGCTGGATCGTCGTGCTCGTCTTCGCGCTTGCGCTGCTGGCTTTCGAACTCGGGCTCGACCTGCTGCTGGGCGGCTTTGC
This sequence comes from uncultured Actinomycetota bacterium, assembly GCA_963725915.1. Classification (GTDB taxonomy): domain Bacteria; phylum Actinomycetota; class Thermoleophilia; order Solirubrobacterales; family Solirubrobacteraceae; genus Palsa-744. The sequence goes on along the minus strand of CAVSAL010000007.1, from coordinate 267,320 downwards.
CGCGGGGGTCATCACCCGACAGACGCTGAAGTCGCGTGAGATCCCGGGATTCGACTCGAAGCTGACCGCCGTCGCCTTCGGCGTGTTCGTGCCGTTCTTCTTCATCGTCAGCGGCATGCACCTCGACGTCTCGGCGCTGTTCGCGAGTCCGTCGGGCGTGCTGAAGATGTTCGCCTTCTTCGCGATGTTCCTCGTCGTTCGGGGCACTCCGGCGCTGCTGCTCTACCGCCGCGTGATGAGCTCCCGCGAACGGGTCGCGCTGGCGCTGCTGACCTCGACGCAGCTGCCGCTCGTGCTGGCGATAACGACAGTTGCCGTCGAATCGGGGCACATGCGGCCTTCGACCGCGGCGGCGCTGGTCGGCGCGGCGGTGCTCTCGACGCTGATCTTCCCGGTGCTGGGGCTGCGGATGAGGGGGGACCTGGATCGTGAGGCCGAGCCGGAGACCGCTCCACTCACGGCGACCTGAGCGCTACCGCGTTCCCAGCAGCTCAGCCTCCTCCAGCGCCTCCTCTTCGGCAGCGATCTGCGCGGGCGTATGCGCCGGCTCGACATGCGTGTACTTGCCGCCGCGCATCCAGGAGGCGACGGCCGCCAGCAGGCAGCAGATCGCCGCGAAGTAGAAGGCCTCGTGGATGCCGCTGGCAAACGGGTGGGAGACCAGCGTGGGGAAGAAGCGGTGGCCGGTGAGATAGGCGGCCGAGTGGGCGGGCAGTTGGCCGAGCACGGGCTTGAGCAGCGTAGCCATCGGGTTGTATCCCAGGAAGGCGGCAAAGAGCGTGCCGACCGGCGGCAGGCGCGAGGCCTTGAGTGCGTAGGCGTGGGGCACGCCGTGCGCGGAGAGGCCGTGGTAGAGGACCGCGGGCAGGGTGCTGGAGAGCCCGACGATGATCAGCGTGAAGAAGATCCCGATTGAGAGCACCATCGCCGAGTTCTGGAAGGTGCCCGCCATGCCCGCGCCCGAGCCGCGCTTGTCGGGCGGCAGGCTGTTCATGATCCCGGTCTGGTTGGGCGCCGCGAAGAGCCCCATCGCGAGGCCGTTTAGGAACACCACCAGGCCGAACATCCAGTAGGAGAAGCTGACGGGGATCGCGACCAGCAGCAGGAAGGAGAGCGCGGCGACGATCATCCCGCCGGTGGTGAACGGGCGCGCCCCGAAGTGGTCGGCCAGGCGTCCGGCGAAGGGGCCTGCCAGCAGGAAGCCGGCGGAGAGCGGCAGCAGGTAGATGCCGGCCCACAGCGGCGTTTCCGAGAAGCCGTAGCCGTGCTCTGGCAGCCAGATCCCCTGCAGCCAGATGATCAGCATGAACATCAGCCCGCCGCGGGCCAGCGCCGAGAGCAGCGTGGCGATGTTGCCGGCGGTGAAGGCGCGGATCTTGAACAGCGGCAGGTGGAACATCGGCGCTGAGACGCGGCGCTCGATCGCAACGAAGGCGATCAGCACGGCCACGCCGCCGGCGAGCGCGGCGATCACGGCCGGGTTGGTCCAGCCCATGTCGTGGCCGCCGTAGGGCAGGATGCCGTAGGTGATGCCGACGAGCACGGCGATCAGGCCGACGGCGAAGGTGATGTTGCCGAGCCAGTCGATCTTGGCCGGGTTGCGCACCCCGCGGTCCTCGAGCATGCGGTAGGCCCAGACCGTGCCGAAGATGCCGACCGGCACCGAAACCAGGAACACCAGGCGCCAGGAGACCGGCGCCAGGAGGCCACCGAGCACCAGCCCGATGAATGAGCCCGCGATCGCGGAGACCATGTTGATCCCGAGCGCGAGGCCGCGCTGGTCGGCGGGGAAGGCGTCTGTGAGAATCGCCGAGGAGTTGGCCATCAGGAACGCGGCGCCGATGCCCTGCACCACGCGAAAGCCGATCAGCCACAGCGCGGCGGAGGCGCCGGTGAGCCAGGTGACAGAAAGCAGGATCGAGCCGGCGGTGAAGACGGCGAAGCCGAGGTTGTACATGCGCACGCGCCCGAACATGTCCCCGACGCGGCCGAGGCTGACCACGAGCACGGCCATCACCACCATGAAGCTGAGCAGCATCCACAGCAGGTAGCCGGTGTTCGAGGGCACGAGCGGGTTGAGGTGGATGCCCCTGAAGATGGCGGGCATCGCGATCAGCACGATCGACTGGTTGATCGTGGCCATCAGGATCCCGAGCGTGGTGTTCGAGAGCGCGATCCACTTGTAGCGTTCGGGGTGGGTGTGAGCACCGTTCACGCTCAAGTCTGCGCCTCCGCATGTGGCTGCTGCAGGCGCTCGATCATCCCGTCGAGGATCTCGATCGCCTGCGCGAGCGTCTGTACCTCCTCGTCGCTGAGCGTGCCCATCTCCTCGTGGAAGAGCGCTCTGTACTCGGCGCGCAGCGCGCCGAAGACCTCGTCTCCCAGCTCCGTGAGCCGGACGAGCACGACCCTGCGGTCGCCCGGGTCGGGCTCGCGCGTGACCCAGCCGCGCTCCTGCAGGCGGTTGACCAGCAGCGTGATGCCGGGCTGGCTGATCCCCTCCTGGGCGGCCAGGTCGGTGATCCGGCGCGGCTGCGCGGAGAGCGCCCGCATCACGCCCGCCTCGGTGCGCGAGACCGGCAGGCTCGTGCGGGCAATCAGCAGCTTGGAGATCGTCGTCGCGCGCTGCGGCAGCGCCTCGGCGATCCGATCGAGCTGGCGGGCGCGGAGCCGGGACCGTACGGGAGAGGATTGCATTAGGGACTTATATTAGCGGGTGGTGGCATTTGGCCGCCATCCGGCTCATACCCGATCCATACCTCGCAGCCCCCGAAGTCCAACCTGCGGGCCGGATAGTTGCTGCAACACACCAACTACCTGTGAGGTGAAGCAATGAGAAGCAAGACATCGAAGCGACTGCTGGCAACATTTGCCGTGATCGGCACCACGGCGGCAATCGCCGGGCTTGGCACCTTCGCGACGTTCACGAGCACGACCTCGGCAAGCCACACGATCAGCTCCGGCACCGTGTCGATCGCGCTTGGCGCGACCGGCGCATCGACGAACAGGCTGACCGTCGGGGCCTCCAACGTCGTGCCCGGTGACACGATCCAACGCTCGGTCGATCTGATCAACAACGGCGGCGCGAGCTCTGACACGCTCTCGGCGATCACGCTGACCACGACCGCCTCGCCCAGCTCGCTGCTGGACACCGAAGCGACCAACGGCCTGCAGATGGTGATCGAAAAGTGCTCTGTCCCGTGGACAGAGGCAGGCACCGCTCCCGCGTACACATACACGTGCAGCGGCACGACCTCCACGGTGCTGAGCTCGCGGGCCGTGATCGGCTCCAACCTGCCGCTCAGCAACCTCTCCTCGCTGAGCACGGGCTCGACCGACCACCTGCGCGTGACCCTGACGCTGCCGAGCGCGGCGCCGAACACGATGCAGGGCCTGACCTCGACGATCTCCTACGCGTTCACTGGCACGCAGCGCGCCAGCACAAGCAAGTAGGCGATCGCCATGACCGAGATCGCTCATAAGACCACGCAGCCAGGGCAGTCCGGTCAGGGCACCCAGGCGCGGAGGGCCAGCACGGCCCTCCGCGCCGGATGGGTGTGGGGCCAGCGGGCGCTGCTGGCAGCGGCGGTGGTGCTGTTCCTGGGTATTGGGCTGCTGCCGCGGCTCGGCCTCTACAGGCCGGTGACCGTGCTCTCCTCCAGCATGAAGCCGACGTTCTCGCCCGGCGACATGATCGTGGACGTGCCCGAGCCGGTCAGCGCCGTGCGCGTGGGCCAGGTGATCTCCTACCGCGTGCCGGTCGGCGAACGCTGGGTCGAGTCCCACCGGATCGTCCGCATCCTGCACGGCGGCGCGCACCCCGTGGTGCAGACCAAGGGCGACGCGAACAACGGCGTGGACCCGTGGACCGCCAAGCTCGAAGGCCGCACCGCCTGGCGAGAGGTGGCCGTGATCCCCAAGCTTGGATACCTGATCAACGCGCTGCGCGGCCACACACTGCGCGTCGCTGCCCTTCTCGTGGCGCCGATGATGCTCGCGCTACTTCTGATCGGCGAGATATGGGGCGTTGGCGCAGGCAGGACCCGGCGCGAGCGCCAGACCTCGGTGCCGGCACCCTCCGGCGGAGCGTTGGAGCGGTGAGACGATGGCACCAAGGACATCGCTATGCAGGCATCAGACGCTGGCCGCCGCTCTGCTCGGAGCCGTGGTGGCCCTGCTGGTGCTCGCTGGCGCCGCGAGCGCACTCTTCAGCGCGAAGGCGACCGGCGGGCCGGCTCAGATCGCGACTGCAACCATGCTGCCGCCGTCGCTCACATCCGTGACGCAGGTCAGCTGCCGCACCAACAAGACCCCCAACATCGAAGTCTCATGGTCGGCCAGCGGCTCCAGCTACACAAGCGGCTACTCCGTCGAACGCGCGACCGCAAGCGCCGGTCCCTACACCGTGATCGCAAGCCTCTCAAGCGGCGAATCGTCCTATCTCGACAGCAGCGCCTCGCTCGGCTACTCGACCACCTACTACTACCGCGTCAGCGCGAGCTTGCACTCCTGGAGCGCTGCGTCAACGGCGGTGTCGGTGAAGACGCTCAGCAAAAGCTGTCAGGCAGGCTGAGCCGCGCTCAGGCTCAGGCGGAGGCGCGCCTGTACCGATATCCGAAGCCGCGCACGGTCTCGATCGGAGCAGTGTCCGGGGCGTCGGGCGCCAGCTTGCGGCGCAGGTAGGCGACGTACAGCTTGACTTGGCCGAGGCTGACCGCATAGGCGTCCCCCCAGACCAGCTCCAGCAGCTGCTCGCGGCTGAGCACCTGGTTTGGATGGGCGACGAACGTGGCCAGCAGCCTGAACTCCAGCGGCGTCAGGCTCACTTCGTGGCCGTCGCAGATCACCTCGCGCGCGGCGAAGTCCACGGTCACCCGCCCGTCGGCGTAGAGCTCGCGCTGCTCGGCGCCCTGCCCGCTGCGGCGCAGCAGCGCGTGGACGCGGGCGATGAGCTCCTGGGCGCCGAAGGGCTTTACGACGTAGTCGTCTGCTCCTGATTTGAGTCCGCGCACCCGCTCCAGCTCGCCCGTGCGGGCGGTCAGCATGATCACCGGCACCTCGCAGACGTCACGCAGGCGCTCCAGCGTGGCCCAGCCATCAAGCTCGGGCATCTCGACATCGAGGATCACGAGATCGGGGGCGAAGGCGTAGAGCTTTCGCAGCCCTGCGCGGCCCTCCGTTGCCTCGCCCACCTGATATCCGGCGCGCTCGAGTGCGCCGCAAACGACCTCACGCGTGAGGGGGTCGTCGTCGATCAGCAGCACGCGGGCGGCCGAAGACGTGGGCGCCGGCCCGCCGGCGCGGCTGCTGCTGTCTCGTTGGCTGTACGTGGCACGAGTCATCCACGGCCGGGATCGGCTCCGGTGCTCGTGGGCTCGTGCGTAGTTGACCGTGCGGTCTACGCGGGCTGCTCCGATTAAGCGCGACGCATTCTCGTGCCGAAGCAGACATATGAGTACCCGCAGCGTCACACATCGTCCGGCCCAACGCCGGCAACGCTCGTTCTCCGAGCCTCGCATGGTCGTCCGCGATCGGCAACAGGCTCTCGCCGAGCCGCCGGTCCTCGATCAGGCGGCGATGGCCGAGATGCTTAGCAGCATCTGGCGCCGCCACGAGCAGCAGGTCGCGCATCGCCTGGACGCGATCGAGCGCGCGCTGGTCGCGCTCGGCAACGACGCCCTTGAGCCGCAGGCGCGGATGCAGGGAGTGCGTGCGGCGCACGTGCTGGCCGGCTCGGTCGGGATGTTCGGCTTCGAGGCCTCCTCGACGTCTGCGCGCCTGATCGAGCATGAGCTCGAGCACCCATCGCCCTCACGCGCGCCGGCGATGATCGCGCTGCTCGACCAGATGCGAAGCGAGCTGGCCGAGGGCTGACGCGGCGCCCGCAGGTCGCTCTGCGCGGGCCTCTTAGGAGGGTTTGGCGAAACGGCTAGCGAAACTGGTTGATGGGGCCACGGGCACAGTCTACGGTCGCCGGGTACCTATTAAAGTGCCCCCGCACCGTTGACGCGGCCGGGGGCGTGACACCAGGAGGTTAGTCCTGATGCAAAGCCAGCCTATCCCCATGAGCGAGGTCGAGCGGGAGATGCACACCGATGGCGTGATCCTGTCGGTCCTGCTCGCAGATGATTCGCAGCGGCCGTGGTCTGAGGAGGAGGTCGCCCGCGAGATCGAAGACCGGGTAGCGGCGTCGGATGGTTTGAAACGGCTCGCCAGAGGCGGTCTTGTTCATCGCCTCGACGGCTTCGTATTCGCGTCGCGCGCCGCTCTGCTCGCAGAGGAAATCATGCAGTAGAGGTCTGTCTGAGTGCCATGTCGTGTTGGACGTGGAGCCACGCTTAAGCTCTGTCTTGGGGCTCGTGTGTAGGGTTGATCGGCGGGAAGAGGTAGCGACCAAGTCCGCGGAGGATGATGAAGATCTGGACTACGGTTGCAGTCAGCCATCCGATGATCGCTTCGACCGGAAGTCTCCAATCCTTAGCGTGGGCGTAGCGGTAGAACACGTAATCGGCAGCTATGAGTTGCAGGGCCATCGCTACGAGGGCGCCATACCCAAGCCACTGCCGGAGGCGACTGTCGGTCTTTGCGTTCCGGTGCTTTGCCCGTGCGACCTCATCCTCGACTTGTCTGGCTCCCGTGGGGCCTGTAGGGCCGGTCGGCCCCCGCCATTGGCGCCGTTTAGGTAGCCGCATTCAGCAAGCTGCCCCGGCCTGCCCCGTGGGGCCGAGGTTGTCGATGCGATGCGCCATCGCTTCGAGCGAGACATTAAACTGGAGGGCCATTGAAACGGCGCTCATCCCTTGCGTCGCTAGCGTCTCGACGCGGTCCTTCGGCATCAGGAGCGCGGCTGCAAATTGGTTCGCATAGATCTCTTCAGGGTTATTCCCAAGAGAGGCCGACGGACCCCGGCGGTCGATGTAGCCCCATTCGTCGTCGGCTCCCCTGGATGACGAACGCTTGATGTAGTGCCCGATCTCGTGCGCACAGGAGAACCGCTGTCGAACTTCGCTATCCGTCATGTTGACGTATACCTCAGGGTCTCGGCCTGGGTGCTTGGCAAGCATGCCCGAAACGTCAGGTTCAAGCGGTATGCGCATCACTTGCAGCCCGAGCGTGGCGGCTATACGGAAAGGATCAACTGGCAGCGGACATTGCGCCAGATCCTCGGCCCAAGTACTTTTGAGCAGATCGTAGGCAGCCGCTTCAGCGTCTTGGCGCGTCGATGTGGTGGTGGTCATGCGATAGCCATCACGACGCCATCTCTGGGGGGCGTCGTCTTCCTTCGGACGGTCACTCGCTTACCATCGTACCTACGTCGGACGGATTGTCTAGGCCCCGAACGCGCCAAGTTTTGTTGCCTTGCTATCCGCGCCAGGCTACGCGGCAAGCGCCTTCGCACGCTCTCCGTTCAGATTGCACAATAGCTGACCGAGGGCAGTCAAGTCAGCATGCAGCCTGACGCGCTCGATCTGGCGCACGCGGAGCGGTGCGAGGCTCCATTCGTTCTTGAGACGGCCGAAGGCGCGCTCGATGGACGCACGGCGGCGATAGAGCGCCTTCCAGCGCGCGGTCTCGCGTGGGATCAATGGATGGAGCCGATCGGCCTTGATCCAGACGGATGCGGGCTTGCACTCTCCGGTAGGGCAGCGCCACTTGGTCGCGCCTCGCTTGCGGTCGGCTCCGGCGAATCGCCAGGTGCCGTGCTCACAACAGGGCGGCGCGTCCTCACCACGCTTCACGTCGGGTGTCTGCCGCAGCGGGATCACGGGGGCGATGTTTCGCTCGGTGCAGTCGGCGTAGACCCGATTGTTGTCGTAGCCCTTGTCCAATGCGCAGGTCTCAGGGTTGATGCCGAGTGAGTACAGTCGGTCGAGCAGCGGCGCGACCGACAGCGTTTCGTGCGCTCGCGCGGTCTCGACTGTCCAAGCGAGCGGCAGGTCCGTCTTGGAGCAGACGGCCATATGCAGCCGGTAGCCATAGAAGCCGCCGCCCTTCCGCGTTGAGACTGCCGAACGGTGCCCCCAGGAGGCGTCGGGGTCGGAGAACTTCTCGCGTTCTCTGCCGCCCTTGGACACATACCGCTGCCCGTTTGCGTAGGCGGGCATGTCGGAGGCGTCGATCGCCACGTCCCATCCGAGCAGCGGGTTTGCGCGCTTGAGCGCTTCGACCACGGATGCGATGCAGGCATCCAACAGGTGCTTGTGTGCCCGCAACTTCGCCGTGAAGCGATAGCAGGCGTAGACAGACGGCACGTCGCCGTCCGGCGCGATGACGGCCGCGAGCGCGGCGTGCTCTTTGACGAGCGCCACGAGTCGTGTCCAGGTCGGGATCGCGTAGATGCTCTTGGCGAGCGCCATGCCGATCATCGCTCGGATTGGGTAGCCGGGCCGGCCCGTCCAGCGGGTAGCTTCAAGCTCGGCCGTGAGGCGAGCTATCTCTGGCGAATCGAGGATGCCCGCAAGCTCGGAAACTCCCGAGCACGGTGGTACGGTCTGTTCGCTAGAGCCTCTTAGGCAACTCTTCGGCGCTCCTGGCAGACTGCGGGCGTGGACGTGCTTGTCGTAGACGACGAGCGGCCGCTGCGCTCGGCGCTGCGGCGAGCACTCGCGCTCGAGGGCTTTCAGACGATTGAGAGCGACAGCGGCGAGGCGGCGATCGCCGTGCTGCGGGAGCGCAGCGTCGACGCCGTGATCCTTGACGTGCTGATGCCGGGGATCGACGGCCTGGCAGTCTGCCGGAGGCTGCGGGCGGCCGGCGACCGCACGCCGATCCTGATGCTCACCGCGCGCGAGACGGTCGAGGATCGCGTGGCCGGGCTGGAGGCGGGCGCAGACGACTACCTCGTCAAGCCGTTTGCGCTGAAGGAGCTGGTGGCGCGCCTGCGCGCGCTGCTGCGGCGAAGCTCCGGCGAGTCGGCGGACGAGCAGCTGCGATTCGGGCCGCTCGCGATCGACCTCGGCGCGCATCGGGTCCAGATCGGCGCGCGCGAGCTGGAGCTGACCCGGACTGAGTTCCTGCTGCTGGAGCTGTTTGCGCGCAACCCGCGCCGAGTGCTCACTCGCTCGGTGATAAACGAGCGCGTATGGGGCTACGACTTCGGGGCCAGCTCGAACTCGCTGGGCGTCTACATCGGCTACCTGCGCCGCAAGCTGGAGGAGCAGGGGGAGGAGCGCCTGATCCAGACGGTCCGGGGCGTCGGCTACGTGCTGCGCGAGCGATGACGATCTCCCGCAGGCTGGCGCTTGCAGCCGCGGCGGCGGTCGCGGTGGCGGTGATGGGCGCGAGCGTCGGCGCCTATTTCGCGGTGCGCAGCAAGCTCGTGGGCGAGGTGGATGCGGCGCTGGGCAAGCGCGCGCATATCGTGCAGCGGCTGGCGGCGAGCGCCGACGCGCTGTTCGGGCCGCCGCTTACGCCGCTGGTGCGCACGCTGACGCCGCCGCCGCAGCGCGCCGACAGGTTCGGCGGCGCCGCGGGGATCGAGCAGTACGTGTCGTCGAGCGGGAGCGTCGTGTCGTTGAGCGAGTCGCATGCGAGGCTGCCGGTCGAACGCGCTGACGCGCAGGGTCGCCGCCGGCAGGGCGGGCGCGAGCTTTCAGGAGGAGACGGTCGCGGGGCTGCACCTGCGGGTGCTGAGCGCGCCGCTGCGCGGTGGCGGCGCGGTTGAGCTTGCGCGGCCGCTGGATGAAGTCGAATCGACGCTCAACGGCCTGATCCTGATGCTCGGTGCGATCGCCGCCGGCGGCATCGCGCTGGCCGCGGTGCTCGGCGGGGTGGTCGCGCGCACCTCGCTGGCGCCGATCAGGCGCTTCACCGCGCGCACCGAGGCGATCGCCGCCGAGCACGAGCGCCTCGGCCGGCGGCTGCCGGAGGATGGGCGGGACGAGCTCGGGCGGCTGGCGCGCTCGTACAACTCGACGCTCGACGCGCTCGAGCGCTCGGTCTCCGCGCAGCGCCAGCTGGTCTCCGATGCCTCACACGAGCTGCGCACGCCGATCGCGAGCCTGAAGGCCAATCTGGAGGTGCTGCTGCAACGCGAGCGCCTCGGCGAGGCCGACGAGCGCGAGCTGACGGGCGATCTCGTCGAGCAGCTGGACGAGCTCACGCTGCTGGTCAACGATGTGGTGGAGCTGGCGCGAAACGGGGAGCCCGCGCCGCGGCTGCAGAGCGTGCGCCTCGATCAGGTGGTCGCGGAGGCGGTGCAGCGGATGGGTCGTCATGCCGGCGATGCCGTTCGTTTCGAGGCTGAGCACGGCGGGGCCGAGCGTGGTCCGCGGCGAGCCTGAGCGTCTTGGGCGCGCGGTCCGCAATCTGCTCGAGAACGCGGCGAAGTGGAGCCCGCCGCAGGGTGTGGTCGAGGTGTCCGTGCAAGGCGGCACGGTGGTTGTGGCAGACAACGGGCCGGGCATCGACCCGCCGGACCTGCCTCACGTGTTCGAGCGCTTCTACCGCTCGCCCGCGGCGCGCAGCACCTCCGGTTCAGGGCTTGGGCTTGCGATCGTCAAGCAGATAGCCGAGGCGCACGGAGGCAGCGTGAGCGCCGCCAACGCGCCCGGGGGCGGGGCGGAGCTGAGGCTGAGCCTGCCGCCGGCGCCGGAGGCGCGCGTGAGCTCGCGCTAGCGTCGCCGGCTCTGGCGGCTGAGCTCCCTGAGAAGCGTCTGCACCGAGCGCTCGAGCTGCTCGATCGTGGCGTCGTCCACGCGCGTGACGCCGACGGCGCGGTTGAGCCAGGCGTTGATCTCGCGGTGGCTGCGGCCGTTGCGGCGCTGCAAGTCGGCGACCAGGCGGCTGCGCTGCTGACGCAGGCTCTCGCGGCGCTGGAAGGCGGCCTGGGCCAGCGGCGGGGCGGTCTGGGCCGGCGGCGCGGGAGTCGGGGGCGCCGGCGCGGGCGGCGCGGGGCCGAACAGCGTCATCTGCGGCGCGAACTCGGCGCTCAGGGGCACGAACTCGGCCTGTGGCGAGGGCTCGCTCTGGAGCCGCTGCGGCGGCTCATCGAGCTCCTCGTCTGTCTCCTCGGAGCGACGCAGGGCGTGGCGCAGCTCGCTCTCGACCTCGGCGGCGTGCGTGCGCAGCAGCGGGTCGGCGGGCAGGTAGACCCAGCTCGGCTCAGGCGGCCGGCCCGGCAGGGTGCGCACGAAGCGGCCGACGATCTGGCGGAAGATCAGCGGAGTCTTGGCTGCGCTTGCGTAGACGCCGACGCGCAGGCGCGGGATGTTGACGCCCTCGGAGACCATGTTCACCGCGACGATCCAGGGGTCGCGCGAGCTTCTGAAGGCCTCGAGCTTCTGCGCGGCGCGGGCGTCCGTGTGCAGGACCAGGACGGGGGAGCGTCCGGTCGCCTGGGAGAGCAGCTTGGAGATCTCGCGGGCGTGCGCGGCGTCGGCGGCGACGGCGAGCGCGCCGGCGTCGCGGTGGCCGTCGGCCCGCAGCGTTCTCAGGCGCTCGTCGGCCTCGCGCAGGATCCGGGGCAGCCCCTCCGGCAGCTCGGTGGAGATCGCGGTGCGGTAGCGGCGCCCTGCCTCCCTGGTGCTGAGGACCGTCTCGAAGGAGGATTCGACCACGTCCTCGCCGCTGCGCCATGAGAGGCTGCCGTCGAAGGCGACGAACGCGACCGGCCGGCAGATGCCCTCGGCGGCGGCCTGGGCGTAGGTGTAGGAGAAGTCGGGCTCGGCCAGCCCGTCTGCGTCGTAGCGCACGCCCGGGATCGGCGTGGCATCGGAGCGAAAGGGGGTGCCGGAGAGCAGCAGCCAGCGGGGCGCGCTCGAGAAGGCCGCCTGGAAGGCCGCGCCCCAGGCGAGCTCCTCTCCGAGGTGGTGGGCCTCGTCGGCGATCACCAGCGTGCTCGGGGAGACTTCCCTTGCCCAGGAGGCCGGGTCTGATGCCACGCGCGCGTAGGTGACCGCGACGCCGTGGAAGTCCCCGGGCGGGCGGGCGCTGCCGGAGTCGGGCTGCAGCTGGACTTCCAGCGCGGCCGCCGCCGCCCCCCACTGTCGTGTCAGCGGGGCGGTCGGGCAGAGCACCGCCACGCGGTCGATCAGGCGCTTGGCGAGCAGGCCGCGCGCCAGCTCGAGCGCCGGCCTGGTCTTGCCTGCGCCCGGCGCGGCCGAGAGCAGGAACGGGCCTTCGCTCCAGCCGTCGAGCTGCGCGAGCGCCTGGGTCTGCCAGGCGCGCAGGGATGTCGATCCTCTCGCCAACGGGGTCGGCATGGTCCAACACGACACGGACGGACCCGGCGGGTGCCGATGCGCACGATGCGAGGTGTCGGCGCCTGGCCGGGGCGTGTGCCCGCCGCCCCCTGCGATCATCCAGGCGACAGTCAAACTCAAACCGGAGCGCGGGAGGCACGATGGGCCAGCTGGCGGAGGGCTACCGACTGCAGGGGATCTCACCGAAGGCCTACGAACACCCGGCCGACCGCGCCGCGACCGCCGCGCTGGGGGCGATCCCCCACCTCGACACGGTCGTGCGCAAGCTGATCGAGCTCGGCTACGAGCGCGCGCTGCGCCAGAGCCTGCTCGGCGCCAGCGTGCGCCTGGGCGAGGACCAACTGCCCGAGCTCTGGCGCGCTCACCTGCGCGCCTATAAGACGCTCGACATCGACCCGGCGCCGGAGCTCTACCTCACGACCGCTCCCTACCCGAACGCGATGACGGTCGGCGCCGGTCGCCCGATGGTGGTGCTGCAGTCTGCGCTCGTGGGACTGCTCGGCGATGACGGCCACGCTGCCGTGCTCGCCCACGAGGCCGGCCACGTGCTCTCCGACCACGTCCTGTACCGCACCGCGCTTTTGATCCTGCTCTCGATCGGCGGCGCCGCGAGGCTGCCCGTGGGTCTGATGCCGGTCAGGGCGGCGCTGCTGGAGTGGCATCGCGCCAGCGAGCTGAGCTGCGACCGCGCGGCCGCGCTGGCGACGCGAGACCCGCTCGCGCTCTGCCGGGCGCTGATGGTGATAGCCGGCGGGGCGGAGGCGCAGCGTCTCGATCTCGACGCCTTCATGCGCCAGGCCACCGATTACAGGGAGAAGGGCAACATTCTCGAACGCCTCTCGCGCCTCTCGCTCGACATCGGCCTCACGCACGGCCTGCCCGTCAAGCGCGTGCACGAACTGATGGAGTGGGTCCGCGGCGGCGACTACGACCGCATCGTCGGCGGCGATTACCAGCGGCGCGACGAGCCGGTGGACCCGCGGGAGCATGCCGCCGATGCGGCCGCCCACTACGGCGAGCGATTCGCCGGATTCTTCAAGGACACCGGCGAGTCGGCCCAGCAGGCGATGGACCAGCTGGCGGATTGGCTCAAGCGGCGAGCCGGCGGCGAAGAGGAGGACTGAACGGGCAGACGCGCCCGCGCGGCTCGCGAGGCTGAGAGGGCTCTCAGGCTTCTCTCAGCCGCCGCCCAGGCGCGGGATGGCCGCCGCTTTAGCAGAAGCTCCGATCATCGAACGCACAACCTCATCTCTTAAATGAAAAGGGAGGTATCGCAACAGATGATCCGTTCAACGAAGGTCAAGGCCTTGCTCATCACAACGGCGCTTGCGGGCACCGGGGCGCTCGCCGGCATCGCGGGCGCCGCCGCGGCGCCGGGCTCCTCCGGGGCGAGCACGACCACGACCACCACGCAGACGACCACGAGCCAGACGTCGAGCGCCCAGCCCAAGGGCGGCCCTCCGCCCGGTAAGCACCACTGCCCCAACATGGGCGGCGGCTCGGCCGGCTCCGGCTATCAGGGCGGTCCCCCGCCGGGTCCCGGCTACCAGTAGTCACACGGGCTGCGCCGTCCACGCCCGGCGGCGCAGCCCTTGCAAGGGCCGAGGTGATAAACCGACCGCATGCACGGGGGTCAGGGCAGACGGCCGCAGGGCGCGTGGAGCGTGATCGCCGCCTACGGCGCCGTCGCGGCGCTGACGCAGACGCTCTGGCTCACCTACGCGCCGATCACGACCGAAACCGCGCACCGCTACGGCGTCTCGGTGTCGGCGATCGGCTGGCTCTCGGAGATCTTCCCGCTGCTCTACGTGGTGCTCGCGATCCCGGCCGGCGCGCTGCTCGACCGCTGGTTTCGGCCATCGCTTGCCGCCGCCGGCGGCGTGGTCGCCGCGGGCGGGCTGCTGCGGCTCGGGGGGCAGAGCTTCGCCTGGGCGCTCGCCGGTCAGGCGCTGGTCGCGGTCGCGCAGCCGGTCGTGATGAGCGCGATCAGCAAGCTCGCGGGCGAGTATCTGCCGCAGCATGAGCGCGCGAGCGGGATCGCGGTCGGCTCGGCGGCCGGCTTTCTGGGCATGTTGATCGCGCTGCTGCTCGGACCGGCGCTCGGCGCGTCCAACTTCATGCTGCTGCTTTCGATAGAGGCGGCTGCTGCCGCGGTCGCCGCCTTGTGGATGGCGATCGCGCTGCGCAGGCCCGGGGCGCCTGCCACCGAGCGCGCCGGGATGCGGCGGGGCGTCGCGCTCGCGCTGTGGAAAATGCCCGAGATCCGGACGCTCTGCATGCTCGCCTTCCTCGGCTTCGGCGCGTTCGTCGCCATCGCCACCTGGCTGCAGACGCTGCTGCACCCGGCCGGCGTCTCGGAAACGGTCGCAGGCGCGCTGCTGGTCGGCATGATCGTCGCCGGGGTGGTCGGCTGCGCGCTGATCCCGCCGCTTGTCGAGCGCCGGCGCGCCGAGCGGGGCTTCACGCGCGCGGTGGTGCTCGTCGGTGCCCTCGGGAGCGTTTCACTGGGGGTGGCGACCGCGCTCGGCGCACGAGCCGTGACCCTGGTGGCGATCGGCCTGTTCCTGCTGCCCTCGCTGCCGGTGATCCTCACGCTTGCCGAGCGCCTGGCCGGTCCCGCGGCGGGTACGGCGGGCGCGATCGTCTGGCTGGCCGGCAACCTCGGGGGCCTGGTCGTGGCCCTGATCGTGCAGGCGCTCGTGCACGAGCCGTTGGCCGCCTTCCTGGCACTGGCGGCGGTGATCGTCTGTGGCCTGCCGCTGGCGGGCCGGATGGGACAGATCGCCGCGGCTGCCACCGCGCGCGCGAGGGTGCGCGAGGGTGGCGTGGCGAGCGGCATCGGCGCGGCGGCCGACGGACTGACAGGTGGCCTGGGAGCGCTCGCGACCGAGCAGGCGGGCGGCCGCACTTCCGGATAGCGGTCGCTACGCGTCCGCGCGGCAGGCGAGATAGGGTGCCGCGAGTGACCAGCCGCGCGCTGATCATCTGCTGGGAGTATCCGCCGGTCATCGAGGGTGGCCTTGCGAGGCATGTGCGAAAGCTCGCGGAGGCGCTCGTGGGCCAGGGCGTGGAGGTGGACGTGCTCACGCGCGGCAGCGAGCAGTCCGTGCATCGGGAATGCCGCGGCGGCGTCAACGTGCACCGCGTGCGCGAGCCGGAGTGGCCGCGCGACCTCGACCGCTTCGTGGAATGGGTGGAGCGGATGAACGAGGACATGCTCGCGGTCGGCACGCGGCTGGCCGACACCCGCTCCTACGACATCGTCCACGGCCACGACTGGCTGGTCGCAAGCGTCTCGGCCAAGCTCGCCGGCGCGCTGGCGGTGCCGTTCGTGACGACGATCCACGCCACCGAGCATGGCCGCCATCAGGGGTGGGTGGACAAACCGCCGCAGTCGCACATCCACGGGGTCGAGCGCTGGATGGCAGGCCACGCCGACGCCGTGATCGTCTGCTCGCACTACATGCGCGGGCACGTGGCCGACGTGTTCGACATCGACGAGAGTCGGATCGCCGTGATCCCCAATGGGATCGATCCGAGCGAGTCTGCGGCCGGTCGGCGACCTGGACGCACTGCGCCTGGAGTTCGCGCAGCCGCAGGAGCAGCTCGTGCTGCTCGTCGGGCGCCTGGTCTACGAGAAGGGCTTCCAGCTCGCGCTCGACGCGCTGCCCGGCGTGATCGAGCAGGTGCCGGGGGCGCGCTTCGTCGTCGCCGGCAGCGGCACCCACGAGGCCGAACTGAAGGCGCAGGCGCAGCGCCTGGGCCTCGATGCCCACGGCAAGTTCCTGGGCTGGATCGGAGACGACGCGCTGCACTCGCTCTACCGGATCGCCGACCTCTGCGTCGTGCCTTCGATCTATGAGCCCTTCGGGCTGGTGGCGCTTGAGGCGATGGCCTCCGGCTGCCCCTGCATCGTGGCCGACACCGGCGGCCTGCGCGAGGTGGTGCCTGCCGGCGAGCGGGTGGGACTGCGCTTCAACGGCGGCGACCCCGAGCACCTCGGCGTGATGATCGAAAGGCTGCTGGTCGATCGCAGGCTGCGCGACCGGCTGGTCGCCGAGGCCTCAGAGCACGTGCTGCGCTTCGACTGGAGCGATGTGGCGGCGCGAACGCTTGCGATCTATCGTGGGCTTGCGCCACGACCGCTGACGGCTAGCAGGAGGGATGAGGGATGCTCGAAGGATTGATGCAGGACTACCCGCTGACGCTGCACCACATGCTGCATCGCATGCGCGAGGTGCACCCGGATGCGCAGGCGATCACGCTGCGCGAGGATCGCACGCAGCGGGCCAGCTTCGGCGAGGTCTGCGAGCGCGTGGACGCGCTGGCGCGCGTGTTGCGCCTTCTGGGCGTGGAGGATGGCGATCGAGTCGGAACCTTCGCCTGGAACAACCAGCGCCACTTCGAGCTCTACATGGCGGTGCCGTGCATCGGCGCGGTCCTGCACACGCTGAACGTGCGGCTGTTCGCCGAGCAGCTGGTTTACATAATCGGCCACGCGCAGGACGAGGTGATCTTCGTCGATGACTCCCTGATCGACGTGCTCGCGCCGATCGCGCGCGAGGTCTCCTGCGTGCGCCGGTACGTGGTGATGTCAGACGGCGAGGTCGAGCCGCAGCAGCTGGCCAAGCTGCCGGGCGCGCTTTCCTACGAGCAGCTGCTGGGAGAGGCAGGGGAGGGGTCCTTCGAGTACCCGCAGCTCGACGAGCGCCAGGCGGCGGCGCTCTGCTACACGAGCGGCACGACCGGCAACCCCAAGGGCGTGCTCTACTCGCACCGCTCGGTCTGCCTGCACTCCACCGCCTGCCTGATGAGCGACGCGCTCGCTCTCAGCCGCACCGATCGCGCGCTGGTCGTCGTGCCGATGTTCCACGCAAACGCCTGGGGGATCCCGCACGCGGCGAGCCTCTGCGGCGCCGATCTGGTCCTGCCCGACCGCTTTTTGCAGGCGCAGCCGCTGGCCAAGCTGATCGAGCAGGAGCGCCCGAGCGTGCTTGGCTGCGTGCCCACGATCTTCGCCGACCTGCTGCGCTATGCCGACCGCAACGAGGTCGATCTGAGCTCGCTGACCAACTGTGCCTGCGGCGGCTCCGCCGTGCCCAGGCAGCTGATGAAGGACTTCCAGGAGCGCCACGGCGTGCGCGTCTACCAGGCCTGGGGCATGACCGAGACGAGCCCGGTGGCCACCTACTCGCGTCCGCTGCCGCCGGGGGACGACGCAGACCAGGGCGCGCAGGAGGCCTACTGGGACGCGCGTGCCAAGCAGGGCAAGCCGCTGCCGTGGGTGCAGATGC
The DNA here is from genome assembly GCA_963725915.1 of uncultured Actinomycetota bacterium. GTDB lineage: Bacteria > Actinomycetota > Thermoleophilia > Solirubrobacterales > Solirubrobacteraceae > Palsa-744. The sequence goes on along the minus strand of CAVSAL010000007.1, from coordinate 249,823 downwards.
GCCTGATCGGCGAGGATCGCCAGGAGGCGCCGTGGGACGGCGTCTCCACGGGCGAGATCGAGGTGGCCGGACCCTGGATCGCATCCTCTTACTACAACGACAGCAGCGGCGAGCCGAAGTTCGACGGCGGTTGGCTGCGCACCGGCGACATCGCGGCGGTCGACGAGCACGCCTTCGTGCAGATCACAGATCGGGCCAAGGACGTGATCAAGTCCGGCGGCGAGTGGATCTCCTCCGTGGAGCTTGAGAACGAGGTGATGGCCCATCCGGACGTGCTCGAGGCGGCCGTGATCGCAAAGCCCGACGAGAAGTGGGCCGAGCGGCCGCTGTGCTGCGTCGTGGTTCGCGAGGGCGCGAGCCTGACCGCCGAGCAACTGGTCGAGCACCTGCGCTCGCGCGTGGCCAAGTGGTGGCTGCCCGACGAGTTCGCCTTCATCGAGGAGGTCCCGAAGACCAGCGTCGGCAAGTTCGACAAGAAGGTGCTGCGCTCCCAGTTGGGGCAGGACACGCTGCAAGGGCGCGTGAAGATTGCAGGGCACGGCAGGGTCTGAGCCTGCCGCGACGAACTTTCCCATGAGTTTGTGCGTACACTTTGCAGTTAAGCAATAGGCAGGTTCGCATGAGAAGGGCCCCTGGGCCCGAGATCATCGGCACCAACCCCAACACTGGGAGGTAGTAATGACCTCGAACGAAGTGAAGGCCCCGGGCAGGTCACAGCGTCACAGCGCGCATCGGGGGCTGCGCCTCTTGATCGCGGCCCTGTCTCTGTCCATCGCTCTGCTCGCATTCGTCGCGGCCCCCGTGCTCGCGGTGGAAACGAGCACCACATCGAGCACTGAAACCGGCTACAGCCAGAAACCGAAAGTGCCGGCAGAAAAAAAAGTGGCTCCGGCCAAAGAAGAAAAAGCAGCTCCGAAAAATGAAGTTGCGCCGGTCAAAGAAGCGGTTACGCCTGCTCCCGCCAAAGCGACCGAGCTGCCGTTCACCGGCTTCGACCTGCGCTGGGTCGTTGGCGCCGGCCTGCTGCTGATTGCGGTCGGAGGCGTCTCGCTGGGCGTGATGCGCCGCCACGAGCGCCACGGCATCGGCCGCTGAGCGCTTTCGCGATCAAGGTCTGAAAAAGAGGCCGCCGTCTCCTCCGGGGCCGGCGGCTTCTTTTGCGTTCGGGGCGTCTCTACAGCTCGCAGCGCGGCAGCACGTTCACCAGGCGTCGACGAACCGCGGCCGCGGAGAGTCCTCCCGCGGGCGCGCGGCTGCTGCCGCGAAGCTTGCGGCGACGATCGCGCGCGTCTGCGCCGGGTCGATCACGTCGTCGATCTCGAACAGGGCGGCGGCGTTCAGCGCCTTCGCGTTCTCCTGTGCGGCTGCGGTCAGCTCCTGCACGCGCCGCTCGCGCTCCTGCTCGTCGGCGATCTGCATGAGCTCCTTGCGCAGCGCGAGCCTGACCGCGCCCTCCAGGCCCATCGGTCCGAGGTGGGCGCCCGGCCAGGCGAGCGTGAGCAGCGGCTCGCGCATGCTGCCGGCTGCCATCGCCTGCGCTCCGAGGCCGTAGGCGCGGCGCAGGATCACGGCCACCATCGGGACCCGCAGCGCCGCTCCGGCGATCATCAGCCGGGAGGCGTGGCGCACGAGGCCTCCCGCCTCGGCCTGCGGGCCGACCATGATCCCGGGCGTGTCGATCAGCGAGACCACGGGCAGGCCGAAGGCGTCGCAGAGCTGCAGGAAGCGGGCGGCCTTGTCGGCGGCGGCGCTCGTGATCGCGCCCGCCATGTGAAGCGTGTTGTTGGCGATCGCTCCGACGGGACGGCCCTGGATCCGCCCGATCGCGGTCACCATCTCCGGCGCGAAGCGCTCGCGCAGGAAGCTCACCGAGCCCTCGTCGCAGAGCGTCGTGAGGACCGGCCGCACGTCATAGGCACGGCGCTCGCGCTCGGGCACCACATCGCGCAGGCGGCTCTGATCGGGCTCTGCGCCCGGGGAAGTCGAGCCTTGGAAGCAGCCGATCAGCTTCCTGGTTGCCGCGACCGCCTCTCGCTCGTCGGCTACCAGCACGTCGATCACGCCGCTCGGGGCCTGCACGCTCGCCGGTCCGACCTCGTCGGGGTCCACGTCGCCGAGGCCGCCTCCGGCGATCATCGCCGGTCCGCCCATGCCGATGCTGGCGCTCTGCGTGGCGACGATCAGATCGCTGCAGCCGGCGATCATCGCGTTGCCCGCAAAGCAGCGGCCGTTGACGATCGCGATCCGCGGCACCAGGCCGGAGAGGCCGGCCCAAAGCGCGAAGGCGCGCACGTCCAGCGCGCTGACCACCGGATAGTCGGTGTCCCCGGGCCGTCCGCCGCCTCCCTCGGCGAAGAACACGGTCGGTAGCCGCAGCCGCTCGATCAGCTCGAAGAGCCGGTCCTTCTTGCGGTGACCGACCGCGCCCTGAGTGCCGGCCAGGACGGTGTAGTCGTAGGCCAGCACCGCGCACGCGCTGCGCTCGCCGAAGAGAGCGCCGTTGATCGTGGCGGTGCCGGCGAGAAGTCCGTCGGCCGGCGTGCGCTCGATCAGCTCCTCGGTGTCGCGGCGCAGCCGCTGGGCGGCGATCGCATAGCGCCCGTACTCGACGAAGGAGCCTGGATCGACGAGGTCTGCGATGCTCTCGCGCGCAGTCCGGCCGCCGGCGGCGTGGCGCTTCTCCACCGCCTGCGGGCGGGCGGCGTCCTGCGTCAGCGCGCGTCGGCGCGCAAGCTCTTCCAGGTCCTCGCGCACTCCGTTCTCTTTCTCTGCGCCCGCCACGCGGGGGCATACTCGCAGACGCTCCCGGCGGGGGCGAGCCCGCCTTGCGGGCCGGACCCGCCCTGCCGGGGGCTGCTCAGCAGATCACCTGCAGATCGAATCCGCCGCTGAAGCCGGTTGGCGGATTGACGACCACGACGCTCGTGTTGCTCGCGCTCGGTTCGACGCCGATCTGGCCGCCGCTCAGCGCTCCGCCGGTGGGCGATGCCGTGAACGAGCACTTGCTGACGTTCGCGGCGCCGAAGGTCACCTTGAAGCTTTCGCCTTCCTTGGCCGCGGCGCTTGCGCCGCGGGTGTTGAGGACCGTGCCTGCGGCAGAGACGTCGGCGAACATCAGCCCGCCGACGGCGTATTCGCTTGCGGGCTTGCCGCCGAGCTCGTTCGCGTTTGCGGCGGGCTGGTTGGCGAGCTGGAATTCCTTTGCTTCCTTGCCCTGCAGGTAGTTTGCGTTCAGGCCTTTGGCTTCGCCGTGCGCGTTGGTGGTGAACGGCGCGCCGTCGGGGTTGGTGAGCAGGATTTCGCCGCCGGTGGCGCCCGTCGTGGCGAACGTGAACGCGAGCCCTCCCTTGCTGTTTTCGGAGGCCAGGCAAGCCGAGCCGCCGCTTGCAGCCTTGCAGACGAATGTTCCCGCCCCGCCGCTGCCGAGATTCTGGACGCGAGTGGTCCAGCTGCTGAAGTTGGCGAAGATCCCGGTCGTGCGCAGGTAGGAGCTCGACGCCGGGTTGTGAATCCCGCCCTTGATCGGCGTGTTGTCGCTGAGGGTTGCGGCGTGCGCGGAGCGGCTTGCGCCCGCGCTTGAGGCGAGCGCCACGGGGGCGGCCACGATTGCAAGCGCCGCGCCGGTGAGCACGGCCGCTCGCCGCCATCCGCGGCGAAGGATCCGCGGCCGCGGGCGCTCCTGTTCGCTTGCAGGGGTTCTGTACCTCGGGAGTTGCATGCGCTGTCCTCCTGGTCGGCGTTGATCTGACGGCCCCTGTGATCCGGGCCAGTTCCACGTCAGGGCTGCTGCGTGGACCTCTGCGTCCCGCGGCGCACGGTCATGCGCCCAGGCAGTCGCTTCAACGCGCCTCCGCGATCAAAGTCGCGGTAGCGTCTGCGCCATGACGGCGACCTTCACGGCATCGCATCGCGGCGGCTCCGGGCAGCCGCTGCTCTGCATACACGGCTTCACGGACACCTGGCGCACCTGGGATCTCGTGCTCCCCGCGCTGCAGGAGCGCCACGAGGTGCTCGCGCTCACGCTCGCCGGCCACGCCGGCGGGCCGGCGATCGAGGGTCCGATCAGCGACGCCACGCTCGTCGACGCCGTCGAGGCCGCGATGGAGCAGGCCGGCATCGACCGCGCGCACATCGTGGGCAACTCGCTCGGCGGCTACGTCTCGCTGCAGCTCGCCGCGCGCGGGCGCGCGCAGAGCGTCGTGGTCTTCGCGCCCGCCGGCGGCTGGGCGCAGGGGGATCGGTCCTACATGGACACGCTGGAGCACTTCCGTACGACTCAGGAGCTGCTGAAGGCCGCAGAGTCGCACATCGAGGAGATCCTCGCCACCAGCGAGGGCAGGCGCAACGCCACGCAGTTCACCACCGTCAACTTCGAGCACATACCCAACGACCTGCTCGCCCACCAGATGCGAGGCGTCGTCGGCTGCCGGGCCGCGGGCGCGCTGATCGACCACGCGATCGACGAGGGCTGGGACCTCGACGCGGAGCGGATCGAGTGCCCGGTGCGGATCGTCTGGGGCACCGAGGACAAGCTGCTCGAGTGGCCCACCGCCGCCGTCCGCTTCCGCGAGGACTGGCTGCCGAACGCCGACTGGGTGGTGCTCGATGGCGTCGGGCACTGCCCCCAGCTCGACGTGCCGCGGGAAGCGGCGCAGCTGGTGCTCGGGTTCATCGGCGCGTAAGGCGCGCGCGCGCGCGTGGCGCCGGCCGCTGACGCGCAACCCGCCGCATTTCGGCTCAATGCCTGTGTTCCGCATGCGCGAAGGCGCCGGGGGAAATGAACACCAACTCGATGCGATGTGGCGGGCTCGGACGCATGGAGGCGCGTCGGCAAATCTCTTGACAGTCAGCGAAAGTCCGATAGTATGCCCGCGCTTGGCTGGGAGCTTTGCCGAATGCACGAACCATACGGATAAGGGGTGGGCAGCATGGCTGAAAGGACGCAAGCCAGAGCGGCGGTGCTGATGGTGCAGGCGGCGTTGGCGGTGACGATCGCGTTGCTGGCGCCGGCATCGATCGCGCGAGCCGCGTCTCACGCCACCCGAGTGACGTCACTCCCCGTGGGGCGTGCCGGTCGGGTTGCAAGCGCGAGCGGCGCGTCCTCGACTACGCCGCAGACTGCTGCCGACGGCAGCATCGCCGGAGAGGTCGCGGCGGCGGCAAACAGTGCTGCGATCGAAGGCATCGAAGTCTGCGCCTATCCCGACCTCGACGAGGAGGACCTGTTCGGAACGTGTGCGACCACGAACGCTGCGGGCGAATATGCGGTGTCGGGTCTGGCCGGTGGCGAATACATCGTCGAATTCTCGGCACCCGACCGGAGCACGCTCAACTACTTGACCCAGTACTACGACGGCAAGTCCACCTACGAGGAAGCGGCTCCCGTCAACGTCACGGACGGCGCTGCTACGAGCGGGATCGACGCAGCGATGGCTGTCGGCGGGGAGATCGCCGGCAAAGCAACTGCCGCCTCGAGCGAAGCTGCGATCGAAGGCATCGAAGTCTGCGCCTACTCAGCCGAAGGCGATGAGCAGCGTTGTGCCCTCACCGGCGCTGGCGGCGAATACGCGGTCCGCGGTCTCGCCTCTGGCGCCTACACGGTCAGCTTCAGCGTACCGTCGCACAGCGGCCTGAACTACCTCGGGCAGTACTACGACGACAAGCGCTTCTTCGATGAAGCGTCGAAGGTGATGGTGACCACGGGCACCACGACGGCGGGGATCGACGCTGCGATGTCCGCCGGCGGGCAGATAACCGGCGAGGTCACTTCCAAGGAGAGCAAGGATCCAATCGAAGGCATTGAAGTCTGCGCTTATTCCGAATCTGTCGAGTCCGCATTCGCGGAACGCTGCGCAACCAGCTCCTCCGGCGGCAGCTACACGATCTCATCGCTGCCCACAGCTGAATACGTGGTCGAGTTCGCGGAGCCGTACGACGGCACCGCGAACTATCTGGAGCAGTACTACGACGGCAAGGCCTCGTCTTCGGAAGCGACGAAGGTCGCGGTGAGCGCGGAAAGCACGACCTCGGGGATCGATGCGGCGATGCTGGCGGGAGGGGAGATCACGGGCAAGGTCACCTCGGCGGCCAGCAAGGGCGCGATCGCGGGGATCACGGTCTGCGCGACCGATGGCAGCGGCGGGAACTGCGCCACCAGCGGCACGGGCGGCGAATACACGATTTCGGGTCTGCGCACGGGCGAATACACGGTCTCGTTCTCCCCTGAATACGAAAGCAGCCTCAACTACGTAGATCAGTATTACGACGGCAAGTCCTCAGTCGCCGAAGCAACGAAGGTCGCGGTCACGGCGGGGAGCACCACGCCCGGGATCGACGCCGCGATGATCGTCGGCGGAGAGATCGCCGGCAGAGTCACCTCCGCTGCGACCAAGGACGGGCTGGGGGGAATCGCCGTGTGCGCGACCGCGAGTAGCCAGGAATACGAAAGCGAGACGTGCACAGACACGAACTCGAATGGCGAATACACGCTGGCGCGCCTGGCGAGCGGGCAGTACGCGGTGGAATTCTCACCCGACTACGACCACAACAGTGACTATCTTGTCCAGTATTACGATGGCAAGGCCTCGTTTGCGGAAGCGACGAAGATTGCGGTCAGCGCAGGAGGCACGACGTCCGGAATCGATGCTGCGCTGCTGGCCGGGGGAGAGATCGCCGGCAAGGTGAGCTCCGCGACAAGCAAGGCTGCCCTGGCGGGTGTCGAGGTCTGCGCGACGGCGGCCAGCAATGAATACGAAGGATTGACTTGCGCGGATACCAACTCCGACGGTGAATACACAGTCGAGGGCCTGGCCACGGGTGCGTACAAGGTCGAGTTCGTCCCCGTGGAGTCAGGCGACTACCAAACCCAGTACTACGACGACCAAGCCTCGTTTGCGAATGCCGACCAGGTGTCGGTAACGGCCGGGAGCACCACCTCCGAAATCGATGCAGCACTGCTGACTGCCGGAGAGATCAGTGGAACGGTGGAGAACGCGAACGGGGAACCCATCACCAGTGAAGACGTGTGCGTGCAGGCATACCTTGTGAGCGGCGAGAGCGAAGACTGGACCTATGCGCAGTCTGCCGTCACCAACGCGAGCGGGCAGTACACGATCGTCGGCCTGCAGGCCGGCTCCTACAAGATTGCATTTGCCGACTGCAACCAGTTCGAATCGTATTCAGCCCAATACGCCTCCAGCACTCGCGATGACGTTCCTCAGTACTACAGCGGCACGACCGACTGGAGTTCCGCAAGCCTTGTCGTGCTCTCGGCTAGCGGCGTCAAGACCGGCATCGACGCCGAGCTGGCCGGCGCCACGACGATCTCGGGGCACGTCTACTCGTCTGTGAATGCCTCCAGCCCGAAGGCGTCAGAGTGTGTTTACGCACAGCAACCGTCGGAGGGCTCGCTCAGCTGGGTTTCGGGGCCGCTCGCCGACTACTACGAGGTCGTGTCCGACAGCGAAGGGTCATACAGCCTGGCGCACCTCGCGCCGGGTGACGGCTACGTCGTTGGGTTTGCCGACTGTGGCGACCAGAAGGAATACCTCACGCAATTCGACGGTGGGGTATCGACGCCCGAAGCTGCAACCGTGTTGACGCCAACGACAGGCTCGCCCGTGACGGGGGTCAACGCTCACCTGACTCTGGGAGCGAAGATCACGGGCCTCGTCACGGCACACGGCAGTCCGATCGCCACGGACGAAATCTGCATCTCGGCGTCTCGCATCTACGAAGCGGGCAAGCCCGACGCTTACCCGTATGACGATTATGGGGACGCTACGAGCGGCGATGGCGGCAGCTACTCGATTGGTGGACTCTCGCCCGGGAATTATGCTGTTCACTTCGAAGACTGCTATTACTCCACCCGCAACGACGTATCGCAGTACTACGACGGCGCGGGCAGCTACGACGCGGCCGCGCCGGTGGAAGCCACGCTCGGCAGCGAACATGGCGGAATCGACGCCGAACTGGCGCCGGCCACTTCGATCAGCGGCTTCGCATACGGTTCGCCGACCGACGCCAGGCCTCTCGACGAGGTCTGCGTCTACGCATACTCGGCAACCGAAACGGAATTCGGGTTCCCGCTGGAGGTCTCCTATGCCTACACGGCCGACAACGGTTTCTACACGCTCAAGCACCTCCCGCCGGGAGCGGGATATAAGGTCGAATTCGACGACTGCGGCGACAGCGGATACTCGATCCAGTACTACGACGAAGCGAGCACGATGTCGGCGGCTACGGTACTGAGCCCCACGCTGACGGAACCACTGAGCGGCATCAACGCTCACTTGGTCAACGATGTGCCGGTGACCGAGATCACGGGCGGCCCGGCCAACGATGCCGCCTCGAGCGCGACGAGCGCATCGTTCTCCTTCACGTTAACGATCTCGGGCGCGACCTATGAATGCAAGCTTGACTCGGCCCCGTACAAGACCTGCACATCGCCGTACACGACGGGCACGCTCAGCAACTCCGAGCACAGCTTCACGGTCAGGGCGACGGTCGACGGGATCACCGACCCCGACCCGCCGTCGGTGACGTGGCTGGTGGACCCCAGTTCGCCCAACAGCACCTCGGAAGGCTCGGCGTCGAGCGGCGGAACCGTCAGCTCCAACCCGGGCGAAGGCCCGTCTTCCTCAGACCCAGTCGTCGTGGAAGCGACGCTGCCCGCACCCGGCACCGTGACTATGACCAAGGAACCCGTGACCACTCCGAGTGAAAACGGCTACACGGTCTTCGGCGCGCAGCTGGACATCGCCGCCACCGAACCCGGCAGCAGCACGCCACTCGTTGGAACGGTCGAACATCCGATAATGCTTACCTTCCAGATTGCCGGCACCGATATCCCGGCAGGCACAGAACCGTCGTCGATCACGGTCCTGCGCAACGGGGAGCCGGCGGCGAACTGCACCGGCGCGCAGGGAGCGGCCAGTCCGGACCCGTGCGTGGAGAGTCGCACGCCGACAAGCGGCGGCGGCGTCGAGCTCACGGTTCTCACCACGCACTGCAGCCTGTGGAACTTCGTGACCGAGCCTTTGACCAAGCAGCACGAAGAAGAAGCCGCGAAGAAGAAGGCCGAAGAAGAAGCCGCGGAGAAGAAGGTTGAAGAAGAAGCTGCGAAGAAGAAGGCTGAAGGCGCGCCGCCTGAGAACAAGACCGAAGCACAGGCGCCGGCCGAGAAGGCTGAAGAAGGGTCGGCAAAAGTCGGCGTGCCCGTGGCCAAAGCGGTGGCGATCGTCAAGATCGAGAAGGTCAAGGTCGCGATGGGCGGTCTTGTGGTGACCATCAAGGCTTCGACGTCAGGGACGGTGACGATCACGGGCCTGGGCCTGAAGAAGACGGTCGAGCGACTGGCGGCGGGCACCCATCGGCTGCCGGTGCCGTTCACGAAGGCCGGCAGGGCCGCGCGCAGAGGCCGCAAGAAGATCAAGCTGGCCGTCAGCCTCAAGACGAGCAGCGGTACGGCGGCGAGCTCAGAGAAGGTGAAGCTCTGATGGTGCGCGCAGACTACCGCAGCGCATATCATCAGACCAAGGGTGGTTGATTCGGAGTCTCTTTGTGGGTCCAGACGGGCTATTGCGCCCCAAATGCGGATGAGAGGACTCGAACCTCCACGGAGTCACCTCCACACGGACCTGAACCGTGCGCGTCTACCAATTCCGCCACATCCGCTCGCCTGAGGACTCGACAGTATCGCACCTGAGGCCAAGCGGCTTTTGCCACGTGACGTTGGCCTTCCCGCGGTCCTGCGCAGGGCGGCGAAGACCGGTCCGCGCTGTCTACTTTGCTAGCCTCAGCGAGCGGAAAGTGCGCCGCCATCGTCTAGGGGACTAGGACGCCGCCCTCTCACGGCGGTAACACGGGTTCGAATCCCGTTGGCGGTATGAGGGTCTGGCGGCCGCGCCAGACCACTATAGCTGCGCAGGTCGGGCAGAGTCTGAGTCCGGCTTGGGCCTGCCTTGTGTCGCGTGTCGGCGGATCGAGGATGGCGCCGGAGCTCCGGGGCTGTCGCCGACGCATTCAGCGCGATGTCGGCCAACGGTTCGCAGGCGCGGAATGGCGCTTGCTGAGTAAACAGTAAAACTCTCACAAGCACGTCGATCCGCCTGCAATTTCGTTTGCGTGCGGTTCCACCTCGACTCCGGTGGCCCCGAAGAGTGGCCGGACTCGGGGACCGAGCCGGTGAGTTGCTTGCATTCAAGCCGTTTTTGCCCTCTGTAGAGCCAAAAATCGGCACGCGGGCAGGCCGAGTTGGAGACACGACTCGACTCGGAGCCGTTTAGCGGCAAAGCTGTTAGAGCACGCACAAGTGCTCCCCCATCTGCGCGCCGCGCAACGCTGCGAGGCGTGCGTGCGGGAAATTGAATTTACCCAATATTCGAAACTCTAAACACAAGGCAAGAAGGCGGATCAACCCAGATGGCTTCGAGCGCTGAGACCGACACGGCTGACGTGATGCAGCGGCTGCGGCCGGGACCCCGGAAGCTGCCGCGCGTGCAGGTGGCTGAGATCCAGCGGGGTCGCCTGCTCAGCGCGACGGTGGACGTCATAGACGAAGTCGGCTATTCGCGGATGACGGTCGCGCAGGTGATCGCCAGGGCGAAGGTCTCGCGCAAGACCTTCTACGACCTCTTCGAGGATCGCGAAGACTGCTTCCTGGCCGTCTTCGACCAGACAGTCGAGCGGGTCGGCAAGCTGGCCGACGAGGCGTACTCGAAGCAGCGCAACTGGCGCGACGGCGTGCGGGCAGGGCTGCTCGTGCTGCTCCGCTTCATGGACGAACATCCTGCGCTTGCGCGGATCTGCTTCGTGGAGGCGCTCGGGGCGGGGCCGCGCGTGCTCGAAAGCCGAACGCGGGCGATCGATGTCTTGAAGCGGGTGATCGCCGAAGGCGAGCCCGCTGGGCGCAGGAGTGCAGGGCCCAGGCGAAGGCAGTCGGCTGACATCGCGGTGGAAGGAGTGGTCGGCGCCGCTTTCACGGTCATTCACTCGCGCGTGCTCGAACCCGGCCACGCGCCGCTCGTGAACCTTCTCGGCCCGTTGATGAGCCTGATCGTGCTGCCGTATCGCGGTGCCAGGGCGGCCGGCGAAGAGCTCTCTCGGCCGGGCCCGAAAGGGCGGCGGCGCAAGGCGCCCTCGCGCACGGATCCGCTTGGCGGTCTCGACATGCGGCTCACATACCGGACGATGCGGGTCCTCTCGTTCATCGGCGAGCATCCGCGTGCGAGCAACCGCGAAGTGGCCGAGGGCGCCGGGATCGCCGATCAGGGGCAGATGTCCAAGCTGCTGGCGCGCCTGGAGCGCCTGGGGCTGCTGAGCAACAGCGGGGCGGGGCAGCGCCACGGCTCCTGCAACGAATGGCGCCTGACCGATCGCGGCAGAGCCGTTGAGCGCGCCGCTCGTCCCCCTTTGAGATAGGAGGCTCCAGCGGTGGCGTAGGCGTGCGCGGTTCGCGGGTGTCCCGAACGCGCCGGGGCGGTCGGATTTGCCAGGGAGATGCCATCGCCGCTGCATCTGCTTGCCGGAGAGCAGACACTGCTGCTCGGCGCCGCCCTTGCGCTACTCTCGCTCGCGCCGATGCTCGTGCTGTGGCGCGGGAGCCGGCGTCGAGATCGGCGCTCGGTGAGGCTCCGCGTGGTGCCCTATCGGGGCGAGGACGCAACGGCGGAGTCGATCGTGGCGATGTTCGAGGCTCTGCACAAGCGCCTGCTCGTGCGCTGGTGGAGACGGCTGATCGACGGACAGCCCTCGATCGCCCTGGAGGCGCACATCTCGGGACAGGCATGGCTTGCGGTCTGCTGTCCGGCGGGATCGGAGCAGATGGTGCTCTCGGCGCTGCGCTGCGCCTACCCGAACTGCCGCCTGGAGCGCGCCATCGCGCGTGTGGGGGTGCCGCCGGCGCTGCTGCGCCTAAAGAAGGAGCAGCTGTTCATCAAGCGGGTCAAGGCGATCGACCGCTTCGAGCACGAGCGGGAGCCGTTCATGAACCGCCTGCTGCGCACGCTGCAGGCCAGCGGCGAGCCCGCGTTCGTGCAGCTGGCGATGACGCCTGCGCACATCGGCTTCGAGCGCCACGCCAAGCGGCTCTACAAGCGTCACGAGCACCGTCTCTCTCGGGAGCGCGGAGACGGTCTGCTGGAGCCGAGGCTCGACAGGTCGATGGTCGAGGACGCCGAGTTGCGCGGCGGCCTGGATGTCCAGCACCGGCCGCTCTTCTTCGTCGACGTGCGGGTGGTCGCGTCCGATCGCGGCGGCTGCGAGCGCATCGCCTCAGCGCTGCGCGCCGAGGTGGCCGAGAACCGCCTGGTCGAGCGGGGCACCGCCGTGCGTCACGGCCTGCTCGGCATCTATCGCGGGCGCGTGATCCGCGGAGACGGCAATCCGCTCCCTTCGAAGCGCAAGGGCGTCTTCGCCTCGACCGAGCTCGCGGCGATGTGGCATCTGCCTTCGCTCGACTTCCTGGCCGTGCCGTTGCAGCGAAGCTCGGTGCCGGTTGCGCCGGCGCCTGCCGCGATCCTTCGCCCCGCCGACGGCCGCGGGACGCTCAGGGACGCCCGCGGACCCGTCTCGATCCACCCCGAGCTGCGCCGACAGAACACCGCCGTCGTCGGGACCGTCGAGCAGGGCAAGTCGAGCTATCTCGTGGCCTCGATCGTGGAGGACCTGACCCGAGGCAAATGCGCGGTGATCCTGCTGGATCCCAAGGGCGATGCCGCAGACGCCGCGCTCGGGAACGTGCCCGCCGAGCGCACCTGCACGCTGCTCGATTTCGCGCATCCGACCTGCGGGTTCGATCCGCTCGCGGTTGACGCGCCCGCCGACGTGATCGCCGACTATGTGGTCGCGGCCTTGAAGAGTCTCTTTACCGATGCGGATATCAGGGCCTCATCGGATCGCTACCTGCGCAACGCGATCGTCGCGGTGCTCGCCTACGACCGCAAATCGACGCTGTGGGACGCGGCGCGCCTGCTGTCGGTCGGTCCGGAGGGCTACGCCTACAGGGCGAAGGTGGGCGCTCGGGTCCGCGAGCTGCCCGAGGTCAAGGAGATCTCCGACTTCTTCACCGCCGAGCTCGAGCGTCCAGCTGGCCGACGCGCGCAGTACGACCACGGCCAAGCTCGACGCGCCCGTGAACAAGCTCGCGCGCCTGCTGAACTCGCCGTCGATCAAGCGCGTGCTGCTGGGCGACTCGCTGAGGGTCGATTTCGAGCGGGTGATCCGCCAGGAAGAGGTGCTGGTGGTCAAGGGCGCGCTCGGCGGCATGGGCGCCGGCAACACGAGTGTGCTGATGCAGCTTCTGGTCGGGATGCTCGACGCGGCGCTCTCCCGCCAGCAGGACCTGGTCGCCGCGAAGGACCGGGTCGCGGTCGCGCTGAAGGTCGACGAGGCCCCGCTGGTCCTCAACAGGAGCTTCGCCGAGACGATGGCGCTCAAGCGCTCGGCCGGGCTGGAGACGGTCGCCTGCTGGCAGGTGAACGCGCAATGGGTCGAGCGCGAGGTCCGCGATCAGCTCGACGCTCTCTTTGCGCACCGCGTCTACTTCGCGACCGCGTCGATCGAGGATGCGCGCGAATCGGCGAGCGTGACGATGGCTCAGTACTCCGATGCGGTGCGACCCCGCATCGAGCAGCTCTCGGTGCTCGGACACCCGGACGCGCGCCTGCATCTGCCAAAGCACCACGCGATCGCGAGCTGGAGCACTCCGGCGGGTCGTCAACTGCCGTTCGTCGGCCAGACGATCCCGCTGCGGGTGGACCAGGAGCGGCTGGCGTGGCACGCCGCGCGGCAGCGAGAGCGGGGAGGCAGGTACCTGAGCGATCTGAGCAGAGCCCACTGGGATCGCGCCGAGACGCAGGCCGAGCCCGAGAAAGAGGCGAAGCTCGCAGATGCGCTCGAGCGCGAGCCCGATTCGCCTCCTGCGCGTCTGGAGCCGCTACCCGAGGCCGCAGCTCCAAGCTACCGGGAGCTCGTGACGCTCGCACGAGCGTCGAGGGTGCGGCGCGTGCCTCGCGGTACCGAGGCCTTGCCGGCCAGGCTCGACGCCAAGGACCTGCAGCTGCTCGGCAGTCTGGCGACATTCAGGCACATGCTCAGCAGCCAGCTGCATCGCAGACACGGCGGCGGCACGGCGCTGACCGGGACGCAGCGTCGCCTGAAGAAGCTCTCCGACGCGGGGCTGATCGAGCGTTTGCAGTTCCATGCACAGGACGGCGGCGGCGCGCCGATGTGCTGCACGATCACCGTGGCCGGCCTGCATCTGCTTGCCACGCGCGGCAGGCGTGAGCAGCCTGCGGCGGCGACGCGGCAACAGAACGAGCAGACGCTCGAAGGCGGCAGCAACCCGGGCACGCTCCTGCGTGAGGTGCATGCGGCGGGTTGGGCCCTGGCTTTGGAGCAGGCTCTGGGTCGCGGCCCGTTGCGGTGGGTGGGGGCCGCGCACGCGGCGCTCTGCCCTCCACTCCCGGGCGCCGCCGCGGGCGCCGCCGCGGGCGCCGCCGCGATCGGGCCGCAGCAGCTGCGCCTGCCCGGCGGCAGGGCGCCCCACAATTTCGTGCGCTTGGATGCCGAGGGAGCGCTCGTCGAGGTCGAGCGCTTCGAGACCGTGCGTCCGCTGCTGCGGTTGGAGATCGGTGGCTTGGCATCTGACGGGTCCCATGCGAATTCGCCGGCAGTTAACCTGATGGTTGAGATCGACGATCGCTGCGGCATGCCCGGCTGGCAGGCGAAGCTGCATCGCTACGACCACTTCCTCACCGGCTGGTCGACGCACCTGCGCCGCTACGGCCGCGACGGCGTCGTGGCAGCCGTTGTGTTCGTCTGCCGCGACCGATCCCGGGCGCGCGAGTGCGCTCGCCGCGCCGACGGCCTGCTGCTTGCCAGCCGCGCCTACGCCGGCGAGTATCCCGATCGCTGGCTCTACACCGGACGTGAGCGGATCGTCTTCGCCGCCGAGCGAGACGCGCACGAGGGCCTGCTCGGCGCCTACGCGGTTGCGAGCATCCCTCCCCGCAGCAGGGCGGGCGCCTCTGATCGTGAGAGCGGGGCGGACGCGCGCTTGCTCACGAGGTCCATCCGGACCCTGCTCGGCCAGCGCGAGAGTGGGCGATGACGATCGCCGGCGGTCGAGCTCGGATCTCGGCGCCTACGGGGCCTCTCAGTTGCCTGCCGGCAGCCTGCAGTCGCCCTCTCGCGACATGCAGCAGCCCACCCTTGGCAGGCGCGGCGGGCGATGTCGGCCGCCCCGATGACGGCAGCACAGCTGCGGGTAGGGCCTGCGCAAATGCGCCCTGTCAAGCGCGAAAGGACGAGGCATGCGCTTGCAGTCTCCTGCCGGGGGCCGGCATGGCTTCGCCGGGACGGCTCGCCCGTCCCCGGCAGCCGGCTAGGTTTCCCTCTCTTTTCGCATCTCCCCAGTGCAGCAGCCACAACACAGCCCTCACCGGGCAGAAGCTCGCCTTCGCGAGCGTAAAGCCTTCCAGAGCAGCGCGCGATGACCATTTCGCGCCAACTTTGCGGCTCGGCACGACGGCGACGGCGTGCTTCGAGACCCCCTTAAGGGGGTCTCGTCCATGCGCAATGCGCGCGAGCCTGCGCTCGCAAACGTCCATTTCGTCCCAGGCGATTGCTTAAACGATTCCACACCCCCAACCCACAGATGCCAGGAGATCGCATGACCACCACACTCCCGCGCACGCGCCGATCCACCGTTCCATCGCGTCCCGCATGCCGAGGAGAGGCAGAGCTCTCGACGCAAGCGTCGCCCTGCCGCACGCGCCGGCGGCGCAGCGCGCGGGCGAGCAAGGTGCTGGCCAGCTACGTGGACGAGCTCGGGCGGCCGCGAGACGTCGTCAGCTATGGCGCCGCGCACGGCAGCAGACTTGTGATCGACCGCGATCGACTGACATCCGGCGACCGCCGGCTGGTCGCGCATCTGGGCGCAGACGAGCCCGCAGAGAACGCTCGAATCGTCTGTGACCTCTACATGGGAGACGATCGCAAGCGCTGCAGGCAGGCGACCATGCAGGACCTGTACGCGCCGGCGATGAGGGGTCCCGACGGCCGGCGCTCCACAGCGAGCAAACCCAGTCGCGCAATCCACGGCAAGGAGCTCCGGGACGCGACGGGCAATCGCTACCGGCTCGCGCCGGTGGCGATGCGATCTCCATTCCAGAGCTTCGCTGGTACAGGAGCGGCGGAACCGCCGAGGCTGCCGAGCAGCCGGTGAGCATCCGGGACGCGATCGGGGCGCTGCAGAGCTATGAGCCGATCAGAGCACTGAGCGCCGCCGCGATCGACCGGCATAGAGACGACAGAAGCGTGTCGGTGGCAACGCTCGGCATCGAGCTGGAGCGTCTGAACGCCAGCCGCACGGTGCTCAACAGAGGCCTGCGGGAAGCTGTGCTCACGGCGGTCGAGCGGGGCGATGCGAGCATGAGCGAGATCGCTCTGCGCTGCGGGCGGGTCAAGCGCGATCGGCGGGGGGTGTTCAGTGGCGAAACGACCTGGCTTGCGCGTCGTCTCGGGCTGGTCTGCGAGGGTGGCGCTCCCGCGCCTTCGCCGTGGGTGCACAGCGACGTGCTGGCCCTGATCGCCCGCCGCGGCCTTTGCATCGCTCCGCGCGAGGTCGAGCTCGGATGAGTCCCGGCGCGCTGCACGCGGTGACGCCCGCCCGCGGTGCGCCGAGCGCGCTCTGCGACGCCGGGCAGCCTGCCGTCGCCGCGAGCCCGGTTGCTGCCACGCGGGCGACGACGATCTTGCTGGCCGAGGCAGATCCGGAGATCGCACGCACGATCGCGGGCCATTTGCTGGCCGACGGGTTTGAGCCGATGCTTGCGCGCAGCTCGGAGCATGCACGGGCGCTGGCCGAGATGCGCCCACCGCGACTGGCGATTCTCGGCGAGCTCGAGAGCGCGCGGGCAGCGCTGGAGCTCCTGGAGCAGGTTCGCAGCACCGAGCCCGCGTCTCTGCCCAAGATGCGAGCACCGCTGCGGTCCGACCTGCCCGTGATAGTGCTCTGCTCGACCGCGCAGGAGCTCGACTTGCTGCGCGCCTTCGAGGCGGGCGCCGACGACTTCCTGGCTCGGCCGCCGCGATACCTGCACTGCGGGCTCGCATCCGTGCCCTGCTCCGCCGGTCCGGCGCGCTGGACACGGCCTCGGTGCACCTGCAGGTTGGAGGCTGGCGATCGACCTCGACGCGCGCGTCGCGCGCCTGAGAGGTCGCCGGCTTGCGTTGCGGCGCATGGAGTACGTAGCTGCTGGTGCAGCTTGCAAGCGCCCCGGATCGCGTCTTTCTCAAGCAGGATCTGCTGCGCGGCGTCTGGGGCTACCGGACGGCGTGCACCACGCGCACGCTCGACAGCCACGCCAGCCGGTTGCGGCGCAAGCTCTCGGCGTTGGACGAGCGTCACTGGATAGTCAACGTTCGCGGAGTCGGCTACCGGCTGATTTAGCTCGGGCCGCGAGCGGGGGCCTCGCCAGGCCCTCGGCCGCCGCGACCCTGCCGCGCCCGCTGCGCCGTGCTCTGGCGCGCCGCAGCGGACCGACGGCCACCGCACGCGATCCGGTCTGTGGCATCGCCGGATCGCCGAAGCCTTGCTCCGGTCTGCGGCCTGCCGCGGACCGGTCGAGGGCGGGCCTTGCGCCCGCCGCACGATCGGACGGCGGCTCCGGCCGACCGTCTGTCCTACGAGCGGCGGGCGGCTGCGGCCGCCTGCCGGAAAGGAGCGACGATGGAATCGTCGACCGGGTTCCCGGAAACGGGAGCGCAACTGCAGGCCCAGCCGCTGGATGCGTTGCATTGGCTGCTGGGAGCCGGCGAGCATCTTCTGCTCGGCCTGGTGTTGGGATGGCTGTGCGCCCACGCGATGCGGGCGTCGCGGCTGCGCTGGACTTGGGCGCCGTCCGGGTTGGCGCTCGCTTTGCTGGCGGGAGGCTCGCTCGGCTCGCTCGCCTGGCCGGTTGGAATCGCAAGCGTCGTTGCGAGCAGGATCGGGCGCCGACGCGAACGAGACGATCTGGCGCACGAGGGCGAGATGGCTCACGAGCCACGTGGCCCGCTCGCAGCCGCGGCGCTGCTCGGCCGCATGGTGCTGCGGCGCTGGCGGGTGCGAGGGCAGCGCTGGTTTGTCGGCAATGCGCTGCTGGTCGGCTACGACGGGCAGTCTGCGCCCGTCGAAGTGCCGATCCAGGGATTTGCCGGCGGCGCGCACACGCTCGTGGTGGGGGCCGCCGGGTCCGGCAAGACAGTCACCCAGACCTGGCTTGCGGTGCGCGCGATCGAGGCGGGCATGCCCGCGATCGTGATCGATCCCAAGGACGACCCGGATGCTCGCCGAGCAGTTGCGCGCGGCCGCTGACGAGGGAGGGCAAGCCGGTTCCTTGAATGGTCGCCGGAGGGCCCACTGCGCCTACAACCCCTACGCCAGCGGCAGCGACAGCGAGATCGCCGACAAGGCGCTCGCGGGCGAGCGTTTCACCGAGCCGCACTACCTGCGCCAGGCGCAGCGCTTCCTCGGCAGGAGGTGCGCATCCTGCGCAGAGCCCGAGTGCAGCTGAGCCTCGCGACGCTCGCCGAGAACCTCGACCCCGACCGTCTGGAGATGGTCGCCGCAGGCAGCTGCCGCAAGGCGAGGCGCAGACGAGCTACGAGTACCTGGATGGCCTGAGCGCTCGTCAGCGCAGCGACCTCTCGGGAGTGCGAGACCGTCTCGCGATCCTCGCCGAGTCCGACGTGGGACGTGGCTTGACCCCACAGCAAACGGGCGAGTCGAGCTTCGCGCTGCCCGACGCGCTGTGCACGGGCGCGGTGGTGCTGCCTCAGGCTGCGCGCCGACAGCCGCCCGCTGATCATGCAGATGCTCGGCGGCGCGATCGTGCTGGACCTGCTGAGCGCGGCGTCGGCGCCTGCAGCGTCGGCGCGTCGCCGTCGATCGCGGTGATCGACGAGTTCGCGGCCCTGGCCGCGCCTCATGTCGGCGGCCTGTTCGGCAGGGCCAGAGGCGCGGGCATGAGCCTCGTGCTCGGCACCCAGGAGATCTCGGACCTGCAACTGCCGGGCAGAGAGAACCTGCTCAGACAGGTGGCGGGCAACCTCACCTCCACGATCTCCCATCGGCAGGTCAACCCCGAGTCGGCCGAATGGGTGTGCAAGCTCGCCGGCAGGCGGTGGTCCTGGAGCACGACCCTCTCCAGCGACGGCCGCCGCACCTACAGGCCGACTCAGACCCAGCAGCTGGCGCCCGAGCGCGTGAGCGCTCTGGAGCCCGGGCAGGCCGCCGTGATCGTGCACGACGGCCCGACGAGGGGCGTTCGCGTGGCGCGGATGCTCTCCGTGACGCGGCCTCGGTAGCTGCCGCAGGTCCGCAGTCCAACCCCGCGCCGGCCGTCCGCGGGCGGTCGGCGCACCCATCAAACGAAAGGAAGCACATGGCCACTCGATCTGGATATGAACCCCAAGCGGCGCCCGGGAGCAGGCATCGACTCACCGAGCCGGAGCGGCTCGCGACGATCCGCTGGGCAGCGGGCCTCGGCGCGGTGACTGCGGAGGCGCTTGCACATCGCGACGGGATCTCGCCGGCGGCTGCGCGCGGGCGCCTGCAGGCAGCCGTGAGACGGCGGCTGCTTTGCGACGCGCGGCTGCTGCAAGGCGCCTCCACGCTCTACACTGTCACTTCGGCCGGCATGAGAGCGGCCGGCTGCAACCTCGAGATTTGCCGTGTCAGCCCGAGCAACGCTCGCCATCTGATCGCCTGCGCAGCCGCGGCTGCGAGTCTCGAGCGGTGCTACCCGGAGCACGAAGTCAGCGGCGAGCGTGAGCTCAGGCGCCAGGAGGCCGAGCACGGTCGCAGGCTGGCGAGCGCGATGCTCGCAAGGGGACGCGCGGGCGAGCCGCTGCTGCACCGCCCCGACCTCGTGCTGTGGCCGAGGGCCGTCGGCTCCGGGTCGCTGCCGCTGGCGGTCGAGGTTGAGGCCGACGGTGAAGGCGCAGCGGCGTCTGGAGGCGATCTGCAGGGCGTGGGCGCGTTGCGAGACGATCGCGGGCGTCCTCTACCTCGCCTCGCCGCAGGTGCAGCGTCCGCTGGACCGCGCGATCGAGCGTGCGCGTGCGCGCTCGCGCGTGATCGCGCTTCCTTTGAGCGCTCTGCCGGGCCCGGCCGCGCAGGCCATCCCAAGCGCCGCCTAGATTCCCTGCGGGGAGCACGACAGAGACAAGGAGAACAGCGATGCCCCACACGAACATCAACCGGGTGACTCTCGTCGGCCGGCTCACGCGCGACCCGGAGGCGAGGGCCACACCCTCCGGCCGCAGCCTCTGCAGCCTGCGAGTCGCCTGCAACGGGCTCAGGAAGGACGAGGAGGGCGCCTACAGCGAGAAGCCGAACTTCTTCGACGTGAGCGTGTTCGGCGCGGCCGCCGAGGCCGTGCAGCGCTGCACCCGCAAGGGCTCTCGCGTGGCGATCGACGGTCGCCTGGAATGGCGCGAGTGGGAGACCGAGGAGAAGCAGCGCCGGCAGGCGGTGAACATCGTCGCCGACTCGGTCGAGTTCCTGGATGGCCCCGACGGCGAGCAGGAGGAATGGGCGCCGCAGGGCGGCGATCCGGGCATGCAGGAGGGCGATCTGCTCGGGGTCGGCGCCGGCGCCGAGGTCGTCTTCTAAGAGCACCTCGATAGGCACTCTGAGCGAGGCATCCTCGATTGACGTGCACGTGGCCGGCCCCGAGCGGGCCGGCCACGTAAACTGCGCCGCCGCAGCAGAAGGTCTTTGAGGAAGCGTCAATCGCGCAAGGAGCCCATTCCGGTGCCAGTCAACACCAAAGCCGTAGGCAAGACCTACGCGCCCACCCATTACGCGGTCGGTCGCGAGAAGATCAAGGAGTACGCGCTCGCCGTCGGCGAGACCAACCCGATTCATCTGGACGTGCAGGCCGCTCGGCAGGCCGGATATGCCGACGTCGTCGCGCCGCCGATGTTCGCGGTCGTCTTCGGGGCGCCCGCCGTCGGGCCGGCCCTGTTCGACCCCGAGATCGAACTGAACTTCGCGCTGATGGTCCACGGTGGACAGGAGTTCAAGTGGGGTCCGCTCGTCGTCGCAGGCGATGAGATCGCGACGCTCGCAAGCGTCAAGGAGATCCGCGAAGACGGCGGCCTCGGCTACTACGTATTCGAGTCGGTCTCCACCAACCAGCGAGGCGAAGAGGTATGTCGCGGCATCTGGACCAACATCGTGCGAGGAGTGTGAGCGGCATGGCAACGTTGAACGCAGGGGATCGGATCCCCGAGCTGAAGATCACCCCCGACAAGTACCTCACCGTCCGCTACGCGGGCGCCTCCGGGGACTTCAACCCGATCCACATCGACGAGGAGTTCGCCAAAGCGGTCGGCCTGCCCGGCCGGATCCTGCACGGCCTCTGGAGCATGGCGCAGGTCGCCCGCGCCCAGACCGAGGCCGCCGGCGGTCCCGAGCATCTCAAGCGCCTGACGGTGCAGTTCCGCGGCATGGGCGTCCCCGAGCAGGAGATCGTCGTGACCGGGACCGCGCGCGAGGGCGAGGGTGGGCACGTGATCGTTGACACGGTCGCCGAGCAGGCCGGCAAGCAGATCATTCGCAACGCAGAAGCGGAGCTGGAGCTGTAGGAGCCGGGGCCGGACGGGCGCCCGGCGCCCGGGCCGGCCCTTGCACTCCTAGAATCAGAGCATGTTGACGCCCCGCCAGGAGAGGATCCTGTGCTCGGTCTTGGATGCACACATCCAGACCGGGCAGCCGGTCGCCTCGCGGGCGATCGCCTCAGCCCCCGACTTGGATTGCGGCCCCTCGACCGTCCGCAACGAGTTCGCGCTGCTGGAGAAGCAGGGGCTGCTCACCCATCCCCACACCTCGGCGGGACGGGTGCCCACCGACGCCGGGCGTCGCTACGTGGTGGACCTGATGCTCGCCACCGGCAAGGGGGCAGCGCCCGTGCGGCACCTGGGCGTCTCGCTCGTGCGCCGGGAGGTCGAGGATGCGATCCGTTTGACGACCGAGGCGCTCTCGCAGGTCAGCAATCTGCTGGCGGTCGTCTCGGCTCCGCTGCCGGACATGGCCAAGATCCGCCACGTCGAGGTGCTGGCGCTGCAGCCGCAGGTGGTCGCCGTCGTGATCATCACCTCGACCGGCGGGGTCTCGAAGATGATCGTGACCTTTGCGGCGCCGGTTGACCCGGGCCTTGTCAACTGGGCCGGCGAGTACCTTAACGAGCGCTTGGCCGGCGTCGGCGTCGGCGCGCGGATGCTCCACCAGCGTCTGCTCGACGAGGGGCTTGGCGTGCTCGAGCGCGACTTCCTGCTGCGTCTGGCCCCGGCGTTCCTGGAGGCGCCGCCCGGCGATGCGCAGGAGACGCTCTACGTCGAGGGCGCAAGCCAACTCCTCTCCGCGGGCCGGTTCGAGAACGTCGCCCAGATCAACGAGCTGATGAGCCTGCTCGAGCGGCGGGTGGCGCTGCTGAACGTGCTGCGCACGGCGCTCTCGGCGCCCGATGTCTACGTGCGCATCGGGCAGGAGAACGAGCTGCCCGCGATGAGGCCCTTCTCGGTCGTGGCGGCGGGGTATGGCGTCGGCCCTCGCAAGCTCGGCGCCGTCTCGCTGATCGGCCCGGTGCGGATGGACTATGCAGGCGCGATCGCTACGGTGAGGGAGGCCGCTCGCGAGCTCTCCCGCTTCGTCGAAGACGCCTACGCCGAGCGCTAGCCTCAAGCCTCCCTGCACATGAGCACCACATCGACACCACGCGACCCCTATGAGGTGCTCGGCATCCGCCGCGACGCCTCCGAGCAGGAGATCAAGAAGGCGTTTCGCCGTCTTGCACGCGAGCTGCACCCCGACGTCAACGCGCACGACCCGCAGGCCGAGGACAAGTTCAAGGAGGCGGCCGAGGCATACGAGATCCTCTCCGACGCCGACCGCAGAGCCACCTATGACCGCTACGGCCACGAAGGGCTGCGCTCCGGCGGATTCTCCCCGAACTTCGACGCCTTCGGCTCGATCGGCGATCTCTTCGACGCGTTCTTCGGCGGCCAGTTCGGCGCGCGCTCGGGTCCCGTGCCCGGCGGCGACCTGGCGGTGTCGGTCGAGATCGAGCTGATCGAGGCGGCGCAGGGAAAGAGCGTCGATGTCTCTTACGACGCGGTGGAGATTCTGCGAGCACTGCCACGGCAACGGCGCCGAGCCGGGCACGCCGATCGAGACCTGCAATCGCTGCGGGGGATCGGGCCAGCTGCAGGGCGTGACCAGAACTCCGTTCGGGCAGATGATGAGGACTGTCGTCTGCGAGAGCTGCCACGGCGACGGACGCCTGCCGAGCCAGCCCTGCCGCCAGTGCCGCGGCCGGGGCCGGCGGGCTGCCAAGCAGACGCTCGGCGTCGAGATTCCGGCGGGGATCGCCGACGGGCAGCGGATCAGGGTCGCGGGCAAGGGGCACGCAGGCGAGGCCGGCGCTGCGGCAGGCGACCTCTACGTGCTCGTGCGCGTAAGGCCCGACGAGCGCTTCATCCGCGAAGGAGACGACCTGATCACGGCCCTCTCGGTGTCCTCGCCGTTGGCCTCGCTCGGCGGCAGCCTGGAGGTCGCGACCCTGGAGGGGCCGATCGAGGTGCAGGTGCCCGCCGGCTCCCAGCCGGGCGAAATCGTCACGCTGCGCGGTCACGGAATGCCGCAGCTGCGACGTGTCCGCAAGGGCGATCTGCGGGTCGTGCTGGACATCGTGGTGCCGCGGCGGCTGACCGACGAGCAGCGCGAGCTGATGCAGCGGCTCAGCACGACCCTGACCGAGGAGAACCTCCGCTCCGAGGAATCGGTGCTCTCGAAGGTGCGGCGCGCCCTGCGCGGACACTCCTCGTGATCAGGCTCGCGGTGCGGGTCAGCCGCGAGCATGCGGAGATCGCCCTCGCGGACCTGCTGGAGCTCGGCGCCGGGTGGCGTGGAGGAGAGCGAGCCCGACGAGCAGACCGTGGAGTACGCCGTCTACGGCGCTCCCGGCGAGCTGCCGCAGCTGCCGGCGCTGCGGGCGCTCGTGGGCGGGGCGCTGGTCGAGGTGCAGAGCACCGAGGTGCCAGACGACTGGCACGAGCGCTGGAAGCGCTTTCACCGGCCGGTTACGCTGGCCGCGCCGGCCGTGGGCGGCGCTGCGGCGCTGCACCTGCGTCCGCCGTGGGAGTCGCCGCTGGCCGACGGGCGCGCGCACGAGATCGAGATCGATCCCGGGCAGGCGTTCGGCACCGGCTCGCATGCCACGACCAAGCTCTGCCTGACGCTGCTGCTCGAGCTCGCCGCCTCGGGCCGCCGCGGCGCCGCAATCGACGTAGGCACAGGATCGGGCGTGCTCGCGATCGCGGCGGCCAAGCTCGGGTTTGCGCCCGTGAGCGCCTTCGATCACGACCCCGAGAGCGTGCGTGCCGCAGGCTGCAACGCGATCGCCAACGGCGTCGAGCTCGATATCGCGCGCATCGACCTGCGCAGAGATGCCTTGCCGCCAATGCGCGAGACGACGGTGCTTGCCAACCTGCTGCGCCCGCTGCTGCTCGAGCTGTGCGAGCGCATCGCGCAGGCGCCCGAGCATCTGATCGTGAGCGGGCTCCTGGCCGGCGAGGTCGATGAGGTCGTCCAGGCGTTCGCCGCAAGGCACGGCCTGCGTGAGCGCGCACGCCGCCACGAGGGCGATTGGGCTGCGGCGCGGCTCTCCGCGCCGGCCGCCGCCTGAACCGCGAGCAGTGTCCGGCGCGGGCGCGGGCGCCCGTTCAGTCGCCGTCGGCGTAGCCGCTCAGCCGGCTGGCGTCAAGTCCGCGAAGCGCCTCGGGGGCCTCGGCGTCGGGCACCGCCGTGGCGGCGAGCGCGATCGAGCGGAAGATCAGGTCGATCGCGGCTCTGACCCTCGTCTGGGAGCCCTCGCTTCCCGACAGCAGCGCAAGCGCGGTCTCCAGCGCCGGCCCGATCGTCTCCAGCGCGGCAAGCTCGTGGTCGGGCGCCTGCGCTTCCGCGCTTTGCGGCAGCCGGCAGGCCGCGATCGCCATGTCGATCATCGCGAGCGCCTGCTCGGCGACTCCGGCGAACAGGGCAGGCCCGGCAAGGCTTGCGTATCCGTAGACGCGGGCAAGCCGCCCCGAAAGAGCGATCGCTCCCGGCCGGCGGGCTTCGGTCGGCACGGGCAGATCTTCGCCATCGATCAGCGCGGCCATCGTCTCGCCGATGAGGCCCCGCAGCGCCTGCTCCTCCAGACCGGCCTGCGTTGCGACGCGAAGCGCGAGGTAGAGCCCCGGGGCGGTCGCTCCGTAAGGTGGGTCGGAGGCGAAGGCGACGCGCTCGACGGGCACGCGCGCGAGCAACTTGATCACGTCGATCGGGAAGAAGCAGGAGGTGTCGTAGAGCACGGCGGGGTGATCGGCCAGGCGGGAGGTGATGATCCCCTGGTCGCAGATCGCGCCGTGGGCGAGGATCAGCGTCGCGCGTGGGTGCTTGAGCGCAAGGTCCACGAGCCCCTTGGCCAGCGGCGGCAGCCCCCTGCCGGCGTGGATCAGGATCGGGACGCCCGCTTCTTCGGCCAGGGCGAAGATTCCCTGCATCTGGCGGCCGCTGAAGTCGAAGGCCTGGGCGCGGGGGTGAAGCTTGATGCCCCTCGCGCCGGCCTCGATGCAGCGCCTGCCCTCGGGGAGCGGGTCTTCGGCGGGATCCAGGCGGCAGAAGGGCGTGAGCCGGCCGTCGCTTTCGCCGGCCCATCGCAGGACCCTGTCGTTCGGCAGGCTGTACGAAGGGCGTCGCTCGGGGTCGTGCAGCGGAAAGACGCACGCTCGGCGAGCATCCGCGGCGTCCAGCAGCGAAAGCAGGCCCGCCAGATCGAGCGAGCGGCCATCCTCGTCGAGGCCGAGATGCGTGTGCGCGTCGATCACTTCGGCCCCGGGCGGCCGCAGACGCGCCGCGTCCTGCAGGAACGGCGCGACCGCCTGCTCGTAGCGGAGCCTCATGGCCTGCTCGTCGGAAGGCGCGCTCATCGGATTCTCAGAACCGCGAGCAGGGGAGGGGGAAGCTGTGAGCTCGATGCCATCACATCAGGTTATTGGCTGCATGGGATCGTCTGCGTGCGATCGCCTGCGCGAGCGGCTCAACCGCGCCGCTCCTCGCTCAGCGGCCGGCCCTCCCGATCGGTGGCCTGGGCCGGGGGCCAGCGCCCCAGCCAATCGTCGCGTGCGCCGTCGATCGTGATCACGGTGCCGGTGATGAAGCTCGCGGCCGGGGAGGCCAGGTATGCCACCAGCGAGGCGAACTCGCTCTCGGTGCCAAGGCGCCCGGCGGGAATCGTCTCCGACAGCCGCTCCACGATCGCCTGCGGATACTTGCTCAGCAGCGTCTGCGTGGCGAACTGGCCGGGCGCGATCGCGAGCAGCCGGATGCCGAAGCGCGCCCACTCGATCGCCAGCGTGCGCATCAGGTTCTCCACTGCGGCGCGCGCGGCTCCGGAGTGCGCCATCCCCGGCATCCCGTTGTGCGGCGATAGCGTGACGCTGAAGATCTTGCCGCCGCCGCCGGAGGGGATCATCGCCCTGGTGGCCACCGCGTGGGTGAGGAGCCACGTGCCCTCGACGTTGAGGCGTATCACGGTCCGAAACCCCTTCGGGGTGATCGACTCCGCCGGGGCCAGGAACTGGCCGCCCGCGTTGTTGACCAGCAGATCGATGCGACCGTGCCGCTCCAGCACGCGATCGACCATCCGATCCACCTGATCCTCCTCCCTGATGTCGCAAGCCTCGGTGTCGATCAACCCGCGCGGGTCGAGCGCCGCAGTCTCGTGCAGTGGCTCCTCGCGCCGCCCGCAGACGGTGACGCGGCAGCCGCAGGCGGCAAGCTGCAGCGCGGTCTGGCGGCCAAGGCCGGATCCGCCGCCGGTGAGGATCGCAACCTCGCCGGCGAGCATCGAGTCGGAGAAGAGGGAAGGCTGCGCCGCGGGAATGCCGGCAGCCTACCCGGCCGCTTTGTTGCGCGTCAGCGCGATCTGCAGCGGCGGCTCGCCGCTGAGCAGCCACGTGCCGCCCCGCTCGCGGCGAACGACCTCTTCGCGTCGCAACTCGCCGAGCGCCACCGTCACGGGCGATCTGCGCGCTCCGATCAGCTGGGCGAGGCTTTCGTGGGTGAGCGGGACCGGCAGCACGGTGCCGCGCGGCGTCACGTGGCCCCACCGATCGGCGAGATGCCAGAGCATCAGCAGCAGGCGATCCTTGACCCGCACTGCGCCGTGGATCGCAAGCGTGGTCGCCAATGCCTGCGAGCGCAGCGTTGCGCGTTCGAGCAGCGCGGCTGCGATCTCCGGCCAGTGGCGGGTGCGCAGCGCGAAGTCGCGGTCCAGCAGCGCAATCTGGCAGGTGCTCAGCGCGCGCCAGCTCCACGCGGCCCGCGAGCGTGGTGCTCTCTTCGGAGGTCCACGGTCGCAGCAGGTCGCCTTCTCCGAGGATTTCCACGAACGAGAGATCGCCGATCTGCTGGCGCCGAGAGAGCATGCCCTCCAGCACGAGCATGCCGAACGAGTTGCGCGGCTCGAGCGGCGCCTGCTCCCAATGCCAGCGCCCGCGCTCCAGGCTCACAAGCGGCGCGAAGGCCTCTCGTCTGGCAGCGATCAGGCTTGCGGGCTCCAGGTGCGACCCGAGGCTCGGGTCGGCCTCCAGGACGGCGACCATCGGCGCCATGCGCCCCTCCTCGCCGGGCTCTGAAAGTTGGGGCGCTTCCGTCTGGTGGTCGCGCTGGGGAGGTCGTCTCGACATAGGGTGGCGTTGCCGAGTCTTGGGGCAATGACGAGCAACGTATGCAGTGGTCGCCGGCAAAAGTGTTGAAAATAACCATGAGAGCGATTGTCAAGCGGTACCATGTGAGAATACGAACATCGTTTGGTAGGGTGAGGTCCGCGGGGTCCGGAGCCGAGAGCGAATGTGGAACCCAACCACGCGGCGGCGTATCCTGAAGTGCAGATGGCGATTCACGGCCTCCACGAGACAGAGACGGCGCCGCTTGCAGGCGGGCGCACGTGAGCCTGCTCGAACAGGTCCGCTCGGACGTCAAGCAGGCGATGCGCGACGGTGAGCGCGAGCGGCTGGGCGCCCTGCGGCTGCTGCTCTCCGAGCTTCAGAAGGCCCAGAAGGAAGGCCAGGACGACGAGCTGGCGGTGCTGCGGCGCGAGCGCAAGCGGCGCCTGGAGGCCGCAAGCGCCTACGCCGACGCCGGCCGCGCCGACCTCGAGGCAGGGGAGCGAGCCGAGGCGGAGTTGATCTCCGCCTATCTGCCGGCAGAGATGGACGAGCAGCAGCTGCGCGAGATCGTCGAGCAGGCCGTGAGGCAGAGCGGCGCCCAGACGGTCAAGGAAATGGGCGTCGCGATGAAGAGCGCGATGGCGGCGGTCGATGGTCGCGCCGAGGGCAAGCGCGTCTCGGCGCTGGTCAAGGAGACGCTCAGCCGATGAGCTCGCGCGCCGATCGCAGGCCCACGATCGCCGGATGAGGACCCAGATCGAGCTGCCCAACGAGGTCGCCGCCGAGCTGGCGGGCTCTCAGGACACGGTGCTGCGCGCATTGCAGGGGCACCTCCAATGCAAGGTCTTCCTGCGCGGCAACCTGCTCACGCTCGACGGCGAGGAGCGCGAGACGCGCACCGGCCGGCGCGTGGTCAGCGAGCTCTCCGAGCTGATCGAGCGCGGCCATCAGGTCGGCCCCGGCACGATCGCGGCGGTGACCGGCGCGCTCGATCGCCACGAGTCCCCGGCGAAGGTGCTCGAGGACGTCGTCTGGGCCCACCGCAGCCTGCGCGTGGCGCCAAAGACGGTCAACCAGAAGCGCTACGTTCACTCGATCCGCTCGAGCACGATCACCTTCGGGATCGGCCCGGCGGGCACCGGCAAGACGTTCCTGGCGGTCGCGATGGCGGCGGCCGCGCTTGCGCGCCACGAGGTCAACAGGATCATCCTCACGCGCCCGGCAGTGGAGGCCGGGGAGCGGCTGGGCTTCCTGCCTGGAGACATGATGGCCAAGGTCGATCCCTACCTGCGGCCGCTCTTCGACGCGCTGCACGACATGATCGACCCCGAGAAGGTCTCCCAGCATCTCGAGCGCGGGGTGATCGAGGTCGCGCCGCTGGCATTCATGCGCGGCCGCACGATCAATGACTCATTCGTGATCCTCGACGAGGCACAGAACACCACGCCGGAGCAGATGAAGATGTTCCTCACGCGCCTGGGATTCGGCTCAAAGATAGTCGTTACTGGAGACATCACCCAGATCGACCTTCCGCCCGAGCAGCGCTCGGGCCTGGTCGCCGTGGCCGACGTGCTCAGCACCGTCGAGGGGATCGAGTTCGTCCGCTTCGGCGGCGAGGACGTCGTCAGGCACAAGCTCGTCCAGCGCATAGTCGAGGCCTACGATGCCCACTCCGCGGCGCCGGGGCATCGCGACGGCGATGAGTCTGCGGGCGCCGGGCGGGACGCTTGACGGCGGCGATGGAGGTCGAGGTGCTCGGCCGCGAGCACGTGCCCGGTGCGCCGGGAGAGCAGGAGATCGCAGACCTGTGCGGCGCCGCCGCCGCCAGCGCGGGGGTCAGCGACGGGCATTTGGCGATCGAGTTCGTGGACGCCGCGAGGATCGCCCAGCTCAACGAGGCTCACCGCGGGAAGCTCGGTCCCACCGACGTGCTCTCCTTCCCGATCGACGAGCTGGAGACGCAGGACGGCGTCGAACGCGAGCTCGGCGACGTGATCGTCTGCCCGCAGCACACGACCGACCTGCGCGAGGCGATCGTTCACGGAGTCCTGCACCTGCTCGGCATGGACCACGAGACCGATCAAGGGCAGATGCTCGCCACCCAGGCGGAGATCCTGCGCGCGCACGCGCACTCGGGCGCCGTGCGCACATGACCCGCTGCGGCCTGCTCGCGCTGGCCGGGCGCCCCAACGCCGGCAAGTCCACGCTGCTCAACGCGATCGTCGGCGGCAAGATCGCGATCGTCTCCGATCGCCCGCAGACGACCAGGCGCGCGATCAGGGGCGTGCTCACCGCAGGGGAGCGCCAGGTTGTGTTCGTCGACCTTCCAGGGGTCCAGCGCCCTCGCGACCCGCTCACCCGCAGGATGGCTCACCGCGTCGAGCAGGAGTTGCAGGGCGCAGACGCCGCGCTGCAGCTGATCAACGCCAGGGAGGGAGTCGGCCCCGGAGACCGCTTCATCGCGGGCGAGCTGACGCAGATCGACCGGCCGGTCACGATCGCCGTCAACAAGATCGATCGCCTCGGCAGAGCGGACACCGCGCAGGCGCTCGCGGCCGCCGCCGAGCTGCACCCCGGCGCCGAGGTCTTCCCGATATCGGCGCGCACCGGCGAGGGCGTGCCGGCGCTCACAGAGCACCTGCTCGAGCTGATGCCGGAGGGCCCATTCCTCTTTGCGCCCGGGGAACGCTCCGACCAGCCGCGGGATCAGCTGCTGGCCGAGCTGGTCCGCGAGGCCGTGATCAGGCGCACCTTCCAGGAGCTCCCCCACGCCGTGGAGGTGTTGATCGAGGATGTCGAGGAGTCGCCGAGTGGCGTGACCAGGATCATCGCGGCGATCTGGGTCGAGACCGAGTCCCAGAAGCGGATCCTCGTCGGCGCCGGCGGCCGCATGGTCAAGGCGATCGGGATTGCCGCCAGGCGCGAGATCGAGCGCGAGCTCGGCCACCGCGTGCACCTGCAGCTCGGGGTCCGCGTCCGCCGCGACTGGCGCGCCGACGATGCCCTGCTCGATCGGCTCGGCATCGGCTGACACGCGACGGCGCCGGGCCGCCGTACCGTGGCCCGCGTCCTCGCCGTGCCCGTCTCCCGGCGCGCCACCGGACCGTCGCTCAGAGCATCTGCCCCAGCCGATCGGCGATCTTCTCCAGCGCCTGCAGATCGAGATCGCTCTGAAACACGAACGGCACCTGCAGCACGCTCAGCCCATGCCGTCGCAGCCGCGCCACCTGGCTGTGCTGGAAGCGGGTGCGCGCATGCGCCGCATGTGCTGCCGCGGCCGCCGCGTCGGCGAGTCGGCTGCGCGCCGAGACCTGCTCCTGTCCGCGCAGGCTCGCGATCCGATCCAGCTCCTCGCCGGTGAAGCGCCGATGCATCGTCGCGTTGACGATCACGTCCACGAGCTGCACCCCGAGCTGATCGGAGAGCTCCCGCTGCAGGTCGAGCGTCTCGCTCACCGCCATCTCGCTCGCCTGCGCGACGGCAAGATATCCCGTCAGGGCGGGGTCGGCCAGGATTTCCTGCACGTGCTGCGCCTGCGCCGCCACCGGCCCCACGCGCGCGATCGACGCGAACGTCCGCGGCGAGGAGAGCATCGCCAGCGCGTGCCCGGTCGCCGGCGCGTCGAGCACGACCAGGTCATAGGCGCCGCGTCCCCCGGTCAAGCCCGCCAGGTCGCAGACCTTGACCATGCACACGAGCTCTCGGCCCCCCGGCGCTGCCGCTGCGAAGTACTGAAAGCTCGTCCTGGAGGCCAGCATCCGCGCCGGCACGCGACCGCCGAGCGACTGCATCCACTCCAACAGCGCCTGGTCGGGATCGATCGAAGCGCTCCAGAGGCCATCGATCAGTTGGATTGGGGCCCGCCCGCCCCCGCCCCCGTCGGCCTCACGCTCCAGCCGCCGCGGAACATCCTGCCCGGCGAACAGGCTTCGCAGCCGCGCCGAGGCCCCGGTCGTGTCGAGCACGAGCGTTCTTGCGCCACGCCGCGCCGCGGCCAGACCGAGTGCCCCCGCGATCGTCGTCTTGCCGACCCCGCCCTTGCCAGTGACGATCACCAGCCTGCGGTCGAGCAGTCCTTGCATGCAGGCAACCTACAATCCGATCTCGATGCCGAGCGCCCCCACCGAGAGCCCGACCATTCAGTCGCCCGTCTTCGACGAGCACGGGCTGCTGCCGTGCATTGCCCAGGACTGCGACTCCGGCGAGGTGCTGATGTTCGCTTACATGAACGAGCAGGCCCTGGAGCTGACCCGCAGCACCGGTCAGCTGCACCTCTGGAGCCGCTCGCGCAAGCAGCTCTGGCGCAAGGGCGAAAGCAGCGGAAACACGCTGGCGGTCCGCGCGCTGCGCCTGGACTGCGACGGCGACTGCCTGCTTGCGCTCGTGGCGCCTGCCGGACCAGCGTGCCACACGGGGCAGCGCACCTGCTTTCACAATGATGTCGGCGAGCGTGCCATCCAGGCGGCCGAGATGCTGCCGATGCTCGAGCGTACGCTCCAGAGCCGCGCGAGCGAGCGCCCAGAGGGCTCCTACACCGTGCAGCTGCTCGAGGATCCGCCGCTGATCGGCAAGAAGGTGATGGAGGAGGCCGAGGAGGTCGCCAGGGCCGCGCGCCAGGAGAGCGATCGGCGCGTGGACGAAGAGGCGGCCGACGTGCTCTATCACCTGCTCGTGCTGCTGCACAGCCGCGGCCGCCGGCTGCGCGACGCGCTGGCGGTGCTGATCGAGCGTGCGCAGGGGGAGAGCCGGTGAGCGTCCTGGCCCCGTCTTTGGAGCAGGCGCAGGCGCTGCTCGCGCAGGCTTCGGCGGACGGCGCCCCGAACCTGCTGCCGATCCACCACAGCTTCATCGACGACTGTGAGACCCCCGTCTCCGCTTTTCTGAAGCTGCGCGCGCTGGCGCCCGATCAGCCGGCGTTCCTGCTGGAGTCGGCCGAGCACGGCAGTGTCGGGCGCTGGTCGTTCATCGGCGTGCGCCCGCGGCAGGTGCTGCGTTGGTCGCTGGCCGACGGCGGCGACCCCTATGCGCTGGCCGCGCAGGCAGCCGCTCATTTCAAGCAGGCGAACCTCGATCTGGGCGGCGGCGCCTCCCAGCCGCCGTTCGCGGGCGGCGCCGTCGGCTTCTTCGGGTATGACCTCGTGCGCACGGTTGAGCCGCTGGGCGATCCCAAGGCAGACCCGCTCGGGCTGCCGGACATGGCGCTGATGCTCTCCGACGCGCTGGTGATCTTCGACCATCTCAAACACACGGTCACGATCCTCGCCAACGTCGATCTGACGCAGGGCCGCTCCCTGCAGGAGTCCTACGAGGCCGCCTCGGAGACGATCGCCGAGATCAGGGACACGCTCGCCGGCCCGGTGCCGGCGCCGCCACCGTTCGACGCCTCGACTCGCGCGATGCCGCAGTTCGAGTCGAACATGCCCCGCGAGCAGTTCGAAGGCATGGTCAGGGCGATCGTCGAGTACATCTACGCCGGCGACGCCTTCCAGGTCGTCCCCTCCCAGCGCTTCTCCGCTCCGAGCCCGGTGGAGGCGTTCTCGATCTACCGGGGCCTGCGCGCCGTCAACCCCAGCCCCTACATGTACTTCCTGGACTTCTGCGACTTCCAGGTCGCAGGCGCGAGCCCCGAGCCGCTGCTGACCGTCACCGGCGATCGCGTGAGCACCCGCCCGATCGCCGGCACCCGCCCGCGCGGCGCCGATGCCGGGCAGGACGAGCGGATCGCCAAGGAGCTGATGGAAGACCCCAAGGAGCGTGCCGAGCACGTGATGCTCGTGGACCTCGGCCGCAACGACCTCGGCCGGGTCTGCCGGCCGGGCAGCGTAAGCGTCGACACGCTGATGTCGGTCGAGACCTACTCCCACGTGATGCACATCGTCTCTTCCGTCAGCGGTCAGCTGCGCGAGGACGTCAGCGCGATGGACGCGCTGCGCTCGGTGCTGCCCGCCGGCACGCTCTCGGGTGCCCCGAAGGTGCGGGCGATGCAGATCATCGACGAGCTCGAGCCGATCAAGCGCGGCGGCTACGGCGGCGCGATCGGCTACCTCTCCTACAACGGCGACCTCGACACCTGCATCCACATCAGGACGGTCGTGGTCAAGGACGGGATCGCCTCCATCCAGGCCGGCGGCGGCACCGTCGCCGAAGCCAAGCCGGAGTACGAGTACGAGGAGTCGGTCGCGAAGTCCAAGGCGGTGCTTCGCGCGATCGAATTGGCGCTGGAGCAGCCGGAGTGGCCATGAAGGTGTTGATGATCGACAACTACGACTCCTTCACCTACAACCTCGTGCAGTACCTGGGCGAGCTTGGGGCGGAGGTCGAGACGGTCCGCAACGATCGCGCCACCGTGGATGAGCTGCTTGCGCGCGGTTTCGATCGCTGCGTGATCTCGCCCGGTCCGTGTACTCCCGAGAAGGCCGGCATCTCGATCGAGACGGCCCGGCGGATGCCCGAAGCGGGGATTCCCACGCTCGGCGTGTGCCTCGGGCATCAGTCGATGGCGCAGGCCTTCGGTGGCACGGTGCGGCTGCACGAGCCGATCCACGGCAAGGCCACGACCGTGACCCACGACGGCCGCACGCTGTTCGCCGGCCTGCCCTGCCCGCTGACGGTCGGCCGATACCACTCGATCGTCGTAGACGAAGATCTGCCTGACTGCCTGGAGTCCTCGGCCACCGGCGGCGGGGTGCTGATGGCGCTGCGCCACCGCGAGCTGCCGGCAGAGGGCGTCCAGTTTCACCCCGAGTCGGTGCTGACAGAGCACGGCCACGAGCTGCTGGCGAACTTCCTGAACGGGGCGGGCTGCTGATGCCGAATCCTGTGCTGACCAAGGCAATCGACGCGCTCGCCTCCCGGCGCGATCTGAGCAGCGAGCAGACCTCGGAGGTGCTGGCCGAGATCATGCACGGGCGGGCCTCGGAGATCGAGATCTCCGGCTTCCTGATCGCGCTGCGTACGAAGGGGGAGACGGTGCAGGAGCTCGCGGGGCTTGCGCGCACGATGCGCGAGCTGGCGGCGGCGGTCTCGGTGCAGCGCGACGATCTGCTCGACACCGCTGGCACGGGAGGCGGCAAGCGCACGTTCAACGTCTCAACGACGGCCGCCCTGATCGCGGCCGGGGCCGGCTGCGCCGTGGCCAAGCATGGGAATCGCTCGGCGACCGGGCTCTCCGGCTCCGCAGACCTGCTGGAGGCGCTCGGGGCGCGCATCGACCTCGGCCCGGAGGAAGTCGCCAGCTGCATCGAAGAGGCCGGCTTCGGGTTCATGTTCGCTCCCGCGCACCACGCCGCCACGAGATACGTGATCCCCGTGCGCCACGAGCTCGCGGTACGCACGATCTTCAACCTGCTCGGCCCGCTGACCAACCCGGCAGGCGCGCCGCGGCAGGTGATCGGGGTCTCCGACGCCAGCCGCCTGGAGACGATCGCGGGTGCCCTGGCGCTGCTTGGCACCGAGCGCGCACTCGTGCTCAGCAGCCAGGACGGCTTCGACGAGATCTCGATCGCCGCCCCGACCGACGTGGTCGAGGTCAATGGGCCGCAGATAAGACGTTGGACGCTCACCCCGGAGCAGGCCGGCGTGTCGCCGATCGAGGCCGACCAGGCGGAGCAGCTCGCCGGCGGCGATCCGCAGCGCAACGCCGAGATCGCGCTCGCGATCTTCGAGGGGCAGGCGGGGCCGCGCGCCGAGTTTGCGCTGATCAATGCCGGCGCCGCGATCTACGCCGCGGGCGCGGTAGAGACGATCGCCGAGGGAGTGCAGGCCGCCAGGCAGGCGATCGCCGACGGCAGGGCCAGCCACGCGCTCGTGCGCTTCGTGGAGGCGACAAAGCGTCACGCGCCCGCGGGCAGCCTCACATGAGCATCCTCGAGACGATCCTGCAGAGCACGAGGGCCGAAGTCGAGCAGCGCAAGTTGACCGCGCCGCCCGCGCTCGACACGACATCTGCCCGCCCCGCCGGCCGCCTGCGCAACGCGCTCAGCCAGCCCGGCATCGGCGTGATCGCCGAGATCAAGCGCCGCTCCCCATCGGCCGGTGAGCTGCGCGCCGAGGTGGAGGTCGCCGCGATCGCCGCCGCATACGAGCAGGGCGGCGCCAGCGCGCTCTCAGTGCTGACCGAGGGCCCGCACTTCGGCGGCTCGCTGGAGGACCTGCGCGCCGCGCGTGCCGCCTGCTCGCTGCCGATCCTGCGCAAGGACTTCATTCTCGATGAGTTCCAGCTGCAGGAGGCGCTCGCCGCCGGAGCCGACGCCGTGCTGCTGATCGCCGCCGCGCTTTCACCGCAGCAGCTGGCGAGCCTGCACGCGCAGGCGGGCGCGATCGGGCTCGATGCGCTCGTGGAGGTCCACGACGAGCGCGAGCTGGAAACAGCGCTCGCCGCCGGCGCGCAGATCGTCGGCGTCAACAACAGGGACCTGCGCGACTTCACCGTCGATGTGGAGCGCACCTTCGCGCTGCTCAGACACATGCCCCCGGAGACGATCGTGGTCTCGGAGTCGGGGATCGGCTCTCCAGAGCAGTTGCACAGGCTCCAGGCCGCCGGCGTGAGCGCGGTTCTGGTGGGAGAGTCCCTGATGCGCGCCCACGACCCAGCTGCCGCCCTCGCCGCGCTTCGCGGCGACCCGCAAACTTTTAGGACCACCGATGATCGCCTTTAGATCCTCTTCATCGTGCTCGCTCATGCTGGTTGCCACATGAAGCGGCTCTTCTTTCTCCCCCTGCTCTCCGCGATGATCGGCGCCGGCGTCGTCGTCGGCGTCCTGGCCGCCGCGGGCGACCTCGGCAAAAGCACCAAGACCGTTGTGACCGAAGTGCAGTCGCAGCCGATTTCCCCGTCCAATGCCTCCAACCAGGGCTCGGCGCTGACTCCGCATGAGATCTACGAACACGCGGCGCCCGGCGTGGTCTACGTCTCCTCCTCGGTGGTGCGCAAGGTCGAATCGCCGTTCAACCCGTTCGGCGAAACCCAGCGCGGGACGGACAGCGGCTCGGGGATCGTGATCAGCGGCGACGGCCGGATCCTCACCAACTGGCACGTGGTGCAGAGCGCCGTCAAGATCACAGTCAGCTTCAAAGAAGACGGGCCCGCCGTGGAAGCGAAGGTGATCGGCAAGGATCCCTCCGACGATCTCGCGCTGCTGCAGGTGCCGACCAGCGGGCTGACGCTGCACCCGCTCAAGCTCGGTGACTCAAGCTCGGTCCAGGTCGGCGACCCGGTGCTCGCGATCGGCAACCCCTTCGACCTCGAGCGGACGCTGACGACCGGCGTGGTCTCGGCGCTGCAGCGCCACATCCAGGCGCCCAACGGCTTCACGATCACCAACGTGATCCAGACCGACGCGCCGATCAACCCCGGCAACTCCGGCGGCCCGCTGCTCAACGGCAAGGGCGAAGTGATCGGCATCAACTCCCAGATCGAGACCAGCGGCAGCGGCGACGGCAACATCGGCATCGGCTTTGCGATCCCGATCAACACCGCCAAGAAGCAGCTGCCCCAGCTCGAAAAGGGCGGCACCGTCAGCGGCGCCTACCTCGGCGTGGAAACCATCACGATCAACGGCACGCTCTCGGCGCTGAACCTGCCCGTCAAAGAAGGCGCGCTGGTGACCAAAGTCCAGCAGGGCACCGCCGCGGCCAAGGCGGGCATCCACGGCGGCGACGTCGAAGCGACCACGCAGTCCGGCCCCGTGCCGCTCGGCGGCGACATCATCGTTGGCGTCAACGGCACGAAGGTCAAGAGCAATGAACAGCTCGGCGAACTGATCGGCAACCACAAACCCGGCGACAAAGTCAAGATCGAACTGCTGCGGCCGAGCGACGGCAAGTACATCTCCAAGACCGTGGAAGCCACGCTCACCGCGCGCCCGAACTCCAACCCGAGCGCCAGCACCTCCGAAGGCGGAAGCTCAGAAGAAGGGTGATCCGGCGCCCGCCCGCCCCTCCGCCCGCCCGGCGAGCGGAGGTCTGCGCACCGCTGCCGAGCGCCTGCCGCTACCGTTGCGTGCATGGCATCTGAGTCCGTGCCCACGTCAACGAGGGTGAAGGTCTGCGGCGTCACGCGCCCGCGCGACGCCGAGCTGGCCGTCTCGCTCGGGGCCTGGGCGGTGGGCATGATCTTCTATGAGCCAAGCCCGCGTCGCTGCTCGATCGAGCAGGCGCAGGAGATCTCGCAGGCGTTGCGGCGCAAGGTGGAGATCGCCGGCGTGTTCGTCAACGAGTCGCTGCCGCGGATCGTCGGCCTGGCCGAGCAGCTGCAGCTCTCGATCGTGCAGTTGCACGGCGACGAGGGGCCGGCCTTCTGCGCCGAGGTTGCCCGCCGGACCGGCGCGAAGGTGTGCAAGGCCGTGCAGGTCGCCACCGCCGGCGAGCTCAAGGACATCGAGCGCTTCCACGTCGACTTCCATCTGCTCGACGCCAAGGACGATCGCGGTCTGCGCGGCGGCACCGGCTCTACCTTCGACTGGTCGCTGCTGGCCGGCCGGCGCTCGCAGGTGCCGCTGATTCTCAGTGGCGGCCTTGCGAGCGAGAACGTCGCCGAGGCGATCGCGAGGGTGCGGCCCTTCGCGGTCGACGTCGCCAGCGGCGTCGAGGAGGCGCCCGGGCGCAAGGACGAGGGCAGGCTGCGGTCCTTCTTCGACGCCGTGGCCGGCGCGAGCGTGCAGGCTGCGGCGTGAGCGTGCTCGAGCACCGCTTCGGCCTCTACGGCGGGCAGTTCGTGCCGGAGACGCTGATGCCGGCGCTGGTCGAGCTGGAGCAGGCGTGGCTGGTCGCCCGGGAGGATCCCGGCTACCGCCACGAGCTGGCAGGGCTGCTGCGCGACTTCGCCGGCCGCCCAACGCCGCTCTACAGGGCCGGGAGGCTCTCCGAGCGTCTGCAGCGTGCGGTCTACCTCAAGCGCGAGGACCTCAACCACACCGGCTCGCACAAGCTCAACAACGCGCTCGGCCAGGCGCTTCTGGCCCGCCGGATGGGCAAGGATCGGATCATCGCCGAGACCGGCGCCGGCCAGCATGGAGTGGCGACGGCGACCGTCTGCGCGCTGCTCGGCCTGCGCTGCGTGATCTACATGGGCCAGGAGGACACCCGCCGCCAGCGACCCAACGTGCAGCGGATGGAACTGCTCGGCGCCGAGGTGCGCCCCGTGAGCGCGGGCGCAATGACCCTGAAGGAGGCGACCTCCGCCGCGATCAGGGATTGGGTCACCAACGTGCAGGACACTCACTACGTGATCGGTTCGGTCGTCGGGCCGGCGCCCTACCCGGCGCTCGTGCGCGACCTGCAGCGCGTGATCGGCGACGAGGCTCGCGCGCAGATCATCGAGCGTGAGGGCAGGCTGCCCGGTCGGGTGATCGCCTGCGTAGGCGGGGGCTCGAACGCGATGGGCATCTTTACCGCGTTCCTGGAGGACGAGCAGGTGCAGCTCGTCGGCGTGGAGGCCGGGGGAGAGGGGATCGACACGCCCCGCCACGGCGCGCCGCTGACGGTCGGCGGCCGGCCCGGGATCCTGCACGGCGCCCGCTC
This sequence comes from uncultured Actinomycetota bacterium, assembly GCA_963725915.1. Lineage (GTDB taxonomy): Bacteria > Actinomycetota > Thermoleophilia > Solirubrobacterales > Solirubrobacteraceae > Palsa-744. The sequence continues at coordinate 210,538 of CAVSAL010000007.1, read as the reverse complement.
TGCGGTGATGCAGGACGAGGAGGGCCAGATCGTCGAGGCGCACTCGATCTCGGCCGGTCTGGACTATCCGGGCACCGGGCCACAGCACGCCTTCCTGCGCGACTGTGGCCGCGCGCGCTACGCCGCGGTCACCGACCGGCAGGCGCTCGACGCCTTCAAGGCCCTGACGCGGCTGGAGGGCATCATCCCGGCGCTGGAGACCGCGCACGCGATCGCCTGGACGCTGGCGCAGGCTGAGGGCGAGCTCGACCTGGTCTGCCTCTCCGGTCGCGGCGACAAGGATCTCGCAGAGGTCCTCTCCTATGAATGACCTGGTGCAGGAGCGGCAGAACGGCGCGCAGCGCCTGGCCGGGGCCTTTGGCCGCCCCGGACGCCGCGCCGCGCTGATGCCATACCTGATGGGCGGCTTTCCCAGCCTGCAGGAGTCGGCGCGGATCGGCCTGGCCTGCGCGGACGCCGGCGCGGACGTGATCGAGCTCGGCGTGCCCTACTCCGACCCGCTCGCCGATGGGCCGGTGATCCACGAGGCGGCGACCAGGGCGCTCGCCGCCGGCGCCAACCTCTCCGGCGTGCTGGAGGTCGCAAGGACGATCGGCGAGCGCGTCCCGGTCGTGCTGATGTGCTACGCGAACATGGTCTTCGCGCCCGGCGTGGAGGCGTTCGTGGAGCGCCTGGCGCGCACCGGCGCGAGTGGGCTGATCGTGCCCGACCTGCCGCTGGAGGAGTCCGCGCCGGTGCGCGCGGCCTGCGAGGCGCAGGGGATCGCGCTTGTGCCGCTCCTCGCGCCGACGAGCAGCCCCGAGCGGATGCGCGCGATCGGGCAGCTCGCCTCCGGCTTCCTCTACACCGTCTCGGTGGTCGGCACCACGGGAGAGCGCGAGGCGCTCTCCGATCGCTTCGGCGAGATCGTCGCGCTGGCCAAGCAGAGCACCGACGTGCCGGTCGCGATCGGCTTCGGGATCGCCACGCCGACACAGGCGCTCGCGGCCGCACAGGCGGGGGCCGATGGCGTGATCGTCGGCACGCGCCTGGTGCGCGCCGCCGCCGAAGCCTCCGAGCCCGCCGCCGCGGTGGGTGCGCTGGTGGCGGAGCTTGCCGCCGCGCTTGCGGTATAGGATTGCGCCGCAATGGGATTCCTGCTCACACTCACCGGCGCCCTGGTCATCTGGCTCGTCGTCTGGGCGCTCGGCTACTCCGGTCTCGACTCGGCGCTGCTCGCGCTTGCGATCATCGTGGTCGGCGCCACCGCCCGCATTCTCGTGGGCTACCTGCCTGGGCGCCGCGGCTGAGTGGGCGTCGCGGCTGAGCGCTCCGTGCGGGCGCGCCGGCTGCTGCTGTTGCTGCTCGCCGCCTGCCTGACGCCGCTGCTGAGCGGGTGCGCAGGCGTCTCCGCCTCGCAGGACGCCAGCCCGATCGGGCGGCACCTGACCGTCTACTCGAGCCTGCCGCTGCACGGGCCGCTGGCCGGCCAGGCGCAGGCGGTGCTCGACGGCGAGCGGCTGGCGCTGCAGGATGCGCACCGTCGCGTGGGGCGCTTTCGGATCGACCTCGTCTCCCTTGACGACTCCGGCCCTGGCGGGATTCTGGAGCCCGAGCGTGACCGCGACCAACGCCAAGCTCGCCGACCAGAGCCCGCGGACGATCGCCTACATCGGCGACTACGACTCCGGCGCGACAGCGGTCTCGCTGCCGGCCAACAATCTCGCCGGGATCCTGCAGGTCAGCCCGATGAGCCCCTACACAGGACTGACCTCATCCTTCGAAGCGGGCCAGGGCGACCCCGAACGCTTCTATCCGACCGGCAGGCGCAACTTCATCCGGCTGGCGCCCGGAGACGCCGTGCAGGCGGCCGCGCAGGTGGCGCTGATGCGCACGCTGCACGTGCGCTCGGTCTACGTGCTGGCCGACGGCGAACCGTTCGGCGCGCCGCTGGCAAGCATTCTCGCCTCTGACGCCAAGCTTGCGGACATCGAGGTCAAGGGGCAGCAGAGCGTCGAACTCGAACGGGCAAGCGGCGAAACCAAGTTCACCGGCCTGCTCGAACAGGTGGTTGGCAGCGGCGCCGAAGCGGTCTTTTTGAACGGCGATGCCGGCGAAGGCACCGTGGCGCTGTGGCGGCAGCTGCACGCCGCCGATCCTCGGCTGCTGCTGCTCGGCGCAAGCGCGATGGCAAACCCCGCCTTCGCGGCCGCGATCGGGCCGGCGGCCCGGCGCAGCTACCTGACCACGCCCGCCTTCGCGCTCGCAAGCTACGGGTCCGCGGCGCGGAGGGTCTTCGCGCAGGTGAGCGCGCGCCTGCACGTTGCGCCGAGCCCCTATGACCTGTACGGCTACGCAGCGATGGAGCTCGTGCTCTCGGCGATCAGGCGCGTGGGCAGGCATGGCGACGATCGAAGCGCGGTGGTGGCGGGCGCGTTTGCGGGCGGTGGGATCGACTCGGTCTTCGGCCGCTACTCGGTGCTCCCCGACGGCGAAACGACGATCGCGCGCTACGGCGTGGATCGCATCGCGGCCGGGCAGCCGGTCTTCTGGCGCGAGATGCACGTGAGCGACGGCGCGCTCTATTACCAGCACGTGCCGTGATCAGGCCGACTCCGGCGCGGGGCGGGTGGCGGGCGCGCTCAGGCGAGCGCCGACTCCAGCGCCTGCCGCAGCTCGGGGTGAGCGAACTCGTATCCGAGCACGAGCGCCTTTGCCGGCAGCACCCGCTGGCCGGTCGTGACTATCTGGGCCATCTCGCCGTAGAGCAGTTGCAGCGCCGCGGCGGGGACCGGCAGCAGCGCAGGCCGGTGCAGCAGGCTGCCGAGCGCCCGGGAGAGCTCTCTGTTGGTGACCGGGTCTGGCGCGGTCGCGTTGACCGGCCCGCTCCAGGAGTCCTGCTCGATCGCGGTGAGGATCATCGCCACGAGATCCTCGAGATGGATCCAGGAGACGTACTGGCGCCCGCCGGCGACCGGGCCGCCCACGCCCATCCGAAACGGCGGCAGCATCTTGGCCAGCGCGCCGCCGCGCGCGTCGAGCACCACGCCGGTGCGCATGTTGACCACGCGCACGCCGAGCTCGGCGGCGTGCTGCGCCTCCTGCTCCCAGGCGATGCAGGTCTCGGCGAGGAAGTCGTGGCCGAGCGCGGCCTCCTCGTCCAGCGGCTCTTCGTGGCGCTCGCCGTAGATGCCGATCGCCGAGGAGTCGACGAGCACCCCCGGGCGCGGATCGGCGCCCGCAAGCCCGGCCACCAGGTTGCGGGTGCCGAGCACCCTGCTTTCGTGGATCGCCTGCTTGGCGCGCGCGCTCCAGCGTTGGGCCACCGGCTCCCCGGCGAGGTGCACGACCGCGTCGCTGCCGGCGAGTGCGCCGGCCGGGGCCGGCTCTGTGAGCGCCGACCAGCGCACCGCCTCCACATCGTCTCCAAGCGCCGAGCGCGCCCGCTGCGGGTCGCGTGAGAGCACCGTGATCTGCGCGCCTTCGCGCCGCCGCAGCTCGGCGATCAGCGCTTGCCCGACAAGGCCGGTGGCTCCAGTGATCGTGACCCTCATCCAAGCTCCTCCCGATCTCGCTGGATGCCGGCCGGCGCTTCAGCCGGGCGTGGGGGTGCCGACGGGGGTGTCTCCGTGGGCGAAGCCGACCTCCTGGCCGGCTCTGGCGGTGTCGGTCGCGCGAGCCTGCTCGGCGACCGCCGCGGCCACGGCGGGAGCCACGTCCCTGTTGAAGACGGAGGGGATGATGTAGTCCTCGCGCAGCTCGCCCTCCTCGACGATGCCTGCGATCGCTTCGGCGGCGGCCATCTTCATCGGGTCGGTGATCGCCTGTGCCCTGACGTCCAGCGCTCCGCGGAAAACGCCGGGGAAGCAGAGCACGTTGTTGATCTGGTTGGGGTAGTCGGAGCGGCCGGTTGCCACGATCCGCGCATAGGGGGCGGCCTCCTCGGGATGCACCTCGGGGTTGGGGTTGGCCATCGCGAAGACCATCGCGTCCGCTTTCATCTTCGAGAGCGCCTCCGCGGGCAGCGCCCGCGCGCCGGAGAGCCCGATCAGCAGGTCGGCGCCGTCGATCACGTCGGCCGGCGCGCCGGCGCGCCGCTCCGGGTTGGTTGACTCCGCGAACCAGCGCTTGACCGAGCTCATCGAGCCGTCGAGGTAGTCCTCGCGCCGGACGTGCAGCGCGCCCTTGGAGTCGGCGCCGACGATCTCGGTGACGCCGGCGTCGAGCAGGATCCGCGTGACCGCTATGCCCGCCGCGCCGAGGCCGATCACGAGCACCCGGATGTCCTTCAGCGCGCGCCCGGTCAGCTTCGCCGCGTTCAGCAGCGCCGCCATCACCACCACGGCCGTGCCGTGCTGGTCGTCGTGGAAGACCGGGATGTCCAGGCGCCGCTTGAGCTCGTCCTCGATCTCGAAGCAGCGCGGCGCCGATATGTCCTCGAGGTTGATGCCGCCGAAGGCGGGCGCGATCATCTCGACGGCGTGGATGATCTCCTGCGGATCCTTCGTGTCCAGGCAGATCGGGAAGGCGTTGACGCCCGCGAACTCCTTGAACAGGCAGCACTTGCCCTCCATCACCGGCATCGCCGCGGCCGGTCCGATGTCGCCGAGGCCGAGCACCGCCGTGCCGTCGGAGACCACGGCGACCGTGTTGCGCTTGATCGTGTACTGGAAGGCCCGCTCGGGCTCCTCGGCGATCGCCAGGCAGACGCGCGCCACGCCCGGGGTGTAGGCCATCGAGAGGTCGTCGCGGGTCTTCAGCGGATGCTTGTTGTGCTGCTCGATCTTGCCGCCGACGTGCATCAGGAAGGTGCGATCGGTGGTGTCGATCACGTGCACCCCCAGCAGCGCCTCGATCGCGTCGAGGATTCGGCGCCAGTGGTCCTGGCCGGTGGCGTTGACGACGATGTCCCTGACGCTGCCGTCCCTGTCGCTCTCGACCAGGTCGATCGCGCCGACCATCCCGCCCGTGGCCGAGATCGCCGCGGTCACCTCGCCCAGCGTGCCCTGCGCATCGTCGAGCTTGACGCGGATCGTGAGTCTGTATTGGGCGCTTGGCGTGGCGCTCACGGCTGAAGTCCCCCAGTCGATCGGATGCCCGCATGTTATTTGCTTCGCCGTGGCGAGCGGCCGCGAGGTGCGCGCCGCGTCATAGAGTGCGCCCATGCCACCCCGCCCGGAGCGACGCCTGGTCCTGATCGATGGGCCGAGCCTCGTCTACCGTGCCTTCTTCGCGCTGCCGGAGTCGATCGCGACCTCCACGGGGGAGCCGACCAACGCGATCTTCGGGTTCGCTTCGATGCTCGTGAAGCTGATCACCGAGCATGGGGTGCGCCCCACGGTCGTGGTCTGGGACGCGGGCACCTCCGGGCGCACCGAGCTCTATCCGGAGTACAAGGCCCAGCGCCGCTCGCGACCGGACCTGCTGAAGATGCAGTGGCCGGCGATGGAGCCGCTGGTGGAGGCGATGGGGTATCGCAACGTGACCGTGCAAGGGTTCGAGGCCGACGACGTGATCGCTTCGCTGGCGCAGCGCGCCCGCGAGGCCGGGGTGCCCGTCACCGTCGTGACCGGCGACCGCGACATCTTTCAGCTGATCGATCCGGAGGGCCTGATCGAGGTGATGGCCACCGCGCGCGGGATCACCGAGACCAAGACCTACGATCGCCAGGCCGTGATCGACCGCTATGGCCTGGCGCCGGAGCTGATCCCCGACTTCTACGGGCTCAAGGGCGACACCTCCGACAACATCCCCGGCGTCCGCGGGATCGGCGAGAAGACGGCGAGCGAGCTGATCGGTCGCTTCGGCAGCCTGGAGCAGGTGCTTGCCAACATCGATCAGATCGGCGGACCCAAGCGGCGCGAGAACCTGCGCGAGCACGAACAGGACGCGCTTGTCTCCAAGCAGCTCGCCACGATCAGGCGCGACGTGCCGGTGGACTTCGACCCGGCGGGCGAGATCGCCGCCGAGCCCGACCGCTCGCGCGTGCGCGAGGTCTTCCGCCGGCACGAGCTGCGAGACCCGTTGCGGCGCCTGGAGGAGGCGCTGGGGCAGGATGCGGCGCCGGAGACGCCCGCCGTCGAGTCCTCGCAGGTGAAGGCGAAGCCGATCGAGGGGTCGATCGCCGATCTGGCGAAGCTGAAGGGTCAGGAGCTGAGCGTCGTCGTGCGCGAGGCGCAGGCGCCCGAGGGCGCGCTGTTCGCCGAGGGCGGAGCCTTCGAGTTCGCGGTCGCCGCCGAGGGGATGGTGCTCGGCGGCCGCTGCGAGGATCCCACCGAGCTGGTGGCGGCCTGTGCCGGCCGTTCCGTGGTCGCCCACGACGCCAAGGCGCTCGGGCAGGTGCCGGAGGGCCTTGCTCACGACACGCTGATCGCGGCCTACCTGCTGGAGCCGGCGCGGCGGGGCTACCCGTTGGACGAGCTCTGCGAGGAGCGCGGGCTCAGCAGCGCGCTGCCCGGGGTGGCCGGGCAGGCGGCGATGCTCGGCCCGCTGGCCGACTGGCAGCGCGCGGAGATCGACGCGCGCGGCCTGCAGACCGTGATGAATGAGATCGAGATGCCGCTGATCGGAGTGCTGCGGGAGATGGAGCTTGCCGGGGTGCGCCTGAACGTGCCGCGGCTGGAGGAGGTCGCCGAGCGCGTGCGGCACGAGATCGGCGAGCTCGAACGCGACATCTTCCGGTTGGCCGGCGAGGAGTTCCTGATCGGCTCTCCGCAGCAGCTGGGGGAGATCCTGTTCGTCAAGCTCGGCCTCTCGCGCAAGCGCCGCGGCAAGACCGGCTTCTCCACCGACGCGCGGGTGCTGCAGGCGATCCGCTCCGAGCACGAGATCGTGCCGCGGATCGAGCGCTGGCGCGAGCTCTCCACGCTGATAAAGACCTATCTCGACGTGCTGCCGCAGCTCGTGGACGAGCAGTCGCGGATCCACACCACCTTCCTGCAGGCCGTCGCGCAGACCGGCCGGCTCTCCAGCACCAACCCGAACCTGCAGAACGTGCCGATCCGGACGCCGCTCGGGCGCGAGATCCGCGGCTGCTTTACGGCGGCGCCCGGCAACCTGCTGATCTCGGCCGACTACTCCCAGATCGAGTTGCGCGTGCTCGCCCACGTCGCCGCCGAGCCCGCGCTGATGGAGATCTTCGCCGAGGGGCAGGATGTCCACACCGCCACTGCCTCGCGCGTGTTCTCGGTCACGAGCGATCAGATCGACCCCGGCATGCGCTCCAAGGCGAAGATGATCAACTACGGGATCGTCTACGGCCTCTCCGACTTCGGCCTCGCCGACCGGCTCAACATCCCGCGCGCGGAGGCCAAAGAGGTGATCGACGCCTACATGCAGCGCTTCCCACGGGTCGCGGCGTTCATCGACTCCACGATCGCGCAGGCCAAGGAGGAGGGCTGCGTCAAGACGCTCTGGGGGCGCCGCCGGCAGATCCCCGAGCTGCGGGCGCGCAACTACCAGGTGCGCACGCTCGGCGAGCGCCTGGCGGTCAACACCGTGATCCAGGGCACCGCCGCGGACATCATCAAGCTGGCGATGCTGCGCTGCCACGAGGCGCTCGTCGCCGCGGGGATGAGCACGCGGCTGATCCTCACGATCCACGACGAGCTGCTGTTCGAGGCGCCGCCCGCGGAGGTCGACGCCGCCAGGGAGCTCGTCAACCGCGAGATGTGCGGCGTCTGGGGCCAGCAGCCGCCGCTGGAGGTGGACGTCGGGGTCGGGGAGGACTGGCTGAAGGCCAAGTGATTTGCGGGGCCCGCGCGGGCGGGCCGGTCAATCCAGGTCGGTCTTGAACCCCTGCCGCCAGGATCCGATCCGGGGCTTCCAGCCCAGGACCTCCTTGGCCCGCTCGTTGCCGGCGCCGTCGGCCTTGGTCATCATCCTCACCGCGTAGGCGCCTGCGAGCGGGCGCGCGAGCAGGGCGGAGATGTGGCGTGGCGCGGGGGCGCCGACGGCGCGCGCGAGCTCCGGCAGCCACTCACTGACCGGGGCGGGGTCGTCATCGACGATGTTGTAGACGCCTCTTGGCGCCTTCAGCGCAGCGACCACTGCGCGGGCCGCGTCGTTGACGTGCACGAAGGACCACACCGCCTGCCCGTCGCCGATCAGCGGCAGCCGCCGGCGCCGCAGCGCCTCGACGGTCGCGCCGGCAGGCGAGAAGGCGGTGCCGGGGCCGTAGAGGTAGCCGAAGCGCAGCACCACGCCCTCCAGGCCGTCGGCGGAGCGGACCGTGTGCTCGAGCATGTGCAGCGCGTTGATCGAGCGCATCAGCGACTTCGGCGCCTCGAAGTCCAGCGCGTCTTCCTCGGTTCGCAGCGCCGGCCGGCCCGCAACGCCCGCCAGCGGCATGTACAGGAAGGCTGCGCTCTGGGCGATCATCTGCTTTGCGCCCGCCTGCTGGGCGGCGGCGACGAGATCGCGGGTCCCGTCCTCGCGCAGACGATCGTTTATCGCGAGGTCGCGCTGGACCCGGCGCGGGTCCAGCCGCTGCGGCAGCGCGGTCAGCATGTGGATCACGACTTCCGGCTTGGCTGCCACCACGGCCTCGAACACCGCTTCTCTGTTCAGCGCGTCCAGCAGCACCGGCTCGGCGCCGGCCTGCTCCAGCTCGCGCGCCTTGCCCGGCGTGCGCGTGCTGCCGATCACCTCGTGGCCGGCCTGCGTGAGCATCGGAGTCAGCCGTGCTCCGATCGCTCCGGTGGCGCCCGCGAGAAAGACTCTCATCCGCGCGCGAGCCTAGCATCGGCGCCGCGCTCGTCAAGCTGCGCGAACGCTTCGGCCAGCAGGCCCACGGCCCGCTCGATCGCGGGCTCGGCGAGCGACCCGTATCCCAGCACGAGGCCGGGGTGGGTGGGGTCCGAATCTTGGAAGCAGTGCAGCGAGAGCCCCTCGATGCCGAGGCCGCGCTCCGCGGCCGCCGAGAGCAGCGCGGGCTCGTCCGTGCCGATGGGCAGCCGCACCGGCTCGAACAGGCCGCACGGTCCGCCGGTGGCCTGCATCGCCGGCAGGTGCTCCCCGAGCGCGTGCAGCAGCGCCGCGCGCCGACGCTCATAGGTCGCGCGCATCCGCCGCAGATGGCGGTCGAGCTCCCCGCGGGCGATGAAGTCGGCCAGCGCGAGCTGGCCGATCGCCTCCGAGCCCGCGTCCTCCACGGCCTTGACCGCCGAGATGTGCCAGGAGGTCCAGGACGGGCACAAAAGCCAGCCCAGCCGCATCGCCGGCGCAAGCCGCTTGCTGGCAGAGCCCGCGTAGATCACGCGCTCGGGCGCCAGACCCTGCAGCGCTCCGATCGCGCCGCCCTCGAAGCGCAGCTCGCCGTCGTAGTCGTCCTCGACGATCAGCCCGTCGGTCTCCTGAGCCCACTCGATCAGCGCCGCCCGCCGCCGCGGGCTGAGCGTAACGCCGGTGGGGAACTGGTGCGCGGGGGTGACGATCACGACAGATGCCTCGCTGCTGCAAAGCTCCTGCACGTCGATCCCCTCGTCGTCCACGGCGATCGGAACGACCTGCAGGCCGGACTGCTCGACGATCAGGCGGTGCACGTGCCAGCCGGGATCCTCGAGCGCGACTGCGCTGACGCCCTGCGCGGAGAGGCTCCGGCACAGCAGCGAGAGGCCCTGGGCGAAGCCGGTGCAGATCAGGATGCGCTCGGGCTCGGCCGCCGCGCCGCGCGCGCGGCCGAGGTAGTCGCTGAGCGCCGTGCGCAGCTGCGGCGTGCCGCGCGGATCGGGGTAGCCGATCGCGGAGAGCGGGGACTCCCGCAGCGCCGCGCGCAGGCAGCGCAGCCAGCGGTCGCGGGGGAAGCCGGCGAGGTCGGGCAGGGAGGGGCGCAGGTCGTAGGAGAAGCTTGGAAGCAGCGACTGCGCCGGCGGCGGCTGCTCGGCGCTGCGCACCGCCAGGCTCACCCGCACCGCTGCTCCCTGCCTGGTCGTCAGGTAGCCCTCTGCCGCGAGCTGGCCGTAGGCCTCGCTGACCACGCCGCGCGAGAGGCCGAGCTGAGCGGCGAGGCTGCGGCTGGAGGGCAGGCGCGCGCCGGCGGCCAGACGCCCGCTGCGGATGCCCTCGCGCAAAGCCTGCTCGATCTGCTCATGGATCGGCGCTCCGCCCTGTGCCCGCTGGCGCTCGATCGCCACGAGCAGGTCTATGGCCCCAACTGGCCCACTCTCAGACACCATGACTGGCACTGTATATGAGGCCAGTGGCGGCGTAACGTCCTGCCCGAATCACCGACCCTTTACACACCCGAAGGGAGCACGCCATGCAGCGCCAGATCACGATCGTTGGAGCGGGAATCGCCGGCCTGACCGCCGCGATCGCCTGCGCGGAGGAGGGTGCGGCTGTGCGGCTGCTGGAGGCCCATGAGACGCTTGGAGGGCGCGCCCGCAGCACCGACGGCCCCTACAAGGCCAATCTCGGCCCGCATGCGATGTACGACGACGGCGCCTTCTGGGGCTGGATGAAGGAGCGCAAGATCCTGCCGCAGAGCTGCAACCCGCGGCTGACTGGCGCCCGCATGCGCCTGGATGGGCAGGTCAGGCGCACGCCGCCGATCGACGTGCTGCCGGGGGTGCTGCGCCTGCGCGGCCGCCAGGCTCCCGTCGATCTCGACTTCAGGACCTGGGCGCAGCGCCAGGCGGGCGAGCGCGTGGCGGAGATGCTCTCCGCCGCGGCGGGCGTGTTCACCTTCCATCACGACCCGGGCTCGCTCTCGGCCGCCTTCGTGTGGGAGCGGACGGTGCGGCTGCTGCTCACGATCCCCAGCATCGTGCGCTATCCAGTCGGTGGCTGGAGCACGCTCGTCGATGCGCTGGAGGCGCGCGTGCGCGAGCTGGGCGTGAGCGTGGAGACCGGCACGCCGGTGGACCGGCTGCCGCAGGGGCCGGCGATCCTCGCCACGGAGCTCGATCAGGCCGCGAGCCTGCTCGGCGATGAGAGCCTGAGCTGGCCGAGCGGTCGCACGCTCTGCATCGACCTCGGCCTCACCCACCGCCGCGGCGATGCCGCGGTTGTCTCCGACCTCGACGAGGCGGGCTGGATCGGCCGCTACTCGACTACCAACCCCTCGATCGCGCCCGACGGCGAGGAGCTGATCCAGGCCCAGATGCCGATCAGGCCGAACGAGAGCGCCGAGGCGGCCGCGCTGCGGCTGGAACGTTTCCTGGACGCCGCGGTCAGCGACTGGCGCGCACGCGAGACCTTCCGTCGCCGCCAGGTGATGGACGCCCGCTCCGGCGCGCTGGACATGCCGGGCTCAAGCTGGCAGGACCGGCCTGCGATCGACCGGGGCGACGGCGTCTATCTGGCCGGCGACATGGTCGCGGCGCCGGGAATGCTCGCCGAGGTCTCCTGGGCCAGCGGCGTCGAGGCTGCGCGTTTGGCGCTGGCGGCCGCGGGCATGAGTCGCCCGCGCCTGCGGCAAGCGGCCTGAAGAGGACCAGGCCGCATGCGGCCTGGTCGGCACGGTCGCATGCGACCGTGCCCAGGCCGGCGCATGCGCCGGCCTGCACCCGCTAGAGCTCCTCGTCCTCCTCGGGCGCGCCGTCGCCCGGCTGGCGGATCTCGCCGAAGGCCTTTTCGTAGTCGGCCATGTTCTCGTTGATCGAGCGCAGCAGGTCGAAGACGATCGTGGGCGGGATCCGCACGCGCGAGACGACCTGGGCGCTCATCGTGTCGTCCTCGCCGCCCGCGAAGGGCTGGATCACGCAGAAGTCGATCGCGAAGTCGTGCTGGGTGTGCCAGACGCCGACCAGGTTGGCGTAGTGGCCCGCGACCTGATCGGGCGGCACGTTGATGCGGAGGTTCGGGGTCTCGTCGTCCACGGGCGTTGCAGCAGTTTCGCAGCAATCGCGGCCGGGCGGGTGCCTCAGCGAGCCGCCGCCAGGCTCGCCCGCGCGGGTGAGCCGGGGCGCGGGGCCGGGCCGGCAAAGGAGGGAGGGGCGATGTTCAGGTAGTGCATGAAGGCCCAGTGCCCGATCTTCGGGCGGCCCATTCCCTTCGACAGCGCGGTCACCAGCGGCGTGGTCGTCAGCCGGCCGACCGCGCGCTGACTGTGCAGCAGCCAGCGGTACTTCCACTCGTGCGAGTCGGAGAAGGCGGCGTAGCGGGCCAGCGCCTGCTCGCGCGAGAGCGCGCCCGCAAGCACGCAGCGCAGCTCGCGGCCGCAGGCGATCCCGAAGTAGAACGCGGTCCGGATTCCCTCGGCGGTCAGCGGCAGGCAGTGACCGGCTGAGTCGCCGACGAAGAACACGCCGCCTTCGGTGGCCGGCCGCAGCTGGTGGGGGATCCAGTTGCCCTGGTAGCCGTCCGGCGGCAGGTTCTTCTCGCCCGCCAGGCGCATCGTGGGCTCCTTGACGTGGTGGCTCGGCCAGAAGGAGCCGACGCCGACGCGCACCTCCTCGCGCGCGGGGAAGCTCCAGCCGTAGCCGGCGCGCACGTACTTGGCGTCGATCCAGAGCTCCATCTCCGCGCCGGCGCCGCCGGGATGCACCTCCAGCCCGCGCGAGAGCCGCGCGTTCGGCGGCTGGATCTCCATCGACTGCGCCAGCACCCGCCGCCAGCCGAGCGCGTCGATCACAAGCGGCGCGCGGATGTCCCCACGGTCCGTGTGGACCGTGTGCAGTTGCTCGGGCGGGCGGGTGCCGAGTCCCCCGCGCGTGATCCCGTCCACCTTCGCCGTCTCGAAGCACTCCTCGCCCAGGCCGCTCTGCTGCCAGAGCAGCGCGCAGATCTCGCGGTAGTCGAAGGTCGAGAAGCTCCACGGCAGCGGCCAGCGCACCGAGGCCCAGGGCGTGTGCACGAGCAGCTCGTCGAAGCTCTGCAGCAGGGAGCCCTGCAGTGAGAGACGGGTCAGCCACTCGGTCGGGATCCCGCAGGCCGAGGTCTGGCGCTCGCCGATCTCGTAACGGTCGATCACGAGCACCTTGGCGCCGCTGCCCGCAAGCTCTCGCGCGATCGCCAGGCCGGCGAACGAGGCGCCGCAGATCAGGATCTCGCAGTCTCCGTCGATGCGGGTGCGCTGCCCTCCCCGCTTCGTGGCTCGCTGAGGCATGAAGCCCAATCATAGGCCCGAGGGCGATCAGAACGAGCCTGCGCTAGGCTTGCGAACAATGCAGACAACACTGGAGAACCCTGCGGCCAAGGTGGTCGAGGGGTCAAACGGACTGCTGCTCGAAATCGACGGGCAGATAGTCCCCAACTACGACGCGACGATCAAGCCCTTCGAGGAGGGCGAGGTCGTATCCGGCCACGTCGTCCGGATCGACAAGGACGAGGTCCTCGTCGACATTGGCTACAAGTCCGAGGGCGTCATCCCCTCGACGGAGCTCTCGATCCGCAAGACGGTCGACCCGCGCGAGGAGGTCAGCCTCGGCGAGGAAGTTGACGCGCTCGTGCTGGTCAAGGAGGACCCCGACGGCCGCCTGATCATCTCCAAGAAGCGGGCGCGCTTCGAGAAGGCCTGGCGCAAGATCGAGACTGCCGCCGAGTCCGGGGAACCCGTGATCGGCAGCGTGATCGAGGTCGTCAAGGGTGGCCTGATCATCGACCTCGGGGTGCGCGGCTTCCTGCCCGCCTCGCTGGTCGACATCCGCCGCGTGCCCAATCTCGACGAATACCTCGGCACCGAAATCGAGACGAAGGTGATCGAGCTCAACCGCTCGCGCAACAACGTCGTGCTCTCGCGCCGCGCGGTGCTCGAAGAGGAGCGCAAGGAGGTGCGCCAGCAGATCCTCGACCGCCTGCAGCCGGGGCTGGTCGTGGAGGGCCAGATCTCCAACATCGTCGACTTCGGCGCGTTCGTGGACCTCGACGGGATCGACGGCCTGATCCACATCTCCGAGCTCTCCTGGTCGCACGTCAACCACCCCAGCGAGATCCTCAAAATCGGCGACACCGTTCAGGTGAAGGTGCTCGACATCGACCGCAACCGCCAGCGCATCTCTCTCGGCCTCAAGCAGACTCAGGAAGACCCGTGGCAGCGGATCGTGGACACCTACAACGTCAACGACGAGCTCGAAGGCAAGGTCACCAAGGTCGTCACCTTCGGCGCCTTCGTGGAGATCCTCGACGGCGTCGAGGGTCTTGTCCACATCTCCGAGCTTGCCCCCCAACACGTCGAAAGCCCGCGCGAGATCGTCCACCCCGGCGATGAGATCAGGGTGAAGATCATCGAGATCGACGCCGAGCGTCGTCGGCTCTCGCTGTCGGCCAAGCGCGTCGAGGACCAGATCCTGCCGGTCAAGCGGGCCGAGGAGCCCGTGGGCATGGAAGCCGAGGCCCAGGAGGGCGCGGCCGAGGCGGAGGCTCAGGAGGGTGCGGCTGAGGCGGAGGCGCAGGTGGCGGTTGTCGAGCCGGAGGCCGAGCAAGCCGCTGCCGTCGAGCCCGAGGCGCAGGAGGCCGTTGTCGAGCCTGAGGCCCAAGAGGCCGTCGCGGAGCCCGAGGCGCAAGACGCAACCGCGGAGCCGGAGGCGCAGGTCGCTCCCGCCGTGGCCGAGCCGCCCGCCGGGGAGCAGGCGCCGCCGGTCGAGGACGAGGCTCCGCCTGCTCCCGCTGAGGCCGAGCCGCAGGCCGTCGTCGAGGAGCAGCCGGGCAGCGGCGATGCCGAGGAGGCTCCCCAGAGCGCCGAGGAGTCCCCGGCAGCCGCGTCTGAGCCCGCCGGCGACTGAGCAGCCGCGGCAGGAACGGTGTCGGTTGCGCTGATCGGCCTGACAGGTGGCATGGGCGCGGGCAAGTCCGCCGCGCTCTCCACGCTCCAGCGCCTGGGTGCGCAGACGCTATCGACCGACGAGGTCGTGCACGAGCTCTACGCCGAGCCGGCCGTGATCACGGCCGTCGTCGCGCGCCTTGGTGCCGACGTCGCGCCCGGCGGCGAGATCGATCGTTCTGCGGTCGCCGCGGCAGTGTTCGCCGACCCGTCCCAGCGGGAGTGGCTGGAGCAGCTGATCTGGCCGCTGGTCGGCGAGCGGATCGTGGCCTGGATGCAGCGGGTGCGGCAGGCCAGCCCGGAGCCGCGGGCGGCGGTGCTGGAGGTGCCGCTGCTGTTCGAGTCCGGCCTCGACCAGGCCTGCGATGCGACGATCGCGATCCTCGCCTCACCGGAGACGATCGCTCTCCGCACGGCCGACCGCGGCCTCGTCGGCGTCAGCCAGCGCAACGACCGGCAGCTCTCCCAGGAGCAGAAGGCGGAGCGCGCGACCTTTGCCGTCCACAACGACGGCGATCTGGAGGAACTGGAGCAGGAGCTGTCCAGGGTGCTTGACAATCTGAAGCGATGAGCGCTGCCAGATCCAGCCGCGGCTCGCGTTCTGCCGCAGGGCGCCGCGGGCGCATGCGGCTGGTGGCGATCCTCACCCTGGGGGTCGCGCTGATCGTCGGCGTCGCGCTGACCGCGAAGGTGCGGCCCGAACACAGCCTGCCGCTGGCCGACGAATCGATCATCCGCCATCAGGCGGCCGAAAAGCACCTCAGCCCGGCGCTGATCGCGGCGGTCATCTACGCCGAGACCAAGTTCGTGCCGCGCGAATCCTCCGCCGGCGCGCAGGGGCTGATGCAGATCCTGCCCTCGACGGCGGAATACCTCGCCAAGGTCACAAATGGCACGACGTTCACGACCAGCGACCTCGCCAATCCCGAAGTCAACATCGCCTACGGCAGCTACTACCTGCGCTACCTGCTCGAACACTACGGCGGCTCCCAGCTGCCGGCGATCGCCGCCTACAACGCCGGGTTGACGAACGTCGATCAATGGTCGGCGAAGGCCAAGGCCCAGGGCAGGCAACTCGACCTCAGCGACATCCCCTTCCCTCAGACGCGGGCCTACGTCAGCAAGGTGCTGAGCGCCGAGAGCACCTACACCCGCTTCTACGCCAAGCAGCTCGGGCTGCAATAGCGCTCCCGCTACCGTAGGTCGAGCCCATGCCGGAGTTCCGCCTCGACTCAGCCTTCACCCCGACGGCCGACCAGCCGCGCGCGATCGAGCAGCTCGCCGAAGGCGTTCAGCAGGGCCAGCACTTCCAGACTCTGCTCGGCGCCACCGGCACCGGCAAGACGATGACGATGGCGGGGGTGATCGAGGCGGTGCAGCGGCCGACGCTCGTGATCGCCCACAACAAGACGCTCGCGGCGCAGCTCTGCAACGAGTTTCGCACCTTCTTCCCCGAGAACGCGGTCGAGTACTTCGTCTCCTACTACGACTACTACCAGCCCGAGGCCTACGTCCCCAGCAAGGACCTCTATATCGAGAAGGACTCGGCGATCAATCAGGAGGTCGATCGGCTGCGTCACGCCGCCACGGCGGCGGTGTTCGCGCGCCGGGACGTGATCGTCGTGGCCTCGGTCTCCTGCATCTACGGTCTCGGTTCGCCCGAGGTCTACGAGATGAACGTGCAGATCCTCAAACGCGGCGAGGAGATCGACCGGGACAAGCTGCTCTCCAAGCTCGTCTATATCCAGTACAACCGCAACGACACGGTGCTCTCGCGCGGCACCTTCAGGGTGCGCGGCGAGACGCTCGAGATCTTCCCCGCCGACGGCGAGACCGCCTACCGCGCGAGCTTCTTCGGCGACGAGATCGAGCGTCTGCAGCAGTTCGATCCGCTCACCGGCGAGGTGATCGTCGAGGACCTCGAGCACGTCGCGATCTGGCCGGCGACCCACTACAACGTCAAGGAGGGCACGGTTGAGGCGGCGGTGGCGGAGATCGGGCGCGAGCTGAATGCCCGCTGCCAGCAGATGGAGTCCGAAGGCAAGATGCTCGAGTCCCACCGCCTGCGCCAGCGCACGCAGTACGACATGGAGATGCTGCGCGAGATGGGCTTCTGCTCGGGGATCGAGAACTACTCGCGGATCCTCGACGGCCGCGCCCCCGGCGAGCGCCCCTACTGCCTGATCGACTACTTCCCCAAGGACTTCGTCTGCTTCATCGACGAGTCCCACCAGACCGTGCCCCAGATCGGCGGCATGTTCGAGGGCGACCGCTCGCGCAAGACCACGCTGGTCGACTATGGCTTCCGGCTGCCGAGCGCGCTGGACAACCGCCCCCAGACCTTCCAGGAGTTCCTCTCGATCACCTCCCAGCTCGTCTTCGTCTCCGCGACGCCGGGAGAGTTCGAGCGCACGCGCTCAGAGCGGATCGTGGAGCAGATCGTGCGCCCCACGGGGATCGTGGACCCGGACTTGGAGGTGCGGGAGACCAAGAACCAGATCGACGACCTCATGAACGAGGTGCGAGAGCGGGTCGGGCGCGACGAGCGCGTGCTGGTCACCACCTTGACGAAGAAGATGAGCGAGGACCTCTCCCAGTACCTGCTGGAGATGGGCTTCAAGTGCCGCTACCTGCACTCCGAAGTGGACACGCTGGAACGGATCCAGATCATCCGGGAGCTGCGGCTCGGCCAGTACGACGTGCTCGTCGGCGTCAACCTCCTGCGCGAGGGCCTCGACCTGCCGGAGGTCTCGCTGGTCGCGATCCTCGACGCCGACAAGGAGGGCTTCCTGCGCGGGGAGACCTCTTTGATCCAGACGATCGGCCGGGCGGCGCGAAACGTCAACGGCAAGGTGCTGATGTACGCCGACAGGGAGACCGCGGCGATGCGGGCCGCGATCTCCGAGACCGACCGCCGCCGCGCGATCCAGGTCGCATACAACGAGGAGCACGGCATCACGCCGGAGACGATCGTGAAGGGCATCTCCGACATCGCCGAGTTCCTGCAGAGCGACTCGAAGGTGCCGAAGTCGCGGCGGCGCCGCCGCGAGCGCGCGGGCGCGGCCGGGGGAAGGCACGAGCTCGAACGGATGATCGTCGAGCTGGAAGAGGAGATGGCGCAAGCGGCCGACGAGCTGCGCTTCGAGTACGCCGCGCAGCTGCGAGACGAGATCAGGCAGCTGCGGCGCGATCTCGACGTCGCCCAGAGCAACGAGGCCCCGGCAGGCGAGATCGCCTGAGCGCTGAGGGCGCGCGGGGCATGCGACCACGCCGTCGGGCCGATCGCCTAGCATGGGCGCCGTGGATCTGGATGGGCAGTCGATCGAGAGGCGCGACTTCCCGATCGCGCGCAGGGGCTATGAGCCGGCCGCGGTCGATGCGCATCTGCGCTCGGTCGCGATCGCGGTCACCGAGCTGACCGCGAAGGCGCAGCGGGGAGAGTCCGTCGGCGCCGCGGCAGCGACCCAGGTGCAGGGGATACTCGATGCGGCCCAGGACGCGGCCGCGCACATCGTCGGCGAGGCTCGCGCGCAGGCCGATCGCACGATGGAGGAGGCACAGCTCGATGCCCAGCGCACCCGCAGCGAGGCGATCGCTGCTGCGGAGGCGCACCTCGCCGCGGTAGCTGCGGCGGCGGGCGCGCTGCGAGGCAGGGTGGAGTCGATGGACGCCGATTTGCATGGCCTCGCCGAGACCCTGAGGGCCGGCGGCGGCAAGCTCGCGCAGGAGCTCTCGGCGGTCGAGCGGGACATGGCCGCGCTCTACGACGCGGCCAGCGGCCGCCGCGCCGGGGCGGGTGAGGCGCCCGCGAGCGAGCCTGTGGCGCCAGTGGCGGTGCCTGTGGCGCCCGAGCCGATCGCGACGCCCGCGCCCGCCGCTCCCCCCGCTCCGGCGGCATCCCCCGAGCCGGTGGCCGCGCCGATGTCGCCCCCGCCGATCACACCTCCAGCGCCGATCACGCCTCCCGCGCTGGCGGCCAACGGCGCGGCGCTCAGCACCGACTTCGACGGCGCGCGGTTGATCGCGCTGAACATGGCGCTCAACGGCGACTCGCGCGAGGCGACGGATCGCTACCTGCAGCAGCACTTCGACCTGCCCGAGCGCGAGAAGCTGATCGACGAGGTCTACGCAGCGATCGAGGGCTGAGCCTGCGATGCGACGACGGTTGTCAGCGCGCATTGCTTTGGAGGTGTACGATGTCGAACATCTTTGATGTCAACCCTGACCGTGCGACGCGGCGCCCCGCTCGCGTCGATGGGTTGCAACGGGGACTATTCGTCTATTGGACTATTCGCAACGGCCTTCCACCGTCAGAGTGCTGATGCAGATGAGGAGATGCGCGCAGATCTGCCGGGGCGTCACCGGCCCGGTCGGAAGCTGCGCGCGCAGTGCTTGCTGGGGATCTGCGACCGCCCGCGGCGGCGCTTCTGGAAGTCCTGAAAGGGGGGAGATGTGAGCCCGAAGATGGGATCGCGCAGTGGCGCTCGCTTGACCGAACCGCGCTATTCGCAGTCGCTGGAGACCGGCCTGCTTGTGATGAAGGGCTTCTCCAGCGAGAAGCCGCTGCAGGGAATCGCGGACGTCGCGGATCGCATGGAAGCAAGTCGCAGCACCGTGCACCGCTACATGACGACGCTCGTCGCGCTCGGCATGCTCGAGCAGGATCCGCTCTCGCGACGCTACCGAGTCAGCCTGCTGCCGGCCGACATCGGCGCTGCCGCGCTTGACGCCAACCGCGTGGTGCGGGCGCTCGATGGCCAGCTCGCCGCGCTGCGGCGCAAGACCGGCTGCACAGTCAGGCTCGGCGTGCTCGTCGATCTCGAGGTGCTGCTCGCCGGCGTCGTCCGCAGCATCGCCGATGGCCAGGGAGAGCTCGGGGTGCAGCGCCGGCGCGGGGCACGGCTGCCCAGCCACGCGACCGCGCTCGGGAAGGTGCTGCTCGGAGCCTATGAGGCCAAGCAGCTGCGCGACCTGCTCGCGAACACGACGCTTGCCAAGCTCACCGCCAAGACGGTCACGAGCAAGCGCTCGCTCGCCACCGAGGTCGCCGAGGCCAAGGAGAAGGGCTTTGCGATCGAGAGCGAGGAGGCCGAGCAGGGAACGGTCGGCATCGCGGTGCCGGTGCTCGACTCGGCCGGCGAGCAGGTTGCCGCGCTCGGGCTGGTCGCCCGTCCACCGGAGATCAGCCTCAAGCAGCTGCAGGGGTCGCTGGCCGCACTGCAGGACGCCGCCAAGGCGATCGGCGCGCGAGTGGGCGAGCGCGAGGCCAAGCGGCGGCGACGCCCCCCGGTTGCGCCGCCACCGCCTGTCTGAGCTCTATTAGGCGCCCGCCTGCCCTCCGGGCGGGGCGCCGCCGTGGCCGCCAAACGGACCCGGCAGCTTGCCGGCGCACTTTGCATAGGCGTTCCTGAACTGCGTGCTGCCCGTGTCGATGCCTTTCGTGTCGAACACGGGACCCTTGCCGGAGGTGTCTGGCGTGGGCAGCTTCACGCCGTTTTCGCGCATGCAGGCGGCGAACGCGGTCAGCGCGGTCTTCGCGCGGCCGCTGTCGTAGTGCCCACTGCCGCCGGCGAAGCCGTGACCGCCGAAGCCATGCCCGGCGAAGCTGCCGCCGCCGCATTTCTTGATCGCCGCCGCAAGCTTTTCGGCGCTCACACCCTTTGGCAGGTGCCCCGCTGGGCCGGCGGCGCCACCACCAAAGAAGCCTCCTCGGTGTGTCCCGCCGTATGGCGGGTGCTGGCCGGCAGGACGCTGCGGAAGCGTGATGCCTTCCTTCTGCAGACAGCTGCGCATCGCCGCGAATCGCTGCGGACCGCCACCGGGGGCGCCGGCGCCCGAGCTGGAGGCGGACGTCGAGGTGCTCGACACGCTGGCCGAGGCGTTTTTGGACGGCGAGCTGCCGCCGCAGGCCGCGAGGCCGAGGCAGGCGAGCGCGCACGAGATCGCGGTCAACGCCGCCCCGCTCGCGCCTCTGCGTTTGATCTGTGCCATGAAGCTCCTTTGTCGTAGTTTGCGTTCGGTGGCGAGGTCCGAGGCTAGCCGCCGAAGAGGCTCTGCCCGCTGCTTGACCCGCCTGTCGTGCCGTGAGAGCCGCCGGTGGGGGCGCCCGACCCGAAGAGGGCCGCGAGCCCGCCGCCAGCGGTCGAGCCGACCGAGATCGAGCGCGCGGCGATCGCGCCGCCGGCTCCCTTTTCTCCGGTGACGGTGACCGTTTCGCCAGGATGGATCTGCTTCACGCCTGCTTTCACGGTCTTGCTGACCGTCGAGGCTTCCGAGGTGGTCACCTTCACCGTGTTGCCTTCGGAGTTTGTGACATAGAGCGTGCTGCCGTGCACGTAGGCGACTTGCCCCACGGTCGCGCCGCCGCCCGCGCCGAAGCGCCCGGCGAAGGCGCCGCCCGCGCCCGTCCCTGCGCCGTGGGTGCTGCTGCTGCTGCTGCTGCCGCCAGCGCCGCTCGTCGCCGATCGCAGCCCCGCGAACCTGGATGCGAGGCTGCCGGAGGCGCCCGTGGCCGAGGGCGACGATGTCTGCCCCTTCTCCACGAGCACGCCCGCGATGAAGCCGCAGGCGATCAGCAGCACGCCCAGCAGCGCGAGCGGGATCGGGCTCAGCAGGCGTCTGCGCGGCCTGCGCGGCAGCTCCTGCGAGTCGGCCAGCCACTGCTCCTGCTCGATCGGCTCGTAGACGTCGGTCTGTTCGGACATCGTGGGCTCCTGGTCTTGGGGAGGCTCGGTGGGGATGGGCTGCTCACTCAAAGCGCAGCGCCTCGATCGGTCGCAGCGTCGCGGCGCGAGCCGCCGGATAGGTGCCGAAGAACAGGCCGGAGGCCAGCGCTGCTCCGAAGGCGAGAAAGATCGAGTAAGTGGCGATTGCGGGCTGGACGCCGGCGATCTTGAACTGGCTGCCGATGACGCCCACCAGGACGCCCATCAGGCCGCCGAACAGCGAGACCAGCACCGCCTCGGTCAGGAACTGGGTGAGGATGTCGCTGCGGCGCGCGCCGATCGCCTTGCGGATGCCGATCTCGCGGGTGCGCTCGGTGACGCTGACGAGCATGATGTTCATCACGCCGATGCCGCCGACGAGCAGCGAGATCGCGGCCACGGCGCCGAGCAGGGTGGTGAACACGCTGCTGGTCGAGCTGGAGGCGGTCAGCAGCGAGCCCTGGTTGATGACCTCGAAGCCTGGTTCGGAGGTGTTGGCGATCTTGTGACGCTGGTCGAGGATTTCGGTCACCTGCGCTTCGGCGGCGCTCAGCGAGGATTGCGAGGTTGCCTCGACGGTGATCGAGTTGACGCTGCCGAAGCCGGTGAGCGAGTCTTCGACGGCGGTGATCGGCGCGACCACGATTTCGTCGAGGTTGGTCGTGCCGTTGGTGCCCTTTGGCGCAAGGGCGCCCACGATCGCGAAGCTCACGCCGTTGGCCTTGATCGTCTGGCCGACGGGGTCCTGGCCCGGGAAGAGCTCTTCGGCGACGGTCTGCCCGATCACGGCGACGCGTTCGCGGTGGCTCACCTCCGCTTCGGTCAGGCCAGAGCCCTCGCTGACGGTGTAGTCGTGGGCCGTGAGGTAGGAGGGGGTGGTGCCGACGAAGGTGCCGGGCTCGTAGCTGGTGCCGCCGTTGACGAGGGTGACGCCCGTCGCGTTGACGACGGGAGCGGCGCTCTTGACGTCCGGCGCGAGCTGGCGATTCTGCAGCGCGGCCGCATCCTGCTTGGTCAGCGAGACGATGCTGGCGGTGCCGCCGCCGAAGCGCGCGCCGCCGCGGACGCCGCCCGACTCGACCAGCAGCACGTTGGTGCCAAGCGCCTGAATGCTTTCCGAGACCGCCTTGGAGGAGCCGTTGCCGACGGCGATCAGGATGATCACCGAGGCCACTCCGATCGTCATGCCGAGGATCGTCAGGCCCGAGCGCAGCTTGTTTGCGGCGATGCCGCTCCACGCGATCCGCAGGGTCTCGCCGCCGATCATCGCTGCGCCTGCTCTGCGGCAGCGGCTTCGCCCGGCGATGCGGCATCGCCTGGCGAAGCGGCGGCGCCGGGGGCGTGGGCGGTCTTCTGATGCTGCAGCGCGGGTGGCGCGCCGGCAGCCGCGAGCAGCCGCTCATCGGAGTCGATCCTGCCGTCGCTGAGATGGATCACGCGCTTGGCCTGGCTTGCGACGTCGGGCTCGTGGGTGATCAGCACGATCGTCCGGCCTTCTTCGTTCAGGCGAGCGAAGATCCGCAGCACCTCCTCGGTCGAATGGGAGTCGAGGTTGCCCGTCGGCTCGTCGGCGAGGATCAGCGATGGGTTGGTCACTATCGCCCGCGCGATCGCGACGCGCTGCTGCTGGCCGCCGGAGAGCTCGGCCGGCACGTGCTGCATGCGCTCGCCCATGCCCACCGAGCGCAGCGCGAGCTCCGCCCGCCGCCGTCGCTCGGCGTGGCTGAGTCCTGCGTAAGCGAGCGGCAGTTCCACGTTGGCGATCGCGCGCGTGCGCGCGACGAGATTGAAGCTCTGGAAGACGAAGCCGATCTTGCGGTTGCGCAGGTCCGAGAGCTCGTCCTCGTCGAGATGGCTCGCGTCCATGCCGTCGATCAGGTAGCGCCCGCCGGTGGGCGCGTCGAGGCAGCCGAGGATGTTCATCAGCGTGCTCTTGCCGCTGCCCGAGCTGCCCATGATCGCCACGAAGTCGCCGCGCGCGATCGTCGTGGAGACGCCGCGCAGAGCGTGCACCGAGATCGCGCCGAGCCGGTAGACCTTGCTCACGTCCTGCACCGCGATCACCGGGCGGCTGAGATCGGGATGGCGTCCCGGTCCCCGGCGGCGGATCAGCGGCTGGGGCCTGGGGACTCGCGTCTGCGGAGAGGAGACGGCGCTGCGACGGGGCAGCCTCATCTCAGCCCCCGAACGCTCTGGCCGCGAAGCCCGCGCCGCCCGCGCCACGGAATGCGCCGCCTCCCAATCCGCCGGCGCCGCTGAGACCGCCGGCGCCGAGGCCTCCGAGGCGGCTTGAGAGGCTGCTGGCGCTCGAGCTCGTCCGGGCGGCCGGCAGGAGCACCTCTTCGCCTGCGTTCAGGCCGCTGAGCACGATCGTCGTGCTGTTGCCGGCGAGCCCCGTCACGACGCTCTTTCGGACCTGCTTGCCCCCCTGCAGGACCGTCACCTGCTTGCCGGTGATCGCGCTGGTCGGCACGTTCACGCCTTCGGCCTGCTTTATGACGACTTCCGCCGTCGCGCTCATGCCGGGCCGCAACCCTTCGGTCAGCTGGTCGAGCTGGAAGGTGACGTCGTAGCTGACGACGCCGCTGCTGCTGGTCGGCAGCGTCGCGATCGAGACGACTTCGGCGGCGAGCTTGCGGCTTTCCAGCGCTTCGATCGTGACCGTCGCCGGCTGGCCGTCTTTGACCTCTCCGATTTCGGACTCGCTCAGTGCGACGACGAGCTGCATCGAGGAGAGGTCGCTCAGCACTGCGAAGGACGAGCTCGATGAGCCCGAGGACCCCGAGCCCGAACCGCTCGAGTCGCCGGCGGCGGAGGAGGCTCCGAAGGCCGAGGATGCGGCGCCGGAGGACCCCGACCCCGTGTCTTCGGAGCCGCTGCCGGAGGAGGCCTTCGTCGTGCCGGTCGCCGAGACGTTCTCGCCGACTTCGCCTGAGAGCGTGACCAGCGTGCCGGTCTCCGGCGCGTAGAGCTTCGTGTTCGCAAGCGCCTCTTCGTCGCTCTGGACCGCGAGCTTGTCGCTCTTGACCGCGGCGCTCGCGGAGGCGATGTTCGCCGCTCTCGATGCGCTGCTGAGCGTGGAGCCTGACCCGGCGCCGGCGCTTTCAGACGAGGACGGCGCAACGCTCGTGTCGCTGCTGCCCTTGCCGCTGCGGCCGCCGCTCGCAGCGCCGGTCTTGCCTTCGGCGCCGGAGGTCGAGGTTTCGGTAGAGCGGGCTTTGCCCGCTGCGCCCTGCTTGGATGAGCCGCCGCCGGGCTTGCTCGCTTCTGCGGCGCTCCCTTCGGAGCCGGCGGCGCCTTCCTTGCCGGTCCCCGTCCCGGCGCCCGGCGTGCCGGCTGTGCTCGTGCCGCTGCCCTGCCCTGGGGCGCCGGCCGGGCTCGCGGCGGCGTCGTCGGCCAGCGTCGAGTAGTCCACAGATGCGGCCTTCGCGCCCGTGCGTCCAGTGTCGCTGGAGCCCGTCGAGCCTTCGCCGTCGGTTTCTTCTTCCCGGGCGAGGCTTGCTTCCGCGGTCTTCAGCGTGGCGCGCGACTGTTCGAGGGTGACTTCGGCGCTCTCGGGATCGAGTTCGGCAAGCAGCTGTCCCTGCACCACGTGCTGGCCTTGGGAGACGTATATGTGGCTTACGACGCCGCTGGTCTTGAAGCCCAGGTCGAGCTGTTTGGCGGCCTCGACGTTGCCGCTGCCGGACACGGTGGACTGGACGACGCCCTGCTGCGCGGTGACGGTGCGGGTCACGCTCGCGCTGCTCTGCGAGGGAGGGCCTACGACCAGGACGGCTGCGAGGATCGCGCCGATCGCGGCGAGCCCCAGAAGGTAGGTGGGCCAGGGTCGCCCATGACGTTCATTCATCGGGTGATTGGTGCATGCGGGCTCACGTCTGCTTCACGGCCAGACGATGCTCGCCGGCACTGAAATGGTAATCAAGCCAAATGAGGAATTGTCGAAGAACGGCCCGCTGAGCCTGAAACGGCGCCGGCGGGCGCTACACGTAGCCGCGGTGCCTGCGCAGGCGGCCGGCCTCCAGCACGCGGCCGATCCCGAGCTCGTAGGCAGCGATCCGCATCGAGGTCTGGTTTGCGTGCGCGCGCTCGGCCACCTGCGCGTAGGACTTGCGCATCCGCGCGGCGAGCCGGTCGTTGACCTCGCTTGCGTCCCAGCTGAAGCGCTGGAGGTTCTGAGCCCACTCGAAGTAGGAGACGATCACGCCGCCGGCGTTGGCGAGCACGTCGGGGATCACCAGCACGCCGCTGTCGTTGAGGATCTCATCGGCCTGCGGCGTGGTCGGGTTGTTTGCCCCCTCGACGAGCATGCGCGCCCGCACCGAGCCGGCGTTCTCCGCGTCGATCGCGTTCCCGAGCGCCGCGGGGATCAGCGCCTCGCACTCGAGCGCAAGCAGATCCTCGGGAGAGATCTGCTCGACGCCGTTGACGCCGGCGTGCGCGTACTCGACGAGCTTGCCGCCGTCGGCGATGTGACGCAGAAGCGAGTTGGGGTCGATCCCGGCCTCGCAGTGGATCGCGCCGCTGATGTCGGAGACGCCGATCACCTTGCAGCCGAGCTCGGCGCTGATCTGCGCGGCCCAGGAGCCGACGTTGCCGAATCCCTGCACGACCACGCGCGTGTCCTGCGGCTGCAGGTCGAGCGCGCGTGCCGCCTCCTGGCAGACGTGCACGATGCCGCGCCCGGTTGCCGACTCCCGCCCGGCGGAGCCGCCGAGCGAGACCGGCTTGCCCGTGACGACAGCGGGATTGTCGCCGTGCAGCTTGCCGTACTCATCCATGATCCAGGCCATCACCATCTGGTTGGTGTTGACGTCGGGTGCGGCGATGTCGCGGTTGGGGCCGAGCACGTCGGCGGTCCTGTCCACGAACGCGCGCGTGATCTGCTCCAGCTCGTCCGCGTCGAGCCTGCTCGCCGCGCAGTCCACGCCGCCCTTGGCGCCGCCGAACGGGATGTCCGCGATCGCGGTCTTCCAGGTCATCAGCGCCGCCAGCGCGCGGATCTCATCGAGGCTCACCTGCTCGTGGTAGCGCAGTCCGCCCTTGTAGGGGCCGCGCGCGGAGTTGTGCTGCACGCGGTAGCCGGTGAACACGTGGACCCGGCCGCTGCTGAGCTTGATCGAGATCTGCACCTGGATCTCACGCTCGGGCATCCGCACGACGTTGCAGATGCCCCCGTCCAGGCCCAGCCGCTCCGCCGCGAGGTCGAAGTAGTGCGAGACGGCTTGGAAGCTCGACTCTTCCGGCGGGGCGGCTGCGGTAGGGGGTGAGTCAGTCGGCAGATCGGCAGATGTCGCTGGCATCTATGCGCTGCTACGGCCGCTCGTCGCTGCGCTGCGTAGATGCGCCGATGTCCATCGCGTCCGCGCTGAGGCCCGGTGGTTCGCGGCGTTGCCGCATGCCCCATTGCCGCGGTCCGGCCATTCTGGCGCCGCCGAGGGCCAGGACGACCAGCAGGATGCGCGCGGCGTGCAGCGCTGCCAGGTCGGTGCCGGAGACGTGGAAGACGAAGGTGGCGAGCAGGAGCGCTGCAAGCAGGCCGAGCCGCAGGTAAAACAAGGCCGGGGAGCGTCGTCTGTTGCCGAAGAAGAGGCCGAACATGACTACATCGTAGGGGCTGGATTGCTGTGGACGCTGTCAAGCATTGGCGAGCTCGATCGCGTGCACGCGCCACATCTCGACCAGGCGAGCCAGTTGCTCATAACGGGCGTCGTCGAGCTCGAACTCATCGCGACGGAGTCGGCCGAACCGGCCAATCATCTCGGCGAATACTCCGAGATGAAATCCGCGGGCCTTCTCGGCAGCGAGCTGACAGAGTCTGTCGAAGCCGTGTTGCGGCTCGATGTCCATGAGGTCAGCGAAGTCCCTTGCCTCAGACTCGCCCGAATCTGACGGCACCTTTGCGGCGACCGTGTCCGGAATCGACGCGACCATCGACTGCGTCGCGCTGAGCAGCGAGAGACGACTGCGCTGCTCGGGAGGTGGTCGCCCTTGATACTACAATCGGCTCTGCAAAGCCAAATAAAGAGTGCGCCCGGCGAGAATCGAACTCGCGACCTGCGGTTTGAAAGACCGCCGCTCTTTGGCTCCCCGTAGAGAACCGTTGACCACTGAGCTACGGGCGCGTGAGGTGGACGGGCGGAAGGTTATCGTGCGCGCAGCGCATGCGATCCCTTCGAGCAAGTCAGGCACAGAGGCGAACGTCTGTTCGCCCTCCTAGAATGTCCTCCAGGCAATGAGCGCTTCAGATCAGATCGTCGTCTCGGGGGCCCGGGAGCACAACCTCAAGGATGTCTCTCTCTGCATTCCGCGGGACGCTCTCGTCGTCATCACGGGCCTTTCGGGCTCGGGGAAGTCGAGCCTTGCCTTCGACACGATCTACGCCGAGGGGCAGCGGCGCTACGTCGAGTCGCTCTCGGCGTATGCCCGCCAGTTCCTCGGGCAGATGGACAAGCCCGACGTCGACTCGATCGAGGGTCTTTCGCCGGCGATCTCGATCGACCAGAAGACGACCTCGCGCAACCCGCGCTCCACCGTCGGGACGGTCACCGAGATCTACGACTACCTGCGGCTGCTGTGGTCGCGGATCGGCAAGCCGCACTGCCACATCTGCGGGCGCCCGATCACGGGGCAGTCGGCGGAGCAGATCGTCGATCAGGCGATGGAGATGGAGGAGGGCACGCGCTTCATGGTGCTCTCGCCGATCGTCAGGGGTCGCAAGGGCGAGTACGGCAAGCTGCTGGAGGAGATGCGCGCGGACGGGTTCCAGCGCGTGCGGATCGACGGCAGGATGCGGATGCTGGAAGAGTCGATCGTGCTCGACAAGCGCTACAAGCACGACATCTCGGTCGTGATCGATCGCCTGGCGATGCGCCACGACGTGCGAAAGCGCCTGGCCGACTCGATCGAGACCGCGGTCGGGCTGGCCGACGGGCTGGTGGAGATCGAGACCGTGCCGCGAGAGGGGGAGGGGGAGCCGGTCGCGCTCACCTTCTCCGAGCGCTTCGCCTGCCCCGAGCACGGACCCTCGCTGGTGGAGCTGGAGCCGCGGATCTTCTCCTTCAACTCTCCTCACGGGGCCTGTGAGCGCTGCACCGGACTCGGCGCCCAGATGGAGATCGACGTCGAGCTGATCGTGCCCGACGAGGGCAAGTCGCTTGCAGAGGGGGCGATCCTGCCGTGGACCAACACCGCCTCCAACTACTACGAGCAGGTCGCAAACGCGCTGGCCGATCGGTACGGCGTCGATCTGCAGACGCCCTGGGGGAGCTGCCGAAGGCGCACCAGGATCTCTTCCTCTACGGAACCAATGGTGAGCGGCTGACGATCCGCTACAAGAACCGCTTCGGGCGCAGCCGCACCTACGCCACCCGCTTTGAAGGCGTGGTCGCCAATCTCGAGCGGCGCCATCGCGAGACCGACTCGGATGGCACGCGGGAGAAGATCGAGGAATACATGTCGCTGCGGCCCTGCCCGGTCTGCGGTGGGGCGCGCCTGCGCCCGGAGTCGCGGGCGGTGCTGGTCGGCGGCACCCGGATCGAGGACTTCTGCGCGCTCTCGGCGAGCAAGGCGCTGCTGTGGCTGGAGCAGGTCGAGCTCTCCGAGACCGATCAGCACGTCGCGCGGCTGATCCTGCGCGAGATCTCAGAGCGTCTGCAATTCCTGGTCAACGTCGGGATCGGCTATCTCTCTATGGACCGGGCGGCCGCGACCCTGTCGGGTGGGGAGGCTCAGCGCATCCGGCTCGCCACCCAGATCGGATCCTCGCTGGTGGGCGTGCTCTACATCCTCGACGAGCCCTCGATCGGGCTGCATCAGCGCGACAACACGAAGCTGATCGGGACGCTGGAGCGCTTGCGCGACCTCGGCAACACCGTGATCGTGGTCGAGCACGACGAGCAGACGATGAGGGCCGCCGATCATCTGGTCGACCTCGGTCCCGGCGCGGGCGAGCACGGCGGGTTCATCGTCGCGCAGGGCACCGCCGCGCAGGTGCAGAAGGTCAAGGGCTCGCTGACCGGCCAGTACCTGGCGGGCAGGCGCTTCATCGAGCCGCCGGCCAAGCGGCGCACGCCGAGCGGCTACGTGAAGATCAAGGGCGCGACCCAGCACAACCTGCGCAACGTCGACGTCGAGATCCCGCTCGGCACGTTGACCTGCGTCACCGGCGTCTCGGGCTCGGGCAAGTCGACGCTCGTCAACGAGGTGCTCTACAAGGCGCTTGCGCATCGGCTGCACGGCGCAAGGCACCGCGCGGGCGCCCACCGCGCGATCGAGGGTCTCGATCAGCTCGACAAGATCATCGCGGTCGACCAGTCGCCGATCGGCCGCACGCCGCGCTCGAACCCCGCGACCTACACGGGCCTCTTCGACGTGATCCGGGGCCTGTTCTCCAAGACCCAGGACGCCAGGGCGCGCGGCTACAAGCCGGGGCGGTTCTCCTTCAACGTCAAGGGCGGGCGCTGCGAGGTCTGCAAGGGGGACGGACAGATCAAGATCGAGATGCACTTCCTGCCGGATGTCTACGTGCCCTGCGAGCAGTGCCACGGGCGCCGCTACAACCGCGAGACGCTCGAGGTCCGCTTCAAGGGGCGCAACATCGCCGAAGTGCTCGACATGCCGATCTCGGAGGCGCTGGAGTTCTTCGCGCACATTCCGCCGGTGCGGCGGCGGCTGGAGACGCTGGAGGCGGTCGGCCTCGGCTACGTGCGCCTCGGCCAGCCCGCGACCACGCTCTCCGGCGGGGAGGCGCAGCGCGTCAAGCTGGCCACGGAGCTCTCGAAGATCGCGACCGGCACGACGATGTACATCCTCGACGAGCCGACGACCGGGCTGCACTTCGCCGACGTGGAGCGGCTGCTGGACGTCCTGCAACGGCTGGTCTCCGCCGGCAACACGGCGGTCGTGATCGAGCACAACCTCGATGTGATCAAGTGCGCCGACCGGCTGATCGACATGGGCCCGGAGGGGGGCGACGAGGGTGGGCATGTGATCGCCGCCGGCACCCCGGAGGAGGTCGCTGCCGAGCCGGCGTCTCACACCGGGCGCTTTCTGGTCGAGCAGCTCGGGGCGCCCGCGTCTCTCAACGGCGCCAAGCCGAAGCGAGCGACGGGCGCGCGGCGGGGCGCCCGCAAGGCGAAGTTGGCGGCGTGATGCCGGAGCGCCGGCGTCGTGCTGGTGCTCGCGCCAGCACGGTGGAGCACGCGGCTCAGAAGGACATATATGAGCAGGCGCAGCTCTGGGCGCAGAAGTGGCGCTGGTATGAGCGCAACTCGCTGCCCTGGAACCGGGCGGCCATCCACTGGCAATTCATGCGCCGTGAAGCGTTCGTGCGCTGGCCGGTGCACGGCAACGTGCTGGAGGCGCTGCGCGAGGGTCGGCTGAGGATCGGAGCCGGCACGCTGCTTGAGCCGGGCGTCTGGATCACCGCCCCAGACCAGGCGCGGGTCACGATCGGCGCAGGCGTCTTTCTCAACCTCGGGGTGATGATCGCCTCGCAGGATCTCGTCGAGATAGGCGACCACTGCATGCTCGCCAACGGCTGCTTCGTCTCAGACGCCTCTCACCGCTTCGAGGATCCGGGCAAGCCGATCACCTGGCAGGGCTTTACGAGCAAGGGTCCGACCAGGATCGGCGCCAACTGCTGGCTGGGCGCAAACGCCGTGCTCACCAGCGGCGTGAGCGTCGGCGAGCGCTGCGTGATCGGCGCAAACAGCGTCGTGACCAAAGACCTGGAGCCGTTCACGATCGCCGCGGGGGCGCCCGCAAAGGCGATCGGATTGCTCTCCGGTAGCTCCCACGCGCGCTAGGCATCATGACAGCAAGCCTACTGATGCTAAGATGCAGCAATGAGGACCACTGTTACGCTTGACCCTGACGTGGAGGCCAAGTTGAGGAGCGTCGCTCATGAGCGGGGTCAGTCGTTCAAGGTCACGCTCAATGATGCGGTGAGGGCCGGTTTGACGAAAAGCTCAGGCTCGGCGCTTCGCTATAGCGCTCCGTCCCGTTCGATGGGCGTGCGGCCGGGCGTTTCGCTCGACGGCGCGCTGCGATTGGCGGGCGAGCTGGAGGACTCGGAGACGGTGCGCAAGCTGCATTTGCGCAAGTGAAGCTGATCGACGTCAACCTGCTGCTTTACGCGATGGACGATGTCTCGCCTCGCCATTCCGCGGCGAGGCCCTGGCTGGAGGAGACGCTTTCGGGAACTGAGACTGTCGCCTTTACGTGGGTTGTGCTGCTCGCGTTCATCCGTCTGGCCACCAGCCCGTCGGTATTCGAAAGACCGCTAACATCCGATGAGGCTCTCGATGTGGTCAACGTTTGGCTGCGGCAGCCCTGTGTCACCGTCATCGCGCCGACCGACCGGCATGCCGCCGTCCTCCGCGAGCTGCTCGCCCCCCTTGGCACCGCTGGCAATCTCACCACCGATGCACACCTTGCCGCGCTGGCGATCGAGCACGGCTCGACGCTGTGCTCGTGCGACTCCGACTTCGGCCGCTTCTCCGGGCTGCGCTACGTCAATCCGATCGAGGCGTAGGCCTAGCCGGCGCAGGCCGGCGTCCCGTATAGCTGTAGATATGGCAGAGCGGCGCGGCGCATATCAACCATGTCGCTCGCGCCGCCAAGGCTGCTCACCCCAGCCGCGCCCGCAGACCCTCCAACTCACCGGGATCGACCTTGTAGCCGTGCTCGGGGCCGGGGTAGCGGCGCAGCCGCACGTCCTCGGCGTAGGCGCCGACGCCCGCGACCATCTCGTCGAGCAGGTTGGCGTAGCGCTTGACGAAGCGGGGCCCGAGGCCCTCGCGGATGCCGAGCAGGTCGTGGAAGACGAGCACCTGGCCATCGGTCGAAGGTCCCGCGCCGATGCCGATCACCGGCACCTCCATGTGCGGCATCAGCTCCTGCGCGACAGCGCTGGGGATCGCCTCGAAGACGATCGAGAAGCAGCCCACGCCCTGCAGCGCAAGCGCCTCGCCGGCGATCCTCGCGGCCGCCTCGGCGGTGCGTCCCTGTGCCTTCCAGCCACCGAGCGCGGTGGAGCTCTGCGGCGTCAGCCCGACGTGTCCCATCACAGGGATGCCGGCTCCGATGATCGCTCTGGCCCTGCTGACCGCGGCCGGGCCGCCGCCCTCGAGCTTGACCGCGTCGCAACCGGCCTCTTTGACCATCCTGATCGCGGTGGCGATCGCCTGCTCGTCGCTGACCTCGTAGGAGCCGAACGGCAGGTCGCCGATCAGCAGCGGCGTGTTGACCGCGCGCCGCACCGCCCTGGCGAGCACGAGCATCTCATCTAGGCTTACCGGCGTGGTCGAGCTGTGGCCGAGCACGGTCGTGGCGGCGGAGTCACCGACGAGCACGAGGTCCACGCCGGCCAGCTCGGCGGCGCGGCCGCTGGGGTAGTCGTAGGCGGTGACCATCACGATCGGCTCGGAGAGCCGCTTCTTCTCGGCAAGCAGCGGCAGGCTCATCGGCAGGCGGGTGGGCGGCCTTTCGTCCGAGAGCAGCTCGACGGATGCTCTTGCGGACGCGGCGTCGGGGTGGCTGGACATTGCGGTGCTCCTCTCTGACGCTCTCAGTTGACGCTCTGCGTGAGCAGAGTCGCCACCTCGTCGTCGATGGCGATGATGCGGTTGGTCTTGGCCTGCACGTGGACGACCCTCGGCTCGTAGCGCTCCAGGTCGGCCTCGTCGTAATGTGCGTAGGAGATGACGATGATCGTGTCGCCGTTGTGCACGAGCCGCGCGGCGGCGCCGTTGAGCTTGATCTCGCCGGAGCCCCTGGCGCCGGCGATCGTGTAGGTCTCAAAGCGCGCCCCGTTGTCGATGTCAACGACATGGACCTGCTCGTGCTCGAGGATGTCAGCGGCCTCCAGCAGGTCGGCGTCGATCGTGATCGAGCCCACGTAGTGCAGGTCGCAGTCTGTGACCGTCGCCCTGTGGATCTTCGACTTCAGCATCACGCGCTGCATGTGGCGATCACGGCTCCTTCTCGATCTTCGAGGTTTGGGGAGTGGTCGATTGCTGCGAGTGGCGCCGCCAGCAGCAGGTTGTCGATCAGCCGCGTCTGCCCGATGTGCGCCGCGAGCAGCAGCAGGCCCGCAGGGTCGATCCGGTCGAGATCTTCGAAGCTGTCCCGATCGACCAATGCGACGTACTCAGGCATCACCGAGAAGGCTGCGAGTGTGCGCTGTGCCTCCTCGATCAGTCGCGCGCCCGAGCGCTCGCCGTCGCTCGCCAGTCGCTGCGCGGCTGACAGTGCGGCGTGCAGCGCAAGCGCCTGTTCA
The DNA here is from genome assembly GCA_963725915.1 of uncultured Actinomycetota bacterium. Lineage (GTDB taxonomy): Bacteria > Actinomycetota > Thermoleophilia > Solirubrobacterales > Solirubrobacteraceae > Palsa-744. The sequence goes on along the minus strand of CAVSAL010000007.1, from coordinate 176,871 downwards.
CGCTCCGCGGCACTCAGGCGGATGTTGCGGCTTGACATCGCAAGGCCATCCGGCTCGCGGACGATCGGCATCGTCTCGATCTCGGTTGCAATGTCGAGATCGGCGACCATCCGCGCGATCACAGCCGCCTGCTGGGCGTCCTTCTGGCCGAAGTAGGCGATGTCGGGCGCGACGATGTTCAGCAGCTTGCAGACAACCGTGGTCACGCCCCGGAAGTGGCTTTTGCCGCGCACCGCGCCCTCCAGCCGGTCGGTCAGGCCCCGGACCTCGACCGTCGTGGAGAAGCCGGGCCGGTAAATCTCCTGGGGCGACGGAGTGAACACGATGTCGGCACCAGCCTGCCCGGCGAGCGCGGCGTCGCGCGCCTCGTCGCGGGGTAGACGAGCAGGTCAGCCTGCTCGTCGAACTGTGTCGGGTTGACGAACACCGAGACCACGACCAGATCGCAGTGCAGGCGGGCGGCCTCGATCAGCGAGAGATGCCCCGGATGCAGCGCGCCCATCGTCGGCACGAGCCCGATTCTCAGGCCGGCGCGGCGGTGGCTGCGAAGCTCCTCGCGGACCTCCGCGGCCGTACGCAGAATGCGCGGGCCGGTGGCGTGCGACTCTGGCACACGCGATGCCGTGGTGGCAGCAGAGAGAGATTGGCTCATGTGGCTCGGTCCAGTTCCTGACGGATACCGGTCGCGACAGCGCGATCATAGCGCAGGCAATCCCAGTCCGGGGCTACCATCTCAGCGCATGCCAGCTGAGGATGGGCCGATGACTGCGCAGGAGCGCCGCGATGCGCTCAAGCGCGTCTACGCCCAGGCGAAGGTCTGCACGCTGTGCCCCGAGCTCGCCTCGACGCGCAAGAACGTCGTCTTCGGCTCGGGCAACGCCGACGCCGACCTGATGTTCGTCGGCGAGGCGCCGGGGGCCAATGAGGACGAACAGGGTGTCCCCTTCGTGGGGCAGGCGGGCAAGCTGCTGGAGAAGCTGCTGGTAGAGATCGGGCTCCAGCGCAGCGATGTGTTCATTGCAAACGTTCTAAAGTGCCGCCCTCCCGGCAACCGCGATCCTCTGCCGCTGGAGATCGAGAACTGCCGGGAGTACCTCTACGACCAGGTCGAGCTGATCGAGCCGAAGGTGATCTGCACGCTCGGCAACTTCGCCACGAAGCTGTTGCGCGACGATCCGACCGGGATCACCAAGCTGCACGGCCAGCCGGAGCTGCTCGCGGTGGGGCAGAGGATGGTGCGCCTCTACCCGATCTTCCATCCGGCGGCGGCGCTCTACACGCCGCGGATGCTACAGACCCTGCGCGAGGACTTTCTGCAGCTGCCGGAGCTGCTGGCGATGCCGGCGCCCGAGCAGCCGGAGTGGCTGCACCCGCCCGAGCCGGCGCCCGAGCCGGCGGCCCCGCCGGTCGCGCCTGCCGACCCTTCGGAGGCCGAGCCCGACCAGCTGGGGCTGTTCTGAGGTATGCAGAGGTCTGCAGATTTTGTTGCAAAACGCTAAAGGAGGGCGTCGCAGCGGCCGATACAGGACCGGTCTCCATCCTCCCCAAGCAGCACGACCGGCCCGCCCTCCTCTCCGCGGGCCGGTCTTCTTTAACCGGCCGGCGGTCTAGAGTCTTATCGTGCCTGTACGAGTCGTCGAGACCGAGACGCCGCTGCAGACGGAATCGCTTGGCGCGGAGATCGCTTCGCAGCTGAGCGACGGCGATGTCGTGCTCGTCTGTGGCGAGCTCGGCTCCGGCAAGACGACCCTGGTGCGCGGCGCGGCGCGGGCTCTGGGCGTCAGCGATCCGGTCACGAGCCCGACCTTCAGCATCGGTCATCGCTACCGGGGAAGCGCGGTGACCGTCTCCCATCTCGACCTCTACCGGCTTGCGGGCCTGGCCGGTGAGGACCCCGCGCTGCTCGCCGATCATCTCGGTCCCGGCAGGATCGCCTTCGTCGAGTGGCCCGAGAGCGCCGCGCAAGAGCTCATGCAGGCGCGGATGCGGGTCACGCTCGCCCATGGCGGCGGCGATCGCAGGCACATCGAGGTGCAGGAGCGATGATCCTGCTGGGGTTCGACACCGCGACCTCGGCCACCGCGGTTGCGCTGCGACTCGGCGACGGCGTTGCGAGCGAAGCACGAGACGATCCCTCCGCGGGCGAGCGACCCTCTCACACCAGCGATCTGCTCGGGCTCGCGGTGAGGCTGATGGACGGCGCGAACGTTGCGTGGAGCGGCCTGGAAGCGATTGCGGTGGGATTGGGCCCCGGCACGTTCACCGGCTTGCGGGTCGGCGTGGCCACCGCGCGGGGGCTTGCGCAGTCGCTGAATCTGCCGCTGATCGGGGTCTGCAGCCTGCGTGCGCTCGCCCTGCCGGCGCTCGGGAGGAGCCCAGTCCTCGCGGTGCTGGACGCAAGGCGCGGCGAGGTCTTCCTGGCGGCATACGCGAGCGAGCAAGACGGGTCACGGGAGATCCTGGAGCCCCGGGCCTGCAAGCCCGAGCAGCTGCCCGCGGTCCTTGCGGCGCTTGGCGGCGAGCCGCCGCGGGCCGTCGGCGACGGCGCGATCCGATACCGGGCGCAGCTGGAGGCCGCCGGGGCGCTCGTAGCGCCTGAGGACTCCCCGCAGCACCTGCTGCGCGCGACCGCGGTCTGCGAGCTTGCCGAGCGGCAGGGCGCCGGCGATCCGCTCGATCGGGTCCTGCCGCGCTACGGTCGCCGGCCCGACGCCGAGATCGCGATCGAGGCGTCCTGCCGATGAGCAGGCCGATGTCGCTCGATCCGGCTCTCGGCGGCGAGGCGCTGCACATCCGCTCGCTCAGCTATCCGGACCTGCCGCAGGTGATCGCGGTCGAGCGGCGCGCGTTTCCGACGCCCTGGTCGCTTGCGATGTTCGTGCTCGAGCTCTCCAAGTCCTCGGGCATCTGCCTGGCGGCGGTGGCCGGCCGGCGCCTGGTCGGCTATCTGATCTGCTCGCGCTATGAGACCGTCTGGCACATCATGAACATCGCTGTGGACATCGACCGGCGCCAGCACGGCATCGCCTCGGCGCTTCTGAGCGAGCTCTATGCGCGCGCCGGGGAGGACGCCCGCTTCACGCTGGAGGTGCGTCGCTCCAACGACGGCGCGATCCACCTCTACGAGCGCGAAGGCTTCCGGGCCGCCGGCATCCGGCGCCGCTACTACCAGGACAACGGCGAGGACGCCCTGATCATGTGGCGCACCCCCGCGACTCTCGCCGGCAGCCTCGACGACGTGCCAAATCCCGAATGGGGCTTGTGAGCCGCCGCGCCATGATTCTCGCGATCGAGACCAGCTGCGATGACACCTGCGCCTCCGTCCTTGACGGCGATGGCCGGATGCTCTCCAACGCGATCTCCTCGCAGGGCGTCCACGACCGCTTCGGCGGCGTGGTGCCCGAGATCGCCTCACGCCATCACCTGGAGCTCGATCAACCTCGTCGTCTCTCAGGCGTTGGAGCAGGCAGGCGTGAGCCTTGAGGAGATCGACCTGATGGCGGCCACGCAGGGCCCCGGCCTGATCGGCGCGCTGCTGGTCGGCTTCTGCACCGGCAAGGCGCTCGCGGCCGCAAGGGAGCTTCCGTTTGCCCCCGTCGACCATCTCCAGGGGCACGTCGCGGCCAACTTCATCGCCGATCCGCAGACCGGCTCCTTCGAGCCGCCGTTCATCTGCCTGATCGCAAGCGGCGGCCACACGCTGCTCGCGAACGTGGAGGCCCACGACGGCTTCTCGGTGCTCGGTCGCTGCCTGGACGACGCCGCGGGGGAGGCATTCGACAAGGGCGCCCGCATGCTCGGGCTCGGCTATCCCGGCGGCCCGGCCCTGGAGCGCCTGGCCTCCAATGGGGACCCGCAGGCATTCTCCTTCCCCGGCATCCACGACGCGGCGCGCGGCCGCCGCGGCGCGCGCGGCAAGGCCTACACGCAGAGCCTCGACTTCTCCTTCGCGGGCCTGAAGACCTCCCTGCTCTACAAGCTGCGCGAGCTGGGTGAGCCCGAGCGCGAGGCTCGCGCCGCCGACCTGGCCGCCTCCTACCAGTCCGCGATCGTCGAGAGCCTCGCCCAGCGAGCGCAGAGCGCGCTGGAAGCGACCGGAATGGACCGGCTGGCGGTGGGGGGCGGTGTCGCGGCCAACGGCGCCCTGCGCGCACGGCTGCGACAGATCGGCGCGAGCGTGCACGTGCCGCAGCGTTCGCTCTGCACCGACAACGCCGCGATGATTGCGAGCGCCGCCCGCTTCGGGGCTGTGATGCCATATCCCGGCTATCTCGATCTCGACGCCTACGCGACCGGTGAGCGGCCGCATTGAACGAAGTCACGCTCTACACCAAGCCCGGCTGCCATCTCTGCGAGGACGCGCTGGCGGCGCTCCAGCGCCTGCGCGCCGAGGTCCCGTTCGAGATCCGCGAGCGCGACATCGAGCAGGACGAGGCATTGCTGCGCGCCTACTTCGAGCGCATACCGGTGATCGCCGTGGACGGCGTCGAGCTGTGCGATCACTTCCTGGACGAGGACGCGGTGCGGCAGGCGCTGATCGCAAAGCAGGCGTAGCGCGAGGCTCATCGCAGCGCGGGCATCCTCTAGAGTCACGGCGATGGCCAACCGGCAATTGATCGCAGGCGGCTCCCGCGCGCAGCGCGACGGCGATCTGGCCGGCGTCGAGCGGCTCTCGCTCGGCGTCGCGGCAAGGCTCTCGCGCTACCTGCAGGTGCTCACCCAGGCCAAGAAGATGGGCAAGGAGACGATCTCCTCCCAGGAGCTCTCCGACTACACCCACGTCAACTCGACCCAGATCCGGCGCGACCTCTCCGGGTTCGGGAAGTTCGGAAAGCGCGGCGTCGGCTACAACGTCGAGTCGCTGGTCTCCCAGATCCGCAAGATCCTGCGGACCGCGGGCCAGCACAACATCGCGCTGATCGGCGCCGGCCACCTCGGCAAGGCGATCGCCTCCTCGGACATCTTCGCCGACCACGGCTTCAGGGTCGTGGCGATCTTCGACTCCGATCCGGCGAAGGTGGCCACGCCGGTCGGCAACCAGCTCGTGCGTCACATCGACGATCTGCGCAAGGTCGTCGAGGACGAGGACATCGTCGTCGGCGTGCTCGCCGTCCCCGGCTCCTCCGCGCAGGGGCTGGCCGACGAGCTCGTCGACGCGGGCGTGAAGATCATCTTCAACTACTCTGACGCGCTGCTGGCGGTGCCGCCGGAGGTGACGGTGCACACCTCCAGCCCCGCCGTGGATCTGCTGTATGCGCTGTACTTCTACCTGACCTGAACCCGCTCCGTGCGAGCGCTTCCGTGGCGGCGATGTCCGCCGCCTGTGAGAGCGCCTAGCAAAATGCAAGCACGTCTGGATGCGGCCGATAGCCTTCGCGGAGCTTTGTCCTCGGAGCTCGACGTAGCGTTGCTACGCCTTCACTCCTGCGTCCGCGCTCCACTCGACTCTCGACCACCCCAGCCGCACCTGCATTCTGATAGGCACTCTAAGCTGGGGGCAACGTGGACTGCGACGCAAAGACAAGCCTCGATCTCGACCTCGCCCGGGAGCGCTTTGCGGCCTCGACCGACCTGACCGTCGGCCTGGAGGAGGAGTTCTCGATCCTCGATCCGCGCACCCTCGAGCTGGTGCCTGCCTTCGAGCAGCTGCGTGACGCCGCGGCGCTGCGCGATCCGCTGCTGAACGAGGGCATCACCGGCGAGCTGATCTCCTCGGAGATCGAGATCGTCTCCGGCCGCGGGGAGGATCTGGCCGACGCCTTCGCCCGCCAGCGCGACCGCCGCCGGCGGCTGTTTGCGCTCGCCGACGCGGAGGGCGTCGCGCTCGGCGCCACCGGCACCCACCCCTGGGCGGACTACCGCGAGCAGCAGGTGATCGACACCGAGCACTACCGCCGCGTGGCCGAGGGGCTGCGCTACGTCGCGGCGCGCAACAACACCTTCAGCCTCCACGTCCACGTCGGCGTGCGGGACATCGAGCGGGCGATCGGCGTCTGCGACCGGCTGCGGCCGCTGCTGCCGCTGCTGCTCGCCGTATCGGCGAACTCGCCATTCGTGGACGGCCGGGACGCCGGCCTGCACTCCGCCCGCACCCAGATCTTCACTCGCAACTTTCCGCGCTGCGGGGTCCCCGACGCCTTCGGCTCCTGGGAGGCCTACCGCGACTACATCGACCTGCTCGTGCGCACGCGCTCGATCGTCGAGTTCACACAGGTGTGGTGGTCGGTGCGCCCGCACTTCGCCTTCGGCACTGTCGAGATGCGGATCTGCGACGCCCAGGCCAGCGGCGCCGAGTCGGAGGCGCTTGCGGCGCTGATCGTCGCCTGCATCGCCCAGGCGGCGCGGGACATAGACGAAGGCGTGCCGCATGTTGACCTGTCAGCGCGGCTGATCGAGGAGAACATGTGGCGGGCGATTCGCTTCGGCCTCGACGGCAAGATGGTCGACTTCGGCAGCGGAGACGAGTATCCCTCCGCGGCGATCGTGGAGCGGATGGCGGCCTGGACGGCGCCGGTGCGGGCCGAGCTCGGCATCGAGCTGGCCTTCCCGGAGCGAAACGGCGCCCAGCGCCAGCGCGCGATGATCGATGCCGGACGCAGCCGCGAGGAGATATTCGCGGCGAGCGTGAGAGAAACCAGACAGACATATGCACAGGAGGTGGCGGTGTGATGGCGGCGGAGCCGACCGAGGAGGAGCTGCGGGCCTACGAAGAGGAGATCAGCAGGATCACGAGCACCCAGCTGGTCGTGCAGGCCGCTGCCTCGCTGCTGAACGTCGGCGGGCGCCGGCTCGGCCTCGCCGAGGGAACCGAGCAGGACAGGGACCTCGAGCAGGTCCGCGACGCGATCGACGCGGTCAGCGCGTTGCTGCCGATCCTGGAGCGGCGGATGCCGGCGGCGCAAGTGCGTCCGCTGCGCGACGCGCTCTCCCAGCTACAGATGGCCTATGCGCGGCTTGCGCAGGCTGCGCCGGCCGAGCAGGAGCGCTCGCAGCAGGTTCCCGGCGCCGGGCAGCCGGCCGGGCAGCCCGCGACCCCCGGCGCACCCGGCTCGCCTGCGGCCGGCGGCGCCCAGCCGGCGCCCGCGAGCCCGGGCTCCCAGCCTGCGCAGGGCGAGGATCCGGCGGGCGGTCCCGGCCCGGCGCAGCGCAGCGGCAGGCTCTGGGTTCCGGGCAGCTGAGGGGCGCTGCGCCCGTGCCGCCGGGGTAGGCCGCAAGGCCCCGATCGGCCGCTGGAAATCCTCCAGCCGGGCGGCACGATAGACTGCGCCCGCTTTTCCGCCGGGTACAGCGTCCTCGGGACGGCGGCCCGGCCAAAACTGTGCGCGCGATCTCTCGCGCAGCACGCCAATCACAGCGGAGGATTTTCTCTTGAGCAGCTTCCTGACGAACCACGGGATCGTCGTCGCCCTCGTTTGCGCCGCCTGCGCGGTCGCATATGGCCTGCTGACAGCGCGGTCGCTTCTGAGCCTGTCGCCCGGCAACGAGCGCATGCGCAGCATCTCGCGCGCGGTGCAGGAGGGAGCCGGCGCGTATCTGAATCGCCAGTACACGACGATCGCAGGCGTCGGCGTCGTGCTGTTCGTCGCGCTGATCTTCGTCCAGAACATCGCGGTCGCGGCCGGCTTTGCGATCGGCGGCCTGCTCTCTGGAGCGGCCGGATACATCGGCATGAACGTCTCGGTGCGCTCCAACGCGCGCGTGGCGGAGGCGGCGCGCGGGGGAGTCTCCCCGGCGCTGAGCGTCGCCTTCCGCGGCGGCGCGATCACCGGCCTGCTCGTCGTCGGCCTGGCGCTGTTCGGCCTGGCCGGCTACTACGGCCTGCTGACCGCGGTCTTCAACGACAGCCAGAAGACGGCCGTGGACGCGCTCGTGGGGCTGGGCTTCGGCGGCTCGCTGATCTCGGTCTTCGCCCGTCTTGGCGGCGGCATCTTCACCAAGGCCGCTGACGTCGGCGCCGACATCGTCGGCAAGATCGAGGCCGGGATCCCCGAGGACGATCCGCGCAACCCCGCCACGATCGCCGACAACGTGGGCGACAACGTCGGCGACTGCGCCGGCATGGCTGCCGATCTGTTCGAGACCTACGCGGTCACGGCGGTCGCGGTGATGCTGCTGGGCGTGCTGACGTTCAGCAACCTCACGCAGGTTGCGCTCTACCCGCTCGTGCTCGGCGCCGTGGCGATCATCGCCTCGATCATCGGCACCTTCGCGGTGCGCACGACCAGCGGAAACGTCGAGCGCGCCCTCTATCAGGGCCTGGTCGTCTCCGGCGTGCTGGCCGCCGCGGCGTTCGCGCCGATCACCTACTGGCTGATGAAAGGGGTCACCTACAGCGCGAGCTCGGCGAGCTCCGCCCCGACCTGGTTTCACTTCTACCTCTGCGCGCTGATCGGCATCGGCGTCACTGCCTTCCTGTTCCTGATCACCGACTACTACACCTCGACGCGCTTCTCTCCGGTCAAGAAGACCGCGAAGGCATCGATTACCGGCCATGCCACGAACATCATCCAGGGCTTCGGCTCGGGCCTGCAGGCCACCGCGCTGCCGGCGATCGTGATCGCGCTCGGCATCCTCGGCGCCTGGAAGCTCGCCGGCGGCGGCCTCGACGGCATCTACGGCGTCGGCGTCGCGGTGATGGGCCAGCTCTCGCTGATGGGGCTGATCGTCGCGCTCGACGCCTTCGGCCCGATCACCGACAACGCCGGTGGAATTGCCGAGATGGCCGACATGCCCGAGGAGGTCCGCAACGTCACCGATCCGCTGGACGCGGTCGGCAACACGACCAAGGCGGTGACCAAGGGTTACGCGATCGGCTCCGCCGCGCTGGCCGCGGTCGTGCTGTTCGCCGGGTTCCGCGAGGAACTGGCCCACCAGAGCCACACCCCGATCTCCGGCGTCGGCGCGCTCGCCTTCGGCATCAACGAACCGCCCGTGCTGATCGGCCTGCTGCTCGGCGGCCTGATGGTCTGCCTGTTCGCCTCGCTCTCGATCGAGGCGGTCGGCCGCGCCGGCGGCGCGGTCGTCGAGGAGGTGCGCCGCCAGTTCAAAGAGCACCCGGGGATCATGGAGGGCACAGAACAGCCCGACTACGCGCAGTGCGTGGACATCGTCACGCGGACCGCTCAGCGGGAGATGATCCTGCCCTCGCTGCTGCCGATCGTGCTGACGGTGATCGTCGGCGTGATCGACACGCAGGCGCTCGGCGGGATGCTGATCGGCGTGATCGTCGTCGGCCTGTTCTTCGCGGTGCTGATGACCGCGGGCGGCGGCGCCTGGGACAACGCCAAGAAGCTGATCGAGGACGGCGCCTTCGGCGGCAAGGGCTCCGAGGCGCACGCCGCCTCGGTCACTGGCGACACGGTCGGCGATCCCTTCAAGGACACCGCCGGCCCGGCGATCAACCCGATGATCAAGGTCGCGAACATCGTCGCGATCCTGATCATTCCGCTGATCAAGTGAGCGGACTGGACGGCCGTCGGGCAGCGGCGGCCGTCCTCTCCGGTCTCTCTAAGCTCACGGTGCGATGACCGGACGCAGATCCAGATGAGCGGCAGGCTCCTCCACAGAGCGGGCGTCTTCGTGCTTTCGGCCGCGATGGCCGCGATCGGCGTGGCGCTGGTCGTGCAGGCGTTCGGCTCCTCCAGCGCGCTCTCGGGCCGTCTGCTGCTCGGTGTCCTGTTCTTTGGCGCCGGCGTCGGCCGCTTCTACGTCGAGCTGCGCCGGGGACGCCAGGCGCGGTGAGCGAGGACGGCTCCGCGGACGGCTCCAAGGACGGGTCCTCGCCGGCGCACGCCAGCTTTGGCGCCCCGCGCCAGCCGGCGCGCGATGAGCTGATCGCGCTCTCCCAATCGGTGGTGCGCCGCTCGATCGGCTCGCCGGCGCTGTTTGCGATTGTCTACGCCGCGGCGGCCAGCGCGGTCTACTTCGCGCTCGGCGTCGTCGCCGGCCACGCGCTGGGACTGACGCCGGTCGTGCTGTTGCTGGCCGGCCTGCTGTTCGTGCCGGTGTCGATGACCTACGCGGAGGGCAGCGCGCTTCACCCCGAGCGCGGCGGCTCGACCGTGTTCGCTCGGCACGCCTTCAACGAGCTCGTCAGCTTCATCGCCGGCTGGGCGATGCTGCTCGACTACATCATCCTGATCGCGGTCACCGCCTACACCGCGACCCAGTACCTGCGCGTCTTCTGGTCGCCGCTCGGCGGAAAAGGCGAGGCGATCGGCCTGGCGATCGTGCTGATCGCGTTCGTGGTCCTGACCAACGTCAGGGGCTTTGGCGCGCGGCGAGAGGCGCGGATCGGCGCGCTCGTCTTCGGCGCGCTGCTGCTGCAGCTGGCGATCATCGCGATCGGGCTCGCGCTGTTCTTCAACGCCAAAGCGATCGTGAGCACGATCCACCTCGGCAGCGCCCCGACGTGGGACAGCCTCGTCTTCGCGCTGACCGTGACGACCGTCGCCTTCACGGGCATGGAGTCGGCCGCCGGCGTCGCAGGCGATGTGACGGTCAACCGCGGCAGCCTCAAACGGCTGCTGCTCACCGGCACGGGCCTTGTGATCGTCGCCTACCTGGGCATCGGGATCGTCGCCGTCAGCGCGCTGCCGGTGCACGGCGCCCAGACGGCGCTCGGGCATCGCTACGTCACCGCGCCGGTGCTCGGCATCGCCGACCAGATGCATCCGCACTGGCTGCAGGAGAGCATGCGGTATCTGATCGGCGCGATCGCGACGCTCACGCTCGTCGCGGCCGCCAACTCGGCGATGCTCGGGCTCTCGCGGCTGGCCTACTCGCTCTCCACCCACCGTCAGATCCCCTCGCGCCTGGGACGCCTGCACCCCAGGCGCTCAACTCCTTATGTGGTGATCGTCATCGCGGCGGTGATCGCGGCGGCCCTGGTCGTGCCCGAGAACCTCGACCTGCTGATCGGCCTCTACGCCTTCGGCGCCACGCTCGCGCTCACGATCGCCCACGTCTCGGTGGTGCGCCTGCGCTACAGCGAGCCCGACCGCCGGCGCGGCTTTACGGTGCCGCTGTCGGTGACGATCCGCGGCGGAGAGGTGCCGCTGCCGACGGTGATCGCGGGCCTCGCGTTCGGCTTTGGCTGGATCGCGGTGATGGTCGTGCACCCCACGGCCCGCTACGTCGGCCTGGCCTGGATGGCGGCGGGGCTGACGCTGTATGTCGCCTACCGGCGCTCGGAGGAACACCCGCTGCTGCGCAGGGTCACGGTTGCGCCGCAGATGCTGAGCGCGGAGGCGCCGCATGAGCGCGACTACAGCTCGATCCTCGTGCCGCTGTTCGGCACCTCGCTGGATGACGACATCGTCCAGACCGCGGCGCTGCTGGCCTCCGGCGAGCCCTCCGAGGAGGAGTCGCTGGAGGGCTCGACGATCGAGGCGCTGTGGATCTTCGAGATCCCGCTCGCGCTGCCGCTCGATGCGCGGCTGCCCGAGGCCCAGGTCAAGCAGGCGCGCCAGGCGCTCGCGCGCGCCAAGGTGGTGGGAGAGGAGTACGGCGGCGTCCACGTCGCCACCGCGATCGTGCGGGCGCGCCGCGCCGGGCAGGCGATCGTCGAGGAGTCGCGGCGGCGCGGGGTGGAGGCGATCGTGCTCGGCGCCGAGGAGCCCTCGCGGATCCGCGGCGGCGGGCGCCTGGGCGGGCGGGCGCCGCTCGAGAACTTCGTCGGGGAGGCGACCAAGTACGTGATCGGCAAGGCGCGCTGCCGGGTGATCGTGACCGCGCCGCCCGCTGCCCAGGAAGGCGCCCGCAACCCGGGCGCGCTGATTGGCTAACCTGCCGGCCATGTTCATCCTGATCGTGGGCGCGGGGCGCGTGGGCGCCTCGATCGCCAAGTCGGCGCTTGCGGCAGGGCACACCGTCTCGGTGCTGGACGAGGATCCGCTCTCCCACGAGCGGCTGGACGCCGGTCAGGGACGCAGCTGGGAGGACGGCGATGGCCTCTTCACGGTCGGCACGGGCCTGGAGATCGAGGCGCTGCTGCAGGCCGGGATCGAGCGCGCCGACGTGTTCATCGCCTCGACCGACGGCGACAACACCAATCTGATCATCTCCCAGATCGCGATGAAGCGCTTCGGCGTGGGCAAGGTGCTCGCGCGCGTGATGGACCCGGCCCGCGCGAGCTGGTATCGCCAGCAGGGTCTGAACACGATCTCGCCGACCGAGCACGCGATCTCGATGTTCGAGCAGGCGCTGCAGCTGGAGCACGCATAGTGCGCGCGGCGCGCGCCGACGCCGGCGCGACCCCACGGGAGCGGCCATGTACGTGATCATCGTCGGCGCCGGCAAGGTCGGCCGCAACCTCGGGCGCGAGCTGATCTCCAAGGGCCACGAGGTGACCCTGATCGAGTCCAACCGCCAGCGCTACCTCTCCGTCGAGGACGAGTTCGAGCACGCCGTCCAGTACGGCGACGCGACCGAGCTGTGGGTGCTCGAGCGGGCCGGCATCCAGCGCGCCGATCTGGTGATCGCGGTCACCGGCGACGACGAGGACAACATGCTCGTCTGCCAGGTCGCCAAGGAGAAGTACCTCTGCGAACGGATCATCGCGCGCGTCAACAACCCGCGCAACCACGACCACTTCAGGCTGCTCGGCATCCAGCCCGCGGTCTCGGCGACCGACCTGATCCTGCGCCTGATCGAGCACGAGGTGCCTCGCTACGGCCTGGTGCACCTGCTGGCGCTGGAAGAGGAGCGCCTGGAGATCATCGAGCTGGAGGTAAGCGCCGAGGCGCCGGTGGTCGGCATCCCCGTCTCGGAGATCAAGCTCCCCGAAGGCAGCCTGATCATCTCGGTGCTGCGCGACGGCAGCGGCTTCGTGCCGAAGTCCGACACCGTGATCGAGGCCGGCGACGAGGTGCTGCTGGTGCTTGACCCCGGTCTGGAGGAGGCGATCACCGCCTACTTCGCGCCCGATGGGGCGGGGCGGCTGGAGGCATAGGGGCGCATTGCCGGTCTGGTGGCGGCGCGCCGCCACCGTCCAGGAGAGCCTGCTGATCGCCTTCGGGCAGCCTGAAGCCGACAGGGCGCTTGGGCTTCGGGGGTGGAGCGATCAGCTGCCGCAGCGCCTGGAAGATTTCGTCCAGCTGCCGGTCATGCTGGCCGAGCGTGGCTTTGGTGTCTGCCTCGAGATCCGCGAGGCGTCTCTCGATCGCGGTGTAGGACGCCGCGGCGCGTCGCAGCTCGACGAACGCTCGCATGATCGCGACGTTGACGGAGACCGCGGTCTTGCTTCGCAGGACGCCGGAGAGCATCGCCACGCCCTGCTCCGTGAAGGCGTAGGGCGCGTAGCGACGTCCACCGCGTCCGTCGTTTGAGATCGCAAATTGCGATCTCAAAGCCGCGGCCTCGTCCTTGGTCAGCTGGAACATGAAGTCCGGCGGGAACCGGTCGATGTTCCGCTTGACCTGCTCGACCAGACGGCGTGTCTGCACCCCGTAGAGAACCGCCAGATCTTCGTCGAGCATCACGTGGCGTTCGCGCACGACAAGGATTCGCCGCTGGATCGCGGGGAGTGGGATCAGCTCCAGCGAGGAGGCCGCCGTCTCGGGTCGATTGCCCATTCGTGCAGAGTGCCACACGCTTGGGACCCCACACGCGATCCGCGATCTGGAGGCCCGGCGGTGTGTCGCCGCGCGGTTTTGTAAGCTGGTTGCGGGTGTCTGCCGGTCGCAAGCCGGTCGGTCGCTCGGGCCGTTGGCCGCAATGCGGGGTCATCTAGTGGCAAGATGCGGGTCTCTGGAACCCGTCACGATGGTTCGAATCCATCCCCCGCAGCTTCTCTGGCTCAGGCCACCGCCTGAGCCGCCCAGTCGTTGTAGAGCTCGTGGTAGAGGCCCTGCGCTGCGACCAGCTCCTCGTGGGTGCCTTCCTCGGCGATCGCGCCGTCCTGGAGCAGCACGATCCGGTCGGCCTGCCTGATCGTGGATAGGCGGTGGGCGATCACGACCGCGGTGCGGCCCGAGAGCAAGGTGCGAAGGCCCTCCTCGATCCGGCCCTCGGTGTGCAGGTCGACGTTTGAGGTGGCCTCGTCGAGGATCAGGATGCGCGGATCGGCGATCAGGGCGCGCGCGAAGGCGATCAGCTGGCGCTGGCCGGCGGAGAGCTGGCCGCCGCGCTCGCCGATCTGGGTGTCGTAGCCGTTCGGCAGCTCGCCGATGAACTCGTCGGCGCCGACGGCGGCGGCCGCTGCGCGGATCTGATCGAGGTCGGCCTCGGGGCGCCCGAAGGCGATGTTCTCGGCCACGGTGCCCGCGAACAGGAACGCCTCCTGGGGCACGATGCCCATCTGGGAGCGCAGCGAGTGGCTAGAGACCTTGCGCAGGTCGTGGCCGTTGACGAGCACGCTGCCGGAGGTCGGGTCATAGAAGCGCGCGAGCAGCTTTGCGATCGTGGACTTGCCGGCGCCGGTCGCGCCGACGAGCGCGACGGTCTCCCCGGCAGGCACGTGCAGGTCCACGTCGCGCAGCGCCAGCACGTCGGGCTTGTAGCCGAAGGAGACGTCCTGGAAGCGCACGTCGCCTGCGATCTCTCTCAGCGGCGGGGCGTCCGGCAGATCCTGGAGTGTGGGCTTGGTGTCCAGCAGCAGGAAGATCTTCTCCAGCGCGGCCATGCCGGACTGGTAGGTGGTGTAGAGCTGGGAGAGCTGTTGGATCGGTTCGAAGAGGTATGAGAGGGTGGCCACGAAGGCCACGACGGTGCCGGCGGTGATGTGCCCGGCGATCGCCTGGTAGCCGCCGTAGAGCACGATCACGGCCAGCGCGACGCCCGAGAGCATTTCCACCGCCGGGAAGTAGGCGGCGTTCAGGCGCACGGTCACCATGTTCGCGTCGCAGTTGTCCTCGTTCAGCTGCGCGAAGGTGGCCTGGTGGCGGCTCTCCTGGCCGAAGCTGCGCACGACCCGGATGCCGGAGAGGGTCTCCTGCAGGTAGGCGGTGATCGCGCCGATCGTCTCTCGCGTGCGCCGGAACGCGCCGGCGGAGACGAGCCGGAACCATATGCTGCCGCCGAGCACGAAGGGCACGACGCAGAAGGTGATCAGCGCGAGCTTCCAGTCGAGGTAGAGCAGCACGCCGATCGCGCCGATCAGCGTCAGCCCTGCCTGGAACAGGGTCACGACCGAGTCGGTTACGAGGCTTTCCAGCGCCTCGACGTCGTTTGTGATGCGCGAGATCAGCACGCCCGCGGGGCGGCTCTCGTAGAAGCCGATCGGCTGCTTTTGCAGATGCGTGAAGATCCGGATGCGCAGGTCGGCGAGCGCGCGCTGGCCGACCCAGCCGACCAGGTAGGTCTGCAGGTAGGTGGTGATCCAGACCAGCAGCGCGGAGACCAGGAACAAGATCACGACGACCACGAGCGCGGTCACGTCGTGCTTTTCGATGCCCTTGTCGATCGCCTGCCTGGCCAGCAGCGGTGGCGCCAGCGCTGCCGCGGTGCCGATCAGCAGCGCGGCGAGCATCGCGCTCACGCGCAGGCGGTAGGGGCGCAGCAGGTCGATCAGCGCGCGCAGGTTGCGTCCGCGGCTGCCACGGCTCTGACGCTGGCCGTCCCACTGCTGGCCGCCGCGGGCGGTGCCCGGCCCGAGCCCGCGTCCGCCGCCGCGCGCGCCGCCGAGGCCTCCGCCGCCGCCCATGCCGCCGGGTGGGCTCACAGTCCGCTCACCTCCCGCTCGCGCGTCTCCCGCGTCATGAAGACGTGCTCGGGCAGGCCCTTCTCGACTATCTCTCGGTAGAGGTCTGAGACCTGCAACAGCTCCTCGTGGTCGCCCTGGGCGACGATCCGCCCGCTGTCGAGCACGACGATTTCCTGCGCAAGCGCGATCGTGGAGAGGCGGTGGGCGATCACGAAGGTGGTGCGGCCGGCCATCGCCTCCGCCAGCGCGAGCTTGATCGAGCGCTCGGTCGAGGCGTTCACCGAGGAGGTCGCGTCGTCGAGCACGAGCACCCGCGGGTTGGCAAGCAGCGCCCTGGCGATCGCGATCCGCTGGCGCTGACCGCCGGAGAGGGTCAGTCCGCGCTCGCCGATCTGGGTCTCATAGCCTTCGGGCAGCCGCGAGACGAAGTCGTGTGCCTGGGCGCGTCGGGCGGCCGACTCGATCTCCGCCATCGGCGCCTCCGGGCGCGCGTAGGCGATGTTTTCGGCCACCGAGGCGGAGAAGAGGAAGGGGTCGTCGCTCACCACTGCGACCGCTCCGCGCAGCGAGGCGAGGCTGACGTCGCGCACGTTGGCGCCGTCGAGCAGGACCTCGCCCGCCACCGGGTCATACAGGCGCGAGAGCAACGCGACCAGGCTCGTCTTGCCCGAGCCGGTGGCGCCGACGAGCGCGAGCGTGCGACCCGCGGGTACGTCGAGGTCGATGTCGTGCAGCACGATCCGACCGGCCACGGCGTTCGGGTGCCCGCTGGTGGAGGGGAGGGGGAGGCGAGGCGACGCGCCGTTGGGGCTGGCGCCGTTGCCGTTGGCGGCTGTGACCCCGGCGTTTGACGGCGCCACGTTGAGCTCATCGTGCGGGTCTTCATAGCGCAGCGTGACTTTGCGCAGCTCGACATGGCCGCTGCC
Source organism: uncultured Actinomycetota bacterium (assembly GCA_963725915.1). Classification (GTDB taxonomy): domain Bacteria; phylum Actinomycetota; class Thermoleophilia; order Solirubrobacterales; family Solirubrobacteraceae; genus Palsa-744. Next base: position 160,302 of record CAVSAL010000007.1, on the reverse strand, counting down.
CGGTGGCAGGGCCGGCGCGTCTGGCGCCTCGGTCAGGTGCGGCTCCCGGTCGAGCACCTGGAAGATGCGCGCGCCGGAGGCGGTCGCGCGCTGGGCGAGGTTCAGCGTCACGCCGAGCGAGCGCATTGGCGTGATCAGCATGTTCAGGTAGAGGTAGAAGGTGGTGAACTGGCCAAGGGTGAGGTGGGCGTGGATCACCTGCTCGCCGCCGATCAGCAGCACCGCCGCCAGGCCAAGCTGCGGCAGGAAGCCGATCATCGGGTTGTAGCGCGCTTCCAGGCGGGTGGCGACCATCGCCTGGCTGAACACTCGTCCGACGGTGTGCTGGAAGCGCTCCAGCTGACGCGGCTCGCGCGCGAATGCCTTCACGACGCGCACACCGGAGATGTTCTCCTCCGCGTCCGCGGTCGAGCTCGCCGATGCGCTGCTGGGTCTCCTGGATCGCAGGGCGGGCTCGGCGGCCGTAGCGGTAGGAGATCACGACCACGAACGGCACCGGCGCCAACGAGATCAGGCCGAGGCCCGGGTTGGTCGCGACCATCACGATCCCCGCCAGCGCGATCGTCAGGATCGACTGCAGGATGAAGACCAGGCCGTAGCCGAGGAAGAAGCGCACGGCGGCCAGGTCGACAGTGGCCCGCGACATCAGCTGCCCCGTCTGCTGGTGGTCGAAGAAGCCGAGCTCCAGACGCTGTAGGTGTCCGTAGAGGCGCTCGCGCAGGTCGTATTCGACGCCAAGGGAGACCCTGCCCGCGATCATCCGGCGCCAGTACATGAACCCCCAGCGCATCAGCACGACCGCGAGGATCACGATCGCTAGGACCATCAGCGTGTGGCGATCGTGGTCGCGGGCCGCCAACTGATGATGGCTGGCGTGGCGTGCCCCATGCTGGATCGCTTCGACCGCGCCGCCGGTCAGCTCCGGCAGCGCGACCGTCATCACCATCGCGAGGCTCGCCAGGAACCATGAGACGACCATTCCACGCCGGTATGGGGCCAGGAATGTAAGGAGTCGTCTGAAGGTCGCCATAGTTGCTTAGTCAACTATTATCGCATGTCGCTGAAATGCCGCGACGGCAGGCTCCTCGGCCCGGCGCGGAAGCTAGGCTGGCGCTGACCGATGGCCGACCTGGACGAGCACCCCGCCCCGCACTCCGGGCCGCACGCCGGCCTGTGCGAGACCTGCCGCTACCAGCGCGTCGTCACGACCACAAGGGGCTCGCGCTTCTCGCTTTGCAACCGCTCGCGAGAGGACGCCTCCTATCCACGATACCCGCGCGTGCCGGTGCGCGAGTGTGACGGCTATCGCGCTCGCGGCGAGGAGGCGAGGGCGAAAGCTGAGGGTGCCGAAGCGTCCGACTGACCGCTGCCCAGGGTGCGCGGCCGCCCGGCTTGAATGTTCAGGCTGCGGCTCGCGCGCGGACCTCGATCTCCACGACGCGGTCGGGCGCCGCGAGCGCGGAGCGGGCGGCCGCCGCAAGCGCCTCCAAATCCAGGCCGTGCCGCTTGGCTACGGCGGCCAGCGGCTCATCGATCCCCATGTCCGGGTAGAGCACCTGCACCTCGACCGGCCGGCCGTGTGTGAGCGCGACGATCGCACGCCGATGCGCCTGATCGCTTGAGTCGGCGTGCTCGGCGTCTCCGATCAAGATCGAGATCGCGTTTGCGGTGCTGTCGTAGTCGGCGCGCATGGTCAGCTTGCAATGAAGGTAGTGATCACGAATTGGGACGGCCGGGGACGGCCGGCCTACGGCCAGTCGATCTGCTGCGCCAGCTCCGCGGGGCCGAGCTCGATCAGGCCGCTGCGCCGGGTTGGCGCATAGACGCCGTCTGCGAGCGCAAGCCAATGCAGCTGCCGCTGCTCCGAGTCGAGGATCAGCACCTCGTCCACGCCGTGGGCGGCGTAGAAGGGCAGCTTCTCCCAGCTCTCATCGCCAGAGGAGAGGACCTCCAGCACGAGCGCAGCGGTCGGGTGCCACATCTCTGCGGCGCCGGGGCGGTGCAGGCCGCCGTCGGGCACGCGGAAGTTCTGCAAGGAGTCCCCGAGATTGAAGTCGTCGGTCACGGTGAGGCCTGCAGCGGCCGCGGGCTCACGCAAGAGCGCCTTGACCTGCGCCCCAAGGGCGGAGTGCCTGTGGCTAGGCACGGGAACCACGTGCAGCACTCCCTCCCAGAATCTCGTCTTTGCGGTCCTGGCCGAGGCGTTTGCGGCGCTCCAGCAGCGCCGCGATGTCGGCGGGCGGCGGGTCTGGCAGCAGCGTTCTCATGCAGGAAATCGTAGCGGCAGTCTCTGAGTGCGTTTTGGCTTGGCGTGGACACCGGCACGACGATAGGCGTCGCTTGGGATGGCCTGCGCGTGCCGGTCGCCTATCGCCGCGGGCAGCGGAGACAGGGCTCTGCGGCACCGCACGTCCGGTGCCGCGAGCAGCCGCCCACAGCCTGCAGCGCGGACTCAGCCCTCGATGCCCTCGAACAGGGCGGCGAGGTCGATGTCGGCTACGCCCTCCAGCCGGCAGGACAGCTTGGCTGCGGCGCCGTAGCGCCTCGCGGGATTCCCAGCCCCGAAGATCGATCAGCCGCCGGGTCCGCGCGATGGCGGCGCAGGCGCCTGGCGCGGGCAGGGCACCATCGTCCTTGCCGTGGCGGATCCCTGGAGATTCCACCAGGTGAACACGGCCGCGATCGGAAAGCCGGCTCGCGGGCAGCGCGCCGGCACCGAGAGGCCGCGTGGCCGGAACGCGATCGTCCTGCCTTGCGCGCGGCGATAGTAGGTGAGTCCTTCGGGACCGATCGTCGAGGTGAAGTGGATCACGCCGATGTAGGGACCTTCGGCCCAGGCGGTGAGTTCTGGCACTTCGGTCAGCAGCGCTTCGCCATAGGGGGGCGCGGCACCAGCGACGTGCGCCACCATGATGACTTCGCGGTTCACGGGCCATTTGCCGTCCACGAAGAACAGCACCGTGGTCTGTTCGCCATCGTACGGGCCGAGCACCGCGGTGACTTTTGCCTGCTCGAACACCGTGCTCTGTGCGGGCACCTCCGCAAGCGCGCTGCCGCGGCCGACGAGCGAGTCGATCGGGCAGCCTTCCGGCCCGGCTTCGGCCAGGCGCGCCGGTTCGCATTCTTCAATGCCAAGGGAGGAGTGGGCAAAGCCCATGCCCGCCGGAAGGCGCAGCTCGATCGAGCGCAGCGGCTCGGGCTCTGCGATGGTGAAGCCCCAGTGGATGGTCGTGCTCTGACCCAGCCGGTCGGGCGTGAAGCTCACGTGCAACGCGACCTGCGGCAGGCCGGACGCCGGGAGACCGGCAACTGGGGCGGCGCGCGCGCCGCCCATCAGCGAGACCGCAAGCAGCACACCAAGCGCCGCGCGTATGAAGACCTTGCCGCTCAGTAGTACAGCCTGCCGGTGACCTGTACGCTCATCGAATCGGTGACTCGGTAGATCGATCCGTAGAGCCCGCCGCTGCCGTGGGCGCCGTGAAAGCTGCCGCTGCCACGCTGCACCGAGAGCGAGCCGCCGAAGCTGTCGTAGCCGTGCTTGCCCGGTTTGAGCTTGCCTTCGGCTCGCCCATTGACGGTTCCGCCGCTTGCGTGGATGGTGAACGTCGAATTGGCCGTGCGGCTGCTGAGCGTGAAGGAGGCCATAACGGTGCCCGGCAGGTTGCCTTCCGCCCTGCCCTGCTCGACGAGCGTGTTCCCGTCGGCGGAGATCAGGTGCAGGCGAGCGCTGTCCTTCACGAACAGCGATCGCGCAGCGCGCGCTCTGGCGCCTGCCCCGTCCGCGCGCGCCCGCTCTGCGGCGGGCGCCAGGGCCAGCACGGCAGCCAACATCGCGATCCCTCCCAAGGGAGCCTTGACAATCCCTCTCCCATCCATGTCCATCGATCATAGGGGACGCGGCCTGCCGCGCCGCATGCATTGCGTGCGCCGAGATGGTGTAGGGTTGACATCGAGGAATGCCGAGCGGCATTGCTGCCCGGCTTCGTTTGGAAGGAGGGGGCGGATGTGGGGAGGTGACGCGGTGGTGACGGGAAGAGAGCGGCTTCGGCGGCGCAGCGCAGGCTCGCTGCGCACGGCGGTGCTCGCGGCGCTGGTAGAGCAGCCGGCACACGGCTACGACCTCACGAATCGTCTCGGCCGGCGCATGGGACCCGCGATGCAGATCGACTTCAGGCGCGTGTACGAGGTGCTGGAGCAGATGGAGAAGGAGGGCCTGGCCAGCTCCGTCGAAGAGGCACCGGTGGCTGCGCCGCACCGCCGCAGGCGCGTGTTCTGCGCCACCGAGCGGGGGCGCGCCGCATACCAGGCGCTGCTGGAGGAGCGCCAGCCGGTGCCGCTGGTGCGCAGCGACATCTATGCGCTGATCGCCTTCTCGGGCCCTGAGCAGGCGAGCCGGCTGCTCGTCAAGCTCGACGAGTACGAGCTCGACTGCATCGAGATGCAGGAGCAGGCGGCCGAGCCCGAGGTGCAGAACGGCTCCTGGCACAGCAGAATGATCGGGATGAGCAGAGTCGCACTCACCGAGCATCTGCAGGCGGAGATCCGCTGGATCACGCGCACGCGCCGAGAGATCGAGGAGTTCGTTCGGCTGTCGCGGTGAGCCTGCTCGCTCTCACTGACGTCGTGAAGCGCTTCCGCTGTGGCGCGAGCGAGCTGACGGTGCTCGACGGCGTCAGCCTGGAGGTGCAGCAGGGGGACCTGGTCGGCCTCTACGGCGAGCGGCGCAGCGGCAAGAGCACGCTGTTGCGGCTGATGGCCGGCCTGCAGGCGCCGGACGCCGGCGCGATCGCCTTCGACGGGATCGACCTGTGCGGCCTGTCGGTGAGCGCGCGGGCGCGGCTGAGGCGGCGCGACGGGCTCGCGCTCGCAGTCGGCGGCAGCGGCCCGCTCGCCGGCGGGCAGCTGGCGATCGAGCACGTGGCGCTGCCGCTCACCAACGACGGGCTGACGCTCGGCGAGAGCGAAGGCCTTGCGCGGATCGCGCTGGAGCGGGTCGGCGCGAGCGAGCTTGCGCACCTGCGCACCGAGATGCTCTCGCTCGGCGATCGCATGCACGTCGAGCTCGCGCGCGCGATCGCCCGCGAGCCGCGTCTGCTGCTGGTCGACGAGCCCGCGGTGCTGCCCGGGCCGAGCGAGAGCCGCAGCCTGAACGCGCTGCTGCGATCGTTGGCGTCGAAGTCGGGCATCGCCGTCGTGATCGCCTCGCAGGACATGACCGCTCTGTCCGGGGCTCAGCGGCTGCTCACGCTCAGCGACGGCAGGCTGCGCGGCAGCGATGCGCGCAGGCGGGTGATTCCGTTTCCGGGCGCGCGCGCCGGCGTGGCAGGACAAGAGAGATCGTGACCCTGCTGGCGCTGCGCGATCTCGTCAAGCGCTACCCGACGCCGGGCGCCGGCAGCGCGCTCGCAGTGGACCATGTCTCGCTCGATCTGCGGGCGGGGCAGCTCGCCGCCGTCCACGGGCCGAGCGGATCGGGCAAGACCACGCTGCTGCTGATCGCCGCGGGCCTGCTTGCGCCGGATCGCGGGACGGTGCTCTTCGACGGCCGCGAGATCGCGCGCCTGGCCCCGCGCGAGGCCGCGCGCTACCGCAGGCGGGAGATCGGCTTCGTGTTCCAGTCCTTCCACCTGGTGGCAGGCGCAAGCGCGCTGGAGAATGCGGCAATGAAGATGCTCGCCGACGGGTCGACGCTGCGCGAGGCCTGCGCCGCGGCAGAGCCGCTGCTGCAGCGGCTCGGTCTCGGGCAGCGCCTCTCCCACCCCGTGGACCGCCTCTCGATGGGCGAGCGTCAACGGGTGGCGATCGCGCGCGCGCTTCTCAACGAGCCGCGGCTGCTGCTGGCCGACGAGCCGACCGGCAGCCTGGACACGAAGTGGAGCGCGCAGATCCTGGGGCTCCTGCGCGAGCTCGCGCACGAGCGCGATCTGGCCACGCTGCTGGTGACCCACGACCCGCAGGCGAGCGCATTTGCCGACAGCGTGCACACGCTCCGGGACGGCGCGCTCAGCGACGGCGCCGGCGTCGTGCCCGCGAGCATGGCGCGGGTGCGAGCGGCGACGTCGATCGCCGGATGACCACGGAAGGCCCTGGCGTCCGGCCGATGAGATCCACGCGCACAGCCAGACCGCCGCGCCATCTGCTCAACCCGCGGATCGCGGGCCTGCGGCTGAGCGTTCTGGCCGACCACTACCGGCTGCGGTTGCGCAGGCAGCTGCTCGGCGAGCTGCTTGCCGGCGCGGGAATCGCGATCGGCGTGGCGCTCGTGTTCGGCGTGCTGCTTGCCAGCTCGAGCATCACCGGCTCGGCGCCGACGCTGATCCGCGCCGTGGAGGGCAGCGCGACGCTGCAGCTGCGCGCGCGCTCGGCCGAAGGGTTCCCGGAAGCGCTCGCGCAGCGCGCCGGGGCGCTGCCGGGCGTGCAGTACGCGGCCTTCCTGCTGCGGCAGGACGGCCAGCTGATCGGCCCGCACGGGCGCCGCTCGATCCAGCTCGTCGGTCTGAGCACCGGGATCGTCGCGCTGCACGGGCGCGCGACGCAGAACATCGGCTCGGGCACGGCGCTGCTGACCGGCGGCATCGGGCTGCCCGCGCCGCTTGCGGGCGCGATCGGCGCGCGCGTCGGCCAGCGCGTCACGCTGCTGACCGGCGGCCAGGTGCGCAGCGTCCCGGTCGAGGCGGTGCTCGACAGCGGCGCGATCGGACCCGTCGCGCAGGCGCCGATCGCGATCGCGCAGCTCGGCGTGGCGCAGAGCCTGAGCGAACACGCGGGCCGCGTCAGCGAGGTGCTGATAAAGCCCCATGCCGGCGCGCAGCACCGCGTCGCGGCCGAGCTGCGCAGCCTGCTGGCAGATCGCGTCAGCGTCGAAGGGGCCGGCAGCGAACTGCGGCTGCTGCAGGCGACGGCCGGGCCGCTTGGCCAGTCCACAAGCCTCTTCGCGGCGATCGGCGCGATCGTCGGCCTGCTCTTTGCCGCAAACGCGGTGCTGCTGAGCCTGCCGGAGCGCCGCCGGATGGTCGCCGAGCTCTACAGCCAGGGCTTCGACCTGCGTCAGATCGAAACGATCGTGCTCTCCCAGGCGCTCGTGCTCGGGCTGTTGGCCTCGCTGGCGGGCCTGCTGCTCGGCGACCTGCTCGCCCACGCGCTCTTCGCCCAGAGCCCCGTATACCTGGCGGCGGCGTTCCCGATCGAAAGCCACGAGAGCATCGATCTCGGCACCGCGCTGCTTGCTCTCGGCGGCGGCGTGACCGCCGCGCTGATCGCCTCGCTGCCGCCGATCGTCGAGCTGCTCCGCCGGCGCTCGCTTGCGATCTCCGCCACAGAGGCAGCGGCGCCGCGCCGCGCCGGCCGGCGCCTGGCCGTGGCTGCGGGCGGTCTCGGCGCGGCGCTGGTGGCGTTGGCCAGCGCGCTCGTGCTGGCCGACCCCGCGCTCACGATCGTCGCCGGGATCCTGCTCGCGCTCGCCGTGCCCTGCCTCGTCCCCGCGCTCTTCGAAGTCGTGCTGACCGCGCTCAGAGCGCTTGCCAGGCAGCTGCGCGGCAGCGCGCTCTCGCTCGCGGCGATCGAACTGAACGCGACGGCCGCCCGGTCGATCGCGCTGATCGGTGTGGCCGCGATCGCCGTCTACGGCAGCGTCGCGATCGAGGGCGCAAGGGACGATCTCGGCAGAGGGCTCGACCGCGCCGTGGTCGAATACCTCGACACCGCGCAGGTGTGGGTCGCCGCCAACAACGACTTCCTCACGATCGACCCGTTCAAGGACCGCGGCGCCTCCGCTGCGATCGCCCGCGCGCCGGGCGTGGCCTCGGTGCGCACATATCAAGGGGGCCTGCTCGACGTCGGCTCCCGCGTGCTGTGGATCAGGGCGCGCTCTGCCAACGACAGCCGGATGATCCAGGCAAGCCAGCTGCTGGAAGGCGACCTCGCGCGCGCGAGCGCGCAGATCCGCAGTGGCGGCTTCGCGGCGGTCTCAAGCCAATTCGCGGCGGAAAGGCATCTGAGAGTGGGTGACGCCTTCACGCTGCCCACCCCCTCGGGAGCCGCGCGCCTGCGCGTGGCGGCGATTACGACGAACGCCGGCTGGTCGCCGGGGGCGATCACGATCGACCTCGCCGACTACCGCCGCTACTGGCAGACCGATCGGCCGACCGCGCTGGAGGTGAGCCTGAAGCCGGGCGTGAGCGAAGCCGCCGGAGCGCGCAGCGTCGCGCGGGCGCTGGCCGGCCGCCGCGGCCTGCGCGTGGAGACGCTCGCGCAGAGAGAGGCGAGCTTCCAAGGCAGCGTCAGGGAGGGGCTTGCGAGCCTCGGCCAGATCTCGACGCTGCTGCTGATCACCGCCGCGCTCGCGGTCGCCGCCGTGCTCAGCGCCTCGATCTGGCAGCGTCGGGCCAGGCTCGCCTCGCTGAAGGCGCAGGGCTTCGACCACATGCAGCTATGGCTCGCCGTGCTGCTGGAGAGCGGCGTGGCCGTGGCGGTCGGCTGCCTCGACGGCGTGCTGCTCGGCATCTACGGTCACGCGCTTGCAAGCCGTTGGCTGGCGCTGAGCACCGGCTTTCCCGCGCCCTTCTCGCTGGGCGTGGGCGCTATCCTGCTGGCGCTCGGCATCGTCGCCGGCATAACCGTGCTGCTCGTCGGGGCGCTGGGCTTCCGGTCCGCAGGCGTCGCGCCGAGCGTCGCATTCGAAGACCAGTCATGAGCGCAATCCAAGCGATCGCAGCCCCGACCGCCTTCACCCGCGCCGCGGCAGGCTACTGGTGCCTGGTCTACCCGCGGGTATGCGCCGAGGTGGCAGAGCAGCGCCGCCGCGCCGCCGCGATCCCGGATCGTCTCCTGCGCGGCACCGCGCTGGGAGTGCTGGCGGCCAAGCGCTCGAACATCGACGGCGCCGCCGCGTTCGCTGCGTTCGTGCCACAGGCGCAGCGCACCACGGTGATCCGGGCGCAGGTGGCCTTCCAGTCGATCTACGACTATCTTGACACGCTCGCAGAGCGTCCCCATCCCGACCCGGTGGAGAACTCGCGCAGCCTTCACGGGGCGCTGCGCTGCGCGCTCGATCCCGGCGGGCCGGACGGCGACTATTACGCCCACCAGCAGACGGGCGGCGACGGCGGCTATCTGAGCGACGCGGTGGCGCGCTGCCGGGCTGCGCTGCTCGATCTCCCCTGCTATGAGGCGGTGCAGCCGGCGGTCGGCAGGCTGGCGGAGCGGATCGTCGACTACCAGAGCCTGAACGTGACCGAGGAGCGCGGGGTGCGGCAAGAGTTCGCGAGCTGGGCCGACGGCGAGACGCCCGCCGGATCGGACCTGCGCTGGTGGGAGACGGCCGCCTCCGCGGGCTCCTCGCTCGGTGTCTTTGCGCTGATCGCGATGGCCGCCGGACCGAGCGTGCAAGCCGACCACGCGCGCGCGGTCGAGGAGGCCTACTTCCCGTGGATCGGGGCGCTGCACTCGCTGCTGGACAGCCTCGTCGACCGTCCTCAGGACGCGGCGTCCGGCCAGTGCTCGCTGGTGGAGCACTACGGCGACGCGCAGGAGACCGCGCTGCGGCTGACGCTGCTGGCGCGGGAGTCGCGCCGCCGCGCGGAGGCGCTGCCCGACGCGGGCGCGCACATGGCGATCCTGGCGGCGATGGCCGCGCTCTATCTGGCGGAGCAGCAGGCGCGCATGTCGCAGGCAGGTCCCGTGCGGGCCGGGGTCCTGCACGCGATCGGCGCGCTGGGGGGGCCATCGCTCGCGGTGATGCGGCTGCGGCGGCTGGCCGACGGGGGTGGCTGAGCCGCGGCGGGCGTGGCGATCAGGCCGCTACTCCACTCGGTCTGTTCGTCTGGGGCAGCGCGGCGACCATCTCGGCAGGTAGCGTCTTCGACGCTTGCCAGACCTCGAACCCCATCAGGTGACCATCGTCGGGGTGGCGGTCGATCAAGCCCCAGGAATACTCCTCGCTGCGCGCACGCCCCTTCTCGAAGGAGATGAACGCGATATCGACCTCAGGGTCGTAGTGCAAATGCGTTTCCATGTTCCCTCCAGGGTACTCCTCAAGGCTTTGCATCACAGGTCCCACACGCTCACGATGACGACAGCGCCTCGATCGCCGCTGACAGGATGATCGTAGACGACCACGAAGCGTCGGCCGTCGGCCAGCAGCCCTCGGGTGCGCCAATCCGCATCTCCGCCATTGATCTCCCGCTCGCCGTGGCCGCTCGTGATCGCCCTCTCGACCGCGGAGCGGTCGATCAGACGTCCCGCCCGCCGATCCTCCGCGTGCCTGGTCCATATGAAGCGTTCGATACGCACGACGGACGACCATACGGATCGTCGGGGATGGCCCGCGTCGGCGGCTGAGAAGCGCAGGCGCGGCGGCGGCGCTCGGCAGTCTCGCGATCGGCAGGGGAGGGATCACCCGTGATCGTCGGCCGTGCAGGCAGTTGAGCGCGCATACCTAAAGTGCATATGGCGATATAGGACTATGGCGGTTTCGCACTTGTCAAGTGCGCGGGGATCGAGGAGGCTGGGAGCCGTGATGGGGAGGGTGTCGCGGCATGCCGGGTGGGCACACCGGTTCGCGTCTGCGGACGTGGCCAACGTGCATCTGCGCCCGGTTTGCGGTCGCACGTCTCCCTTCGGCGGCCCGTCGTCGTCAGGCGCGGGCCATCGGGAGATCGAGCCGCAGCGGCTCGTTCGGCGACGTACGGGGGAGAGACCGCCAGGTCGAACGCCCGCTGACTTTAACTAGGAGGCTCGAGAGGATGTTCAAATCAGTGCGCAGGCATCTGAACCCAGGCACGATCGTCGCGATCGTCGCGCTGGTGTTCGCCATGACGGGCGGTGCGTTCGCCGTCACAAGCAAAGGCGGAGGCAGCGGACCGACCGCGGTCGCGGCGAAGAAGAAGAGCAAAGCCAAAGTTTTGAGAGGCCCCGCGGGGCCACGCGGGCCGGAAGGCAAGCAGGGTCCGGCGGGGTCCGAAGGCAAGCAGGGGCCGGCGGGGCCGCAGGGCGCAGCGGGCGCCAAGGGCGACACCGGCGAAAAAGGCGCCCCCGGCGCTCCCGGCAAAAACGGTGAACCGGGGACCGACGGCAAGGGTGTGACGGTTGAAGAAACCGCATCCGGCTGCAGCGCGGGCGGCGTCACGGTCGAAGCCGAAGGCTCGAAAGAACCACACGAAGTCTGCAACGGCAAGGAAGGCAAGAAGGGCAACCCGGCGGAATTCCCGGAAACGCTGCCGGCGGGACGCAGTGAGTCGGGGACGTGGTCGATGACCGTACCGACGACCAAGTATGCCGGCGTAGTTTACGTCGGCTTTGCGTCAATCAGCTATCCCATATCGGTGCCGCAGGGTTCGGTCAAAAACGTCGAATACGTGCCACACAAAACGCAAGAAACGGCGAACTGCGCTCCGGGGCCATTCGGAGAAGCGGAGGCCGCCAAGGGTTATCTATGCGTCTATGGCGAAGGCGAAGAGCCAAGTGAATTCGAAGCCGCTGTGATATCGGCATCAAAAATACACACCGAAGGCCTGACGCTTGAGTTCTACAACCTGGCGACAAAAGGTGAAGTCGCCGAAGGGATCGCATGGGGAAAATGGGCGGTGACCCCCGAATAGCAACTCTGGCCTCGGGCAGCGATGTCGCCCGAGGCCCCTGCACCTGACCAGACATCCTATGCGATTGCTTTGAGGTGGGAGTGAACATGGACCATGAGATATTTCGGATCGGTAGGCTGCTGGCACGCGGCCGAGGTCGCGTGGTGGAGCCTGGCCCCAGCGGATCCCGGCGCGCGGCGCGAGCCGCGTGCATCCTTGCGGCGCTGGCACTGGCAGCCGCGCTCGCCGTGCCGGTGGACACCGCCACCGCGGCGGTACCCTGCGCCAACGAAGCGATCCGCGTGATCCAGAGCGCCACGTTCTTGCCTGACTGCCGCGCATACGAGATCGTCAGCCCCGGTAGCAACCCGCTTCTGGCAACCAACGGGGTGCCCGGTCCCGAGCGCGCGTCTGTGAACGGTGAAGGCATCGCGTACTTCAGCCGCTATCCCGCGGAAGGCGTGAATCGGAGCGGCTACTACTATCTCGCCACACGTGGCGAACACGGTTGGTCGATCGAAGAGATGGCGCCGCAGGACTCGCCGGGCGCGGCAGACCTATTCGCATGTGAGCAGGGGCTGTACTTCTCGCCCGAACTATCTGCCTATGAGTTGAGCGATGGATGGAATACTGAAGGAGAAGGTGGGTCCAACCCGGCAGACAAATCTTACTGCGCGAGCAGCGAAGAACAGCTTGCGCCCGGCGTGCCGCAGGGGTATGGAAACGTCTTCGTGCGCGAGGGTCTGACGCAGCCGTACCAACTCGTCAACGTGACTCCTCCCACAGCGATCCCTGCCAACGCACAGTTCGAAGACGCCGACTCGGATCTCAGCCACGTGATGTTTCGCGAGGATGCTCAACTGACCCCCGAAGCGCCGGCGGGATACAACCTCTACGAGTGGTCGGGGGGGACGGTGCAGACTCGTGACCTTCACGCCGGCCGGCACACCCGTCAACGGCACGCTCGCCGACGGCGGGAACTTGACTAATCAAAGCGTGGGTGTCTACAACGGCCACAGCGAAGAGCTCTCACCGATCACGCATGCGCTTTCAGCCAACGGCGAAGACGTCTTCTTCTACATCCAGCACGAAGGCAGCGTCGATCTCTACCTGCGCGAGCACGCGATGCAGACTCAGAGCGCCACGTCGGGCACGGCCGTCAACGGCGAACAGTGCACCGAACCGGAAAAGGCGTGCACGATCGAGATCGACATCTCGCACGGCAGCGGCGCCAGTGGCGGCGGCGTCTTCTGGGACGCAAGCGAAGATGCCTCTCGCGTGTTCTTCACCGATGAAAGCCAGCTCACCGCCGGTTCGGGCGCACGCAAAGGGGAACCGGACCTCTACGAATACAACGTGCAAACACGCCAGCTAGCCGATCTGACGCCCGAACCGACCTCGCACGAAGTCCCCGATGCGGCGGGATTCAGCGGCGCGTCGCCAGAAGGCGCTTATCTCTATTTCGTCGCCAACAGCATTCTGACGGGCACACAGGAAAACAGCGAGGGCCAGGTGGCGAAGCGCTTTGAGCCCAACCTCTATCTCGACCACGAAGGGACGCTGACGTTCATTACCTCTCTGAACGCGACGAGCGGCATCGACCAGAACGACTGGCAGTACTCCAGTGACAGCACAGAAAAGACCAACACGGGAAACCTGACGGCGCACGTCTCTCCCAACGGACAGTACATCGCTTTCAACTCGGTGGAAAGTCTGACCGGTTACGAAAACGACGGATACAGCGAGGCCTACCTTTACAGCGCGGCGACGAACAAGCTGACTGCGTCTCGTGTGGTCGCGGTGCCGAGCGTCCGGTTGGCAACACGGAACTTACGTATCCGATGCGCTTCACCGGAAAGCCTGGCGGCACGCCGGTCTACCTGTCGCGCAACGTCCTCAACGACGGCTGCGTTTTCTTCACGACGCCGAATTCGCTCGTGTCGCAGGACGTCAACGGCGTAGATGATGTCTATGAGTACGAGAAGGGACAGGTCCACCTGATCAGCACCGGCACGAGCACCGGCGGATCGAGCTTCTACGACGCCGGCGAAAGCGGCCGCGACGTGTTCTTCGTGACCGCGCAGGGCCTGGTCGCATCCGACAAAGACGGCAACGACACCCTCTACGACGCGCGCGAAGGCGGCGGCTTCCCGCCGGGCCCCGGAGAAGAAGCGGTTGCGCCCGAATGCGAAGCGGAAGCGTGCCGGCCGCCGGCGAGCGAAGCTCCCGCCGAAATTCTCCGTGGCCTCGTCTGTCTTCTCCGGGCCCGCCGACATCGTGTCGCCGCCGAGCGAACTGAAACAGCCGACGGAAGGCGGCACGAAAAAGCCGAAGAAGACGCTGACGCCGGCGCAAATGTTGGCGCGCGCGCTGAAAGCGTGTGCGAAGAAGCCGAAGCGGCGCCGCGAAATGTGCAGGGCGGCCGCGAGGCGGCGATTTGGCACGAACCAAAGAACCACTATCGGCCGGGCAGGCCATCGAAAGACCCCGCACGGCGGGAAAGGGGGCGGGCGATGAAGGGGGCTCTGCTGTCAGGTTCACGTGTTGCCAAGCACGCTCCGCGAGCGGTCGCTTGCGTGCTCAGCGCCGGGGTGGTGCTGCTGTTGCTGCTCCTGCCTGCCGCCGCCTCAGCGGCCGAAGTGCAGAGCGAGTCGGTGATCGCACGCGCGACGAGCGCCACGCTCTACGCGCAGGTCGATCCAGAAGGACATGAAACGACGTGTCAGGTGCAGTACGTCGAAAAAGTCCGCTTCGAACAGGCTGGCTGGCATGCCGCCGAAGGCATAGCCTGCCAGCCGGAAGACCTCGGCTCCGGCACAGCGGCGGTCGGCACCTCGGTGACGCTCGCGGATCTGGTGCCGGGGGCCTCCTATCGCTACCGGCTGCTGCTCACCAGTCAAAGCAAGACCGTGCCCGGTCCGGAACAGTCCTTCTCGACGTTCGCCGTCGAACGCTTCAGCTTCGAAGCGCTGAGCCCGCCCACCGCGTTCACCGCCCAGAACGAACCGCTGGGACAGGAACCGTTTACGCAAGCTTCCAGCCACCCATATGAGCTCAGCACCTACATCGCCTCGTCAACGACCACTTACAAGGAAACGGGCAGCCCGGACGCGATCATCAAGAACGTGCTCACGCAGCTGCCGCCCGGCCTGATCGGAAATCCGGCGGCGCTGCCCCGCTGCCCCGGACGGTTGGCCGAAGAACAACGTTGCCCCACAGGGACCGAGGTCGGCTCGATCGCCATCTACAGCCCGTCGAGCGAATTCGGCCCCGCGCCGCTGTTCGACGTGATCCCGCCCGAAGGCGTCGCCGCACGGTTCGCGGGTGAGATCAACCTCTCGACCGACGCCTACATCGATGCGCATATAAGAAGCGGTCGCGACTACGGCGTGAACGCGGGCTCCAGCAACATCACCGCGCTGGCGAATCCCGTCGCCTTCAAGATAGTGCTGTGGGGAGTCCCGAACTCTCCCGCTCACAACCTGGAACGAGGGTGCCTGCAGCCCACCGGGGGCTACGAATACCCCAAGGGCGGATGCTCCCCCGAAGGCTCCGAACGGCCTTTCCTCTCCCTCGGCAGCGACTGCCACGGCAGCCAGGTGGCGGGCGCGTCCCTGGATTCCTATGCCGAACCGGGCCAGTACGTCTCCAAGAGCACGACGATGCCGGCGCTGACCGGATGCGCCGCCGTGCCCTTCGCACCCGCGATCGTCTCGCAGCCGACCACGACCGCGGCCGACTCCGCGACCGGGCTCCACGTCGACCTGAAGATCCCCCAGAACGAAGAACCCGAAGGCCTCGCGACCGCAGATCTCAAAGACGCCACCGTGACCTTCCCCGCCGGCCTGACCGTCAACCCGTCATCGGCCGACGGCCTGGCCGCCTGCAGCGAGCAGCAGGCCGGCTTCGAAGGGTTCGCGGAACTCAACCCCGCTGGAGAACACGGCGTGCAGACCGCGCAGTTCAGCCCCGGTCCCGCCGAATGCCCCGGTGCCGCGAAGCTGGCGAAGGTCGCAATCGAAACGCCGCTGCTGGAACACCAGATCCCCGGCCAGCTTTACCTGGCCACCCCGCACGAGAACCCATTCGGCTCGCTGATCGCGGTCTACCTGACCGCGTACGACCCGATATCGGGCGTGGTGATCAAGCTGCCGGGGCTGGTGCAGACCAACCCCGAAACCGGGCAGGTCACCACCACGTTCGAGCAGACCCCGCAGCTTCCGTTCGAAGCGCTAAAGGTCGAACTGCCGGCGGGAGAACGCGCCGCGCTCACGACGCCGGAGACGTGCGGCTCCTACGCGACCACTACCAGCCTGGTGCCTTGGAGCGCGCCGGAAGGCAACACCGCGACGCCGTCGAGCGAACCGTTCACGATCGGCGAAGCGCCGGGCGGCGCCGCCTGCGCAAGGAGCGAAGGCGAAGCGCCGAACTCGCCCGGCTTCCAGGCCGGCACCGCTTCCCCGGTCGCGGGCGCGTACTCGCCGTTCTTGCTGAAGCTGACCCGCGAAGACGGCTCCCAGCGCTTCCATGCGCTGAACGTGACGCTGCCGCCGGGGCTGATCGGCAAGGTCGCGGGCATCGAAGAGTGCCCGCAGGCCGACATCGAAGCGGCGCAGCGCCGCGATCATGAAGGCGAAGGGGCCACAGAGCAGGCGCACCCGTCCTGCCCGGCGGGATCGGAAGTCGGCGTCGTGCACGTCGGCGCCGGCTCAGGCAAACCGTATTACGTGTCCGGCCACGTCTACTTCGCCGGCCCGTACGAGGGAGCTCCGTTCAGCCTCGCGATCGTCACGCCAGCGCTCGCCGGGCCGTTCGACCTCGGCACCGTCGTGGTGCGGGCGGCTCTCTTCATCGATCCGAACACCGCTCAGGTGAGCGTGAAGAGCGACCCGTTCCCGAGCATCCTCGACGGGATCCCGCTTGACATCCGCTCGGTCGGCGTGGAAATGGACAGGCGCGAATTCACGCTGAACCCGACCAGCTGCAACGTGACGGCGGTCGGCGGCGAAGAGGCCAGCACGGCCGGGCACCTGGCCAGCCTCTCCGACCGCTTCCAGGTCGGTGGCTGCAACACGATGCCGTTCCACCCGTCCTTCAGCGCCTCCACGGCTGCGCAGAGCAGCCGCAAGGGCGGCGCGGCGCTGACCGTGAAGGTGGCCCAGCAGTCCGGGGAAGCGAACATCGGCAAGGTCGATGTGCAACTGCCGCGGTCGCTGGTCGCCAGGGACGAAACGCTCAACCATGCCTGCACCGAAGCGCAGTTCGCGAAGGACCCGGCGGGCTGCCCGGCGGAATCGGTCGTGGGAGACGCGACCGCGCACACGCCGATCCTGCCGGTGCCGTTGACCGGGCCGGCGATCTTCGTCAGCCACGGCGGCGCGAAGTTCCCCAGCCTCGTGGTGGCGCTGCAAGGCGATGGCGTCACGATCGACCTGACCGGTCAGACGGCGATCGAAGAAGGGATCACCTACTCGCGCTTCGAAACGGTGCCGGACGCGCCGATATCGAGCTTCGAACTGACGCTGCCGGAGGGCGCTCACTCCGCGCTCTCATCGAACCTGCCCGCCAGCACGAAGGACAGCTTCTGCGGTCAGAGCCTCGTGATGCCGACCTCGGTGCAGGGCCAGAACGGCGTCGTCTTCAAACAGCAGACGCAGATCGCGGTCAACGGCTGCGAACCGACGCTCGCGATCCTCAGCCACAATACCCACGATCGCACGATCGCCCTGCGCGTGAAGCTGCCCGCCGCCGGCAGGCTGACCGCGACCGGCAAGGGACTGGTCAAGACGACCAAGAGCGTCTCCAAAGCCGCAACGGTCACGCTGAGCCTCAAGCCCACCCCGCACGAGCGGCAGGCGCTGGCCAAGCATCCGCACAAGGCGGCGAGCATCACCATCGCCCTGGGCTTCACGCCCGAGCACGGCAAGGCACTCACCACACACATACGCCTGACCATTCAGTGATGCGAGCGATCGCACGCTCACTGATGGCGAGCTGTGCCACGATCGCCGCACTCGCAGGCGTGCCGGCCGCCGCGCACGCTGCCACGGAGCCGTGGTGGCACCTGGAATCGGGCGCGCGTCCGAGCGTGCTGCCGGCGGGCAGCGGCGGCGCCTCGGGGCGGGGCGAGCTCGTTCTCAGCGCCGAGAACGTCGGCGACAGCGCCACGAACGTGCGCGTCGGCAAGAACGCGGTGGTGATCGCGGACCATCTGCCCGCCGGGCTGAAGGCGGTCGGGATCGCCGGCACCCAGCCGGCGCGCGGCGGCACGCCGGCGCAGACGGTGGCGCTCTCGTGCTCGCTGGAAGCGCTCACCTGCGAAACGAGCACCCCGGTGGCGCCCTTCGACCAGCTGGAAGTGCGGATCGCGGTCGAAGTGCTGCCCGGCGCCGGCAGCGGCGAAGTCAATGCCGTCTCGATCACAGGCGGCGGCGCGCCCCCGGCGAGCGTGTCGCAGCGGATCGCTGTCGGCAGCGGACCGCTCTCCTTCGGCGTCGAACGCTACGGGCTCGCGCTCGAAGGCGAAGGGGGCAGCGTGGAACGGCAGGCCGGCTCGCATCCCTTGCAAGCGACCGGCACGATTGCGCTCGACCAGGGCGCCGACGCCGCCCCGCTGAGCAGCGCTCCGCTCGCCGCCCCGGTGGCCGCGGCGAGCTCGCTGTCGGTGCAACTGCCGCCCGGCCTGATCGCCAACCCCGGCGTGGTGCCGCGCTGCCTGTCGTGGCAGTTCTCCGCGGCCGTCAATGGCGGCCAGCAGAACGAATGCTCCTATCAGAGCGCGGTGGGCGTCGCGTCGGTCACCTTCGATGACGCCGCGCTGGGGCAGACCGTGACCCTGCCCACGCCGATCTTCGACATCGAACCGGAAGTCGGCGAACCGGCCCGCTTCGGCTTCTACGTGCCGCTGGAGGGCGTGCCGGTCGTCCTGGCCACGGGGGTGCGCAGCGGCCCCGGAGAAGACTGGGGCGTGAACCTCACCGCGAGCGGCCTGCCCGCTGGCGCCGGCCTGATCGGCGCGCGGTTGACCTTCTGGGGCGTGCCCGGCAACTCCGCGCACAACGAAGCGCGCGGCTGGGGATGCCTCGCCGAAGCGCGCGGCCGCAGCGACGTCTACGAAGGGTGCGTGCACGAGGAAGTGAAGGAACCGGCGGCGTTCGTGACGCTGCCGACCGCGTGCAGCGGGCCGCTGCAGTCGAGTCTCGACGCGGTCTCCTGGACCGGCGAATCCGGCGACTTCAGCCTCGCGCAGCCGCTGCCCGAACCCTCCGACTGCGAACAGCTCGCCTTTACGCCGAGCCTGAGCGTGAGCCCCAGCACTCACGACGCCTCCTCGCCGAGCGGGCTGAGCCTCGCGCTGAGCTTCGACACCGAAGGGCTCACGAGCGGCGAAGGGCTGGCGCAGTCGGATCTGCAGGACACCTCGATCACGCTGCCCGAAGGCCTCACGATCGACCCGTCCGCGGGCGTCGGCCTCGGCGCCTGCACGGAGGCGCAGTACGCCGAAGCGACGCTCTCCTCCGCCGCCGCCGCCGGCTGCCCGGAAGACTCCAAGCTCGGCACAGTGGAAATCGAAACGCCGTTGCTCTTCACGACGCTCTACGGCACGCTCTACGTCGCGCAGCCGTATGAAAACCCGTTCCCGGAAGCGGGTCATCCCGGCGGGTCGCTGATCGCGCTCTACGTGATCGCCAGGAGCCGCGCCGAACGCGGCATCCTGATCAAGCTCGCGGGCAGGGTGAGCGCAAACCCCGTCACGGGCCAGCTTTCGGTCTCCTTCGAAGGCGACCCGGAGCTGCCGTTCTCGCGCTTCGCGTTCCGCTTTCGCGAAGGCGCGCAGGCGCCGCTGATAAGCCCGGCGACATGTGACACGTTTACGACCGCGGCGCAGCTGACGCCGTATGCCAACCCGTTGCAGATCCTGGGAGACGCGGCCTCCTTCCAGATCACCTCGGGATCGGAAGGGCGGCCCTGCCCGTCGGGCTCGCTGCCGCCGTTCGAACCGTCGATCCGGGCGGGGACGCTCGACAACCAGGCCGGCGTCTTCAGCCCGTTCTACGTCGAACTGTCCAGAACCGACGATCAGCAGGAGATCGCCGCCTACTCGGCGAGCCTGCCCGTGGGGGTGACCGCAGACCTCACGGGGGTGCCGTTCTGCCCTGAAGCGGACATCGAAGCGGCCAGGCAGGTGACCGGAGCCCAGGAGCAGGCGCAACCCTCGTGTCCGGCGTCGAGCCTGATCGGGCACACCGTCGTGGGAACCGGCGTCGGCTCCGTGCTGGACTACGTGCCGGGCGTGCTGTATTTCGCCGGCCCGTTCCACGGCGACCCGTATTCGGTCGTGAGCATCACCTCCGCGGTGATCGGCCCGTTCGACCTGGGCACGATCGTGATCCGCTTCGGCCTGAAGATCGACCCCTACACCGCCCAGGTGAGCATCGACCCGACCGGCTCTGAACCGATCCCGACGATCATCGACGGGATCGTCACGCACGTGCGCGACATCAAGGTCAGCATCGACCGCCCGAGCTTCACGCTGAACCCCACGAGCTGCGAATCCCATCCGGTCTCCAGCACGCTGTCCAGCAGCGACGGCGTGCTCGCGACCGTCTCCACGCCCTTCCAGGAGGCCGGCTGCCACGAACTGTCGTTCAAGCCGACGCTGACCGCCTCCACGAACGGCAAGACCAGCCGCCGCCGTGGCGCGAGCCTGTCCGTGAAGCTGACGACCAAGGGCGCCCTCGGCAGCGTCGCGAACATCAAGTACGTGAAGGTGGAGTTGCCGAAGCAGCTCCCGGCCGAACTCGCGACGCTTCAGCACGCCTGCGCCGCGCAGCAGTTCGAAGAGAACCCGGCGGGCTGTCCCGCGCACTCGATCGTCGGCTACGCGAAGGCGAGCACGCCGATCCTGCCGGTGCCGCTGGAAGGGCCGGCGATCTTCGTCAGCCACGGCGGCGCGGAATTCCCCAGCCTGGTGGTGGTGCTGCAGGGCTACCACGTGACGATCGACCTCGTCGGCTCCACGTTCATCAACGAAAAGACCGGGGTCATCAGCACGACCTTCAAGACGGTGCCCGACGAGCCGGTCGGCAGCTTCCAGCTCCACCCTGCCGCAGGGCAGCAATCCCGCGCTGGCGGCGGCGGCGAACCTGTGCGCGCTGACCCGCACCGAGCGCGTGCGCAGCAAGGCGGGCGCCCACCGCCGCGGGGCGTCGCGGTGGACCCGCAAGAAGGTCCACGTCTCCTGGCTGCCGATGCCGACGACCTTCATCGCCCAGAACGGCGTGAAGATCCAGCAGACCACCCGGATCCAGGTGGTCGGGTGCGCGCATAGCCGCGGCGGCGGACACGGCAGGAGGGCCGATGGCGGGTCAAGGGCTCGCGCTCGCAAGCGCTGAGCGGCCCTCGGTGGCGCTCGCCGGCCCCGGCTGCGCCGCGGCGGGCGAGATGCCTCGCCGGCGTCGGGCTGGAGGGCACGATGCCAGCTCGACGATCCACGAGATCCAGCGCGTGCGGCTGCTCACGGCGATGGCCGCCGTGTGCCGAGAGATGCCGGCCGCCCAGGTGAGCGTGGCGCATGTCGTCGCGCACTCAGGGGTGTCGAGGCGCACCTTCTACGAGTCCTTCAAAGATCGCGAGGACTGCCTGCGCGTGGCGCTGAGGGAGGCCCTGCGACGCGCGCGCGACCGCGTGATCCCCGCATATCGGTCGCAGCCGCAATGGCAGGACGCGATGCGGGCGGCGGTGGAGGCGCTGCTGGCCTTCCTCGACGAGGACCGCCTGTTCGGCACGCTGCTGATCGTTGACGGGCCGGTGGCCGGAGATGCCGCGCCTGCGCGCCGGGACGAGGCGATCGGCGCGCTCGTCGATGCGGTCGATCGCGGCCGCGGGCTGGCCCGCGAGCCGGCGAGCGTGCGCAGGAGCACGGCCGAGGGGCTGGTCGGCGGCGTGCTGTTCATCCTGCGGATGCGGCTGCTCTCCGGTCGCCGTGGCTCGCTGATGCCGCTGGCCAACGAGCTGACGGCGATGATCGTGGCGCCCTACCTCGGCCCGGCGATGGCCGCGAGAGAGCTCACGCACGCGATGCCGGAGGCGGCGAGAGGCGGGCGCGGCTTCGAGCGCGAGGCGCTCGGCGTCCTGGAGATCAGGGTCACCCATCGCACGGTGCAGGTGCTGCATGCGATCGCCGAGCTCGACGGCGGCGGGTCCGGTCCCTCCAACGTTCAGATCGCCGCGAGGGCCGGCATCGCCGACCCGGGCCAGGCATCGAAGCTGCTCTCACGCCTTGCCGGGCACGGCTTGATCGTCAACCATCGTCGCCGAAGCGAAAGGGGCGAAGCCAACAGCTGGCAGCTGACCGCGAAGGGCGCGCAGCTCGAGCGCGCGATGAGGCGCGGGATCCAGCCGGGAGGGCGCACGCAGGGGACGACTTGATTTCGAGCGTCGCACACACCCTCTCTAAGCGGCGCTCGAAGCGAGCCGTGTCATGGATCGCGCGGCTTGCCACCGCGGGCGCCGCGGCAGG
Source organism: uncultured Actinomycetota bacterium (assembly GCA_963725915.1). GTDB lineage: Bacteria > Actinomycetota > Thermoleophilia > Solirubrobacterales > Solirubrobacteraceae > Palsa-744. The sequence continues at coordinate 138,204 of CAVSAL010000007.1, read as the reverse complement.
ATCCCGGTCGCGGCGCCCGCATCGCTGCTCCACTGCTAGGCCCTTAGCCTCACCCGGCGACCGCGCCGACCTGCTCGCTCTCGCCGGCCGGCGCTCGCTCGCTTTGCGCGGCCTGCGCGCCGACGAAATCGCGCTGGCGCACCAGCACCAGCGCTAGGACCGCGCCGACGAAGGCGATTGCGGCCGCGATCAGCAGGATCGTGGTGAACGCTTCGGTGAAGCCGACCCTGTAGGAATGCTCCAGCGCCACGCGGGCGGCGGGGGAGAGGGCGCCGAAGATGTGGCTGACTTCGCCAGACTGCAGCAGCGTCCCGAGCCGGCCGTGCGCCGCTGCCTGTACGGCGTGCGCCTGGCCCGCCGCGGCGAGGCGGCTGGAGGTCGTGCTCATCACCTCGTGCTCGAAGACGGCGCCAAGGCCGGCGATCCCGGTGGCGATCCCGACCTGGCGGAAGGTGCTGTTGATGCCCGAGGCCATGCCGCTGCGGGAGTGGTGGACGACGCCGATCGCGGTTGACGCCAGCGGCGGGTTGATCATGCCGACGCCTGCGCCTGCCAGCACGAAGCCGGGGATCAGCGTGGTCCAGCCGCTGGTCGCATCGAGGGCGGTCATCGCGAGCAGCCCCGCGGCGACGAGCAGCAGCCCTGCGCCGAGCAGCAGCCGCACGGGCATCCGCACGCTCAACTTGCCGGCGACCGGCGCGACCGCGAAGGAGAGCAGCGTCACCGGCAGAAAGCGCAGGCCGGCCTGCAGCGCGCTGTAGCCGAGCACGTCCTGGATGTAGAGGGTCAGGTAGAGGAACATCGCGAAGATCGAGGCGGACACCGAGAAGGCCACGATGCTCGCGCCGGTGAATGCCGGCCGCTTGAACAGCGAGAGGTCGAGCATCGGGCGGGACTGCACCCGCTCGGCAACCACGAACACGACCAGCAGCGCGGCCGAGGCAATCAGGAAGCCGAGGATCAGCGCCGAGCCCCAGCCCTTTTCGTTGCCTTGCGAGAGCGCGTAGACGAGCAGGAACAGTGCGCCCGAGAAGCTGATCAGGCCGATCCAGTCCACGCCGCGCGCCTCGGGGTCCCGTGACTCCTGTACCTGCGTCAGCGTCAGCACGACTGCGACGATGCCGATCGGGACGTTGACGAAGAAGATCCATTTCCAGCCGATCCCAGAGGTGATGATGCCGCCGAGCACCGGCCCGATCGCCACCGCCGCTCCGGTGACCGCGCCGAAGACCCCGAATGCGGTTCCGCGGTCGCGGCCGCGGAAGGCCTGTGCGATCAGCGCCAGCGAGGTGGAGAACATCAGCGCTCCGCCGACGCCCTGGACCGCCCGCGCGAGGTTGAGCATCAGCGGGCTGGAGGAGAGGCCGCAGACCGCCGAGGAGGCCGTGAAGACGACCAGGCCGGCCATGAACACGCGCCTGCGGCCGATCAGGTCGGCGACTGCGCCGCCGGTCAAAAGGAACGCCGCGAGCGTGAGCGCGTAGGCGTTCACCACCCATTGCAGGTCGGAGAAGGATGAGTGCAGGTCGCGCTGGATCGAGGGCAGCGCCACGTTGACGACGGTGATGTCGAGCAACAGCATGAAGATCGCCACCGAGACGGCGATCAGGGTCCACCACTTACGCTCCATCTTCGGGCTCCTCTCCGCTCGGCGAGTCGAGCGCTCTGAGCTTGCGGCGCACCCGCGTCCTGGTCTGCGAGAGCTCCTCCTGCAGCTTCGCGAGCTCCGCGGCGCGGCCGCACACGAGCTCCAGCTGACGCTCGATGTGGCCAAGCGCCTCTTCCAGCAGCCTGCGCCGGCGCTGCGGCTCGACGTCTTGCCGGCGCAGCTGGACCCGCACGGCCGAGCGGGCCTCCTCCGCGGCCAGCAGCGTCTTCAGTTCCTCAAGCGAGACGCCGAGCAGGCTCTTCAGGCGCATCACCTCCAGCAGTCGCTCGACCTCGTCCCGCGTGTAGAGCCGGTGGCTGCCGGAGACCCGGTCGGGCGACTCGGGCAGCAGGCCGATCTCCTCGTAATAGCGGATCGTGCGCGGCGTGGTGCCGACGAGCTTTGCGACCTCGCCGATGCGCAGGCTCTGGCGCGGGACGGCCTCTATGTCAAGGGTGCTCGACATCCTTACGCAAACGTCAGAATCACTATATCGGCGGCGGCTTGCTAGAACGTAGCGATGGATCAAAGCGAGGCGGCCAAGAGCGAGGAGCAGTGGCGAGCGGAGCTCACGCCCGAGCAGTATGAGGTCCTGCGCAAGGCGGGCACCGAGGCGCCGTTCACGGGCAGCCTGCTTTACAACAAGGACTCCGGGATGTACACCTGCGCCGGCTGCGGCGCGGATTTCTTCGACTCGCAGGCCAAGTTCGACTCCGGCACCGGCTGGCCGAGCTTCACCGAGCCGGCGCTGGCGGAGGCGGTAGAGCTGCGACCGGACAACGGCTTGCTGATGAAACGCACCGAGGTGCTCTGCCGCCGCTGCGGCGGTCACCTCGGCCACGTCTTCGACGACGGCCCCGGCCCCGGCCGCCAACGCTTCTGCATCAACTCGGCGGCGCTGGGGTTCTCGCCGCAGAAGCCCGCCTGAGCGCCCCGCCTGCGAGAATCGCGCGATGGTGATGCGCTCGTGGTGATGGTCGGGCAGCAGAAGCGGCTTTCGCAGCCGCTGCGCACGCCCAGGGCGGGCAAGATCGCGGCGGTCGCGGTCGCCGGCTGCCTGATCGCCGGGGTGCTCGTGGCGATCGTGCTCGCCTCCACGGCGACCTCCGGGCTGCGCGCCGGCTGCATTCAGATCACCTTCCCCAGCACGCTCGGCGGGGCGATCACGCACGCCTGCGGCGCTCGCGCACGCGATATCTGCGCATCGCCATCCCAGAACCCCGCGCTTGTCGCGCACGGCGCGCTGCGCGAGGCTTGCAAGGACGCGCGCCTGCCCTACGGGCGGCTTTGAGGGTCTCGAGGGCACCCCTTCTACAGATGTCGAAACGGTCAGGCCAAGTGTTGGCCATGACTCCCTACCGCGCTCAGCGGCTGGCGGATTTGATGCCTCGGAAGCACTGCCGCGCCTCCGCCGGGCAAGACGGGGGCACGGCGTATCCCTGAAGAAATGGAGGCATATGCACATCTTGGCCGTAGCAGAATGGCTCGCGTACCCATCGTGGCTCAATCCAGGCGACAACGCCTGGCAGATGACCGCTGCGACGCTTGTGGGACTGATGAGCGTGCCGGGCCTCGCAGTGCTCTATGGCGGGGTGATGCAGAAGCGCTGGTCCGTCAACAGCATGATGCTCACGTTCGTCGCGTTCTCGCTCGTGCTCGTTGCTTGGGTGCTATGGGCCTTCAAGATGGGCTTTGGCACGCCGATCGGCAAAGGCACCGGCTTCTTCGACACGTTCCTGGGGCAGCCTGAAAGCATCCTCGGGCACATCGGGGAGGAGGGCCAGGCGGTGATCCCGTCGATCACGACGGGGCCCGCGTTCCACTTCCCCACGTTGACGCTCGCGTACTTCCAGTTCGTGTTCGCGGCGATCACGCCGATTCTCGCGCTCGGCTCGGTGCTGGGGCGCATAAATCTGAAGGCGTGGATTCCCTACGTGCTGATCTGGATCACCGTGGTCTACACCGTGGACGCCTTCCTGCTCTGGGGTGGCGGCTACTTCGCGGCCCACGGGGCGGTCGACTACTCCGGCGGCTATGTGATCCACCTATCGGCAGGCATCTCCGGCTTCGTCGCGGCATGGGTGATCGGCCCACGCCTGCAACGAGATCGAGAGGTTGACGCCCCCAACAACCTGTTGATGGTCGCGGTGGGGGCAGGCCTTCTGTGGCTCGGCTGGAACGGCTTCAACGGCGGTGATTCCTACTATGCCGGCCCGGATGCGGCGGCGGCGGTGCTGAATACCAACCTCTGTACCGCGGTGGCGATGCTCGTGTGGATCGCCTGGGACTACATCTTCCGCGAAAAGCCGTCTCTGATCGGGTCGGTGAACGGCATGATCACGGGCCTGGTGGCGATCACGCCGGCGGCGGGCTTCGTCAACGGCTACGGCGCGATCATCATCGGCGTGGTTGCCTCGACGCTCGTGTGGATGTCGATCCGCTACCTCAGCAGGGCGCCTGTATTCAGACACGTTGACGATACCTTGGGGGTGATCTACACCCACGGTATCGCCGGCCTCGCCGGTGGGTTGCTCGTCGGCCTGCTTGCCAACTCGCACATGATCGAGTACTTCGGGGTCGGCAAAACCGCGAACATCTCGGTCGTCGGCGGGCTGAAACTGCTGCGCTGGCAAGCTGAGGCGGCGCTGTGGGTGATCGTCTTCAACGCGATCGCCACGTTCATCATCCTGAAGGTGATCGGGATCTTCATCCCGCTCCGACTCTCCGACGAGGAGCTGGAGATCGGCGATCACGCGATCCACGGCAACGAGGTCTACCCCTCGGACGTGCCGACGCTCGGCGGGCCGCATCCGTCGGGCTGGCAGCCTGCGCCCGCGGCGATGCAGGGAGGCTCCTCCTAGCGGGCCGGTAAGTAACCACCCACCAAGCGTCGAAGTGCGGCGGTCGGACAGGGATGTCCGGCTGCCGCGGCGCTTTAAGCCGGGCGGCGGCCGGGCGCCTTCAGCCGGCTGTGCCGAGGCCCACCGGGCAGCTCACGCCCGTGCCGCCGAGGCCGCAGTAGCCGCCGGGGTTCTTCCGGAGGTACTGCTGGTGGTGCTCCTCGGCGTAATAGAAGGGGCCGGCCTGAGCGATCTCGGTCGTGATCGGGCCGTGGCCGGAGGCGATGAGCATCTTCTCGTAGGTCTCCTTCGAGGCGAGCGCGGCGTCGCGCTGGGCCTCGCTGGTCCAGTAGATCGCCGAGCGGTACTGGCTGCCGACGTCGTTGCCCTGGCGCATGCCCTGGGTCGGGTCATGGCCCTCCCAGAAGGCCCTCAGCAACTGCTCGTAGGAGATCGCTGCCGGGTCATAGACGACGAGCACCGCCTCGGCGTGGTCGGTGCGGCCGCTGCAGACCTCCTCGTAGGTCGGATTCGGCGTGAAGCCGCCGCTGTAGCCGACCGCGGTCACGTAGACGCCGGGCAGCTGCCAGAAGATGCGCTCGGCGCCCCAGAAGCAGCCGAGCGCGAAGATCGCCTGCTCGGTGCCGGGCGGGAAGGGAGCATGAAGCGGCTTGCCGAGGACCTCGTGGAGCCCGCCGGTCAGGATCGGGCTCTGACGGCCCGGCAGGGCGTTGGCCGCGTCCAGCGGCGCTTGGTTCTTGCGTGAGAAGAACGGCATCCGATCCAAGCGTAGTGCGGATCTGCACAGATGCCGGACCGACCGGCGGCACGCCGTGGATCCGGCTTGCCCGGCGCGCTTTCGCTCAAGCAGACGCGGTGCTGCGCCGACAAGGCCAGAGGTGCCCTCGATGCGCTTCATCGATCCAAGCTCGCTCTCGCGGCAGCTGCGTCTCGGCAGCGATCGGCCGCCGATCGCATGGACGGCGTCGCTGATGTTCCTGCTGGGTGGAGTCGGCGCGCTGGTCGCGGTGATCAGCCCCTTCAGCCCGCACGCGCCGGGCCACGCAAACGCGGCGATCGGCGCGCTGGCATGCGTGATCGCGCTGTGGCTGTGGCTGTGGGGCGCGCGGCTTCCGCTCGTGGCCTTCGAGATCGTGATCGCGGTCGCGATCCTGATGGAGAGCACGGTGATCGCGGCGGCCACCACGCGGGGCGGCATGGTGATCACCGCGTTCATGTACACGTGGATCGCGGTCTATGCGGCGCACTTCTTCTCGCCCAAGGCGGTGGCGGCCGCGATCGCGCTGATCGTCGCGGGCTTCACCGCGGGCCTCTTGGTCGACGGCCTCTCCAACGTGCTGCTGGCGTGGCTGGTCGTGACCTGCACGGTCTGCACGCTCGGGTTCGTGCTCTCGCGCCTGAACGAGAGCCTACGCCGGCAGGCCGGCACCGACCATCTGACCGGGCTGCCCAACCGCAGCGGCTTCCTCGCGGCGGCGGTGCGCGAGCGGGCGATCGCCGAACGCTCCGGCGCGCCGCTCTGTCTGGCCGTGATCGATCTCGACGGCTTCAAGCAGGTCAACGACAGCCACGGGCACGCCGCGGGCGATCGGCTGCTGGCCGAAGTCACGCAGGCCTGGCGCGAGCGCCTGCGCGCCGGGGACGTGCTCGCACGCCACGGCGGCGACGAGTTCGTGCTGCTGCTGCCGGGCACGAGCATCGGGCAGGCGGGAGAGGCGCTGCAGCGCCTGCGGGTCCCGGATTTGCCGATCGACTGGTCGGCGGGCGTCAGCGAATGGCTGCCGGGCGAGGTTCTGGACGAGTGCCTGGCCAAGGCCGATCGCGACCTCTACGCGGTCAAGGAGCGTGCGCGTCCGCGCCGCGCCGCCGCGGGCGAGATGGCGCTGAGCCTCGCGCGCCTGGCCTGAAGGCGGGCCGCCGGCGCCGCGCCGCGCCGACCCGGCTTCGTGCATACGTTTCCATCCAGACGCCTCAGATGTTTGGTTTCTGAGCCTTTGGGCAACACACCCTGCGAGGAGCATCCCTCCCTCATTCCCTCCCTGATCGGCCCGCTGCCCCCGGCGGGCCGATCTTTTGCCCGGAGGCGGCGACTACTCGCCCGCAGCGCCGGCAAGCTCGGCGGGGAGCGGCTGCTCGTCGGGCCGCGGCCCCTCGCCCTCGGCGTAGGCGAGCCAGTCGCCCAGCGGCGCAGGCTTGCCGAGATGGAAGCCCTGCAGGTAGTCCACGCCCAGCTCGCGCAGCACGCAGAGCGTCTCCTGATCGCCCACGAACTCGGCGATCGTGAGCTTGCCCATGCCCTTCGCGAGCTCCACGACGGCCTTGACCACGAGCCGGTCGGTGTGGTTGACGGTGCAGCTGCGCACGAACTCGCCGTCGATCTTGATGAAGTCGAAGGGGAGGTGCTTGAGGTAGTAGAAGGAGCCGAAGCCGGCGCCGAAGTCGTCCAGCGCGAAGCGGCAGCCGAGCTTGCCCAGGCGCTCGGCGCAGCCCTGCGCCGCCGCCATGTTGCCGATCGCGGCCGTCTCGGTCACCTCGAAGACGAGCTGCCTGGGGTCGACCTGCGCATCGCTGAGCGCCTGCCCGACGTACTCGGCGAGGTCGGGGTCGCTGAGCGATTGGCCGGAGAGGTTGATCTCCACCACCGGCGTGCGGCCCTCGGCGCGCTGCTGCCCGAGCATCGCGCTCGCGCGGCCGATCACCCAGCGGTCGATCTCGCGGATCAGCCCGTAGCGCTCGGCGATCGGCAGGAACCTGCCGGGCTCGATCAGCGAGTCGTCTTGCCCCAGCATCCTGATCAGCAGCTCGTGCTGGGTCCTGGCGCCGCTTGCGGCGTGCACCACCGGCTGGGCGTGCAGCACCAGCCTGTCCTCATCCAGGGCGGCTCTGATCCGCTCCACCCACTCAAGGCGCGTCTCGATCCGCGCCTTGGCCGGCGGCATCTGCTCTGAGCCGTGTGCCGCGCCGGATTGTCCGCCGTAGGTCTCGTGGCGGTCGCGGCCGGACTCCTTGGCGTCGTACATCGCCAGGTCGGCCGCCGTGAGCGCCTCCTCGGCGCCGATCGCGCTCTGCCCGCCAAGCGGCGCGATGCCGATGCTCGCGGTCATCGGCCGCTCCGGGCCGCCGTGCCCGCGCGCGGCGCGCTGTTCCCTGACGGTCTCCAGCAGCAGCCCCGCGACGTGCTCGATCTGGGCGCGCTGCCCGCTGCGCAGCAGGATCGCGAACTCGTCGCCGCCGAGCCGCGCGATCACGTCCTCGCTGCGCAGCCTTCCCACCAGCGCCTGCGCGACGCGCACGATCAGATCGTCGCCGGCGCTGTGCCCGAGCGTGTCGTTGACGTGCTTGAAGTCGTCCAGGTCGAGCACCAGCACGGCGCCGTCGGAGCCCTCGTGACGCAGCTGCAGATGCTCGCTCAGCGCCCGTTCGAAGGCGCGGCGGTTGAGCAGGCCGGTGAGCGGATCGTGGTCGGCCATGTGCTGCAGGCGCTGCTCGTAGCGATGGCGGGCGGTGATGTCCTCCACCTGCGTCAGGAAGTAGGCGGCGCCGCCGCGCTGCTCGCGTACGAGCGTGGTGTGCACGGCCACCCATGCGATCTCGCCGTCGGCCTTCACCAGCCGCTTTTCGACGTCGTAGACGCGCAGCTGCCCGCTGAGCATGAACGCGACCGCGAGCTCGTCGGCTCGGCGGTCGTCGGGATGCGTGAGCCGGGCGGCGGGCAGATCGAGCAGCTCCTGTTCCTGATAGCCGGTGATCCGCTGCAGTGCCCTGTTGACCTGCAGGTGGCGCCCGTCCGGAGAGATCAGAGCGATCCCGATCGGCGCCTCCGAGAAGGCGGTCCGGAAGCGCTCCTCGGCGGTCGCGAGCGCGCTCTCGGCGCTCTGGCGCTCGGCGCCGCGCCGCTCGAGCAGCCGCAGCGCGAGGCGCTCCCTGCGATATGCCTCGACGCTGATCCAGCAGAGCAGCAGCGTGAGCAGGCTGCCCGCGAGCGCCGCGGCGAGCACGAGCGAGAGGTCGAGCGCCGGGGCGCCGACGGTGAGCGTCCAGTCACGGCCGGCTACCGGGAGGATCGTGCGCAACGGCTGCGAGACGCGCCCGCGCGCCGCGATCGGGACCGCGCCGTCGCGCAGCGAGAAGGCGGTGCCCGCAGGCAGCCGTTCGGCGATCAGCGGCTCGAGCTGGCTGTAGTGGTAGCCGGTCGTGACGAATCCGCGCAGCGCCGCAAGCCGCTGCACCGGGGTGGAGGTCGGCATTCCCGCGCGGTAGACGGGCGCATATATCGCGGTGACCGACGGGCGCGAGCTCGACTGTCCGGAGGCCGCCACCGGCGGGGTGGCCTGCGGCAGGCCCGTTGCGGCCGACGCTACCAGGGCGATGTGGCGGCGCTGTTCGGAGCCGATGTCGGTTTTTATCGGGGCCCCCCCGCCCCCGCCGCCCTGACGCTGCACCTCGCTGGCCAGCACGAAGTAGCTGCGCGCGGGCGGCGCGCGCAGCAGCGGGGGCGCAGGGGCGCTCGGCGCAGACGCAGGCAGGGGCGGAAGGGCAGGACCCCGCCGCAGCGAGGCGCTCAGAGCCCCCGAGGCGGCGTTCGGTCTCTTCGGGGGCGGCGGCGGAAGCTTGCCGGCGGGCGGCGCAGCTGCGAGCGGCGGTGGCGGGGGCGGCGTGCCGTGCGGCCGGGCCGGCGGCTGGCGCATCAGGTAGATCTCGCCGTGCGCTCGTTCGTAGCCGGCGCGTTCGCGGGCGCTCAGGTAGACGACGAGCGAGATGCGATCGAGCGCAGCGCTCTGCAGCAGGCCTTCCGCGAGCCCGTGGAACTGCGCGTTGCCGGGCCAGTGCTCGCTCGCGGCTGCCGCGACGTCCTGCACTCGGCCGATCGTGCTCTCCAGCACGTCCCGCAGCGCGGCGCTCGCCCTGGAGGCGTTTGCCCCCTGCTGTTGGCCGGCTGCTCCCCTGGCCTGCTGGTAGAGCAGGAACGCAGCGAGCATCGTAAGCGCGGCGACGCACGCCGTGATCGTCGCCGGCATGCTGAGCCAAGGCTGAAGATTTGAGTTATTGGGATTTGTGTGCCGGCCCACCGGCTATCTATCGGCCGCTCGACGCCGCGACTGAATAGTCGGAAGGGGCGTTGCCGCGCCCGCGCGCGCCTGCGCGAGGCGCCCGCCGTGGATCGGGCGGGCGATGCCGGCTCGCGCGGGGCTCCGCAGACGCTCGTCCGCGGGCCCGGCGCCGACGCGCAGGCGAGGCGGTCGAGGGCCGCCGAAGGCGAGTTGCGCTGAAATGTTTCTGACTTTAATCTCCCCGAATTGCGTGGTTGAGACCCACCCCGCGGCACGCCTGGTGCAGCGGCCTGTCTGAGGGGCGCGGGCTAGGGTCTCCGTAGCGGCGGGGACTGTGTCGCCGCGAGATTGGCTTGGATACTGCCAAAACGCTTAGGCAGGCATGGCCAAGCCGGTTTTCGGGTGCTTGCCGAGAGTCCTGTCTTCGTGCTGACACCTAGCATATGACATTCGAGTAGGAGTCTGTATAATAGAATCATTTCACGTCTGGTGGTTGCAAGTGGTATGGTTTGCAGTATCGTCTTTGTCATGGCGGACATGTGAAATGACCTTGTGGCTTGCCAATCTCGATGTGCCTTCACCGGCGCGGGCTAGGAATGCAAATGAACGGATATAACGGGACGGGACGACCGAACATGACAGCAATCGCTCAGACTGGAGGCGAGGTCGCCGACGGTGTTTGGATGCGAGGCAGCGCGGCGCCGCTGAAGGGCGCTCTGCTCGGCCTCGTGCTCGAGCGCCCGGGGCACGGCTACGACCTTGCAAACCGCCTCAACATTCGCCTTGGCCCGGCGTGGCGCCTGGAGGCGAACCGGGTGTACCGGCTCCTGGACGACCTCGAACGCTCCGGGCTCGTGCGCTACGAAGTCCAGCCCAGCAAGCACGGCCCGCGTCAGCTGCGGGCCGTCTATCACCCGACCGAGCGCGCTCGCGCCGCGCTGACCAGGTGGATAGAGACGGCCGTGCCGCGCGAGGCGTCGCGCTCGGTGCTCCAGGCGAAGATCGCGGTCGCATGCGAGGACGATGCGCCGCGCCTGATGGCGGCGCTCAAGCGCTATGAGAGCGACTGTCTGGAGCTCTTGCAGTCGCTGGATCCACCGACCGCGCTCTCGAGATCCTGGCGCGGCCTCGTGATCGACTGCTCCAATGACGCCGTTGACGCTCAGCTGAAGGCCGAGGTCGATTGGGCCAGGCGCACGCGGCAGCGGATCGGAGAGTATGTCGCCGGCGAATGAGGGTGCCGGCTCCACGGCCGAGCTGCTCGGATTCGAGGGGGTCAGCTGCCACCGCGCAGATGGGCACCGGCAGATCGTCGTGCTCGAGGACGCCTCCTTCTCGATCGAGCGGGGCAGCTTCGCGGGCGTCTATGGCGCGCGACGCTCCGGCAAGTCGACGCTCCTGCGCCTGGCCGCCGGCATCGAGCTGCCCGACAGCGGGATCGTCAGGATCGACGGACGCGACACCGCAAGCATGTCTGCGCTGGAGCGCGAACGGCTGTTGCGCAACGACGTCGGTCTGGTCTGCATCGACGACTGGCATCCAAGGCCGCGCGAGAGCGTGCTGGACTACGTGGCGCTCGCCCTCGGCAGCGACGGCGCGACGCTGCGGCAGGCCCGTCGCGGCGCCAGGCGCGCGCTCAAACAGATCGACCTGAGCGAGAGCGCCGACGATCTGGCGGGCACGCTGTCCCTCGGAGAGCGCATGCGGGCGATGCTCGCAAGGGCGATCGTGCGGCAGCCGCGGCTGCTGCTCGTAGACGAGCCGGCGGCGATCCCGCGGATCAGCGATCGCAAGCGCCTGATGGCCAACCTCCGCGAAGCCGCGCAGGAGATCGGCGCGACGCTGCTCGTCGCCTCCGAAGAGATGAGCCCGTTGCATGGCGCGGACCTCACGATCGCGGTCGGGGGCGAGGTCAACGTCAACGTCAGCGAGCCGCGTCGCGGTACGGTCGTGCCCTTTCCGGGCCCCCGCGGCACGGGCTCTCACGGCGAGGCGCGCTCCTCGTGAGCCCGCTGGAGCTTGACCGGGTGGTCAAGCATTACCGGGGAGGCGGGGAGACGGTGAAGGCCGTCGATGGCGTCTCGCTCTTGGTCGCCGAGGGGGAGATGGTGGCGCTGTACGGCCCAAGCGGCTCGGGCAAGACGACGCTGCTGCTGCTCGCCGCGGGGCTGATGGCCCCGGACAGCGGCACGATCGCCTTCGGCGGGCGGCAGGTCAACGGCATGTCCGAGCGGGAGGGGTCGCGCTACCGGATGCGCGATGTCGGCTTCGTGTTCCAGTCCTTTCACCTGATGGCGGGGGCGAGCGCGCTCGACAACGCCACGATCAAGCTGATCGGCGACGGCCACACGCTCACGCAGGCGCGACGCCTGGCCGAGCCATGGCTGCAGCGCGTCGGCTTGGCCGAGCGCCTGGCGCACCTGCCCGACCAGCTCTCGATGGGCGAGCGCCAGCGCGTTGCGATCGCCAGAGCCCTGGTCAACGAGCCGCGGCTGCTGCTCGCAGACGAGCCCACCGGCAGCCTCGACTCCAGACGCAGCCGCGAGATTCTTGCCGTGCTGCGCGACATTTGCCATGAAAGGCGGATTCCCGGCCTGCTTGTGACACACGATCCGGAGGCAAGGAAGTACGCCGATCGTGTGCACACGCTTCGCGACGGGCACCTCACAGAGGGGCTTGACGCGGAGCTGATGGCGACTTTGTCGTGAACAGGGCGCTCGACCCCAAGATCTTCGGGATCCGCCTGTCGATGCTGTTTCGCCTCTATGGCTGGCGCCTGCGCAGGAACACCGGCCAGGAGCTGCTCGCCGGCACCGGCATCGCGATCGGCGTGGCGCTCATATTCGGGGTGATGCTCGCGAACACGAGCATCCTCAGCTCCGCCGAACAGCTCGCCGGCTCGATCGAGGGCAAGGCGCGCATTCAGCTCTCCTCACGCGGCGAAGGCGGCTTTCCGGAAGCGATCTCAGAACGGGCCGTCAAGCTGCCGGGAGTCCAGATCGCAGCGCCGCTGCTGCACCAGAACGTGGAGCTGGTGGGACCGCGCGGCCGAGCGGAAGTGCGAATGGTGGGCGTCACTCCGAGCCTCGTGCAACTGGGCGGACGGGACACGCAGAACCTCGGCGCGGGCGCCTCGCTGATCTCCGGCGGCATCGGTCTGCCCGAATCGGTCGCCGAGAGCATCGGTGCGCAGCCCAACCGCTCGGTGACCGTGCTCGCCGGCGGTCGCGCCCACCGGGCGATCGTGCGTGCCGTGCTCGGCTCTGCTGCGATCGGGGCGATCTCCGACAGCCCGCTCGCGGTTGCGCTGCTGCCGGTCGCCCAGGAACTGCTCGGCCGGCAGCGCAGGGTCTCTCAACTGCTGATTGCGCCGGCGAGCGGCCAGTCGGCCGCACTGGAGCGCAGGCTGCGCGCGCTTGCCGGACCCGGCCTTTTCGTCGGGCCGGCCAACCATGAAGTCGCGCTGCTGCGCGCGGCCTCTCACCCGAGCGAACAGGCGAGCACGATGTTCGCCGCCCTCGGCGGCATGGTCGGATTCCTGCTCACCTTCTCGGCGATGCTGCTCACCGCCCCGGAGCGCCGCCTGTATGTGGCCGATCTGCGGATGCAGGGCTATGACCGGCGCCAGGTGCTGCTCGTGCTCGGCTTCGAAGCGGCCGCGCTCGGGATCTTCGCCTCCGCTGCGGGCGTCGGCCTCGGGCTGCTGATCTCGCGCGCCTTCTTCGCCGACGTGCCGGTCTACCTTGCCTTCGCGTTCCCGATCGGGGGCGGAGAGGTGATCACCGCCGGCAGCATCCTGATCGCGCTCGGAGCGGGGTTGCTGGCGACGCTGCTGGCCTCCGCCCAGCCGGCGCTCGACCTGCTGCCGGGACGGCCTCGCGACGCCGCCAGGCGCGGAGCCGCGGGCGGCGAAGCGGCGCTCTCGCGTCGCAGCGAGACCGTGCTCGGGCTGTTCGCGGTGACGCTGATCGGAGCCGTCACCGCGATCGTGCTCGCCTGGCCGGGCCTCACGCTGCTCGGCGGCGTGCTGCTCGCGATCGCGACCTTCGCGCTGATCCCGCCCGTGTTCGCGCTCGGCTCCCACCTGGTCGGCCGTGCCGGCGAGAACCTGCGCGGAAGCGCTCACGTTCTCGCGGTCAGAGAGCTGCGCGCCACGCCGATGCGTTCGGTCGCGCTGGCCGGGGTCGCCGCGCTCGCGGTCTACGGCAGCATCGCGATCGGCGGCGCCAGGGCGGACCTGATGCGCGGACTGGACAGGGCCACCGTCGAGTTCTTCTCGAGCGCCCAGGTCTGGGTCACCACCGGGATGAACGACCTCACCACGACCAGCTTTGCCCCCGGCGATGCGGCCGCGCGGATCGCGCGCGTCAAGGGCGTGAGCTCGGTGCGCGCCTACCAGGGCGGGCTGCTGGACGTGGGCGATAGGCGTCTGTGGATCAGGGCGCGTCCGCCGGGGGACTCCGTGGTGCTCCAGCGCAGCCAGCTGATCGAAGGCGGCTACGCCAGGGCGAGCGCGCTGATCCGGCGCGGCGGCTGGGCGGCCGTCTCGCAGGGCTTTGCCGGCGAACGCAACCTGCATCTCGGGGATGCGTTCTCGCTTCCCACGCCGTCCGGCTGGGCGACGCTGCGCGTCGCCGCGATCACGACGAACGTCGGATGGCCGCCGGGCGCCATCACGATCAACACCACCGACTACCGCAGATACTGGAGGAGCTCCGAACCGGCTGCGTTGGAGGTGAGCTTGAAGCCCGGTGTCTCCGCTCGAGGCGCAGCAATCGCGGTGCGGCACGCGCTCGCGGGCATGCCGGGGCTGCAGGTGCAGAGCGTCTCCGAAAGGGATGCCCAGTTCGAGGCCAACGCCAGACAGGGACTGCGCAGCCTGGCCCAGATCTCGACGCTGCTGCTGCTTGCGGCAGCGTTCGCGGTCGCCGCCGCGCTGTCGGCCTCCATCTGGCAGCGCCGCCCGAGGCTTGCGTCGCTGAAGCTTCAGGGCTTCGATCGCCGCCAGCTGTGGCGGGCGCTGCTGACCGAGAGCGCCTTTGTGCTGGCCGTCGGCTGCATCGTCGGAGCGCTGCTGGGCGAATACGGGCACGCCCTCGCCGGTCGCGAGCTGCGACTGACGACGGGCTTCCCGGCGCCGTTTGCGCTCGGCGGCCTGCAGGTGCTCATCACCCTCGCGATCGTCGCGGGCATCGCGATGCTCGTGATCGCCGTGCCCGGCCTGCTCGCGGCCAAGGTCCCCGCGCGCGCAGGCTTCCAGGAGTGAGCTCGGCGGTGGATGGCCTGTCCGAAGCACGATGCTGCTGCCAAGGCGGCGCTCACCCGCAGCCGCATGCGGCTGCGCTCGATCGCGACGCTGCGGCGGTTCCTGGCGGTCGCGGCGACCTACTGGACCCGGGTGTTTCCGCTGATCCGCAGCGAGCTGCGCCAGTGGAGCGCCCGCGCCGGCGCGATCCCCGATCCCGCTCTGCGCAGCCTCGCCTTCCAGGCGCACGGCGCAAAGCGCGGCAACCTCGAGGGCGCCGCCGCCTTCGCCGTCTTTGTCCCGGCGCGGTTCGGGGCGTCGGTGACGCGCGCGCTGGTCGCGTTCCAGGGCGCATACGACTACGTAGACGTGCTCTCCGAGCAGCGAAGCGATGACACGATCGCAAGCGGCTACCGGCTGCACCTCGCGCTCGTGGCGGCGCTGCAGCCGGGCGGCCAGCGCCTGAACGCCTACGCCCACCATCCGCTGGCCGGCGACGCCGGCTATCTGCAGGCGTTCATCGCGGCCTGCCGGGCCGCCGTCGATCGCCTGCCCTCCTATCCGGTCACGGTCGCCTACGCGCTGCAGGGCGCGCGCCGGATCGCCGTCTATCAAGGGCTCAACAACTGGGGCGAGGGTGGGAGCCACCGGGAATATGCGCGCTGGGCGGCCGAAGAAACACCGGCGGCAACGGGGCTGCGCTGGTGGGAGACAGGCGCGGCCGCAGGCTCCTCGCTGTCGATCTTCGCGGCGCTGGCCGCCGCCGCCGATGCGCGTGTCGACCCGCAGCAGGCGGCCGCGATCGACGCCGCATATCACCCCTGGATCGGGGCGCTGCACACCCTGCTCGACAGCCTCATCGACCATCCCGCTGATCTGCGTGCAGGTCAGCACAGCCTCGTTGCGCACTATCCGGTGGCGCAGGAGACCGCAGAGCGCATGGGCGAGATCGCCGTCGTCTCGATGCGCTTGGCGGGCGAGCTGCCGCAGCCGCGTTCCCATCAGATGCTGCTTGCGGCGATGAGCTGCTTCTACCTCGTCGCGCCGGAGGCCAGCCTGCCGCACGCCGCGGCCGCGCGCGCGGGGATCCTCGCGGCGATCGGGGATCTCTCTGCGCCGACGATGGCGATCATGCGGGGTCGGCAGGCGCTTGAGGGGCGCGAGGGGTCGGCGGGCGGGCTGTGAGCGGGCGCCGCTCGATGCGCGCGGCGAGGCCGCAGGCTAGAATGTGGCCGTCGAGTGCGCGGATGTAGCTCAGTTGGCTAGAGCGTCTGCTTGCCATGCAGAAGGTCGAGGGTTCGAGTCCCTTCATCCGCTTGAGAGAAAGCCCTGGTGATCGCGGGGTTTTCTGGTTCTTGGGGGCGGGTGGGTGGCCGGCGGTGGGCGCGGGTATTACTCGTGGGTACCAAATGGCGACGCTCATGCACACGGGGGAGGGCGTCGCGTGCTCATAGGTTCGTGCGACCAGTGCAGGTGTGTTGCTGAATCACATGCGGTCTGGTTCGCATCTGGATGGATTGCCATGCTTGATGGACATGGAGGATCAACCGCCTGCAGCTGAGACGATCGACCCGACCGGCGCTCGGGTCGTGCTCGACGTTCGTGTCTGGATGAGGAAGATCGTCCGCGACCACCCGGAGGTCGCTGCGCATAAGGACGACGCGTTGCGGGCAGTGACGATGCCGGACCATGTTGCGGCTGACCCAGGCTCCCGGGATCGCAAGCGCTTCTATCTGCGTGGCGCCGGCCCAAGTCGTTGGCTGCTGGTGGTCGTAAGCTATGAGCAGACGCCTGCACGGCTCATCTCCGTGTTCGCCAACCGGAAGGACCCCAAGACATGGAGCGCGTGAACATCAAGATAGGGCCGTTGACGTTCGACCGAGCGGACTACGACGTCGCCAGCGACGTGCTCTACCTGCACGTCGGTGAGCCGCAGGCGGGGGAGGGGGAGGAGACCCCGGAGGGCCATGTTCTGCGCTATGCGCCTGGGTCGAGCAATGTGATCGGTCTGACGGTACTGGGCGCTCGGCGGACGCTGGAGCGCGATGGGCGTATCTCGATCACGGTGCCCGAGACGGTCGAGACGACCGCTGAGGATCTCGCGCCGGCCTTGGCGGCTTAAGGGATCGTCTGCGCTCAAACTCGGCCGCCCGCCTTGAACGAAGCCGAGCGCCTTGCCGGCCTCGCCCGCGATCTCGACGAGGACCGTCTCACCACGGTCGCTGACCACTGTCCCGACGCTCCCGGCAGGCCAGCCGCTGATCGTCTCGCTGAGCTTCACGACCGAATGTTCAGCGATGGCGCTCACAGATGCATGGACAAGCTAATGGGGCGCAAGCTCAGGCCGCAGTGTGCGTATGCTGCCGTCGGCGTAGACGAGCACGACTGCGCGGCCTTCATCGGCAGCGCGGCGGATCTCTGCGCTCGCATAGGGCTCGTCGGCATCGATGAACGCAGCCTTTTCGGGGTAGGGGGAGCGTTCTTCGATGGCAAGCTCGATGGCTTCGTCCATCACCTTGGCGGCGGGCGATCTGGTTTTCTCTGCGCTCATCGTTCGCTCCAGGACTCGATCATGGCCTCATAACCGCTCTCAGCCTCTTCGATCGCGGCTCTCATGCCTTCTCCAAGGGTACCGCGATGGAAGATCTCGGCGGCTTCCCTTGCCGGATTGCCTGCCGTATCGGTGTAGCTCGTTCACGCCATGAGCGCCGTCGTAGACCCGTACCGTCTCCATATGGTCGTCGATCTGAATGAGCAGCACGACCGCGTAGTCGATGACCTCTCTCCGTTCTGCTGTGAACTCGACGTGCAGGAAGACGCGACGTACACGGTCGGGGAGTGACCGTTAAACGGACACTCCCCTCGGCGACGATGGCGCTTGGCAGGTGGTCGTCCTCGAGGCGGCGAGTCTCGATCTCGGCCGCTGAGAGCTTGAGCTTGCGCGGCAGGGTAGCTACTCAGATGGCCTAGATCAGATCGCGTCGATGACGCTGGTCCCGCCGTCTGCAGCGACGAGAACGATCGTGCGACCCTCGGCGCGAGCGTAGTCGATTGCGCGCTCCGTGGTGGGCGTGTCGGCGTCGATGAATGCGGCGCGGTCGGGGTAGGGGGAGCGGCCTTGGATGGCCAGCTCGACCGCTTCGTTCATGACGCGGCCGGCGGGAGTTTGGCGTGTGTGGATGCTCATGGTTGGTGCCAGGCTTCGATCATCGCCGGGTAGCCGTCTTGGATGGCTGCGATGGCAGCTTGAAGTCCTTCTGTGAGGGTACCGTGGTGGAAGACCTCAGCGGGCTGCTTTCCATCGTCTCGGATGTGACGGTGCATCTCGTTGAGTGGTCGTCTGTGTGTAGGAGAAGCACGAGGTCGCTTTGAACCGATAACTGCTAATCCGCCGTGGAGCCCGAAGACGGGACATCGGCACTGGACGCGGAGCGGCGGGCGATCTAACTTGTGCCGGCTTGCTCATGCAAACAAATCGATGGAGGAGAGATGGCCAAGGTTCTGTGCGTGCTCTATGACGACCCGGTGGACGGGTATCCGCCTGCCTATGCTCGCGACGGCATCCCGTCGATCGAGCGCTACCCCGACGGGCAGAGCACGCCGACGCCAAACGGGGTCGACTTCACGCCCGGCGAGCTGCTGGGGTGCGTCTCCGGCGAGCTTGGCCTGCGGGCCTACCTGGAGGCTGCCGGGCACGAGCTGATCGTCACCTCCGACAAGGACGGGCCTGACTCGGAGTTCGAGCGCCGCCTGCCCGAGGCGGAGATCGTGATCTCCCAGCCCTTCTGGCCCGCATACCTGACGGCTGAGCGGATCGCAAAGGCGCCGAACCTGAAGCTGGCGGTGACGGCCGGGATCGGCTCAGACCACGTGGATCTGCAGGCGGCGATCGAGGCGGGCATCACTGTCGCCGAGGTCACCTACTGCAACTCGATCTCGGTCGCCGAGCACGTCGTGATGATGATCCTCGGCCTCGTGCGCAACTACATCCCCTCCTACCAGACCGTGATCGACGGTGGCTGGAACATCGCCGACTGCGTCGCGCGCTCCTACGACGTGGAGGGGATGCAGGTGGGGACCGTTGCGGCCGGCCGGATCGGGACCGCGGTGCTGCGCCGCCTGAAGCCCTTCGACGTGGGGCTTCACTACATGGACCGCCACCCGCTGCCGGCCGACGTCGAGGCCGAGCTGGGGGCGACACATCATCAGACGGTGGAGTCGCTGGTGGAGGTCTGCGACGTGGTGACGATCAACTGCCCGCTTCACCCGGAGACAGAAGGGCTCTTCGACTCGCAGATGATCGGCCACATGAAGCGCGGCGCCTACCTGATCAACACCGCTCGCGGCAAGATCTGCGACCGCGACGCGGTCGTGGCTGCGCTCGAGTCCGGCCAGCTCGCGGGCTACGCTGGGGATGTCTGGTTCCCGCAGCCGGCGCCCAAGGACCACCCCTGGCGGGCCATGCCCCATCACGGGATGACCCCGCACGTCTCCGGCTCCTCGCTCTCGGCGCAGGCACGCTACGCGGCCGGCACGCGCGAGATCCTCGAGTGCTACTTCGAGGGGCGGCCGATCCGCGACGAATACCTGATCGTGGCCGGTGGCAGCCTGGCTGGCGCCGGCGCTCACTCCTACTCCGCAGGAGACGCCACCGGCGGCTCAGAGGAAGCGGCGCGCTTCGGCAGCGCATAGGCAGGCATTAGGGCTGAGCCCTTAGATCCCGCCGATCTTGTCCGGCGGCCAGTAGGTCGCGAACGCTTCGCCGATGATCCAGGCGGTCGGGATCGGTCCCCAGAAGCGGCTGTCCTCGGAGTTGCCGCGATTGTCTCCCATCATGAACCAGTGCCCGGGCGCGATCTTGATCGGGGTGGGGAAGTTGCACTCCCCGCTTTCGCCGCACTGCCTGATGTAGGAGTCTTTCTCGCGCTTGCCGTTGAGGTAGACGTGCCCTTCCTTGATGTAGATCGTGTCTCCGGGGCCGGCGACCACGCGCTTGATGAAGGTTTCGCTGGACTCTTTGGGGACCGCCTGCGAGCAGGCCGCGCCGCCCGGAGTGACCGTGTGGGCGACGGGGCCGCAGACGCCCTCCCTGGCGCCTTCGGGCGGGTGGAAGACGAGGATGTCGCCGATTTTCGGTTCGCCGAAGTGGGTGCCGATGCGGTTGACGAGCACGCGCTGGCCGACCGAGAGGGTCGGTTCCATCGATCCGCTCGGGATCTTGTAGGGCTTGACGATGAACGCCTGGATCAGGAACGCGAGCCCGACCGCGACAGCGATGATCACGACCAGCTCGATCAGCGAGTTGGCCGTCAACTTGCTCTGCTTGGGCGCCTTGGCGTTCGGCTTGGTCCTCACGGGCATCTGGGGTCTTCTCCTCGGTCCTGCGGTTTGCCTGGTTGCAGAATAGGCGCGATGCCCGCGAGGTCGAGCAGGTTCGGCTGCCGGTGGGTCTGCGGCAGGCAGATTATGCTCGGCGGCCGGGCGTGTCAACGACGGCGCCGGCGCGGTCCGGGGTGGGCGCCGGGCTCCGCTTGCAGGGGTCTGCCTGCCCGCAGCTCCAGCGCCCGCCCGACGTGCGGCGCGCCGATTCGGGGCCGGCCCTCCAGGTCGGCGATCGTGCGCGCGAGCCGCAGCACCCTGTGGGCGCCGCGACCGCTCAGCCTGCCCTCCATGCAGGCTGCGTCGAGCAGCCTCTGGCCTGCGGCGTCGGGGGTGGCGTGGCGCCGCAGCGCGGCCGCGGGCAGCTCGGCGTTGAGCAGCGTCGGCGCTGCGCGCATGCGCCGCGCCTGGATCTCGCGCGCGGCAAGCACTCGCTCGCGTGCCTGCCGAGAGGTCGTGTGCGCTGTCAGCCCGCCGAAGCCGAGCGTCTCGCGGCGCACGTCGATCGGCAGATCGATCCTGTCCAGCAGCGGTCCGCTCAGCTTGCGGCGGTGCTTTGCGAGCTCGGCCTTGCTGCAGCGGCACGCGTCGCCATCGCCGGCGTGACCGCAGAGGCAGGGATTCGTTGCCGCGAGCAGCATGAAGCGCGTGGGGTGCACGGCGCGGCGGCTGGCCCTGACGATCGTGACCGCCCCGTCCTCCAGCGGCTGGCGCAGCGCCTCCAGCGCGGAGCGCTGAAACTCTGAGAGCTCGTCGAGGGATCGGCTCAGACTAGCGAGTTGGCCGCACTAGCCGCTGACGGCGAGTGTAGGCTCTCGGGCTGCCTGGAAGGCCACGAAAAACGGGAAGAAGAACGACGGGAACGGGGCGAACGATGAACGTAGCGCCGCTCGGTCACACTACGACGCCACAACCGGGCCGAAAGAGGAAGACAGGAACCCCTGGACCGCCGGAAAGAATCAGTTGACGGTAGAGACTATTTCCAAAGCCATCGCCAGACGCCAGCTTTTGCAAAGGTCCTACCGACGACGATATTCTTTGCGCGCCGAGCAATACGCCTGGGATGACCGCTTGCAACCGTTGTCGCGGTGTTCACGATTCGCGCTGCGTGATACATCTGACTTGTGAATGATCGAGCCATTTACTCACCACCGCCAGCGTCCGAACCATCGTCGCCACCTGCTGAGCTTGAAAAACCCTTGCCGAGAGGGTTCATATCTGTTGATGTCTCAAAGCCTCCGGTAGCTGGTACGCCGAGTTCTCCGGGGTTGGAACCTCCCATAAGCTCCAATGGGTATTCTGGGAGACTGCCCGGATCAACCTTGTTAGTCTCGGGTGTCACGATATTGGTCCAACTATCACCAACGCCGTTGACTTCGATTAGCTGTTGATCTCCGGGCTTGCCCAGAATGGGATCGTTGATCTTTGCGAGCGAAGGATAACCAGCTTCGCTGTCTGGTTGTGTGTGTTCATTTTGGTCTGCCATAAGTTGCTCAATTCTCCGATGTCTATTTCTGTACAGGTCTAAAAGTTTATGGTCATCCTGATCCAGCAAAGCCAAACCAGGATGACCGATGGGCTCTCATTTGGTGCGATCTTGAACACTAGCCGAGAGCTTCACCGTTACAGCGGGTACCTCCGCTGCCTCTGCTCAACATCGGGTACATCCGATGGAGCAAGTTCAAGGGCTTACACATCTATTTCTCCCTCCCGAAGATCGTCCGAGAACATACCATCGACAAATCTTCGACTACGGCGAGCGATAAGCTCGGGGTCGTTCATCCTCTCCCACGTCGCAAGACGCTCAGCGCTGATTTTTGGAGCCTTCGAGTAATCCCTCAAAGGCACATCCTCGGGCTGGAACTTTGGAATACGGCCAACGATCTGCGCAATTGCGTTGCAGCGCTCGTTATGCTCTTGCTCGCATGGCTCCAAGATAGCTCGCGCCTTCTCGATGGCTTGTGCATGTCGCGCATAGAACTCGTCGGCATCTGCGGTTAGCTCCGCATAGAACTCTTGCCAGTGGGCCTCCAAGAACTGAATGTATGAATCTTCCGCGTGCTTACATTCACCACGCGCAGAAGCTATCGCTTTACCCCAAAGCTCGGGAGCGAACTTAGTAAGCGCCGCGACACGTTGATTCTCCAACTTTCGTGCCGAGTCGAGGTCGCCTCTATTTGCGGCTTGGTCTATCTGCGAACACAACTCGTCGTTGTGTATTTTGGCCGCTTCGTCCTGGCGTTGAAGATCACTTACGTTGCCTTGCTTCTCAACCCAAGAGTCATGCAACTTGCGCGCCTCGGTTGCAATCGTACTCTTGAGTTTGTCCGGCACTTGCAAGGGCTGACTCCACGGCCTCCAATCATACTGTGAGGTTGGGTCGGGTGTTGGGTACTGATTTAGTGTTGCCATGTTGTGTCCTTATCGTTATTTGGTTTCGTTAGTTCTGCTTCAACTTGTCCGGGTGGTGCTCGCGTAGCCATGTGAGATGTCGCGCTTCGTAGAATGCCGCAAGGTTTGGGTACTGCATCCGCCATAGCGTGCGTTCGTCAGCCGTCATATGGCACAATGGCTCGGGTAGAGAGTCTTGGTCTATGACTTGATCCTCAAGCAGTGGCACGGTCCCGCTCCAATCCGAGCAAAGTTGCGATACGTGTGAACTCGTGCCGCGCCGCTGTCTCAACCTGCAACGCCGGGTAAGCGTCATCAATTTTGCCGTCCGTCAGTGCGCTATGGGCTCGATGAGCTACGTCAAGGCTCTCGGCTGCCTGGATAAGCCATTTTAGCTCTGTCTCGGACATCGGACCCTCATCGCGTATGACGCGATTTGCCCATTTGCGGGCGTCCTTGGTCAAGTGCTGTCCGTGATTCTGCACGTATTCAAGCTGAGTATTCACTTTGGGTTGATTTGCGGCTGTGGTCATTTTGATTGTCACCTATGTATGGTTACAACCATTATAGCAGGGATTCACTGTAAATATAAAGGGTAAAACCAGAGAGCCCCAGACGTTTTCCGAGATTTACCGTTTTAGTCGAACCCTCACGCCCTCGGCGCAATTCTTGATTCACCTGCGTGACCGATCCGAGTTATTTGCACTGTTTGCAGGTATTTCTAATGCCAGGCAGGCGTGTAAAGAGTCAGATCACAAGTATGTACCCCACCCCCGCTGGACCAATCGTGGAGTATTTTTTGCCGTACAGATCAAAATCGAAGGCCAGGCAGGCGTGTAAAGAGTCAGATCACAAGTATGTACCCCACCCCCGCTGGACCAATCGTGGAGTATTTTTTGCCGTACAGATCAAAATCGAAGGCCAGGCAGGCACGGGATTGGATTACCTGGACCAATCGCCGGGATAGGAATCACTTGCAAGATGATCCCTTCTGACCGACTCGCTCAGAGCCACACAAGGGCCGTCTAAGGCTTTGCAATCTCTTAGTAAGGGGATTCGTCGGGCTCTACAGTCCGAGCCGTATATGGCCAGCTAGCGTGTGCTCTGTGTTGCTTGCTTTGCTTACTTGATGATATATCCATTTGCCTAACCAATCGCAGCCGACACGGATTACGACATAGGCGACTGTGATCCAAGCAATGACGATTACTACTGCCATCGCTCAGTCCATGACCTCATCTAGTTCAACTGTCATCCGGCGCTGGTAATCGATCTCTTCTCGTTGCTGTAGGGTCTGATGCGGCTTGGCGAAGCTGCTTGCTGGCTTCGTCTCTTTCGAGCCGTCAGCGTATGTCACGATTACGGCGTTGTCATATTCTCGTCTCATCTACGGTCGATCCCGCACGCCTGTAATTGCCCGTTGCGTCAGGGTGACATCGCCCACGATGCTCTGCATTTGCTGATGAGGGTGTGAGCCGTTGGCTTTCATACGATCCTCTTCGGCGTAGAAAGCTAGTTCTTCAGCATCGGTAAGGCGTCCAAATGCAAGATTATCAACGACGGTTTTCATACTGATCTTTCGGTGTAGCCCATCGACAATTGCCAGGTTCATAATTACCTTCGTTGTCGATACGGTCGATGCTCATACCATTAGGTCGCTCACCCATATCTGCCAAGAAGTCCTCAAAATCATTCCAGCGCGGATCAACCTTGATGCCGCGTCCTCCGTAGTTATCCCAAGCCTGATTGCTTGGATTAGCACAACGATTACGCAAACTCGTCCATGATCTATAAGTAGGAGTTGGCGAATGACCAAGACCGTGAATGTATTGAGAATGACTTGTACGCTCGCGTTGCAAACAACCGCAACTTTCAGTTCTGCCGAGACGCAGACTAGACCCAACTACCACCAATTTATTACCCTCAATACAACGGACTAGCCATTGGACATGTTTATCGTTTGGATTACCTCTAGCTCGTTCAAGAACGGTCAAACGTCCAAAGGTTTGATTAGTAAGATCGATCATTATCTTGTTTCTCTATTGGACCAGCGCTGTCATTCGTTCGTGGTGTCTGGTGTAGCTCTCGTAGTCAGTCAGCGAGTGCAGTTCCGCTATCCACCTATCTCGCACATGGTCAAGACGGTCTGCTAGCCGGATCATAGTTGGTTTGATTATGTCTGGTGTCGGTTTCATTATCTATTCACCTGCGCTTGTATGCGTTTTAGCGTATTACTCCAATCCGAGTTCTTGGCGCTCGATGTAATCCTTGCCTCTCTGGGTTGGGATGATGAGCTTAGCTGCACTTACGCATATCTGGCATGAATGAACCGATGCCGAATCGAATGGTGCTGCATCCTTAGTGACCTTAGTTCCGCAAGCGGACATACCACCTGCGGACCAAAGATGCCACTTCACGCCGTGCTGTGTGTTTGCTCGTCTCTGTGTCATTGCGTTTTCCTTTCTCGTTTGACTCGCTCTCGCAACTGCGCAAGCTGATCTGACTCTGCTGAGTCGGGTTCTTGTGCTCTTGCTGCTGCGTCTGCTCGCAGTTTCGCCATCCGCTGCTGAGGAGTTTCTTTGGCCGTAGGGGTAGCGGTCTGCTTTCCGGTGGCCTTATCCTGAACAGACACCGACACTGAGTCTCGCGCGCTATCTGGAGTTCTCTTTGTGGGTGTCGGTGAGGTTTTCTCCTGGCCGTCCTCTATTGAAGTACTCTCTGTTATTGCCGAGCCGGATTCGTCTACTCGATCAGACGATTTCGTCTTCTGCATCCGACGGATTCGTCTACTCGATGAGACGCTTTCGTCTCTACATTGGACGGATTCGTCTACTGCACTAGACGATTTCGTCTCCTGTAGGAACTGGTGGTCGTAGTTGATGCGATACCACGGCGTTGCGTTCCATCCTTCAACGGGGTTGCGGATGGACACGATGAGCCCGATTTCGCGCGGCGTGCTGAGCGCTCGCTTGACTTGAGCCCAGGACAATCCGAGTTCGTCGCCGAGTTCGTCGTACGTCTTCCAGACCCAATGATGGCCGTCGTGCTCGCGGCCACTATTGTCCAGGCTCAAGAGATAGTGAAGTTGCTGGATCACCATTGCCTCGTGAGCCCCTAGAAGGCGCACAAGATGGGGTTGGTACAGGCGCGGCGTTTCGTCCGCTAGTAGAACGGTGGTGTGTTTTGGCTTTGTGCTCATGCGAAGGCCAACTTTCTGCTCTCCGGGAAGTCATGCCAAAGGATCACTTTGTCCCCAGTGGGCTCGAAAGCCCAGTCGCGCATTTGCTCGACTGTAGCGATCCAGGCGCACCCAAAGGCGCGATCTCCGGGTAGCCACGTCTCAACAAGATATGTTCCAGGCGTTAGCTCGGTAATCACGCGGCCGGTCGTGTCAGACGCTAGGTGCAGGTAGTACAGCCCTGCCAACGAAGACACATCAAGCTCGCACTGCGCTAGTTCATCCTGTTCATCCTGTGCAATCGCATTCGTATACGTCGGTGGCGTAGAAAAAAGCGGCCTTACTCATCGTGACCGCCCTCCGATACTGCCTGGTTGCGCCTGGCAAGCTCGCGGTAGACGGCTAGGGCGACGAACTTGCTTCGCGTTATTCCGTCTGATGCGGCATACGCATCTACTGCTGCTAGAGCTTTACCCTTGATGCGAACCGATACCGGCTCACACACATCACTCGTTGGTTGCATTGTCTGGATTCCATTCTCGGGCATTGCGCCCGTATTCGTATTCGTTACACATTGTAGCAGCCGATTTACCCTTTTCTAAAGGGTAAGTGACAGAGCCCCTATTCAGCCGTCAGCGTCCAAGTCCCATAGTTCACTGCCGATGAGTTACGCAACGGCCAGAACAGAATGACGCCGCGTGTGCCTGTGCTTGACCCTTGACCTTCTGGATTGGTCACATTCGGAGGTCTAGTTCCGCCCCATTCGTATTCATAGATGCACAGAAATCCTGGCGCAGCTTTGCCGGGTCCTGGACATTCTGGATTTACAGCTTCGCCCCGCTCGTTGGCGATTATGCGACCTTCGGCGATGGGTGCGCTCAGCGCGATGGGGAATTGCAGAGAGTCAACCAACCAAGTTGAGCCGGTCCCTTCAACCCGCGTCCCATATACGCCGGACTCAGATTCTCCCGATGCGAGGACCGTTGCTCCTGCGGTTCCTGCCGGTCCCGGCTCGCCTTCTGCGCCTGTGTCCCCCTTTGGACCTTCCTTGCCTTCGGTACCTGGCGCTCCTGTCGCGCCAGAGGCCCCTTGCGGCCCTTCTGCGCCTTTTAGACCGGCTGGCCCTACTGATCCTGCTCCTTGTGTCCCTGGCGATCCCTGCGGTCCTGCTGGACCTTGCAGCCCGGATGGTCCCGTGATGACCTTCGCTGCCGTGCCGTGTTGTAGCTGTCGCACGACAGACGGCTTGATCTGTGACGTAGACGTGATGAGATAGTGGCCTGCGGCAAAGCTCGCTCCGCTCATGCTGAACACGAGTGCGATAGTGGCGATGATAGTTGCGGGTGATGGATGTCTCATGGTTGGCTAGTTACTCTCATTTGTGAAAAGCAAATGGCCGGATGCCGGGAGTGCGCTATCACTGCGCTTCTCGATGGAATCCGACCATTGCTTGATGACTCGTCCGTTATGTATTCGTCGTTTTCGTTCGATAGTCTCCTATGGCGTTGAGTGAAGTGTGAACGTGATTACCGCTGGCGTAGCGCCGACTCCGCCTTGTTCTGCGGATAGGCAGGCATTCGTAGCCGATGCGGACTCGTGCAGGCGTCCTGAGCCTGCTCCGATGACGGGCTCGTTGAAACCAATCGGGATCGACATAGGTTCTTTGGCTCCGGTTCCGAGTAGTTCGTTTGAGAACGCATCGGATGCTGTGAATGTGAACCATTCTGCTTTGCATCCTGCCGCCGCGTGGGTGGCATCTACACTCAGCCCGACAGTCAGAGTTTTGATGTCGGTCGGAGTTGTGGTGCTGTTTTTGGCGTCGATCTGTGTAGGTACTTCGCCGCCTGGCTGCAAGCTGCCTGATTCTACAACCGCAGACAGAGTAACTTCGCCCGTAGGTTTCACGCCTGGGGATAGCGTGTAGGTGCTCGTGCCGCTACCAGCAATCAGGAACGTGTATGCCGCGAATGCAACGGCGGTGACAAGGAACGTGCTGAGGGTCGCTGCGATGACCTTGCACGTTCTTGTACGGGTGAGTTTGCTTGTTAGCTGTCTCATGCTGCACACAAGGTTTCTAGCGGTCGCTGCCAGGTGCCATTGCGAAACCGGAAGGTACGTTCTCCCGGCAAGCTCTCGATGAGTCGCCATAGATCGCGCTCGTCAAGATCGGCACTAGCGATTTCTAGGCCATCTGTGGGATTGAAGCGCTCTAGATGCGCTCGATACTGCGTTACCTGCATGTTGTTTCCTTTCGATGGGTGTTCTTCGCCTATTCCGGGGTGCGAACGGCGTAATTTTGTAGTGGTGCTAGGCAGCCCTCGCCGCATTGGTCAGGACCGCGTGCGCTTCCGGCGTCAGTAGTTCTAGGTGCGATGGGTTGACGCAACGCCGCACGCCGCAGCGATGGTGCAGGTGCAGCCCATCGGGGATTGGGCCTATGTCTAGCTCCCACGCAACGCGATGGGCGTAGGTGGTCCTGCCACCGGCTTGTTTGAACTGGCCGTAACCAGTGAGAAAGCGCCCCGCAGTCCACATCCAACAAGACCCCTCCGCGCCATCCTTGCTGACCTTTCGCCAGAACCGCTCCTCAAGCGTCATCAAGCCGATGCGCAGCGGATCGCCGTGCAGTCGCCAACGTTCATAGTGCAACGAACACCAGCCGCGAGCGAGATACGGTTTCTCGCATCCCGCAACACTGCACGTCTGTGGTGCTCTCACTCCTAGCGGGCTGAGCGGCTTGCCATAGTGCTGCTGTTGGTAGTGGCCTGTACAGAGCCCCTTCGCAAGCACGTCCTTGGTACAGCCCTCGAAACTACATTCATCCATGACGGACTCCTTAGATTGTTCTCTAAAGATTCCGGGGTAGGAGAATGCAAAAAACAAGCATCCGGGGGAAAGAACGTGCTGCTAAACTGCTGAGCAGGTCAGGGAATCGCCTGAGCGCTCGGCTTAGATTCCCCAGCGGTACTCCTACGTGGGCACGGACCATCGTGAATCAGACGATGAAACGGAGCCCGCATTGGCACGACAAACGGAGAGCAGCACCGGCCCGGACGCGCCTAGCTCGCGCGTCAGTGTGCGCGAGTCCGTAGGTCAGACGTTCGCCACGATCATGCGCGAACGCTATCCGGGCTCGACGTGGCTACCAGTTGAAGGCGCGAAGCGGAACGCTGCGCCCGGGTCCGGAAAGCTCGTGTCCGTTCTCTCCGTGCCACACGATTCTGACGCGATCCTCGACCTTCCCGCGCCCGCGTTTGACGTAGATAACGTCGATGCCGGATGCAAGCAGGCGTTGGCGCTCAGCGAGGCTTAGATCGTCCCAAACGTGCGTTAGGTGCTCGACTGAGGGAAGGTCGGTCCCGGTCGCAAGCTGCTTAGCCCGCTCTGCGGCTTCTGTGGCGTCCTGTAGCGCGTTCTGACGGGCTCGGAGCCCATCATTGAAGGAATCCATGCCCAAGAGCTTCTGAGTCTCTAGATCGTCCCTGTACGCAATCAACGCCGATTCTGCTGCCTGCTGCTCATCGAGTGCTTGTGTTAGCTCTACGGAGTCTACGCGCGATTCGGCGGACACGTCACCGATGTACTCAAAAAAGGATCGTTCAACGTAGGGCAAGATAATCGAGTCATTGACGTTGGCGGGGGAGACGCAATCACCGGCCGTGTGGTGAACTTGACATTGATACTGGATCACGCGGGGTTGGCCTTTCTGCTTGTAGCCGCGTCCGCTCATAAGTCGTGAGCAACCGGCGCAACGGATGATGCCGTTTAGGATGTGGCGCGTCTCGTTCCTGCCGTCGCCGCTCGACTTGGCGAACACTTCCCGCACGATCAGAAAATCAGCCTTGCTCACTATTGCCTCGTGCGCGTTCTCGTTACGGTGCTTACCCTTGCTTGCAACGCCCGTATAAACCTCGCGCATAGTTAGCTGCTTGACCGTTGCGCCCGTCCACTGCTCGCTCTGCCGTGGCTTTACTCCCTCGTCGTTGAGCCATCGAGCAATTGACGCCCACGTCTGACCTGCGATCCGACGACGGAAAATCTCTTTGACAAACGGAGCCTCATCGGGATCGACAACAAAGCGCCGATCATCGTTCTTGCGGTAGCCAAACGGAGCGATGGTCGGCTGAATCCCACGGCTGACAACTGCGTTACTGACGGCATCCGACCATTGTTCCTTGATTCGGTCAAGCTCAAACTCAGCGAATGAGAACATCATCCGCATGACGAGCCGACCCGTAGGTGTCGAGGTATCGAAGCTCTCAGCTACAGACGCGAAGTGAGCCCCGGCCTTCTCGATACGTTCCAGCGCCCCTAGAGCGCCCACGAGCGAACGGGCGAAGCGGTCTGACTTGGCTACCACGACGCCTTGTGTCTGGCCGCTCTCGATGCGCGACATGACCTGATCGAAGATTGGTCGGCTCATCTTGCCGCCGCTCTGGTCAAGCTCGGGCTCGTGCCAGACGATCTTGTGGTCATAGGCGCTCGCCCATTGCTCTATGCGTTGGCGCTGCTGATCCGGCGAGAGGAACGAATCGCCCTCGCGTCCGCGTGTCTGGCTTACTCGGATATAGGCGTCTAGGTTCATGCCGTGAGTCTAAACTACAAGGACTGAGCTTGTCGAGGAACAGCACCCCGCGGTGGGCGAGCACGACCTCGCCGACCCGCTCGCCCCGCGCGCCGCCGAGCAGGCCCGCAACCGTGACCGAGTGGTGCGGGCTGCGAAACGGGCGGCGGGAGAGCAGGCGCGCCTGCGTCAGCTCCCCAAGGATGCTGTGGATGCGCGTGACCTCGATCGCCTCGCTGCGACTGAGCGGCGGCAGGATCGAGGGCAGCCGCTGAGCCAGCATCGTCTTGCCGGTGCCGGGCGGCCCGCTCATCAGCGCGTTGTGCCCGCCGGCGGCCGCGAGCACGAGCGCCTCCACGGCGTGCTCCTGACCGCGCACATCGCGCAGGTCCGGTTCCCCGGCCTCAGTGGGTCTGTCCAAGGCAAGCGGCGGCGGCACCGCCTCGCAGGCGCCGCCGGTGAGAATGCGCACGGCCGCGGAGAGGCTGCTCGCGGGCGCGACCGCCAGGCCCTCCACCAGGCAGGCCTCGGCCGCCGACTCGGGCGCCAGCACGATCCGCGCGAGGCCCGCATCGCGGCTGGCCTGCGCGATCGCCAGCGCGCCGCGGCAGGGGCGCAGACGGCCGCCGAGCGCAAGCTCGCCGAGCAGCGCGTGCGAGGCCAGCGCAGCCGGATCGATCTGCCCGCTGGCGGCGAGGATCGCGCACGCGATTGCCAGATCGAGCCCCGGACTCGACTTGGGCAGATCGCCCGGCGCGAGGTTTGCGGTGATCCGCCGCGCCGGAAGCTGCAGACCTGAGTTGAGGATCGCCGCCTGCACTCGCTCGCGCGCCTCCTTGACCGCTGCGCCCGCAAGGCCGACGATCGCAAAGCACGGCAGCCCGGGCCGGATGTTGACCTCGACGCCGACCGCACGGACCTGCAGGCCGTCGATCGTGAACGTGCGTGCCTGTGCATGCATCGCACGAGCACGCTAGAGCGCGCTTGGGATGGCACGCGATGCGCGATGGGTGTCTATAGACCGTCCGGGTGCCGCACGATGAAGCCAGCGGTCAACTCCATCGTGTCCGACCAGCGGTTGCCCGTTTCGGCGAGCGCCACCGTGTCGAAGCGGCGACCGTCGATCGTCATCCAGGCGTGTTCTGCATTGGCGTAGATCGTGATGTAGCGACCCGGTCCCGGTTCGCCGTAGGACTCAAGGCCAGTCGAATCCTCGGGCGCGCTCAACAGCCCGCCGCCATGCAGGGCGTAGGAGACCGAGCCGGAGCAGTCGTAGCCGTAGGACTCAAAGGAGCCGTGGCCGCCGCCGTAGACGTAGGGCCTGGTCGCGATTTCGTTTGCAGCCGCGATCACGCGATCGACGATCGCTTCCGCAGACGAGCTCGGCGCCGCCCCGCCCGTGGAGGCGCCGGCGCTGGCCTGGGCGTGAGGAAGCGCCCATGCGAGGGCGTGGATTTCCTTCATGCCGTGGTAGCCGAGCGCAGCCCAGGTCCGCGGGCCGACTTCGCCGTCCACTTCCAGGCCATGCTCTGATTGGAAGCGCTTGACGGCCGCCAGAGTCTCGGGGCCGAATTCGCCGTCCACGGAGACGTGGAGAGCGGCTTGCAGCGTCCTCACGTAGTAGCCCGGCGCGTGTGCGTCCACCGTGGCGCCGCCCGTGTCTGCCGTGTTGGCATGCACGTCTGCGACGGTCGCGGTTGCGGTCGCGGCATTGGCAGCCGGCGTGCCGGCGGTTGGCTTTGGCTGCGGCAGCGCCGAGGGCGGAGGCATCAGCAGCGCCTTGCCGTGCGAGCCGAGCGCACCCCATGTTTCAGGACCCACGATGCCGTCTACATGTAGCCCGTGTTCCTTCTGGAAGCGCCTGATCGCGCCCTCGGTTTCGGGGCCGAAGATGCCATCGACCACCACGTGCAGCGAGGCCTGGACGCTCCTGACGTCGGAGATCGTTTCCGTTTCGCCCGTGAGCACTTCATGGACCTTGGTGGAGGCGACGATCGCCGGCTCGCCGTCGGCAAGCGCGGCTTTGGTCTTCGGCCCGACGATGTTGTCGACTTCGAGGTTGCGGCTGGCCTGGAAGGTGCGCACCGCCGTTTCGGTTTCGGGGCCGTAGATGCCATCGACCTTGATGTGCAGCGCCTGCTGGAGCAGGCGCACCTGACGGCCGGTGCTGCCGGTGGTGAGCGTGATTTCGTGTTTGGTCGTGGTCGTCGGCGCCGGCGGGGTGGAGGCCGGCGCGCTGCCCTGGCTGCCGGCGGTGGCGTCGCCGAGCGAGGCGGCGGGGCCGGCGGTCAGCGCGACCAGCGTCCCGAGCGAGATCCGGCGCACGCGCGACTTGGTCGGAACGAACAGCAGCTGCGCGGCCCTCCTGCGGGCGCGCGAGCGGCCGAGCGAGAGCTCCCACGGCTCTGCGTCGGCGAGAATCCCTCGGCGTGAGGTGCTCACGGGAGACCAGCGGCGCTCGGCGGGCGCCGGCGAACACGGAGCCGCTGCGCGCATGCGCCAGCGCACGCCCACCCTGACGGCGGGAGCTCGCAGGGGCGGGGATGGTCCTTTCGGTGCTCCCGCGCCGTGCGCGCGAGCGTGTAAGCGAAGCCTGCCACAGCTCGGCGGCAGCGAGATCACGCGTCGTTCCCGACATTTGTAGGTGCGTCCTTTCGAATGTTGCAGGGCGCCTACGGGGTTAGCTGTCGGGCTCGCGTACGTACGCTACGCCATGATCCTCATGGCGATTCGCCCCCGCGACCTTCAACTCGGTCGCATTGGGTCCCCCGCTCCACCGCCCCAGAGGGCGATGGACTCGGCACGAACGCGGAGCAAACTAGCAGGTCCCGCTGCAATGTGCATCTCATTGCAGGAATGCAAGATTCGTTGCCGACGCCGTGGCCTCTTAGACTTTGCTTGTGAGCGAGGCATTTGCGACGCACCTGGAGCGACCGGTCGGCATCGGCCACACGCCGGCCGGCGCGCACACCGGCGCTGCGGGCGGCGCCGCCTGCGGCGATCTGATGCGGGTCTCGCTTGCGATCGATGAGCAGGATCCCGGGGGAGCGATCATTGATGCCGGCTTCGATGCGAGCGGCTGTGGCGCCGTCGTCGCGGCGGGCTCTGCGACCGTCTCGCTTTTGCGAGGACGCGGCCTGCTCGATGCCGCCCGGATCGGGCCGGAGGAGATCGCGGCGGCGCTGGGCGGCCTGATCCCGGCCAAGCGGCACGCGGCCGAGCTTGCCGCCGACGCGCTGCACCGCGCGCTTGGCGCCGCCGCACGGCACGCCCAGATGACCGAGGTGCCCGGCCGCGCTCTGATCGCGATGAGCGGCGGCGTGGACAGCGCGGTCGCGGCGCTGATCGCGCTGGGGCAGGCCGGGGATGCGGTCGCGGTCACGCTCGAGCTGTGGGCCGACCCCGAGAACGACGGGCAGCGCAGCTGCTGCTCGGCGGAGTCTGTGCGCCACGCGCGCGGGCTTGCGCATCGGCTCGGCCTGCCGCACTTCTCGCTCGACATGCGCGCCGAGTTCAGGGCCGGCGTGGTCGAGCCGTGGCTCGCCGACCATGCGGCCGGTTTGACGCCCTATCCATGCGTGCGCTGCAACGGCAGCGTGCGGCTCGACGGGATGCTCGACCTCGCCACTTCTCTTGGCGCCGAGTGCCTGGTCACCGGGCATTACGCGCGGATCGTCGAGCGGCGGCTGCTGCGGGCTGCTCGCGATCGTCGCAAGGATCAGAGCTATGCGCTGGCGGCGCTCTCGCGCGAGTCGCTTGCGCGGATGCGCTTTCCGCTCGGCGAGCTGGAGAAGCAGGAGGTGCGGGCGCTGGCCGAGCAGGCCGAGCTTTCGGTGGCACGGCGGCCGGACTCGCAGGATCTCTGCTTTCTGGCCGGCACCAGCCCGCGGGACTTCCTGGCGCGCCACGGCGGTCTGATCGAGCGCGAGGGGGAGATCGTGGACGAGGAGGGCGCCGTGCTCGGCCATCATCGCGGCGCGCATGCGTTCACGATCGGCCAGCGCCACGGGCTTGGCATCGGCGGCGCTGCGCCGCTCTATGTGCTTGCCACCGATCCGGCTGCGAACACGGTCACCGTCGGCCGGCGGCAGGCGCTTGCGACCGAGGCGATCCTCGTGCGCGATGCGGTCCTGCACCGCGACGGCGAGCAGGTGGACGCGGTCAAGATCCGCTACAGGGGGCGGCCGATCGCATGCTCGCTGACAGATGCGCCGAGGGCCGGCTCTCACGCGCATCTGCGCTTGACGCTGCGCGAGCCGATCGAGCGCACCGCCGCGGGGCAGCTCGCTTGTCTCTACGGCGGCGATCTGGTTCTCGGTCACGGCACGATCGCCGCGTAAGATCACCGCATGCCGCGGTCCATGAGCTCAGAGCAGATCCGGGAGAGCTACCTCTCATTCTTTGAAAAAAACGGCCACAGGCGCATACCCTCGGCGTCGCTCGTGCCATCCGCGCACGACCCCTCGGCGCTGCTGACGGTCGCCGGCATGCATCCGCTGAAGCCCTATTTCCTGGGGCAGGAGCGCCCGCCGGCGCCGCGGCTGACCGACTGCCAGAAGTGCTTTCGCACGGTCGACATCGATCACGTCGGGAACACCAACAGGCACCTCACGTTCTTTGAGATGCTGGGCAACTTCTCGATCGGCGACTACTTCAAGCGCGAGGCGATCTCGTTTGCCTGGGAGCTCTCGCTGGAGGTGTTCGGCTTCGATCCCGCCGACATCTGGGTGACTGTCTTCGAGGGCGATGCGCGGCTCGGCATCGGCCCCGACGAGGAGGCGATCGGCTTCTGGGAAGAGGTCGGGGTGCCCTCCGCGCGGATCGTGCCGTGCCCGCGATCTGAGAACTTCTGGCAGGCCGGGCCGACCGGGCCGTGCGGCCCCTGCTCGGAGCTCTACCTGGACCGCGGCGAGCATCTGGGGAGCCCGGAGGACCTGCCCGGCGGGGAGAACGAACGTTTCCTGGAGTACTGGAACCTCGTCTTCATGCAGTACCTGCAGGAGCCCGAGAACGTGCTGAGCCCACTGCCGGCGGCCAACATCGACACCGGCCTTGGGCTCAACCGCCTGGCCGCGATCCTGCAGGAGACGCCGTCTGTCTTCGAGACCGACCAGTTCAAGCCGCTGATCGCACTGGGGGAGAGCCTGTCGGGTCAGCCCTACGGCCAGGACTTCAAGACCGATCGGGCGCTGCGGATCCTCGCCGACCACTCGCGCGCGATGAGCTTCCTGATCGCTGACGGCATCGTGCCATCGAACGAGGATCGCGGATACGTGCTGCGGCGGGTGATGCGCCGCGCGATCCTGCAGGGGCGCACGCTTGTCCTCGAGCCTGGCTTCCTGCTGCGCTACGCCGAGATCGTCAGGGAGACGATGGGCGCCGCCTATCCGGAGCTGAGCGAGCAGCGCGAGTCGATCGAGCGCTGGCTGGCCGCCGAGGAGGAGGGCTTCGGCCGCACGCTGGAGCAGGGCCTCGACCTGCTGCGCTTTCACATCGAGCGCGCTCGCGAGCAGGGAGACGATGCGATCCAGGCGCAGGACGCCTTCAAGCTGCACGACACCTTCGGCTTTCCGTTCGAGCTGACCAGGGAGCTGCTCGGCCAGGAGGGCCTGCGCGTGGATGAGACCGGGTTCGAGTCGCTGATGGAGGCCCAGCGCGTGCGGGCTCGCGCCGCGGGATCGGGCGCGAAGGCCGACCCCGGCGACGTGCGCGAGCGGGCGCTCGCCCTGGCCCGGAGCGTCGCCGCGCCGACCCGCTTCACCGGCTATGAGACCCGGCGCCAACACGCCCACGTCGGCGCCGTGGCCGAGCACGACGGCACGCTGCTGCTCAAGCTCGACGAGTCCCCGTTCTACGCGGTAGGCGGCGGCCAGGTCTCCGATGTGGGCACGATCGAATGCGAGCAGGGCGACTGCCGCGCGCGGGTGCAGCGGGTGCTGCGGCTCGGCGAGGATCAGGTGATCGAGGTCGCGGTGGAGCAGGGCAGCCTCGGCGCCGAGACTGCGGTGATCGCGACCGTGGACGCCGCGGCCCGGCACGCGACCGAGTGCAACCACACCGCGACGCACCTGCTGCACGCCGCGCTGCGGGCGCGGCTTGGCTCCCATGTGCGCCAGGCCGGCTCCTACGTCGGCCCCGACAAGCTGCGCTTCGACTTCACGCATTCGGCGGCGCTCAGCGAGCAGGAGCTCGCGGATGTCGAGGACCAGGTCAACGCCTGGATCGCCCGCAACGATCCGGTGCATCCGATCACGACCACGCTGGATGAGGCCAAGCGGCTGGGCGCGATGGCGCTCTTCGGCGAGAAGTACGGCGATGTGGTGCGGATGGTCGAGATCGGGCAGGGCGAGTACTCGCGCGAGCTCTGCGGCGGCACCCACGTGCGCTCGACTGCGGAGATCGGCCTCTTTCACATCCTCGCCGAGACCTCCAGCGCGGCCAACGTGCGCCGGATCGAGGCGATCACCGGCCCGGCGGCGGTGGCGCTGCTGCGGCAGCGCAGCGAGCTGCTGGGCCAGGCCGCCGAGCTGCTGCGGGTGCAGCCCGATCGGGTGCCGGAGACCGTCGGCGCGCGCGAGCTGGAGCGGCGCAAGCTTGCAAAGGAGCAGCGCGAGGGGACCGGCTCCGCGGGCGGCGCCGAGATCGAGGCGCTGCTGGGCGCGGCCGAGCAGATCGACGGGGCGCAGGTGCTCGCCGCGGCGGTGCAGGCGGCGGACGCCAAGGCGCTGCTGGGTATGCTCGATCGCGTGAAGGCGCGCCTGCCAGAAGCGGCGATCGTGCTCGGCAGCGCGGCGGAGGGGCGCGTGCACCTGATCGCCAGCGTCGCCCCGCCGCTGGTGCAGCGCGGCGTCAAGGC
The DNA here is from genome assembly GCA_963725915.1 of uncultured Actinomycetota bacterium. Lineage (GTDB taxonomy): Bacteria > Actinomycetota > Thermoleophilia > Solirubrobacterales > Solirubrobacteraceae > Palsa-744. Next base: position 101,031 of record CAVSAL010000007.1, on the reverse strand, counting down.
GGGAGCGATCGTCAAGGCCGCCGCGACCGTCGCCGGCGGGGGCGGGGGCGGTCGCGACACGATGGCCCAGGCGGGCGGCCGCGACCCGCAGCGGCTGCCGGAGGCGATCGCGGCCGCGCGGCAGAGCATCGCTGCGGCGCTCGGGGTCGCCGACGCCGGCTCTTCGGCGACCGCGGCACGGCAACCCGCGCCGGGAAGTTGAGCCGGGTGCTCGCGCTCGACTACGGCAGCGCCCGCTGCGGCTGCGCGATCAGCGACCCGACGGGCACGATCGCCACGCCGATCGAAGAGGTGCCGCGGCCGGCGAGCAAGCGGGGGATGGCGGCGCTGGCCACGCTGGTCGCCGAGCGCGAGATCGAGCAGGTGGTGGTCGGGCTGCCGCTGTCGCTGAGCGGCCGCGACAGCGAGCAGACACGTGAGACGCGCGCGTTCGCGCAGCGCCTGGCGCGGCGCCTTGGCCCCGGCGTCGAGGTGCAGCTGCACGACGAGCGCTTTACGACAAAGCTCGCGGCGCAGACGCCGGGCTCGCACACCAGCGAGGACTCGCGCGCGGCTGCCCACCTGCTTGAAAGCTGGCTCTCCGCGAGGGCCCGCTAGTGGTCCATCCCGGAAATTCGGTGTGGGTTTGCCGAGTGCATGCGCGTGATCTGGCGGTTCACGGTGGCCGTGCGCGTACCGGAAGTACGGGTGCGGACGCCGGGGGCCGTCAGGCGCGTGCAGGCGCCGGGAAACGCCAGTGGATTTCCGGGATGGACCGCTAACTCGTGGAGCTCTTCGAGGGGCAGGCCGGGGGGCGGCGCACCGCGCAGCAGCGGGAGGCGGCGCGTCTTGCGCGGCAGCGACGCCGCGACGCCCGCCGCCGCGGCCTTCGCGCCCGTGCCGGTGCGGTGGGGGCGCTGGCCGTCGTGGCGATCGCCGTCTGGCTGGTCGTGATGCTCGTTCAGCATCTCGGCGGATCGAGCGTCAAAACGGCGCCGCCGCCGGCAGTGGTCCCGACTGCGAAGGTCGTGATCCCGGAAGGGGAGTCGCGCCTGCAGATAGCGGCGATCGCGCGCAGAGACGGCCTGGTCGGCAACTACCTGCGGGCCTCCGTGAGCAATCCAGGCCTCCCGCCAACGCGCTTCGGGGCGCCGGCGGGCACCCCCAGCCTCGAAGGCTTCCTGTTCCCCGCCACCTACGACATGCCGGTGCACGGCAACGTGAAGGGTCTGGTCGCGCGGCAGCTCGAAGCCTTCCAAGAACGCTTCGGCCCCGAAGAGATGCGCCACGCGCGGGCGCTCCGCCTGACCCCCTACCAGATGCTGATCGTCGCCTCGATGATCGAACGCGAGGCATACCTGCCCCGCGATCGGCCGCTCGTGGCCGCCGTGATCTACAACCGTCTGCGGCTGGGGATGCCGCTCGGGATCGACTCGACGATCCGGTTCGCGCTCAACGACTACACCAGCCCGCTGACCGAAGCCCAGCTGAAAATCGACTCGCCGTACAACACGCGCCTGCACAAAGGGCTGCCGCCGACGCCGATCAGCAATCCGGGGATGGAAGCGATCGAAGCGGCGGCCCACCCCGGTCGCGTCGGCTACCTCTACTACGTCGCGGGAGCAGACGGCTGCGGGGATCTCGTCTTCTCCGACGGCGAAGCCGAATTTGAAGCCAACAAGCGGGCATACGACGAAGCGCTGGCCGCAAACGGCGGGCGCGTGCCGGCCTGCAAGCACAGGTGAGCGGGGCGGCCGGGAGCCATGCGGGAGCCGCCGCGGCCAGCCGGCGGCGGCTCGGGGTGCTCGGCTGGCCGGTCGCGCACAGCCGCTCGCCGCAGATGCACAATGCCGCCTTCGCCGCGCTTGGCATGGAGGGCTGGCGCTACCAGCGTCTGCCGGTGCCGCCGCCGCTGCTGGCCGAGACGGTGCGCGCGCTCGGCGCCGCGGGCTTTGTCGGCGCCAACGTCACGATCCCGCACAAGCAGGCGGCGCTGGAGCTTGCCGACAGCGTGAGCCTCGCGGCGCGGGAGATCGGCGCGGCGAACACGCTCAGCTTTGGCGACGATGGCGCGATCGCGGCGGAGAACACCGATGCGCCGGGTTTGCTGGAGGCGCTGGGGCTGGACATGCGCGGACGCAGCGCGCTCGTGCTCGGAGCCGGCGGCAGCGCCCGCGCCGCGGTTTGGGCGCTGACACGCACCGGGGCGGAGGTCTCGATCTGGAATCGCACGCCGGCGCGGGCGGCCGAGATGGCGGCGCAGCTCGGCGGGCAGGTGGTTGCCGAGCCCCGCGACGCTGACCTCTTGATCAACTGCACGGCGGTCGGTCTGCAACGGTCGGCCAGTGAGGCGGAGACGCTCAACCAACTGGCGATGACCGTCGATCAGGTCGCTAGGTATCCGCATGTCTTCGATCTCGTCTACGCCCAACATGAGACGCCGCTGCTGGCGGCCGCACGCCGCGCCGGCGCGCAGACCATCGACGGGCTGGAGATGCTGGTCGCACAGGGCGCGCTCAGCTTCCAGATCTGGACGGGCGTGCGGCCGCCGCGGGATGCCATGCGGGCGGCCGCCGCGCCGCGCGGCGGCGACTGAGCCGATCGCCGGGCGCACGCCTGCCATCGGCCTGCGGGGGAGGGCGCGGTGAGCGACGCGCCGGCACAGCGCCCGGACCTGCACGCGATCTTCGGGTTGGAGGACGGGGCCGCCACGGCCGTGCACCCGGTCCCCGAGCCCGAGCTGAGCGTGGAGGAGCCCCCGGCGGGCGAGCTCGAGCAGCTCGCGGGCGGCGAGCCCGAGATCCAGATCGAGAAGGCGCAGAGCGCGCCCGAGCAGGCGCCGCGGCCCGCACCGGTGCACCCGCTGGAGCAGGCCGCCGCCGGCGTGGGCGCGCAATCCGGGCGGATGGGCGTGACCGCGCCCACGCGCCGCGGCTCCTCCTCGCGCTTCATCACAGACGTGATCATCGAGATGGGCCTGGTGCCGCGCCGCCAGGTCGAGGAAGCAGTCGAGACCGCGCGCAACAGCGGCGCGCGACCGGAGCGCGTGCTGCTGGAGGCGGGTGCGCTGACCTCGGACGGGCTGGCGCGGGCGCTGGCCGAGCGCTACGGCCTGGACCACCTCGACCTCAGCGTCTTCTCGACCGACATGGGCGCGGCGAACCTGGTCACCACGACCGCCGCCAAGCGCTACCAGGCGGTGCCGGTCGCCTTCGTGGACAAGCGCACGCTGCTGGTGGCGATGGCCGACCCCTCCAACGTGCTCGCGGTCGACGACATCGCGATCATGACCGGCTACGACGTGCGCGTCGCCGTCGCCGCCGCCGATGACATCGCGGGGCTGATCTCGCGCCTGGATCGCCTGGAGGACGTCGTCTCCGGCTCGGATGCGACCAGCGCCGAAGACCTGGAGGACGAGCGCTCGGAAGTCGTCGACCTGCACGAGTCGGCCGACGACGCGCCGGTCATCAAGCTGGTCAACCAGGTCGTGGCTCAGGCCGTCGAGCAGCACGCCTCCGACGTGCACCTCTCCCCGGACGGGCGCGAGCTGCGCGTGCGCTTCCGGGTCGACGGCGTGCTCCAGGACGTGACCACCGTGACCCGCCGGCTTGCCGCCGGGGTGATCTCGCGCGTGAAGATCATGGCCGACCTCGACATCGCCGAGAAGCGCCTGCCCCAAGACGGGCGCGTCGGGCTCACCGTCGACGGGCGCCACGTCGATCTGCGCGTGGTGACGCTGCCGAGCGTGCACGGCGAGTCGATCGTGATGAGGATCCTCGACAAGGACTCGGTCGTGATGAAGCTCGAGCGCCTGGGCATGGCCGAGGAGGAGCGCGCGCGCTTTGAACGCTCCTTCAGCGAGGCCCACGGCGCGCTGCTGACGACCGGCCCGACCGGCTCGGGCAAGTCGACGACCCTGTACGCGGCGCTGCAGGAGCTGAACACCGTCGAGAAGAACATCATCACCGTCGAGGACCCGGTCGAGTACGAAATCGAGGGGATAACCCAGGTGCAGGTCGCCGCGAAGGTCGGGCTCACGTTCGCCGCCGGCCTGCGCGCGATGGTCAGAGCCGACCCCGACGTGCTGATGGTCGGCGAGATCCGCGACCGCGAGACCGCCCAGATCGCGGTCGAGTCCGCGCTGACCGGCCACCTCGTGCTCTCCACCCTTCACACAAACGACGCGCCCTCCGCGATCACGCGCCTGATCGAGATGGGCATCGAGCCGTTCCTGGTGGCCTCGGCGCTGCGCTGCGTGGTGGCCCAGCGGCTGGTCAGGACGCTGTGCTCGCACTGCAAGCGGCGCACGATCATCCCCGCCGCGGTGCTGCGCCAGAACGGCTACAAGGCGCTCGTGGACCTGGAGGCATACGAGCCCGCCGGCTGTTCGCGCTGCGGCGGCAGCGGCTATCGCGGCCGCGCCGGCATCTACGAGGTGATGGACATGAGCGCCGAGATTCGCACGATGGCGCTCGAACGCCGCCCGGCCGAGGAGATCCGCGATCTGGCGATCCAGCAGGGGATGCGGCGGCTGCGCGACGACGGCCTGGAGAAGGTGAGCGAGGGGCGCACCTCGATGGCCGAGGTCGCGCGCGTGCTCGGCAGCTCCTGAGCCGGGCGCTCGCCCGGCGCCCCGGCGGGCTCTTCGCGGGGCCGTTAGCGGATCGGCCGCGAGTCGAACCTTCGTCCAGCGCGCTTGCGTAGCGGCATCCGCGGGCCGATGGGTCAGGGATGGCTTTCGACTTCGCAGACCTGCTGATGGAAGTGGTGGCCCGCAACGCCTCCGACCTGCACCTGACCGCCGGTGCGCGGCCGACGGTGCGCGTGCGCGGTCGCCTGGCGCCGCTGGAGGAGTACGAGGTGATGAGCCCCGCCGACACGCGCGAGATCGTCTATTCGATCCTCAGCGGCGATCAGCGCCAGCGGCTTGAGACCAACTGGCAGCTCGACTTCGCTTATTCGATTCCCGGCCACGCCCGCTTCCGCGTCAACGCCTACTACCAGCGCAGCGCGATCGGCGCGGCCTTCCGCCTGATCCCCTTCGGGCTGACCTCGATCGACGAGCTCGGCCTGCCGCCCACCGTGCACGAGTTCACGCGCAGGCCGCGCGGCTTCGTGCTCGTCACCGGGCCGACCGGCTCGGGCAAGTCCACCTCGCTGGCGGCGATGATCGACGAGATCAACAAGACCCGCGAGGAGCACATCATGACGATCGAGGACCCGATCGAGTTCCTGCACCCGCACAAGCGCTGCCTGGTCAACCAGCGCGAGCTCGGCTCCGACGCGACCAGCTTCTCCGCGGCGCTGACCGCCGCGATGCGCCAGGACCCCGACGTGATCCTCGTCGGCGAGATGCGCGACCTGGAGACGATCTCCACGGCGCTGACCGCCGCCGAGACCGGCCACCTCGTCTTTGCCACGCTTCACACCCAGGACACCGCGCAGACGATCGACCGCATCATCGACGTCTTCCCGCCCCACCAGCAGGGCCAGGTCCGGGTGCAGCTCTCGGTCGCGCTGCAGGGGATCGTCACCCAGCAGCTGCTGCCCACCGCCGACGGCTCCGGCCGCGTGGTGGCCTGCGAGGTGCTCGTGCCGAGCCCGGCGATCCGCAACCTGATCCGCGAGGGCAAGACCCACCAGATCTACTCGGTGCTGCAGACCGGCGCGGCGCTGGGGATGCAGACGATGGACACCGCCCTGGCCGGGCTCGTGCGCCAGGGCAAGGTCACCCAGAAGCTGGCCGAAGCGCGCTCCTCCACGCCCGAGGAGCTGCGGCGGCTGCTCGGCTCCGGCTCGCTGGCGGCGGCATGAGCCCGCATGCCGGCGCCATACTGCGTCCTCGGTCGCTCGCGTATGTACATACGCCACGCTCCCTGCGTCCTTGTCTGGCTTGGCCTGCGAACTCATGGGAGCATGGTCGATGAGCACCTACGTCTTCAAGGCGATCGACCTGGCCGGCGGCAAGGCCCGCGGCGAGGTCGAGGCCGACTCCAAGCAGGCGGTCGCCGACCAGCTGAAGGCGCGCGGCCTGGTCGTCCTGGACGTCGTCAACAAGCACAAATCCAAGGAGATCCAGCTCGGCTTCATGAAGCGGGTGCCGCTGCCCGAGCTCGCCGTCTTCTCGCGCCAACTCTCGACGATGATCTCCTCGGGCATGAGCATCCTGCGCGCGCTCTACGTGCTGGAGGACCAGACCGAGAACAAGTTCCTCAAGGAAACGATCGTCGACGTCCGCAAGGACGTCGAGGCGGGCCTTGCGCTGAGCGAGTCGATGGCGCGCCACCCCAAGGTCTTCAACCAGCTGTTCGTGGCGATGGTCAGGGCGGGGGAGACCGGCGGCATGCTCGAAAGCTCGCTGGTGCGGGTCGCAGATCAGATGGAGAAGGACGCCTCGCTGCGCAAACAGATCCGCTCCGCGATGGTCTACCCGGCGCTGGTGATCGGCTTCTCGCTGATCGTCCTGATCGCGATGGTCGCCTTCGTGATCCCCGTGTTCGTCGGCGTCTTCAAGCAGTACGGCGGCGAACTGCCGATGATCACCAAGATCTCGGTCGGCGCCTCAAACGCGGTCACCCACGAGTGGTACGCGATCATCATCGGCACGATCGCGCTCGTCGTCGGCTTCATCAAGTGGAAGCGCTCCTCCTGGGGCGCCAAGCAGTGGGACCGCTTCAAGCTGCACATCCCGATGAAGATCGGCTCGATCGTGCAAGAGGTGGCGCTCGCGCGCTGGTCGCGCACGCTCTCCTCCCTGACCGCCGCCGGCGTGCCGCTGCTGCAGGCGCTCGAGATCGTCGGCAAGACCGGCGGCAACGTCGTGATCGAGGAGGCGATGGCCGGCGTGATCGCCTCGGTCAAGCGCGGCGGCACGCTCTCGGCGCCGCTGGCCAAGGCCTCGATCTTCCCCACGATGGTCTCCCAGATGGTCAGCGTGGGCGAGGAGACCGGCGCCCTGGACTCGATGCTCAACAAGGTCGCCGAGTTCTACGAGGATCGGGTGGACGCTTCGGTCAAAGCGCTGACCTCGATCCTGGAGCCGGTGATGATCCTGTTCATCGGCGGCATCGTCGGCTTCGTGGTGATCTCGATGTACATGCCGCTGTTCACCGTTTACGAACACATCGGGAACTGAGCGGGCGGCGCGCCCGGCGCGTCCCGATCAGGCAGCGACTAGCACCGGCGTCAGTGCGTCGGCGGTAAGATGCTCAGCCGGGAGCGTCAAGGTGAGTCGGCCCTCGCGCTCCAGTGTGCGGCGCACGTTGAGAAGCGTGATGCCGATAACTGCGTCTGACTCGTCGTAGTGGATCGCGTGGCCGTCAGCCGTCTCGAGGCTGCGCGCGGCCGCGCGTGGGTTGCCCACGTTCAGGTAGAGCACGTCTCCGCGCTCGTCGTAATGCTGGTGGTCGAAGGGGATGCCGGCGATGGTGATGATCATTGCTCGTAGCCTCGCGGCGGGTTGCTCTGGACCAGGGCGGTTACCACCCACGCCGGCTCGTCGTTGAAGTCTACGACGACTCTGAGCCAGCGTCGGGGATCGAGATGGCGGCGGTAGAAGTGCTCGCGTCCTGGAATGGCATCTGCGATGCGGTGGTCGGGATGAGCGACGGCGCCGAGGATCAGGTCGTGCTCGTCCACCAACTCGGGGCGGCCAAGCGCGAGATGCTGGCGGGTGCCGGCGTCGAAGACGACGAGGCGTCCATCGGGGTCTGTTGTGCTGGGAACGTCTATGGCGCCAGGTTATTGCGGGCTTGGGATGGCGAATGGGCAGGCCAGATCTGGCGTCCGATGGCGCCGCCACGCCAATACGTGTGGCACGCCCCGTAGGGCTTATGGCACAGGCCAACCCTTTGAGGATGAAGGCCAGGCCCACGGGCCTCTGACAGCTCATGGCGATCTATCCGCGCCAATCGGGAGCCAAGGAAGCGATCCGAAGAAAGGATCACATATGGATGTAAGCAGTGAGTCGTCTGCCGGAAACACCGAGGCGCCTCCTTCGGCCGATCGCAGCGTGCGGCTCGCCTGGTTGAGCCTGCCGCCCACGCATCGCAGCCTTCTCGAAGAAAGCAGGCGCTTCGCAATGGCTGGTCGTTGACCGTCCGCTTGGATTGACTGCAGATCAGATGCTGAGATCTGCAGGCCGACCGAGCCTGGCGCCGTCTACGCGAGCCGGGCTCGAAGTCGCGCTGGGCACTTGGATCCCGGAACTGCGAGTGCTCTTGATAAATGCTGGCCACCCTGCCCTGGCCGGCCTGGCACCCGTCGCATACGAGGCGTTCGTGGCGAACATCGCCTGGCACGAGTGGGGCCATGCACTGAGCCTGGCGCGCTGCTCTCGAGAGGACATAGCCGCTGGAGGTAGGCTCTTGGCGCAAGCCCCAACGGGCGTTCGCGAGAATATCCGAGGCGCCGGCTATCGTTCTCAGGAATACACGCACGAGATTGTCGCCGAGACGTATGCGCTGATGATGGCGCGGCGCGTGCGAGGGCATCGGGACAAGCCGATATGGCTGCACGACGAGATCTACAAACTCCTGACGAGGGTGACCGACTGGAACGGCTAGGTCCGTCCAGTGGATATCGCCTGGCCAGGGACTGTCGCCCGGAGGACATTCTCGCCCTTCAAGCTGAGTTGCTGAGAAGCGAGGGCATCGACCCAACCTGGCCGGGGCTGGAGCAAACGCCTCGGCCAGCGTCTTGAGTGCCACGGGTCTACCACCACTGTCGGCGTGAACCTCGACGGCGAATGCGACGTGGGTCGTGGCTAAAGCGCGCTGTCATACTCTGCTGGAGCCCGGTCACGACGCTGAGCTTGACGTCGCGATCAGTTCTCGACGCGCAAGCGGCCCTCGCTCACAGAAAGCGTCAACCCGCCCTCCAGCAACCGCATCACCTGCTCGCCGACCAGCTCGCGGCGCCAGCCGGTGAGCAGGCGCACGTCCGGCTCGGCTTCGGCCAGGCGCTTGGCGGCGACCACGGCCTGCAGGTCGGCGCGGCTCGCGATCAGCTCGTAGGCCAGACCCGCCTCGCGCGCTCTGGTTCTCGCCAGCGCCTCGGCCAGGGCGACGATCGGGGCGTCGGCGGGGTCGGGGGGCGGGAGCGTTCGGGCTGGCGCAGCGGTGTGATCTCACGCCTGCCACCGTCGCTCACGCGCTCGAGGATCTCGTGCGCCTGAGCGCTTGACGACGGGCTGCATGAGCCCTCTTATGTTCTGCGAGCTCGCCGATCGAGGAAGGGCTGCGGCGTGCGATCTCGACCAGCGCGGCGTCGGGCAGCACGCTCTGGACGGGACGGTTCTGGCGCTCGGCGGTCTCCTCGCGCCACTGCACCAGATCGCGTGCGAGCGCTTGGGCGGAGGCCGAGGCGGAAGCGATCCTCGGCAGGCGCGCGAAGATCGCCTCGGGGTCGCGCTCGTCGGTGGACCGCGCCAGCGGCGCGCACTCCTGCGATCGCCCATTGCAGGCGACCGAGCTCCCTCAGTCGGGCTTGAGCACCCGGCGGGCTGCAGCAGGTGCACCACGTCCTCGCGCGCGTAGGCGAGCTGCTCGGCGGAGAGCGGCCGTTTGTCCCAGCGGGTGAAGCTCGCGCTCTTTGCCAGGCGCAGGCCGAGCGTCTCGTGCAGCAGGGAGTCATAGGAGATCTGCGCCGCCAGGCCGGTGAAGCCGGCTGCGACCTGCGTGTCGAAGACGTTGGCGACATCGGTGCGGAGCGCGCGGCGCAGCAGCGCGATGTCCTGGCGGCCGGCGTGCACGACGACCTCGACCTCCGGGTTGGCGAGCAGCTGCGCCAAGCGCCTCGGCTTCAAAGCCGTCGCGAAGCGGGTCGATCAGCTCGATCCAGGAGCTCGTCGCCGCCGTCGAGCGGGACGGCGAGCTGGATCAGGCAGAGCAGCGTGCGGTAGCGGCCCTCGCCCATGAACTCCGTGTCGATCGCGATCGCCCCCGCGGCTCGCGCCTGGGCGGCGAGCCGCTCGAGCTCTGCGGCCTCCTCGATCATGCGATTGCGATCTCCTGCTCGGCGGGGATCGCTGGCAGCCGCAGCGCAAAGCAGGCGCCCGGCGCGGCGCCGTTGACCGGGGCCGGATCGAGCAGATCGAGGGTGCCGCCCATGCGCTGCGCCAGCTCGCGCCCGATCGCCAGGCCGAGGCCGAAGCCGCCGCCCTGACGGCCGGCGGCGATACGACCGCGCGTGAAGCGTTCGAAGATTCGCTCGCGCTCCCGGGCCGCGACGCCGGGGCCGCGGTCGGCGACCAGGATCTGCGCGAAATCCCGATTGCGGCTTGCGGCGATCTCGATGCTGCTGGCGGACGGGGCGTATCGCAGCGCGTTGTCGATCAGGATCCGCACTATGCGCGCGACCGAGCCGGGGTCGGCGACGGTCCAGCAGGGCTCCCCGGGAGGCCTGACCTCCAGGCCCACCTCGCGCTTTGCGGCGGTCAGCTCGAACTCGGCCGCCACGGCCCTGCTGATCTCGCCGAGCTCCAGCGGCTCGCTGCGCAGCGGCGACTCGGTGTCCAGGCGGCTGAGGTCGAGCAGGTCGGTCGCGAGCTGGGAGAGCCGGCGCGTCTGTTCGCGAGCGTGCTCGGCGCGAAGGCGCGCGTCCTGCAGGTCGAGGGTGTCGGCGCGCAGGTCGTCTTCGAGCAGCTCGAGCATGCCGTCGAGCGATGTCAGGGGCGTTCGCAGCTCGTGCGAGGCGGTGGCCACGAAGGCTTCTGCGCACGTCCTCCTGCCGGCGCAGCTGGGACTGCATGCCGGCGAATGCGCGCGCGAGGTCCCCGATCTCGTCGCGACCGTTGTCGCTCGGGCACGAGGGCGTCGAGGCCGCGCCGCTCCAGGCCGGACGTCGCATCGCGCAGGCGCTCCAGGCGCCGCAGCATCGCTGTAGCGATGCCGATGCCCAGCAGCAGCGCGGTGCGCAAGCCCGGCGGCGGCGGCGACCAGGAAGGCTTCGCGGACGACGCGCGACCGCCTGGGCGACGTACTCGCAGGTGCTTGTCGACGACGAGCACGTAGGTGTCGTTGCCGATCTTCAGGCGCTGCGCGACGATCAGCGTTTCGTCGATGATCTTGCGCACCGGCCCGCCGGCGCGTGAACGCGCGCCGGACGGGACCGCTCGCGCCCAGGTAGTAGTCGGGCACGTTGAGGTTGCGATAGTGGGGCGGGTTGTACGACTTCAAGGGAGCGTCGAGCAGCGTGACCTCGCCGTTGGTGCGGTGGGCGAGCTGGTTTTCGACCCTGCGCAGTTCGCGGCGCCTTGGAAGTCTCGGCCGGCGATTCGGTTTCCAGGTCGCCGAACTGCGAGCGCGCGGAGGCGATCGCGTACTCGACGGTGCGCAGACCGTCTTCGCGCAGCCGCTGCTCCAGCGGGGAGAGCAGCGCGAGCGCCGCGACCGCCAGGGTGACGGCGCTGACGAGCAGCATCGCGGCCAGCAGGCGCGGCCGCAGGCCGGTAAGCAGCCGCTCGATGCCGCTCCTGCGCGCGCTCACGGCGCCTGGAAGCGGTAGCCCGCGCCGCGGACGGTCAGGATCAGCTTCGGCTCCTCGGGCGTCAGCTCGAGCTTCTCGCGCAGATGGCGGATGTGGACGTCGATCGCGCGCGGGTCCCGGTAGGCGGAGTCGCCCCAGATCGCGCGCAGCAACTCCTGGCGGTTGAAGAGATGGCCCGGCTCGGACATCAGCCGCGCCAGCAGCTCGAACTCGGAGAAGGTCAGCCGCACGCTCTGGCCTCTGACGCGTGACCTCGCGGCGGCCGTGGTCGAGGGAGACCTCGCCGACCGCGACGTCTCGCGGCCGACCCCGCGACCGGAGGCGCGCCGCAGCACCGCCCGCACGCGGCTGCGCAGCTCGGCGAGGCCGAAGGGCTTGGTCACGTAGTCGTCGGCGCCGGCCTCCAGGCCCTGGACCGCGTCGGCCTCGCTGTCGAGCGCGGTCAGCATGATGATCGGCACGACGTTGCGGCGCTCGCGCAGCGTGCGGCAGACCTCGTAGCCGTTGGGCCCCTGGCCGAGCGCCACGTCGAGCAGCACGATGTCGTACTGCTCGCGCCCCGCCCGTTCGATCGCCTCCTGGCCGCTGGCCACGGCGTGGACCTGATGGCCCTCGCGCGAGAAGGAGCGCGTGAGCGTCTCGCGCAGCGTCGCCTCGTCGTCGACGACGAGGATGTTCAGGGATCTGAGGGTGTCGGGCATGGTGGTTGCGCGATCAAACGCTAGCGCGCTCGCTAATCTGCCGGATACGTTGGCAAGCGAGCGCCCCGACATCACCGAGAAGGCAGCGCAGACGGCAGCGCAGGAATGCATGCCCTGCGGCGCCCGCGGCACCCTGATCTCAAAGCTCGGCGGGCAGGAGAGCACCGTGCCGTGCCCCTGGTGCGAAGGCAGCGGGCAGCGGCGTCCCGGCATCGACGCGCAGGCGCACTGGGTGCCCACGGCGGACGCTTGAGCAGGGCGTCCAGCCGACTCATCCACGATTAAAGATTTTCGGCGTACCGTCGATGCTCGCGTTGTCGGACAATGCCAGCGCCGAGGTTCATCGGGCAGAGCGTCACCGTGACGCGTAGCAAAGCCCGCGACTCTCACAACGGCCAGCGGTGAAATGCGAACCGGGGGAAGTGCCGCCATAGGGCGGTGGGCTGAAGCCTGGCTGCTTGCAACCCACACAAGGAGCTCTACCCATGCTGCAACGACTGCGCCAGCGCGCATCAGATGAGAGTGGCTTCACGCTCATCGAGCTGCTGGTCGTGATCCTGATCATCGGCATCCTCGCCGCGATCGCGATCCCGGCCTTCCTCAACCAGACTCAGAAGGCGAACGACTCGTCTGCCAAGTCGCTTGCTCGCAATGCTGCGACGTTTGCTCAGACCTATGGGACCGAAAACAGCGGGTCCTACAAAGGTCTCGGCACCACCGCTATTCACACGCTCGAAAAAGGGATTCCCGTCGGCTCTGCGGGCTGCGCGACCTCTGGTAACGCTTGCCTGATCGAAGCCAAAGAAGTCGGCAGCGAAGGCTTTGAAGTGACCGCGGAAGCTGCCACGACGAAAGACCTCTACACGCTCAAGGATGAAGCGGGCGTTGTGACACGCACCTGCGAGAAGACCGGGGGCTCAGCAGGGGAAACCGTCGGCGGATGCGCCGCTGGCAGCTGGTAGTCGTCCACCCCTGACCTGAACCGTTCACCGGCCCATCTCGACACGGTGGATGTTCGGGCAGATGCATCGAGGGCGGCCTTCGGGCCGCCCTCTTTGCGTTGGCGTCGAGCGCCGGTGCGCAGGCGCTCAAGGACGCGCTGATCGTGGTCGATGAGTCCAGCATGGAGACCGCCTTCGCAGGAGTGTTCGGAGCGATCTTCGGATCGTTCCTGAACGTGGTGACCCACCGGCTGCCACGGCGCGAGTCGCTGGCAACGCCCGCCTCGCACTGCGTGGCCTGCGGCACCGCGATCAAGCCCTATGACAACGTTCCGGTGCTCTCATGGCTGCTGCTGCGCGGCCGCTGCCGGCACTGCGGCGTTCACATCTCCGCGCGCTACCCGCTGATCGAGGCGGGCACGGCGGCGCTGTGCGTCGCGGTCGTGCTGAGCAAGGGCTCGGCGGCCGGCATCGCGCTGGGGCTTGCGATGGTGCTGCTGCTGGTGCCCGCCGCCGCGATCGACCTCGAGCACAGGCGCATCCCCAACGCGATCACGCTGCCGGGCTGCCTGCTCGCGATCGCGCTCGGCTTCGCGCTCGACGCCTCCGGGGAGCCTGCCCGCCTGCTCGCCGGGCTCGGTGCCGGCGGGGCGTTCCTGATCGTCGCGCTGATCAACCCGAAGGGCATGGGCATGGGCGACGTGAAGCTCGCGACCATGATCGGGCTGTTCCTGGGCGCGGCCGTGATCCCCGCGATCCTGATCGCGCTGCTGGCCGGCGTGATCGTCGGCGGCGTGGTGATGAGCCGGGTGGGAGTCGAGCGCCGCCCGCAAGACCGCGGTCCCGTTCGGGCCGTTCCTGGCGCTGGGAGCGCTCGTCGCCCTGTTCGCGGGCCAGCCGATCCTGCACTGGTACTCGACCACGGTGCTGCACTGATGGCCTCGCTCAAGGACTTCGCGAAGATGGAGGTCAAAGCGCCCTCGCTGAAGATGCCCTCGCCGCGGCTGCGCGGCGGCGGGCCGCAGCGGGTGCGGCGCGGCGGCGGGGCCGGGCGTCTCCCCAAACGCGCCTCGGGCTCCTCGGTGGTCGGCCTCGACGTGCAGCCGGGCTATGTCGCGGCTGTGCAGGCGCGCGCGGGCGGCTCGCCGGCGGTCCAGCGCGCCGTGGGCATGCCGCTGCCGCCCGAAACCGTGCGCGAGGGCGAGCTGCTCGACGAGACGCTGCTGACGCAGACCCTGCGCGAGCTCTTCCGCGACGGCAAACTGCCGCGGCGGGTGCGGCTGGGCATCGCAAACCAGCGCTCCGTGCTGCGTGTCCTGGATCTGCCGCCGATCGAGGACCGCAAGGCGCTCGATGCGGCCGTGCGCTTCCAGGCGCAGGACCACATGCCGATGCCGCTTGCCAGCGCGGTCCTGGACTTTCAGCCGCTGGGCGTCGTGGAGACGCCGGAGGGCCCGCGACAGCGGGTGGTGGTGGTCGCCGCGCAGCGCGAAATGGTGGAAAAGCTGCTCGGCGCCGTCCACGCGGCGGGCCTGCGACCGGCTGGCGTCGATCTCTCGGCGTTCGCGATGATTCGCGCCCTCTACCGGCCCGAGGCCGCCGGCGAGGCGCCTCTGCGCCCGCGCAGGACGGCGCGCCGGCGCTGCCGCCGGCCTCGACGCTCTACCTGAACGTGGGCGGGCTGACGAACCTCGCGATCGCGGAGGGCCTTGCCTGCCGCTTCACCAGGATGGTGAGCGGCGGCCTGGAGTCGATGGCGAGCGAGCTGGCGCAGCGGCATTCGATCGCGCTGGCCGAGGCCCGCGTGCTGCTGGGCGAGGTCGATCTGAGCGCGCCGGACTCTGCCGACGAGGTCGCGGCCGACGCCTGCACGGTGCTCGGCGGCGGCGTGCGCGAGATCGCCGGCGAGGTCCGCAACTCGCTCGACTTCCACCGCTCCCAGGGCGGAGGCGAGGTGAGCGGCATCGTCCTCAGCGGCGCGGCGCTCGAGATCTCAGGCTTTGCGCAGGCGCTGGAGGCGGAGCTCGGCTCTCCGCTGGACTGCCGTCGGGTGCAGACCTCGCAGGGCGAGGGCAGCGACGTGCCGGCCGAGCGGCTGGCGATCGCCGCGGGCCTTGCTGTCGAGGAGGTGCCCGCATGAGGGCCGTCAACCTGATCCCCTCCGAGCAGCGCTCGGGCAGCGCGGCCGCGCTCGCGGGTCGCTCGGGCGGCGCCGCCTACGTGGTCGTGGGCCTGATCTGCGGGCTGGCGGTGATGGCGCTGCTCTACGGCATGGCCGATCGCGAAATCGGCGCCAAGCAGGCCGAAGCGACCCGTTTGAGCGCGGAAGCGCAGCAGGCGCAGAGCGAAGCGAGCAAGCTCGCGCCCTACACGAGCTTCGTCTCGATGCGAGAAGAACGGGTCAAGGCGGTCCAGGAGCTTGCCAACACGCGCTTTGACTGGGCGCACGCGATGCACGAACTCGGGCGCGTGCTGCCGAGCGGCGCGGCGCTGAGCACCGTGACCGGCACTGTGGGCGCCTCGAGCACCGCGGGCGCGTCCACGTCGAGCGCCGCGAGCGCCACGGCTGCCACCGCGAGCGCCGGCAGCACCGTGACCTCGGCGACGCCCGCGGGCAGCACGCCGAGCTTCCTGATCGCCGGCTGCGCGACCAGCCAGTCGGAGGTGGCATTGACGATGGACAGGCTGCGCCTGATCGACGGGGTCGGCGAAGTCGAGCTCCAGAGCTCGAGCAAGTCCGGCGCGAGCGCGGGAGGCGGCTGCCCGGCCAACGACCCCGCGTTCTCCCTGCAGGTGACCTTCGACGCGCTGCCGGCGCCGGCGGTCAAGACGCCCCCGGCGGGCGCCGCCGAGAGCGCCTCGGACTCCCCGAGCAGCGTCGCGAAAAGCAGCACGGGGGTGAATCTGCGATGACCGCCCGCGACCGGATCGTGGTGGTCGTCCTCGGCGCCCTGGCAGCGCTTGCCGTTGCCTGGATGCTCGTGGTCTCCCCCGAGCAGAAGAAGGCCTCCGTAGTCCAGGCCAAGGCGCAGTCGGCGCGCTCGGAGCTGAGCGTGGCCAAGAGCAAGCTCTCTGAAGCGGAAGCGGCCGAGACGCGCTATGCGGCGGCCTACTCCTCGATCGTGAGCCTGGGGCAGGCGGTCCCGGCGGACAGCGAGGTGTCCTCGCTGGTCTACGAACTCGATCACGCCTCCTCCAACGACAAAGTGGACTTCGAATCGATCGCATCGGGAGCCGTGGGAGCCTCGGGGGCCTCCACGTCCGCGAGCGCTGCGAGCGCCGTGCCCACCGCGACCGCAGGGTTTCAGCAGCTTCCGTTCACCTTCTCCTTCGCCGGCACCTACGAACAGCTCTACAAGCTGATCGCACGCCTCCAGGGCTTCACCGTCACCAAATCCGACGGCAGCGTGGCGGTCAACGGCCGGCTGCTGAGCATCCAGGGCGTGTCGCTGACCGCCAACTCCGCCACCGGCGGCCCGAGCACAGGCGGCGAACTGAAGGCCGCGGTGACCGCGACCGCGTACGTGCTGCCTGCGGGTCAGAGCCTGACCGGCGGCGCGACCGCGAGCGCGCCGGCCGGCGCGACCCCCGCCTCGAGCGGCTCCGGCGGCACCAGCGTCACCCCCGCGGTCGTGAGGCCGCTGCCATGAGCGATCTTCTCTCGTCCTTGAAGGCCGACCTGACCAGTCGCAGGATGCTGCCGCTGCTGGCGCTTGCCGGCCTGGCACTGCTCGGCGCGATCGGCTACGTCGCGCTTGCCGGCAAATCGGGCGCCGGCAGCACTCCGAGCAGCAGTTCGTCCGTCGTTGCGCACGTGCCCCCGGTGGCCGGCCCGGCTCTCGCCGGCGCGCCGGCCAACCCGAACGCGGCCGTCTCGGAGACGACCGCGGGCGTCGGCTACCAGCACGGCGGCAAGATGCACAACCCGTTCACGCCGCTGAAGGCCAAATCGAGCAAACCGGCGCAAAGCGCCTCCAAATCGAGCGCGGGCGCCTCCAGCGCTGCCAGCGGCCAGAGCGGTTCGGGCTCCGGGTCCTCCGGCGGCTCGCCATCGAGCTCTTCCGGCGGCTCGGGCGGCTCCACGGGTTCGGGCGAAGCCGGCAAGTCGAGCCCGCCGAGCACCTCGATCGCCCTCTATCACGTCAACGTGACCCTCCAGCGGCTCTCCGAAGAAGGCAAGCCCGTCGGCGAAGCGCAGGTCTTTCGCAATGTGGCCACGCTGCAGCCGCTGCCGAGCAAGCACAAGCATCTGATCGCGCCGAAGGGCGTGGCCGATGGCGGTCAGGGCGTGGTCTTCGTGCTGATGACCGAAGCGATCATCCACGGCAGCGCGACCTGCGTGCCAAACGCGGGCGACTGCCAGGCGATCGATGTGCATCTGCACGCCTCCGAGGAACTTCAGTACCAACAGGAAGATGGCTCGGTGATCGCCTACGAGCTGACGGTGAGCAAGATCGAAAAGGTCAGCGGGACGGGCGGCTCGGCCAGCGCCGCGTCGGTTCGCGGCTCGGCTGCGGGTAGGGCGTTGATCGCCAAGATGCATCTCTCGATCCCTGACGGCGCTTCCTTCGGCGGGCCGCTCGGAACGATCGTGGGAGCGGCGCGTAGATAAGCTGGCGCCACGATGGCGCTGCGCATGATCACAGCCGGGGAGTCGCACGGTCCCGGCCTCACCTGCATCGTCGAGGGTCTGCCCGCGGGGCTGGAGCTTCAACGCGAGCGGATCGACTCCGATCTCGCGCGCCGGCAGCTCGGGCACGGGCGCGGCGGGCGGATGAAGATCGAGAGCGACAAAGCCGATCTGACCGGCGGCGTGCGTCACGGGCGCACCCTCGGCGGGCCGATCGCGCTGCAGGTCGCAAATCGCGACTACGCCAACTGGGAGGAGCGGATGAACCCGTGGCCGGTGGAGGCACAGGTGCCGGAGGTGCACCTGCCGCGCCCCGGCCACGCCGATCTCGTCGGCACCTGGAAGTACGGGCTTTCCGACGTGCGCGACATCCTCGAGCGGGCCTCGGCGCGCGAGACGGCGGCGCGGGTCGCCGGCGGCGCGGTCTGCCGGGCGTTCCTCTCGGCGCTCGGGGTGGAGGTGCGCTCCCACGTGGTCCAGATCTCCTCGGTTACGGCGCCGGCGCGCGAGGCCGAGCCGCTGGCGCTCGCGGACTTCGACCAGGTCGATGCCTCGCCGGTGCGCTGTCTTGACCCCGACGCCACCCGCGCGATGGTCGCCGAGATCGACGCGCAGCGCAAGGCCAACGAGTCGCTTGGCGGCGTCTTCGAGGTGCAGGCGTTCGGGCTGACTCCCGGCCTCGGCTCCCACATCTCCTGGGAGGAGCGCCTCGACGGCCGCCTGGCGATGGCGATCTGCTCGATCCAGGCGGTCAAGGGCGTCTCGATCGGGGACGGATTCGCGATCGCGGGTCGCCCCGGCTCCCAGGCCCACGACGAGATCTTCTACAGCGAGGAGCAGGGCTTCCACCGCCACACCAACCGCTCCGGGGGCCTTGAGGGCGGGATGACCACGGGCGAGCCGCTGGTGGTCCGCGGCGCGATGAAGCCGCTGCCGACGCTGACAAAGCCGCTGCGCTCCGTTGACACGGCAAGCCACGAGCCGGCCCAGGCGCTGCGGGAGCGCACCGACTCCTGCACCGTGCCGGCTGCGGGAGTGGTGGGGGAGGCGATGATCTGCTTCGTGCTCGCCGACGCCTACCGGCGCAAGTTCGGCGGCGATCACATCGACGACGTTCGGGGCACGTTGCGTGCCTACGAGGAGCGGATCGGGTGGAGGAGATAGGGGGCCGCTCCGGCGCGCTCGTGTTCATCGGCTTCATGGGCGCGGGCAAGTCGACCGCGGCCGCCGAGGTCTCCCGCGCACTCGGCATCGCGGCGATCGACAGCGATGCGGAGATCGAACGCCGCGCCGGGCAGAGCATCGCCGCGCTGTTCGAGCAGGGGGAGCAGCGTTTCAGGGAGATCGAGGAGCAGGTCGTGCTGGAGCTGCTCGCCGGCGCCGGGCCGGAGCTTGCGATCTCGCTCGGCGGCGGCGCGGTGCTCTCGCCGCGCGTGCGGGAGGCGCTTTCGCGGCAGATCGTTGTGCTGCTGGACATCGACACCAAGAGCGCCTGGGATCGGGTTTGCAACCACGACGCGGAGCGTCCTCTAGCCCGCGACCCCGAACGCTTCGCCGCGCTTTTCGAGCAGCGCGCGCCGATCTACGCCAGTCTCGCGGATGCGATCCTGCCGGGGGATGCGGAGAGTGCGCAGGCTGCCGGCGCGCTGGCGGCGTTGCGGCACGCGCCTTCCGGCACACGGATGCTGTGGGCCGGCTCCGCCTCGGGCTCATATCCGGTGCTCGTGGGGCGGGGGCTCGTGGGCCGTGGGCTGCTCGCCGAGGGACAAGCAGCGCAGGCTTGGCCGCTGGACCGGTCGGCCTCACGGCCGTTCCTCGTCACCGACCAGAACGTCGGGCCGCTCTACGGCGATCGCCTCGGCGAGCCGGCGGGCAGCTTTGCGATCGCGCCCGGCGAGCGGCACAAGACGCTTGCCAGCGCCGAAGCGGTGTGGAGCGCGCTGCTTGCGCAGGGCATCACGCGCGTCGACCACGTGGTCGCGCTCGGCGGGGGCGTGGTCGGCGATCTCGCCGGGTTCTGTGCGGCCACCTACCAGCGCGGGATCGCCTACGTGCAGGTGCCCACCACGCTCGTGGCCCAGGTCGATTCCGCCTACGGCGGCAAGACCGGCGTCGATCTGCCGCAGGGCAAGAACTACGTCGGCGCCTACCACCAGCCGCGCGGCGTGATCGTGGACCCGGACGTGCTGGAGACGCTGCTTCCGCGCGAGCTTGCCGCCGGCTGGGTGGAGGTTGTCAAGACCGCGCTGATCGCCGGCGGAGAGCTGTGGGAGCGGGTTGCGGCCGACGCGCCGCTGGACGACCGCACGATCATGCTCTGTGCCAAGGCCAAGACCGCGATCGTCGCCCGGGACGAGCGCGACGCCGGCGCGCGGCAGGCGTTGAACCTCGGGCACACGATCGGCCACGCGATCGAGACCGCGACCGGCTACGGCCGCTACCTGCATGGAGAGGCGGTCGGCCTCGGCCTGCTTGCGGCGCTGCGGCTCTCGGGGGCGGATGAGTTGCGCGAGCAGGTGGCAGAGCTGATGCTCGCCCGCGGCCTGCCGATGCGCCTGGAGGGCGCCTCGGCGGAGGACGTCCTTGCCGCCAGCCGCCGTGACAAGAAGCGGCTGCACGGCGAGGTGCC
Organism: uncultured Actinomycetota bacterium; assembly: GCA_963725915.1. Classification (GTDB taxonomy): domain Bacteria; phylum Actinomycetota; class Thermoleophilia; order Solirubrobacterales; family Solirubrobacteraceae; genus Palsa-744. Next base: position 80,664 of record CAVSAL010000007.1, on the reverse strand, counting down.
CTTCGTGCTGGTGGACGCGCCGGGCGCGGTGGCGATCGGGCGAGTGGTGCCCGAGCAGCAGGTCCGCGCCGCGGTCCAGGAGCTTTGCGCCTAGGCTGCTGCTCTATGGTCGCCGGCTACCGCATAGAGGTGATGCACGGCGTCAACCTCGACATGCTCGACAGACGCGACCCCGCCCACTACGGCGGGCTTTCGCTGCTGCAGCTGGAGCAGCGGATCGAGGGCTTTGCGCGCGAGCTGCAGCTGAGCGCCCGCTTCTTCCAGAGCAACTTCGAGGGCGAGTTCGTGCAGCGCCTGCACCTGCTGGAGGGTCAGGCAGACGCGGTGATCGTCAACGCGGGCGCCTGGAGCCACTACTCGTGGGCGATCAGGGACGCGCTGCAGCTGACCGGGCTGCCGGCGGTCGAGGTCCATCTCTCCGACGTGGAGAACCGCGACCCCTGGCGCAAGGTCTCGGTATTCGACGGACTCTGCCTGGCCAAGATCTCCGGCAAGGGACCCGAGGGCTACCGGCTCGCGCTGGGAGATCTGCAGAAGGCGCTGCAGGATGAAGCCCGCGGGTGATCTGCGAATCGCGCGCCTGGCGGAGGTGCTGCGCGAGCGCGGCGTCGGCTGCCTGATCCTCAGCGCGCCCGCGAACGTCCGCTACCTCACCGGCTACACCGGCTCAAACGGCGTGGCCGTGATCGCGGCAGCCGGCTCGGGCGGCGAGCATCTGTTCCTGACCGACTTCCGCTACGAGACGCAGGCGGCGCAGGAGGTGGGTGCGCACGCGCCCTCCTGCGAGCGGATCGTCGTCACCGGCGACCTGGTGCAGGCGGCGGGCAGGCTGCTGGTCGAGGGCGAGCCTCAGCGCGTCGGCTTCGAGGAGCAGGACCTCTCGGTCGCGCGCCACGGCCGGCTGCTGGAGGCGCTCTCGGAGGCAGACGGGTTCGTGCCGATTCCCTGTGGCGGCGCCGTCGAGCGCCTGCGCGAGGTCAAGGAGCCCGAGGAGCAGCAGCGGATCGCAGCCGCCGCGCAGCTTGCCGACCAGGCGCTGCGCGAGATCCTCGAAGGCGGGCTGATCGGCAGGAGCGAGCGAGACGTCGCGATCGATCTGGAGACGCGGATGCGTCGCCTCGGGGCGGAGTCCCCGAGCTTTCCGAGCATCGTGGCCTCGGGTCCGCACGGCGCGCTGCCGCACGCCCAGCCGCGGGAGCAGCCGATCGCGGCGGGCACGCTCGTGACGATCGACTGGGGCGCCGTTCTCGACGGCTACTGCTCGGACTGCACGAGAACCTATGCGGCAGGTCCGGTGAGCGAGCACCATCGCGAGATCTACGAGCTCGTGCGCTTGGCCCAGCAGACGGGGCTCGATGCGGTCGCGCCGGGCCGCAGCGGCAAGGAGGTCGACGCGATCGCGCGTGAAGTGATCGAGGACGCCGGCTACGGCGAGCGTTTCGGCCACGGCCTCGGCCACGGCGTGGGGATCGAGATCCACGAGGGCCCGCGGCTCTCGCGCACCGCCGGCGATGAGCCGCTGCGGGAGGGCAACGTCGTCACGGTCGAGCCGGGGATCTACCTGCCCGGCGATCTCGGCGTGCGGATCGAGGATCTGGTCGTGGTCGGCAGGCAGGCCCCGGAGGTCCTCACCCTCCTGCCAAAGGAGCTGACGGTCGTCTCCTAGCGGCCGCCTCGGGGAGGCAGAAGCGCACACCCGGCGCAAACAGCCGCAGTGCGAGCGCCGCCGCCAGCGGGGCGGTCCAGACCAGGAAGAAGGCTGCCTGCGCATCCGGCGAGGCGACTTGCGGCATCCACTGGAAGCTCGCCCAGCAGAGCACGCTCGCGCACAGCGCGATCGCGGGCGGGCGCCTGTAGGCGCTGACCTCCCACGCCAGCAGCGCGATCAGGAACGGCAGCACGTAGTAGACGTTGTCCCAGGTGTCGAGCAGGCATCGCAGCAGGCTCACCAGGCTCAGCAGCAGCAGCGCGTCGGTGACAGACAGGACCACGGTGCGACCACTCGCGCGCCGCCGGCGATGCAACCACAGTGCCACGGGCGCCAGCAGGCCGCAAAAGAGCACCAGCGGATGGCTGATCGGGCCGACCCATGCCGGGGCGGTCCGGTAGCCGGGCTTGGGGTTGCCGAACAGGCCGTGCACGAGCGCGCCGTGGTGGCCCAGGAACCAGAACGCCTGCCAGGGCTGAAAGATCGTGCTGGCGGTCGAGGCGCTTGCCGCGGTCGCGCTCACGAACGAGGCGCTGAGCAGCGCGATCGGCGCAAGCAGCGCTCCGGCGCAGATCGCGGCGGCGGCCAGCATCTGCCGAGGTCCGGCGCGCAGGGCAAGCAGCGCGGGCCCCAGCGCGATCACGGCCGACTCCTTGCTTGCGATCGCGAAGCCGAGCAGCACGCCCGCGGCCAGCGCCCGCGGCTGCGGCGTCCAGCGGGATCTCGACTCGGCGCTTGTCCCGGCTGCGATCAGCACCGCCGCCACGCACAGGCATGCGCCGAGCAGTTCGTCTGCGTGGCCGAGTTCCAGCGCGCGCAGGGCGATCGGATTGGCGATGCAGAGGCCGAGCGCGAGCCCGCGAGCAAGCCGGCTGTGGCCTGCGCGGCGCATGCGGGCACAGAGCCGGAGGCCGAGCAGGGCCGCGGCGATCAGGCAGGGGATGGAGACAGCCTGGTAGACCGCGAGCGAGCCGCCGCCCCAGAGCCCAGGCAGGAAGGCGAAGGGCGCGCGCAGCAGCAGCGAGCCGCCGTATGAGGGCGCCAGCTGCGCGAACTGTGCGAAATGCCCGTGGACGAGCGCCTGCATCGCCGGCAGGGCCTCGTTTTCATAGTCGTTCCAGGCGAAGCCGTAGAGGCCGAGCCAGGACATGCAGGCCACGCCAAGCACAGCCATCGCGGGCGCCACAGCTCTCTCCCACCGCTTCGAAGGCATCGCCAGAGTCGCATCGGTAGGGGACGGTGCGGCCTTGAGCGCGTCAACCGCAACTGCAAAGCATGTATCCGTGTTTGCGGGGTAGACAGTTCTCGTGGCAACGTTCGGCTGCCGGATGCGTCACGATCGAGAATGCGATGAGCGCCGATAGGCTCCCCAGCGGCTTCGAGGACAGCTCCTCAGAGGAGCTCGAGCGCAGCATGGAGCAGGAAGTGGAGGGCCTGCTCGAGCTGGACGATCTCGACTTCAACCCGGACGGCTCGGCGCAGATCGCGGCCGACGCGCTGCGCGCCGAACGCTCACGGTCGCATGACGCCGAGCGCCGTGCGGCGGTGGACCGGCAGTGGCCGAGCGGCGACAACGAGCTCTGACCGCGGTCCGGCCGCGCCCCGTCAGTTGCCGCGGCCGCGTTCCTGCGCCACGCGCTCGAACATCTGCGTGATCCCGAAGCGCGGAGTCAGTCGCTCCACGGCGCCGGGCGCGATCTGTGAGAGCGCGAGCAGCGGCCGCACGGGCGCTCCGCTCTCCACGATCTCGGCCACGTCGTCTCTGATTGCTCTGAGCACCGCCTCGGCCACCTTCCTGGTGCTCGTCTCCCCGAGCAGGCGGTTGGAGGTGTGGCCGTCGTCTGCCATCCGCTGGTACATGCCCTCCCCGGCCGTGAAGCCCGGACAGACCACAGAGAAGCCGACCGGCCCGCCGTGGTGCTCGGCGCGCAGCGATTGCGTGAGCGCCACCAGCCCGGCCTTGCTGGCCGCGTAGGGCGCGTTGTAGGCGGGGCCGACCTTCCCGGCAAGCGAGGAGATGAACACGACGTGGCCGGCGCCGCGCTGCAGCATCCCCGGCAGCGCCTCACGTGTCAACAGCATCGGCGCTGTCAGGTTCACCTCGATCACCGCCGAGAGCTCCTGCTCGCTGCAGGCGGTGAAGGAGCTGACGTTCTCTATCCCCGCGTTGTTGATGAGGACGTCGAGCGGGCCGAGGTCCTGCTCCACTGCGCCGATCAGCCCTTTGAGCTGCTCGCGGTCGGCGAGGTCCGCGGGCACCGTGACGCAGCGCACGCCGCGATCGCCGACCTCGGCGGCAACCTGCGCAAGCGCATCCTCGCGGCGGCCAGAGAGGGCGAGGTTCATGCCCGCGCCGGCAAGGCGGCGAGCGATCTCCGCACCGATGCCGCCGGAGGCGCCGGTGAGGAGCGCGTTGCGTCTTGCGAGTCTGCTTCACGACTGCCTCCTTCGATCGGGGGGTCTTGGAGCCTAGCTCTCGCTTGTGATGAGTGCGCTCATCCTCGCTCCAGCCTGACCTGCTGCATGCTATCGGCATGCTACAATGCGACCAGCATGTCCTCGATGATCCAGATTCGCAACGTGCCTGACGTTCTGCATCGCGAGGTCGAAGGTCAGGGCCGCTCAGACAGGCATGACACTCTCCGACTACTTGCTCGCGGAGCTTGAGTCCTTGGCTGTGCGACCCACGATGAAGGAGTGGCTTGCGCGCAGCGCAGGATGGGCACCGATTGCAACCAGCGAGTCGCCTGCGGTCGCGATTGCCGCAGAGCGCGAGCGTACTGCTGCTGCGTGATCGTCGCGGACGCGAGCGCGGTCGTGGAGGTGCTCCTCGCCATGCCGCGTGCCGAGCAGGTGCGCGCGGCGCTCGTGGAGCACTCCGAGTCTGCACGTGCCCGAGCACTTCAATGTCGAGGCTCTCTCAGCATTGAGGCGCTACGCGATTCGAGGCGAGCTCAGCGAGTTGCGGGCTGCCGAAGCGCTCGCTGCGCTTCGCGATCTGCGAACGCTCACGTACCCCGTGATCGAGCTCATTGCCGAGATATGGGATCTGCGCGACGCACTGACGGCATATGACGCCGCGTACCTGGCTCTTGCGCGCCGGTTGGATGTCGGGCTCGTCACGTTGGACGGGGGCCTGGCGGCGGTGGCTTTCAAAGAGGGACGCCTTGTGAACCCAGCGACCAGGTAACGGTCGGGCTCGCCGCCGAGGGTGCCCGGCGAAGCTAAGCTAGCGGTGCGCCAAAACGGCAACCACATCCGAAAACCGCTCATTTGCAGGGAAAAATGGCTCTCTCAACCAACCAATTCTGAAACGTGTCAAGAACGTATCAGGCCAGCCGGACGGATGCATGGCGTTGTCTGGATCGCGTGGGGTAGGTCGCTGGCGCTTTCGCCATTCGGGCTGCCTGAACGGAAGCGCTCTGCAACGTATCGTGTTCGCTCGTGCGACTGAACGGGTCTCGTGTCTCGGCCCACGGCGGGCGTTAGGGTGCTGGCGTGGCCGAGTTGACGCTTTACAGCCGTCCCGTTCGTACCGTCTTCGACCTCCTCGGCAGCAAGGAGGACGACATCACGTACAGCGTTGGCTGGGGCCTTGCGCAGAGCGAAGCGTTCACGACGGCCGTCCTCGCCGAGGCGTTCGCCGCCGCCGAACAGGACGAAATCACCGCGGTTCGCCTACAGAAGAGTGCGCCGGGCACGGGTCGCACCGACGTTGAGATCGAGACGGAGCGCCTGCACCTCGTCATGGAGGCGAAGCGCGGGTGGAACCTGCCCACGGTGGCACAGCTCCAGCAGTACGCGGACCGCCTCAACGAGCGCGACGACCGTGACCGCCGCATCGCCGTCGTCGCGGAGTGCGCCGCTTACTACCCGCCCGTGCAGGCGCTGCCGAAGTCGCTCGACGGCGTGCCGGTCTCGTACATGCCTTGGAAGCGCATCGCAGACATCGCGACGGCAACAGCCACCGCGAGCAACAGCCATGCGGAGAAAAGGCTCCTCGCGGAGCTGACCAGCTACCTGAAGGGGTTGATGACGATGCAGGACGTGACCTCCAACATGGCGTTCGTCGTCGTGCTCGGCCAGGACCCGCTGCGGTGGTCCAGCCTCACGTTCAAGGACACCGTGATCGAGCGCGGCTTCTATTACCACCCCGTCGGCGGCAGCAAAGGCTGGCCGCACACACCACCGAACTACATCGGTTTCCGCTTTGACGGACGCCTCCAGCAGGTCCGGCACGTGGACAAATACGAGGTCATCACGCGTCCGCACGACCACATTCCCGAGATCATTCCGCAGGCCGACTGGAGCGACGAACCCCACTTCCTCTACACGCTTGGGCCGCCGATCGTGCCCGCCAAGCCGGTGCGCAACGGCAAGATCTGGCCGAATGCGCGGCTGTGGTGTGCCCTGGATCTGCTGCTGACGTGCGAGACGATCGCTGACGCGCGCGACAAGACACAGGCCCGCCTCGCGAGCGCCGGCGAGGCGGCCGCATAGGCCCAGTGGACCAGTCGAGGTGGCGGGAACAGCGGCCTATTCGTTGCCGCCGCAGATGCGCAGGAAGGGGTGTTCGGTTTCGTGGTGTTTCGCGCAGTACGTGCCTTCGGCCTTTTCCTTGGCTTCCTGCGCTTCCCCCTTCCGCGTTTCTTCCGCGACCTGGGCTTCGCGGCTCTGCGTCGTCGTGGGTGCGGGCCCGCCTGATTCCGTCGTAGTGGCGGTCGGCGCGGTCGTTTCGAACTCCCATCGCCCCAGCACGTACAGCAGCTTGTCCTGTTCGCTGCCGTGGTAGACGGTGGCGCGGTTGCCGGTGATCACGATGCGCGCGTTCGCGGGGAGCGAGTGTGGGGCGTGCAGGTTGCCGCCGGCGACGCCTTCGGCGACGACGGTCGCGCACTTGCGACCCTGGGAGAACGCACTCAACGCCGCGAGCGCCGCGGAGGTCATGCGTTCGCAGACAGCGTTGTAGCGGCCCGCGCGAACCTCGGCTCCCACGGCTGCGTAGGCAGAGCGGACGCCAGCAGCGGATCGCGCCGATGCACCCGCGCCGCTGGACGACCCGCCGCACGCGGTGACGCTCACGAGGGGGACGAGGGCGACGCAGGCCACCGCCAGTTTCGTCCGCCTCACCATCGCGTCGTGATCGTACCGGCCAGCCAACTGGAACAGCCGACGGGCTCCAACGAGGATCAACAAGGCTTGCGCACCACGCCCCGCGCGAGGCGCTCCTGGTAGACGCATAGGAAGTTCTCCTGATCGCGCGGGTACAACGGCTCGCTCTCCCACTCCGCGCCGACGCGCTCCGCGACAGCCTGCCAATGCTCAGCCCACTCGCGCAGGACCGCCTCCGCCCACGCAGCGCGGCGCTGATCGGGGTCCACGCCAAACACCGCGGCGAACCCCTTGCGCGGCCCCGTGCTTCCCGCGAGATACGCGAGCTCGGGCAGGCAGCGCTTGCCGCCCACGCCGAGCGCGCCAGCCCGGAGTAGCAAGTCAAAGCACGTCGTTCGGCCCCACTGCCGCACCCTGGCGTCGTGGAGCGTCCGGTAGCGCGCGTCAAAGTCCTCGTCGTCGTGCAGCACGCTCCTGAAGAGGGCGTGTTTGGCGCAGGCCGCGACGAGTGCCTGCTTCGCGCCCCTCAGCGTGGCCTGAATGCGGTGGTGACCGACGGACCCTCGCGGGAACTCGATTTCCTCGAGTTTGGCCTCGGCGTTGGCGGCGTCACGGGGGTGCTGGAAGCTTGGCGCTACGGTTTGCGTGCCTAGCTTGCTCCCGAAGCACGTGAACACGACGACGCCCCACCAGTGCTCAGGGAACAGCTCCGCGGCCTCGGCGGCGTCCCGGATGTCGGACCGGCAGTCCATGCGCAGCGACGACGCCGTGCCTTCGCCGGTGGCCGCCAAGCGCTCGTTCTCGGCCGCCCACTGGAGGTAGCGACGAACCGGCGTGCGCCGCGCGTCGGCGAGGGCGAGCAACTCCGAACGTGTGATGACTGTCGCGCGCATCCCGTCCGAGCCCGTCATACGACGGTCGTACTCCGCCCCGAGGACATCGCCAACCCGCGACCGCCTTAGGGCTCGCGCGCGGGCGATCGGAGCGCCGCGAGAGCGTCCGCGCTCGGCCATCCAGCCCACCGCGTTGCTCGGCGGCGCGGGAAACGACTCGCCGCGTCTCAGGCGTAGACGGACCCCGACGACCTGCCCGTCGTCGTTCACGGCGACGTACTCGGAGTCCGCTGGCGCGAGCGCACCGCTCTCACTGATCCAAAGCTGCGTCATCAACTCTGAATCTTACGCCGGGCAGCGGACACGCTTGACGCACGTGACCGTCGCTGCGGCGCTCCCCGGTACGATCCGGGCGCGACATGACGGGGCAACGAGTGAAGTGGAGGTGGGACGCGCGGCGCGCTTGCGTCGTGCTCGTCGTCGCATCCGTGGCGCTGTGCTTGGGGGTGCCCAGAGCCGGTGCGGGCACGCTTGCGCATCCGGGGCCATGCCCGGCGGCGCCGGGCGAAGGCGAATGGGCGGCCGTGTACTGCGCCCGCAACGAAATCACGCCAGCGACGGAAGCCGCCCGTGTCGCCGCGGAAACCGCGCCCGCCGCGTACCTGCACGTCCATGTCGACTTCTCACGCGAAACGCAGGAGCTAAGCGCGAAGGGACTCACGTATAAGGAACCCGGGGAAACCGTCATTGAATTCGAATCGTCGCCGCTCGCCGACATGACATTCCGGAGCAACCTCGGTCCACAAATCCTCAATGCGAGGGAATGGCCGGTGTATCTCGGCTTCCCCACCGAAAACGCCACGGCCACGCACATCATGGACGCCGAACTCCTGCTGAGGGAACCCACGGGCCAAGCCACGGAAACCGAGGCCGAAGTGCCGTGGAGCAACAGCCACGTGCACGTGCTCGCGTCGTGCGAACACCCGAACAAGGTCTACAAGTACACCGTGGAAGCCCGAGGAGGTACCGGCGCCGCGATCGTGAAGACCGGGCAGTTTAGGCTCGGCGCGCACCTCGGCGCGAAGTGGTGCTCGGCGACGAGGCACCGCGAAGCCGTCGCGAGCGCTCGCAAGCGCGCGGAGGAACGCCGGCACTACGAGGAACGCGTGCGCAAGGAACGCGAACACCAAGCCGCCGAAGACGAACGATTCGTCAACAACTGCCGCGCCATCGGCGGCATCCCCGCCGTCATCAAGGGGCCGGACGGCAGCTCCTACATCGTCTGCCACAGCACCACCGGCGGCGTCATCCCCGTGCCGTGAACGGCCTGGGCGAGCCGGTCGACGTGCTAGTCGCATTCTCTCGCGGCCTGGGCGTCGGACTATCTGCGTTGATCCCGGAGGACGACGAGGAAGATCAGACGAGATAGCGGGGAGGTTCGGGCCTCGTCAGAGCAGCCGGTTGAGCTGCTCGCGGGTTATGCCCGCGGTGCGCAGGATGTTGCCGAGTGTGCCCTTCTTGATCGGCTGGTTGCCGTGGACCGGGACGGGGATCGCGTCGGGAATGCTCGCGTGGCGCAGGATGTGATGGCTGCCGCGGACACGCTTGACGTACCAGCCTTGGCCTTCGAGAACCTTCACGAGCTGCTTGCCCGTGACGGCGGGGGTCTGGCTCACGCGGCGTGGACCGCTACGCGGTCGCGGTGCACGGTGGGGATGGGAAGGCCATCCTCGTGCATGACTTCGAGATACCCCTCGATCGCCTCTTGGGCGTTCGCGCGCGCTTCCTCGATCGTCTCGCCCTGCGTCGCGACGCTCGGCAGCTCAGGCACGAACACGCTGTAGCCGCCCTCTGGCTCGGCCACAATCACCACGTCAAACTCGCGTTGCGCGCTCATCGCCAGCAACGATACCGCTCCGCCGAGTCCCACACGCGCCGCGGCTCCCTCCATCGCGAGCGGTCCCCACTTCTCCCAAACAGACTAGATGCACCTTCGGAGCGGACCCTAAAGTGGGCCTCGATTCGTTGGCCGGTCTCGCGGACTTGGGGTCAGTAACCGGCAGAAGGGGCACCAGAAGGCCCTCAATGTCGAAACTCGGAGGTTTCCGCGATGAGCAGTCGAATCAAGATCACGCTTTCCGACGACCTGGTCGCACGCTTGGACGAGCTGGCGGCAGCGTCCGGGCAGCCGGTCGCGCGTGTCGCGGGCCAGATGGTCCGCGACGGACTCGGGAAGCTCGCCGCCGCAGCGCGCGGCAATGGAAGCGCACCTGCGGACGAGCTGACGATCACTCGGGCGCCGTGGCTTGAGCCCTACGGCGGCGATCGTGAATGGCGCCAGTTCATGTGGGGCTCGATCCTCGCGCTGTGTGGGCGCTATCCCGACGAGCTGAAAGGACTCAAACAGGGTTGGTGGACCGACGAATCACAGGTCGAGACGTTGTGTGCGCTCGCCCACTGGCGTCAGATGCTCGACGACGGAGGCCGCGATCCCCGTGACGAGTTGGACTTCCAGCTTAACGTCGTTGAGTTCGGGCGCAGGCTCAAGCAGGCAGGCGGCGGAGTGACCAAGGAGTGGACACCCGGCGTAATCCCCGACGAGTGGCTCTGAGAACGCCTGCGGAGGGATGAACGGGCACCGAGGGGCACGCCCGTATCGCAGGCAGAGGGCGCGCAAGCATAGAGGCGACGCCGGAGTCGGGAGCGGTTGCGGCCAGGTGGCCGCCGCTACTGGCACCGGAGGCGTCGGCTTCGCCTCCTTGTCCGTGTGAGCGGCCAGCTCGACCGGCGCGGGTCAAACTCGTTGGCCGGTTGCTGCCCGTGGGGGTCAGTACACGTGTGAGGCCACCCAGCCCAGCACAACAATTGAGCCGCCAGGGCCGCTACGAGCCTCGTCTCGCCGTAGCGGCCCCCGGGGCGCGGCCCATGCCCCAAGAGGCCCGCGCACGTTTGGAGCGGGCGCTATGTGGCGTCCTCGAGCGACGCTACCCCGGACGACGGTTCGCCATGAAAGACCAGCTCGACACGCTCAGCCATCGGGCCGCGGCCGCGCGCGCGACCACGACCAACACGGACGGTCTGAAAGACGCTGCGTAGCACGGTCCTCAGCTCGTCAGGCGCGAGGCTGTCAAGCAGCTCGATTGGCGGTATCACGATCTCGGCCGCGCGCATCGTGTCAACGTGCTCGCGGTACTCGACCCGTGCGGCTTCGGCGCGTTCGGTTCGTGTGCGCAGAGCCGCCGTCCATGCGGCCTGTCCGAGCAGCTCCGCTGCAGTCGGGTCGGCGGCGAACCGCTCCAGCTCGCGCTCCGCCGCCTCCAGCTCGCCCTGAACGTCCTCGAAGATGCTCCCCGTGTCCGCGACGCTGGCTGCGAGCCCCGACGTGCCCGTCTGTTCATATGCCTGCTTGAGCCGTTCCACTACGTAGCTCTCCAAGCGGTCGGCCATGACGTTCGTAGGCAAGTCGCAGCGCTCGGCCTTCCAGCTCGCCAGAGACGCGCGGCAGCGATACGTGCGCAGGCCGCGCCCCCCGTTTCCGCCTGCACGTGCGCCGATCAAGAACTCGCCGCAGTTGGCGCAGGTAGCAAACCCGCTCAGCGGGAACACGGCAGCAGGGCGGCGCTGCGGCTTCTCATCGCCGGGGTGCGCCCGCTCGAACGTCACGCGATCAACGAGGGCCGGGTGCGAGTCCCGCACAAGACGATCGCCGTAGCGCGTCTCGCCAAGGTAGCTACGGTTGCGCAACAGTCGCCGCACGGTGAACGCGCTCCAGGTCCGATGATCGGCGCTGCGCTTGCGACGAACGCCCGGCTGACCATCCGAGGGATACGCGGGTACTTGCTTGCGCAGATACGCGAGCGCCGCGTTGACGCCCTGGTCGGCGGCGAGCTTGAACGCCCGCGTGACGACGCGCGCCCACTTCGGATGCGGGACGAGCAAGCCGTCGTCGTCGCGCGTGAAGCCGAACGGCGTTGGTCCCATCCGAGCGCCGCGATCGAGCGCCCGCGTCTTGGCGTGCTCCCACGCCTCGCTCATGCGGCGGCGTTCCATGCGTGCCAGCGCCAGCATGATCGTCATGCCGAACTCGCCAAACGGCGTTGTCGGGTCGAGCCCGAGGTCGAGCGCCGCGATCGAGCCGCCCGCCTCCGTGATCTGTTCGACCAAGCGCAGCGCGTCGGCCACACCCAAGCGGCTCAGGCGGTCCAGTTTCGAGACGATCACGCCATCCGTCTGTCCTGCTCTGATCCGCTCCATGAGCGCATCCAGGCCCGGACGCTCCAGCTTGCCGCCCGACTGGTCGAGGTCTTCGTGGACGACTGTCACCTCGACGCCGCGCGAGGATGCCCACGCTGCGCCCTGTTCGCGTTGGAGGTCGGGGGAGATGAAGCTCTCACCCGAGCGGCCCGCGACGCGGCTGACCCGCACGTACTGGTCCATGCGGCTAGGCTTCTTGGCTGTCGGGTCCACGTAGAACAAGGTTAGGCTGAATACGTGCTAGGCACAAATCAATTCCGCAACGGCAACCACATCGAGGTCGATGGGGTCATCTTCAAGATCCTCGAGTTCCAGCACGTAAAGCCCGGCAAGGGCGGGGCGTTCGTGCGCACGAAGCTGCGCCGCGCCTCCGACGGCGCGGTGATCGACCGGACCTTCAAAGCGGGCGAGAAGTTCAGGGCTGTGCATACCGAGGCGCGCAAGATGCAGTTCCTCTATGCCGATGGCACCGAGGCGCACTTCATGGACGTCGGCTCCTACGAGCAGATGGCGATCCCGGAGGGCGCGCTGGCCGACCCGCTGCGCTGGATCGAGCCGAGCGCGGAGGTCGACATGCTCTTCATCGACGGCCAGCCGGCCGACATCCAGCTGCCGAGCGCGGTCGATCTGGAGGTCGCCGAGACCGATCCGGGGCTGCGCGGCGACACCGCCTCCGGTGGCGGCACCAAGCCCGCGAAGCTGCAGACGGGCGCCCAGATCCAGGTGCCGCTGTTCATCGAAGCGGGCGAGCGCGTCCGCGTCGACACGCGCACGGGCGACTACGTCTCGCGGGCCTAACGGGGGGCTCGTGCGGCGCGCCGAGCAGCGCAGGGCGGCGGTCGTCGCGCTCTATCAGCACGATCTCACCGGCCGCGAGCTGCACGAGACGCTGCCGCGGGACGCCTCGCCGTTCACGCGCAGCCTCGCGCATGCGGCCGCCGATCTGGCGCCGTCGTTGGACGAGCTGATCGAGAAGCACGCGCACGGCTGGAGCGTGGGGCGGATCCAGCCGTTGGAGCGCAGCATCATGCGGGTAGCCTTGGTGGAGATGCTGCACCCCGACGCGGTTCCATCGCAGGAGCCGATCCCGGCCGAGGGGGCGATCGAGGAGGCTGTCAAGAGCGCCAAGACCTTCTGCGGCAGCGAGGCGCCGGCGTTCGTAAACGGCGTGCTGGCGGCAGTCCTGCGGGATCTGCGCGAGAATGGCGCCAGCACCGCGGCATAGGAGACCCAAGGCGTGAGCACAGAGCAACTGGACGAACTGATAGCCCGACTGGAGCGCGCCGCCGAGCAGCTGCGCTCGGGGGAGATATCGACCGACGCGGCCGCCACGCTCGTCGAGGACTGCGCGGCGATCGCCTCGGAGGCCAGCGCGGAGCTCGAACGGCGTGCTCGCAGCGCCGCCTCGGCGCCGCCGCCCGGCCAGGACTCGCTGCTTTGAGGCAGCGCGCGAAAGCGTGAGCGCCGAGGGCCGCGACAGCAGTGGGAGCTCCGGCAAGTTCTCATCTGCGGCGGAGCCGCTTTATCCCGATCACCTGCGTGTCGAGGTCGAGCGTTACCTGCAGCAGATGCGCTTTGCCGAGGAGCCGCTGACGGCGGGCCTGGAGCAGGCGATGCGCTACTCGCTGCTGGCGGGCGGCAAGCGGATCAGGCCGGTGCTCTGCCTTGCCACCGCCGAGGCGGTCGAGATGGATCGCGAGGAGGCGATGCCGCTTGCGGGCGCGGTCGAGCTGATCCACACCTACTCGCTGATCCACGACGACCTGCCGGCGATGGACGACGATGCGCTGCGCCGCGGGCAGCCGACCTGTCACGTGGCCTTCGGGGAGGACGTGGCGATCCTCGCCGGCGATGGCCTCTACGCCGAGGCGTTCAAGCATCTGCTGCGCGAGCGGCGCTCGCCGCCTGAGCGGCTGCTGGATGCGGCGCTGGAGCTGGCCGGCGCGACAGGCGTGGACGGCATGGTCGGCGGGCAGTACGTGGACGTCGCCACCACCGCCCCGGATGGGCCTGCGGGGCTGCGGCGGCTGCACGAGCTGAAGACCGGCCGGCTGATCGGCGCGTGCGTGCTCGGCGTATTGATGCTGGGTGGAGTCGATGGACGTGCGAGAATGTGCTTTCGCCGTTTTGCAGCGGAGCTTGGTGTGCTGTTCCAGATCGTCGACGACATATTGGACGTCACCGGCACGGATGCTGCGCTTGGCAAGCCGAGCGGAAGCGATGAGCGGCACGGAAAGCGCACCTACATGAGCGAGTTCGGCATCGATCGCGCCAGAGATCTGGCGGCTGAGTCCCACCGGATGGCCAGGCAGGCCCTCACCGAGGCGATGGCCACTTTGCCGGGCGGGCGCACCGCGGCGGACCTCGAGCAGATCACCGACTTCATCTACACCAGAACATCGTGAGCATCCTCGAGCGCATAGACCGACCGGGCGATCTGAAGGCGCTCTCAGACGACCATCTGCAGGAGCTCGCCCAGGAGGTCAGGCAGCACATCATCGACACGGTGGGGGAGATCGGCGGGCACTTCGGCGCCAACCTCGGCACCTGCGAGCTGGCGGTGGCGCTGCACTCGCTGCTCGACTCGCCGACGGACAAGATCCTCTGGGATGTCGGGCACCAGGCATATCCGCACAAGGTGCTGACCGGTCGCCGCGAGCAGCTGCACACGATCCGCCAGTACGGGGGGCTTGCGCCGTTCTGCGCGATGGCCGAGTCCGAGCACGACATCATGGGCGCAGGCCACGCCTCGACCTCGATCGGCTACGCGGTCGGCATCAGGGAGGGGATGCGGATGGCCGGCCAGGAGGGCCGGGTGGTGGCGGTGATCGGCGACGGCGCGATGACGGGCGGGGTGGCCTTCGAGGCGATCGGCCAGGCCGGCGGTCTCGGCACCCCGATGGTGGTCGTGCTCAACGACAACGGCATGTCGATCGCGCCGAACGTGGGGGCGCTCTCGCGCTACTTCAACCGGGTGCGCCTGAATCCGAAGCTCTGGCACGCGCGCGAGGAGGTCGAGGGGGGGCTGACCAAACTGCCGGGTGGGATCGGCTCGGCGTTCGAGCGGCTCGGCCCGCATCTGAAGGAGTCGCTGAAGGCGTTCTGGGCGCCGGGGCTGTGGTGGGAGGAGCTCGACTGGGCCTACACCGGCGTGATCGACGGGCATGACGTGCGGGCGCTGCGCAAGGCGATCGGCGAGGGGCTGGCCGCGCAGCGGCCGGTCGTCGTGCACATTGCCACGGTGAAGGGCAAGGGCTTTGCGCCGGCTGAGGACGGCGGGCTCGAGGGCATGGAGAAGTGGCATGCCGCAAAGCCGCACTCGATCGTCAACGGCTCGCCGGCGAAGGCCAGTGCGCCTGCCTCCAACGGCAAGGTCGCGCCGCCGCAGTACACGACGGTCTTCGGCGAGGCGCTGCTGCGCGAATGCCAGCGCGATCAGCGGGTGGTCGGGATCACTGCTGCGATGAACTCGGGCACGGGTCTGAACATCCTTCAGAAGGCGATGCCCGAGCGGTACTTCGACGTCGGGATCGCAGAGCAGCAGGCGGTGCTGTTTGCCGCGGGGCTCGCGCTGCAGGGGATGAAGCCGGTCGCCGCGATCTACTCGACCTTCCTGCAGCGCGCCTACGACCAGATCGTGCACGACGTCTGCCTGCAGAGTCTGAACGTGGTGTTTGCGATGGACCGGGCCGGTCTGGTCGGCGACGATGGGCCCACCCACCACGGCGCCTTCGACATCGCCTACCTGCGCTGCCTGCCGAACATCGTGTTGATGGCGCCGCGGGATGAGGCGATGCTCGTGCACATGCTCCACACCGCGCTCGTCTACGACGGCGGGCCGATCGCGCTGCGCTACCCGCGCGGGGAGGCGCAGGGCGTGGGGGTGCCGGAGCATCCTGTTCCGATCGCGATCGGGACCGGCGAGGTGTTGCGGGAGGCGGGCGCGCCGGCCGGCGGTGTACAGGCGGGCCGCCGAGTCGCGCTGCTCGGCTACGGGTCCGGGGTGGGCAAGGCGCTGGAGGCAGCGGATCTGCTCGTGGCGCTGGGAATCTCGGTGACCGTCGCCGACGCGCGCTTTGCCAAGCCGATCGACGCCGGGTTGGTGGCTCAGCTGGCGGCAGAGCACGATCTGATCGTCACGATCGAGGAGGGCGTGCTGGCTGGCGGTTTCGGCTCAGCTGTCTGGGAGACCCTGAATGAGTCCGGGACCTCTGCCGGCAGCGTGAGGATCCTGCGCGTCGGCCTGCCCGATCGCTACGTCACGCACGGCAAGCCGGCGCTGCTGCACGCAGAGGTCGGCTTCACCGGCGAGCAGATAGCAGAGAGAGTGCGGGCCGCGATCCTCGATCGCGAGTCGGCGCACGTCGCGTAGCAGCGGCAGCGGGTTCTGGACGGCGCGACGGCCGAGGTGCGCGCACCGCAGCCTGCGTCGTGATAAAAAAGCGGCCCGCTGGGGGGCGGGCCGCTTTGAGGGGAGGAGGGTACTGCTGTGCTTCGGGTCTTGCACATAGTGCCCCATGCAGAGCCGCTTTTCTGTGATGTTCAGCACACTTGGTCATTCTCTGTATAAGCCGCCGTTGGCTATCGTCGCTCTCTATGCCCAACCGGAGAAGGGAGCATCGATGAAGCGATTCGTGGCAGTGCTATGCGTGGGGGGATGTCTGGGGGGAGCGACGGAGGCCTACGCCGCTGAAGCGCCCCCGGCGACCGTCAGCGTCGAGGGAGTGGCAAACGTCGCGATCTCCCAGACCGCCAGTCAGGCGGAAGCTGACGCCGCCTACCGTCGTGGCCTCACCGCGGCGATCGGCGACGGACGCGAAAAGGCGGAATTCCTGGCCGCCGGGACCGGGGCGAAAGTGGGCTCGATCCAGCAGATCATCGAGCGGGGTGGATCCATCGAATGCGCTCTGCCCGCCGAAGAAGGCCCGCTGAGCGAATACCAGCAGTACAAGGGGGCAGAGCCCGATTTCGGCTCGGTCGAATCTTCTGGGTCGCGGTTCGTGGTCGCCCCCGAGAGCACCCCAAGCGCCGGCTCGACCAAGACGCCCAAGCCGAAGAGGAAGAAGCACAAGGCCAAGGCGAAAAAGGCGGCAGTGGCGGTCAGGTGCACGCTCTCCACTCAAGTCGCGCTTTCCTATCTGCTCGCGTAGCTTCCGGGGAGGCAGCCTAGCTCCTCCTGCGCAAAAGCGTCTCATCAGGCGCCCATCTCTGCGGACATTCAAGAGGACAAAAATCGTGCTATAATCTCATTTGCCCTGCAAATATGGGCTTTTTATGGCGCCACGACGGGACATTCGGTTGGA
The DNA here is from genome assembly GCA_963725915.1 of uncultured Actinomycetota bacterium. Lineage (GTDB taxonomy): Bacteria > Actinomycetota > Thermoleophilia > Solirubrobacterales > Solirubrobacteraceae > Palsa-744. The sequence goes on along the minus strand of CAVSAL010000007.1, from coordinate 63,454 downwards.
CATTTCCAGGGACTATTTGACATCCCATCCGTGGATCAGCTTTCGGTTGCGTCTGACGGGCGCTCCGTGGACTCTCTGGAATCACGTCGGGGAAGCCCACTCCAAGTGCCGCCATCTCTCCAAGACTCCCCTCCCGCCATCACTGGCTCGGAAGATGGAAATGGTCTATCTGGCGAAGGGAGCGCGAGCAAGCGCGGCGATAGAGGGGAACAGCCTCAACGAGGAGCAGGCGGTCGCTGCCGTCGAGGGCAAGCTGGAGGTCCCACAGAGCCAGGAGTACCTGCAGCAAGAGCTCGAAAACGTCATTCGCGCGCTCGCTGGCATCGAAATAGAGGTGCATCGGGACGGGACCTTTGAAGTTACGCCGGACCGCCTGCGCGCACTCAATAAGCAGGTTCTGGACGGCCTAGAGGTCGAAGAGCACCTGGTGCCGGGCGAGTTCCGCGCCGGCGGGATCGTCGTCGGCAACGTTTACAAGGGAGCCCCGGCACAGGATTGCGACTTCCTGGTCACCGCCCTGTGCGACTGGCTCAATGGCGCGGACTTCCAGCGTGACGGCAAGGATCACGCCAAGGACTTCCTGCACGCCTTTCTGTGTGCCGTCGTCGCCCACGTATACATCGCGTGGATCCATCCGTTTGGGGACGGGAACGGGCGAACGGCGCGACTGGTCGAGTTCGGCATCCTCACCGCCGCGGGCATACCGTCCGTCGCCGCACACCTGCTGTCGAACCACTACAACGCGACGAGGTCCAACTACTACCGCCAGCTCGACTACGCCTCGAAGTCGGGTGGGAACCTCATCCCGTTCTTTGGCTATGCGGCAGAAGGGTTCGTGGGGCAGTTGCAGCAGCAGTTGAACGACGTGCATGAGCTGATCGTCAATGCGACCTGGGTCAACTACGTTCATTCGATGTTTCCCGACCGGACACTGACGGCACGACGACAGCGCGATCTGGTCTTTGCGCTCAAGCACGACTCGTACACCCGCCGCGCACAGGCTCACCACGCTGACCCCAGAGCTCGCCGAAGCCTACGCGGGCAAGGGGAGCAAGACGGTCACGCGGGACTTGAACGCGCTCAGCAAGCTTGATTTGATCGAGCGGACGCCCGAGGGCATTCGGGCTAGGCGTGAGCTGATCCTTTCGTTCCTGCCGGGTGTCACCCCTGGAAGCGAGGCGGACCTGGGCGCACCGTTCCCGGCTGTCGCGTGAGCGAACGCTGAGTGTAAGCACAGATGCCTGCCACCCGCTTCTACTTCGACCTGGGTTCTCCCTACGCCTATCTGGCAGCCGAGCGGCTCTCCACGCTGCTGCCCGAGCCGATCGAGTGGCAGCCGATCCTGCTCGGCGGCATCTTCAGGCTGACGGGCCGCAGCTCCTGGTCCCTGGGCGACCCCGAGCGCAGGGCGGCGGGAATGGCGATCGTCGAGGCTCGTGCACAGGCATACGGCCTGCCGGCGGTGCGCTGGCCCGATCCCTGGCCGACCAACTACCTGCACGCGATGCGCGCATGCACCCATGCCTTCAGTGTCGGCCTTGGCCGTGAGTTCACGATGCAGGCATTCCGCGACGCATTCCAGCGCGGAGTGGACCTCTCGATCCTCGCCAATGTGCGCAGCGCAGGGCAGCAGGTCGGCATCGACGCCGGTGAGCTGGAGGCGGGGATCGGCGCGCCCGAGAGCAAGCAGGCGCTGCGCGAGGCCACCGACGCCGCGCACGTGCTGGGCGTCATCGGCGTGCCCACCATCGCGATCGGCAACGAGACCTTCTGGGGCGACGATCGTCTCGATGAGGCCGCGGCGTTTCTGCGCCGCTCGGCCTGAGAAGCCAGACCGCCGCCGGCCGCGCCCGCTCAGGCCGCGGCCGCCCCCTCGGTTTCCTGCGCGCGCGCAGCAGCGATCGCCGCCAGCGCACCGTCGATCACGCGGCCGAGGAAGGTCTCGCGATCGTTGGCGTGGGGCAGCGGCTCGGCGGGGACCGCGACCTCGAGGAACTCGCACAGCGGCTCCCAGCCGTCCGCCGGTTCCCAGACCAGCAGGCGCTCGGCGGGAACGGTGCGCTTGACCTCCTCGTTGTGGGCGACCATCGCCTCGATCATCTGCTCCGGGCGCTCGTGGTCGCCGGCGAAGGTGCCCTCCGGCGACCAGAACATCCGCTCGACGAAGCCGACGTAGCGCTGCCACTGCGGGTCCACGAGCGCGCGGGCGCTGGAGAGCAGGTTCAGCAGCGTCTCGCCGTGGCCCATGTCCCAGATAGTCTCGCGGAAGCTCGGCTCCCAGCTCTGCGGGTTGCGAACGCTCAGAAGCACCTTGGCGTCGGGGTAGGCGTCCATCAGCTCGCGCCAGAAGTAGCCGCCGGGCCAGTCCACGGTCGCGCGGGACTCGCCGAAGATCTGCGGCCAGTCCGCTTGCCCGTCCATCGCCTTTTCCCAGATCGCGACGCGATCGAGGTCGGCGAGCACGTCGACCCAGTGGTAGCAGGGGGCGAACCCAAGCATCTCCAGGGCGACCTTCTGCGTCAGCGTCCCGGTTCGCGGCAGGCCCGCGCCGATCACCTCGATGCTCATGCCCGGCCTCCTTGTGCGTTCTCGATGCTCACTTCGATCTCCCTCGGTCGCCTTCCCAATGCAGCGCACGATCCGCGCGCGTCCCGTGCATCTTCTCATGTCGGTTCTCGGTCGGCTCAGCCCGGGGCCTGTGCGCCAGCGGCTACGGTTAGCTGCAGCGATGGCAAAGCAGCGCCTGGACACACTGCTGGCCGAGCGTGGCCTGTTCGCCTCGCGCAGCCGCGCGGCCGCCTCGGTGATGGCCGGCGAGGTCCACGTCGGGCCGGGGCGGCGCACCGCGGCAAAGCCCTCGGAGCTGGTCGAGCCGGACGAGATGCTCGAGGTGCGCGAGCGGGCGGCGTATGTCTCGCGCGGCGGCGTGAAGCTCGCCAACGCGCTCAGCGCCAGCGGCCTGGAGGTGAGCGGCAGGCGCGCGCTCGACGTCGGCGCCTCGACCGGCGGCTTCACCGACTGCCTGCTCTGCCACGGCGCGCGCGAGGTGATCGCGCTCGACGTCGCATACGGCCAGTTCGACTACGGCCTGCGGGGTGACCCGAGGGTGCACGTGATCGAGCGCGTCAACGCGCGGGCGCTCGCGCCGAAGATGCTGCTCTACGCGCCGGACCTGGCCGTGATCGACCTCTCCTTCATCTCGCTGACCAAGGTGCTTGCCGCGGTGCTCGCGACGCTCGCGCCGAGCCACGACGTGCTCGCGCTGATAAAGCCCCAGTTCGAGGTCGGCAAGGGCCGTGTGGGCAAGGGCGGCGTCGTGCGCGACCCGGCGTTGCGGCGCGAGGCGCTCACCGCGGTGGGCGTGCACGCGCTTGGCCTGGGCGAGTCGGTACTCGGCTTCTGCTCCTCGAACCTGCCGGGACCCAAGGGCAACCGCGAGAGCTTCATCTGGCTCGCCGAGCCCGGCCGCGCCTCCGCGGCGCTCACGCAGGATGATGTGCGGGCGATGGCAGAGCAGGTCGAGAGATGAGCAGGCAGTTCACCGTCTTCACCCACGGGCGCGCCGGTCAGACCGCGCCCGCGCTGGCCCGGCTGATCGAAGCGGCCCGCGACCGCGGCGTGCTGCTGCGATTCGATGCGCAAGAGACCGAAAAGCACCGGCTCACGCCACAGGAGGGCGTGCTGCTCGACGCCGAGCCGATCGATGAGGTCGAGCTCTGCTTCGTGCTCGGCGGAGACGGCACGATCCTGCGGGCGCTGCGCCGCTACGGCGCCACCGACGTGCCCGTGTTCGCGATCAACTTCGGCGAGATCGGGTTTCTGGCCACGGTTGAGCCCGAGTGCATAGACGAAGGCATCGCCCGCGCGATCGAGGGCCGCTTCGAGCTGCTGAAGCTGCCCGCCGTCGTGCTGGAGAACGGCTCGGGCGCCAAGGAGCGCGCGTTCAACGACGTCGCGATCCACCGCAAGATCGGCGAGCGGGTCGCCGAGATCTCCTACTCCTTCGACGGGCAGGAACTGGGCAGCGTCCGCTGCGATGGCCTGGTCGTGGCCACCCCCGCCGGATCGACCGGCTACAACCTCGCAAACGGCGGGCCGGTGATGGCCTGGGGGTCGAGGGCTTCGTCGTCTCCTTCATCGCGCCGCATTCGCTGACGGCCAGGGCGCTCGTGGTCGCACCGGGCGATCGCCTGATCATCCACAATCGCTCGCGCGAGCCGCTCGACCTGGCCCTGGACGGCCGCCCCGTCGGCGAGATGGCCGCCGAGGGGCAGCTTGCGGTCAGCTTCCTGCACGAGGCCGGGACGATCGCTCAGCTGCCCGGCTCCTCCTTCTATCGCAGGCTGCGCGAGAAGTTCGGCCGGCTCGCGCGCTGAGCGCGCCCGCGCGCAGAGCAAAGCTAGGCAGAGCGCTGGGAGAAGGCAAGGCGCCAGAGCCGCAGCACCGGCAGCAGGCGCAGTGGCAGCCAGCCGCCGGCGGCGGCGATCGAGCGGCTGCTCGCGCGCAGCGCCGGGGAGCGCACGTCTTCCTTGCTGAGGTACATGGCGATCATGCAGGCGGCGATCACCGCGTGGCGCCGCCCGTCGTGAAGCCCGCGCGCGCAGCGCATCGTCTGCTCGGCGATCTGCCCCAGGCGTTCTCGAGCGGCCTCCGGGTTGCTGTAGTGGGCTACATAGCTGTGCCCATCCGCGGCGGCGTCTTCGATCTGGTCGGCGTAGCTGTCGAGCATCGCAGCCGCAAGCGCGATCCAGGGCATGTATGCGGCGTAGAGGCGCTGGACCTCCAAAGCGCCGGCGCGCGGGTCTGCGGCCTGCGCGAGCAGGGCATGTATGGCGAGCGAGCCGCTGATCGTGGCAGTGCGCTCGAACCATGCCAGTCGCTGTGCGAGCGGATGCTGATCTGCCCACTCGCGCAGGCCGCGGTCGCGAGCGCCTGGATCGGGGATGTGGTTGATCGGGAGCACTTCGGCTGCGCGGCGCGCTTCGGCGACGGCATGCGGCTGCACACGCGAGTAGGAGGGCAGCGAGGTCGTGCAGGCGCGACAGGCGAGGATCAGCGCGAGCAGATAGCCGGCGTCGCGGTGCCAGGGATGGTGCGCGTAGTGCCGGGCGATGGTGGCGCCGGGGTCGAGTGCGTCGAGCAGCCCGCGATGCAGCTGGCGGCCGTCAGCCACCCCCGCCTGCACATCGCGCTCACACGTCTGGCCGCGCTCGCTGGCGTAGTCGAGGAAGTCGAGTATCAGCTCGTAGGCGACCAGCAGCGCCAGCAGGCGCGGCCGGCGCGGCCTGACCGCGGTCCAGAACAGCGCGGAGCCGTCGACGTGCGTGCGCTTTGCTCGCTGGACGTTCAGCGCATCTTCACGGATCGGCGCGTTGACGATCGCCTGGGCTCGGGCACGCCAGAGGCGCATCTGCTCCGCCGCGGCCGGCAGTCCCCAAGTCAGCTCCACGAGCCGTTGCGCAGAGCAGCGTCCATGCCTGAGCCGCCGATGATCTGGCGGACATCATTCCGAGATAGCCCCACCGCGCAGGTGCTAATCGGCGAACAGAGTGCTTGGACGGACACGTGTGGCAGCGTAGCCGGGCAGCGCCACGACCAGGACGGCGGCGCCGGTGACCGCGGTGAAGCTGAGCAGCGCGACCAGCGCGCCGGTCGAGGCGACGATCGGGAAACCCGTTACGGTTGCAAGTGCATGGCTCAGCAGCAGCTGGCCGTAGATGCCGAACAGCGCCCCCACGAGGCAACCCGTGCCGAGCAGCAGACTTGTCTCTATCAGCAGAGCGACCCACAGAGTGGTGCGGTAGAAGCCCTCGACCTGCTGTTGGGCCAGGCGCGGCCGGCGCTGCCAGATCAGCGTGCTCATCGCGGCTGCCATCGCCAGCACGGCCGCGAGCAGCACCATGTCCGATATCTGGTGCAGTTGCGCGAGCCCTGCCTGGCTCGTCTTGCGCCCGTGGTCGATGCGTTGCTGAGTGCTCTGCGCCACCAGGCCGCTGCTTGGGCGCAGTGCGGCGGTGGCCTCGGCCTCGACCTGCGCCACGGTCGCATTCGGCTGCACGTCGAGCAGGTAGGCGCTGGGCGCCGAGGATCCCCATGCGCGCGCGTAATCGGCTGCGTTGAGGATCAGAGCGCCGGGGGGCCAGCCGAGGTTCGTGCCGATCGCGGCCACCCGCAGGCTGATTGGCACAGGCGTCGGCAGTGCGAAGCGGCTGCCGACCCGCAGGTGGCGTTCGGCGGCTATCGCCTGCGAGACCACCACCCAGCCGCCTTCGCGGAACCGCCGCGTGGCGGCGGCCAGAGATCCTTCCACCAGCTGGGTGCTGGAGATTGGGACCGCGGTGCTCGCTGGTGGCGCGAGCACCCACGTGCGTCTGGCGCCGATGTCGAGATAGGAGCCGCGGTAGGCGCGGACGCTCTTGATGCCGGGCAGGCCCCGAAGCTCGCGCATCGCACTGGCCGACGCGCTGCTGACGATCGGAGTCGTGTTGAGGATGTCATACCCGCCTGGGGGGGTGACCCAGATTTCGCCATACGAGTCGAATGCGCGGCTGGAGTTGTTGAGGCCCTGCTGAAGGCTCTGGCTCGCGCCGCCGATGGCGACGCTGCCAAAGACGGCGATCGCGCCGGTCGCGGCGATCGCCAGCGAGCGCACGCGGTTGCTCGGGTACTGCAGGTTGACGATCGCGATTCGCGGCGTCGCCGCGACGATTCGCTTTCGCAGTTGCCCGCACGCTGAGACGACGATGTCGAGGGACAGCGGCAGCATCAGCAGCACCGCGAGCGTGAGGCTTGCCATGCCGAGCAGCGCGAGCTTGCGGCGCCCACACGAGCACCGCAGTCGTCAGCACCAGGCACGCAAGGCCTGCGATGGCCGAGCCCCCGTTGCGGCGCAAGGCGATCTCCTCGCCGGCGCTCTCACGTTGGTGGAAGGGGCCGAAGATGCGCCTGATCGGAGCGAATACGCCGCCGAAGGAGGCGAGCATCGCGGCACCGACCGCCAGGCCGATGTCGCTCGCGCTGACCTGACGCTGCGAGGCCACGGGGAACGCGAAGACCAGATACCCGGGGTTGGCGTGCAGGAACAGCACCGAGATCAGTTCGCCGAAGATCAGGCCGAGCAGGCAGGACAGCACCCCGAGCACCAGCGCGTCGAGCAGCAGGACCTTGACGACCTGGCCGCGGGTGTAGCCGAGCATTCGCAGGTCGTGGACGGTGGCTCGGCGATGCGGGACCGTCAGCAGCATCGCGTAGACGGCGAAGGCCAGCCCGACGAGCGCGCTGATCGCGCTGAACAGGGTGGTCGACTGCTCGATCGGGGTTGCGGCCTCGTTGAACAGGGTCGCGTCGAAGTCGGCCGGCCGCACGTCCAGGCCCTGGCCGGCGAGCCGGGAAAGCTCCCGCCTGACTTTTGGTTCTTGCCCGGGCTGGCAGGCGACGAAGATCCTGTTCACTCGATGGCCGATGCCGACCAGCTGCTGGGCATAGGAAAGCGGCGCGACCACGATTGGGCTGCTTGCGATCAGCGCGCTCTGCTTGGGCAGGACTTCCAGGCCGACCAGCGCGCGCTCGCGCAGCCCGGCGATCTGAAGCGTAATTGGCTGCAGCTGGCCGGCGCCGATCGCGGAGGCAATCGATTCCGGGACCGCGAGCGCTTCGATGCGAGCCAGTTGCGCGCTGTTGAACCGGCGCACGGCGGAGCCGCCGAGCGTCGAGGCCGAGGGTTCGACTCCGACCAGCTCGATCGAATGGCTGCCACGCGGGCCGATCGCGTTGGCGGGCTCTTCCACGACGGCGGTGGCATAGCGCACGCCTGGCAGCGCGCGCACCTGCGAGAGCTTGCTCTCAGAGAGCCCTTCGGGGGAGCGCGCCACCAGCTCCAGGCGCACCGAGCCGAGCACGTCGTTTGCCAGGCGCGCCGCAGAGCCGCTGAGCGTGCTGCCGGCGACCTGAGAGGCGAACAGCAGCGCCACGCCAACGGCGATGCCGAGCAACGCGAACAGTTCGGGCACGAGCGTGACTTTCAGGCGCCGCCGGTAGAGCCGCGGGATGCTCGTCCATCTCACCGCCGGCCTCCGCTCATCCCTGCAGCGCGATCGCCGCGGTGCGCGGATCGTAGTCGAGCAGCTGCCCGTCTCTGAGCATGTGCACGCGGTCGGCGGCCGCCGCGGCCTGGGGATCGTGCGTGACGATCAGCGCCGCAAGGCCGCTGTCGTGGCAGAGCTCGCTGAGCACTGCGAGCACGTCTTCGCTGCGGTGGCTGTCGAGGTTGCTCGTCGGCTCGTCGGCCAGCAGTAGCTTTGGTTTGTTTGAGAGGGCGCGTGCGATCATCACGCGCTGGCGCTCGCCCATCGAGAGATGCGTGCCCATGCGCTTGAGCTTCTCGCCCATCCCGAGGCGCTCCAGCAGCGGCGTCACCTCCGCTTCGGCCTGCGACCAGGAGGCTCCCGTGCCCATCAGCTTCAGCGCGGCGTTCTCCACGGCCGGTGCCGGCATCACGCTCGAGAACGCGGTCACGAAGCCGAGCTCGTGCATGCGGTAGCGCGCCGCCGCGCGCGGCTTCAGGGTGCAGATGTCGCGGCCGCCGACGATCACGCGGCCCTCGTCCGGCGCCAGCAGGCCGGCGGCCAGCTGCAGCAGCGTCGACTTGCCCGAGCCGCTCGGGCCGTAGATCATCACCATCTCGCCGGCTCCCACCTCGGCGCTGACCCGCTCGACTGCCACGACCGGCTCCTCGTCGCGCACGCGATAGCTGAGGCTGACCTGTTCGAAGCGCAGCATCAGGAGCCCTGCTCTGCGCGGCGGCGAGCATCCATCTCGATCACCTGCGCCTCGGCGTCTGGCTGCTCGTCGGCCATGATCAGCCGGCCGCCGCTGAGGCTGCCGCGGCGCCTGGTGTAGGCGAGGCTTGCAAGATCGGGCGCGCCGATCAGCATCGCGATCCCCTGCTCGGCCGCCAGCTGGCGCAGCATCCGCATCACCTGCTCGCGCTCGTCGGCATCCAGGGCGACCACCGGATCGTCGGCGATCAGCAGTCGCGGCTTGCGCACGAGCGCGCCGGCGATTCCGACCAGCGTGCGCTCGCCATCGGTCAGATCGCTCCAGCGCAGCTCGAAGCACTCGCCGGCGCCGACTCGCTGCAGCGCCTGCTGCGCGTCGCGACGCGCCTGACGATCGGCGTGCTGGGGGTCGGCGGCAAGCGCGATCCACTCGCCGGCGCAGAGCTGCATGCGCGGAGGCTTGCGCTGGACCCAGCCGATCTCGGTGCGCCGCAGCGTCGCCAGCTTGCGGTCTGACATGTCTTTGACGTCCTGCCCCATGAAGCAGACAGAGCCGGAGTCGGCGGACAGCAGGCCCGCCGCGATCGAGAGCAGCGTGCTCTTGCCCGCTCCGCGCTTGCCCCAGATGCCGAGCGTCTGTCCCGGGTAGAGATCGAAGCTCACCTCTTGCAGCACCTCGCGCCGCCGGCCGCGCCGCTCGTAGCTGTGAGAGACCCCCACCAATGACAGCAGCGGCGTCGTGGGCGCAGCGTCGGAGAGGGACGAGCCGGCCACTATCCGCGGGCGCCGTCGCGAAGCGCGAAGAGCAACTCGCGCATCTCCTCCAGGAAGGTGAGCTGCGCCGTCCACCAGCTGAGCTCGCAGTCGCGCGCGAGCACGCGCGTCATCGTCTGCCAGTCGTTGACCGGCATGCCGTCGCGCGGCGGGTCGGCGAGCTCGTCGCTGATGAACTGGAGGCTGAGCGACTGGTGAGTGCACCATCTGATCTGCTCCTCGACCAGCTCGAGCAGGCGAGGCACGTCGCTGCGGCTGCAGACCACGATCCTGGCCAGCAGCTCGTCCTGGATCTGCCGCGCCGGGATCGGCGAGCGCAACCAATCCCGCAGATGCACGAGACCGCGCTCGGTGGCCTTGTACTGCACGGCCGTGTGCCGTCCACGACCCTGCGCGGGGCCCCTGGCCGGCAGCGGCTCGACCAAGCCGTCCCGCGTGAGGCGGTCGAGCATCATGTGCACCCTGCCGATCGGCATGTCGACGCCGGGCAGGCGCCGATCGATCGCCCGCGAGAGCGCGTAAGCGTGTAACGGGCCGCTGGCCAGAAACCCGATCGCGGCATCCTGAATGTGCCACCAGCCCCTGCTCTGCTCTGCCATGCCTGCAAGCTCACCAGCCATCTTCGACATCCTCTCTTCCCGCGCCCCTCGCGCTGACGGTGAACATTATCGCTGTAGGCCGCCGTCGATGGCGGCAGGGTGAATCGGAAACGTGCAAATCTGCGCATACAGCGCGATCATCGGGACCTTGCCGACGACGAATGTCTCCGATTAATGGCGCAACCGCTCCTTCGATAGATAGGGTGTGTTTGAAAAGTCGCGAGCCGGCGAGGTTCGCGGACACATGGAACATCGACCGGGAGAGGGGACTGTGCACCAGATCCATATTGCAGAACGACAAGAAGAGCTCGATGCGGCCGGCGCCCTGTGGCGGCGCGGGGGCGTGCGCGTGGCGGGAATCGTGGCGCGAGTCGTGGCGCTGGCAAGCGTGCTGCTCGCCTGCGGGGTCGGCGCTGCTGTGGCCTCCGAGTCCTACGTCAAGGAGGAAGGCCACCTGCATCTGGCTCGCAAGAGCGGCGGCTCTGCGATCGTCGAGGAAGGCTCGGCCAGCGGAACGTTCGATGCGTCCGTGCGGGCGGAAATCACGATCAAAGTCTCCGAGGTCACGGGCTCGGTCGTCGTCTACCTCAAAGGCGGGTCGATCAGCGGCTATGCCACCGCGACGCCCCACTTCTCGGGCAAGTACGTCAGCTTCAAGGGGTCCTTGACGATCAAGCACGGCACCGGCCGCTACAAGGGCGCATCCGGCACGGCGGGGTTCTATGGAGCGCTCGACCACGCCAACTACACCCTTTCGGTGCAGCTGATCGGGCATCTGCACATGTAGGTGCCCTGCATGGGTCGGCCGCCGCGCGCCATCACCGGGCAGGGCACCGCACATCGGTGCGGACGGTCTTGGAGGCCCCGTCGAGAAACGCGAACGTCGCCTCGAACTTGAACCCGCCGCGCGGGCAGCGCTTCGGCAGTTCGACGCCTTCGGGATGAAAGGCGACCCGGCGGCCGTGCACCCGCTTGTAGTAGGTGAGGTGCTTGGGGCCGATCGTCGTGGCCATGCTCTCCACCGAGGCGTACGGGGCTTCTGGAAGCACTTCGATCGGGGGGATGAAGGTCGCTATCTCCTCGCCGTAGGGCGCTTTGCCTTCCAGGATTTCGCCGCGAAAGACGATCATGTCGTAGATCGGCGTCAGGCCTTCGACGCCGTAGAGGATTTCCAGGTGCCCGCTCTTGGACGCGGTGGCCAGCAGCCCTATCTGCGCTTTCTCTGTGATCAGATTTGGGCCGATCGACACCGCCGCGGTCGCTTCGCCGCGGCCGACGAATGAGTTCGGCGGGCATCCGTGGATCCCGTATTCGTCGAGGGTGTGGGCGTTGCAGGTCGCAAGGCCAAGCCGCGTGGTGCCGGCGCCGATGCCTTCCGGCAGGGCAAGGTTGATGCCGATCAGCGGCTGCGGCACGGTGTCCGGCGGGCTCTTGATGTGAAAGGCGAACGCGATCGTGGTCGATGCGCCGAGCGTCAACGGCGTGAACGCGGTTTGCAGGCTGACCTTCTCAGAGGCGCCGCTGGCGATCGGGATCAGCGTTCGAATCGCCGAGGGCGAGCTTTGCGGGACGCTCATCGCCCGGGCGGTGGATCCCGACGCGCAGACGGCCAGCGCCGCCAGCACAGCCCAGATGCGCGTCCGCGCTCCGGTGAGTGGCTCCATGCAGCTTACCTCGTTCCTTGTACGCTCAATGACAACGACGTTTACGCCCGTCATCATTTCGGAGCGGGCGCCTGCGCGCAACATCGCGTTAACACGCGTCGCGTCTGGCGTGCCAAAAAGCCGCAAATAGCGCCCATTGGGCGCGCACGGAGTCGGCGGAGGGTGTTTCCGATTAGCCGGGTCAGGCGGCCCTGCGTGCGCCGCCGTCGTGGCTCGGGGTCTGCAGGGAGGAGATGAACTCGTCAAGCTGGCGCCTGGAGAAGCGGCGCTGCGAGCCGGGGGTTCTGTAGCAGCTGATGTAGCCGGCGTCGGCCCAGCGCCTGATCGTCGCAAGGGAGACGCCGAGGTAGCGCGCTGCCTGAGAGCTCGTGAAGACCAGTGCGCTCGCGCTCGCCGCCGTCCTGCTCGTGCTCGGCGCCTGGGGCTGTGGGGGAGGGGTGCATGTCTGCTCCGTGGTCGAGGGATCTGCGGACCGGCGCCGCATGAGGCGGTTCGGTCCGTCTATGTCGAGTTGATCGGCCGGCGGACCCTCTTGGTTTAGGCCTCTGGACGTTTGTGGACGTTTGGCCAGGCACGGGGGCGCTTTTCGTGCGCGATCCTCAGCTGCGAGCGCGGCTGCGTCGGCTTGCGAGCGGCTGAGCAGCTTTTCCGGTCCTCAACCCGCACCGCGACTGCCGTCATCGCACCCGACGGCTTCTCCTGCAAGCCGCAAGATATGATGCAAACTACCCGCTTCTCTCCACATTCATGGGCAGACCTTTAGTATGCTCGTGAAACCTACTCAACGCTCGTCGTGCTGCTTTCGTGGATGGAGGCCGTTGCGAGGAAGCCGTTGGGGGTCCCCGCAACGGAAGGAGTATGACCGTGTCTTGGAAAATCTGAGCCGTGCAGAGGTCGTCTCATCACGGCGGCCGGGCCGTCGGCGTCGCCAGGTCTGGGACGCCTGCGGCCGTTAAAGGGGCGTAGCGGGCGGCGTTGTGCGCCGCTTTCGGCAGCGGTTGCGGGAGAGAGGCCTGACCGCTGCCGAGCCCTGTGTCGATGCCAGGGCTTTTAGAAGGTATTTCAAAAAGATCGTCACGCCCGGATGCGCACCTGGACGCGGCGCTTGATCGCCACGTGCCGGCTTGCGCGTGCCACCAGCACGCGCTGCGCCGTCCCGCGTCGCCCAGCTTGGTCCATGCACGCCCCGGCCGCACCGCCTATTTTGAAAGACCTTCTTAGAGCTTCGCCGGCGCCGCCAGCGCCCGTGCGCGCCGCTCGAAGGAGAGCTCGGCCTCGAAGTCGGCGCCCTGCGCCTGCATGAAGGATGCCGGGCCCTCGCGCTCGATCATCGCCGCGAAGCTCTGGACGATCTCGGAGTCCAGCTGGCGGCCGGCGACCCGGCGCAGCTCGGCGATCGCGTCCTGGGGGGTCATCGGCGAGCGGTAGGAGTCCCTGGCCGTCAGCGTGTCGAATGTGTTGCAGACCGAGAGCACCCTGGCCAGCAGCGGGATCTCGTTGCCGATCAGGCCCGCCGGGTAGCCGCTGCCGTTGACGTGCTCGTGGTGGTAGAGGATGATGTCCGAGACCGGGCCATAGCCGTCGAGGCGGCCCACGAGCGTCGCGCCGTCCTGCGGGTGGCGCCTGATCGTCGACCAGTCGGCGTCGGAGAGCACCTCGGCGTGCAGGATCCGGTCCGGCAGCGCGAACTTGCCGATGTCGTGCAGCAGCGATGCGGTGTGGACGAGGTCCTGCTGGGACTCGTCGAGGCCGAGCTCTGCCGCCAGTGCGCGCGCGTAGCGGGCCACGGAGGCCGCGTGGCGGGCGGCGGCGCGATCGCGCAGGGCAAGCGTCTCCACCAGCGTGACCAGCACGCCGAGCTGCAGCGAGGCCAGGTGCATCGAGCGCGCCTCCAACTGCTCGGCCCGGTCCTCGGAGCGCAGCAGCGCGATCGCCAGGTACTGGAAGATCAGGATCACCACGACCACTCCCAGCAGCACGGGGTAGCCGAGGTTCGTGTAGGCGATCGCCAGGATCGCCGTCAGGATCGCGGCAGCGAACTGGCCCGGCAGCATCGGCACCAGCAGCGTCCGCGTCTGCAGCAGCAGGCTCCTGCCCTGCATCACCCGTTTGTGGACTGCGGCGATCACGAAGTTCAGCAGGTTGGCGACGATGAACACGCCGAAGACCGTCAGCGCGAATTCGGGGCTGCGGATCAGCGCGTGGTTGGAGGCTTCGTGGACGTCCCCGACCAGCGCCCGCGCCAGCAGCGAGCCGGCGATCGATAGGTCGCATAGGAGGCGAGGTTTGTCAGGACCCCGGAGAGCGGCGGGCGGCGGGCGATCGTGTCGACTGCGACCGCGACGACGCCGATCGCCACTGCGGGCGCCGGGCCCAGCAGCGTCATCGCCAGCGTCAGGGCCACGAAGGAGGAGGAGAGGCTCTGGTTGCCGATCGTGACCGCAAGCCGCTCGCCGAAGCGCGGCGAGCACGAGCAGCAGGCCGAAGAGGTCCAGCGGCTGCCAGTCATGAGGGTTGTAGGAGAGCACCGCCAGCGCGATCGCGCCCGCCAGCAGCAGCACCTGGCTGGCGATGTAGATGCGGCGGGTGGTTGGTCGGGCTGCTGCTTGCATGGCTAAAGGAGCGCGCGTAGTTCGCCCGTAGTACTAATCGGCACGAAAGCTGTCGTCCTTAACGGGCGGGCGCGAAGCCCGATCGGGGCCGTGGCCGGCGGGGCTAGAGCGTCAGCGGCTCGGAGGGGCGCTGCTCGGCCTGGCCCACCTCGCGCAGCGGGCCCCTGAGCCACAGGCGCAGGAAGGCCGCGGTGGCAAGCGTTGCAACGGCGCCCGCGCACAGCATCGCGATCCGGGTGGAGGTCGCGGCCGCGAGCACGCCGCCCAGCGCGAAGCCGATCGCGGGGCAGAGCGCGGTCATCGAGCCGATCGCGCTCATCAGCCGGCCCTGCATCTCAGGCGGGGTCAGGCGCTGCACGGCGCTGATCAGCGAAGGCCATTGCACGCCGTTGCCCACGCCGCCGATCAGCGCCGCCACGCACGCGATCGCCAGCGTGGGAGCGGCGGCCCAGCCCAGGTAGGCAAGGCCGACGCAGAGGGTTCCCGCGCTCAGCATCGAGCCGAGCGGACGGCTGCCGGCGCGCGCGAAGAGCACAGCGCCGAGCGCGGCGCCCGCGCCCCAGATGCCGAGCAGCACCCCGAGCCCGAGATCGCCGGCGTTCAGCGTCGACTTCGCGTAGACGACCTCGACCGGCTCCACGGAGGCGAAGAAGACCACCGCGAGCGCCTCGGTGGCAAGCAGCGCGCGCAGCGCCGGCAGCCGCTGGATGTGCCCGACCGCCTCCGCCAGGCGCGCCCTGATCGATTCGCCGGCGGCGGCGTCGACGTGAACCGAGAAGCGGAGCAGCAGCGCTCCGGCCAGCGCGAAGCTCGCGGCGTCGATCAGCATCGCCACCGAGCCGTTGGAGGCATGCACGATCAGTCCGCCGAGCGCCGGGCCGAAGGCGAATGAGAACATGAAGACGACGTTCAGGGCGGCGTTGGCCTGCCGCTGCGCCGTCTCGCCCTCCTGCTCGGACACCTTCGCCGCGCTTGCCCGCACGAGCGCCGTCGCCGCGACCGCCGCCATCCCGTCGATCGCCACCAGCACCAGCACGCCCGGCAGCCAGAAGCGCCACAGCAGCGCCGCCAGGGCGATCGCGAGCAGGCACTCCAGCATGTAGAGCGCGGCCAGCGCCGCCGCGGCGGCTGGAGCGCTCGATCCGCGTCACCAGCAGCGGCGCCAGCACCGCCGGGAGCAGGCCGCGCGCGATGAACAGGCCGGCTGTGGCGATCGCGCTGTGGGTGTGGTCGTAGACGCCGACTGCGAGCGCTATGTAACCGAACCAGGTGCCCAGTTCGTTGACCGCATACGCAACCAGCATCCGCCGCAGGCGGGATGACTTGGGCAAGGTCGCGATTCTAGGCCGCGCAGGGGATGGCAGCCCCCTCGGGCGGCGAGCAGCTGTGCGTCAGCCGGTCGCCAGCGCCCCGAGCGCGAGCACGGGAAGCTGCGGATGGCGGTTGCCGAGCAGGTGCATCACAGACTCGGTGCTGCTGCCCTCGATCTCGCCGGCGAGCATCACCATGCGGCTGGAGGGGGCGTGCTCGAGCAGCTCCCAGGTCGCCGTCGCCTCCGTAAAGCGGGTGCCCTCGGGCATGCGCGCCGAGAGCGACGCCAGCAGGCTGCTGCGCCGGCGCTCGTCGCTGCCGGCGATCAGGATGCTGCGATCCTGCGCTTGGCCGTGCAGCAGCCGCAGGCGCGGGCGTGGAGTCTCTGCGATGGTTGGCATGGGTCGTCTCTCTGTTGCGCTGTTCGGTAGCACCGGGAAACATGATGGACCCTCTGAGGCCGTTTGTCTGCCGTCCCAGAGGTGCCGATCGTGTCGTCTGAAAAGGGCAGACTCCTGTCGTCCTCAAGGGGCCTGCCGCATGCGGCAGGCCCTGGGGCCGCACATGTGCGGCCCCACCGGGCGGCGCATGCGCCGCCCGGCACACCCGCTACCTTGTGGAGCCATGTCAGATGGCACACCGGGGGTTGACAGGCCGATCGAGGTGATCATCGCCGATGACCATGCGGTCGTCCGCGACGGGATCAGGACCGTGCTGGAGCACCAGAATGGCGAGTTTCGCGTGGTCGCCGAGGCGGCAGACGTGCCCACGACGATCCGTGAAATCAAGGTGCACCGCCCCGACCTGCTCACGCTCGACCTGACGATGCCGGGCGGGTCGAGCCTCGCGGCGCTGCCGCAGTGCTTCTTGGCGCACCCGGACCTCGCGGTCTCGATCCTGACGATGCGCGAGGACCCCGAGTACGCACGCCAGGCCTTGCGCGCCGGCGCCCGCAGCTACGTGCTCAAGGAGGCCGAGCCGGCCGAGCTGCTGCAGGCGTTTCGCCTGGCGGTCCAGGGGCGCAACTATCTGCACCCGCGCCTCGGCGCCCTGATGGCCACCGGCGAGGAGGGCTCGCAGCCCGGGGTGGGTGGGCGTCCGGTCCTGAGCGATCGCGAGCGCGAGGTCGTGCGGCTGATCGCGATGGGCCACACCAACCCCGAGATCGCCGAGCAGCTGCACGTCGCCGAGCGCACGGTGAAGACCTACCGGGCCAGGGCGATCGAAAAGCTGGGGATCTCTTCGCGCGCGGAGATCACCGCGTTTGCGCGCAAGCTCGGCCTGGTGGATTGATCAGACGCCCTGAGGCGCGCTCAGCGGGCGACCGGCGAGCGGAATGCTCAGGCGGACGGTCGTGCCTTTGCCGCTCACCGGGTCGGCGGGGAACACGTCGATCTCGCCGCCGACGAGCTCTGCGCGCTCGCGCATGCCCGACATGCCAAAGCCGCCGCTCATCTGCTCGGCGGCCTCGCTGGCGCGCTGCGCCGCGTCCGGCGGCAGGCCGATGCCGTCGTCTGTGATCTGCACGCGCATCAGCCCATCGCCGGTGTGCACTCCCGACCATCGCCGAGCTGGCCTGCGCGTGTTTGCCGACGTTGGTCAGCGCCTCCTGGACGACCCGGTAGATGGTGCTCTCCAGCTCTGCGTCCAGGCGGCCGTCGCTGTCGTAGCCGTGCAGGTCGATCTCGGTCTTGACGTCGAGGCCGTCGATCGCCTGCGCGCGGCGGGCAAGCGCCTCCAGCGCGGCGGGCAGGCCGAGGTCGTCCAGCGCGGCGGGGCGAAGCTCGGTGATCAGGTGGCGCAGGCCGTCGATCTCGGCGCCGAGGCCCTCCAGCACGTCCTGCACCGCGCTGTCGAGCGAGGCGGAGTCGCGCAGGTCGCGGGCGTTTGCGAGCTTCAGGCGCAGCGCGCCGAGGCCCTGGACGGTCTCGTCGTGGATCTCGCGCGCCCAGCGGGTGCGCTCGCGCTCACGCGCCTGCATGCCGTAGCGCAGCCGTTCGATCTCGACCGAGCGCTCGGCCGCCAGGCGCACGGCCACGCTCTTGGCGAACGCCGCCAGCGCGCTCTGGTCGGGCGCGCGAAAGCCGGCGTCGGTGCGCAGCGCGATCACCAGGCCCGAGCCGTGCCCCTCCATCACCAGCGGCTCGACCAGCGCGGCGCGCGCCTCCAGGCCGAGCTCGTGCAGCCAGGCGGCCTCGGCGCCGCGGGGACGGTCGAGGTGCTGCGGCTGGCCGGCGGCGTGCAGCTCCCCGAGCGCCGTGCCATGCAGCGGCAGGATCCGGCGGCGCACCGATCCCGCTCCGGAGGTGGCGGGCACCCGCAGCTCGCCGCCCTCCTCGATCACCATGATCAGCGTGTCTGCGTCCATCAGCGCGCGACCGCGGTCCGCCATCAGCCGCAGCAGCCAGAGCTCTGAGCCTGCCAGCACGCCTGCTCCCTCAGTCCCCGTCGCTCTGAGGCGTCGAGCCGGAGGCGCTGCGCGCCTGATCGATCAGCTGCTGCGCGCTCCAGGGCGCCCGCCAGGCGGCGATCCCGATCGAGACGCACAGCGGACTGCGCACGAGGTCGGCCTCGATCTTGATTGCCCGCAGGCGCCGCAGCGCCCGGCGCGCGACCGCCTCTCCCTGGACGCTCGCGGCGCCGGGCAGCACGACCACGAGCTCGTCCTGCAGCGGCCTGCCGACCCGGTCGAAGCGGCGCAGCTCGGCCAGCAGGGTCTGGCCCGCGTGGAGCAGCGCCCGCTCGGAGAGGCCGGCGCCGTGGTCCTGCGCGATCTGCTCGAAGTTCTCAAGACGCAGCAGCAGGCAGGCCAGCGCGGTGCCGTGGCGGGTCGCCCGGCTGACCTCCTCCTCGACGCGGTCGCGGAGCTGGCCGGCATCCAGGCAGTGCAGGGGCGGCGCCGCATGTGCCCGCTCGCCGTCGCGCCGTGTGGACGAGGAGAGCGCAGGCGAATCTCCGCCCTCTTGGAGGAACGGATCTTGAATGGGTCGCGGGTCTGTGGCTGCCATGCCGGTGCGTTCCTCGATCTGCGGGTCCGGTGAATGTGCTCTCCGGACATAGAGATTAACGGTGGAGCGGGCGCGATCCGTCGGGGGTCGCTGATACACCTGGATCGTGCTTGCTGAGCTGCGAGTTGAGAATCTACTGCTGATAGAGCGCGCGGAGCTGCGCCTGAGCGATGGCCTGAACGTGCTGACCGGCGAGACGGGCGCGGGCAAGAGCGTGCTCGCCCACGCGCTCGACCTGCTGATGGGCGCCCGCCCCAAGCAGGGAATCGTGCGACCCGGCGCCGCCGAGGCCTACGTCGAGGGCTGCTTCATGGTCTCGCCGAGCTTCCTGGCGCGGCTGCCGCAAGGATGCGCGATCGAGGGGCTCGACGGTGATGAGCCGGCACCGACGATCGAGGTCTTGCTCGGCCGGCGAGTGATGGCCGACGGCCGCACGCGCGCCTACCTGAACGGCCGCTCGGCCGCCGTGGGCGACCTGCGTGCGATCGCCTGTGAGCTGATCGCCTTCCACGGCCAGCACGAGCATCGCCGGCTGACCGATGTCGCAGAGCAGCTGGAGCTGCTCGACGGCTTCTGCGGGCCGCGGCAGCAGCAGCGCCGGCAGGCCTGCGCGCAGGCGCTCGGGCGGCTGCGGGAGGCGGAGGCAGAGCTCGCGCGCCTGCGCGAGCTGGCGGCGGCGCGGGACCGGGAGCTTGGCCTGCTCGAGCACGAGCTGTCCGAGATCGACGAGATCGATCCGGCCGGCGGCGAGCAGGAGCAGTTGCAGGCGCAGCGCGAGCGGCTGCGCCGGATCGACGCGCTGCGCGCGGCGGCGCTGATCGGCGCGGCCGAGCTTGCCGGCGACGAGGACGATGCGCCCGGGGCGGCGCGCATCATCGCCTCCGCCTGTGCGCGGATCGAGCAGATCCACGGCGTGGACGGGTCGCTAGACGCGCTCGGCGAGCGCGTCAGGGCGCTGGCGCTGGAGGCGGAGGATCTCGCGGGCGACCTGCGGCGCCACGGCGAGGACCTCGATGCGCAGGAGGGCGATCTCCAGAGCCTGGAAGAGCGCCTGGCGGCGATCGAGCGGCTTTGCCGCAAGCACGGCGGCGACCTCGACGCGGTGCTCGCGTATGCCGAGCAGGCGCGCGCCCGGCGCGAGGAGCTCGTGGGTGCCGAGGTTGCGGCCGGCGAGGCGGCGCAGCGCCTGCAGGCGGCGCAGGGCGAGCTCTCCGAGCAGGTGGAGGCGCTGCGGGCGGCGCGCGTCAAGGCGGCGCCGAAGCTGGCGGCGGCGATGCAGGCGCAGCTGGCGAGCCTGGCGATGCCCGAGGCCCGCTTCGAGGTGGCGCTGGCGCCGCGCGAGCCGAGCGGCAGCGGCGGCGACGCGGTCGAGTTCATGCTCGCGCCGAACCCCGGCGTCGCGGCCGGGCCGCTGCGTCAGACCGCATCCGGCGGCGAGCTCTCGCGGACGATGCTCGCGCTCAGCGCGATCGCCGATGGCGAGGGCTCCGTCGCGGCGGGGACGTCCCATCGCACGCTCATCTTCGACGAGATCGACGCCGGCATCGGCGGACACACCGCGCGCGCGGTCGGCGAGCGGCTGCGGGAGCTCGCGGCGGGCAGGCAGGTGCTCTGCATCACCCACCTGCCCCAGATCGCCTCGCTTGCGCAGACGCACTTCTCGATCGCCAAGGGCTCGACCGCCAAGAGCACGAGCGCGACCGTCGCAAAGCTCGGCGAGCACGAGGTCGTGGGCGAGCTGGTGCGGATGCTCGGCGCCCACGAGGACGACGCGGTGGCCACGCGGCACGCCGAGGAGCTGTTGAGCGCGGCCTAGACGGCCGATAGGCGGCGCGATGCTGCGTCCTCGCTCGCTCGCGTACGTCGAGTACGCCACGCTCACTGCGTCCTTGCCTCGCTTGCCTCTAGGCCGTCTAGGGTGCTGGCAGCGAGTCCGTCGGCGGGCCGACTAGACTCCTCTGGCAGGCCCGCATGAACCATCACCTCGACGCTCACCCGCAGGCACCGGCCAAGACAAGGTTCATCTTCGTGACCGGCGGGGTCGTCTCCTCGCTGGGCAAGGGCATTGCCACCGCCTCGCTTGGACGTCTGCTGGTCTCACGCGGGTTCACGGTCGGGCTGCAGAAGCTCGACCCCTACATCAACGTGGACCCCGGCACGATGTCGCCCTACCAGCACGGCGAGGTGTTCGTGACCGAGGACGGCGCCGAGACCGACCTCGATCTCGGCCACTACGAGCGCTTCACCGACGCGAACACCAGCCGGGCCTCCAACGTGACCGCCGGCGGCGTCTACGACACGGTGATCCGGCGCGAGCGCCGCGGCGACTATCTCGGCGCGACCGTGCAGGTGGTGCCGCACATCACCGATGAGATCAAGCAGCGGATCTCTCTGATCGCCGAGACCGCGGATGTCGACTTCGTGATCACCGAGATCGGCGGCACCGTCGGCGACATCGAGTCGCTGCCGTTCCTGGAGGCGATCAGGCAGTTCCCGGTCGACGTCGGCCGCAAACGCTGCATGTTCATCCATCTGACGCTCGTGCCCTACATCACCCATGCGGGCGAGCTGAAGACCAAGCCCACCCAGCATTCGGTCAACGAGCTGCGCCGGATCGGGATCGCGCCGGACATGCTGATGTGCCGCTCCGAGGAATCGCTCTCCGATGACATTCGCAAGAAGATCGCCCTGTTCGCCTCGCTGCCGGGCAGCGCGATCGTCTCCGCCAATGACGTGCCGAACATTTACCAGGTGCCCGTCGGCTTCCAGGAGCAGGGCGTCGACGACTTCGTGCTGGAGCACTTCGGCTTGGAGGCATCGCAGGCCGACCTGACCGGTTGGAAGGTGCCGATCGAAAAGGCCGAAGCCGCGACCGAGACGGTGCGGATCGCGATCGTCGGCAAGTACGTAAAGCTCGAGGACGCCTATCTCTCGGTCTGCGAAGCGCTGCGGCACGCCGCCCATCTGCAGGGCGCGAAGGTGCAGGTGGACTGGGTTGACTCCGAGAGCCTGGAGGGCCAGGGCGGACAGGACGCCCGCGCGGCGCTCGCGCAGGCCGACGGCATCCTGATCCCCGGCGGCTTCGGCGGCCGCGGCGTCGAGGGCAAGATCGCTGCGGCGCGGATCGCCAGGGAGGAGCTCGTTCCCTACCTCGGCATCTGCCTGGGCATGCAGGTCGCCGTCGCCGAGTTCGCAAGGCACTTGGCCGGCATGGAGGGCGCCAACTCGACCGAGTTCGACATCGAGACGCCCTATCCGGTGATCGACCTGCTGCCCGAGCAGAAGGAGGTCGCCGGCCTCGGCGGCACGATGCGGCTCGGCGCCGACCCCATAAAGCTGCACGAGGGCACCCGCACGCGCGAGGTCTACGACGGCGAAGCGGTCGTCTACGAGCGCCACCGCCACCGCTACGAGGTCAACAACCGCCTGCGCAGCCGATTGCAGAGCGCGGGGCTGCGGATCTCGGGCACCTCGCCCGGCGAACGGCTGGTGGAGGCGATCGAGCTCGAGCAGCACCCCTTCTTCCTGGCCTCTCAGTTTCATCCCGAGTTCAAGTCCCGCCCCGAGCGCCCGGCGCCGATGTTCCGCGGCTTCGTCGCCGCGGCGCTGGAGCGCGCCCGCGCGGGCGTGAAGGCCAGCAAGGGCGCCGGGCAGCAAGAGCGCCCGCTCGCGCCGCAGCCGTGAGCGAGGGCCTTGGGCAGCGGCAGGACGCCTGCGCGAACGTGACCGCGCGCTTTGCCTTGCAGGCCGACAGTGGGCAGGATGTTGCAGGCGCGGCGGCCGAGCTGATCCGGCGCCTGCAGGAGATGGCCAACCTGCCGCAGTGTGCTTATGAGCTGGACGTGGACGTGCAGTGGCCGGATGCCGATCGCCCGCTTGCGGGCGGCGGCGCGCCGGCGTCCGGATCGCGTTCTGAGCTGCGATAGCGTCGCGAGACAGTGGTGAAGTCAGGCCAAGCCGTCGCGGTGCTCCTGCTCGATGGGCAGCTGGGCGCCCTCGCATGGGCGTTCGCTCAGGCTGCGCACGGCGCGAAGCTCGGCGCGATCGGCGTCGGCGCACAGGCAGGCGCGGCTCAGCGCTCGCAGCCGATCGGCGCGCTGCGAGCTCGCGGGCTGCTCGCGGGCGAGTCTGATCGCCGGGACATCGGCCGGAAACGGGCAGGCGGATGGGATCGGCGGCGCGATCGAGCACGCCTTCACCGATCTCGGCTGGGGCGCCGCGGTCTGCCTGGCGGGGCCGGCGCTTCCGGGAGAGGATGCCTTTGGCCTGGATTGCGCAGCGGCCGCCCACGCGCTTGGTCACCCGCGCCTCGCGGTTGCGGAGATGTCCACGGCGGCCGGCGGGAGCGGGCATGAGCTCTCCGAGCAGACTCTGACGCTGCTCGACCTGGTGGCCGAGCCGGTGAGCGTCGCACTGCCTGCGGGCATCCGCTCGCCTGTCGGGCGTGAGCTGCGAGAGGGGCTTCGCTCGGTCTTCGACTCGCCCGGGGCGGGACAGTCACAGCTGGCGCTCGGGGTGGACCGCCCGGCGCGGATCGCCCGGCACGACTGGCGGCGCTCGCCGGTCGATCTCGTGGGCTTTGCCGGCGCGGGCCTGCCGGTAGCGCCAGGGATGCCGACGCTGCTGGAAGACCCGCTGCTCCACGCCGCGGCGCTTGCCGCCGGCAGCGTGCTCGCGGAGCTGCTCCAGGAGGAGGAGTGGCATTGAGAAGCGCCCCCTCCGCGCCGCCCCGCGCGCAGTCGCTGATCCTCGACTTCCTCGCGCACATGGAGCTCGAGCGGGGCGCCTCCAGGCACACCCTGGCCGCCTACAGGACCGACCTGCTTGCGCTTGTGGAGTTCCTGGACGCGCGCGAGGTCGATGTCCTGCAGGCGCGGCACGGCGATCTCGCCGGCTTTCTCTCAATGCTCTCCGAGCCCTCGCAGGGCGACCCGGCCGGCGGCCCGCCGGAGCGGCCCGCGCTTGCGCCCGCCACGGTCCAGCGCAAGGCGGCGAGCATCCGCTCCTTCTACAAGCACCTGCGGCGCGAGGAGCTGATCGACCACGACCCGACCGCGGACCTGCGCTGGCAGCGGCGCGCGCGCCGCCTGCCGGGAGTGCTCTCGCGCGAGCAGGTCGCCAAGCTGCTCGCTCAGCCGCGCGGCAGCGAGCCGCTGGCGCTGCGCGACCGGGCGGTGCTGGAGCTGATGTATGCCTGCGGGCTGCGGATCTCCGAGGCGGTCGCGCTCCAGGTCGGCGAGATCGACCTGGAGGAGGGTCTGCTGCGCGCGCGCGGCAAGGGATCCAAGGAGCGGATCGTGCCAGTCGGGCGGCTGGCGGTTGCGGCGGTCGGCGCCTACCTGACCCGCGGCCGCCCCGTGCTCGTCGGCAATGCCGTGCAGAGCAGCCTGTTCGTGAACGCCCGCGGCGGCACCATAAGCAGGCAGGGCCTCTACAAGGCGATCATGCGCCACGCGAATGCCGCAGGTCTTGCGCAGCGCATGAGCCCGCACACGCTGCGGCACAGCTTCGCCACGCATCTGCTCGCCGGCGGCTGCGACCTGCGCGCCCTGCAGGAGATGCTCGGCCACGCCGACCTGGCCACCACCCAGCTCTACACCCACCTCTCGACCGAGAAGCTGAAGGACACCTACTTCGACGCTCACCCGCGTGCCCGGCGGCGCCGCTGAGGACTAGGTTTGGTCCCGGTGGGGGAGATGCGCAGCGGCAGTCGGGCGATCGTGCTCGTGATCGACGCGTGCGGCGTGGGGGCGCTGCCCGACGCCGCGCAGTACGGCGATGCGGGCGTCAACACGCTCGCGCACGTCGCACAGGATGTCGGCGGGCTGGATCTGCCGACGCTGCAGCAGCTCGGGCTCGGCTGCATCCTGCCGCTGGCCGGCGTGGCGCCGTGCGCGCACCCGGTCATCCACGGGCGCCTGCACGCACTCGGCGCGGGCAAGGACTCGACGAGCGGACACTGGGAGCTGATGGGAGCGGTGCTCGATCGCGCGCTTCCGACCTACCCGAAGGGCCTGCCCGCGCCGCTGCTTGCGCGTGTCGTCGATGCGATGGGCCATCAGGCGATCTGCAACCTGCCGCGCAACGGCATCGCCGCGATCGAGGAGTTCGGCGAGGAGCACCTGCGCAGCGGCAGGCTGATCCTCTACACCTCGACCGACTCTGTGGTGCAGCTCGCCGCGCACGTCGATCGCCTCAGCGAGCGGGATCTCTGTGCGGCCTGCGAGGCGGCGCGGGGGGTGCTGAGCGGCGCCGACGCTGTCGGGCGGGTGATCGCACGCCCGTTCACGGGGCAGCCGGGCGCGTTCGTGCGCACCGAGGGCCGCCGCGACTTCACGCTCGCGCCGCCGAGCCGCACCTATCTGCAGGAGCTGAGCGCGCGAGGCGTCGCGGTGCACGGGGTCGGCAAGGTGTGCGACCTGTTCGCCGGGGTGGGCATCGACGAGTCGCACGCGGGGGCAAGCAACGCCGCTGCGCTTGCCAGCGCCGGCGCTCTGCTTCAAGAGCTCGACGCGGGCATGATCTTCGTCAACCTGATCGAGACCGACCAGGTCTACGGGCACCGCAAGGACGTGCGGGGCTTTCACGTGGCGCTGCAACGGATCGACGCCGCGCTCGCCGGCTGGCTGCGCCTGCTGCGCGAGCGGGACCTGCTGGTGATCGCCGCCGACCACGGCGTGGACCCGCACCATCCCTCCGGCGATCACACTCGGGAGCACGCGCCGCTGCTCGCCGCGACCGGCGCGATGCTGCGCCGTCCCGGCGCGCGCGGATGGCGCCACGACGGGCCGCTGGCGGACGTCGGCGCAAGCGTGCTCTGGTGGCTGACCGGCGAGCGCGCGCCGCAGCTTCCGGGCGAGCCGTTCCTGCGGGAGGGAGGCCGTGCCTGAGTTGCCCGAGGTCGAGACGATCCGCGGCCAGCTCGCGCCGGTGGTGGAGGGGATGCGGATCGCCGCGATGGACGTGCTCGACCCGCGCTGGAGCGCGCCGCTTGCCCCGGACGAGCTTTCAGACGCCGTGCAAGGACGGCGGATCGAAGCGCTGCGGCGGCGGGGAAAGTATTTGATATGGGAGATGGAGGGGGAGCTTTTCCTGCTCCAGCATCTGCGGATGAGCGGCGCGATCCTGCTGGCCGCCGACTCCTCCACCCCGCACCCGCGGGTGCAGATCGAGCTGCGGGGTCCGCGCCGCCGGGTCGTGCGCCTGACGATCGTGGACCAGCGCCGCTTCGGCACCGCGCAGTTGCTCTTCGGCGAAGAGGCGCTGGAGGAGTTCTTCGCCGCGCGGCTTGGCCCGGAGCCGTTTCAGGATGGCTTCACCGCCGACTATCTCTTCAATCAGACCCGCGGGCGCACGGCGCCGATCAAGGCGCTGCTGCTCGACCAGCGCCGAGTGGCCGGCGTCGGCAACATCTACGCCGACGAGGCGCTCTTTCGGGCAGGTGTGCACCCCGCAAGGCCGGCCGGCTCGCTGACCAGGCAGCAGTGCGAGCGGCTGCGTGAGGGCGTGATCGAGGCGCTGCGCGAAGGCATCGACGCCAAGGGCGCATCGATCGACGACTTCCGGCACATAGACGGGGTCAGCGGCAGCTTCCAGGACCGCTTCCTGGTTCACCTGCGCGCCGGCGAGCCGTGTCCGCGCTGCGGCGGGGAGATCGTGAAGCTCGTGGTCGCCGGACGAGGGACCTACGTCTGCGGCCGCTGCCAGCGGCCGCCGCTCAGGCGACCGAATAGGGAGACGTTCGCTACGCCAACATCCCCGATTCGGCCAGCAGCTCGTCGAGCAGGCCGCTCCGGACGGCCGCCTGCGTCTCGTTGAAGCCGCCGATCAGGCGGCCGTCGAGGATCACCTGGGGGAAGGTCATCATGCCGGTCAGCTTCGCGAGCTCCATACGGCCCTCGGGGTCTCGGGCGAGATCGACCTCCTCGTAGGCAAGGCCCTTGGAGTCGAGCAGGCGCTTCACGCGCACGCAGTAGGGGCAGGCCGTGGTGGTGTAGACCTTGATCTGAGGCATTGCTTTACAAAGTATAGCGACCATGGTGATGCCTATAGCGACCCTGCCGATGCTGCTCCGGCGCCGCCGCCAGCAAGCTTAGACTCGGTGATCGTGCCAGGTCCCGTCAAGACAGAGGCAGTCGTGCTGCGCTCGATCCGCTATGGAGAGGCCGACCGAATCCTGCACATCTACACGCCCGCCCGCGGCCGTGTCGCCGCGATCGCCAAGGGCGTGCGCAGGACCAGAAGCCGCTTCGGCGGTCGTCTGGAGCCCTTCTTCCGGCTCGGCATCGAGATGCACGAAGGCCACGGCGAGTCGCTGACCGTCACCGGCGCCCAGACGATCGACGCCCATCCCCGGCTGCGCGACGATGGGCCCGCCCTGCACGCCGCCGCGCGGGCCTGCGACGCGGTTGGGCGGATCTTCGAGACCGCGGAGCCGCATCCGCACGTCTTCAACCTGCTCTGCCGCCATCTGAAGCTGCTCGATGAGCAGCCGCACGCCGCAGGGCGCGCCGGATCGCTGACTTTTCGCCTGAAGCTGCTGCACGCCGCGGGCCTGGCACCGCAGCTCGGCGCCTGCGCTGGCTGCGGGGGGGCCGAGCATCTTACCGGCTTCTCCGGCGCCGCCGGCGGGGTGGTCTGCGGCGCCTGCGAGGCCGGATCCTTTGCGATCGGGGAGCAGGCGCACGAGTTCATGACCGGCTCGCTGGGCCGCCCGCTCGCCGAGGCGCCCGAAGCGCCCGAGCCCGCGCTCGGTCAGGTCGAGCGCGCGATCTCCCAGATGCTGGAGCATCACGCGCACCTGCGGCTGGCGCCGGTAGACGGCCGATAGCCGGCGCGCGGCGGCGTCCTCGGTCGCTCATGTGCTCTCCCGCACACTTATACCTTGACGCCAGGTAGACTCGGGGCCTTATTGGCCAGGATTGTGCCGCCCGGTAGCTAGTGCGCCGTCTTTGTGCGTGCAAAAGCGTCATTATTAGCGCCCGTCCCTAGGGACATTCGTCCGGACAAAAACTATGTTATAATCTCGTTTGCCCTGCAAATAGAGGACTTTTGTGGCGACAGAACGGGACATTCGGACGGACTTTTCTAGGGACTATTTGAGGTCCCATCCGTGGATCAGTTTTCAGCTACGACTAACGGATGCTCCGTGGACACTCTGGAACCATGTTGGGGAAGCCCACTCCAAGTGCCGCCACCTCTCGAAGACCCCTCTCCCGCCGGCATTGGCGCGGAAGATGGAAAGGGTCTATCTGGCGAAGGGGGCCCGGGCGAGCGCGGCGATAGAGGGGAATAGCCTCAACGAAGAGCAGGCCATCGCTGCTGTCGAGGGCAGACTAGAGGTCCCGCAGAGCCAGGAGTACCTGCAGCAAGAGCTTGAAAACGTCATTCACGCACTTGCGAGCATCGAAATGGAAGTGCATCGGGACGGAACTTTTGAGATCACGCCGGACCGCCTATGCGCACTCAATAAGCAGGTCCTAGACGGCCTTGAGGTCGAGGACCACGTAGTGCCTGGCGAGTTCCGCGACGGGGGGATTGTCGTCGGCAATGTCTATAGGGGCGCCCCAGCACAGGATTGCGCCTTCTTGGTCGCCGCTCTCTGCGACTGGCTCAATGGGCCAGACTTCCAGCGCGACGGCAAGGATCACGCCAAGGATTTCCTACACGCCTTTCTGCGCGCTGTCGTCGCCCACGTATACATCGCGTGGATTCATCCGTTTGGAGATGGGAACGGACGGACAGCACGACTGGTCGAGTTCGGCATCCTCACTGCTGCTGGCATCCCGTCCGTCGCCGCGCACCTACTGTCGAACCACTACAACGCGACGAGATCCAACTACTACCGGCAGCTTGAGCACGCCTCGAAGTCAGGCGGAGACCTGATCCCATTCTTTGGCTATGCGGCGGAAGGGTTCGTAGGGCAGTTGCAGCAACAGTCAACGATGTGCATGAGCTAATCGTGGACGCGACGTGGGTCAACTACGTCCACTCGATGTTTCCGGACCGGACGCTGACGGCACGACGACAGCGCGATCTAGTGCTTGCGCTCAAGCACAATTCCTACACCCGCCGCGCACAGGCTCACCACGCTTACCCCAGGGCTGGCCGAAGCATACGCGGGCAAGGGGGGCAAGACGGTCACACGGGATCTGAACGCGCTCAGCAAGCTTGATTTGATCGAGCGGACCTCCATGGGCATCAGGGCTAAGCGTGAGCGATCCTTTCATTTCTCCCGCGTGTCACCCCTGGAATCGAGGAAGACATGGAGGGCCTGTTCCCGACCATTACATGAATCGGGTTAGTCGCATGCGCTTGCTCATTTGGGAATCGTCTAAGGCGTTGGTGTTGTGGATCGAGCGGAGGCGTCGTGCCTCCCGTTGATCGCAACAACCCTGTGAGGGCGCGTGCTGGCGCTACGGACTCGCGGTATTCGCTGATGGAGTTCATGCGCGAGTTCCCGGACGACGCTGCCTGCTTGGACGCTCTGTGGCGGGAACGGTTCGCGTCGGACGGCCATCATGCGCACTGCCCGAAGTGCGAGCGGACGCGGAAGTTCCATCGGATCAAGGCCCGGCCGGCGTACTCGTGTGATACGCGCGGGCATTCGCTCTACCCGCTCGCAGGGACGATCTTCCACAAGTCTTCGACCTCGCTGCACTTGTGGTTTTACGCGATCTATCTGATGGCTAGCACTCGCTGCGGAGTGTCCGCCAAGCAGCTAGAGCGCGAGCTGGGCGTGACCTACAAGACCGCGTGGCGGGGATGTTCAACCTGATCCGCAACCAACTGATGACAGACGACGGCGAGCAGCTCTCCGGGCATGTCGAGGTCGATGAGACCTCCGTGGACGGCAAGCCGCGCAAGGGCTACCTGCCAAACGCTCCGATCGCTGAGCGCCGGTCCGCGGCAATGAAGCTCAAGGAACGTAGTAGAGCAACCGTCTTCGCGGCCGTCGAACGCGGAGGCCGCATGAAGGCGACCGTTCTGCCGTCCCGGCGTGGTCCACAGCTGAAGGAGCGGGTGGTCGAGTGGGTACGACCCGAAGCGATCGTCTATACGGACGAGTGGCCCGCCTACAACCGGCTTGGAGACCACTTCGCTGCCCATAGTCGAGTCCGTCACGCCGCAGGCGAATACGTCATGGGCGAGGTCCACACGAACACCGCCAGGTACTTTCCCGACCGACGCGGCTCATACCTTTCCTGCCTCTAACAAGTTGGCCCCGGCGCAGCGTGAACTGCCCGGGGCCGTGGCACGGAAAGGATGGTCCTTCCCATGCAGGGAAAACCTACCCTCAGTGAGGCTGAGAAG
The DNA here is from genome assembly GCA_963725915.1 of uncultured Actinomycetota bacterium. Taxonomy (GTDB): domain Bacteria; phylum Actinomycetota; class Thermoleophilia; order Solirubrobacterales; family Solirubrobacteraceae; genus Palsa-744. The sequence continues at coordinate 33,396 of CAVSAL010000007.1, read as the reverse complement.
GAGCGCGCGATGGACGCGGGCATCCTTGAATCCTTGCTCTGCTCGGATGCTGCGCGTCCGTGGTCTATCGGCGCTCTCCCGCACACTTCGCTCCCTGCGTCCTTGCCTCGCTTGGCTCTCGACCGTCTACTCAACCGGGGTGCGCTGCCACAATTGGGGGCATGAGCGCTGCCAGCAGTCTCGACCAGGTCGCCGCCCGCTTCGCAGAGCGCCGCGAAGCGTTCGAGCGCGAATCGCTCTCGCCGCTGGCCGAGCGCTCCTATCCGGCGCGGCGAGCACGCCCCGAGGAGGACTGCGGGCTGCGCACGCCGTTCCAGCGCGACCGCGACCGGATCGTGCACTGCAAGGCCTTTCGCCGGCTCACCCACAAGACCCAGGTCTTCGTCGCGCCCACCGGCGACCACTACAGGACCCGTCTGACCCACACGCTTGAGGTGACGAGCATCTCGCGCACGGTCGCGCGGGCGCTGCGGCTCAACGAGGATCTGACCGAGGCGATCGGGCTCGGCCACGACCTCGGCCACACGCCGTTTGGGCACATCGGCGAGGAGGCGCTCGACGCCTGCCTGCGCGAGCGCTTCGGAACCGGCTTTCGGCATTACGAGCATTCGCTGAGGATCGTGGACGCGCTCGAGCGCGACGGCGCCGGGCTCAATCTCACCGAACAGGTGCGCGACGGGATCGCAAGCCACTCCGGCGGCGCGCCGCGGCCACAGACGCTCGAGGGCCGGATCGTGCGGATCATCGACAGGGTCGCCTACATAAACCACGACATCGACGACGCCGTGAGGGCCGGCTTGCTGGCCGAGACGGACCTGCCGGCGGAGCCGATCGCGATCCTGGGGCAGACCGGCTCGGAGCGCATCGACGCGCTCGTCCACGACATGGTCGAGAGCTCGGAGGGCGCCGAGGACATCCTCCAGGGCGCGCAGGCCGCGGAGGCGATGGACCAGTTGCGCAGCTTCATGTTCGAGCGGATCTATCTCGGGCCGGCGGTGCGCGCCGAGCGCGAGCGGATCGTCTCGGTGATCCGGGCGCTGTTCACGCACTACGTCGATCACCCCGAGCAGCTGCCGTCGGCGAGTGGCGAGGACTCGCTTGCCCAGCGCGTCACCGACTACTTGGCGGGCATGACCGATCGCTATTGCATCAGGGCCTACACCGATCTGAAGGTGCCCAAGGCGTTCGCGCGCTGAGGATCGGCGTCGAGCCCGGCCCGGGCGGGCGATGCTCTAGCTTTGCGTTGAGATGGCCCTCTACACGTCCCAGAGCAAGGACCGCGTGCGCGACGCCGTGGACTTCCTCGAGCTGGTCTCCGCCCGCACGGAGCTGCGCCGGGCGGGGCCGACGCGATATGAGGGCCTGTGCCCCTTCCACGACGAGCGCACGCCCTCATTCGGGATCGACCCGATCCAGAAGGTCTACTACTGCTTCGGCTGCCAGGCATCCGGCGACCTCTTCACCTTCGTGCAGGAGACCGAGGGCCTCGACTTCAAGGGCGCGCTGGAGCTTCTGGCCGAGCGCGCGGGCATCGAGCTCGAGCGCAAGCAGGAGGACCCGCGCGAGGCGGAGCGCCGCCGGCGCCGGGAGCGGCTGCTCTCCCTGCTCTCACGCACCGCGTCCTACTACGAGCGCGTGATCTGGGACTCCGGCGAGGCGCGGGGCGCGCGCGAGTACCTGCTCGGCAGAGGCCTGACCGAGCAGGCGCTGCGGGACTTCGGCGTCGGCTACTCGCCAAGCGCCTGGGACACGGTACTGCTCGCCTCCCAGCGCGCCGGCTTCAGCGAGAAGGAGCTGCTCGACACCGGCCTTGCGCAGCGCTCGCGCGAGGCCGGCAGGAGCGCCTACGACCGCTTCCGGCGGCGGATCATGTTCCCGCTGGCCGACATCCGCGGACACGTGCTTGGGTTCGGGGCCCGAGAGATGGGAGAGCCTTCGGCGAGCGGGCGGCGAGGTCCGAAGTATCTCAACACCTCCGACAACGAGATCTACCACAAGGGCATGCACCTCTACGGCGCCCATCTGGCCCGTCCGCATGCGGCCAGGGAGGGCAGCGTGATCCTCTGCGAGGGCTACACCGACGTGATCGCGCTGCACCAGGCCGGCATGCCCGCCGCTGTGGGGCTGATGGGCACGGCGCTGACCGAGAGCCAGGTCGCCGAGCTCTCGCGGATGGCCACGGTCGTGCTGCTCGCGCTCGATGCTGACACCGCCGGGCAGGAGGCGATGCTCAAGGCGGCGCGCCTTGCGGCAGCCAGGAAGCTGGAGCTGCGGGTCGTGCAGATGCCGGGCGGCATGGACCCGGCCGAGCTGATCCAGCGCGAAGGCGCCGAGGCGATGCGCGAGGCGGTGAAGTCCTCGGTGCCCTTCGTACGCTTCCGGGTGCTGCGGGAGTTGGAGAGCGGCGACACGCAGAGCCCGGAGGGGCGCGACAAGATCATCGAGCGGCTGCGGCCGATCTTCGCCGGCATGCCGCAGAGCGCGCTGCGGCTCGATCTGGCGCAGACGGTCTCCGGGCGCCTGGCGCTGCCGCAGAGCCTGCTGGAGGGGCTGCTGGGCGCAGGGGCCGGTCGCCATTCACGCTCCGAGGGCTCGCCGTCGGCCGTGGCCAACGGCTCCGTGTCAAGTTCCGGCAGCGGACCGGGGTCCGTTGGCGCAGGCCAGGCGGAAAAGGCGTTTCTGTCGCTGTGCATCGGCTCGCCCGAGGCGGGTGCGCAGGCACTCTCTCAGATCGATCCGGCCGAGCACTTCACTGACGGGGCGCTGAGGAGAGCGGCCGAACATCTTCGCGCCGGCAGCCTGAGCGATCCGCTCGCCGGGATCACAGAGGATGAGCCGGAGCTCCAACGCCTGCTCGCCGAGCTGGTCGTGGAGGCAGGCAGGGTGCCGGCCATTGACGCGATGCTCGAGGTCTCCGTGCTGCAGCTGGAGCTCTCGCGTCTGGACCGCAGCATCCAGGCCGCCAAGGTGCAGGCCGACGGAGAGGTCAGTGCGCTCGCACACCGACGCCTGGCGGTCAAGCGCGAGCTGGACAGCGCCCAGGAGCGGGCAATGGAGCAGAGCGGGGAATGAGGGGCTAGGTCACGCTCCTGCCACAGAGAAGTCACACGCGCGGCACATTTGCGGACGGATGTCACGCGCCCGGCATGAAGACTTCGGCGCATGGATCGCGCCGACTTGCAGGAGCTGTTGGAGCAGGGCCTCTCCCTGGCCGAGATCGGCCGTCGCCACGCCCTGCACGAATCGACCGTCGGCTACTGGGTCAAGAAGCACAGGCTGACGGCTGCCCGCCGGGAGAAGCATGCGGCCAAGGGGGGATTGCGGCGTGAGGTTCTGGAGCCGCTCGTGGAGGGCGGGGCGACGATTGCCGAGATCGCGACCGCGGTGGACCGCAGCAGGTCAACTGTTCGTCACTGGCTTGGGCAGTATGGGCTGCGGACGCAAGGCACTCAGGGCCAGCGGGCATCGGAGGCGGCGCGTCAGGGACGGCTCGAAGGCAAGACGGCGATAACGGCAGATTGCGCGCGACATGGCAGCACGACCTTCATCTTGAGCGGTCGTGGCTATTACCGTTGCAGACAGTGTCGTATGGATGCCGTTGTGCGTCGCCGTCGGAAGGTCAAGCGGATTCTCGTCGAGGAGGCCGGAGGCAAGTGCCGCCTATGCGGATACGATCGCTGCTTTGCGGCGCTGGAGTTTCATCATCTGGTGCCGGAAGACAAGCGATTCGGTCTGAGTCATCGTGGCATCGCAAGATCCCTGGAGGTGGTGCGAGCTGAGGCACGCAAGTGCGTGCTGCTTTGCGCGAATTGTCACGCGGAGGTCGAGGCAGGGTTCTCGAGGTTGCCATAGAATGGTCCGGCTATCGTTTTCCGTGGTAGCACGGTCCGGGGTGGCGCAATTGGCAGCGCGAGATCCTGTTAAGATCGAGGTTGCGGGTTCGAGTCCCGCCCCCGGAGCTTCTTTCCTGAGGGTCGCAGGGTCGGATCAGCCCGTTGCGGCGGCGGCTCTGGCATCTCCTCGATCGCAGTGATCGATCAGTCGCTCGACCAGGCTCGCCGCTCTGTCTGCTGGGTCTTCCTTGGCCGCCCAGTCGGCAAGCTCGCGGGCGCGGGCGCGCATCGTCTCGTCCTGCAGAGCGTGTTCGACGGCCAGGCGAAGGGGCCTGGGGGAGATGAAGCGGCGCGGCAGGCGCAGGCCGGCGCCCGACCAGGCCACGCGGGCGGCGTTCTCGTTCATGTCGCCGGCGACGGGGCACGCGACCACGGGGCAGCCGCTTGCCAGCGCGCGCGCCAGCGTGCCGTGGCCGGCGTGGCAGACGACCAGGTCGCAAAGCGGCATCGTCTTGGCGTAGGAGACCCAGTTGACCACGGTCGCGTTCTCGGGGACCGGCAGCGGGCGGGGCGGCAGGCGCCTGTTCCAGGTGGCGATCACGCGCACCGGGGCGTCCGCGAGGCCCTTCAGCGCCGCGATCAGCAGGCGGTGGTCGGGGTCCTGCGATGTCGAGGGGGCGATCAGGACGACCGGGTGCGCGTTGGGCGGCGCGCCGACGCGGCTCGAACTCGGCGCCGTCGGCGGGATCACCTGCTGCCCCGGCGGCTCCCACATCAGCGGGCCGACGACGTGGACGTGGGCGGGCCAGCGTCGCGGGTACTCGAGCTGCGGGAAGCTTGCGACGATCGCAAGGGACTCGCTGGTGCCGCCGTGAAAGCGCGACTGCGGCGGCAGGCCGAGCTGAGCACGGGTCCTGTTCAGGGCGGCTCTGCCGCTTTCGAGTCCTTTGCGCACGGGCCAGTGGGCGTGGCGCCAGAAGGCGCGGCCGGCGGCGGTGCGGGGCAGGCGGGCGCCGAAGGAGTAGATCGGGAAGCCGTCTGCGCTCTCGGGGAAGACGTGAGGGATCAGTGTGGCCAGCGGGATGCCGTGCAGCTCGGCCGCCAGCGTCGGCGCGAGCGTGAGGATGTCGGAGACGACGATCTGTGGCTGCAGGTCTCTGACCAGCGGCTCGGTGTCCCTGGTCGCGTAGACGACGGCCTCGTAGAAGTCCAGCGGCTCGGGGCCGTGGGGGAAGACGTGGTACTCGGGCGCGGGGGCGAAGGCGAGGCCCTGCGCTTGCACGTCGCTTCGCCAGCGCTCCCACGTTTGCAGGGTGACCTCGTGGCCGCGCCGGCGCAGCGCGGCGCCAAGCGCGATCATCGGGAAGGCGTGGCCCGGGTCGCCGAAGGCGCCGAGCAGGATCCGCCGCGGGGTCATCGCCGCGCCGCTCAGGCGGCGAGCTCTGCGAGCAGGCGAAGCTGGGTGAGCCGGTCCTCCTTGTTGAAGGCCAGCGGCGTGACGCCGAGCGTGCCCACGCCTGCGTCGCGGTATATGGCCAGCCGCTCGCGCACGATGTCCGCAGGGCCGCAGAGCGAGACCATGTCGATCAGCTCGTCGGGGATCGCCGCCATTGCCTCCTCGCGCTTGCCTTCCAGGTAGAGGTCCTGGATCTTGGCTGCCGCCTGCTCGAAGCCGTAGCGCTGGACGAGGTTGTTGTAGAAGTTCTGCTTGCGCGAGCCCATGCCGCCGACGTAGAGGGCGATGAACGGGCGCATCGCATCGCGCGCGCCCTGCAGGTCGTCGGTGATGAAGACGTTGACCGTTGGGGCGATGTCGAAGTGCTCGAGCGAGCGGCCCGAGCGGGCGGCGCCTTCTTCGAGCAGGGGGCGCAGGTGGGAGACGTGCTCGGGGGAGAACAGCGTCGGGATCCAGCCGTCGGCGATCTCGCCGGCCAGCGCGGTGTTCTTCGGGCCGATCGCGGCGAGATAGATCGGGATCTGCTCCTGGACGGTGCCGATCGTGAGCTTCAGCGCCTTGCCGGGGCCGTCGGGCAGCGGCAGAGTCAGCGTCTGCCCGTCAAACTCCACTCGCTCTCGCGCGAGCGCCATCCGCACGACCGCGACGTACTCGCGGGTGCGCTGCAGTTGGTGGGCGAAGCGTTGGCCGTGCCAGCCCTCGGCGACCTGGGGGCCCGAGGAGCCGATGCCGAGGATCATGCGCCCGCCCGAGAGCTGGTCGATCGTGGCGGCGGTCATCGCCGTCATCGCCGCGGAGCGGCCGGGCATCTGGAAGATGCCGGAGCCGAGGCGGATCTTGCTCGTCTGGCCTGCCAGCCAGCCCAACACGGTCGCGGCGTCGGAGCCGTAGGCCTCCGCCGTCCAGACCGAGTCGTAGCCCAGGCGCTCGGCCTCCTGGACGATCGAGAGCTGGTCCTCTGAGGTGAGGCCAAGGCCCCAGTAGCCGATGTGAACGCCTAGCTTCATGCAGGCAACCCTATAGGGAATCTCCCGGCCGCACGAACATGATCTCCGGGACCACGCAGGACGGCGAGGTTGCCAGCAGGAAGCGCACCGACTCGGCGATGTCCTGCGGGCGGATCATCTCATCGGGCTTGACGTGCTCCTTGACGAAGTCGGTCATCGGGGTGTCCACGAAGGCGGGGCAGAGCGCCGTGGACTTGATGCCCTGGGGGCCGAGTTCCTTGTTCATCGCTTCGGTCCAGCCGACGACCGCGTGCTTGGTCGCCGAGTAGACCGAGAGCCAGGCCTCGGCGCGCTTGCCCGAGATCGAGGAGGTGTTGACCACCAGCGCGTTGTGGTGCTCGGCTGCGGCCTGCTGGAGCATCGGCAGGCATTCGCGGTAGAAGAGCACGATCGAGCGGAAGTTGATGTCGATCTGCATGTCCAGGCGCTTGGTCTGGATCTCGCCGACCAGGGCGCCGACGCCGACGCCGGCGTTGTTGACGAGCACGTCGAGGCGGCCGTAGCGCTCGCGATGGGCGGCCACGACCTTCTGGATCTCCTCCTCGCTTGCGAGGTTTGCGGCCACGCCGTGGACGTCCAGGCCCTTGGATTGGAGGTCGGCGACTGCGGCGTCGAGCTTCTCCGGGCGGCGGGCGGCCATCGTGACGCCGTGGCCCTCTTCGCCGAGCATCTGGGCCACGGCCAGGCCGATGCCGCTCGATGCTCCGGTGACTATGGTCGCTCGGTCTGCCATCTCAGGGGATCCTCCTCGTGGTGGGACGGTGGGGGAATCAAACCAGGGGGCGGGGGTGGGTGCGGTGTGGGGGTGGCGGCTTGGGCGCGGGCGTGGTAGGAAACGGTGGAACGCTTCGATGAGCTCATCGCTTCCCTCGCAGGCCGGTCCGGTCCCAGACAGGTTGACGATCTGGCCGGTTGACGACGGCCGCTATGGGCTGGATGCGAGCTTTCAGGGCGTCACTGGATACGAGCGCGCCCAGCAGCACCGGGCTCAGCTTGAGCAGGAGCGCGTGCCGCACACGTTTCGGCAGGAGCTGGATGGGGCCTGGACTCTGCGGTTCGGGCCGCTGCCGGCGGCCGATGTGGCGGTGGCGCTTGGGGCGTTCGTCTATTAGGCGGGGCGTAGTTGGCCAAAGCTGGCCGGCGAGCTATGCCGCTTGGCTCTGGTCGGGCCAGATGCCGGTGCGGACGCGCTGGTAGAGCGTGTCGGGCGCAAGATCGGCACCGCCTGGCCAGCAGACGGTGCCGGTCTCGGCATCGGCGTGGGCCTCGGCGAACCCTTCGGGCGTGATCGCGCGTTCGAACACCGGACCGCGCATGCGGTCCAAGACGTATACGTCGCCGGTCGTGCCGTCGGCGAACGTCAGGCGCAGGACGCCGTGCTCGGGGACGGTCACTTGGGTTATGTCCGGTGTCAGGCCGATCATTTCAGTGGCTCGATCTCGTGCAGTGTGCCCACCTTCGTGACGAGTCGCACCTCGTGTGCGGGCGCCGAGGTTGGTAGCGTCTTTGGCCTCCGCGGTGCGGAGGGGGGCCCGTAGCTCAGTTGGTTAGAGCTGCCGACTCATAATCGGTAGGTCGCGGGTTCGAGTCCCGCCGGGCCCACTTCCAAAACACCTGCAAACGCGACAAAAGCAACCCTATCACGAGGTTGCGACGGCAGGGCATCGTTCCCTGCATCGTTCCCCAGCGGTCGTCGCGCGGTCGCCGGGGCTTGTATTGGTGCGTGTCCGGCGGCTGTGCTGGCACGCCAGGTTCGTGAGGCGGCCGAGCGTTCGACGGAAGAATTCGTTGGCCGGTTCGGCCGCGTTGGGGTCTATATCCGCATGGAAGCAACAACACCAACAACAGAGGCTCCGCTGCAGCAGGACCGGCTGCTTCGACCAGATCAGGCCGCTTGGTATCTCAACGTCAGGACGAGCTGGGTCTACGAGGCCGTGAGGACCGGCCGCTTGCCCTGCCATCGGGTCGGCCGGCACATCCGCTTCACGCGCCCAATGCTCGACGAATGGCTCGCTGAGCAGCCGCGGCGGTAGCGGCCCCGCCGTGAGCGACACCGCCAGGCGCCGTTCGCGAACCTTTGTCGCGCGCGGCCGCGAAAGTGTCCATCGCGTCGATCAGCGGTTGCGCGAGGGCTGGCATGCTGTCTGATCCGTTTGATCCGGTGGGAAAGAGCCTACGCTGGGCGGGTTTCGAGGTCTTCGGACTCCCAATCAGTCCCCGAATCGTCCCCGCGCGTGCCCGACTCGAGGTCGAGCGAACCCCTCGGCAGCGATCTCGATCCCGGCATGGCGATGTCACGGGGACTCACGGCGCGCGAGCCTCCGGCCCGGCGTCCCAGCGTTCATTGCCCGTCGCCGATGCGCTGCGACGGTACTTCAGATGTAGCGACGACAGTCGCCAACACTAGCTCGGGAACGCGGTGCAGGCCGATTTCGAGCAACTCCCCGAGCGGGGCGGCGAGATCGCTCAAGTCGTAGTCGAGCTCCCTCATCCAACCAGCCGGCACATAGCGGGCGAGCATCGACAGACCGAACAGCAGCGCCCACCACGTGAGCAGCGATGAGAGTGCTACGCCCCCGACAGCTGGTCGCAGCCAACGCGCCTGGAAGCCGGTGCCGCCGGGTGCGATGCGGTTGAGGGTGCTGATGTGGCTGTTTATGTTCGGAGCATCCGCTTGCCACCGGAACAGGAATCCAGCCCCATGTTCGGTGTGATTCTCAACATTCGATAGACCTTGCGGCTGATACAGCTCTGAATCGCAGGCGGTCGGATACTGCTCGACCAAGTACCGCGCAAGCTCGTCCCCCGAGCCGGAGAAGCCGACCACAGTGGCATAAACGTGCCCTGGATCAGTCAGCAGGCGCACGTTCTCGGCGCCGGGACCGTCGGGCACGAGCAGCAACGGGCACGGCCCCGCGTCGAACGATGCTGGCAGCAGCTCGAAGACCTCCGGCAACGAGCCCCACAACGAGCCGATCGCCACTGCTCCGGCGAACACCTCGCTTTGCGTCGCATCAGCTACTCCGGTCACGGAGTCCACCGGCCTCCCATCCTTGCTTGCGACGGCCGCCCGCTTCACCTCTACCTCGAGCAGCGCCGGGTCGAGCTCACGGGCCGAGAGCCCGTGAGAACCCAAACGCCAAGTGCCCTCGGCGTGCGCCGCTGCGATTGCACGCCCAGCCTGACTCAAGGCATAGAACAGCGGCAGGGGACGCGAGGACGGACCAGCCGCTGCGGTAGCCGAGATGAGCTCATCGAACTGCGCCAGCGCCGCGCCGTAGACCTGTCGCCGCTCGCCATCCGCGTGCGCATGCCCTGGCGGCGACGCGCGCGTTGCGCGGATTCCGTAGAGGCTGTCGGAGGACATCGGCGATCTTCATGCCAGCACGCACGCCGGACGCGAGCAGCCCGGCCGGGCGTGGCCTACGCCGCTCTGCCAGGCCTTTCGGTCGTGGCGCTCATTTCCACAGCCTCCGCCAGACGCCGGCACGGCCGAGGGCCCTGCCCACGATGATGTTCTTCGCGCGCCTCGGCGCATAGCCCTTGCGCACCGCGCGGCCAGATGCGCTTAGGCGTGCGGCTTTGTACAGCTCGCTGGTAAAGCTTTTTCGTCGGGCCATCAGCTGCCCCTCCTGCTATCGCGATTTGCAGCCTGATTCGTCTCCGATCGTATCTGCTGGGTCCACTCCAGGCGCACTTCCGCTGCATGGGAGCCCCGCTAATGCCGCGCATTTGGCGCTCACGTGTGCTTCTCGCCGGAGCCGTCACGGCGCCCGCGTCCTTCTCGCGTCCTCCGCTCAATGCGCGTCGGATCGCCTTGCTGCAATACGGGGGCACCTCGCAGCCGTCATTCTGCGGCGGATTGACCCTATGCAGCTCGCGCGAGACGCGGCGTCCTCAGGCGACGCGCGATTTGCCGGCACCGGCTACGCATCGCCCCTAAACTCGCCCCCTGGACGTACGAGCGTCGCCGTGTTAAGCCGAACCTGCCCCAAACGATATGCCGGTCACCGACGAACTCATCAGCCAAGCACTCGCCGCCCTGGACGTCGTGATTGTGAGGCGTCTTCGAGACGGGGGACAGAAGACCGTCAAGTTGGTGGCGCGAGATGGGGACGAGCTAGTCTTGAAGGTGGTCGCCGTAGGGTCAAGCTCTCCCGCCGCGTTGAGTCGTGCGAGGCGGGAGGTTGAGTTGCTCGGAAGCATTGACGATCCGCACGTCGTTCATGCGGCTTCGCACCTCGTTGAGCTGGGTGACCCCGTTGAGGGCGCAGCGTGGCTTGAGGAGTTTCTTCAGGGCGAGGATCTCGACGCTCTGCTTACAGGGCCGTGGACATGGGCGGATGCTGCCGCAATGGCCGCGGACGTCGCAGCCGGCCTGTCTGCGTTGCACGCCATCGATGTCGTTCACCGCGATCTAAGTGCCAACAACGTGCGGCGCCTGAGCAGCGACGGCTCGTACGTCGTGATGGACCCCGGATTCGCCCGCCACGTTCTTCGCGCAGGCCTGACCGTTGGGGGACAGCCAGGGACGGCCGGCTACCTGAGTCCAGAGCACCTACAGTCCTACTCGGGGGTACCGACGGCAGCGTCAGATGTGTTCGGTCTCGGCATCCTCATGTTCCTCGCCTTGACCGCCGAGTTTCCGATCCCCGCCGCAGGGGATGAAGCGGACTATCTTCGCCGGGTGGCCGTCGGAGAGACCCAAGACCTTGCCCTGCTCCGACCGGATCTATCTCAGTCGCAGGTCGCGCTCGTGAAGAGAGCACTCCACCCGCAGTCAGCACGGCGATTTCGGAACGCCGCGAGATTCGCTGAAGCACTGGAGGCCATTCAATGAGCATCTGGGTCGAGGACACGGCGCGCAACGCGCTGGCAGCGTGGGCCGGGGAGGCGCATGTGCGCGGGCTGGTTGAGGCGGCTGTCTTGTCGCCGTTCTGCACTCCTCGTGTGAAAGATTGGAAGCAGTCCGGAAGCGAAACCGTCAACCGACTTCGCGATGCGGGCGTCGAGGTGTGGTTCGACCCTGAGACGCATGCACTCCAAATGCCAGCGGTTGGCTTCTTTCGCTACTACCAATCCTGGGACCTGTGGGCCGGGCAATCCGGTGCACTTGAGACCGAAGCTGAGATGCGTGACCACGTTCGTAGGGTCTACGCGATTCAGGATGAGCTCGGGGCGCCACACCTTGCGCCGACTATCCTTCTTCACTCGGCGCAGAGTCCTACGAGCCAGCGGGCTCTGGATCTGAGTCGCATCGCGGTACAAGAGGATTCCGGTTGCCGGCTTAGCATTGCCGGGGATGCGACGTTCTGGGGAGGCGGGACTCTCCTCGACGGGCACATCGGGGCGCTCGCACAACTTGAACCGTCTGGATGGTTTTTGACGGTCTGTCGCCAGTACGGAGCTGTGCCTGCGCCTGTGATTCCCGGCGAGGTTCACGGATTATGTCGAACTGTGCGTGCACTCGGCGACGAGACACCGGTTCACGTTTCGCACGGCGACCTAGCCGGGCTGCCCGCTCTGGCAGCCGGCGGAGCGTCTTCTCGGTACTGGTTGGGACTCTCGGCAGAAGGTGAGCGCTTACTCAAGCTACGCCGCGCCGGACCCCGACGCCGAGGGAGGGCAGTGGTTTAGCCAAGCCACTCATCAGGGACTCGTTGCGTGTCTCGTGCGCGGCGATGCACAGGTACTCGCCGATCGTGACGCGGTCCTCTCCTCTCGACTTCTGCCGGGCACCGTGCCACCGCTGCCAAAAGATGCATGGATGCACCACGCGTCCGTCCTCAATCGGCTCTCCGGGGCTCTGGCGCTTCCGCACGCGGACGCCTACCACGCGCTGAAAGCGATGTACGAGAGTGCGCTTGTCGAGTGGCCCATCGCGGCTGGAGTCATTGGGATTGCGTCTCGGGAGGTCGCGTGGATCACGCCGCTACTGGTCGGACTTGAGGCTTACGGGGGGACGGAGGGGTTCTGATCCGTGTCCGAGCGCGGCGATTACGTGCTCGGAACCCCAGAGCCGCCTCCATTCTGGGCGTGCGCGCACTCTTGGCCGGGAAAGCATGCGTCCACCGACGATAGCTCCAGCGCCGTCCTCTGCTGCAGCCCGAGCCAGATCGGAAGAGGGCTGCGAACCCAACGGCTCCATGACAACCACGTACGCGTCGCACCACACTTGGTACTGACGTCCTTGTCGCACCGCGCGTTTCCAGTCTGACACCTTCGTCTCGACTGCGTACAGTTGACCGACGGGGCGAAGCGCCTCCGGGCGGACGACGACGCCGGGTCGGGTCTCGATGAGGGCGCCGGAGCGGAGGAGGTCGGGTAGGCGACGCGTAAGGATCGGAACGGCCCACCCGAGACGGCGAGCGATCGTCTCGACACGCCTGGGAGCGCCGGATGAGGCAGCTCCAACGAAGGCCGCGTCGACCTCGTTGAGGAGAGGCGGAACGGGAAGCTTGCGCCGCGCCGCGACGGCCGATGAGTGGCCCACGACGGCGACGAGATCGGGAATCCCAAACGGACCGACAACCTCTCGGAGGACGAGTAGCCCGCTTGCCGCATGTGGCAGCGCAGCGCAGACACGAAGCGCCTCCCCTTCAAGGTCCTGCTCCCTGACCGGCTCGAAGCGCCGACCGCCCCGGCTACGCGCGCTCTGGAATGCGAATGGGGTGCTCGGCACGGTGCAAGCCTTCCAAATGTGGCCGGGGAGCGCCTATTGAGCCGTGATCGAGCGGCGCAGGCCACGATCTGGCCACTGCTGCTGTCGCGCTTACATTGCGGTCGGTTTGGTCCGAGCGGTCCGCATAGATCCGCTGGAGGCCGCCTGCATAAGGGATTTCGGTCCCTACGACGGTCCCTGGGCAGCCGAGGTTTCGGTGCCTAGGCATTCGGCAGACATCTCGTCGAACCCGAGCAGGGCACCGTGTCGGCTGAAGGAGCGTGTCGGTGTACGGTCGTCTCGCGACGCTGCCCAGTCCGTCTAGCCGCCCAAACTGGACCGCCGGGTCGCCGCGTCCGCGCGCCTGGGTTTGCGACGGACGTCCGGCATGCGGCGGAACGCGAACAAATGTTCCGTCGATGCGACGCCTAAAATTGTCGGGAATGAACTACTCGTACTACGACCTCGGGCAGCGTAAGCGGGGGGAGACCGTCGAGGTGTCGCTGTCGGCGGCCGCGAACGTGTTCCTTGTCGATAACGCGAGCTACTCGTCCTTTAAGGCCGGGAGGGATTTCCGCTACTTTGGCGGTCTCGCCAAACAGACGCCGGTCCAGCTCACGATCCCCAGCGACGGCCACTGGTGGGTCGTGATCCACCTTTGGGGCCTGACCGTGACGAGCGTGCGCCACAGCATCCGGGTCCTCCCGAGCGCGATGCCTGAGATGCGGATCAGCCGGCAGCCGAGCCTGCAGTCGATCATCCGTGACGTGGCCGACGCCGAACCGGAAGCGTCGGAGCCCAGCTCCGAGGAGTACGACCTCTTCATCTCGCACGCGACGGAGGACAAGGAAGGCATCGTCCGCGGCCTCGTCGGCGCCCTGCGTGAGCGAGGCGTTGACGTCTGGTACGACGAGTTCGAGCTCCGGATCGGCGACAGCCTGCGCCGGAAGATCGACCAGGGTCTGGCCCGAAGCCGGTTTGGTCTCGTGATCCTCTCGCACCCGTTCTTCGCGAAGAACTGGCCCCAGTACGAGCTCGACGGTCTGGTCGCGCTCGAGATGGCTGGTCGCCAGCGCATCCTCCCGGTCTGGCACGAAATCACGAAGGACGAGGTGCTCGGCTACAGCGCCTCGCTCGCGGACAAGGTCGCGTTGAGCACGGCGACCTACACGGTCCAGGAGATCGCCGACGAGATCGCGACCGCGGTCGGCGCGCCGCAAGCCGGCTAATCCGGCCTCGACGGCTGCCTAGCCGCGACGAAGTGGGTTAACGATTGCGTGCTCGAGCCTGCTGCTGAAGGCTCGTGGCCGGCTGTAGCGGGGGTGGCTTGGTCTAGTGCCATCCCCGGCGAGCGCCCGGGCTCTGTCTCGCGCGCTGGTGAAGCCGACGGCCACCTGCATCTGCTCGGGCGCCTCGATCACGAAACGATCATCTCCAAGCGCGAAGACCGCCACAGTGCCGCGCGCTCCCTCGATGGTCAGGAACGGCGCGGCCGCGTTCGTCTCCCAGGGCTCCGGCGTGCGGTGGGTCACGTGGAACATCCTACGGTCGGCAGGCACCTCGGCCGGAGATACGATCGGGCGATGAGCACGAGGGGCATACCGATGACGGACGGGCAGCGGGGACTCAGCCCGGAGGAGGCTGCGGCCGGCGCCATCGTCGCTCAGGCGCTCGGCGGGATCGTCGTCCCGCGGGACATCGAGGGTGCGCCGGAGGAAACACATGACCTCGACGTTGTGGAGATCCCGCTGCTCGGGCGCGTCGCGCTCGAGGTGACATCCGCGCGCGACGAGGCGATCAAGAGCCTCCACTCGGCAGGGTACGGGCGCAAACACCTCGCGAGAACGCTGGCCTCGGATTGGTGGGTCGGGCTGCCGAACGACGGCGAGCTGCAGGTCCGCAAGACGTTCGCCAAGGCGGAGCCACACGTGCGGGTCCTCGAGCAGCACGGGGTGCGGGACCTCGGCGGGGTCGCACTGGCTGATCGGCGACCGCCCGCAGGTGCCAATGAGCAGGTCGCGGCCGCGTCGCGAGCCCTGTTCGACCTTGGTGTCAGCTACGCGCGGCGTCTCTCGGGCCCCGATCGCGGGGAGGTCCCAGAGTTCGTCCCCGCCTTTCATGGCGGCGCCGGCTCGGACTTCGGCACTCTCTACGCCCTCGTCGAAGCATGCGCGAACGACAACGCGGCAAAGCTGATCGCCGCCGAGTGCGAGGAGCGGCACCTGTTCGTGTGGATGGGGTCAAGCGCCTCCGACGCCGAGCTCGCGTTCGCGACGCTCTCGCCGCCGGCGGTCCCGCCGCGACTGCCCGCCGGTGTGGACGCGCTCTGGCTCGCGTCCCCGACGACTACCCCGGGCGCGGCCTTCGCACGGCTCTGGCGGCTGCGGCCGCCGGGCGGCTGGGAGAACCTCACGCCCTGGCCGGCATCCGGCTGACCCGGCGCCGCCGAAGGCGCCGCGCGGCTCAACGCGTACCCTTGATGACATGGGGACGCTGCCGCGACCGCAGGACCACCCGACTTGGTGGTCGTACCCGGCTGCGCGGCTACGGCACACGCTGACGGGCGGTCGCCTCCTCGCTACGGCCGCACTCTGCGCCGGGCTCCTCGCGTTGATCGCGCCCGGCGTGAGCACTGGTATTGCCTCGGGTGCGACGTCTCGCGCGCGGTCCGGTAGCAGCCAAGTTTTCGTCAACTGCGAGAGCTTCGAACGAGGCCGGTTCGTCTATCACGCCCGTATTCGCCCGTCCTCATGCACGCTTCAAGGGCTACCGAACACCGGCGCGAAGGAATGGAAGCTTTCGAGCTTGAGGTGGTCTGGGTGGGGCACTACGATCGCGGTCGCCACCGGCCTCTACCACTACCGGCACGGCGAATACAAGGAAGGGAAGCTCGTCTACCCCGAAGTGTCAACGAGGATCGTGCTGTCGCGTATTCGCACGGGCTGTGAAGGAAGGCGCTTCTACACGAGCGCCGGTGATGGCGAACAAACAAACCGGCTTGCTGCCGGCTGCACGGCGGAACAATGACGAACTCGCGCCCGACTCCGGAGAACTACCGGACGGCCACCGAATACCGCTGGGCCTCGAAACTCTGGCGCGCCAAGCACGGCGGCTCGATGCTCGGCAACGTTGGCGTCGCGATCCTTGCCGGCGCGATCACCGGCAGCGCGCTCGCGCTTTTGGCGTTCGTCGCTCTGGCCGTCGTGGTGACGCTCGCGCGGCGGAATTGAGCGCTGGTCCGTCTCGTGTTGAAGGAGATTCGAGCGGCCGCATTGGGCGTGCTGTGCGCGGCCATAGGTGTTGCCGGGACGGTGGTGGCGAGCGCGGATGCTGCCACCCCGGGCTGCGTAGCGATCACCAATAGCCATGCGTTCTACAGCGTGACCGTCAACAATGGCCGCGTCAGCTGCGGGACAGCTCGGTACGTGCTGAGCGACGTATTGGCGGGGCGCGGCGTCAAACACGGCGGACCGTACGCCTACGAGGAATGGCTGACTTTCGATGGGTGGCGGTGTGGATTCGGTGCTGGGGGAGCAAGCTGCGTGCGGGCGCGCGCCGGCATCTCGACCAACTGGGTCGCCGACGAATGTGGGCATAAACTTGGGACGGCACCCTGCATACGCCCTCCGCGTACAGCCGAGCTGTGGGCGACCGTAGACGAGTGCAGCGTGGCGCTGAGCGCGCCGGATCTGGTCGGGGTCCGTGGTTCGATGCCCGGCGACGCCGATTCGCAAAGCACAATGTTCATGCACTTTGGCTTGCAGGCGCTCGACACCGGGACAGGGGGATGGGTGGAAGTGCCTTACGAAGGCACGCACTTTACGAAGGTTGGCGCGGCAGGGACGACGCGGCAGACTGGGACCACCTTCGAACTAGAACCCACCGGTCCCGAAGGCGACAATGACTTGAGGGGGCTCGTCGAATATCAGTGGCGCGACGGCTCGCATCTCCTCTTCTCCGCCAGTTGACTAACGACTGCGGGGCACGTCGCGGAACCCGGCGCCGAACCACCTGGATTCAGCGCGGCCACTTGCTCGATCGGATAGTCCCGTCGATGGTCCGCATGGCGGGGAACGCGCGACCGAGCGCCGCACGTCCGGCACCGTCCATGATGTTCCGATGCAGTACGCAGACGGGCGCCTCCTCCTCTCCGCATCAGACCTCGTCGCGTTCCTGGAGTGCGAGCACCTGTCAGCACTCGACCTCCGGGTGGCTCACGGCACCGCGACGATCGAGCGCGCGAGAACCGACTCGACGGATTTGGTGGCCCGCAAGGGCGACGAGCATGAGCAGGCGTTCCTCGACTCACTAATAAGACAGGGACTGGATGTCGCGGTGATTCCGTCGGTGATAGACGGGCTCGTCAGCGACGCTGAGGCGGTCGAGCAAACGATCTCCGCGATGCGAGTCGGCGCCGACGTGATCTACCAGGCCGCGCTTGCCGACGGCTCTTGGCGTGGCTTTGCGGACTTCCTCGAAAAGGTACCCATGCCCTGTCCCGCGTTGGGCGGCTACAGCTACGAGGTGCTCGACACCAAGCTAGCCCGGCACGCCAAGCCCGGCTACCTCGTCCAACTATGCCTGTACTCAGACCTGCTCGCCAGCGTTCAGGGCATCTTGCCGGCGCAGATGCACGTCATCCTCGGCTCGCGAGAGCGCGAGAGTTTCCGGCTCGATGAGTTCTCCGCTTTCTATCGCCGGCTGCGCCGCCGCTATGAGGCCCGCCTCACCGACGGGTTCGCTGGGACCTACCCTGATCCGGTCGAGCACTGCGGCCTGTGTAGGTGGTCAGAGCACTGCTCAGCGCGCCGTGAAGCCGACGACCACCTATCGCTCGTCGCCGGGCTCGGGCGCGCCCAAGCCGTCCGGCTCAGCGACATCGGCATCACGACATCGACCCAGCTCGCCGCGGCGCAGCCCGCGGATCGGCCCGCGCGCATCGGAAGAGCCACGTTCGAGCGGCTGCGTCAACAGGCCCGGCTGCAGCTGCACGAGCGCTCAACCGGCGCGCAGACCTACGAGCTCCTGCGACCCGAGGAGGGACGGGGCTTCGCGCGGCTGCCCGAGGCACGGCCGGGCGATCTGTTCTTCGACATGGAGGGCGACCCGTTCTACGAGGGCGAAGGCCTCGAATATCTCTTTGGCGTCACCAGTATCCAGGACGGCGGCCCCGTCTTTCGCTCGTTCTGGGCACACGACCGGCGCGAGGAGAAGGTCGCGTTCGAGGCGTTCGTTGACTTCGTCCTCGCGGCGCTCGCGGAGGATCCGGGACTCCACGTCTACCACTACGCGCCGTATGAGCCATCGGCACTGAAGCGGCTCATGGGCCGCCACGGCACCCGCGAGGAGGAGATCGACCGCCTGCTGCGCGAGAAGGTTCTCGTCGACCTCTACGCGGTCACGGTTCAGGCGATGCGCACCTCGAAGCCGGGGTACTCGATCAAGCAGATCGAGGAGTTCTACATGCCAAAGCGCGACCAAGACGTCACCGACGCCGGTGACTCGATCGTGCGCTTTGAGGAATGGCTCGACACGGGCGAGCCCGGCATCCTGGACGCGATCGAAACCTACAACGAGGTCGACTGCCTCTCGACCGTGGAGCTGCACCGTTGGCTGCTCGACCGCCGCACCGAGGCGCAGGAGAAGTTCGCCGTTGCGATCCCGTGGCGGCCAGCTACAGAGCCGCACGAATCCTCGCCGGAGGCCACGGCGGTGCTGGATGAGATCGTCCGCATCGAGGCCGCGCTCGTCCGGAACCTGCCCGATGATCGGTCGGAAGGCAGCGAGGAGCAGCGGGCGCTCTGTCTGATGGCGCATCTCCTGCACTACCACCGCCGCGAGGAGAAGCCGGTCTGGTGGACGTACTTCAACCGGCTTGAAATGTCGCAAGAAGAACTCGTCGAGGACGCCGAGGCGATCGGCGAGCTAGCCGAGGACCCAGCCGAGCCACCGATCATCGACAAGCGCTCGCTCATCCACACGTTGCGGTTCCGCGAGCAGGAGCACAAGCTTGCTCCCGGCGCTGAGATCCGCGACGTCGAGACCCAGCGACAAGTCGACGTCGTCGACGTTGATACACCGAACGGTCTGCTGCGCATCCGCCGTGGGCAGAGCCGCGCGCATGAGCCTCTCCCGCAGGGCCTCGTGCCTGGCGGCCCGTACCGCAGCGACGAGCAGCGCGCCGCTCTGCGGCGCCTCGGCGCCGTGATAGCCGCCTCGGGTGTGGACGGCCCCGGCGAGTTTCGCGCGTTGCGCGAACTCCTCCGGCGCGCGCCGCCGCGGATCTCCGGGCGCGTCCACGGCGAGCAGTTGCAAGATGGGTCCCCACACATCGACGATCTCAAGCACCTCGCCGAGGGCTTGGACAGCTCCTACCTGTTCATCCAGGGGCCACCCGGGTCGGGCAAGACGTGGACCGGCGCGCAGCTCATCGTCCACCTCATCGCGCGGGGAGCCCGAGTTGGCGTGGCGGCGACCAGCCATAAGGCGATCCATAACCTGCTGCACGAGGTCGAGGAAGCCGCCGACCAGCAGCACGTAGGCTTCCGCGGCTGGAAGAAGTGCTCCAACGACAACCCCGAGTCGCGGTTCGTCTCGAAACGCGCGCGCTCGTTCATCGAGAACGAGTCGGACGTGCATGCCTTTCCACCGCCTGACGACGTGCGTCTGGTGGCCGGCACGGCGTGGCTGCACTCGCCCACGGACATGGACGGCACCCTGGACCATCTCGTGATCGACGAGGCAGGGCAGGTTTCGCTCGCTGACGCCCTGGCGATGGGCACCTCTGCGCGCAACCTGGTCCTGCTCGGAGACCCCCTTCAGCTCGCGCAGGTCTCCCAAGGCGTCCATCCGGACGGAGCCGGCGCCTCGGTGCTCGAGCATCTGCTTGGAGAGCACAGCACGGTCCCGCCAGAGCTTGGAATCTTCCTCGACCGCACTAGACGTATGCACCCCGACGTCTGCCGCTTCGTCTCGGAGGTCATCTACGAGAGTCGCCTGGACACGATCGACGCCTGCGCACACCAGAACGTCGATGCGCCCGGGACACTCACCGGCACCGGCGTGCGCTTCATGGAGGCCCAGCACACCGGCAACACCCGCGAATCCGTCGAGGAGGCCGAGCTGATCCGCGCCGCCATCGACGATCTCCGGCGCGGGACCGTCACCGAAGCAGACGGCCGCATGCGCCCCCTGAACCCCGAGGACATCATGGTTGTGACCCCCTACAACGCCCAGGTGGGATGCCTGACCGCCCGTCTGCCGGCGGGTGTGCGCATCGGCACCGTGGACAAGTTCCAAGGCCAGGAGGCTTACGTCGTCTTCTTCTCGATGGCCACCTCCTCCGGCGCCGAGGTCCCGCGCAACGTCGAGTTCCTCTACAGCCGCAACCGCCTGAACGTCGCGATCTCGCGCGCCCGCTGCCTCGCCGTGCTCGTCTGCAACCCGGAGCTCCTGCACGTCGAGCCACGCTCCATCGAGCAGATGCGGCTCATCAACGCGTTGTGCCGGCTCGTCGAGCTAGCGGAGTCCACAGCCAAGAAGTAGCGTAGAGCCCAGATCACCGAGCCCTTGCGTATGGCGGTGCAGCTGCCACTGAGCTGGGCACAGTGGGGGACCTGGCTATGGCTCGAGACGCAGTTCCCGGCTGACCGGGTCGTACGTGAAGTTCACGATGGTGTCGTTCTCGATCATCTGGATAGCTTCCTCGATCGTCGAGAAGGGCACGGCGAACCACTCCTTGGTCTCGGCGACGGTGACGCCGTCTCGGTCAAACCACGCATCGATCCGCGCCGGCGCAAAGAGACGGTGCAGCATCCGCTCGACCTTGCCCTCGATGCCGCGAGGCACGCGATACTCCTCGACGATCTCTACTGGCGCTCCGAGGAAGGTGGTGTCCGACGCGGCATGGGCGGTGCGCTCGGTCGCGGTCGCGGAGGTGGAGCCGATCTTGTACAGACCAGACATCGCCGTTACCTGCGGGTCGTCACTTAGCGAGCGGAGGATGTACACGCTCGCCATCGGAGTGTCTGGTTGCAATCCCATCTCTGCGAGCGTCTGCTCATCGGGCACGGTGACGCGCTTGCCGTCTTTGTAGAGATTGCTCGCGAGCGACTGGAGCAGCAGCCGCGATTCGGTGCCGTTCTCGAAGATACAACGGGTCCGTGCATTGGCCTTCTGGATCTCGTTGTAAGTCAGCTCGCCCATCTCGGCGACGTAGAGCAGGACGCCGCCTTGGACGAAAAAGCGTCTAGGCCTGATTTCGAGCGGATTCTTGAAGGGGACCAACTTGCGCCGGCCAGCCCGCAGATCAGCGTGGCACTCGACGAACAGCTGACGGTACTCCTCGAAATCCTTTGCTTGCTCTCGCCGGGCGATCGTGGCTGGCATCGTCTGCGTCTTCGGGACGTGTCGCAGCTCGAAAAGGTCGTCACTTGGCCCGAGGAGCCCGAACGGATCGTCTGCGACCGCCTCCTCGATCGTCTCCGGCGGCTCGGGCTCGCTCAGCAGGCCAAGCTCGTCTAGCGGCTCGAGCGCACGGCGCTGCTCGTCGTCGGCGCACATGGCTTCGAGTCGCGTTGCGAGCCTGAACTCGCCGATGTTTGCGGGATCCTTGACGGGTGGGCGGCCGTGCTGTCGAAAGAACTCCGCGACCTCGTTGTACGCCGCGACAAGGCGATCCTCGGGGGTCGGCGCCGGCGCTTTCGCCGGTAGCTCGAGTAGCCCAAACTCGTCCTCGTCGAGCATCCTACGTAGCTCCGCTGCGTCCACGTCAGGATTCCAACGCGCGTCGCTGCTTCTGCAGGAACAGGAGGGCTTCTGCCATCCGTCTCTCCTGCGGATCCTCGGAGCGCACACTCGGAGGCTTGCCGGTCCTCCGCACGAAGGCATTGATCTTCGGCCAGAGTATCCGGGCCTCTTCGTCAGTGATGTCGATGCGCGTGCTGTCGATCACGTCTTGGATCACGCGAAGCACGTCTTTGGTGATCGATTTCGAGAGGATCTCGAAGGCGCGCTGGAACGGGTTCACCGTGTCGATCAGTTCGACGGTGATGTCGTTGATGTTGACGAACTTGCCCGCCATCAAGACAAAGCGCTTGTCGCCGACCTCCTTGATCTCCCCGTTCTTGATTACCGCGTCCGTGACGACGTGCTGCCGCACCTCCTCGACCTCTTCCTCGGATATGTCCGGGTAGCGGGTGCGGATGATTTTCGGAATGAGAACCTTGTTCATCACCTCTGGGTCAATGTTTCCAGGCATGGCCTTGAGCATCGTTTGGTCTTGAAGGATTTGGGCCTTGAGGTCGTTGAGATCATCGTCGACGATTGAGCGAACACGGTCGGTTGAGGGCTCCTTGAAGCCCTTGATCTTCAGCTCCCCAACGCCGGGGGAGTCGTCCTCGGATCTCTTGGTCTTGAACTTGAAGTTCGGTGCAATGACCTGCTCCATTAGGAGTGACGCGGTTATCGCCTTGAGCATGTTGTTGACGGCGAGCTTGACCTCGTCGTCTGCGGCGTCGGGCTGTGCGATCAGGTTCGTGAACTGGGTGTGCGTCTTGTTTGGGCTGTCGCGCGTGGCCCGGCCGATGATTTGAACGATCTCTGTGAGCGAGCCGCGGTAGCCGACGGTGAGCGCGTGCTCGCAGTAGGGCCAGTCGAAGCCCTCCTTTGCCATCCCGAGGGCGATGATCAGGTCCATGTCGTCGACATCGGTCATAGTGCGGAGGTACTCGATGACCTTGGTCCGCTCGCTCGGGACGTCGTTGACGAGATCCGCCACCTTGATGATCTTTCCGTCGGTGTTGCGCCTGACGTGGAGGATCCCGTGCTCGTCAACGTGGTCGACCACTCCGAATGCGTCGATGATTTCGTCGACCTCGCGGTGCTTGTCCTTCGTGGACTCACCGGACTGCACATTTGGAATGTGCAAGATCGTCTTCTTGTCGGTATCGAGGATGTCCCCGATCGCCTCGGTGTAGCGTCCCTGGTAGAAGTGGTAGCCGATGCCGAGAGACTTGAGGTACGTGTATCCGTCGAGCTGCTCGTAGTAGTTGTAGGTGATCTTTCGGAACCTCGCCTCATCGTGCGGCTCGAGCACTGGAAGCGCATCGCCGCGGAAATACGAGCCGGTCATGGCGACGATGTGCGCGTTAGTGTTCTTCATCACCGAGCGCACCAGCTCTCCGAGGCGGCTCGCTTCGGAGGCTGACACATGGTGAAACTCGTCGATCGCGATTAGCGTGTCGTCGAAGAGCCGCTCGTCGATTGCGTCGTGAGCGAAGCGGAGCGTCGCGTGCGTGCAGATCAGGATGGCGTCTGGCCCTTCGAGGAATCTCTGTACGGCGGCGACCTTGGAGCGGTCTGACCCTGGCGAGCAAAGGTTGTTCTCGGGGAGCACGTCCCAGTCGGCGAAGAACCCTGCGGCCGTGAGGTTCGTGGTGGCGAAAGACGCACCGATCGAGCGCTCCGGAACCGCGACGATCACCTTCTTGAGCCCTTGATGGAATAGCTTGTCGAGCGCTATGAACATGAGGGCGCGCGACTTGCCGGATGCGGGTGGCGCCTTGAGTAGGAGATACTGGCTCTCGCGTGCCGCGAATGCCTTGGCCTGCATCTCGCGCATCCCGGAGGCGTCCGTGTTCGTGCTGGCGCCAGTGTGCCGGTATTCGACGCTGACCTGGTTGGGCACGGCTACGCGGCCTCCGTCTCGGCTGCGGTCATGCGTTCATATAGGGCGAACAGTGTCTCAAGGCGCTCTGTGTCAGACGGCGTCGTGACGCCATAGAGATCGTCGACGTCTTTGTCGAGAGCGTCGTGGACGCGCTTGAGATCGAGCGGCATGTGATCGGGCAGGTAGAGGTCGCCGAGCGTACGGTCTGAGTGACGCTCCCTCGCTGCGAGGATGGCTAGTGCGTGGTCACCGAGGTGAGCCGTGTCGCCGCCAGAGAGCGGCGGCAAGGGGAATGTGTTGTAGCAGAGCACTGCGGAGTACCGATACCGCGTCTCAAGCTTGCCACCGACGGTTCCCACCCACGCGGTATGCATCCGGGACTGGAGAAGGGCGAACAGCCACGGCTCGGCATCGTAAACGGCGTTTGCGGCGTTTGAGATCACCGTGCGAGAGTCGAAGAACCCCATCGGGACGATCGGCCGTCTCTCAGAGGAGTGGATAGGGACGAGGATCGACTGCCCTTGGCGATGGCGTGGCTCGGCAAAGCGCCATGGGGTGCGGGCATCGTCCCGGGTCGCCGCCTTTGCGCTACTGAGTCGAAAGGTCCGAACCGCATCAGCGCGACGCCCGATCGGCGAAATCGCGAGTGCCCGCTCGGCGTCGGCGTCCGTGATCCAGAAGCAGTAGCGGACACCGCCGTCTAGGAACTCGCTTGCGCCTGCGTATCGCCTCATGAACTCCTCAGCGCGGGGATCCTCAGCGAGGATGGCCTCACGCTCCGCCGCGGTGAAGTTCAGGTGTCCGCCATCTGTCGGCTTGCTGCCGAACACCATCTCTGGCAGCCCTGCGAGGTTGGACCTTCGCTGGTGGACGATGGTGTTGCGGGGTGTCGCCATCAGGTAAGGGCCAATGTTCGGCACGCGCTGAGCGTGGTCGCCATCGAACAGGAGTCGACGCTCTTGAGGTTTCGTCGAGAGTCCGATGATCACGCAGGTTACCCCTGCTCTTCCCCGTGCATGGTTCGTCCACGCGAACGACTGGTAGGCGAACGCAACCTCCACGCCCGCTCCGTAGATCAAGGGCCACATGAGGCCAACGTGGTCTCCTTGGGACACCGAGTTGGTGGATACGAATGCGAGTTGCGCGTGTCCGTCCGCGATGTAGCGGGCGCCCTTGAGAAACCACAGTGCGATGTAGTCGAGGTTCTTCAGGTATTTCTTCGTTCCGAAGAACTCGACGAACTCGGCCTTCTGCTCGGCGGTTTGCAGCGACGAGCCGGTATAGGGCGGGTTGCCGATGACGTACAGCTCTCCGCCACCGCCCTTCGGGCAAACCTCCTCCCAAGCGAGGCTTGTCGCGTTGCCGCAGATGATGCTGCCGGCGTCGCGCAGCGGGATCAGCGGGATTTCAGCGCCGAATAGCTCGCGGAACTCGACATTCATCTGGTGCTTGGCGAGCCAGAGCGAGAGCATCGCGACCTCGTGAGCGAAGTCGTCGATCTCGATTCCGAAGAAGCTCTCGAGTTCAATCTCAGAGAACTCGAACAGCGCAGCTGAGGCAGGATCGAGTTCGGCGATCCGCTGCAGGGCTTGGTGCTCGCGCCTGCGGAGCTCCTTGTAGGCAATGATCAGGAAGTTCCCCGAGCCGCACGCGGGGTCGAACACCCGGATCCCCGCGAGCCGCTCGATATAGCGCCGCAGCTTCCGGACGGTATCGGCTGCTGCGAGCTCAGTGTCGAGCGAGTCTAGTGTCCTGAGTCAGTAGTTCGTTCGCAATATGTTGCGAGCGTGTTGAGTATTTGCTCGGCGGTCTTGGTCCAGATGTAGGGGCGGGGGTTCTCGTTCCAGTGGGCGGTCCAGTCGCGGATGTCTTTGTTGAGCTCGGCGACGGAGCGGTGGGTGCCGCGTTTGAGCTTGCGGGAGGTAAGCTCTGCGAACCATCGCTCGACGAGATTCATCCACGAAGAGCCGGTCGGGGTGAAATGCAGATGGAATCGGGGGTGCGCAAGCAGCCAGCGCTTGATAGCCGGGGTCTTGTGCGTGGCGTAGTTGTCGAGGATCAGGTGAACGGCCAGCCCATCGGGAACATTGCCGTCGATCTTCTGGAGGAACTTCTTGAACTCGATCGCGCGGTGGCGAGAGTGCAGTGACTGGATGACCTTGCCCGTAGCTGTGTCCAGCGCCGCGAACAGGCTGCTCGTTCCGTGACGCTTGTAGTCGTGAGTGGCCCGCGCAGGGACACCAGGCAGGACAGGCAAGATCGGCTGAGAGCGGTCCAGAGCTTGGATCTGGCTCTTCTCGTCCACGCAGAGGACCAGTGCGCGCTCAGGCGGATCCAAGTAAAGCCCGACGATGTCCTTCACCTTTTCAACAAACAGAGGATCCTTTGAGAGCTTCCAGTGCTCCACACGGTGCGGCTGCAACCCAAAAGCCCGCCACACCCGTGAGATCGTTGACTGTGAAAGGCCAGTCCTAGCGGCCATCTGCCTCGTAGACCAATGCGTACCACCGTCGGGCGGAGCACTCTCCAGGGTCTTGACGATCACCTCTTCGACACGAGCGTCACTGACCGTCCTGGGCCGCCCCGGCCGCGGCTCGTCCACCAGCCCATCCAGCCGGTCAACCACAAACCGCTGCCGCCACTTCCCAACCGTTGACGCGCTCACCGCCAGCCGCGCGGCAACCTCCTTGTTGGAACGACCAGCAGCGCACTCCAGCACGATCGCAGAGCGCAACGCCAGCCCCTGCGCCGTCCGACGCCGACCAGCCCACCCCTGCAACTGCACACGCTCACCATCGGTGAGCTCCAACACCGCCTTGGGACGACCGCGAATAGTAGCCATCCCCACACAATACCACACTTATCCCACGAACTTACGACTCAGGACACTAGGAACAGCGGGCGGATCACCTTCAGGATGTTTTCGACGCTTGTGTAGTGCTTTCCGAACGCCTGGCGCTCGCTAGGCTGCTGTACGGCCTGCATCATCGATCCGAAAATGTCGGGGTTAATCTGCGACCAGTCCAGTGACCCCGACTCGATCAGAATGCGTCGCGCCTTGGCGGTGAACCGAGGTGCCGGCGCGTTAGCCGAGAACAGCCTGCCGTTTACGTAGCCAAACCTCAGGAAATGCGCCGGGACATCGGCCCGCTTGTCTTCCGGAAGGTCGAGCACCCTGAATAGGCCGTCGAGGAAGAAGGGAGTGTCCTCGCCCGTCGGGTTCGTCAGCGAGGCGACGGCCTCCGTGAAGCAACCCTTCGGGAAGACATCCGTGTCCTCGGCGAAGAAACAGAAGAGCACACGCGTAAAGAACACGTTGAGACGATGCGGATCCTGGTCGGTGTCGATCGCGTTGGCTTTGCTGATCTCGTCGTAGAGCAGCGCCATCCGTTGCGCTGCCTTGACGTCGGCGTAGTGCAGGCTCTCGAGCTGTTGCTTCTCGATCCCCGCCCAGGGCAGAAAGAAGGCGGTGTTCGTGGTGAGCTCGGAGAGCTGGATGTCTAGTGTGTCGCGGGTGAGCGTGTCGAGCGCCAGGAGCCGCGCGGCGTCGCGGACGAGCACGAACCGTGGATGCTCGCGCCGGACTCGCTCGTCGGAGGCGGCGTTGTCGATCGACGCGTGCAGGTCTGCACCATCGGTCTCAAAGCGATCGAAGACCCTGTTCTTCCAGAGCGTGTCGCCCGCTACGGCAGAGCGATTGTAGGTTCCGGACTTCAGGCGGGCGATCCCGGCCTTCGGAAGACCGTAGGCTTCGAGGAGCGCGTAGATGAGCTCAGGACCCTGGGCTAGGTCCAGCTCTGCGACGCGACCCTCTATCTCTTGCAGGTTCATGGCCAGCGACAAGCTACCTTGGGAGCCCGTCGCGACGATTGCCGAGGACGAGCCCGGTCAGTAGTGCTCTACGCGGACGTGACACCGGATGACGCCACGGAGATCGTTCTGCCGCGCCGCATCGAGGAGCCGGCGGGCGACGGCTCTGTCAGCCCGGCAGTATGAGCCGTTTGTACGAGGCCGCTCGTCCCTGCTCAGGTCAGGCGGTAGCCGACGCCGCGCACGTTGACGATCCAGTGTTCGCCTGCGGCGCTGAGCTTGCGTCGTAGGCGGCTGGCGTGGCTGTCGAGGGTTCGTGTGGTGCCGGGGGAGCGGTATCCCCACACCGCTTCTAGTGGCTCGTGCTTTCGGAAGACTCGTCGCGGGTCGCCGGCTAGGTGCAGCAGCAGCTCGTACTCCTGGCGGCGCAGCTCCAGGCGCTCGCCTGCGAGGCTCACCGAATGGGCGGCCGGGTCGATCGTCAACGGGCCAATCTGCAGCGGCGCCACTTGCTGGTTGGCGCCGTCGGTGCGGCGCAGTAGCGCGCGGACGCGCGCTCGCAGCTCCAGATAGCGGGCGGGGCGGGCTATGAAGTCATCTGCGCCTGCCTCAAACGCCCGCAGCATGTCGGGCTCGGTCCTGCGTGAGCTGAGAACTATCACCGGGAGGTTCCGTGGCCACGGGGAGGCTGTCGGTCGCCAGGAGGCTTCCTGGTGGTGCCCGCGGATGGTTTCCAGCAGGTCGAGGGTGCCCCGTGACGAGTCGAGGTCGCCGAGCACGAGCAGCCGTGGCGGGCGGGCGCCTGCCGTGATCTCGGCATGGCCGGCGGTGCGGGAAAGCTCCGCTGGATGGCCGTCGGCGGCGAGCTGCTCGACGAGCGCCCGTCCGAAGTCTGCGTCAGCCTCGACAACGAGAATCGGCTCGCGGCCGGCGCTCGTTCCTGTTGCTGTCTGCTGGCGGCTGATGCCGGTGGAGCTGATGGCAATTGCTTGCGTGCTCATGTGACGAGCGCCCCCGTCTCTGTGCGTGTTGCCTGGCGTGAACGGGCGCGATGGTTTGAGGGCGAGAGTCCGTATCGGCGTCTGAACGCGCGGGCGAAGTGGGACGGGTTGGTGTAGCCGACGCGCCGCGCCACATCGCGCACCGGCAGCGAAGTCGACCGCAGAAGCTCAGCGGCGACTTCCATGCGTCGGCGAGAGAGGTCATTGCGGAAGGTGTCCTCGCCAAACCGCGTGTAGGCACGCTGCACCTGGCGAGGGGAACTCGCGATCGCCCTGGCGATCCGCTCCAGTGTCAATGGCTTGTGGTAGTAGCGCTGCACCGCGGCTCGCGCGAGCACGTAGAGGCGGCGGTGTTCGGCGAGGGTGGATGGGCGCGGCTTGGCGGACCTTCGCCTTCTCGCTGCGGGCGGGACTCCATCGAGTCCGAAGTGCAGTTTCAGGAGCTGGCGCACCCGCGCGCCGGTAAGGTCGAACCGCGCGCCGATCTGCGCCAGCGTCAGGCCCTCGACGGCGCGCAGGCGGAACATCTCACGCTCGCGCTCTGCTTGGACGTGTCCGCCGTGGCGAGAGAACGGTGTCAGGCCGTGGCGGTGAAGCTCGCGGATCAGCTCGTGCAGCTCGACTCCGCTGCTGAGCTCGGGGTGGCGGAGCAGCTCGCCGATGGGGTGTTCGGCGAGCTGCTCGACCTCGTGGATGCCGACCTTGGCCAGGCTGGGGAGGACAGCCTGGCTCAAGGCCAGTTGGTTGACGCGCATGGCTGAGCGGGCGCGTCAGAGGGTCATCAGTTCGTCGAGACGCCGCGCGACCTCGGAGGCGATCGAGCGCCCGCCGCGGCGTTCGATCAGCCCGGCGCCCTCCAGGCGGTCGAGCGCGTCGTCGATCTGCAGGCGCTTCTTCTGCTTTGTCGCGCCGAACGCCTCGTAGGTCTGCTGCGCGGTGCGCGGCCCTTCGCCGTCGGCGCTGCGCGCGAGCAGACCTTCAAGGACGGCCTTGTCCCAATGCCGCTCGTTGGCGTCGCCGGGGCTGAGGCCGTCGGCGGGCTGGGTGATCTCGTGAGAGCGCACCGCGGCGTGGGCCGCGATGGCGAGGTCGTTCCAGCGGTGGATGAGCTTGCTGGCGCGCAGACGCCGGAGGCTGTCGCGGACATCGCCGGGAACGCCGATGGTGCGGGCGATCTCGTCTTCGGCCCACGGCCGCTGCCTGTCTAGATCGAGCATGAGCTCGAGCACGGCCCGGTCGATGCAGGCGTGCTCCGCCAACCCTTCTGGGGTACGGTGTTTGTGCATGGGAGGTGTTCGCTCCTGTGTCACGGCGTCGGGGCAGTTAGAGCTGCCGCCGGCGCCAAAATGTGCAGTTGTCAGCCGACCGTACACACTCCGGTTCGCCTTGTGAGCGTGTGACACGAAGCTGACACAGGACGAGCCAAAGATGTAACGGTTGGCTTGACCGGCGCCTACTTCGCGGCCCACTCTGGCGGGGTCGCGCCGGGCTTCCATGCCTTGGTGACGCCGCCACCCTTTTGGCGTAGGAGTTGGGAGTAGTCGTTGAGCTGGGTTTGGAACGCGATCTCGTCGCGGGGGTCCTGGCGTGTTTCGTCGAGCTCTGCTCGCCAGACGGCGAGGGCGCCGAGTGTCTCGACGGTTGATTCGTCGGTCCACCATTTCTCTTTGAGCGCTTCGAGCTGTTCGGGGTAGCGGCCGCGCAGGGCGACGATGGCGCCCCACATCTGCTGGCGCCACTCGGCGTCGCCGCCGTAGGGCTCAAGCCAGGGCGGTCGCTCGCCGCTGTTGCCGTCGACGAGCACGGGGGCTGAGCGCAGCGGACGAACGTGGCCGTTCTTGATGGCGCGCGCGATTTCGTTTCCGACGAACTGTGCGGCGAGCGTCGAGTGCCGTGTATCAGCGCCCGCGGCCAGCTCGCGTAGCTGGACTGCTACGGGGTCGGATAGGACGACTTGGACTCGCTGGCTCATCGTGTTCGTTCCTGTGCTGGTGGATTGACGATCCGGTTGATCGCGCGGACGATCCCCGGTATCCGGCTGGTGCGGCTCGGCGCGAGCTGGCGGTGGAAGTTCGTGCCCCAGTCGCGGTCGGCCAGCTCGGGATGCGCGAGCGACGGCGTCTGCGCGTGGCTGCGGCGCATGTTCTCGGCGAGCCGCTGAATGCGGTCGGTGTCGTGCCCTTCGACGCCGAGATCCTCGCGCGAGACGAACCACGCGGTTCCCTGGCGGGCGCGGGACGCCTCGACATAGGCGGGCTCCTTGCTGGTCTGCCAGCCGCCGGTGACAACCAAGGTGCGGGTGACGGTCGCGCCTTGGGCGCGGTGGATGTGCTGGGCGTAGCCGAGCCGCACGCGAGCGAGGTCCTCGCCGGTGATGGTTCGCCGGCGACCGGTCACGTCGAACTCGATCACTACCTCGCCGGCCGGGGTGATGTCGAGGACTTCGCCGCGGCTGCCGTTCTCGATCCGCTCGACGCCTGGCTCGCGGTGCTGGTCGATCAGCGCCACCCGGTCGCCCTGGCGGATGCCGTAGTGGACGCCGGGCACCGGGACTTCGAGATCGCCAAGTTCGCCGCGCTCTGCACGGAAGTGCTGGGCGCGGGCGTTGAGCCGGCCGATCTCCTGGTTTGAGGCGTCGGAGATCAGCGCGACCTCGCTCGGGTCGAGGGTCTCGGTGAGCGTCGCCCAGTTCTGCGCGGCCTGCTCGACGGCCTCGTCGCGGGTGTCTGCCATGTGCAGTTGCCCGCGTGCGTGGTAGTGCGCCATCGCGCGGTCTGAACGGCCGGCTCGCAGGTCCGCCCAGGCACGCTGTTCGTCGCGGTCCAGGGTGCGGCGGATGTTCGAGAGCTCGGCGCTCGGGGCGATGTCTGAGAGCCGGTCGAACATGCCGCCCGCCCCGATCGAGGGCAACTGCGCGGCATCTCCGATCGCCACGAGCTTTGACCCCGTGTGCTCCACGACTTCGGTGAGCCGGTCGAGGCGGTCGGTGTCGGCCATGCCCGCCTCGTCGAAGTAGATCGTCGTGTGCTGGTCGACGGCGAGCTGGCCGCGCTCGACGCGCGAGACGAGCGCATCGAGGGTCAGGGTGCGCCCGGCGAGCGCGGGGCTGTCCTGGCCGAGGCGCTGCGCGGTGGACCCGGACACCGCGATCCCCAGTGTCCGGTGGCCGACATGCTGCTCGGCGCGGGCGGCGGCGTCGATGACGACGCCCTTGCCGGTGCCGGCGGGTCCCACGAGGATCGCGGCCCGCTCTGGGCCGGTGGTGACCTCCAGCGCGTGTGCCTGCTCGGCGCTGAGGCGTCCGCTGATCCGCTCGGCGATCTGATCGCCGGCGAGCGCGCGAGCCTGGACGCCAACGTCTCGACCGCCGCCGGCGGCGAGCGCGGTGAACCTGCGCTCGATCGCCTGCTCGCGGGCCCGCACCGCGAGCGTCGTCATCAGGCCGCCCTCCAGAGGAAGGACACGGCGTTCGGCGATCATCGCCCGTGAGAGGTCGAGCGCGTCGCCGGGTGAAAGCTCGCCGACGGACTGCTCCAGCAGCACCGCCCGGAACTCGCCTGGCTCGAACGTCGCGGCGCGCTCGGTCAAGCGCTGCTCGACACGATCCTCAAGCGGACTCTCCGGCGGGGGCTCGACGGCGGCGCCGAGCAGCCGGCCGGGGGGCCGCTCGCCGGCGAAGTCAAAGCGCGCTGCGGTGTCGTTCCATGCGCTCTGCAGGTCGGCGCGGGTGATGAGCACCTTTGCTTTGCGGTTCTCCAGCTTGAGCTGGCGCAGCTCGCCGCGCTCGGGTGCGCGGCCCCACTTCGCGCGAAAGCGCTCGGCGGCCATGGCGACCTCGCGGCTGCGGGAGGAGAAAGCGTCCAGCAGGCCGCGCGGCACGCCGGCTATCTCGAAGTAGCGGCCGTGTTTGCCGGTGCCCCGCTCGATCGCATAACCCCGCTGCTGGAGTTGGTGCGCAAGCGAGGAGCGGTAGTAGGCGCCAAGCTCGCGCGCGGAGCGGAAGATCGGCCGGGAGGCGACAGCGACGATCTTCCCGTCATCGCGGATAGCGCTGGTGATGACTACGTGGCTGTGGAGCTGCGGGTCTGGCGCGTCTGTCTCGAGGACGCCGCGGGCGGTGGTGTGCCGGTACTCGGCGGCCACGACGTCCCGCGCCGGCTCCTCGAACACCTGCCCGTGGGAGCGCCGGCGGATGGTCGGCACGGTGTCGGTCAGGTGCGCGATCGTCTCGGTGACGGCGGTGGCGTGTGCGGCTTCGATCTCGCGTCGCTGGGACTCGTCGGCGAGCGCCCACACAGCGGACACGGACTTCGGGGCGCTGAAGGTCAGGTCGATCCCGCCGCCCCGAGCGCCGTTGGAGCCGGCATCGCGCAGCCACCGTCCTGACCTGGGGTGTTTGCCTTCCATCAGCGAGATGAAGTCGCGGCCTTCGACGGTGGAGCCCTCGATGCCGAGGCGCGCGAGCGTGTCGGGCGAGGCGAGCCATTGGCCGGGCGCCTGGGTGGGCTCCCCGTCGGGGGAGAGGTAGTAGTCGCCGCGCTCTGGCTCGACGGTCTTTGACTCCAGGTAGCGCGCGTAGCCGCCGCCCTTGGCGGCGCCGATGCTGGCTGCGGTCATCACAAGGGGTACAGACCCCAACTGCCTCGGACCGGCCAACGAATTTGCACAGCGCGGACACAGCGCGCGCACAGTGGTGCATCTAGTCTGTCCGGGCTTGGCGGTGTGCGCCGGCCGCGCAAGCCAGTGAGCGTCAGCGAACGGGCGAGCGAGCAGTCCGAAGGGCTGCCGGCCGGCTTGCACGACGCCAGGGGCGGTGCAGAGCCGACCGTAGGGAGGCGCGGTTACAGCCGGCGAAGCCGGCGTGCGCTATCTGGTCGTTGATGGTCGGCCGCGCCGTCGGCGGTCGCCGGCGCGGCGTGGTCGGCGTGCAGCCGGAGGCTTCCGGGCCGGGCGCAAGCC